>JBGAIJ010000001.1:0-773727 GCA_044225605.1 Ferruginibacter sp.
AAAGTGTATGTAAAAAACTTACTGCCAAACTGCTCTTTAAAATGTTTTTGTTTGTTGCGCTGAAAAATTACTTCAGCAGGCTTTAAGCTTTGCAACAGTTTATCAGCGTAAGCAGCATCACCTTCCGCTAAAAAAAATTCGCCGGTGCTTATGTCTAAAAAAGCCATGCCAATTTTATCTCCTTCGAAATGTAACGCTGCTAAAAAATTATTGCTGTTATGTTCCAGTAATTTATCGCTGGTGGCAACACCTGGTGTTACCAATTCGGTAACGCCGCGTTTTACAATTCCTTTGGCCTGTTTGGGGTCTTCTAACTGGTCGCAAATGGCAACACGATAACCGGCCTTTACCAGCTTGTGCAAATAAGTATCCAGCGCATGGTGCGGAAAGCCGGCCAGCTGCGAAGAGTTTTCATCGCCGTTATTTCGTTTGGTTAAAGTAATACCCAAAACTGCAGATGCTTTCACAGCATCCTGTCCAAATGTTTCATAAAAATCACCCACACGAAACAGCAAAATTGCATCAGGGTATCTTGCCTTGATGGCATTATGTTGTTGCATTAAAGGGGTTTCGCCAGCCGCTTTTGCCATAGTGGGCAAATATAAACGCTGCCTCTTTAAACAAGCCAACTACACATTTAAAACTTATTAACTTTTTAGACGCAAACTATAACTATCTTTATAATATGAAGTATTTAAAGCCATTCACACTTAGTTTTAGTTTTCTTATACTTCTTTCTTCCACTGCCATTGGTCAGCCGCAGACTGCAGATACAAAATTTATTACAGGTGATATTGAAAATTTTTGGCTGGCGTATGATGCATGTCAAAACAAATCCTATACTGAAAAACAAAGCATTTTCGACAGCCTGTATATTAAAAAAGCAAGCAATTGTCTACAGGAAGTACTTGAATATAAAAAAATGCAGGCTAAGAATTTTATTGATTTTATTGAATCAGAAAAGGATTATTTTTCTAAATGCAGAAAAACATCAGAGCAGGCTTCTGAATTTGAAACTGAAATAAAAAAATATTATGCCCATTTTAAAAACATTTATCCATCTGTTGATTTAGGAGATGTATATTTTATGTTTACAGCATTCTACACTGGTGGACAGCCCAATAAATATGGTATTGCAATAGGCATGGATTACTGGAGCAAGCCCGAATATGACAGTGTACAATTTACGAATCCGCTTTTAAAAGAGTTAGTAAGAACCATTGACAACATGCCTTTTACTGTTATGCATGAACAAGCACACCGTAATCAAAAAATTAAGGCTGAAATTACATTGTTGAAAAAATGCCTTGAAGAAGGCAGCGCTGATTTTATTGCGTATTTAATTACCGGAAAAATTAACAATACCTATTTATATAATTGGGCAAATAGTAAAGAAGCAGAACTTAAACAGCATTTTAAAAAAGATATTGCAGCCAACGATTATGGATACTGGCTTTATAATCTATACAGCCCAGACAGGCCAAGAGATTTAGGTTACTGGATTGGGTTTAAAATTTGCGAAAGCTATTATAATAACTCAAAAAATAAAAGAGCAGCTGTTTCTGATATTTTGAATATAAAAAAGCCCGGTAAGTTTTTGAAAAAAAGCGGTTATTTAAATTAAATAAAAAGCCGGCCTTTCGGCCGGCATCTCAGGGGGTTACATCATGGCTTAATTTTCCTGCTTGGTCAGAATTTCTTTTTTCATTTTTTCCCAAAACCCGTCAAAGGTTTGATGATTTTCTTCTTTCCATTTTTTACTAAAGGCACGTATTTTTTCTGTACGGTCTTCGTTCGTCATGCGGAAAAAAGTTTTTATGGCTTCGCCATCGTATTCATGCGCCATTTGATTGTACAGTTCTTTTAATTGCTGCTCTTTACGAATATTACTGCGGGCAATTTCAATTTCCATTTCTTCTCTCAGTAAAACCTTTTCATCGTAACTGCCACTGGGCAATAATGTTTTAGCAATTACCGGCATCAGCTCAATCAGCATTAATAAAAAAACAATTAAGTAATAGCGATATTGCAAAGCAGTGTTGCTTTTAATTAAATTACTTAATGCTTCTATTCTTGTTAAAAAACCATTGTTAAGGTATTGCGTAAAAGCAGTTTCTTCTGCCTTTATCTTTCCTTCCATTTCATTCAGCTCTTTATCTATACCATCTATTTTTCCCTGCTCAGTTTTTAATAAAGCCTGGTATTCACCATCCAGTTTTTGATATTCGTTGCGCTTGGCAAGGGCAATATCTTTAATGCCTACTTTACCGGTACCGCCGCTGCCATCTGTTTCAGCTAAAAAATTCTGGCGGGCAGCATTTACGTCCGCATATTTTGCATCCAGCGCTGTTTTTATTTTTTCTTTTTGCGCCAGCAACTCCGTTTTCCTGTTGCTGTACAGCGAATCCAGTTCCTGCCGCTTTACCATTTTACGCTTTTCATTATCCAGCGATGTTTGCATTTTAATTTCCTTATCGAACATATACAGCACAGCAGGCTGCGCCATAAATGTGCCGATGGTTACGGCTAATAAACCCCGGAAAAGAATTGGAGTAAATTTTTTCTTGTTGAACTTAGTAATGCCTTTTATCAGCGCCCTGTCTATAGTAAGAATAATAAAACCCATGAACAACCCCAGCGCAACCGCAATAACAGTTGAGTCAACAACAGTACTGAAAAAATACGTCCATGCAAAGCTGGCAAAGGCCCAGGTGGCCAAAACCGTCATGCCGATGATGCGGTAACGGTTGCGGTCAACTACAGAGTCAATTAAAATTTCCCTTTCTGCTGTAGACAACCACCATAAAAACTCCGTTAGTTGCGACGGCTCATAACTCTCCCTTTGCGAAAGGGGAATGTTTCTTTCTGTCATTTCCTTAAATTAAAATGAGTAATAAAGAATCAATAGTTGAGTTGAGCCAGATGGTTGAGTTGAAGTGAGTGCAAAATAGTTAATTGTTGTTTTATACAACGAAGACATGCTGGTATTATTTTTGGGAATGTTTTACATTAACAGTTTCTTATGTTTTAGATTGTAAACTAATGGTTGTAAAAAACCATCTATTAAGTTATCTTTGCGGCGTTAAAAAAAGGCTTATTTATTAAATAATTTTACAAAATGAAGCAATTTGTTTGTGGTTTGGTGATGCTTGTTGCAATGACTGCTGTTACAGCACAACCCCCAAAAGGTATGGGCCAGAGCGACCCTGCAGCTAAAAAAGTGCTGGATGGTGTTAGTGCCAAGTTTAAAAGTTTTAAAAGTGTAACGGCTAAGTTTAATCTTAAAATGGAGAATGGTGCAGGTAAAAGCCTGGGCAATAAAAGCGGTACTGTTTATATGAAAGGCACCAAATACCGTGTAAGTGTTACAGGCCAGGAAATTTTTTGTGATGGCAGCAATGTGTGGACTTACGATAAATCAAGCAATGAAGTAACCATTACAAAATTAGACCCTACCAATAATACCATTACGCCACAAAAGCTGTTTACTAATTTTTATGATAAAGATTTTTTATACAAATTAAATGGCGAAACAAAGGGTATACAGGAAGTGGAATTAACACCTATTGACAAAAGCAAGGCATTTCATAAAGTGCTGGTGTCTGTAAACAAAGCATCGCAAACCATCAGCAGCACCAAGGTTTTTGAAAAAACAGGAAACCGTTTTACATACTCTGTAAGCAGCATGAACACTACCAGCGCTGTTGCCGATGCACAGTTTGTGTTTGATGCAAAAAAATATCCCGGTGTGGAAGTGGTTGACCTTCGCTAAATAACTAATAACTGAAATAATAAAAAGCCATTCGTTGATGAATGGCTTTTTTATTTGAAAGAAACTTATAGTTATTTTTTGTGTCGCTGCTGCAACACTTCAAGCACATCATTCAGTTTATAGCCTTTTGCCTGCAGCAGTATTAAATAGTGAAACAATAAATCGGCTGCTTCTCCTAAAAACAATTCTTTATTATCATCTTTAGATTCTATCACCAGTTCCACTGCTTCCTCTCCTACTTTTTGCGCAACCTTATTAATCCCTTTTGCAAATAATGATGTGGTGTATGATTTATCAGAAGGATTATTTTTCCTGTCGGTAATAATATTCTCCAGTACAGCTAAAAAATCGTTGCTTGTATTTGTTTCATTCCAGCAGGTATCAGCACCAGTGTGGCAAACCGGCCCAACAGGATTTACTTTAATTAATAAGGTATCATTATCACAATCCACTTTAATTTCTTTTAGTTCCAAAAAATTACCGCTCTCTTCGCCTTTCGTCCACAACCTTTGTTTGCTGCGGCTGAAGAAAGTTACTTTTTGCAGCTCCTGTGTTTTTTGCAGAGCGGCTTCATTCATAAAGCCCAGCATCAATACCACATTGGTTGTTGCATCTTGTATAATTGCTGGCACAAGCCCATCTGTATATTTAGAAAAATCAATTACCCCCATCCCCTGAAGGGGTGTTATCGATGTTTTGCTCATTGTTCGCTTTTTTGTCTTTTAATAATTGTAATAACTCTTCTTGTTTATCAACCATACGGTTATGCCTGTCAATACTTCTGTTCTGTTGTTTATTTTTAAGCCAGATAAAAATTATAATGGCAACAATAGCAGGTGATATATAAAGAAAGCGTTCCACTATATCCTTATAGCAATTTGTTGTTTACTTAAATATTTTTTTAAAGCTGCAATTTCAATTTCTTTATAATGAAAAATGCTTGCCGCCAGTGCTGCATCGGCATTGGCATTTTCAAACACTTCTTTAAAATGCTCCATCGTTCCAGCGCCACCACTTGCAATTACCGGCACGGGCAAACTCTTGCTTAAAGTTGCAGTTATATCCAGGGCAAAACCATTTTTAGTACCATCATTATTCATGCTGGTTAATAAAATTTCACCGGCGCCCAAATCAACCGCCTGTTTTGCCCAGTCAGTAGTTTTTGTTTCGGTCTTTGTTCTTCCTCCGTTTAAGTAAACATACCATTCACCATCTGCTTCCTTTTTTGTATCGATTGCCAGCACCACACACTGGCTGCCAAAAGCATCTGCCAGTTGTTTTATTAACTCCGTGTTTTTATATGCTGATGTATTCACAGAAATTTTATCTGCACCGTTTTGCAATAATACACTCACATCTTCCACGCTGCTGATGCCGCCACCAACGGTAAAAGGAATATTGATATTGGCGGCAATACGCTTTACTAATTCAACCAGTGTTTTCCTTTTTTCAACCGTGGCGGTAATATCTAAAAACACCAGTTCATCTGCGCCCTGTTCGCTGTATAATATTGCAAGCTCTACCGGGTCGCCGGCATCACGTATGCCTTCAAAGTTGATGCCCTTAACGGTGCGGCCGTCTTTAATATCTAAGCAGGGTATAATTCGTTTAGTAAGCCCCCCCGCCCCTAAAGGGGAGCCTTGCAAGTCTCTATTATTTTGCTGTTCTATTTGCATTTAGAAAACTAAAATTATTTTTTTGTTATCAGCATTAAATCATTGTTCATCTTCATTGGCGAACTTGTTCTGTTATTCTTTTCTTTCAGTGAAAGAAATGAATAATCACTCTTGTACAATATTTCTGTATTCAACTTTTATCTTGGCGTAAACAAAATCACTTTAAATAATTATACTCCTCCAAAGCTCCCTTCAGGGGATTTAGGGGCACTCTGCCTTCGTAAATAGCTTTACCAATAATAGCGCCTGCACAGCCAATTTCTTTTAACTGCTTTACATCATCAATTGTACTTACGCCACCACTTGCCACCAGTTGTATTTCGGGGTGTTCTTCCATAATTCGCTTATACAAATCAATTGACGGACCTTGCAACACACCGTCTTTGGAAATATCTGTACAAAAAATATTTACAGCGCCCAGGCTTATCATCTTTCCTATAAACTCAAAAATATTTACGCCGGTATCCTCCAGCCATCCGCTGATTTTTATTTTTTCATCCAGCACATCAGCGCCAATAAAAAAGCGTTCAGCTCCAAACTCCATCAACCATTCTTCCAGCAGTTGCGGTTGCTTTACTGCAAGGCTGCCAATGGTTACCATTGCAGCGCCGGCTTCAAAAATATTTTCAACATCCTCTATAGTTTTAACACCACCACCAAAATCAATTCTCAATTTTGTTGCTGCTGAAATATTTTCCAGCACAGCAAGGTTAATTACTTTACCTGCTTTGGCGCCATCCAAATCCACTACATGCAGGCGTTCAATCCCTGCATCTTCAAATTGCTTTGCCACTTCTACCGGATTATCATTATACACTTTTTTTTGTGCATAATCACCTTTTGTAAGACGTACGCATTTGCCGTCAATAATATCAATGGCGGGTATAATTATCATAGCTCAATAAAGTTTTTCAAAATTTGTTCCCCCACTTTCCCGGATTTTTCCGGGTGAAACTGTACTGCATAAAAATTATTTTTTTGCAAAGCCGCACTGTATGGTTGCACATAATTACATGTGGCGACTGTTTCGTTATTCAACTCAGCATAATAACTGTGCACATTATAAATGTATTCTTCATTTTTTAATCCGTTAAACAAAGGCGACTTAAAATCATACACCGAATTCCAGCCAATCTGCGGCACTTTAAGCACGGGTGATTTAAATAGTTTAATTGCTGTATCAAATATTCCCATGCAAGTGGTATCGCCTTCTTCAGAATGATTACACATCAGTTGCATACCCACGCACACACCCAATACCGGCTGCGTAAGAGAAACAATCAGTTTATCCAAACCTTTCTCCCTTACATTTTGCATGGCAGAACCTGCATGCCCCACACCGGGAAAAATCACTTTATCGGCATTGCGTATTATTGCCTCATCATCTGTAACAACAGATGTAACTCCCAGCCTGTCTAAAGCATACTGAACACTCTGCACATTGCCAGCATTGTATTTAATGATAGCAACAGAACCCCTGTCCCCTAAAGGGGAACTTAAATTGTTACTCACTTAATTATTTTGTTTTTCTTTTCTATTCATTTCTACAAAAGAAAATTCATTTACATACTCTTCGCAAGTTCCTCTGCCAGTTGGCAGAGACGGAGGAGGTTATAAAACACCTTTTGTACTGGGCAAAGTATTATTATTAATATCTCTCTTAACCGCTTGTTTAATACATTTTGCAAAAGATTTAAAAATACTTTCTATTTTATGATGTTCATTATCGCCTTCCACTTTAATATTCAAATTACATTTTGCAGCATCACTGAATGACTTAAAAAAGTGAAAGAACATTTCTGTTGGCATTTCGCCAATCTTCTCTCTTTTAAATTCTGCATCCCATACAATCCAGTTACGTCCGCCAAAATCTAAGGCTACCTGTGCAAGGCATTCATCCATTGGTAAAACAAAAGCATAACGTTCAATTCCCCGTTTATCTCCCAGCGCTTTTAAAATAGCTTCGCCTAATGCAATGCCTGTATCTTCAATAGTGTGATGTTCATCAATATGCAAATCGCCTTTACACACCACATTCAAATCAATGTTTCCGTGCCGTGCAATCTGTTCAAGCATGTGGTCGAAAAAACCAAGCCCGGTATTGATGGATGCTTTTCCAGTACCGTCTAAATTTACAGTAACACTGATTTTTGTTTCATTAGTGTTGCGCTCATGTGTAACAATACGTGGCGGCAACTTCAGGTAGTTATAAATATCTTTCCAATGCGGCGATGCAATAACAATCGTATCTTCTTTCAATGCCGCAATGGTATCTTTTATTTCTGCGGCACCTAAACCCTCATCTACATTTAACCAAAAACCTTTGCAGCCTAAATTTTTTGCCAGCTGCATATCTGTAATACGGTCGCCAATTACAAATGAATTTGCAATATCGTAAGCCGGGTTATTTAAATATTTTGTAAGCATACCAGTGCCCGGTTTTCTTGTGGGTTTATGTTCATCAGGAAAACTGCGGTCAATACACACTTCGTTAAAATGAATATTCTCATTCACCAAACTCGTCATTACTAAATTATGCACGGGCCAAAAAGTATCTTCAGGAAAACTGTCGGTGCCCAAACCATCCTGGTTAGTAACCATTACCAATTCATAACCCAGCTCCTCTGCAATTTTACGCATGTATAAAAACATATCCGGGTAAAATTCCAGTTTGCTGAAAGAATCCAGTTGATAAGTTGGCGGCGCTTCTTTAATCAATGTACCATCTCTGTCAATAAATAAAACAGGTTTCATTATTTGTAACTATTGAGTGTTTGAAGTAATAATTTATTTTCCGTTTCAGTACCGATTGTAATACGCAAACAATTTTCGCACATTACTTCTTTATTGCGGTTGCGTATTACAATTCCGTTCTGTGCTAAAAAATTATACACGGCATCTGCATCTGTTACTTTTACTAAAATAAAATTAGCATCCGAAGGATAAATATGTTTTACAAAAGCCAGCCTGCTTAACCCGGTTATGATATTTTCTTTTTCATGCACCACCGTTTTAATCCAGTCATTTACCTGCTGTGTGTTTTGCAAACCTTCCAATGCCAGTTGTTGCGATGCTTCGTTAATATTATAAGGTGGTTTTACTTTGTTGAACAAATCAATAATATCCATACTTGCAAATGCAATACCCATGCGTAATGCCGCCAGGCCCCATGCTTTGCTCAATGTTTGCATCACAATTAAATTAGGATATTCTGTCAGCTCCTGTATAAATGTTTTTTGCCTGGAGTAATTAATATATGCTTCGTCAATTATCACAATGCCTTTAAAATTATTCAGCAATGTTTCTACATCACTACGGTTCATATTATTTCCTGTAGGATTATTCGGCGAACAAATGAATAACAATTTTGCATTTGCATCTGCTGCATTTAATATCGCTTCAACATCCAGTTGAAAATCTTTTGTAAGCGGCACTTTTTTCACCGGCACATCATTAATATCTGCACTTACCTGGTACATGCCGTATGTAGGCGGGCAAACAATTACATTATCCGTTTGCGGATTACAAAAAATACGGTAAGCCAAATCAATCACTTCATCACTGCCGTTGCCAATAAAAATATTTTCCGCAGGCACACCTTTTATTCTTGCAAGTTGAAATTTTACCTGCCACTGCAATGGGTCGGGGTAACGGTTAAAATTTTCTTCCAGCGGCGAACCAAAAGCATTTTCATTCGCATCTAAAAATACCGATGCCTTACCTGTAAATTCATGCCTTGCGGACGAATACGGTTTTAATGATTTTATATTTTCTCTTACGAGATTATTTAAGTTGAATTCCATTTTTATTTTTGTTACCGGCTTTTATAATTCTGTTGAACTGCGATGGCGACGCTCCGTTCAACTAAATTTCTACTATCATCTTTAATTATGTTTTGCAATTTTTATTACGCCCTTTCAGGGCTTATTAAACTGCTCTTATATTTTTCTCCACGGGCTTCACCCGTGGCTATTGGCATTACGCCCTTTCAGGGATAAAAACACAATCATCAAATCAATCTTCGTTTCAATCTCCGCAGGTTCCCCCTTTAGGGGGCGGAGGGGGTTATTCTTATTGTTACAGCATTCCTATGCGCCTCCAGCCCTTCCGCTGCAGCCATCACTTCCACAGCATTGCCAATATTATTTAATCCTTCTTTACTCAATTGCTGAAACGTAATCTTCTTCACAAAACTATCTAAAGAAACACCACTGTATGCTTTTGCATAACCATTGGTTGGCAAAGTATGGTTAGTGCCACTTGCATAATCCCCCGCACTCTCTGGTGAATAATGCCCAAGGAAAACACTGCCTGCATTTATTACTTTTTCTGCAAGTGCTGCTGCATTGCCCGATGCAATGATTAAATGCTCTGCTGCATATTCGTTCAACAAATCAAAAGCAGCATCTACGTTTTCCATCACAATAAAACGGCTGTGCTCCAGTGCTTTTGCTGCAATGCTTTTTCTCGGCAATAACTCTAATTGTTTTTCCACTTCGGTTTGCACAGCAGTTATTATGTTGTTGCTGCAAGCTACTAACACCACCTGGCTGTCAATGCCATGTTCAGCCTGGCTTAATAAATCCGCCGCAACAAACGCAGCATTACTGGTTTCATCAGCATATACCGCCACTTCACTGGGGCCGGCAGGCATATCAATAGCCACACCATCTTTATTAATTAATTGCTTGGCACAGGTTACGTACTGGTTACCCGGGCCAAAAATTTTATACACTTTCGGAACAGATTCCGTTCCATAAGTCATGGCAGCAATTGCCTGCACGCCACCGATTTTATAAACATTTTTCAACCCAATCAATTGGGCTGTGTATAATACAACAGGGTTTACTTTTCCATTTGCATCTGTTGGCGTACACACCACAATTTGGTTACATCCGGCCAGTACAGCAGGCACTCCCAGCATTAATAAAGTAGAAAACAATGGTGCAGTTCCACCGGGTATATACAAGCCCACTTTATCAATAGCCACTGATTTACGCCAGCAGGTAACACCGGCAACTGTTTCAATTTTTGTTACCGCTTCTTTTTGCGCAGCATGAAATTTTTGGATATTTTCTTTCGCAACACCAATAGCTTGTTTCAAATTTTCATCCACAACAGCTGTTGCTGCCGCAAACTCAGCTTCTGTAACTTTTAAATCTGTTAGTGCCGCTTTATCAAACTGCAAAACATATTTCTTTACCGCCGCATCGCCATTCTCTTTTACATCACTTAAAATATTGCTTACAACTGTTTCCAGTTGTTTTGTATCAAAAGCAGGGCGCTTTAAAATTGCCTGCCATTCACTTTGCAATGGATTAATAAATAGATTGTTCATTGTTAGTTGTAAATTGTTCACTGTTACACTATCATCTTTTCGATAGGTAATACTAAAATACCTTCTGCTTCAAACTTCTTTAACTTTTCAATCACTTCCCAAAAATCATTTTCGTTTACCACGCTTTGCACACTGCTCCAGCCTTCGGTGGCCAGTGGCGTAACGGTAGGGCTTTTCATGCCGGGCAATACCGCTTCAATATTTTTCAATTGCCTGTTGGGTGCATTTAAAATAATGTACTTATTGTTTTTGGCAGTTTTTACAGCATTAATACGCAGCAACAGTTTTTCAAGCAGTACTTTATTTTCTGCGGATAAATTTTTGTTAGCTGTTAATACCGCTTCGCTTTTTAAAATTACTTCTGCTTCTTTCAAATTATTTGTAAAAAGTGTACTGCCGCTGCTCACTAAATCGCAAATAGCATCAGCCAGGCCAATACCCGGCGCAATTTCCACGCTGCCGCTAATCTCATGTATCTCTGCATCAATCTTATTTTTCTTCAGGTATTTTTTTAAAATGCCTGCATAGCTGGTTGCAATTTTTAAGCCCTGCAAATCTTCATTGCTTTTATATTTAAAACTTTTTGGCACTGCAATACTCAGGCGGCATTTACCAAAGCCAAGACGGTGCACCAAACTGATATCTTTATTTTTTTCAAGCAATACATTTTCACCTACAATGCCAATATCCGCCACACTGTCAAACACATACTGCGGAATATCATCATCTCTTAAAAAGAAAACTTCCAGCGGAAAATTTTCTGCCACAGTTTTTAACTGTTTGTTGCCATTGTTCAACTGAATACCGCATTCTTTCAGCAGCTTCATGGAGTCTTCGTACAGCCTGCCGGATTTTTGAATTGCAATTTTTAACATGGTTTGTTGCCACTAATTACACGAATTAAGACGAATGATTTCGCTAAACCGGTAATTATTTTAAAAGATTAAAAAATAAAAAAGGCTCACCTTACGGTAAGCCTTTTGAAATTATGTTGTACACATACAAATCAGCATGCTTACCCGTTGGGTAATGTATGATGATGGTGTATGTGAGCGAATTGTTTCATTTCTGGTGCAAAGAAAAGACTGAATTTTTATTTTGCCAAATAAATTTCAATCATTTATTAAAATTAAATAACAACATTTAAGAAATATGCAAAGCAATTGGATAATTTAAAACAATTGAGTTTCAATTCCCAATCCTGCATTTTCGGTAATACTAATCTTTCCAAAATTATAACCAATGCCTGTAGCGGTATCTTCTGCCAGCAATAAAGGGCCATCCATATCTAATTTATCTAACAGTGGCGCTAATTGTGCAATTGCAGCGGAGCCGATGGTGCTTTCGTTCATGCAGCCAATCATTACTTCCATTTTAAGTTCACGTGCTTTTGTAATCATGCGCCGGGCCGGTGTAATGCCGCTGCACTTTGTAAGCTTTATATTTATTCCGTGAAAGTGATTGTGGCATTTTTCAACATCTGCTTCAAACACACAAGCTTCATCTGCAAACAATGGTAATGGTGATTTTTCATACAACACTTTCATCCCTTCCCAATTATCTTTTGCCAGGGGCTGTTCCACCATCTCCACTCCCAACTCTTTTAACTGCGGAATTTTTTGCAGCGCCTGTTCCAGCGTCCAGCCGGCATTTGCGTCCACACGCAAAACTGCATCCGTTTCTTTACGCAGTGCGGCCACCATTTCAATATCATTTTCCACTCCTACTTTCACTTTGTACACCGGCCATGGCCTTTCTTTCATCTTCGCAACCATTTTTTCAATGCTGTCAATACCAATGGTGTAATCAGTAACTGGTGCAGTTACCATGTTTAAATTCCACAACTGGTGTAAGGATTTTCGTTTCAGCTTACCATATAAATCCCATGCAGCAATATCCAGCGCACAAACTAAAAATGCATTACCAGGAAACAAATGATGCAGGTAATGCCAGTAACGTTCCGGGTCGCTAAAGGCAAATTTTTCTACAAATAATTTTTTCTGCAACAGGTCTGCTTCCATTTTTTCTACCGGAATATTGTAGTAAGCAATAGCAGGCGCTTCGCCATAACCTTTTATGCCCATAAACTCCAGCTCCACAATAAATGTGGGCTGATGTGTTTTAGTACCTTTTGAAATGGTAAAAGGATATTTAAAAGGAAGGTTAAGAATTTTATAATTGACTTTCATTGATGCAATAATATTTTTAACGCTTACAAATTAAGCGGCACAAATATAAACTGTAAATAAACAGGAGATGAATCAGGCTTTGGTATAAGCCATGGTGTTTGTATAAACCGTATTGGTAACCCGTTTGCGGTATTGCTTAAAAAGGCTTTGCCAGCGCAGGCGCAATACACCTAAAACGCCTTCTTTTATAATGCCTTTATTCATTTTGCTGGCGCCCAGTTCCCTGTCTATAAAAGTAATGGGCACTTCGGCAATTTTAAAACCTAATTTCCAGGCGGCAAATTTCATTTCAATCTGGAAAGCGTAGCCCACAAAATTGATAGCCTCAAAATTGATAGTCTCCAGCACTTCCTTTTTATAACAAACAAAACCGGCAGTAGTATCTTTTACCGGCATCCATGTAATTATTCTTGTGTAAACAGAAGCACCTTTAGAAAGTATTATACGGTTGGCAGGCCAGTTTTGCACCGCACCGCCTTTCACATATCTTGAGCCTACCGCCACATCAGCACCTTCTTTACAGGCCAGGTACAAACGCTCCAAATCTTTTGGATTGTGAGAAAAGTCGGCATCCATTTCAAAAATAAAACGGTAACCCCGTTCTATTGCCCATTTAAACCCGTGAATATAGGCTGTGCCCAAACCCAGTTTACCACGGCGTTCTTCTAAAAACAATTGCCCTGGGTATTGGGCAAATAAGGATTTTACGATATCGGCAGTGCCATCGGGGGAGCCATCATCAATTATAAGAATATGGTAACCTTGCTGCAAACCGATAACCGCACCAATAATGTTTTGGATATTTTCCTTTTCGTTGTATGTAGGTATGATTACTAGTTTTTCCACCGAATGCTTTTGAACAATTTCAAATGTACAGAAAAAAAATAATCCTGCTGCTTCAAATTTTACACAAATAACAGTTAATTATGTTTTAACAAGGTACGGTTGAATATTTCGGTTAGCTTTTGTTTGGTATGCAGGGGGAAATCGCCTTTCATCATCCAGTCGTAATACTGCGGTTCGGCTTTAAGCACATCGGCTACGGAGCGGCCTTTAAATTTACCAAAATTAAATACTTCCACCCCTTTATCATCAAAGCCAAACCGGCGTGCATAGTCAACAATTTTATCTTCGCCAATAACACTTAAAACAGATTCAACAGAGTTGCCAAGGTTTTGGTAACGTTTAAGCTGCGCTAAAAAAACATCGATGGTAGCACTTACATCCGCTTCTGCACTGTGGGCATCCACCAGTTCTTTTTCACAGAAAAATTTATACGCAGCACTTAAAGTGCGTGGCTCCATGGTATAAAAAATATGCTGCACATCCACCATTTTACGGTTGCTCAGGTCAACATCCAGCCCGGAACGTAAAAATTCTTCCATTAAGACAGGTATATCAAAACGGTTGCTGTTATACCCGCCTAAATCACATCCGTCAATAAACATTTTTATTTCATTGGCAGCCTGTTTAAAAGTGGGAGCATCTTTCACCATTTCATCGGTAATACCATGTATATCGCTGGATGCTTTGGGAATGGGCATTTGAGGATTAATGAGTTTTCTTTTTACTTGCCTTGTTCCGTCGGGTATCAACTTAATAATGGCAATCTCAACAATACGGTCTGTAGAAAGGCTTACCCCGGTGGTTTCCAGGTCGATAAAGGCAATAGGGCGATTTAATTGTAACATAAAATGGATATGGTTTATTAAAGCTTATAATTTAAGGGCGTAAAATTAACTTAGTTTTTCGATATGAAATTACCTGTTATGTAATATTTGACGAATTTCGCCGTTTAGAGGTTGTATTATACCTTTGCGGTATAACTATTTGTAATAATACTCTTTTTAACCAGAAATTTTACAGTAATGAAAAAACTATTTTTTGCCGCATCACTTGTTATTTTGATGGCTGCGTTTTTCAGCAGCTGTACCAGCAGCCGTAAATCAAGAGTTGGTTGCCCCGGTACAGAAGGCATTATTCATTAATTAGCAGCAGCACATACAAATGAACTGGATTAGCCTTACAGACGAAGCACAGCTAAGCACTATTAAAGAATTATCCAAGCAAAAACCACAGGTAATTTTTAAGCACAGTACCCGTTGCAACATAAGCAGTATGGTAAAAAGCCGGCTTGAACGGAGTTATAATACAACTGCAAATGCTGATTTTTATTTCCTGGATTTAATTCAATACCGCCATCTTTCAAACAAAATTGCAGAAGATTTCAGTGTTTATCATGAGTCGCCGCAAATACTCTTAATAAAAAATGGAGATTGCGTGTATGATGAAAGCCACAATGGTATTTCAATGGATGAAATAATTGAGCAATTACCTGCCGCCTGATTAATTGGGTATTAAACCAACCGGCAGAATAATTTCCCACCTGTTTTTTACTCCGGGGTTAAGCAAATCGGTATCCAGCAATCTTGAATATCGTACCCCAATAGTTACCGGCAACGAATTCCAAACTTTAGTATCGAAATATATTTCAGTACCGCTGCTGCGTCCTTTAATTTCTGTAAGCACATTATTAACCCTTGCCGTTGCATTATTATAATCGTAAAAAATATTTGCCCTTATACGTTGAAAGTATACCAGCCCGGGTATTCCTCCATCAGGATAACATAAAGGAAAATGATAGTTTACGCCAATCTTATACATGCGCCTTGTACTTAAGGCCTCATACCCCCTAGCATAAGAAAATGACTTGCTGAATAAATCCGGCAACGTATCTCTTTTTTGATATGCGCCGTTAATTACCAAACTGTGATTGGCAAATAACCCCGGGAAATACAAGGATGCACTGCCGGTAAATTTATAACTGTCTCTAAATGTAAATGCATCACGGTAACTGAATGAAACAGCTTGTGCCCAGTGTGGATTGATATGCTGCAGCGCTTTACGGCTTACATTACTAAACGAAAAAAATGTATTTACATAATCAATGGCTTTGTTTTTAAAAACATTTTTGCCTGCGCCCCTGTAAAAATATTGTTCCACATTGTAGCCTGCGCCAAAACTTAAAAATTTATTAGTTCGGCCGCCAACAAAACTTAGCGGTACAGAAAAGCCGCTTTTAAAAGTTGCCGAATTGTATTGCATACTTTTACCAACAGCTGTATCTACAGTGCGGTTAAAGCTATGTTCTGCACTTACATTTAAATAAGGAAACCAGCCGCTGTATACACCCGTATAACCAATAGTGTGGCTAAGATCGGTACGGTTATAAGTATAAGTAAGCGCATTGCTGAAATTACTCATACTATTATCGCTGTAAAAAGTATAACCATATTCAGGGTCTTCAATAACAGCACGGCGGCTGTGGAAGTTAAAAAGATGAAGGCCTTTTTTATAAGAAGTTGCCTTAAACTGTTTTGGAACAACCGTATTGATTAATGCAGCCCCTTTATTTTGTAAAGCGTTTTTGGTAAATAAATCCTGAGCAGCAGCGGTTGTTGTTTCAGTCCATTTGTTTTCGGTTAAGTTGATTTTTGTTAAGCGAAATCCATCGGCCGTAAATGCGCTTACCAGCATTTTACCTTCTGCATTTACAGCAGGGGCATACACGGCATTGAAGTTGTTTGTAAGCCTGAAGAGTTTTTTCGCTTTAGTATCATACGCAAATATTTTATCAGCATTGTTATCCATTTGGCTGAAATAAACAGTATCATTTTTTACAAAAGGGAAACCCATTACATTATAAGAAGGTACAGTAAGCAGTTCTGCAGATCCATTCTCTAAACTTATTTTAACCAAAGCCATTTGCCCCTGGGGGTTACGTGCAGTTGCTATGGCATTGTTTGCATTTAAAAATTTAGGATATGTAAAAAACCAGTTGCTGTTATTGGGCAATACGGCTTGTTCTGTTCCCAAACTGTTAAGCATTACAATATTATTTGTGCCGTTTGTATTTGTTTTTACGCAAAGTATTTGTGTGCCGTCTGCATTAATATCCGGTGAAAAATACTTTGACTTTGCAGTAAGTTGTGTTTGCTTCCCGCTTTTAATATCAACCAAATTAATTACACTGTAATCCCTGTTACCCCAGCGTGGGTCGCTTTGGTAAGAAGCATACACAACTGTATTGTCGTTGCAGGAAAAATATTCATCCAGCGTTAATTTTTTTGTGCTTATTTTTTGCTGGCTGCCATCGGGCTGTATTATATAAAATGAGCTTACCTGTTTATATGATTTTTTTGAAACGATGATTCTGCCATCGCTTAAAAAATGTGGAAACTCATAATCAGTTACATTATTTTTTTGGGCAGAAGTTATATAGTCTAACCCCGAAGATGATTTTTCAGATGTTTGTTGTTTAAAATAATTGATAGCATCCCAGCGGAACTGTTTAAACGGCACCCCACTGTATTTCTCTATAGCTTTATTAAAGAAACTTTTCAACCGCACCGCATCATCTGTTACTTTACTCCAAAACTCCGGGCCGTATTTTTCATACCCATAAGCTGTAAGCAGGTAACCTATTTGATAATGATCGGGCACAAAATCTTTTAATGAGCCGCTTCGGTATTTGGACCAGGAATATTTTTTATTGGCCATCCACAAAGATTTAAAGCCATTGTAAAAAGAAGGCATCCGCCCCCTGCCCTGCGCACTTACTAATGTTTCCTGGAAAACAGCATCGCCTTCAAAAAAATAATCGGGCAAAAAAAGCCCGTTGGCAAATAATTGCCCTTCTTGCCCAAGAAAAAAAGTAAACAGTTTGGTAATGCCTTTATTAAAATTGCTGAACTGCTGTATGTGCCTGTTTTCATGAATAATCAAATTATCATCCCAACGTAAACTGCCGGTACTAAAATTGTCCTGCGGTGGCGTCATGTACAGCTCACTCATTTTAGGTGCCATGCGTACATAAGCATTTGGTATGATGGTTTGGTTTTGCAATACCACATTCCATTTTTTTTGTGACCCGCCAATGGAATATGCTGTGGCAGTATCCAGCAAATGCATAACTGTTGCAATGCGGTTTGCCTGGCTGTCTAACCCTTTGGGGAAAATAATTCTTGCCTTTGGTGTGTTTATTTGCCACCATTTAACCGACGGTGCATTACCACCAAAATTTTGTGCATAGCTGCAAAAAGGAAGTAAAGAAATAAGCAGCAAGCAAGGCAGAAGCTTTATTTTTATCATGCTTTAAAGTTAATAAATTTTACAGCCTGTACTAAAATATATAAACCATGCTTAATCTTAATTTTGAATCGTTTACAAGCATTACAACACAACGGCTGTTGCTGCGTAAAATATTGGTAACAGATGCACAGGCTGTTTATGAACTGCGTACCAATAAGCAGGTAATGCAGTTTATAGATAAAGAGCCTTTAAAAAATTTAGACGAAGCAACTGCACTTGTTAACAGAATTATTAAAGACTTTGACGATAACAATGGTATTACTTTATGTATTTGCCTGCCCGAAAATCCACATCAGCTAATTGGCACCATTGGCCTCTGGCGCATAGAAAAAGAAAACCACCGTGCAGAAATTGGCTATATGCTGCTTCCCCAATACTGGAATAAAGGTTTTATGCAGGAAGCCGTAAAAGCTGTAATTGAATATGGCTTTACGCAAATGAAGTTACATAGCATTATGGCAAATATTAATCCGCATAACGCTGCATCTGCCGCCTTGCTTGAAAAAACAAATTTTGTACGGGAGGCATATTTTAAAGAAGATTACTATTTCCTTGGGAAATTTTTAGATACAGCTATATATTCATTACTAAATAAATAAAACAGAAAAGCACTGCCCTTACGGAACAGTGCTTTATCTTCCCTTGCTTATGCTACTACATTTTATTGGGCAATAACACACGGTCAATTACATGTATTACACCATTACTTTGATTTACATCTTTAATAGTAACTGTTGCCACGCCACCTTTTTCATCTTTAATCATCAGTTTTTTTCCTTTCATCATTAACCACAGTTTACCACCTGCTACAGTTTTTACTTCTGCAGTGCCATTACCATCTTTAATTAATTTGGCAATTGCAGCAGCATCCCATTTACCAGCCACTACATGATAAGTTAATACACTTGTTAAAGCAGCTTTGTTTTCTGGTTTTAATAAATTATCAACCGTACCTGCAGGCAACATATCAAATGCACTGTTTACCGGTGCAAACACAGTAAACGGACCGGCACTTTGTAAAGTTTCCACCAAACCAGCAGCTTTAACAGCAGCCACCAATGTGGTGTGGTCTTTACTGTTTACAGCATTTTCAACAATATTTTTTGAGGGATACATAGCAGCGCCACCCACCATTTTAGTTTTTTCCATTTGTGCAAATGATGTGTTTACAGCTAACAATGCTATGGCTGCAAAAAAGAAATTTTTAACCTGTTTCATAATTGTTTGTTTTATCTTTTTAAATAAGTTTTATACAAACATGTACGGCGCTTGAAAAAGGTTGGATTGCTTTTTTGAAAAAAAAATTTATCCTGAAATACGTACACAAAATCTTTATTGCTGCATTAAACAACAATAATTAGAAACAATAATTGATTGAGGAGAAATTAAATTTTACCTGAACTCATACTCACCACTTTTGTGGGAGTTGGATTACCGCCTTCTTTTTCGAGGGAGATTGCAAAAGCTTCAGCTTTGCCAAAACTTTTCATTTTTTGCATACGGAATTTTTTGCCCTTATCGTTAGTGATAATCAGGCCGCCATCAACAGGTTTGCCATCAACAATACCCCATAACTGGTATTGCTTGCCTGCCGGTGCATCCGGCAGATTGCTGGCGTCAACCATTACATCGCCGGAATTTGTCATCCAGTATATTTTGGCTTTGGCATCAGGCATTTGTGGTTGCCCGGTTAATGAAACCTGACGGCCTTGCTGCACAAATTTCATATCATCTCTCATTCCTGAAGTTTCTGTTTTAGCAGTGTTTAACTGCTGCTCAGTTTCTGCAAGTTTTGCCGTGGCCGTTTCAACTTTATTATATAATGAATAATTAAGAATGGCACTGCCGACAAGCAATGCAATGCTTGCCGCCGCCGCCCATTTCCAGCCATTAAATGCAACCACTTTAGCAGGCGTTGAAACTGGATTGGTTACAACCGGCGCCGCTGAATTATTTATTTGTGCAAAAAGTTTATCCTTTACCGAAGGCGCAGGCGCCACAGCATTTGCCAGGGCATAATTCTCCAGCCCCAGTTCAATGGCGTTTAACTCTGCTGCCACTTCCGGGTACTGGCTGCACCAAACTTCCACCTGCTGCCTTTCGGCGTCAGATGCTATGCCTGCTGCATATAATTCCAGCAATCCGGATGATATGATTTCCTGTACGTTCACTTTTTACGTTATCAGTTTTCTAAGTTCTAAAATAGCAGTACGCATTCGGGTTTTAACCGTGCCCAAAGGTACACCCGTTTCCTTCGAAATTTCTTCCTGGGTATAGCCACCAAAATATGCCATATCAATAATGCTTCGCTGCTCCGGCTTTAAATTACCCAATTGCTTTTTAATACCCAGTGCATCAAATTTTTCTTTTCCTGTACCATCGGCATAATTACTTACGGAGTTTTCATCAGCCGAGATTTTTTGCTGTTTTTTGTATCCCTTGCTCCGCAATGTATCAATGGTAAGATTACGGGTAATGTTTACCATCCAGGTAAACAAGCGGCCCTTGGCAGCATCATAGCTGGAAAAATTATTCCATATCTTCAAAAACGATTCCTGCAAAATGTCTTCCGCCAGTGTGGCATCATCTACCAAACGTGTTATAATACCATTTAAAGCGCCTGCATAGTTATCATACAGGTATGAGAAAGCCTGCTGGCTGCGGTTTTGCAGTTGCGCTACCAGTTCTTCCTCAGTATATTTTTCAGCAAAAGGCAAGGGGCTATTTACTTAATTTTAAGGGTGAAAATATGCTATTTTTTTAAAAACAGTTTATCTTAACAGTAATGATTTAAAATGATTGTACAAGCCATACCTGTTTTATATACAACCGACCTTAATGCCACCATTCGATTTTACGAAAGCACTTTAGGGTTTAATGCAACTAATCATGGCTCACAAATGGTTTTGCAAAAAGAAGGTGTTACTATCCATTTTATTTTGTGTATAGATAAAACCACTTTTACAACCAGCAGTTGTTGCATTATGGTAAATGACTTACAATGCCTTTTTACAAAATTAGCCGTAAGGGAAATAATATACCCCGAAAACAGAATTTTGGATTTACCCGGACGCAAAAAAGGTTTTACTATAAAAGATAATAACGGAAATTTGCTGCACTTTGTTCAGGAATTTTAATTAAAAAATGAGCGGAATAATTATACGTACTATTTTACCTGCAGATAATGCCGCATTAGCAAAAATTATTCGCAAAGGGCTGGAAGAGTTTAATGCCAATAAACCCGGCACTGTTTATTTTGACCCCACCACCGATAATCTTTTTGAAGTTTTTAAAACTGCCGGCAGTATTTATTATGTAGCAGAAGAAAATGGTGTATTACTTGGAGGCTGTGGCATATACCCCACTCAAAACCTGCCGCAAGGCACTTGCGAACTGGTTAAGCTATACCTGGGCAGCGCTGCCCGTGGCAAAGGGCTTGGTAAAACATTAATGCTGCAATGCCTTGATGCTGCAAAAGACATGGGCTATACAAATGTTTACCTTGAAACCATGCCCGAGCTTACTATTGCGGTACCGATGTATGAAAAACTGGGTTTTACTTATTTGCCTGGCCCTTTAGGTAACAGCGGGCATGATGGTTGCAGCATTTGGATGATAAAAAATTTGTGATATAAAATTTTATTAAGAGAATAAAAGAGAAAAAGAGGATAATGAGGGGATTTTTTTCTTCTTTTCTCTTTTCACATCTTTGTTAGTAATAACACTACGCAGATATCAACTCCACCTCAAACACCGGGCTAAACAAATACAGCTTACCCGTCTTCACTTCTACGCATTTAAAACGCTTGCGTATTCTTTCTCCTTTTTTAAAAATGCGGCCGCCATTTATCTTAAACAGGCTGCCTTCCGGCAACTGTTCAATTAAATGCACGCCTTCCTTTTTTGCATCGTACTGGTGCAGCACCCGCAGTAATTTTTCATCGCCACAACTGCTGGCTGCAGGATTTTGCAAAGTGTGCAACAAGGCTTTTTCAATATTTGGCGGAAACACTTTTTTTAGCAGGAACTGCGCCAGTATTTTACTAAACTCATTTTTCCATTCCTGGCCATGTGCCTGCACCCGGTTGCCAAAATTTTCATAAGTAAACAAATGTGCCAGTTCATGCAGCAGGGTAATTAAAAAAGAATATTTATTTAAATTACCATTAACGCTAATACGGTGTGTATGGCCTCCATACGCATGCCGGTAATCTCCCAGCACGGTTTGCCGCTGCCGGGTTATGGTAAGGTGCACTTTATGTTTTTGAAGATAATGCAACACCCCGTCAAAACTTCCATCGGGCAAATAATCCTGCAGCTGTAAAAGCGGGGCTTCCTGTTTAGGCATTTTTTTGTTTGTTCAGCTTAAGCACAATGGCAACTTCTACAGCAAGGTACAGGAAGTAAAGAAATATGGAAATATAAATTGCTGGCTTGTTCACGTTCTTTTTTAAAGCAAAAACGTAGGCTACAAATGCGATGGCTATTATAAGGAGTTTAATAACGGTGCCTGCCATCATACTGCGTACAAAAACATTTGGATTAGGGTTTCTTAAAGACCTTATTAATAATATAAGTGTGACTAAATTACTTACAAATAAAACAGCATTAGACACTATAAGTACATTATTATCAATATTTTGTTTTTCAAAAAAAGAATGACCTGTAATAAAAAAAGTGTTTAAAAAAATGAATATCAAAATCAGCGGAAGCACAGCTTTGCGGTTATTATTCATCCCTAAATTTTTAATGGCGGCTTTATAAAGGTTTTACAAAAAAGTACAATCAGCCGCAAAGGTAGCAAGCTGCCGTTAATACAAAAAGAAAGATGAAGATTATAACATTTTAGCCCCTACTCGTTTACGGCTGCATTAGTACGCTCCTTAACAAGCTCCACTATATTAGCCCCCATCTGGCACTGGCCATTAAATGAAACAGAAGGCTCAATTTGCAGTTTTGCAGCGGCAATATCTCCATCTATTACAGCTTTACCATGTAAATGAAGCAGGTCTGCAACTTTAATTTTACCGGTAACCTTGCCTAAAATGTCGGCTTGTTTTCCATCAATATCTCCTTCAACCATACCTTCTGCCCCAACCAAAACTTTAGCTTTTGCTAAAAGATTACCCTTTAAAGTGCCGTCAATACGTATGTCGCCATTACTTATAACATTACCTGTAATAACGGTTCCGGCGCCAATAATAGTAGTGGAACCAGCCTTGGTTTCGTCAAACGATGTTTTAGATTTTGAATTAAACATATTTTCTTAGTTTTTGAGGTTCAAGTAGTTAGTCACTCATCACTAGTTTCAGTTTTTGGCAGTTCCAGCTTTGTTGTATCTAGTTTTGAAACATTGCCTTGCAGTACTTTTTGTACATTATTAAAGTACTGCTCTTTGTAATTTAGTGCCTGTTCAATAGAATCTACTTTAATTTTTAACTCACGGTATTCTTTAATTTGTTTCGCATTTCCGTAGCCGGTTCCGGGCAAGTAATATTTTAGGGGAGTAAACACAATCAGGGCAACCGTTAAACCAACCAGTAAAACAAAAAGAGTGCTTAAAGCTATATACACACTCAGGCGGTTCAATTTAAATTTTACCACTTCCTCGTAAGTATCTTCATTCATAACCACCAGCCTGTACTTATTTCGCAACCTTTTTAAAGTGCTGTTGGTATCAAATTTCGTCATGCTTATTTATAAAAGAGGTTAAAGTTAAACAATGGCATTCTAAATAGCAACGTTATTATAAAAATGGGTATTTCTACTTTAGTGGTACTAATCATATAAAAAATTATTAAACATGCTTTTCATCCTCGTTGTATTGCTAAAAAACACCGATATTTAACCCCGCTATCTAACCGCCAGATTCATGCTGAAGAAAACATTATTTATATCCCTTATTTTTTTAGTTACCTGCTGCATTATAAATACATTAAAAGCCCAGCCCACCTGGACCATTGACCCATTTGGTAAAGAAAAGAAACCGGAAAAATACGAAAACCGTAAACTGGGGTCGGAAAAAACAGCTGAAAAAAAATTTACCAAGCCCCGCCACCTGATACAAAACACTATAACACATTATAATTATTATTTTAACGCAAACAATAAATTAAATGCTGTAATTGAAAGGGCTAAAATTAGTGCCAAAGATGATTACAGTAAATTACTTCCCTTCTACCCTTTTGCGCTGGAAAGTACCGCACAGCAAAAACAGGAACTGGATTCAGTAATTTATAAATGCACTGCAGGCATTTTGCTGCATGATTTAAGAAACGACTGGATTGACAATCTTTACCTGCTTATTGGAAAAGCATATTATTACCGGCAGGATTTTGATTCGGCTGCTATGACACTGCAGTTTATTAACTATAATCTCTTTCCACGTAAGAAGGGTGAAGAAGACAGCCGTGTGGTAGGTGGCAATGAGTCTGCCAGTGCCAGTAACATTTCTATTGCCAATAAAGAAAAAAGAAACCTGCTGCAAAAAATTGCATCGCTGCCGCCAAGCCGTAACGACGCATTAATATGGTTTGCCCGAACATTAATTGAGCAAAATGAACTGGGCGAAAGCGGCGGCTTACTTAACACGCTGCAAAACGATGCCAATCTTCCACAGCGTTTAAAAAATGATTTGAATGAAGTGAGTGCTTATTGGTTTTATAAGCAGGATATATATGACAGCGCTGCAGTACACCTTGAAAAAGCATTAACAAATGCAGACGATAAACAGGATAAATCCAGGAGAGAGTTTTTACTGGCGCAATTGTATGAACTAACCGGCCAGCCCGATAAAGCATCGGATTATTATGTAAAAGCATCTAAACATACAGTTGATCCTTTGCTGGATATATATGCCCAGCTAAATGAAGCCAAACTATTGCGCAGCGGGGATAATTTAAAACAATTAAGAAACAGCATTGCCAATTTATCTAAAATGGCAAAAAAAGATAAGTTTGAATCCTACAGGGACATTGTATATTATTCTGCCGGACAACTGGCTATGCAAATTCCTGATACAGTTGCTGCAATAGGATATTTTAATAAAAGCATTGAAAAAAATGAGAGCAATGTAAAATACCGTAACAAGGCGTATTTGCAACTGGCCGATATTGCCTATAAACGCAGGGCTTATAAATTATCTGCCGCCATGTACGACAGTTTACAATTAGCTGGCGATACAAGCCTTACTGCAAGCCTGGCTTTGTTACAGGCAAGGCGCAATGCACTCACCAAAATTGTGGACAACATTTCTGTAATTGAAAGAGAAGACAGTTTGCAGCGTATTGCGGCAATGACTCCCGCTGAAAGAGAAGAGTTTGTAAAAAAGCTGGCAAAAAAACTGCGTAAAGAAAGTGGTTATAAAGATGATAGCAACAATAACCCCACCAACCCTTTCAGCAATAACACAGTTACTGATTTGTTTGCTGCAAACAGCAGCACAAAAGGCGAATGGTATTTTTATAACAGCGCATTAAAATCACGTGGGTTTAATGAATTTAAAAGTAAATGGGGCAACCGTATTAATGTAGATAACTGGCGCCGTAAAGCCGCAATGGATTTAACCATACGTGGCAATAATGGCAATGCCCCGGCAGGTACTGGTAAAAATGCAGCAACGGGCAGCAATGGTAATGGTAACGCTACTGCACAACAGGCAGATGTATCGTATGAAACATTGATGCAGCAACTGCCGTTAACGCCATCGTTGCTGGACAGCAGCAATGCGCTAATAGCATCTAACCTGTTAAGCCTTGCAAAACTTTATCAATCGGAATTAGAAGATTATGAAGAAGCGATAAAAACATATGAAGATTACCTGCGCCGTTTTCCTGCAAAAACAGATAATGCAGAAGTATACCTGGGTTTATATTATTGTTACAACAAATTGGGCAATAAAGAAAAAGCTGAATACTATAAAAACCTGGTGAACACAAAATATGTAAATACCAAAGCATGGCAAATACTCAACACGCCAAATGCATTAAATACAAAAAGCACAGAAATAACTAAAAAATACGAAGACATTTATAATCTTTTTATAGAAGGCAAATTTGCAGAAGCAGTTGAGGAAAAGAAAAAAGCAGATGCAGCGTATGGAATTAATCACTGGTCGCAGCAACTGCTGTATATTGAGGCGCTTTACTATGTAAGAGAGAAGAAAGACAGTATGGCAATTAGCGGATTAAATGTGCTCATTCAAAACAACCCCAATACATTAATGGCGGAAAAAGCTGCCACTATGATTGATGTGCTGAAACGGCGCAAAGAAATTGAAGAATACCTTACCAATTTACAGGTAACAAGAATGGAAGATGATAAAGTAATTGTACCAGTGGATAATAAACCTGTTACAAAAGCGCCGCCAACAGTGGTTACAGCACCACCTGCGGCAGTTAAATTACCTGTTGCAACATCACCGGTAATAATAAAAGATACTGTTAAGACCAACATTACAGTAAAAGGCCAGTTTGTGTTAAAGCCAGATTCGCCACACACCGTAATTATGATACTGGATAAAGTAGATGGCATGTATGTAAACGAAGCTAAAAATGCCTTTACCCGGTACAATAACGAAAACTACTACGGACAGCAACTGGTAATTACCAAAGACGTACTGGACGCAGCAACCAACCAGTCGCTGCTGGTAATTGGTTCTTTTGCTAATGATAATGCAGCAATTGACTATTACAATAAAATAAAGAAAAGTGCAGCACGGGAAGTTTCGTGGTTGCCGGCTGCCAAGTACTCTTTTTTAATAATTACAAATGATAACCTGCAGGTGCTTAAAACCAATAAAGATTTGGCAGGTTACAAAACCCTGTTAAATACCTTATACCCGGGCAAGTTTTAACAGTGTTTGCGTATGCAGCATTTATTAAACAGTATTTTTGCATTCAATAATTCACCACATTACTGATTATATTCCTTTATGAAACGTTCTGTAAAAATTTTATGGCGCATATTTTTTGGAGGCTTTCTTTTAGTAGTACTCCTTTTTATGGCTGCCAATTTTGGCTTGTTTGGCAAAATGCCTTCTGTTACAGATTTAGAAAATCCTGAAGCTGATCTTGCCAGTGAAATTTATACCAGTGATGGTTTACTCATGGGGAAATATTATGCTGAAAACCGCAGCGAAGTAAAGTACAATGAAATTTCTCCTAACGTAATTAATGCATTGGTAGCAACAGAAGATGAACGTTTTTATGATCATAGCGGTATTGATGCACAGGCTGTAGGCCGTGCTGTATTTACTTTGGGTACACAAGGTGGTGGCAGTACTATTACACAACAAGTGGCAAAAATGATGCTGGGCCAGGGCCAGGGAAATGTTATAAAAAGAAGTTTTCAAAAATTAAAAGAATGGATTGTAGCTGTTAAGCTGGAACGCAATTTTACAAAAGAAGAAATTATTACACTATACCTTAACAGGGCACCGTGGGGCAATGTATATGGCATACGCAATGCTTCCCGTTTATATTTTCAAAAAGAACCTAAAGATTTAAAAATTGAAGAGGCAGCTGTGCTGGTTGGTATGCTTAAAGGTTTTATTTATAACCCTATCTCCCACCCCAAAGCATCGCTTGACAGGCGTAATACAGTTATTGGGCAAATGGTGGTTTGCAAACAACATTTTCTTACTGAAGACGAGGCTGCAAAATTGAAAGCAAAACCGCTTATTACTAATTATAAAAAGCTGGATGAAAATGTAGGTATTGCACCTTATTTCAGGGATGTTTTAAAAGACAAACTGAAAGAATGGTGTGCCACACATAAAAACCCAAAAACCGGGGAACCCTATGATATTTTACGGGATGGATTAAAAATATACACCACCATCAATTCTAAAATGCAGCAATATGCTGAAGAAGCGGTGGTGCAGCACATGCCCGTAATACAAAAAAAATTAGAATGGAATTTAAAAGCTTATGGTGCTAAAATGTGGAAAGGGCATGAAAATACCATTGAAGCTGCCATGAAATTTACCGAAAGATGGAAGAACCTGAAGGATGAAGAAATGAAAGATGAGGACATAAAGAAAACTTTTTACACCCCGGTAAGAATGAAAGTGTTTGCATGGAATACCAAGAGGGAAAAAGATACTATTATGACGCCTTATGATTCTATAAAATACCATAAGCAAATTTTACAAACCTCATTTGCCTGCATGGATCCGCATACCGGCGAAGTAAAATGCTGGGTAGGCGGTATAGATTATAAGTGGTTTAAGTACGACCATATTACTGCTAAAAGACAGGTAGGTTCAACAATAAAACCGTTGATTTATTCTTTAGCGGTGCAGGATGCAGGTTATACCCCCCAAACAGAAATACCCGGCGGACCTGTTCTTTATGGCGGCGTAATGAGAAATTTTGGTGGTGGTGGCACAATGGCCAATTGCCTGGCTTTTTCAAAAAACACAGCTTCCGTGCGGCTTACAAATATGGTGGGTGTTAAACGAGTAATTGAGTTTGCACAATCTTGCGGTATAAAAGCAAAATTGCCACCTTATACTTCACTTGCACTGGGCGCAGCAGAAATTCCTATGCTTGAAATGCTGCAGGCATATAGTATGTTCCCCAATAAAAGCCTGAATATTGAACCTGTATTGGTAACACGTATTGAAGATAAAAGCGGCAACCTGTTGCAGGAATTTAATGCAACACCAAAACAGGTACTTAGCGAAGCATCTGCTTACACAATGGTACAGCTAATGCAGGGAGTAGTAAGAATTGGTACAGCAAAATCGCTTAACAGTTATAATATTCCTGTAGAAAAAGCAGGTAAAACGGGTACCACAAACGATAATGCAGATGGTTGGTTTATAGGTTATACTCCTGAACTGTTGGCGGGCACATGGGTGGGCTGCGAAGACCCTTTTATCAGAATATACTCAGGTACATCTGGCGGTAACGAAATGGCTGCACCCAAGTGGGGTATTTTTATGAGTAAGGTATATGGCGATAAAAAACTTGGATTTGGTAAAATAAAAGAGTTTGAAAAACCCCTGAGCATGAATACCGAAGAACTCTCAGCTGATGCTATGGAGCGTATTTTCAGGCAGGGCGACAGTACTTCTGTTGATGAAGGCAATGGCAATGCCGGCGATTTTATAGATGCACCTATGACTGATGAAACACCGCAGGAAAATATTCCGATAGAAAGCGAGCTGTCTACAAAGCCAGCGGCCGATACCGGTAAAAAAGATAATAAACAAGAAGCTGCAAAGCAATCTGTACCACCGGCATTAAAACCAACAGAAGATAAAACTAAAAAGCCTGCAAAAACGGATGCTGGTAAAACGCAGCCTGCTAAAAATGATTATTAAAAAAGAAGGATGCTTTAAAATGTTAAAAAGCCTGTTCTGTGAGCAGGCTTTTGTTTTATGTAAAGTATAATGCAGATACTTTTTTTGATTCGCACTTTATAGTTTAAAGCATTTTAAGTAATTTAATTATTTAGACCTGTTAACAATGCTTATCAAGCGTCGGGAGAAATTTATACCACAGCAATGTAAATTGTAAGCAATGAAAAAGAGAGTACACTATATAATTTCAATTTTTATCTTCAGCTTTCTTCAAACTAATGGGCAAACCTTACTATATGATTCTTTATATGCAAGATTTGAGAGACACGAATACTCTTTAATAATGATTCCTGCCTATTATAAAGAATTATGCAGAAGTTTAATTTATCTGAAATAAAAGACACAGACAGTTTTTCCCTGCGTCTTTGGACTGGTAGTATGTTTGGCAATACCTTAATCACTTTTGCTAAAAAAGATGGTCGCTGGGATAGTCATAAATACTGGTATTATTCGGATACATCCATTAACGAAATAAAAAACTTTGCAGACAATATTGACGATGGTACATGGTATACATTAGAGGTTATAAGAGGTAAAACATATAAAGTATTGCAGTACCATGCCCCAGAATCATTTACGGAAAGCAACAATCAAAAATTCTCTGCCGTTATAAAATTAATTGACAAGTATTTTTATTGAAATGATTAAAAGGGCCGACCCACAAGAATATGAATTGTGTAAAACCAGGCAGTTTACAGCTTAATAATTTTACTATATCAACATAAAAAAGCCGCCCCCAAAAAATCGGGGGCGGCTTTAAAAGTCGTTATTAATCTATTAATAGTTCTTCGCTGTCAATTCCACTCTCCTGTTTTTAGCACGGCCTGCAGCTGTTTTGTTGTCTGCAACAGGCATATCCTGTCCGTGACCTGCAGCAGTTAAGCGGCTTTCTGCAATACCTTTACTTATTAAATAAGCTTTTACGGCAGCAGCCCTGTTTTCACTCAGTGTTTGGTTTTTATCTGGCTTACCCTGGCTGTCGGTATGGCCGTCAATATCCAGTTTAAGGCTTGCATCGTCACCCATTAATTTAACCACCTCATTTAATGGCTTAAATGATTTTGCTAATAATTTAGAGCTACCTGTTGCAAAGAAAATATTTTTAGCAGCGTAGTTAATTTTATCAATTACCGCCTGCTTAATTTCAGGGCAACCGTAGTTTGATGCAGGACCTGCAGTATTGGGGCATTTATCCTCTTCATCATTTACACCATCACCATCCGTATCTGGTATTGGGCAACCCTGGTAGCGGGCAACACCTGCAATAGTGGGGCATTTATCCTGTTCGTCATTAATACCATCTTTATCAGTATCAGGTATAGGGCAACCGCCATATTTTACTAAACCGGGCACAGTAGGGCATTTGTCATCTGCATCAGCAATACCGTCACCATCTTTATCGGGGCAACCTTGCAATGAAGCAATACCTGCTACTGTAGGACATTTGTCTTCTGCATCAATAATACCATCCCCATCAGTATCTTTTGGCTTTTCCACAACTGGTGGTGGTGGCGGCGGAGGTACAACAGTTACCCTTGGTTTGCCAATATTACCGGCAATACCAAAGCTGTGAAATAAGTGATAAGCACCGTTTTCAGTTATTGGCATACGGTACTGGCTGTTTATCAAAATAAAGGCTTCATCAAAAAGATTTACCTGTAAGCCCACACCTGCTGGTACAAAAGCAGAATAATAGCCTTTGTATTTTGCAGCACCCAAACCTAAACTTATATAAGGGCTCACCCAATATTTATCTGACACTAATTTTACGTTTACTCCACCAACACCTTCAAGCAGTAAATTACTCTGACCAGTTAAAGGTTTATTGGGAACAGGATAATCTACAAAAGAGCCTGATAATCCTGCTTCAAAATCAACATTATTAGAAATACCCTGCAGGTAACTTGCACCAAGGCCTGCAGCCATATTTTTTACTTTATTGTACTGCTTAGAATTTATAACATTTGCCAGGCTGGTAGAACGCAGGGCAGCGGCTGTTTTAAAGTCATTTAAAACATAATGCACCCCAATTGCCGGGCGCTTTTTAAAGTCATTTTGGCTGTAGCCGGTTGTAAACAATGCTGCTGCCAATAATGCTAATAAGATTTTCTTCATATTTGTTAGTTTACTTAATGGTGGCAAAATTACTTGCTTAGGGGCAAAACATGAAATAAATTACTCACAATGTTATGAAAGCTTAATATATGCAAAACAGCAAATTACAGCGATAAAATCAGCCGCTTCAGGGCGCCTTTTTACCTATAACTTCCACCTTTACCCGTGTAACCCCAGACGAAATAAAGCCCAGTTTAGTTGCAGCAGCCCGGGTAAGGTCTACAATACGTTTCATTTTAGGGTGCAGCCGGTCGTTTGTTTTAACAATAACTGTGCGGCCGTTGCGCAGGTTGGTTACTTTAATCCAGGTTCCTAATGGCAGTACATTGCAGGCGCAGGTAAACTTTTTTTGATCGAATATTTCGCCATTAGCAGTTTTGCGGCCGTGAAATTTACTGGCATAAAAACTGGCTTGCCCGTAAAACACCCGTTTTGTTTTTGCAGATGTTTTAACTGCGGTATCGGCAGTTTGCGCATTTAAATTGCTGCCCGCCAGTAACAAGAGGCAAAAAACAAACAGAAGCGGCAGTGTGTACTTTAATGGCAGTTTATAAAAAAATGGTTTCATGCAAGCATTATATTGGTTAAGCAAAGTAATTATTTATCAGAAAAATATTTTTCTCTCAGTGCTTTGTCTTCGCCATAAATATCTTCATAAAATTTTATTTTCCCGTCTTTACCTTCACAGCTGAAATAACTTATGTAAATAGGGATCCTGTTTTTTACATCCATCCTGTGGCGCTCTTTAACTGCAATCCAGTTTTTAATTGAATCTGCGGTATATCGCAAGGTATCAGTTGGTTTTGCTTTAATACTATCATTGCGTGCAATATAAAATGCCAGCTTTTCCCACTCCTGCACCCGTACACAACCGTGGCTTAATGCCCTTGAACCGTTTTTAAAAAGATAACGCTGGTTAGTGTCGTGCAAATAAACAGCATACGGGTTATTAAAATTAAATTTAAAAACGCCCAATGCATTATTATCGCCACTGCCCTGCATTACTTTATAAGGAATGCCTTTAGAATATTTGCTCCAGTTTACACTGTACGCATCAATGGCTTCTCCCTTACTATTTACCAGGCGCAAGCCCAGCCTTGCTAAATAACCGGGATTGTTTTTAAGTTTTGGTAAATATTGCTTTGCAATAATACTGGTGGGCACCGTCCAGGTAGGATAAGTTATCATATCTGTTATCTCACTGGTAAGCACCGGTGTTCTTGTATCGGGCTTGCCCGTTATAACCTTAGACTCAAGCGCCACCGTATCATTATCTATAACCCATAAATAATATGCCGGAATATTTACCCAGATATATTGCTGCGGTAATTTGGCAGGTAATTGTTTGTACCTGTCCAGCGTTATAGCAATGCGTTTAAATCGTTCTGCATCGCTGGTGTTTATTACTTTTATAAGTGAGGAAGATATTTTACCGTCTGTTTTTATTCCTTTTTGCTTTTGATATTTTTTTACAGCTTCACTTAGCTGTGCAGAATCGGGCAATTTTGCTCCGGTTGTTATACCACTTTCTGCCAGGCGTTTTTGAAATGTTTTTAAAAAGAAAAGAGAATCTTTTGCATCACCTTTTTTGTATGGATATGTAACGTAAGTATATGTGCGGCGATCCATACTGTCTAAAAAACTTTTTATTCCCTTCTTTAATTCCCAATAACCTTTATGCTGTGGCTGCAATGATGCCAGCAGGCTGCCAAATTGTTTTTGAGTGGTGAGTGTAGTAAGGTTTTTTACAAAAAAATTGTTTACCAATGCAGAATCAGGGTTTAGCGAAGTACTGTCAGCTTTGAGGCGGCCATATTTTAAATCGTTTATAATACGCATAAAAGCATCTGTAAGCATTACATCTGCTTTGCCCCACAACACGGCATCCATTCTTTTTACTGAATCTTTATCGAGTTTTGTTTTTAGCGACTGTAAATTTTTATTATGATAGTCTTTGGGAAAAAGCCCTTCCTGCTCTGCATTAGCAATAAGATTATACAATGAATCCGCAAGCGGCTGCCATTTTTCTTTACTGCTCCATATTGGCTGGTACTTACCGGCAGTGTAAAAACTGCTTACAGCAGCAGACAGGTTTAAGCTGATGGTATCATCAATTTTCCCATTATTTTTTAATGCAGATTCCAGTGCGCTTTGTATCGTTTCTGCAGCTTTATCATTCATGTCGTCAGGATCGCTTACAACATTAGTGGTCTTGCTTTTTTCTGCATTGTTACATGCAATAACAAATAACAGCACTGTAATAAGTGTAAGAAGCAGGTATGGGTTTCTGGTGTTTTGCATATACAAGGCAGAATAGTTGTAATTTAACGGGTACTTAATTTTCCTGAGGATGATTGAAGCAGTTAATTATATAAACAAGATAATACATAGGGCTGAATTTAAGACAGTTTGCTGCATTGTTTTTTTATTAACACCGCATTTCTGCCAGTCGCAGGACACTGTTTTAAATAAATACGGTTTGTGGGTGATTGATAACGTAAAAATGCTGCAAAAAACAACAGGTAAAAACACTGCTAAGCAAATGGTGGATATAAAAGCATATGTGCCGGGCATTGTTTTAGATTTGCGTTATGCAGGCGAAAATAATTTTATGCAGCAGCAACTGTATCCTGCAATTAAGACAACTTATTTGCGCAAATCTGCAGCAGACTCATTACGTGTTATTGAAAAAGAATTAAGCAAGCAAGGTTTAGGTTTAAAAATTTTTGATGCTTACCGGCCTTACAGTGTTACAGAAAAAATGTGGGAACCTGTACAGGATGACCGTTATGCTGCCGACCCAAAAAAAGGAAGCGGACATAACCGTGGTGTGGCGGTTGATTTAACGATTATTAATCTTGCTACAAAGGAAGAACTGGATATGGGCACGGGCTTTGATAATTTTAGTGATACGGCTCATCATGCATTTATTGATTTACCTGAAGCTGTTTTACAAAACCGTTTACTGCTAAAAAACATTATGGAGCAACACGGTTTTAAAGCATTGGATACCGAATGGTGGCATTATTATTTACCTAACGCAAAAGAATATGAGTTGTTAAATATTCCCTTTGAAATGCTGAAGGAAAAACCAAAAGCGAAAATTAAAAAAACTAAAAGGTAGTTTTATTCTATTACTCTTTTAATTTGCTGTTGCAGCAACATAAAATCTGCCAGCACCAATGCCGTTACTGCTTCCACAATTACAGGTGCTCTTAATGCAACGCATAAATCGTGTCGGCCTTTAATAGAAAAATCTTCTGTAATGCCTGTATCCCAATTTAAACTGTTTTGCTCTTTTGGCGTAGATGATGTTGGCTTTACTGCCAAACGAAAAACAAGTTCATTGCCATTACTGATGCCGCCAACAATGCCACCTGCATGATTGGTTCTTGTTTTGCCTTCCATATTTTCAATAGCATCATTATGCTGGCTGCCAAACATGGTTGCTGCGGCAAAACCACTTCCAAACTCCACTCCCTTCACCGCTGGTATTGCAAATAAAATATGAGAAAGTACAGATTCGACAGAATCAAAATAAGGCTCGCCTAAACCAACAGGCAAACCGTTTGCTTTACATTCAATAATACCGCCAACAGAATCCTTCGCATCAATTCCTTTTTGCAAACCTTTTTCTAAATCAGCTTCGCCTGCTATAGATGTAACCGCAGCAGCAATAGTAATTTGCGGCATTAGTTTTTTTGCAATAGCACCTGCGGCAACAATACCTGTTGTAAGCCTTGCACTAAAATGGCCACCGCCACGGTAATCTTCATTACCGCCAAATTTTTGATGTGCTACCCAGTCTGCATGGCCCGGGCGTGGAATGCTGCGTTGTTTATTATAATCTTCGCTTCGTGTATTTTTATTTTCAAACAAAATAGTAATAGGAAAGCCCGTTGTTTTTCCATTAAACACACCACTTTTAAAAATGGGATAATCTTCTTCCTGCCTTGGTGTGGCGCCTTTTTGTTTACCACCTTTTCTTCTTTCTAAATCTGCCAGCAAATCTTCCGGCGATAATGATAATCCTGCAGGGCAACCATCAACAGTTATGCCCACACACTCGCCATGCGATTCGCCAAAAATATGTACACGGAATAAACGGCCGAAAGAATTCATACTGAAAAATTAATTAGTCAAAGTTACACTTGCATTTAACAACTGCAAATGCTCATAAAAATCAGGGTACGATTTATTTACTGCCTCTGCTTCTTCAATCGTTGTTTCTCCATCTGCTTTTAATGCAGCAACTGCACAAGCCATTGCAATACGGTGGTCGTGCCGTGAGTGTACCGCAGCACCTTTTACACCTGTGCCGCCTTTCACCAGCATTAAATCATCCTGCAAAATTATTTCAATACCCATTTTTGCAAATTCATCCTGCAAGGTTAAACCACGGTTACTTTCTTTATGTGCTAAGCGGCTTACGCCAGTTATTGCTGTGGTACCGTTGCAATAAGATGCTAATGCAACCAATGGCGGAAATAAATCCGGGCAGTCAGTAGCATTAAAATGAAAGGCTTTACCCCCATCCCCTAAAGGGGCGTTGAATGAGATTTCCTTTTCCTGGATAGAAATATTTGAACCACAATCTATCAGTGCCTGCAGCATCGCCTTATCAGCCTGTGTTGAAAAAACATCCAGTCCTTTAATAACGGTGTTACCGCAAATAGCGCCTGCCACTAATAAAAATGCACCACCGCTCCAGTCGCCTTCAACCGTATAGCTGATTGCTGATGATTGAAAGTTGACAGGGTGAATAGTGAATGATTCGTAATTATTATTTTCAACCTTATACCCAAAGTGCTGCATTACCTGCAGCGTTAAATCGATATAAGGTTTGCTCTTTAAATTATTTACTGTTATAGTTACAGGTTGTTTAACTGCTTTTGCAAATGCAAATAATAAACCTGTTAAAAACTGGGAACTTAATGAACCATCAATTGTAATAGCATTTGCCTGCAACGGCCCTTTAATTTGTATGGGCAAATAACCATTGTTAGATGAAATTTCAATATCCAGTTTTGGAAAAATTTCATCAAAAAAATTCATAGGGCGTTTTACCAAACTGCCGGTACCATTTATAATAATGGCTTGATTGCTTAATGCGGCAATGGGTGTAAACATACGTATGGACAAACCGCTTTCGCCGCAATTAATAGCAGCCCCCCCTAAATCCCCTCCCGTGGAGAGGACTTTCGAAGACACTAAGGATTCGCTGCCTGTTATTGTTAATGAACCGTCTTCATTTTCTTTTACAACAGCACCTAATTTCTGAATAATATCCAGCGCCGCTAAATCATCATTACTTCTTCCGGGGTTATTAATTATTGTTGTGCCGTTATGCAGCAGCGCCGCAGCACAGGCACGCTGCATACTGCTTTTACTGGTGGGTGCTGTAATGGTTCCTTTAACTACCGAGGGTTGTATTATTGCCTTCACTATAAAATTTCTTTTAGCTGCTTGTGCAGTATGTCTAATGGTATGGGTTGTATAACAGCGTTGCCAATTTTTGTAAGCAGGATGAAATTCATTTCGTTTTTTGCACGCTTTTTATCCATCTTCAGCACTTCAAAAACTTTTTCGTAGTCTGTTTCAATAGCAACAGGTAAATGATATTTTGCCAGCAACAACACAATGCGTTTTGCTTCATCAAAATGCAGCCCCGCCATTTGTTCTGATAAATTACAGGCTGCCACCATGCCGATACTAATGGCATGGCCATGCAACAATTCATGCATGTTTTCAATGGCGTGGCCAATGGTATGTCCAAAGTTCAGCAGCTTACGGTCGCCCTGTTCAAATTCATCCATCACTACTACTGCTGTTTTTATATTTACATTGGTTTTAATCAGCTCTGCCAGTAATTTTTGATTTTGCTTAAAATCATTCAGTGTATGTTTTTCCAGAATGGCAAACAGGCTGGCGTCTTTTATGCAGGCATGTTTAATTACTTCTGCAAAACCATTTATCCATTGTTCGTTGGGTAATGTTTGCAGCATGCTGTAATCAAACAATAAAAATTCAGGTTGTTTAATTAAACCCACTAAGTTTTTATACACGCCGGCATCTACACCATTCTTTCCGCCAATGGAAGCATCCACCATTGCCAATATGGTTGTGGGAATAAAACCAAACTTTAACCCACGCATATAAATACTGGCGGCATAACCTGTAATATCCGTAACCACGCCGCCACCAACACCCACAATAAATGTTTTACGCTCAGCTTCCAGTCTTATTAATTCACTAATGATAAAATCAACAGTGCTTTGTTGCTTATGCTCCTCTCCGGCTTTTATAACAATCGTTTTCCAGCCGCTGAATTTATTTTCATGCAGTTTAAAAACGTTTTCATCTGTAATTAAAATGGTATTGGCCTGTTCGGTCAATTCATACAGCAATGAAAAATCTGCATCAAAATAATAAGCTACTTTTTTTTCGGAAAAAGTATTTTCAACTTTTATCATAAAAAATCTGTGTTCATCTGTTTAATCAGCGTTCTATCAACTGTTCATTATTTTGTTCTGGTGGCCGATACTTTCTAAGTGTATTGCATCAAAATATTTAGTGATAAACTCTTTGCTTAATCCCAGCTTATCGCCTTTTACAAATGCTTTCTCTAAAATTTCGTTCCAGCGGTTAGTTTGTAAAATGGTAATGTTATTGTCTTTTTTATACTGGCCAATTTTATCTGCAATTTTCATACGCTGACTTAAAATCGTCATCAGTTCATCATCCAGGTGGTTAATTTGCTCACGCAATTTAGCCAATGCTGTAACAAATTCAGTGGCATCCGTATTTTCATTACGCCAAACCAATGCACTTAACATTTCTGCCAAACGCTCAGGAGTAATTTGTTGTTTGGCATCGCTCCATGCATTATCGGGGTCAATATGGCTTTCAATCATCACACCATCAAAATCAAGGTCAATACTTTTTTGTGCAGTATCCTGCAGCATGTGCCTGTTGCCACAAATATGGCTGGGGTCGCAAATCAATAACATTTCCGGAAAACGCCTTTTCATTTCAATAGGCAAATGCCACATGGGCGCATTCCTGAATTCAGTATTACCATAACTTGAAAACCCACGGTGAATCATACCCACTTGCTTCAATCCAACTTTTTGCAAACGTTCAATACCACCTGTCCACAATTCCAAATCAGGATTAATCGGGTTTTTAATTAACACAGGAATATCAACACCTCTTAATGCATCTGCCACTTCCTGCACACTAAACGGATTTACTGTGGTACGGGCACCCACCCAAAGCATATCCACATCAAAATGCAAAGCATCTTCCACATGTTTTGCAGTAGCCACTTCAACAGTAGTTGGCAAGCCCGTAATTTTTTTAGCCTGTGCCAGCCATGTTAAACCTCTTGTGCCAATGCCTTCAAACAAACCAGGTTTGGTACGTGGTTTCCAAATGCCGGCACGCAATACATCAACTTTGCCGGTGTTGGCAAGGCGTGTGGCGGTTTCTAAAACCTGTTCTTCAGTTTCTGCGCTGCAGGGCCCGCTAATGATTAATGGGCGCTTGTTCCATTTTTCCTGGATTAATTCTTTTGTGGATGTTGTTTGTGTTTGCATGATTGTAATTATTAAATTTTTTGTTAGTCAACTTTTGTAATTCTATTTTACTTCAGTGGCGTCGCTCCGTTCAACATTAGTTCTTCTATCATCTTCGTCTATGTTTTGCAATAACTGTTTTCGGCCTGTTATGTCAATTGTTTTTGCATTACTCCATTCCTCTTTACTCATTTCAAATTTTATTTCGCCTTTTCCATAAACACCTGTTTCCCTCCAGCCTTGCAGGCGGTAAAATTTTTCTGCTCTTGTGTTAGGACTTGTGCTTAACCAAACATTTTCCTTTTTCTGTTCAAAGTACCAGCCCAGCATTATGTCGTGTAATTTTTTGCCAATGCCTTTCGCTTCATTATCCGGGTGAATAAACAATGCCCAGATATTATTATCAATTAAATCGGCAATGGCAAAACCAATAATGATGCCATCCTCTTCACAAACCCAGCCTTTTCCACGCAGTGTTAAATACTCTACGCAATCCCTGTCCGTAACCAGACCCGGATTGCTCAATACGTTTTCTTTAACTGAATTGCGTACAACCTGTATTTGTTTTATATCGTTTGTATTTGCTTCTCTAAAAATCATTTTAAAATTCGTTTAATCTTGTTTGCATTCTCCATCAGCTCTGTTAAATATTCTACATTCTCCTTTTCCAAACTTGCTTTAAACTTACGCAACTGGCTTATGTGTTCATTCAAAACATCCAGCACATTTTCTTTGTTCTGCATAAATATGGGTGCCCACATAGCACTGTTGCTTTTTGCCAAACGCACCGTACTTTCAAAACCACCACCGGCCATTTCAAAAATGGTATCTTCTTCTTTTTCTTTTTCAAGCACCGTATTTGCCAATGCAAAAGAAGTAATGTGTGATATATGGCTTACATACGCCGCATGTACATCATGGCTTTCTGCATCCATGTAAATAATGTGCATGTTTACCGCTTTGTAAATATCTTCCACCAGTTTTAAAGCGGCTGCACTGCTTTTATCTTTTTCACAAATTACACAAGCTCTTCCTGCAAATGCACCACGTACTGCTGCTTCCGGGCCGCTGTATTCTGTACCCCACATGGGGTGTGTGGCCACAAACTGCTTACGTATCGGGTGGTTTCTCAATGCTTCGCACAATGCAAATTTTGTGGAACCGGCATCTGCCACAATTTGTTTATCGGTAATTAAATCCATTACCTGCTGCATAACAGGTATTGTAACATCTACAGGTATAGAAACATAAATAAAATCACTTTGCTTTACCGCTTCTTCCAATGATAACCCTTCATCAATTATTCCAAGGTCAATAGCTTTTTGTATGGTTACAGCATTGCGGCCCACACCAATTACTTTTTTGGCAATACCTTTCTCCTTCAATGCCAGCGCCATTGAACCACCAATTAAACCCACACCAATTACTGTAACTACCATTTTAATTTAATTGTGTTTTTATTCTTTCTATAGCTTCATCAAACTTTTCTTCCTTAGTACACAAGCTCACTCTAACATATTTATTGCCGGCACTCCCAAAAATTCCGCCGGGAGTAATAAACACATTGGCCCCGTACAACACTTTATCACTTACTTCGTAACCATCTTTATAATTTGAAGGTATAGCTGCCCAAACAAACATACCAGCCTGTGTAGTATCAAATTCACAGTTTAATAAACGCAGCAGTTCAAATACTTTTTCCCTGCGCTTTTTATAAATTCCGTTCAGTGCATCATGCCAGTCCTGTTCCAGTTCCAATGCTTTTGCAGCGGCTAATTGCAATGGCAAAAACATTCCACTATCCATATTGCTTTTAAAGCGCAACACTTCATCAATGCGTTCTTTTGCTCCGCATAACATACCCACACGCCAGCCTGCCATGTTCTGGCTTTTGCTTAACGAGTTTAATTCAATCGCACAGTCTTTCGCTCCATCAAGGCTTAATAAACTAAATGGATTATCATTTAAAATAAAACTGTAAGGATTATCATGCACCAGCAGTATGTTATATTTTTTTGCAAATGCAATTAACTCAACAAACATTTCTTTAGTGGGCAACTGGCCGGTTGGCATTTGCGGATAGTTTACAAACATCAGCTTAACCCTGTTCAAGTGCAAACTCTTTTCTATTTCTTTAAAATCAGGAAACCAGTTGTTTTCTTTTGTTAATGTATACTCCAAACATTTACCACCGGCAATAGTGGCTGCACTTCGGTAGGTGGGATAACCCGGGTTGGGTATCAGCACAAAATCACCTTCATTCAAATAGGTCATACATATATGCATGATGCCTTCTTTACTGCCTATCAGTGGTAATATTTCAGTGTCTGCATTCAACTCAACATTATACCATTTTTTATACCATTTGCTTATTGCATTACGCAACACGGGGCTTCCCTTGTAATTTTGGTATGCATGTGTGTTAGGTTTAGCACTTTCCTCCTGCAGAACTTTAATTACATCCGGGTGTGGCGGCAAATCAGGGCTGCCAATACCCAGGTTAATAATATTTTTACCTTCTTTATTTAATGTGTCAATCTCCCTCAGTTTTTGAGAAAAATAATATTCACCAATACCTTCTAATCTTTTTGCTGTTTCCATTAATTTTTTAATGACACTAATTATTTACTAATTACACTAATTTACTCCCTTTCCATTCTTGTAAATGCCTAACACTGTCAACTCTTCCGTTATATTTTTAACCGACTTTACCACTGTATTTAATTGCTCCACATCCGCAAACTCCAAATCGGCATGAAAAGAATATTTAAAATCGCTGCCGGGTATGGGCATGCTTTGCAGCTTTGATAAATTAATGCCTGCATCTGCAATTTTAGTAAGCACTTTGGCCAAACTTCCTTTTGAGTGGTCGGTAAAAAAATTGATAGATGCTTTATCCGCATCATTTACTTCCTGCGCTTCTTCAATACGCTGCAGCACTAAAAAACGGGTGTAATTATTTTTAAGCGTATGAATATTGGGAGCAATCACATCCAGGCTATATAACTCAGCGGCCAGTTTGCTGGCAATGGCAGCAATATGTTTGCTGCGGTGCTGGTGAATATGTTTGGCGCTTAAAGCCGTATCTTCTGTTTCCACCAGTTTCCAGTTGTATTTATCTAAAAAGCCGAAGCACTGCTGTATAGCCATATGGTGACTGTGTACTTCTTTAATATCGCTCAATTTTACGCCGGGGTTTACCAACAGGTTTTGTTTTATCTGCAGGTAAATTTCACCCACAATTTTAAGTTTGCTTTTTAAAAGCAGGTTGTAATTGGGTAAAATACTGCCGGCAATCGAGTTTTCAATAGCCATTACGCCGCCATTACTTTGTTTTTTATCTTCAGCAATTTTAATTACCTCTTTAAATGTGGCGCAACAAACCACTTCGGTGGCTTTACCATAAAACTGCCTTGCTGCCACCTGGTGAAAGCTGCCTTCAAACCCCTGTATTGAAACTTTTTTTATCATAACGCCATCTTAAAACAAAAATCCCGGCCTTTTGAGCCGGGATTCTTTATATGTTAGTCTGTTTATTATTCAGTGTTAACAAAAGCATCCCGGCCTATTGGTAAAATAGTAGCTAAAATAAAACCAGGTATATGCGTTGTTTTTGTTCATCAGGATTCAAAAGTACAGCATCTTTATTAAACAAACAAAAAAATCCCTCTTAGAAATTAAGAGGGACTCTAATAGATTGCCTGTAATCTTAAAAAATTTATAATTAACCGGCATAAATCAGGCAACCGGTGCCGGGAATTGATTGCAGAGCTTATTTTTTAACAGCTGAATCAACCTTAGCTTTAACTGTAGAATCAACAGTTTTAACTGTAGAATCAACAGCTTTTACTGTAGAATCAACAGCTTTTACTGTAGAATCAACAGCAGCTTTTGCAGAATCAGCAGCTTTTGCAGCATCAGTTGCTTCGCCAGAATTACATGCAGTGAAGAATGCTACCACTGCTAACGCTAAAATTACTTTTTTCATTGGTGTTTGTTTAATTTTTAAAATTATAATTTCCAATTTATACACCGATTTAAAAAAGGTAACCCGGATTTTTTATAATTTTTTTTTCGTTGTTTTGGGTTACCAATAATTTATACACGTATTAATATTTACCGGGTGAGCAATTTAGATGAAGAAAAACGGTTGTTGAAAGGATTGGCTGCCAATGATAAACAGGCAATTGAGCATATTTACAAGGAGAATTACAATACCATTCAGGCTTTTATCCTCAACAACAATGGCGGAACTGACGATGCAAGAGACATTTTTCAGGAAGCAATGATTGTGCTTTTTGAAAAAGCACAGTCTCCTGAGTTTGAGCTTACCAGCCAGATTAAAACATATATTTATTCAGTTTGCAGGCGCCTGTGGCTTAAAAAACTGAGCCAGATGCAGCGGTACAGCAATGGATATATGGATAAACTGGAAGAAACGGTACCTGTGGAAGAAGATATTGAGTTACATGAAAAGAAAGATGCCGATTTTACATTAATGGAAACAGCCATGAGTAAAATTGGGGAGCCTTGTAAAAGCCTGCTGGATGCTTATTACGTACAAAAAAAGCACATGCAGCAAATAGCAATGGAGTTTGGATATACCAATGCAGATAATGCCAAAACCCAGAAATACAAGTGCCTGATGCGGTTGAAAAAACTATTTTTTGCGCAATATAAAAACGGACAATAATTATGGACGACATTTTATTACTTGAAGCAGCAGAACGGTACCTGAGAGGCGAAATGTCTGAACAGGAGAAAGTTTATTTTGAGGATTTACGCAAAAGCAATCCTGAAGTAGACCAGCTAATGGTGGAACACTCCTATTTTTTAAACGAATTAAGCAGCTACGGCAACTCAAAAAGCTTTAAACACAACCTGCACGAAGCACAAGTTAAGCTTACTGAAGAGGGTGTAATTAAAAAGCCTGTTTTAGCCGGTAAAGCTAAATTGGTTTATTTATGGAACCGTCACAAACGCACCGTTGCAGTGGCAGCCAGTATAGCAGGTATTATATCGGTTGTTTCAATGGGGCTTTCAACGCTGTATAATAACAACAAAGCAAATCCACAGCTGGAGCAATTAACCAGGGATTTGGCAAATACTAAAAATGACCTTCGCAATACCAACCAGGCATTAAACGAAGTGCAAAATAAAATTAAGATTGAACCGGGCATTGCACCCAAATCTGGTGGCACAGGGTTTTTAATTGATGGCAGTGGTTATTTAATTACCAATGCGCATGTTTTAAAAGGCCAGAAAATTATTGTTACCAACGATAAAGGCCAGCAATTATTGGCAAAAATCTGCACCAAAGATGACCAGCGTGATATTGCGGTATTAAAAATTGATGACAGGGATTTTAAACCATTATCTTCTCTGCCTTACAGCCTTAATAAAAAAGTGAAACTGGCCGAACCGGTTTATACACTGGGTTATCCTAAAGATGAAATTGTGTATGGTGAAGGATATTTAAGCAGCGAAACCGGTTATAAAAGTGATACCCTTAGTTACCAGATATCTATTGCAGCCGACCATGGCAACAGCGGTGGCCCTGTATTAAATAAAAATGGCGACGTGATAGGTATTTTAACTAATAAGTTTGAAGGCGGTGCAGTATTTGCAGTTAAATCCATGTACATTTTTAATGCAGTGGAAAGCCTTAAAAAATCACAGGAATACAGTGATATTAAATTAAGCAACACCAATACAATAAAGAAACTGATACGTGAAGACCAGGTAACGAAAGTTAACAGCTGTGTTTTCCTTATTAAGAGTTACTAACACCGCACTTTGAGCAAAAAGTGAAAATGGTGCAAAGCAGTGGTTATACAGCCGCTGCTTTTTTATTTTGCTTTAAACTCCTTCTTTTTAAAATACCAAGTGCAGGAAAAATAAGAAAGAATATAAACCTTGATGCCCATTTTACAGGCAGCCATGACACAAACGTAAGCAGCCCGCCACTTAAAAAAATAAGGCTAACAATTATAGATCTTTTATAAGCATACCTCATAAACGTTTTATCGTTTGCCATTGTGCATAAATGAGGATGCCTGCCTATATAACGCCATAAAAGATATATTGACAGCCCGATAAGCGTAAGATTGATACAATACCAGCACCAGGTAATATCCAGGTTACCGTATTTCATATTAAGGTAAGTGGAAAATGGCATCATTGCAATCCAGAAAAGCATAAGCAGGTTTAACCACATCAAACACGGCGAATAGTCTTTAACATAACCAAACAACCTGTGGTGGTTCGTCCAAAACTGGCCAATAACTGCAAAGCTTATAACAAAGCCAATAATATCGGGCAGTTTTTCTAACAAGGCATGTGCAAGCATCTGTTGCGTAACAGGGCCTTCAAACTCCGGCACTTTAATTTCAATAACCAATAATGTAATGGCTATGGCAAAAACAGCATCACTAAAAAGTATGATTCTTTCTAATTGAAACTGTTTGCGGCTTTCAAAAATATCCTGGTGCTGATGACTCATGGCGGTATTGCTTAATTAATTCCACAATGAAGGAGGATAAACCGCATCGGCCACCAGTTTATCAATACTTGCTTTTACCACCGGTGCATCTTCCTTATAGGTTACACCAAACCATTGAGAAGAGCAGGGAATTACTTTTATATGCCCGTGATGCGTATGCATAAAATCTTCTGCCAGTATAGGAATAAAAAACTCGGCCTTAATATCATGCTGATTTTCTTTTACAAACTGGTGAAAAAGCTTTTCTGTTGTACCAAACAATGCCTGGTGAAAACACCAAAAATTCATAGACACACTTGAATCAAAAGGCACTTCATGTTTGCCATCACCATCTTCATACACAATAGTATTTCCTTCCCTGTAAATTTTAGTACGCTCTTTAATACTTACTAAATTATTATCGGCATCTACCTGGCAAACTCCGCGGCTTACAGTACCATGGTCGCTTAAGGTTTTGGCAAGCTCATAACCAATAATAGAATATTTTTTTTCCGAACATTCATTTTTTAAAAAAGCAGCTGCCTTTACAAACGCATCCCTGCCATAAAAATCATCTGCATTAATTACAGCAAAAGGTTCGTTAATAGCATCTTTGGCACATAATACAGCATGCCCGGTTCCCCAGGGCTTTGTTCTGCCTTCGGGTACTGGTTCACCATTCAGAAAGTAATCCATTTCCTGGTACACGTATGCTGTTTTTATTTTACCGGCCAGTTTGGGCTCAAAGTTGCTTTTAAAACTTTCGGCAAAATCTTTACGGATTATAAATACCACTTTGCCAAAGCCAGCCTGTATAGCATCGTAAATTGAATATTCCATAATAGTTTCGCCTGCGGGGCCAAAACCCTGTGTTTGTTTCATACTGCCATAACGGCTTGCCATTCCTGCTGCTAAAATTAATAATGTAGGTTGCATTAATATTTTATAATTAAAGTTGAAAAATTAAAACTGATTTTTGCAGAGCGAAAATACTATAAAACAACAAATGCTTTTTAATATTTTACATACACCTGTTGATATTTTGAAAGCCGGCGCTTACACGGAAAATAAAGTGCAGGTATCGGTACTGCGGCTGGATAAAATTCATCCTGCAGTATCGGGCAATAAAATATTTAAGCTGCATTACTTTTTAAAAGAAGCAATGGCTTCGCAATACAAAAGCATTATAACCTTTGGCGGGGCTTACTCCAATCACCTTGCTGCCACGGCTTACGCATGCAAAATTACAGGTATAAAATGTACAGGAATTGTAAGAGGAGAACAACCAAAACTGCTTTCGCATACATTGCAGTTTTGCATGAACAACGGCATGCAATTACAATTTATTTCCCGACAGCAGTATGCAGAAAAAGAAGACAGCAGTTTTATACAAACATTAAAAAATAATTACGGGGAGTGTACCATTATACCCGAAGGCGGCTATGGTACAGAAGGTGCCAATGGCGCTGTATTAATTCATCAATTAATAAAGCCGGAAGCTTACACTCATATATGTACAGCCGCTGGCACCGCCACCACCGCAGCAGGAATATTGATGGGTGCAACAAACGAAACTGTAGTTTGTGTGCCTGTATTAAAAGGCATGGAAGATATTGAGCAACGCATCAGCGTTTGTACTAACAACTGCTTTAATAAAAATCAACTGCAGGTTTTTGATGAATACCACTTTGGCGGCTATGCTAAAAAAACTCCCGAACTCATTTCTTTTATGAATGAACTGTGGCGACAGCACCAACTACCCACCGATTTTGTGTACACGGCTAAAATGATGTATGCCATTACAGATAAAATTAAACAGGGATATTTTGCGCCCGGCAGCAATGTTTTATGCCTTCACACCGGTGGATTGCAGGGCAATTTGTCTTTACCAAAGAACAGTTTAACGTATTGATTTGTTAACATCGCTTTATATTTGCCAATAAAATTAAAACAGCTTACCTGCGTTATTTATAATATGCCGAAGCGTTCTTTTTTACTTACCATAGCAATATCCTTATTAGCGCTTAAAGCGGCTGCACAGGAAACCCTGCCGGAGATTACCGTAAAAAATATTAGCGGGCAAATAATTGTAAGCTGGGTAAACGGGTATAAAATGCCTGTGGCCAATATCAGTATTCAGCGTTCGTACGATAGTCTTAAAAATTACAGCACCATTGGCAGTGTTTTAAATCCGCAGAATATAGAAAATGGTTATGCCGATGTAAAACCACCTTACAATAAAATGTATTACCGGGTGTTTGTTTCGTTTGAGGGCGGCACTTATGTATTTAGTAAAATTGCACGGCCTGTAAAAGAGGTGATACCCGAAGTTGCAGCAACAGATACAGCAAAAGCCGGTGCTGCCGGTTCAGGCGGCATAGTTACAGCAGAGCCATTAAATCCTTTTTTAGTTAAAGACAACTGGATTGCAAAACCGGCTACCGATGTTTCAAAAGCAAAAAGCGGGGGCATTATAAGCAAAACAAAACTTCCCCCTTTAGAAACCAATATTGAAGTTATAACATACCCAAGCCGCCGCATTTACACCGGTAAAGACAACAACGTAATTATTGCATTACCCGGCGCCGAAACAAAAAAGTATACAGTTAAATTTTTTGATGAGAACGAAACACCGCTGTTTGAAATAAACAAAATAACCGACTCCTATCTCATTATCGAAAAAGTAAACTTCATTCGTGCAGGATGGTACCATTTTGATATTTATGAAAGCGGTAAGGTGGTGGAGAAAAATAAATTCTATGTACCAAAGGATGGAAAAAATCAGCAGCCACCTAATGGGAAATAATGAACAATGAACAATGAACAATGAACAATGAACAATGAACAATGAACAATAGCAGATTAACGCTATAGTTAGAAAAGTTGCATCTTGCAGAAATATTTTTTTCATCACTCATCACTCATCACTCATCACTCATCACTCATCACTCATCACTCATCACTCATCACTCATCACTCATCACTCATCACTCACTCATCACTCACTTCCACTTCAAACACCCTCTCAAAATTCCGTTTCAGCTTTTCCTTCGCTTCCTCATAATCCACTTTGTGCCCCAGTTCTTTTTCAATAGATGTTACCTGTTTGTTTTGTATACCGCAGGGAATAATATTATTAAAGTAGCTTAAATCTGTATTTACATTCAGTGCAAAACCATGCATGGTAACCCAGCGGCTGCAGCGCACACCCATGGCGCAAATTTTTCTTTCTTTGCCAATAATACCCGGCTCAATCCAAACACCCGTTTCGCCTTTGCTGCGTTCGCCTTTAATACCGTATTCAGCAATGGTGTTTATAATTACTTCTTCCAGGTTGCGCAGGTATTTACCAATGTCGGTATAAAATTTTTCTAAGTCTAAAATGGGGTAACCCACAATTTGCTGCAGGCCATGAAAGGTAATATCTCCTCCCCTGTTAGTGTTAAAAAACTGTATGTTGTTTTCTTCCAGTTGCGTTTCACTCATCAGCACATTATCCATGCTGCCGCTTTTGCCTAAGGTGTAAACGGGCGGGTGTTCGCAAAAAAGAAGATGATGATTGGTGGTGAGTGGTGAGTCGTCAGTAGTGAGTAAAGAAGCAGCCGCAGTTACCGTGGCCTGTTCTCTTAATGCCGCTTTTACTTTTAAATTCTGTTGCAGCAATGCTTCCTGGTAATCCCATGCTGTTTTATATTCCACCACACCTAAATCTTTAAAATACACCTGCTGCATATCGGTTGTAATTAGTTTACTTTGCAAAGATAAGAAGCCAACGAACAACGAACAACGAACAACGAACAACGAACATGAACGAAGAAGAAATAGAACTCACCGACTCCGAAGAGCTATACGAAAAACTCGCCATCACCATCGACCGTGGCCAGGAGCCCCTGCGCATTGATAAATTTTTAATGACCCGTATTGAAGGTGGCACCCGCAATAAAATTCAGCAGGCTATTGATAACGAAATGGTGCTGGTAAACGACAAGCCCGTTAAAACCAATTATAAAGTAAAACCCGGTGACAAGCTTACCGTTTTTGATAACCGCAACCCCGAAAGCAGCGACATCATTCCTGAAAACATACCACTGAATATTGTGTATGAAGATAATGATATACTGGTAATAGACAAACCTGCCGGCATGGTGGTGCACCCCGGCAGCGGCAACCCCAATGGTACCTTAATAAACGGTGTGGCATGGCATTTAAAACAACAAAACCCTGAAATAGACGACAGCAGCCTGCCCCGCTTTGGCATGGTGCACCGCATAGATAAAAACACCACCGGCCTGCTGGTATTGGCAAAAACACCCAAGGCCATGAGCGACCTTGCCAAACAATTTTTTAACCACACCGTACACCGCCGTTACATTGCGCTAACATGGGGAACATTTGACCAGCCCGAAGGCACCGTAATTGCACATGTGGGCCGCCACCTGCGTTTTAGAAAACTGTTTACCGCCTACCCCGACGGCGACCACGGCAAAGACGCCATTACCCATTACAAAGTGCTGGAAAATTTTAATTACGTAAGCCTGGTAGAGTGCCGCCTGGAAACCGGCCGCACCCACCAGATAAGGGTACACATGCAGTACATTGGCCACCCCCTGTTTAACGACGATTTTTATGGCGGCGACCGCATTGTAAAAGGCACGGTGTTTACCAAATACAAACAATTTGTTGATAATTGTTTTGCCCTTTGCCCCCGCCATGCCCTGCATGCACGTGAGCTGGGTTTTATACACCCCGTAACCCGTAAACCCATGCATTTTGAAAGCGAACTGCCCGCCGATATGGAAGCCGTAATTGATAAATGGAGAAGGTATATTGGGCATAAGGAGGGTTAAGATACGGGCATTTGTTTTTCATGGCAGCATCGTTGCGAACCTGTTCTGTTAAATTAAGTTTTGAGAAAACTTAATTTAATCAATTACTTTAAGGGCATAACACTGTTGGGCTTTTACCAAAGCGTAAATAAAATAAATATTTTACTACCTTAGTTGCATTAACTTTTGTTCTACTAAATATTGGATTTCAATAAAAAATGGAACAAGAAGTGACGCAAATACAAACGTTAGCGGTAATGCAATGACAGCCTACATATACATAACAGCATCTTTACTATTATATCCTATTGTTGGACGGGTAGCTGTGCGACAAACAAACACGTTTCCAAAAACACAGAAGAAAATAGTTTGGACACTTTGTACAATTAGCTTACTTGTAATATTAGGTGTGCTTACACATATAATTACAATATCACAAAACCTAAATTGGTTTTTAGTGACATCCATCTACTTGACAGTTTCTGTTTTACTTTGGTTGACGCAATCGTCTATAAAAAATATCATTAAAAAAACAGGGACAGGACTACGTTTTGCAATCTTTGGTATTGGCTATTTAGCAGCAACAATTGGTTTTTTCTTTGTTTTATTGGCTTCAATTGACTTAGATACAGACCAAAGAAAATGGTTGACAGATGATTTAATTTATAAAGAACGAAATATTGGACGGGGACCAGACCCATCAGTGCGACTTAAGAAAATTGAAGTTTATAAAACGGTAGGCCTACTTCCGCTTTTAGCTTATCGAATTGAAGCTAAAACTTATGACGAATGGGATTTGCCTTTAAAACAAAACTTAGACGTTTCTTTTTCTGACAAAGACCAAACTCTATATTTAACAAGCGTCGTTAACGGATATAAAGTTTTTAATTTTGCTGATACTATTAGCTTGACAGAAAAGCACTACCGCTAACATTGGGTTTTATGCAAGTTGGGCATGACCAGCAAACATCAGCCAATTGCAAATCCAAGCTGCGGTTCGGGCTGGACGAATAAATCTCAACTTTAGTTCTTAAATTCAACATTATTTTTTCAACCAGCAGCGGTTGTGGGCGGACGGAATACTAATTCCCAACCTGCATAAAGCCCTGCTCGTTGGTTGCTATTTTAAAATGACACTCCGTAAACTTTTAAAAATCGTGGTTGGACTGCTTCTTCTTTTCGCAGTCGCTGTTGGACTGACCTCAATAAATCATCCAATCATTTTAAAATGGGTGACAGGTTCTGCAAGACACATTGGCAACTCAATTCAAGCGACAGTTTATACAAATGGGCAAGTTAATAACGGCATTAAAGTTTTTCATGTTGACAAATACTGGGGAAGCAGTGAAAAAGCAAATAATTATTTATTAAGCTTAACAGAGTATGACAGTTTAGGAAAGCTGAGGTTTTTCAATATTAACTTGAACGAAAAATGGATTGGTAGACCTGCTGGAACTTCTAAAAATGACTACGACTTTATTGTAGGACATTTATTTCAAAGCGAAACTGGTGGACACTTTACTCCTTTTCAAGATGAAATGAAAGGTTTCAACTTTGACCCACAACTTTCATTTACTGACAAACAAATAAATTTCAATATGCCGCCAAACAAATTAAAGTTTGACAGCGTAAGAATAGAATTACAATAACATCGCATGACGAAAAACATCAACCAACATTGGTATTGCCAATAGTGGGGCTGGGCATTGGAGCAATCAGCAGCGGTAATTCTGCTGTGCTGCGGTTCAGGGCTCGACGAACAAAGCCCAGCTTTAGTTCTTAACTTCAGCAACATATTTTCAATTGGGCATTTGTACCGGGCTGGACGTTCAATGAATTCCCTGCCTTCGCAAATACTCGAACGTTGTGTGCAACTTTAACCGACACCCTACTCAACAATAGACAGAATAATTATGCAGACCATACTTGGAGCAAACGGACAAATAGCTGAAGAATTAGCAAGAGAGTTGCATAGAAATTATACAACTGACATTCGTTTGGTAAGCAGAAATCCGAAAACGATAAATGATAGCGACCAACTTTTTTCTGCTAATTTAATGGACAAAGAAGGTACTGAAAAAGCTGTAAAAGGAAGTGAAATTGCTTATTTGACAGTTGGGCTTCCTATGAACTCACAACTTTGGGAAGACCAGTTTTCTGTAATGATGAAAAATATCATTGAAGCCTGTAAAAAATATAATTGCAAATTGGTATTTTTTGACAATACGTATATGTATGCCAAAACAAGTGAACCTCAAATAGAAGAAAGTCCTTTTGAACCCGTTGGAAGAAAATCAACAATAAGGGCAAAAATGGCAACAATGCTTTTAGACGAAATTAACAGCAAAAATATTGATGCTGTTATTTGCAGAGCACCAGAATTTTATGGACCAAATAAAACGCAAAGCATTACTAACAGTTTCATTTTTGACAACATTAAAAATCATAAAAAACTAAAAGTGCCTATTGGCGACAACACAAAACGAACTTTAATTTGGACACCCGATGCAAGCAGAGCAATGGCACTAATTGGCAACACACCTAATGCTTACAATCAAACCTGGCATTTGCCTTGCGATGACAGCAGACTAACGTATAAAGAATTGATAAATTTAACATCAAAAATCTATGGACAAGACTTTGACTATGCCATTATAAAAATGTGGCAATTCAAAATAGCGAGTTTATTCAATAGCAAGGCAAAAGAACTTTTAGAATTATTGCCCCGTTATCAAGTTAATAATATTTTTGTGTCAGACAAATTCAAAAAAACATTTCCCAAATTCAAAATTACCAATTTTGAAAACGGCATATCACAAATAAAAAAAGAACAAAATAGATGATAAGGATTTTAATTATTGTTACCAGTGTATCCAACTACCAAAGTGGTTTAGAAACAGGGCTTTGGTTGAGTGAATTGACTCACATTTACGACAAAGCAAAAAAAGCGGGTTACGAAATTACCATTGCAAGTCCCAAAGGTGGTGTTGTGCCTATTGACCCTGAAAGTTTGAAGCCAATGGTCTTAGACAAAATGACGAAGACATATTACCAAGATTCAGCTTTTATGAAAGAATTAAATAGTAGCAAAACATTTGAAGCTGTTGCCAACGAAAAATTTGATTTGGTTTATTTAGCAGGTGGACACGGAACAATGTATGATTTTCCCAATGACACTGTAATGCAATCCATTATTCAAAAACAATTTGAAAGTGGACGAAAAGTTGCAGCCATTTGTCACGGAGTTGGTGGACTTTTAAACGTAAAACTTTCTAATGGCGACTATTTAATAACAGGTAAAAAGTTGACAGGTTTTGATTGGTTTGAAGAAAGTATTGCAAGAAGAAAAAAACAAGTTCCATTCAACCTTGAAGCAGAATTAAACAAAAGAAATGTGATTTATAAAAAAGCATTTATTCCAATGACTTCAAAAGTGGTAATGGACGGAAATTTAATTACAGGACAAAACCCTTTTAGCTCAAAACAAATGGCAAAAGTGGTAATGGAAGAAATGCAAAAATAAAAGCTGCACACAACATCGGTTTGGCAAAAGCAGGGCAGATGGAAGTAATTGAACAGCTGTACTTCTATCAATCCCGATAGCTATCGGGATGCTTAATTTTGGCTGACGGTTTTCAAAGCCCTGCCTTCGCCAAGCCGTAAACCGTCGTCGATACGCAAATACCCTATAACAATAGAGTAACTTTTTTGAACCTCAAGCGTATTACTGTGACAAATTCTGAATATGACAAAATTTATTTCCTTAATTGGCTTCACATTCTTTTTATCTTCCTGCGGAACAACCAACAAAAAACATACGGACGAGTTTATTAAAACACAAAATGAACTAACTGAAAAACTCAGTGCAATTAGTAAAGAAACCGATTTTAATGGCTTTGGTGTTGCGCTGGCAAATGACAAAGAGGTTTTGTATAAAAATGGTTTTGGCGTAGCTAATATTGACCCAAAACAGAGTTACACGGAGAATACTATTCAAAATATTGCTTCTGTCTCAAAAACCTTTATAGGACTTGCGGTTCTTAAAGCACAGGAATTGGGCAAACTAAAGTTGGACGACCCAATAAATAAATACCTGCCTTTCAAAGTATTTAATCCCAGGTTTCCTGAAATACCAATTACAATCAGGCATTTAACAACACATACTTCTTCTATCATTGATGGTAAGGCTTATATGGAAAAAACAATTGTATTAAAAGACACAAACAATCTTGCAAACAATTTAAAAATAGACATTTCACCAACACATTTTAACCCACCATCTGCAAAAATATCTATTGAAGAATTTTTAAACAATGTTCTCAATCCTAATGGAAAATGGTATTTTAAAGATGGCTTTTCAGAAAACAAACCCGGAGAAATTTATGAATATTCAAATACAGGAGCAACACTTGCAGCTTTGGTTTTAGAAAAGGCAACAGGAATTAGTTACGACAAATTTACAACACAATTTATTTTAGAACCTTTAAAGATGACAGCGTCAGGCTGGAATTTTAATTCTATTGACTTCTCAAAATATACACATACATATCAAAACAAAACAACACCATATCCCTATTACAGTTTGAATACTTACCCTGATGGCGGGCTGTTAACTACACCAAACGATATGAGTAAATATATTTGTGAACTCTTAAAAGGATTTACAGGAAATGGAACATTGCTATCTAAAGAGAGTTACAAAGAATATTTTACGCCACAATTAAAAGCAGCAAATTTTATTGAACGGGACACAAGTGAATTTGGAGATTACAATATTGGAATTACAATGAGCTTTGGGCCAACAGGAAACTTTGGACATTTTGGCGGCGACCCTGGTTTATTTTCAGTAATTTACTTTGACAAAGAAAAAAGAACAGGTAAGTTTTATATAACAAATACCGACGGAAACGGTGCTGCCACAGGAAAATTTCACGGAAAAATTGCAGGACTACTTGACGAATATGCTGCAAAGCTTGACAGTATAAGCAAAGCGAAAGAATAGCACTGCCACCAACATGCAGTTTGCTGCAATACCATCAGCAGTTCACCAAAACTCAACAACACTTAATAATTTTGATAGTATAATCCAATTTAGCTAACCGCCGCCGTTGTTTGGTATGCACGGCAGGCAATGTGCAAAAGCGAAGCAACAATACAACGCCAACACAACATCTTTACCAAATACACAAATTCAAAAACAGGTGCCATTAAAAAATAAAAGTACCCCGGCTTTTATTGCTTCATTAATGCGGTATGTTTAAACAGGTTGGCAAGCATTAAAACTTTCTATAAATTTGGCACATAACTAAAACGCTAACCCTTTTATTCATGCATACTGTTTTACCTTTTTTACTGGCCATGGTTGCGGCTATAGTGCTGCTGGAAATGTGGGCCACCAAATTGAAAATTGCTTATCCCATTTTACTGGTGGTGGCAGGCTTGTTAATTAGTTTTATACCCGGGTTACCTAAGGTTAAAATTAACCCGGACCTTATATTTTTTATTTTTCTGCCGCCCCTGCTGTTTGAAGCAGCCTGGTCAGTTTCATTTAAAGAAATGAAAAAATGGTGGCGTATTATAGGCAGCTTTGCTTTCCTGGTGGTTTTCTTCACCGCTTTATCCGTAGCTGTGGCTACCAATTATTTTATACCTGGTTTTAGTTTGGTACTGGGTTTTTTATTGGGTGGTATTGTTTCTCCGCCGGATGCGGTAAGCACCGGCGCTATTACACAGTTTGTAAAAATCCCTAAATCCACCGCTACCATTTTGGAAGGAGAAAGCCTGCTGAACGATGCATCATCACTTATTATTTTCCGCTTTGCGCTGGTGGCAGTAGGTACCGGGCAGTTTATATGGCATCAGGCAGCGCTAAGTTTTTTATGGATGGTTATTGGCGGTACAGCTGTTGGTTTATTGCTGGCATGGGTTTTTGTAAAGCTGCATAAAATACTGCCAACAGATGCACCGTCTGATATTGCGTTCACTATTATTGAGCCTTATGCAATGTACTGGGTGGCTGAGCAACTGCACAGCTCCGGTGTACTGGCCGTAGTGGCAGGTGGTTTGTTTATGTCAACAAGGCGGTTACTTTTTTTAAACAGTACCAGCCGTGTAAGAGGTTTTAGTGTGTGGGAAAGTTTTGTATTTATTTTAAACGGCATTGTGTTTTTAATAATTGGCCTTGGCCTGCCGGAAATTGTAAACGGGTTGCGGGCAGAAGGTATCCCCTTATCCACCGCCATTGGTTATGGGGTACTGGTTACAGTTGTTTTAATTGTTGCCAGGATCATCAGCTCCTATGCCGCAATGTTTGCAACCATTATTTTCAGGCCTTCTGTTGCGCCACAAACCAGCTCCCGCAGAAGGCGCTGGATGATGCCGCTGCTGCTGGGGTGGACGGGCATGAGAGGTGTGGTATCATTAGCCGCCGCACTGGCCATACCAGTTACACTGGATGATGGCAGCGCTTTTCCACAGCGTAATCTTATACTCTTCATTACGTTTACGGTAATACTGCTTACGCTGGTGGTGCAGGGCCTTACGCTTCCATATTTTATTAAAAGAAGCGGCCTGTTCTCAGCCTTTGCAGAAGAAGAGGAACAGGAAACAAAAAGAAAAATTAAACTGGGCCTTAAAACACATGTGTACAATTTTTTAAAAAATAAGTACGATAACGAACTGCACGACCATGCCGGCCTGCAGCTGTTTTTAAAGCACTGGGAAGAAAAAACAAAACTGGCAGAGGAAGACTGGATGAATGAAAAAACAAAAACCATTTTTATTGAAATGCTGGAAAGCCAGCGTGAATATTTAACTGAATTGAATAAAGACCCTGCCATTAATGAAGAACTGATACGCATGCAGCTTTATCAAATTGATTTGGAAGAAGAACGGCTGAATGCAATTTAACAGGCAATTACAATTCAGTTTTATCTGCTGAATAAGGAGTAAATAATATTACCCGGTAAGGCCGCATACATTGCAAAAACAAAAAGCTGTAGCTGTTTAATAAAATTCGTTTTACAATTGAACTAAAAAATAAGGGGCTGCAATACAAAAAAGTTTGCCTGCAACCCCTAATCCCACCCTTACTGCTTTTATAAAATAAAATACACTTTGCCCTTTAGTAAATGTTCAGCCACATCATTACGTTCTGCAGCAGCATAATTATGCACTATGCTGTTTTTATCCTTGCTGTACAAGCTGTATAAATCATCCAGGTTGTTTTCAATATTTTTTGCAATGGCCGTCATGGGTGTATCGGTTGGTTTGTTTTCAAATGGATCCTGTAAATGAATAGCCATTTTTTCAATCAGTAAAAAACAAGAAGCAATAGCCACCACCAGCGGCACTTCAAACAAACCAAAATATTCAATAACACCAAAAGGCAGCAATGCAATAAACAGCAATAGTGAAAAATGAATGTACATGCTGTATGTGCTGGGGAACACGGTGTTCTTAATACGTTCACATTTACCCATTGCATCGCACAAACGGGTGAGTGTTTTGTCCAGTTCCACTTGTTGAAACCGGTTTATCCAGCCTTCTTCCAGCGCCAGTTTTAAATCCCTGCCGGTAAGTTCCAGCAATGCTGATGGTTTGTTATCGGTGCTGCGTACATATTGCAGTTCATCTGGCGTAAGATATTTTTCCAGTATGTGACTGGACTTTTGCCCACGCAAATGCTTGGCAAGGCAATACGTCCATGCAATTTGCCGCTGTATCATTCTTTGCTGAAACTGGCTGATGCCATCATTTGTATAACTACTGTCCGGTGTAAAACTCATTACCTGCCTTGCCAATGTGCGGCTGTCATTTACAATAGCGCCCCAAATGTGCCGGGCTTCCCACCAGCGGTCGTATGCCTGGTTGCTTCTAAAACCGAGCAGCAGCGATATTACCGTACCTAAAATTGTTGGCACTGCAATAGGTATTGTAATGCGGCTTACATGATAAGTTTGATACAGTATGGCAATCAGCGTAGCGTATAATGTAATTACCAGTACCTCGTACTTTATTTTTCCAAATACATAACTAAACGGAATATTTTTATTTAACAGCATTGTTTGTTGTTTATCTTTTATAATTCGCAATTACATTACAGCTTAACTGGATGCCTGCAATGAAAAGTTTTCGATAACCGGCAAAGCAGTTTTTACAGCAGTGGGTTGCATTGTTTTAATTTTTTGCCTGCCGTATTCCCGTATTACAGGTACACCTGCTTTTTTAAACAATTGCCTTGGGTCGGTACTGTATGTATTTACTTTTACAGGCACATAGCTTTCGGGGCAGAATATTAAGTCAACTTCATTGGCATCAATAAAATTTCTGAATAAAAGAGTTGTTTCGCCTTCTAAAAAACGAAAGTAAATTTTCTGCACCCGGTGTGTATGTTGCTCTTTAAACTGTTTGCACAACTGCCGCAGTTCTTCTGTTACAAGGTTGGCATGTGGCCGTGGCCTTACTGGCGCCAGTAATTCAAACTCCGACTCCGGTTGTTTAAATGCATGGAATAAAACAATATTTACTGTGTTAACATCCAGCGCCTGTAATGCCTGCGCTGCCAGTTGCAAAGTGTTTGCTGTAAAATCTGTAGGAATTAATACGTTTGCCATAGTGTTGTTTTTTATGTAAAACTGCACCGGCTGCATTAGCAAGTAGTAATAATTACATTACAATGCTGCAATAATTTTATTAGAACCTGATTAAAATATTAAAACCGTATTAGTATTTGTACAGCGGCAGCGTTATGGTTACAGCAGTACCACTTTGCAGGCTGGAGGCTACTTCAATAATACCTTTATGCAGGCGTATGATGTTACGTGTTAAAGGCATACCAATGCCATAGCCTTCATATTTTTCTGTATTGGATGCCCTGAAGAAAGGATCGTAAATATATTTTAATTCGGCAGAAGGAATACCGATTCCATTATCTTCAATAATAATTTTTACAACTGTATCTTCTATCAACAGTTTCATTATTACTTTTTTGTTGTCGGAATATTTGCAGGCATTTAATACCACATTGCTCACAGCAATTTTCAGCAGCTCCTGGCTGCCCACAATAGTCATTTGTGCAGCATCCTCCGGAAAATTAAGGAAAGACAGCTCCAGTTTATTTGCAGGAATAATATTATCAACATCTGCTTTTACTTCAAACAGCAGTTCATCTGCTCTTATTTCCTGCAAGTGAATTTTTTTACCATCAAAACCTGTTTGTGCAAGGTTTAATAATCCATGAATAAGATTTTGCAGTTTGCCCGTTTGTAATGCAATATGCTGCAGGCTCTGCTTATAATCTTCTGTTGTGCGTTCTTTAGATAAAGTAAACTCTGTTTCACAGTTAATGGCTGTTAACGGCGTACGCAGTTCATGCGATGCATTGCTGATAAAATTATTTTGTGTTTCAAATGCAGTTTCCAGCCTGTCCAGCATTTCATTAAACGTACGGGACAATGCGGCAATTTCATCTTTCCCTTCCGTTGTTTCCAGCCGCAGGTGCAGGTTGTTTTCATTTATTTGTTTTGCCCTGCTTATAATACGGCTGAAGGGACGGAAACTTCGTTTTGAAAAATAATGGCCGATAAGAAAACTGGCTATTATAAAAAAGGCGAGTGTGATAATTTTTATATTACGCAGCCGGGTCATTAATTGCTGCCCATACTCATTGGTGGCCGATTTAATAATAACAAAATTGCCTGTTTCATCTTTATACAACAGCCCTGCATAGTGCCGGAATTTTACCTGCTTGTGTACAGTTTCTCCATCAGCTGCAATAATCTTATCTAAATAATCTTTTGTAATGGCCGACGATGAAAGCGTGGCAAGCGCTGCAGTTATACTATCAGTATTAATAATAAGGGCTTCTTCATGCGGCAGTTTTTCAAGATACTCCCGCTGAATTTCCTGGTAAGCTGCTGTAGAAACATCATCTTTTTCAAAACGGAATTTGGCAGAAATCCGTGCACGCAATTCCACCCTTTTATAAAAATCGTTTTGCGAAAATTTATTGATGAAATAATACACCACCGTTTCCAGCACAATGAGTGTTACTGAAATCAATACAGTAAAAAGAATAGTTGTTTTAGTCTGAATCTTCACTGCAGTGCGGTTTAGCTTTTTAACATATAGCCCATGCCAACAACTGTTTGTATCAGTTTGGCATCATTGTCTTTCTCAATTTTTTTGCGCAGGTAGTTTACATACACATCCACCACATTTGTACCCAAATTAAAGTCAATACCCCATACATGTTCTAAAATCTCCACCCTGCTCAATACCCGGTTTTTATTTTTTGTTAAGTATTCCAGTAAACGGTATTCGGTAGAGGTAAGGTTGATTTGTTCTTTGCCGTATGTAACAATTTTCCGTTTCAGGCTAACTGTAATTTTTCCCAGTTGTATTCGGTCATCATCTTCTAAAGGCAGTTGCTTGCGGCGGTGCAGTGATTTTATTCTTGCCTCCAGTTCCAAAAACTTAAATGGTTTTACTAAATAATCGTCTGCGCCCGCATTTAAACCTGCCACAATATTTTCTATAGTGCCTAAGGCAGTTAAAAAAAGAATAGGTGTTTGATTTTTTTTATTACGTAATTGCCTGCACAATTCCATTCCATTTATGCCGGGCAGCATAATATCCATCACCATCACATCAAAATCATGTGCCAATGCAAGCTCTAAGCCCAGCAATCCATCCGGAGCCACGGTTACATCATGCCCAATTTCGCTCATTCCTTTATTTATTAAGCCGGCCACATTTGGTTCATCTTCAACTATCAATAATTTCATGCTTGCAAAATTACAATGCATTGCTGTAGTTTGTGTTTACAACAGCCTGTACCACATTAAAATCTGATTAGAAAATCATAAATAAAACATAAATGAAACTACTGTGACAAATAATTTGCACATACAATTGCTGCCTGGTTTAAATAGTATTGTTTTATAATTTTTACATACAGCAACCAGCAACGTTTTGTTGCCCGCTTTTTTTTAATTAATTTTCAGGCATGGCATCTAACTGGACAAATTTTTTTGTACAAAATGCATTAAGAAACAAAACCCGGCCGGGCAGTTATAAAGAAGCTAAAGAGTATCGTGGCTTTCTTATTTCTCTTCGCCGGCATGTTAAGGATTTCTTTTTAATAACAGCGGGTATTTTTTCTGCAACATTTGGTTTTAAAGGATTTTTATTAACCAACCATTTTATTGATGGTGGCGCCACCGGCATTTCATTGCTTATTTCTGCGCTTACAGATGTTCCGCTTTACCTGCTTATCATCGGCATTAATATTCCATTTATAGTTTTAGGGTATAATGTAATGAGCAAACAGTTTGCCATTAAAACTGCGTTGGCTATTTCCGGCCTTGCATTAGCATTGGCAACTGTAACTTTTCCTGATGTTACAAGAGATAATTTACTGGTGGCAGTTTTTGGCGGTTTTTTCCTTGGTGCTGGCATTGGCCTTGCAGTACGAGGTGGTGCTGTAATTGATGGTACAGAAGTGCTGGCTATTTATTTAAGCAGGAAACTGGGCACCACCATTGGCGATATTATCATTGTAATAAACGTAATTATTTTTTCAACCGCAGCTTATTTACTTTCGGTTGAAGTGGCGCTTTACTCCATGATTACTTACCTGGCAGCATCTAAAACACTTGATTTTATTGTGGAAGGTATTGAGGAATACATTGGTGTTACCATTGTATCATCTCACAGCGATGAAATACGGCAAATGATTATTGATAAAATGGGCCGTGGCGTTACGGTTTACACCGGCAAACGGGGCTATGGTAAAACCGGCGAAACAAGAGATGTTGAAATTATTTATTCGGTAATTACAAGGCTTGAAATTAATAAACTTAACACCGAAATTGAAAAGATAGACCCAAATGCATTTATTGTGATGAACAGTGTAAAAGACACTAAAGGCGGCATGATTAAAAAACGGCCATTGCACTAAAATAAAAAGCCTGCACAATGCAGGCTTTTATTGCTTATAATTTTATAACATTATCCTTTTCTCTTAATACCGCACCCCACACTCCTGCTTTCTTTTACTGTAATTTCTTTACCTGCAGACAGCTCATCAACAGCTACTTTTAAATGCTGGCGGCTTACACTTCCTGCATCGGCCGGGCTATCGTCAATTGCTCCATGATACACCAATTTTAAATCGCTGTTAAATAAATAACATTCCGGTGTGCGGTTGGCTCCAAATGCATCAGCTATTTCATTATTTTTATCTACTGCATAATTCCATTTGTATCCCTGTGCTTTTGCATAGGCTTTCATTTGTTCATAACTGTCTTCATCATCACGCTGCCCTTCATTACTGTTTAATATAATTACACCTATATTATTTTTTTCGGCATGTGCTGCCACATCAAGTGTACGCTCCTGGTTTTTTATTACATAAGGGCAGGTATTACAACTAAACATTACCAGCACACCATTTTTCTTAACTGTTTCTTTAATGCTGATTTCCTTACCGGAAACATCTTTCAGTTTTACATCTGCCTTTGGCATGGCACTGCCAACAGGCAGCGGACCTGTAAATGCAAATGACATAAATGCCAGTGCAGTTGCGGCCATTAATATATTTTTCATAAAATGTTTTTCTTAAAATTACTTTAATACAAATAAAATTAAAAGCCGCTTATGTAATTTGCTTGTCGGCTGCTTTTAATTTTTCTGCAGCCTCCCGCTGTTCTGCAATTAGTTTAAGCGATTTAATACTCACATTCAACTCAAAACCAATTAACAATACCAGGGAGTTGATAAAAATAAGCGCCATTAACATAATGATAGTGCCAATGGAACCATACAGCGCATTATAACGGCCAAAGTTGTTAACAAATGCTGAAAAGCCTAATGTTGCCAGTATGCTTAAAGATGTTGCCAGTATGGTACCTGGAGAAACTAATTTCCAGCGCTTTTGTACTGCAGGTGCGTACTTGTAAATAAATGCAATGGAATAATATACCAGCGCAATAATAAATATCCATCGTGTATAAAAAATAAAATCTTTCCAAAACGGACTTTTTACACCCATCCATTTTAAAACAGCGCCCTGTGTTATCAGTAAAATTAAACAGCCCAGCACTAATCCAAATATTAATGCAGTAAGGCGTATTGCAATCCAGCGGTTATGCAGGCCCTTGCGTTTTTCAAAACCCATATAGTTTTTATTGAACGAACGCATTAATCCCATCATGGCATTGGATGCAAAAAATAGTGCCAGCAATAACCCAAACGACAATAAACTGAAAACCGGAGTATCAAAAAAAGTTTTGTCAATAAATGTGATGATATTTTTGTTATACCCGTCGGCCGGTATTATATCTTTAATAATAAGTGTAAGCTGCCTTAAAATTTCTTTCTTTTTAAAAAAAGGCAATTGTGGTATTAATGTAAATAAAAAAAGAAACGATGGCGGTATGGCCATAATAAAATTGTATGCAATGGCTGATGCCCGTTCTGTAAGCCCTACCGTTTTTACCTGCCTGTAAAAAAATTTTATTACATCATACAAAGGCACCCCTTCAAAACCGGGTAAATACCAATGCTTGCTTTTGCGCAATACAAAGGCAAGCGGCGTTTTGGTAACTAATATGCGTTCCAGTTTTGTCATCCGTTACAATATACAGCCTATTTTATATTTACACTATCCAGGAAATGCTGGTAATTTCTTGCATTAACAAGGTGCTCATCGTAACTGTGTGTAAAGTTAGAAAGGCCCGACCAGTCTGGCCTGGCCACAAAAAACAAGTAGTTGGTTACCGGTGCATTTAAAACAGCATCAATTGTTTTTGCTGATGGTGTGCAGATGGGGCCTGGCGGCAAGCCTGCATTATAATAAGTGTTATAAGGTGAAGCAGCTGCAGCTTTTTTATGTGAGTCCCTGATGCGCTTTAATCCAAAATTGCGCAGGGCAAATTTTATAGTAGGGTCTGCCTCCAAACGCTGCCCTGTTTCAATACGATTGATATAAACACTGGCCACTTTACCTTTATCTTCGTCTTTATTGGTTTCTTCTTCCACAATACTTGCCATGGTGTATACCTGTACCGACGTCATATTTAAGGCCGCTGCTTTCTTCTCCCGCTCTTCGTTCCAGAATTTTTCCTTTTCATTAAACAGCTTTTTAAATATTCTTGCAGGAGATGTGTTCCATAAAAGGCTGTATGTATTGGGAATTACAGCAGTCATTACGGTATTACTGTCCAGGTTGTATTTTTTAAGTGAATCGCTGTTATTGAGCAGTGAGATTACACTCAGCGAATCACACTCAAAGCTGTTGCCGATTTTTGCTGCCAAATCTTCTTTAGTACGCAGTTTGGTAATGACTAAATTTACCGGGCTTTGATTACCTGCACGCAGCATACGCACCAAACTGAAAAGGCTCATACCGTTTTTAATTTCATAACGGCCTGCTTTTACCGCATTGGTATAATTTAATCTTTTCGCCAGTTGATTAAACCAAAACTCTCCGGGTATAATTTTTAAAAAGGTCAAATCCGCTTTTACATCATTGTAAGTACTACCTGTTTTAATATAAAAATATTTTTTTTCGGGGGCAGCAACTGTGGGACCAAAAACTTTATAGGCAATAAACCCGCCACCTAATAAAATAACGGCCAATACGGATAAAATAATTTTTCGTTTCATTAATTTAATAGTTGCAGCAAAGTAAATTAAAAAACCCCGGTGATATTACCGGGGCTATTAAATATTTTATAAAAGTTACGGCTTATTTTCCGCTGTCTTTTGGTTGTGTTGTACCAGGCATGGAGGTTGTTGCCGGGTTGGCAGCAGGAGTTGTTGCTGCTTTAGCAGGCTGTGTAGAAAGGCCTTCTGTAACTTTACTGTTAGTTTGCGAACCTGATTTTGGTGTAAAAGCAGGAGATATAAGGCATAAAATGCCAACAATAGCTGCAAAAACCCAGGTACCTTTTTCAAGTACATCCGTAGTTTGCTTAACACCCATTAACTGGTTGCTGAAGCCGCCCAGGCTGGCAGATAAACCACCGCCTTTAGGGTTTTGAATAAGTACGATTAAACCCAGTATTACTGAAGCCACAATCACTAAAATGCCAAAAAAAACTAACATATTATTGTCCTTTTAATTTTTCTATTTGGGTTGCAAAGTAAGCGCTTTTGCCGGGATTGAGCAAACTTAATTTCTGGTATAACTCAATAGCCTTGCCGGCTTTTCCCTGCTGGGCAAATACATCGGCCATGGCTTCTGTAATTATCTCATTTTCAGTATTGCTTTTTTCCGCCTGTGCCTGTATGGCAATTTCAGCCCCTGAAGCAGCAGCACCGGTATCAGGCAAATGTACTTTTTTCATCACCTTCAACCACTCTGTAAAGCTTTTAAGCTGTTTGCCCAGTTTATCTGCTGTTTGTACTTCTTCGCTTAATTTAATTCCTTGCGATGCAAAGTAATCCACCAAATGCATGGGCTCAAATGCAGGCGCATTTTCATCCTCGGCATTTTTTATGGCAGCAGCTAAATCAATTTTAATTTGTGGCAAATGCGTTGCATCATTTTCCTGCAGGCCAGCTTCATTTGTTTCGTTTACTTCTTCTAAAGCTAAATTGTCTTCAACAGGTGCAGCAGCGGTAACAGTTTCATTGTTTGCGGCTGTTGTATCTTCTTCCACCGCAACTGCATCAACAATTGCATCAGTATAATTATCCGCTGCATCAGCTATAATTTCTTCATGCGCTGTTACCTTTTCATTAGCATACATTGAGATTACAGGCGTTTCTTTCATTGCAGTTACCTCCTGCCCCTGCTGTAATTTAAATTGCAGCCAATTAGGATTGTTAAACAGCAGGGATGTTTTTGCAGCTAAATCTTTATAGCCTTCTTCAGCTTGCTGTAACTGCTGCAGCATAAAAAAATGTGCAGGAGCAAAATAAGGATGTTCGGTTACAACCTGCTGTAAAAAATCTTTTACAGGCAGGCCCAAACTATTTTGCTTTAATAAATTATCAAGAACCGGGGATTGCATGGCTCAAAAGTAAATCACAAACCGTAAAAGCGCATCAAAAAAACTTTACCAGTTAGAAAAAATTTTGTTGAAAACCGCATCCACAATGTTGCTGATAATTTTAGTGCCGTTTGCAGCTTCTGCCTGCGACAGGGTTTGTGATGCCGGGAAGTCAATATTTACCGGAATTTCAGCCTCTATAAATTTTTTATTCTCATCTGTAGCCCGGTTGTTTTTAAAATTTAGGTGAAAAGAAATATTTAACCGGTTTTGGCTGGCATTATTACCACTAATACCTGTGGTGGTGGTGTAGTATTCGCTTACATAACCACTAATGTCATAATCGGCTTCATCAGTATTTGTTTGTTTAAGGCGGGTGGTATTGATGATTTTTTGTTTCAGTTTTTCGCTTAACTGCGGCGCCAGCTGCGGATTTACATACTGTGCTTTATTTTCAAAATAACTTACCCGGAAGGTTTTTACATCTGGAGGTGGAGGATTACTGTCTTTAAAGCCGTATTTACAGGTAGAATAATTGAAAACCACAACCAGCAATCCGCAAATTACCAGGCGCTTTAAAAAAGTAAGATTATTTATTGTGGTGAATAACATTAGAGCAGCAAATTAAATTGTTTAATGAAAAGAGCTTGTTAAATAATCAAACACCTTACTCCTCTATATCATACTCCTTCAGCTTCCGGTACAAGGTACGCTCACTAATACCCAAATCCAGTGCCGCATCTTTACGTTTGCCTTTGTGTTTTTTAAGCGCCTTAATAATAAGTTCTTTTTCCTTGTCCATAATGCTCAGGCTTTCTTCCACATCTTCGTGGTGGTGAATATCATCGTGGCCATTATGATGAATGAGTACCGGTTGTGCCGTAGTGGGAGCCGTTGCCGTATGTACTACATTCAGCTCTTTAAGCATAGCATCGTTATTGGTAAACACCGGTGTATGTTGTGCCATGCCTGGGTTTTGCAACAAATCAAAAAACATTTTCTTCAGCTCATTTACATCCTTCTTCATATCAAAGAAAAGCTTGTATAAAATTTCCCTTTCGTTAGCAAACTCTGTTTGGCTAACGGCGCCGGCGCCACCTGCTAACACAGGCAGGCGGTTGTAATTATGCTCTGGCAAAAAGTTTTTTAGTTGTGATGCAGTAACTGTTTTATCGGTGCTCAATACAGAAATTTGTTCCGCAATATTTTTCAATTCCCTTACATTACCGGGGAAAGAATAGTTGATTAACAGATTTCTTGCTTCATCATCTAACTGTACCGGCGTGGTTTTATAACGGTCAGCAAAGTCGCTCACAAATTTTCTGAAGAGTAATAAGATGTCTTCTTTACGATCTCTTAACGCCGGTACTTTAATAGGCACTGTGTTTAAGCGGTAATACAAATCCTCCCTGAACTTGCCTGTTTGTGTAAACTCAAGCAATTCTTTATTAGTGGCGGCAATCACACGTACATCGGTCTTCTGCACTTTGCTGCTGCCCACACGTATGTATTCACCCGTTTCAAGCACACGCAGCAAACGGGCCTGTGTGCCCAAGGGCATTTCACCAATTTCATCTAAAAAAATAGTGCCGCCGTTTACTGTTTCAAAATAACCCTTGCGGCTGTCAACAGCACCGGTAAAACTTCCTTTTTCGTGGCCGAATAATTCACTGTCTATTGTACCCTCTGGTATGGCGCCACAGTTAACCGCAATAAAAGGATTATGCTTGCGTGCAGATAATGCATGTATGATTTGCGAAAACACTTCTTTACCCACACCGCTTTCACCATTAATTAAAACAGATAAATCAGTATTGGCCACCTGTACTGCAATATTCAATGCATAGTTTAACGATGGCGAATTGCCTATGATGCCAAAACGGTTTTTTATACTTTGTAATTCCATTTAACCTTCCTCCTCTTCTTGATTAAGAATTTTTAAATCTTGTATTTCTATTAATGCATAACCTATAAATGCTCCCGCTGCTGCAATGCCGGCACCAAGGCTGCCGTTAAAATAAGCGGTGCCGCCGGCCAAGAAGGCGAATACAAGTATGATATATTTTACAGGTATTACAAATCTACCTCTGCGATACCTATCAGAGTTCCTGCCGTACATGAATTAACTTTTACGTTTACATAATCACCAGGTTTGTAATTTTCGCCTGGGAAAACAATTACCTTATTCTGGTCATTTCTTCCAAACAGTTCTTCTTTATTTTTTTTGCTTGTTCCTTCAACAAGTACTTTAAATGTTTTGCCAACCTCTTTTTGCATGCTTGCTAAAGAGTGTGTGCGGTGCAAGTCAACCAGTTCCTGCAACCTTCTTTTTTTCACTTCTTCCGGTATATCATCTGCAAAACGCCTTGCAGCCAATGTACCGGGGCGTTCGCTATAAAAATACATATAAGCCAAATCGTATTTACAATATTCCATCAGGCTTAAACTGTCCTGGTGGTCTTCTTCTGTTTCGGTGCAAAAGCCTGCAATCATATCGGTACTTAAACCGCAATCGGGCAAAATTTCTTTAATGCGGTCAACCTTGGCAATGTACCACTCACGGCTGTATGTTCTGTTCATCAGTTGCAACAAACGTGTGCTGCCGCTTTGCACAGGCAGGTGTATGTAATTGCAAATGTTTTCATACTTCGCCATTGTATGCAACACATCATCCGTAATATCTTTTGGATGAGAAGTAGAGAAACGCACACGAAGTAAAGGTGAAATTTGTGCAACTTTCTCCATCAGTAAAGCAAATGAAACCGTTTCGTCTTTTTGCTCATCAATCCAATGATAACTGTCAACATTTTGCCCCAGCAATGTTACTTCTCTATAACCTTGTTCAAACAAATCAGCACACTCTTTAATAATACTCACTGCATCACGGCTGCGTTCTCTTCCTCTTGTAAAAGGCACCACACAAAAACTGCACATATTATTACAGCCACGCATAATACTTACAAAAGCAGTAACACCATTACTATTTAAACGTACAGGTGCAATATCTGCATAGGTTTCATCACGGCTTAATAAAACATTTACTGCTTTTTGGCCGGTTTCTGCTTCTTCAATTAAGCCGGGCAAAGTGCGGTAAGCATCGGGGCCTACCACCATATCCACCAGCTTTTCTTCTTCTAAAAATTTAGATTTTAAACGCTCTGCCATACAACCCAGCACGCCTACCAGCAAACCCTTATTGCTTTTTTTATATTGCTTAAACTGTGTTAAGCGGTGTCGCACCGTTTGCTCTGCCTTCTCCCTGATGGAACATGTGTTTATAAAAATCAAATCTGCATCTTCGGGTGTTTTGGTTGCACCAAAACCGTTTTCATGAAGGATGGAAGCCACCACTTCAGTATCGGCAAAGTTCATGGCACAGCCATAACTCTCAATATAAAAATGCTTTTTGTATTGATTGGGGTCTGATGAAAACGGGGCAAAAGCTTCGCCCTGTTTTGTTTCATCATGCTGTTTGGTTAATAATTCCTGCATTACACTTTTCTTTTGCGGGGCAAAGATAGAACAAAGGGATGATTTATGACAGTATGGCAGCAACAACTTGCAGTAAAAACAAATAAGTAAATTGCGGTTATATGAAAAAGATAGTTTTTGTTTTAATGGTTGTGTTAGTTGCGAATAGCTGTGGCAAAAAAAATAGTGGCGGTATTACACAGCCTGTTATCACTCCATCAATGGCTGCTGTTCAATACCGTGGGGCCGACCTTTCTTTTTTACCTGAAATTGAACAATCAGGTGCCAAATTTTACGCTGCTGATGGCACACAAGTGGATGCATTGAGTTTTATGAAAACAAAAGGGATGAATTTAGTGCGCCTGCGTTTGTGGCACAATCCATCAACCGGGCATAGTAATTACACCGAAATAGAAACCTTTGCACAACGCATAAAAGCGGCTGGCTTAAACTGGTGGCTGGATTTTCATTACAGCGATACCTGGGCTGACCCTGCCAATCAAACTATCCCTGCGGCATGGCAGGCGGCATCATTCACCGTTTTGCAGGACAGTGTTTATAATTACACTTTTAAAGTGCTCAACAATCTTAAAACAAAAAACATTTTACCAACCATTGTACAAATTGGCAACGAAACCAACAGTGGCATGTTGTGGGATAAGGGCAAAGTGGGCGGCAGTTTTGATACCAACTGGCCAAATTATGCTGCATTGGTAAAAAAAGGTATTGATGCGGTAAAGGCTGTTGATGCAACAATAAAAGTTATGCTTCATTTTGCAGGCACTAACGGTGCAGATTGGTTTTTTAATAATGTAAAAAATCAAAGCATTAATTATGATATAATCGGGTTGAGTTATTATCCCTTTTGGCATAACCGTAATTTAACGGAACTGCAAACGGATTTAAATACCCTGTCTGCCACATTTAATAAAGATATTTTTATTGCAGAAACGGCTTATCCTTTTACCACAGGCTGGAATGATTATACCAATAATGTTGTTGGTTCATCAGCCACTTTATTAAATGGCTATGAAGCAACACCAACAGGGCAGTTAAAATTTTTAACTGATTTAAGAACTGTAATTAATAAAATACCCAATAACCGTGGATTAGGTTTTTGTTATTGGGCACCGGACTGGATGGCTTACCGTGGCGCAACAGCCACTAATGGCTCTTCGTGGGAAAATTTAGCGCTTTTTGATTTTAGCAATAAAGCGCAGGAAGGCTGGAATGCTTTTGTGCCGTAGTATTACCATTCGTACTAAATCGTATTCACTGCTGTATATTTATAAAATATTTTTGCAAACAAAAATTATTTGCAGTTGAAAGTTATTGCTGTGGCAGTGTTGCTGCTTTTTTCATTTGCCGCCTTCGGCCAAAAAGATACTACCAAACCAGCAGGTAATATTGGTATTGTTACAGGCACCGTAATGGATATTGATAATTCCAAAGCTGTTGCCGGTGCAACAATCACCCTGTCCCGCTTTTCAGATTCAGCCATTTCATTTACGGCTGTTACAGTTAAAGATGGTTCGTTTTTATTTGAACACCTGCCCTTTGGTTATTACCGCCTGCAAATAAGTTTTACAGGTTACAACAATTTAAAGCTGGACAGTATTTACCTGCGTGCTGACCGTTTTGATTTTGATTTGAACGAAGTGAAGCTGCATAAAAAAACAACCGACCTTGAAGAAGTAATTGTTTACCAGGAAAAGCCCCTGATTGAAAATAAAGACGGCAAAATAATTTTCAATGCTGGTGAATCTGCATTAAGCGCTGCCAGCACCACAACAGAATTATTAAAGCAGGCGCCATTGGTAAATGTAGATAACGATGGTAAAGTACAACTGCGTGGTAAAGATGTTAAGATATTGATTGATGATAAACCGGTAGAGTTAAACGGTAAACAACTGCAGGATTTACTGGAAAGCATGCCCGGCAGCATGATTGATAAAATTGAAGTAATGACCACGCCACCACCGCAGTACGCCAGCGAACGGGGCGGTGTAATTAATATTGTAACCAAAAAAGGCCGTGTGGGCATGAGCGGCCGCCTGAATTTTACTTACGGCACAAGAGGTGAATATGCTTTCAGCAGCAATTTCAGTTACCGTAAAAATAAAATTGCATTGAACGCAAGCGCAGGTATTGGCTATAATGAATACCTGGGCAACAGTTACAGCATAAGACAGAATATTTATACTGACTCATCCAACTATTTTAACACCAATGGCAACAGTGGCAGCAACAGCCTGCGCCCCAATGCACGTATAAGTTTGGATTATGACCATAACAAACGCAACAGTTTTAATGCAACGGTTTATTACAATAGCAGCGATGCTGAAAGTAATAACGAAACACAATACGCCAACATAAACCGATACAACAGTATTTACAGGCTCAGCAACCGTTTTATTAATACGGATGCCAGCAGCCACTCCCCCAATGCAAATATTACATGGACTTTAAAAGGTAAAAAGCCCGGTGTGGTTTTTAAAACCATCGGGGGATTTAATTCAGGGTTAAATAATTCTGCAAGAGATTACTACCAGCAATACTTAAATCCTGATTATACTTTTAATGGTATTGACAGCACACAACAGCAAATTACCAATTCAAAAAATTACACTTACACAATACGTAATAATTATGACCGGCCATTAAAGCCAAACAAAATGTATTTAAGTGCCGGCAATGGTATTATTGCAAGCACCAGCCACACAGTGCTTACCACTAACTATTTAAAAAAGCCCGGTAATATTTTTTTAAAAAATGATTTATTAAGTAACGATATACGGTTCAGGCAAAATATATTTTTTTACAGGGCATCGCTGCGCTATGTATTTAAACCAGAGTTTAGTTTAACAGCAGGCTTGCAGGCAGAACAAACTACCACTAAATTTAACATTGTAAACAACACTGAAAATTACGCCAACAACTACTGGAGTTTTTTACCCTTTGCCACGCTAATACGCAAATGGGAAAACGACATTAACATTACCCTAAGTTATAAAAGAACCATACAGCGCCCCGGCATTGCACAGCTAAACCCCAGCGTTGATTATGCAGACCCTTATAACACCCGTTTTGGCAACCCCTATTTAAATCCATGGTTTGCGGACAACTTTGACTTTATTTTTGGCAAATGGAATAAACTGTACTATTATAATTTTTCTGTTGGATACAATGCCCTGCAAAATATTTACAGCAGTATACGCACCCTGCAACCCGATGGTAAAACCACCACCACATGGCAAAACCTGAGCGGCCGAAAAGAATATGAAGCCAATGCATGGGGAGGTTATACCATTAATAAAAAAGCAAAAGTTAATTTGAGCATTGGTTACAGTTATAATGTATACAGCCTGCACGACCGCACTGTAAACCGTTATCATAATGGCGGCTCTCTATTTTCAACCTTTAACGGTAATTGTTTATTTAATGATTTGCTGAATGCCACCGCCAGCTTTACTTATAACCGTTTTGCCAATCCGCAGGGCACTGTACGCAGCACCACCAGTATGAATATTGGCATACAGCAAAAGTTTTTAAAGAAAAAGCTGATTATTTCGTTGAGTGTAGTGGACCCTTTCCGCCAACAGCAAAACAGGGTGTTTACTTATGCGCCTAATTTTAACCTGGAAAGTTATAGCATAACAAGAACAAAAAACTTCCGGCTGGGGCTAAGTTATCTGTTGAGTAAGAAAGTGAAGAAGAAAGTTGCAGTTCCTGCAAAAAAACCAATAATCAATAGTAAAAAATAAATTTACAGTTTTGCAGGCAGGCGCTTCGCCAGCCAGCTATCCTTCACCGGCACCATCCATTTTTCCAGCAACTCTTTTTTAGTAAGTACGGTATTATTAAAATACAAAGTATCGGCAGTAATAAAATTATTCTCCACTGCATAGTTTAGTTGAGACATGGGCAGCAGCTGCACTTTATCCTTAATTATAAAAGCCAGGTTTTGCCTGTCGAACATATTTACTTTAAACTGCTCTTCAATTTGTTTTACAACACGTACACTACTGTCGGTGCTGCATCCGCTTACACCACTTTGCGTTTCATCTGCCATTAACACAATAAACTGCCCAAAAAATAAATTGGCATAGCCTTTAACTTCATCGCCGTGGCTTTTCCAGTTGCTTACAAAGTCTTTCAAAATATCTTCAATAGCAAAAGCTTCGCTCATTAAAAACAAGCGGCTGCTTTGGTAAATCCACACACGGCTGTTATCGCTAAAGTCTTCGGGTATATGTTCGTTTAAATCCAGTTGCATAATTACTTACATAATGATTTTACAAATTTAGGCTTTATAATTTTCTTGTAAAGCATTTTGGCACTTGTGCCCGGCAGGTATCCACTGCATTTATTTTTTATAAAATAGCTAACGCCAACAGGAATAAATTTTTTAGTGGAGTCTGCCGCAAGGCTGTCGTATACAGAATATTGCTGCAATAATGCATAATAATTTTCAAGTGCAGGCACACTGTCTAACAAATGATTATTTATTGTTGCTGATAAGGGTAATACCTTTTGCACTTCTGCAGAATCCCGGAGAATTATGGTGTACCAAAAGTAAGAATATGTATTTGGCTTTTTGTAATTACTGATTTTTACTCCGCCTGCAACAGAATCACCGCAGTTGCATATATATCCCTGGTAGTCTTTTGCAATTGTATTTTTAATAGTACTGTTACTTACAAATAATTTATTGGTACAACAGTTAAATAAAATTACAATTACACAAATCAGCATTACATGTTTCATACCCTAATATAATTACATTGATTGCGCCACCAGTTCTGCAATATCAAGCACCTGCACCTCTTCTTCCTTTTCATTTGTTTTAACCCCATCCGTCATCATAGTATTGCAAAACGGGCAGGCAGCAGCTATAACACTGGCCCCTGTTGCCAATGCTTCTGTGGTACGCTCTAAATTTATTCTTGTAGTGCCCTTTTCTTCTTCTTTAAACATTTGTGCACCGCCGGCACCGCAACATAAACCATTGCTGCGGCAGCGTTTCATTTCCACCAAACTGGCATCCAATGCTTCTAAAACTTTACGTGGCGCCTCATAAATATTATTGGCACGGCCCAGGTAACAACTGTCGTGATAGGTAATCTTCTTTCCTTTAAAAACACCGCCTTCCTGCATTTTTATTTTGCCTTCATCAATCAACTGCTGAATAAATGTGGCATGGTGTATCACTTCATAACTACCGCCCAGTTCCGGGTATTCATTTTTTAAAGTATTAAAACAATGCGGACAGGTGGTAACAATTTTTTTTATTCCGTAGCCATTCAGTATTTGAATATTCTGGTACGCCATCATCTGAAACATAAATTCATTACCGGCACGCCTTGCAGGGTCGCCGGTGCACATTTCTTCTTTGCCTAAAATGGCATAGCTCACTCCTACTTTATCCAATATGGTAACAAATGCTTTTGTTATTTTTTGTGCCCGCTGGTCAAAGCTTCCGGCGCAGCCAACCCAAAATAACACTTCGGGCTGTTTGCCTTCGGCCATTAACTCAGCCATAGTTGGTACATGCATACAATCATTTTATGCAGCAAATGTAAATAAATGTTAGCCGTTGCCATTTGCCTATTAGGGTTTATTTTTGCTTTTTTTGATACAGGCGGCAGTTCCCTGGGTAAACTTCAGTGGCGTCGCATTTCGTTCAGCATTTGTGCTGCTATATAACTTTAAAGAATTTTATATTGAAGAATTTATTCCGTAAGATTACGCATTGGGAAGCATGGCCTTTTAAATTATTGTATGCTCCCATTACACCCGTTTGGCTTTGGTACATTTTACGCAGCGGTTATGTTTGGTTTTTTACGCCCAGCAATCCCAAACTTACTTTTGGCGGTATGGAAGGCGAGCCCAAAAAGGAAATGTATGATTTGCTGCCAACCCATTTATACCCGCCCACCTTTAATGTTTTACCAAAAGAAGATTTTAAAAGCATTGAAGCAAAGCTTGCCGAAAACAAAATTGTTTATCCCTTAATAGTAAAACCAGAAGTGGGCGGGCAGGGTATTTTATTCCGCAAGCTGGATACACCGGAAGAGTTACAGCATTACCATTCCTTAATGCCGTTTGAATATATTGTGCAGCAACTGGTGCATTACCCAATGGAAGTAAGTGTTTTTCATATCCGCCATCCACAGCAGCAAAAAGGAATTGTAACCGGCTTTTTACATAAAATACCCATGCAGGTAATTGGAGATGGCGTACAAACTTTAGAACAATTAATACTGCAACACCCCAAAGGACAAAAAAGAACAGAAGAATTATATAACAAGCACAAAGAAAAATGGCACAGCATTTTACCGGCAGGAGAAAGATATATGCTGAGCTATGCCGCCAACCACAACCGTGGTGCACAGTTTATAGATTTAAAAGAGCATATTGACGAAAAGCTGGCAGCAGTGTTTGACGAAATAAGCCACAGCATCAACGACTTTTTTTATGGCCGTTACGATATTATGTGTACCAATGTGGAAGATTTAAAAGCCGGAAAAAACTTCACTATTTTAGAATACAATGGCTGCGGCGCAGAGCCCAATCATTTTTACGATACCGGCTATACACTCATTGGAGCATACAAAGAAATTTTAAAACACTGGAAAGCATTGTACAAAATAAGCATGTACAACAAACAACAGGGTATACAACCCTGGAGCCGGCAAAAAGGCCACCAGTTTAGAATAGACACAAATAAACTGTACACTGAAATGAAACGGGTGGATACATTAATTGGATAATGGCATGGCTAAATTGATAAAAATATTTTTTTGGGGCATGATGATCAGTTTCCTTGGCTCGTTGCCATTGGGAACGCTGAATGTGGCTGCCATGCAAATTGGCATACAGGAAAGTATACTTCATGCCATTTATTTTTCGCTTGGTTCCCTGCTGGTGGAAATGATTTATGTACGCATATCGCTGGTAGGTATTGACTGGATACGCAAGCAGGAAAAACTAATGAAAGCATTGGAATGGCTTACACTGGTAATTATTATTGCATTGGCTGTGGGCAGCTTTATAGCAGCGGCCAAAGGCGGTGGCGAAGCAAAAAATGAGTTTTTAAAAAACAACATGCACCGTTTTTTACTAGGCATGTTAATGAGCGCCATTAACCCGGTGCAAATACCATTTTGGTTTGGCTGGAGCACAGTGCTGTTTACAAAAAAAATTCTGGAACCCAAAAAAGCACAGTATAACAGCTACATCGTTGGCATTGGCCTGGGCACATTAATGGGCAATTGTGTTTTTATTTTTGGTGGTAAATGGCTGGTGCAGCGCATTGCCAACAGCGGGCAATACATCAACTGGATTATTGGAGGCATATTTGCCATTACAGCCCTTATTCAGTTAATTAAAATGCTTACAAAAAAAGATGCGGTAACAAAGTTTGATGAAAAGCTGCATCATAAAGAAGCAAATGCGATTAACCAGGATTAACATTTACCGGTTTACAAAAGCTTTTTAATACAAAAAAAACCGCCGGTTGGCGGTTTTTTATTTAGTCAATTATAAGCAGTTTGCAACCGTTCTCGGTGGAAGATCGGTGAGCTTCGCAATCGTCGCCAACATGATACGTCATGCCCTTGGCAAAACGAAACACCCGGCCGTCTTCCAGCTTGGTTTCCATTTCGCCATCAATACAATAAATAACATGGCCTTTATGGCACCAATGGTCGCTAAGGTAACCGGCACTGTATTCCACCATACGTACTCTTATGTCGCCCATTAAAAAAATACGGGAAGTAACCTTGCCGGTTACGCCGTCACGCTCTTTAACTTCCATATCCGTCCAGTCAACTATTGTAAACGGAAATTTGTCAATTTTCATGCTGTAAGATTTTATTAAATTAAATTTAGCATAAATTATCAGTGTAACAAATAATTTACTTTTGCTGGCTCAATACTTTTTTAAATGGTCAATCCACTCCAAACATTTATTACTAAAATCAGTGAAAGCTATAAACGCAATGAGCTGGTAAAAATTACATTGGGTAATAAAAAAAATCCGGCATCAACCCTTAAGAACGTATTGATAAAACCGGTAGTAATTAAAAAAGCGCCCTTGCTGGCTTTTACTTATCGCCACAACACACAGGACATTTTTAAAAATTATGAAGGCCCGGAAGCCATGAAAGTACTGGAGCAATTGCTGCAAACCGATTTTAATAATGCTGATGCATTTACCCAAACAAGCGACTACCAGTTATCAAGCTCACAGCCGGGTGCGTTTAAACTAAAAACCAAACCAGCCAGCCTTGCCGGCACACAAACCAATTTACAGCACGACCGCAAAAAACAATTTAAGGCAGACAGTAAAGCGCCTTACCTGTACCAACTGGGTGTAACCAGTGTTGATGGTGTCGTAAAAAAAGATATGCAGGATAAATTCCGGCAAATAAACCACTACATTGAAATTATTGACGGCATAGTAAAACACAATACCAACGGAAAAGATATATCCGTTGCTGATATGGGCAGCGGCAAAGGCTACCTTACGTTTGCGCTGTACGATTTTTTAACACACAACAAAGCATTACAAGCAACTGTGTATGGTGTGGAAATGCGTGACGATTTAGTAAACACCTGCAACACCATTGCTAAAAAATGTAATTATAACAACCTGCATTTTATTAAAGGAACCATACAGGAAGCAACTGTGCCACCAACTGAAATGCTGATTGCCCTGCACGCCTGCGATACCGCTACTGACGATGCCATTTACCACGGAATAAAAAATAACGCCAACATAATTGTGGTAGCGCCCTGCTGCCATAAACAAATACGCAAACAAATGGCGCCGCAAAATGTTTTACAAACTATAACACAGCACGGCATTTTACTGGAACGCCAGGCAGAAATGGTAACCGATACTATAAGGGCTTTGTTATTAGAAGCGCATGGTTATAAAACAAAAGTGTTCGACTTTATAAGTACCGAACACACACCAAAAAATGTGATGATTGCAGCGGTGAAGAGTAAAGTTGACTTGTTGAAAAAAGTAGAAATGCTGAACAAGGTAACTGAGTTAAAAGCGTTATTCAATATAGAGTATCACTATTTAGAAAAACTATTCCTAAACTTATAAACTTCGCAAGTCCCCTTCAGGGGATTTAGGGGCTTCTTATGTACGCCATTGTAGATATAGAAACAACAGGAGGTTATGCCGCATCACACGGCATAACAGAAATTTCTGTGTTTGTACATGATGGCACAAGGGTGGTAAAACATTTTGAAACACTTATTAACCCGGAGCAAACTATTCCCCGTTACATTACTGCATTAACCGGTATTGATAACAGCATGGTGGAAAGCGCCCCCACATTTGATGAAGTGGCCGACACTTTGTTTGAACTGCTGAACGATAAAATTTTTGTGGCGCACAATGTAAATTTCGATTACAGTTTTGTAAAGCATCACTTAAAACAATCCGGCTACGATTTAACTGCAAAAAAATTATGTACAGTGCGGCTGGGAAGAAAAATATTTCCGGGGCTTCCCTCCTACAGCTTAGGAAACCTTTGCCGCTCCCTTAATATAAAAATTGAAAACCGCCACCGTGCCGGCGGCGATGCCAAAGCCACCACCATTTTGTTTGAATACTATTTGGCCAACAATGGCGAAGTATTCATTAACGACATGCTGAAGAAAAGCAGCAAAGACCAATGGCTGCCGCTGCATTTAGATAAAAAGGAAATTGATAAACTGCCGCAGCGCCCCGGCGTATATTATTTCCATAACAATAAAGACAAAGTAGTGTACGTGGGCAAGGCCATTAACATAAAAAAAAGAGTGAGCAGCCATTTTACACATAACGATGCCGACCGCAAGCGCCAGAATTTTTTACGCAACATTTATAAAGTAACCTATAAAGAATGTGCCAACGAACTGGAAGCCCTGGTATTTGAAAGCACCGAAATAAAACGCATTTGGCCGCTGTACAACCGCAGCCAGAAACAACCATTGCAGCAATACGGTTTATATACGTTTGAAGATGGCCGTGGCTACATACGTTTGGCAATTGATAAAAAGAAAAAGAACCTGCGCCCTTTGTACAAATTTAATTTACTGCACGAAGGCCTGGTGCTGCTGCAAAAAATGGTGGAGGAATTTGAACTGCACCCCAAGCTGTGCTTTTTAGATAAAACACCTTTTACAAATAAAGACTACGAATTTTTAGACGCTCCGCATATTTACAACGGCAAAATAAAAAACGCCATGGTGGCGCTGGATGAACAACTGCCCACTTTTGCCGTGGTGGACGAAGGCATACAACCCGGCGAACAACTCTGCCTGCTGATGGAACGGGGCAGCTTTTGGGGCATGGGCTACCTGCCTGCAAAAACAAACATTACCGCCGCCGATGATTTAAAAAACTTTTTACAGCCCTACGCCGATAACGATTACATACGCAACAGCATTTATGCATTTGTGGAGGTGTACCCGGAGAAGAAGATTTTGATTAAATAGTTTTTGCTCACAGATGGCGGGGATTAACACAGATGGATTTTATCTGTTAATAGCTGTGTAATCTGTGAGAGTAATATTTTGTAACAAGCATTTGTTCCTTGATGGCGCATCGTTGTGTCACTCTCTTGTACGGCATAACATTATTGAACTTTGATTGATGGCAGAAAATAGCGAATGGCTTGTATGACATTAGCTAGGGAAGAGCGCAACCAATGTCAAAGAATTAACAAAATTCCTTTTAAATTGTATGTAATCAAAGCAGCTAAATGCATTATATTGTTACCATTACTTTAAAACTATGTTTTTAAACAGGAATACTGCCTTATTACTTCTTAATTCATCTGTATTTTTGATAGTCAGCTATTTTGTATTTTTCAGACCGGATGAAAAGCACTCTAGCCTAGTAAATGCGTATTCGGAATATCTTGATAGTCTTGATATTAAAAAATCAGACAGTATACATGTACAAAATGTAATTAATTACCTTTCACAACAAACTAGTTTCAATTATTGTGGCTCGGCCGGATATACAGGACAAAGGATTCCCATAATTAACCCTACTCCATTACTTCAACACAATCTTTCTGAATTACAATTAGAAAAACTCTGTATTCAAAGCGGTACGGTTACAAAACATTTTGCATTCAAAGCATTATGTGAATTAAATCCACAAGCTGCAAAAAGAATTTTTAAAACAGCCATTTCAGACTTATCCTCACTTACATATCAATGTGGATGTGAAGGAGTTCCAATCAGTATAAATTTAGATTTCTTCAATACACTTAAAAGCAAATTATCAATATGGGAATATAGAATGTATGCGCAAAAACTAAAAGTTATATCCACACCATTTGCATATCAATCTGCTATGGAGCTTTTCAATTTGTAATTATTAAAATATCCTTAACCTTTGGTGCTTTACCAACAACTTCTTTTGCCGTTGTTGGCGTTAGCTAAGCGCCACCACTGTCTGGTATGCAGCGCTGGTAATGCAGCCAGGCGTACCAACAGCCAAAACATAAGCTGCATTTATTTATTTCGGCTAAAGCCTTCCACATTTTGCACTATTGTCCACAGGCTAAAGCCAGTGGCAATTAAAAAACACTCATTCATTTTGCAATTACTTCATCAATTGCCTCCGGCTGAAGCCGGAGGAATAGTATAACATGAGTGTATTGGCTAAGCCAAATCCTTTGCTGCTGGTAAGCTTCACATTCTCCAAGTACAAAGGCTTTTCCTCAGTTGTTTTATGCTGAATTAGTAGATTTGTTGTTTAAAAACAGAAGATGGTAATTGTATTTGACGTAGGAGATGTTCTATTAAGAACGTCTATGGAAAGAATTGTAACTGAGCTAAAACTTCCCAACGATAATTTTAAAAAAAGTAAGCTATATGATGATTTCTCAAAAGGTTTTCTTTCTTCGTTAGATTTTTACAAACAGTTCATCGCTGAATTTGGCCTTACAATTAGCTATGTTAACTTTTGTACAACCTGGAATAAACTATTTGTTAAAGAAGTTGAAGGTATTAATGAACTATTAACGGGCTTAGCAAAAAGCAATCAATTATACGTTCTTTCCAACTCCAATATTCTTCATGGTATTTACACACAGGGAAAGTTTAATCACCTGTTTTCTAAATTCACCTGCGTTTTTTATTCGTTTAATTTAAATAGCAGAAAACCGGAAGCAGAAATTTTCACAAAACTGATTAAACTAACAGACTCAAACCCGGCCGACATTATATTTATTGATGATAAGGCAGAAAATGTAAATGCAGCAACAAAAGCCGGCATAAATGGAATTATTTTTATTGGTGTGCCGGAATTAAAAGTATCACTTCAAAAATTCAATATTTAACTTCTCAGCACCGTTGTTGGTCGCCTGACCAACAACTTACGCTTCAATAAAAGTGACAAACCTGCAATAATATTTTTCAGTATACGCCGCTGGTTAAAAACCAAGCGGCGGCGAAGATGAGTGCAGCGAACAACAGTTGCAAAAAAATCTCTCGCCGTTTTTGGTATTAGCTAAGAGCCGCCGCTGTCTGGTATGCGGCGCTGGCAATGCAGCCAGGCGTACCAACAGCCAACGCATAAACTACATTTATTTATTTCGGCTAAAGCAGCCAACATTTTGCACTATTACCCACAGGTTAAAGCCAGCGGCAATTAAAAAACACTCATTCATTTTGCAATTGCTTCAGCAATTGCCTCCGGCTTCAGCCGGAGGAATAGCAAATCATAATTGTATTGGCTTTAGCCAAATCCTCCGCCGTAGTTAGTCGCCTGACCAACAACATATACTTTAATAAACAATGATAAAACAATTGCTGTTGAACTGAGCCCTTTCTTTCTAATGATTTTTATTTTATTTATAATTGGCTGTTCAATTGTAGGCATATATATTTGCGAAAAAAAACATGAAATCATTCGTACTCCTTATGACAATTCCTTTTGTCATAACATCCTCCTTTGGCCAAAAAAATATTACCTGCAAAAAAGGAGACGTTAAACAAAACAATTTAGTAATTGCCAACTATGATGGTGTTGGAAGTATTTTTAAAATGGTAAAGCTTGGAATTTTTGCTCCGGGTGCTAAAGACAGCATCATTCGTGTTACTGAAGAAGATTTTAATCCTAATAACCCACTGTTTCCAGGCATTAATGTAGTATATAAACTGGAATTCCTGAATACTTCCATCCCGTATTTTTATGTAAGTAATACCAAAAGACCCGGAACAAGGTTTATGGAAAGAGATGCAATGGAAATGATTTTTAATGACTCTGTTCCTGTTTTAATTAAAGATGGTAAGCTGGACGCTGCGGCAGCAGAGCAGTTCAGAATAAAATACAGCTACGATTTTGATAAAGTAAAAGGCTTTATTGCAAAAGTGGAAGATTCAATAGCTGTATTAAATGCACAGCTTGTAGAACGAGACCTGTCTAAACCTGTATCACTTAAAATAGTAAATGATAATTCCAACCAGTTTGACGTTGATCAAACATTTGAAATATACCAGGATGGAAAATTACTGGGCAGGGTATTGAAAAAAGTAAAGAGTGGCAATTTTCCTGAAGCCAAATACACTTTCTGGAAATCTATTACTCCAGTAGTTGTTGAAGGTATTGATTTGAAATTTTCGCCAGTAGCCAGTTGTACCACAGGGTCAACTCCTTTTCCTATCAGTGTGTTTACAGTGGTTGGTAAAAAGGAACTGAAATTAAAAGGAACTTTCAACCAACTTGAAGTACCTATTATTAATATGCTTGTTTCGGGAAAATTTCTTTAAAAAATAACATTGACAAAAACCACAGCTACTACGGTTTTTATCAATGTTGGTCGCTGGCCAACAGTATACACATAAACTGCATCTAATTTTTATCAACCAGCACCGTCTTTTATGCATTTGCAGGTATTTATTATATTTACATCCGGTTAAGGGCTGTAAATTTTAAACCATGCTCACCAATGATACAAAAAACAAAATACAGGATATCATTTGCGGAACGCACATTAGCTGGCAAACAAATACTTGCACAGCAGCCCGAAATTTCCTTTGCAGCAGCTTTAGCCCAAGTACAACGGTTAAAAAAGATTTCGAAAACAGCCGCATCATTAAAGAAAAGCAGGCAGCAGCTTTAACCAGTTACATCAACGAAAATGGTTTTTGGGTACAACGTCCGCCGCAAGTGGAGCGCCTGCTTACCATAGGTGGCGAAGCTGAAGTGTATTTAAATACAGATAAGCGGCATGTAATAAAACTGAACGATGCTGTTTATTATTCAACATGGCTCGATTTTTTCCGCCGTTGTTGGTCGCCTGACCAACAACTTACGCTTTAATAAAAGCGACAAACCTGCAATAATATTTTTCAGTATACGCCGCTGGTTAAAAACCAAGCGGCGGCGAAGATGAGTGCGGCGAACAACAGTTACAAAAAAATCTACGCTTCAATAAAGGATAATAGCAGTTCCGCCGTTGTTGGTCGCCTGACCAACAACATACGCTTCAATAAAAGATGATAGAAGCATTCCAGTTGAACGGAGCGTCGCCACATCTGCCCAATAGAAATTCAAAAGCTGGTAACCAAAAAAAGCACTAAATAATTCCACTCAACATTCCATTTTTTTCTTTCCCTCCGCCCTCCTAAATTCGCAGCCCATTTAAAACAGTGAAAAAGATATGAACGAATTTATCCAACCCATTGCATCTAAATTAAATTTTAAATTAACACAGGTGGAAGCCGTGCTGGCTTTGCTGGAAGAAGGCGCCACCATACCCTTTATTGCCCGTTACCGTAAAGACAAAACCGGCGCACTGGATGAAGTGCAGATACAGCAGATACAGGAAGAAGCAAAATTTTTAAAAGAGTTTACCGAACGCAAAGCCTTTATAGAAAAAGCCATTACCGACCAGGAAAAAATGACGGAGGTTTTGCAGGAAAAACTCAACAAAGCCACCACGCTTGCAGAGCTGGAAGATATTTATTTACCCTACAAACCCAAACGCAAAACAAAAGCACAAACAGCAAAAGAAAATGGTTTGCAGCCACTGGCCGATTTATTATTGGAACAAAAAGATATTGACTTAATAGCTGAAGCCACAAAATTCATAAACGAAAAAGTGGCGGATGCAGATGCGGCCTTGCAAGGTGCCCGTGATATAATTGCCGAGCAGGTAAATGAAGATGCGCAAGTACGTGCCAAACTGCGTAAATATTTTGAAGACGAAGCCACGCTGCAAAGCAAAGTGGTTACCGATAAAGAAACTGAAGGCATTAAATACAAAGACTACTTTGACTTTAGTGAACGCATTGCCAAAATACCAAGCCACAGAATACTGGCAGTGCTGCGTGGCTTTTTAGAAGGCATGTTGCGTATAAGTATTGGGCCGGAAGAAGAACTGGCATTGGAGATGATTGAAGACCTGTACATAAAAGGTATGAGTACCTGCAGCGACCAGCTACGCAAAGCCATTAAAGATGCATACAGAAGATTATTGCAGCCTAGTTTGGAAACAGAGTTCCGCACCGCATTAAAAACAAAGGCCGATGAAGAAGCTATTAATGTATTTGCAGAAAACCTGCGGCAGTTATTGTTAAGCTCTCCATTAGGCAGCAAACGTATTTTAGCAATCGACCCTGGTTACCGCACAGGTTGCAAAGTAGTTTGCTTAGATGAGAAAGGCACGCTGCAAAAAACGGATTTAATTTTTCCGCATGAGGCCAACCGTGTAATGGCGGAAGAAATAAAAATTAAAAACTTAGTGCAGCAATACGGCATTGAAGTGTTTGCCATTGGTGATGGTACTGCAGGCAGGGAAACAGAACAGTTTATAAAAAAACTCGGCTTAAACCTGCCGGTGTTTTTAGTAAATGAAGATGGCGCTTCTATTTACAGCGCCAGCGAAATTGCACGGGAAGAATTTCCCAATGAAGATATTACGGTACGTGGTGCGGTGAGTATTGGAAGAAGACTGATGGACCCATTAGCAGAGCTGGTAAAAATCGACCCAAAAAGTATTGGCGTGGGGCAATACCAGCATGATGTAAACCAGTTCAGGTTAAAAGAAAAACTGGATGCCACGGTGGTAAGCTGCGTAAACAATGTGGGCGTAAACTTAAACACTGCCAGCAAACATTTGCTGAGTTATGTAAGTGGTATCGGCGCCACCATTGCCGATAATATAGTAAAGCACCGCAACGAAATTGGCCGCTTTACCAGCCGCAAACAATTATTAAAAGTGCCACGCCTTGGCGGCAAAGCGTTTGAACAATGCGCCGGCTTTTTGCGCATTACCGAAGGCGATGAAGTTTTAGACGCCAGCGCAGTACACCCCGAAGCTTATGCAGTTGTTGACACCATTGCCAAAGATTTAAACATTGCCGTAAAAGAATTAATTGGTAAAGAAGACCTGTTGAAAAATGTAGATGCAAAAAAATACGCTACTGAACAAATTGGTGAGTTAACTATAAAAGATATTTTAAACGAATTAAAAAAGCCCGGCCTCGACCCACGCAAGGAAGCGCAGGCTTTTGAGTTTGCCAATATTTACAGCATTGATGATGTAAAAGTTGGTATGGAAGTGCCCGGCATTGTAACCAACATTACACGTTTTGGTGCTTTTGTTGATATTGGTGTTAAACAAGATGGCCTGGTGCATGTAAGTGAAATAAGCCACACATTTATTAACGAACCCGGCGAAGCACTGAAGCTGAATCAACAGGTGAATGTAAAAGTGCTGGAAGTGGATACGGTGCGTAAACGCATTGCGCTTTCTATTAAACAAACTTTACCAATGCCCGAAAGAAAACAATACAGCGGCGGTGGCAATAAAAAACCATTTAACCAAAATGCTCCTAAAAAAGACATTAGTGCATTGCCCATGAATGATGCACTGGCTGCGTTGAAGCAAAAGTTTGGGAAATAGTAATTGTAAATACTTTTTAACCGCCGTTAGTTTAATAAGCTGGCGGCGTTTTTTTTTTGGTACCGGCATTTGTAATTCTGTTGAGCATTGTTGCGAACTTGTTCTGCTATTTTTTATTCTTTCAGTGAAAGAGTAAAAAATAATCTCACTTGTACGGCATACCATTCTTGATCTTTTATCCAAGCGAATGACCGTAAAAAGCAGGATTTGCACAAAGACTGTTTCAATTATGTAACTTTATGTAAAATAAGCGCATACAATAAAAGCCTGAAGTTATATCTCACTTGCAAATTATGGTGTGGTGTGCTTCGGCATAAACAATTTAAATAACACTAAATACAAACAGGAACCGTAAAATTTTACAATGAAGAAAAAGGCTTTGGCTTTATTACAGACGATGATAGTAATAAGGACATTTTTGTACATAGAACAGGCCTGATGGAAGTAACAATAAGAGAAAAAGACAGGGTGGAATATGAAGTAATAGATGGCAAAAAGGATTAAACACTACTAAAGTAAAAAAATATAGCAGCAGCCAAAGCAATACTTACCAGGCTTTCCCCTGCCTGTTGTGTCCCTGCCGGTAAAAAAAACCGACTCAATAAATAAAATCTATGATTTCGCCGGAATTTTTATTCAGCAACATACCCGAAAAGCAGTCGAAATATTTTTTTACTGTTATTCAGAAAATAGGTAAAGAAAAGCACTTTAAAAAGGGAGAAACAATCATCCGTTATGGCTCCCACCCTTCTTTCTTTTTTTACATTATAAACGGTGCGTTTAAAACCACTGTAAAAAAAAATGATAAAGCCTATATACTTGGTTTTACGTTTGAAGGGGATGTGGATTGCTGCCCCACTTCATTATTAAAAGGCAGCGCCAATAATTTTGCCATTGAAGCTGTTACTGACAGCAAAGTGCTTATTTGTGAATTAAAAGATTTTCAAAAAGCCTGTTCAGTAAAAAAATACTCCAGCATCACCAATAATATAATGGCCAATTATGTATCCATTCTTGAAAACAGGGTGATAGAAGCTATTTCCTTAACTGCGGAGCAGCGGTATAAAAAACTGCTGTTGCAGCAACCTTCGTTAATTAAAAAAATTCCACTTTCTTCCATTGCCGCATATTTAGGCATTACACAGGAAAGGCTGAGCCGGATAAGAAAAAACAAATAATTGACTTAGGTCAAATTCGCAAATTCTGCAGGGCTGTACATTTGCATTGCAGTATATAATCAGCTGCATAAAATTGTAAAATCAAATACGTCATACAGGAAATAAAATGCGTACTATTATTTTAACGGTAGCCGTTTTCTTCTGCCTCACACATGTTTTTGCGCAAGCAGGCGATGCAAAGCTTAAAATTTCACATTTAACTGGTGATTTTTATATTTATACCACTTACAGCTCGTATGAAAATTACCAGGTTCCTGCCAATGGAATGTATCTTGTAACTGATAAAGGTGCTGTTATGTTTGACACTCCATGGGATACCACGCAGTTTCAGCCATTGCTTGACAGTATAAAAATAAAGCATAACAAAAATGTGGCCATGTGTATTGCCACGCATTGGCACAGCGACCGTACAGCAGGGCTTGAATATTACCGGCAACAGGGCATTAAAACTTACACAACTGTTTTTACGGATGAACTGAGTAAAAAAAATGAAAAGAAAAGGGCCGAATTTTTAATAGCCCGTGATACTGTATTTAATGTTGGTAAATATTCTTTTGAAACTTATTACCCCGGTGAAGGGCATACAACAGATAACATCATCATCTGGTTTGAAAAAGAAAAAATTTTGTATGGCGGATGTTTAATAAAGGGCGCTGATGCAGAAGACTTAGGCTATTTAGGGGATGCCAACGTTAAAGAGTATGCAGGCTCGCTGCTAAGGGTACAAAAAAAATGCACAGCCCCGAATTTTATTATCATATCACACAGCGACTGGAATAATTTAAACTCGTTAAAGCATTCTATAAAACTGGCAAAAAAATTAAAGAGAAAAAACTAACTTTTTTTAGTTTCTGTATTAAAAATCAAAGAAGCTCCATTACTATGCAACGGTCCCTTTCCTTAGCTCTCCTATTATTCAATTGTTGGAATGTTAGCGCACAAAACACCACCCGGTTTGCTGACTCCATCCGGGCAAATTATAATATTCCTGAATTATCATACGCTGTAATAGACAGCAAAACAATATTGGAAATTGCCGCATGCGGAAAGCACGCTGTTAATCTTACAGATACTGCCACTTTAAACGACCGGTTTCATATTGGCTCTAATACAAAAGCCATGACTGCATTTGTAATTGCCAAATACACAGAGAAAGGAAAATTATCTTGGTCAACCAAATTTTTCGACATCTATCCGGAATGGAAGGAAAAAAGCAATGCCGCATATGCCAACATTACTTTGCAGGATTTGCTTTCGCATAAAGCAGACATACCACCCTTTCAGGGCAATGCAGGCTTTGCTACAGGCGAAGAAATTAAATTGCCTGACTTTAAAGGCTCAAAACAGGAAAAGAGAAAACAATTTGCACAGTTTGTTTTAAAGCAGGATGCAGTACAACCGGATGAACAAAATCCTTTCATTTATTCCAATGCAGGATATGTATTGGCAACATTAATGGTGGAAAAAGTAACAGGCAAAAGCTGGGAACAATTAATTAAAAAGGTGTTTAATAAAGACTTGCAATTAAATGTAAAATTTTCGTGGCCAGAAAATAAAAAACATAAAGATACCTGGGGTCATAGTTTTGAAAACGGCAAGCTTATTCCGGTTGCATCAAACACACAAAACCGTATAGAGCTTGATGAACCCGCTGGTGATTTAAACATTACCCTCAGGGATTACATTAAGTTTATACAACTTAATCTGCAGGGGCTTGAAGGAAAAAATAATTATCTGCATGTCAGTACGTATAAATTTATTCATACAGGAATTAAAAACTATTCATTAGGCTGGTATAATATTTATGAACACGGCAAAGAACTTTCAACACATGGTGGAACTGCGGGAACTTATTATACACAAGTTCACATTGACAGGATAAAAAAAAGAGCCTATATAATTTTCACAAATGCCTATAGTGATAATACTGTACAGGGAGTGCGACTTTTAATGAGAAAGCTTAAAGAAATTTATGGCAGCTGACAATAAAACTTTATTACTTTTCAACTTTAGTTTATAACAAACTAAATCAAAAGCAAAGCGGTTGTTTGCAACAAAAGAGACTGCAAAAAAGCATTTTACCGCGTATAAGGATGCATCTTTTTAAAATTTCTTGAAAAAAACTTGCGAAACCGAATAGTTGCGCATATATTTGCAACCGATTGGCTTCGCAATAAATTTACATACTATGAGAAGAGATATTTTCCAGGCAATAGCCGACCCGACAAGACGGGCAATTATTACACTGATTGCGTTGCAGGCCATGACGCCCAATGCCATTGCAGAAAATTTTCATACAACCCGCCAGTCTGTTTCCAAACACCTGCGGATACTTACCGAGTGTGAAGTGGTAAAACAGGAGCAACGGGGACGTGAAATATATTACCAGCTTGAAGTAAATAAATTAAAAGAAATGGACAGATGGATAGAGCAATTCCGGAAACTTTGGGAAACAAGGTTTAACCAGCTTGACAGCGTATTATCAACAATGAAAAAACAAAAAAAATGAATAACAATTTACTATTTGAGTTTACTGTTGACAAAGCAGCGAAAATGGTGTACATAACAAGAGAGTTTGATGCTGATCAATCGCTGGTGTGGGATGCGTTTACCAAAGCCGAACTCATTGACCAATGGATTGCGCCCAGGCCCTTTACAGCAAAAACTAAATACCAAAATTTTAAAGTAGGCGGCAAAAGGTTTTATGCAATGATAACGCCGGAAGGGCAAGAACGCTGGGCGCTACAGGAATACACTTCCATTACACCCAAGACGAATTTTAAAATGTATAATGCCTTTGCAGATAAAGATGAAAACCCGGAACCGGTAGGTTCTGAATGGGACCACACTTTCAGCCAACAGGGCGAAAAGACTACGGTGCATATTTCCATCTATAACGAATCGCTTGAAAGATTAGAAGCTATATTGGAAGGCTTTACCCAAGGCATGAAAATGTCATTGGCTAACCTGGAAAATTTATTGGCAACATTATCACAACAACACTAAAAATAAAAAAAATGAAAAATGTACTTCAATTCGATTTTGTAATTAATAAGGAAGCAAAAACAATTCATGTGGTAAGAGAATTTAATGCCGCAAAAAATCTTGTATGGAACTGCTGGACGCAGGCCGAATTTTTAGACCAATGGTGGGCTCCAAGGCCTTTTCAGAATCAAACCATCAGCATGAATTTTTCTGTGGGTGGCAACTGGCACTATGCCATGATTAGCCCTGAAGGCCAAAAGCATTATTGTAAAGCATATTACAACCGCATACAACCAACCGATATGTATGCATACCATGATGCTTTTTGTGATGAAAAGGGCGCAGACAACCCCGCTATGCCAAGTATGAACTGGGAAATTAGTTTTACCGGTAAAGAAGCCACAACAGTAGTAAATATTTTGTTGCAGTTTGAAACCGAAGCAGCGCTGGAAAACATTATTAAAATGGGCTTTAAAGAAGGCTTTACGATGGGGCTTGGTAACCTGGATGAGTTATTGGAAAAACTATAAAGGCTAATAAATTAATCATTAAAAAAAATAAAAAATTATGGCAAGCATCAATCCTCACATTAACTTCAACGGCAATGCCGAAGAAGCATTTACATTTTACAAATCGGTATTTGGCGGAGAGTTTACAAAAATTATACGTTTTAAAGACCTTGCAAGTACTGAGTTTAAAATTGATGAGAAAGAAGAAAATAAAATCATGCATATCTCTTTGCCTATTGGTAAAAACAGTATGCTGATGGCAAATGATGTTCCGGAATTTATGGGAAAAACGAACGAAAATGAAAACAGGAGTAAAATTGTAATAAGTGCAGAAAGTAAAGAAGAGGCAGACAAATTGTTTAACGGGCTTTCAAAAGATGGCAATATTGAAGTACCGATTACGGACAGCCCCTGGGGTTCGTATTTTGGTATGTTCAGGGATAAATACGGTATTGAATGGATGGTGAACTTTGAGGCAAAAAATAACTAATCAGCAGTAATAGGTTAAAAAATACTATGGCAGGCTGAGAAAATTAAAACATTTCTTAGTGGCTCCTTTTACCCCGTCAATATTTAAGTAAATACAGCAAAAACATCATTTAAATATTAAAACATATCTTTGTTGCTTACTTAAATAAATAAAAATGGACAAACAACAAGGTACCGTTAAGTTTTTCAATACTGAAAAAGGATTCGGTTTTATTAAACACAACGATTCTGCAAAAGAAACATTTGTGCATGTAAGCGCTTTAAACGGCGGCTCTCTTAAAGAAGGTGATGTGGTAGAGTTTGAATTGCAAGAAGGTAAAAAAGGAATGAACGCAGTTAATGTTAAAGTTATAGGATAACAAATCATTTTACACAACGCCTTTTACGGCTGCAGTTAACTGCAGCCTTTTCTTTTTTATAAAGTGCCCTGCTCCTTTCTTTTTTCAAGATAGTTATAACCCCAAGCTGTAATTAAACAAACAGCACCTATAATCCACCACAAACTATTAAAGCCAATGGCATGTGCAATGGAAGTGCCGCTTAAGCTGCCTGCTATCTGCGCCACACTCCACGCCATGGTATACAATGCAGCATACTGGCCACGGTTACCGGGTGTGGTACGGGCTATGTACCAGGTATTCATAAAAGGCATGGCTAATATTTCTGCCACCGTAATGGTAAGCATAGCAATTAAAGCAACCATAAATCCGCTTTGCAACGGCAGGTTCAGCATCCAGTAAGCAACAGCCATTAATAAAGTGCCCCACATCATTAACCGCAGGTATGGCAATGTTCCTTCCAGCCGGAATACAATTACCATTTCAAAAAAAGCAATGATAATACCGTTCATGGCCATTACAACTCCTATCCAGAATTCGTTTAACTGCAGCCCTTCTTTAAAAAATAAAGGCACTGTAGTAAACAACTGAAAAAAACAAAGTGCAAACAACAGCATAAAACCAACAAACACTAAAAAGGTTTTATCTTTTAACGGGCTAATGGCTGCAGTGTTATTGCCACGTTGCTCTTTATGCAATTGTTCCATGGTTACTTTGGGAAGAATAAGCAGTAATACGATGGCAGAAATAATATTTGTAAAACCATCCACCCAAAATAATAACTGGTAACTTATAGATGCCAGCATACCGGCAACTGCACTGCCTATACCCCAGCCTAAATTAATGGCCAGCCTGTTTAACGAAAAAGATTGTGTGCGGTTTTGAGGCGTACTGTAATGTGCAATGGCGCTGGAGTTTGCCGGCCTGAATGCTTCATTAACCATGCTTGTAAAAAATATTACAATGCACAACCCGGAAAAAGTATTTATCTGGCCAAGTATAATAAACATAATACCGCCCAGGAATAAAGACAGGAACTGCATGTAATAAAATCCAAAACGGTCGCTTAATTTACCACCAGTATAAGCGCCTACTAAAGAGCCAACTCCATAACATGCCACCGCAATACCGCCTTGTGTTTGGCTGTATCCTTTATGATTGCAGTACAATGTCATAAATGGCAGTACCATAGTACCGCTGCGGTTAATAAGCATAACAACACTTAGTAACCACATACGCCGATTTAAACCGGCATAGGCATTTTTATATGTATTGAGTGCTGCAGTTAACATAAAATGAAAGCGCTGCAAATATATTCATTTGCAGCGCCTGAAAATAATGTAACTGTTATTTAAAGGTTATCCAGTATTTCCTGCACCGAAGGCCGTTTGCGATAATCGGCATTAAAATGCACATATTCCACTATACCATCTTTACCTATAATATATGTGGCAGGCACAGGAAGATTGGCGCCGGTGCTGCCATTTGCTTTTTCAAAATCAATACCGTAGCCTTTGTATTTTTCAACTGTTTTATCATCTACCTTAAAATTTACTTTATACAGTTGCATTACCTGCATTGCACTGTCGTATAACACAGGAAAAGCTGCTTTTGTTTTGCTGATTGTTTTGCTGATGTTTTCCTGCGTTTCGGGAGTAATGGCAATAACTATTGCCCCTTTATCTTTTATCAACTGCAGCGAATCGTTTAAACGGCTAAGTTGTTTATTGCAGTAAGGACACCACTGCCCCCGGTAAAAAACAATTACCACCTTATTTTTTTTAATAACTTCTGTAAGCATAAAAGCCTTACCCTTTTCATCAGTAAGTGTAAAGGGGGGAGCTTTATCGCCTTTCTTTAGCCCATCAGGGTATTGGGTTTCAGTTTGACCAAGTGTAAATAAAACACAGGTTATAAAGAAAGTAAGCAGGCTTGTTTTTTTAAATAAGGGTTTTGTCATAATAATTTGTTTGTAAGTGTATGCTTATATACAAACTTTTATTACAAACCGTTTTCTGTTTGTGGAAATTGTTTAAATACATTTTGAAACACTTCAGGCGGTGCCACCAGCTTACGTTTGGCCACATCCATCCAGGCACCGTCAACAGTAACAACAGCAGCCAATGTGTCGTTGTTTTTCCAAATTTCATTTACAAAACTCCAGCGGCTATAATCTTCTGTTGATTTTTGTAAGCAGATGCGTATTTCAATAGCATCGCCAAATTTCAATTCTCTTTTAAACACCGCTTCTTCCCGTAACAGCACAGGCCCTATTCCGTATTGCTGTATCAGTTGCATACTAATACCTCTGGAAGTTAATGCTTTCATACGGGCATCGGCACAAAAATCATAGTACTTGCTGTGCAGCACATGAAAGTTAGCATCAATATCTGCCCAGCGTATTTCACTTTTTTCAGTAATCGCATTCATAATTTACTTGTCTAAAAATTTTTGTAAAGCTACACCTGCGGCATCAATATTGGTAAAACTGTTGCAAAGGATAACCACCGCATTTTTTGTAACAGGATTAATGGCTAAAAAACTTCTGTAACCACCAGTGGCGCCGCCATGAAACAATATATTACCCCAGCCCCAGTTTTGTATAAACCAGTTAAGCGCTATTTTTTGCTGGCCGTCAGTAAATGTTTGTATATGAGAAAGTGTAATGGCTTTTTGCAAAACAGGGTCGGTTGTTTGTAAATTAAGCTGAGCATATTTAAGCATATCGCTTGTATTGCTGCGTAAACTTCCGGCTGCTGTTAAAGCGCCTAAATCCCACTGGCTTTGCTTTTCTAAAGCGGCATTGTATCCCTGCATAAATAATGCGCTGTCCTCCTTCTGTAAAAATTCACGGGTATCTGTCATTCCGGCTTTACTGGCAATAAATTTTGTAACCATTTCTTCGAAGGGCATTTTATACGTTTTTGATAAAATATAACCCAGCAGTCCCACACCTAAATTGCAGTATTCAAATTTTGTTCCCGGCTTGCGTTGCAATTTTGCTGTTTTAAGATATGCAAGCAGTTTTGCTTCATCATAATCTTTGTAAGGGTTTGCTTCATTTGTAAAATCAAAATTATCAGGCAATGGCGGCAAGCCGGATGTGTGATTGGAAAGGTTAATAATTTTTGCAGTATCTCCTTCAAAAATCAGCCATGCAGCATTTTTAGGCAAGTATTTATTTACGGGGTCAGTTAGTTTTAACTTTCCTTCTGTTACAGCTTTTGCCAATAAAATACCGGTAAAGGTTTTTGTTATGGAACCTATTTCGTACAAATTTTTATTAGTGGGCAATTGCTTATTGCCTTTTACTGTTTCGCCGTAGTTGTAAAAATATTGTTTACCGTCTTTTAAAATTCCAATACTTAAACCAACACTTTTACTTTCAAACATAAACGGCTGAAGGATGTCTTCCACTTTTTTATCTAAATCAGTTACCAGTGCATTATCAGTAAAAGTTTTTGTAATGGGGCCTGTTACCGGTTTTTTATAAGGTTGAAATAAAAAGGTTTCCATTTTGTCAGCACTGTCAAGACTTAAATACATGGAAAGGATTGCTCCGTCAAAAGTGGCTTTGTATTTTGCAACGCCTTTTTCCAACGTTTCAAACTCAGCGGTTTTAAATGTGCCCAACGGAAAAAGATTGTTGTTACATATTGATTTAAATGTTTCGGCGCTCAATTGTTTTTTAAAAGCTACACCCGCCATTGTATATAAACTGTCGGGCTGCTGTGCATTAAAGTATTTAATCACTTTATCTTTTGCAGCTTCTATCTTTTCTTTCTGTGTGTTTTGTGCTGTTGCTGTTAAATAAACAAAGCAAACAGTTAACATCAATAATGTCTTTTTCATAAAAGTAAAAGGGCATCTCCAAAAACTGGAGATGCCCGTATTGTTATTGTTTATCTTCTTTTGTTACATCTTTCTTCTTCGCAATCTGCTCAAGCAACTGCAAACCCAGCAAACCGCTTATGCCGCCATTGGCACTGTCGCCACCGCCGCCAATTAAAACGTCCGGCATAATTTTTACGTTTTGTGCAGCAATGCTTTCTATTACTTTCAACTGTGTAAAGTTATTGCCACCCATTGCTTCTACAGAAAGTTTGTACGATTCCGCATTTGATTTACCAATTGCCAAAATCTTTTCCGCTTCTGCATTACCGGTTAATGAAATCTGTTCTGCATTTGCTTTAGCAAGCAATTCAATTTTTTCAGATTCTGCTTTAGCCAGTAGCCTTGTTTTTTCTGCTTCACCGGTAGCCAGTAATTTCAACCGGTCACCTTCCGCATTTGCCTGCAGGCGCACACTGTTAGCATCACCCGTAGCTTTTTTTACAGAAGCATCTGCAATACGTTCTGCAATCAACACACCCTGGTCAGCCTTTACAATTTCTTTTTGCATATCGGCAATAGCAGTTTCTTTTTCCAGTGTTTGCCTTGTTTCCTGCGCCAGCTTTTCTGTTTCATAAGTTATCTTTTGTTCTTCGGCCAGTTTACGGTCTGTTAATGTTTTCATCAAACTTTCTGGCGGCACAATATCACCAATCAAAGTATCCACACCATACACGTTATACTGGTCAAGCACTTTACCAATATGGTCTTTTGCACTTTGCTGCCTTTCTTTACGTGTGCCGAGGAAGGCTATCACATCACTGTCCTGCGCACTGTTACGGAAGTAGTTACCAATAGTTGGCTCCAGCACCTGGCTCACCAGGTTATTCATGTTACCAAAACGGGCAATTACTTTTGGGGCTTCGTTTGTAGGTATATGAATAATTTGCGAAACATCCAGGTTAAAAGGGAAACCGTCTTTACTACGCACCGTTATGGTAGATAGGTTTTTATCTAACTGGTGGCTTTCACTCCGTGCACTTGCCCAGTTTAATACAAGGTTGGTTGTTGGCACCAATTCTACTTTCATAATGTATGGGTTAATGGGGTATTTACCCGGCCCTAACGGCTCTGCCCACACGCCTTTAAAGTTTTTAGCAACAATATTACCATGTTTAAATTCCACACCGCTTAAATCTTTGCCTTCTTCACCCACATAGCTAATAACCACACCTACATGGCCAATAGGAATTTCCGTCATCTTCACCATTTCTAATTTGGCAAACCACGGGTTTAAGAAATAAGAACCTGCAAGAATTACCTGCTCCTGCAAACCTTTATAGCCATCACTTGCTAAAAATGTATCTACATCCTGAAACTTGTTGTGGCCGTTAATAATACGTCCTGCAATTTGCCCTTCTTCAAGCGGTTTACCTTCAAGTGTGGTTACCACACCTACGGCATTATCAGGAATATTTATAAGGTCCGTAATTTCAATACTAAATAAAAAAGTATTGATACGATAACTACCGGGAGTAATGATGGCTGTTTGCCGTCCTTTACGTCCGCCATTTTTTAAAAATGCTTCAGCATCCTGGAAGCTGTCGCAGTCAACACGGCGGCCCAGTATATGGCCTGTTTCCAGTTCAGCACCGTCTTTAGCCAGCACCAAACCAATTTGGCCGGTAGGTATAATGGTAAAAGGCTGAAAGGTGATGGCGTATTGCCAAATCCATTTCCAGAAATACACGCCGGGTGGCAATGTTTGCGCCTGGAAACCTGCTTCGCCGCTGGTGGCAATAATGCGGCCTTCCGGCAGCTCCTGCTTACCAAACAGTACAAACTTTTTTGTTACCAGGCCAATGCGGTCTTCGGGCACAATTACCAAACCAAAAAACACACGAAGAATAAACTTGTAAAACAAGAGTACGAATAAAACGATACCGGCTGCAATGAGCCAGGGGATTAATTGAGGTGACATTTGTTAAATTATTAAGGGTTTTAAATTTTGGTTATGAACATATACTCATCCATCGGCATCGTTGTGTCACTCACTTCAACGGCATACCGGTATTCATCTTTACCGATGCAGCAGTGAAACAGTACAATGCTAAAGAGAAAAGTTAAAACTGCCAGTTAATTTTATGCAGTATTTTAATAATGCAACGTGGATTACTCTCCGGGTGGGGAAGTGTTGTAGTTACTTAGGATAAAATCGCTCAGGAAATATTCGATATGGTTATCGCTGTGTGTCATTGTAAATTGAATTACATAGCAAAGATTGTATGCGGAAAACAATTAGTGGCAGCCATAATGGATGAGCGGTAAGCCTGTGGCCGCATTGGCGAAAAAAGCCATAAGAAAGGAAAAGGCAAATAAAAAAGGCGGCCAAAGCCGCCTTACAATTTATTTTACTTGTAAAGTATGTTGTAATATTCCTCCGCCATACGGTTACTGTCAAATTGAAACCTTACATCTCTCATACCGTTTTTCACAATTTGCCTCCATACGTCGTGGTTTTCGTAATACATGGGCAATACCTGGTTTTCCAGTATTTCATACAGTTTGTTTAAATCGTATTCATCCTGCTCGTGCACACTTACATTTTCGTAATCAATTGGTGGCACCACAAAACCATTGTTGCCATGATTAATAAATTCGCAAATCCAGCCATCATTAGTGCTGCAGTTTACGCTGCCGTTCATTGCGGCCGTCATACCACTGGTGCCGCTTGCTTCACGTGGCACACGTGGGTTATTCAACCATAAATCTGATGATTGTTTTAAGCGTTTGCTAAGTGCCAGTTCGTAACCGGTGCAAACTGCAACATTATTATAATCTTTACTTAAATGCACCAGGTTATTAAAATCACTTATTGCCGGGTAATCAACAGGGTAAGGCTTGCCTGCCCAAATAAATTGCACCGGGTATTTTTTATTATTTACCAATGCAGTAAAACGCTCCCTGTCTCTTGTTAATAATTCAGCTCTTTTGTAACCGGCAAAGCGGCGTGCCCACACAATAGTAAACACATCCGGGTTAAACAGTTTACCTGTTTGGTCGGCTACTAAATCAAAAGCCCTGCGCTTTAAATATTTTTTACGGTCATCAAATGCAGCATCATTGTTTTCATTCATAAAATGATACAATTGCTTATCTGCCCAATAGCGCCAGTTTTGTGCATTGGTAATTGCTTTTATTTCGCAAATGCCAGAATATTTTCCCCACATTTTGCGGCTTACCTCACCATGCAGCTGGCTTACACCATTTGCAAGGTGTGCAAAACGCAATGCAGCCAGCGAATGGTTAAACTGGTCGCCTTCCATACCTGTTATTGCACGCACTTTATCTAAAGGCATACCGCAGAAATAACTCATTTTTTCACACAGGTAAATGTCATGCTTTTCATTACCGGCTTCTTCAGGAGTATGTGTGGTAAACACCAAACGTTTTTTTACTTCTTCCACACTGCCAAATTTATTGTACAGGTAAAAAGCAGCACTGATGGCGTGTGCTTCGTTTAAATGATATAAATCAGGACGGAAATTTAATTCATCAATTAATTTAGCGCCACCCACACCCAGCAAAATAAATTGCGCCACTTTTGTTGCCACGTTTGCATCATACAAACGGTGTGTTATGGTTTGAGAAACGTAATCGTTCTCGGGCAAATCAGTACTCAACAAAAACATGGGGGCACTCTTAAACGTTTCAGGATTTAAATACCATGCTTTAACCCACACAGGGTGGTCGTGTATTTGTATCTGAAACTTAATACCTGTGTCTTCTAAAAAATTATATATTTTTTCGTTCCACTGTACTTGTAAGGTTTGATCCTGGTTACGGGCCTGGTCGTAATAACCATACTTCCATAAAATACCAATACCAATTAAATTTTGACGCAGTTCGTATGCACTGCGCATGTGGCTGCCACTTAAAAAACCTAAACCACCACTGTAAATTTTTAAAGGCTGGTGTACGGCAAACTCCATTGAAAAATAAGCCACTCTTTTACTAAAACGTTCATCAATTGAATACGGAACATTAAAATTTGTAAAACTCATTGTTGGTTAGTGTTTTTGAGGATGCAATATAAATAATTTGAAAGTTTTGGTAACAACATGCACAAACGTAAAAAACAACATTTGCGGCAGTTACAGGTAAACGGTAACATTACGCTAGTGTTGCACCCAGTATAAAAAATATTTAAGCAATCAATATAATTTGGTTATTCGGTTAAAAACGGGCCTTTAGCAGCAGTATACATAAACTAAGTATGCTTTGCGTTGAACACACTGCTGCGCAAGTACAGGTTTATACTATCTGCAAAAAAAAGTAACCCTTATTGCCGATTACTAGATATTAACAACCACAAAAAAAATGTTCATAAAAAATAATAGTCTTTTTGGTAGATTAATAATTAGAAATTTTCTAAAAAAATGAAAAAAACAAAGGGTTGCAGTAATAACTTTCTAAATACCGCTGCTTTACTTTGCCAGCAACATGTCGCTGTAAGAATGTGTAAGATAATCCGCCGGGGCAATTTCAAAAAAAGCCGCATAGTAGCTGCATTGTTCTTTTAAGCGTTCTATGCCAATATTGCCTGTTTTGTCAATAGCTTCCACTTCAACAAAGGTTCCCAATACTTCTACAGTATCAAAATGAAATTTTACATTATCAATAAAGTAGATTTTGCGTTTTTTATCCACCACCACTTTTACTCCATTTACTTTTGTCAAAATATCTTTCAATGCTTTTTCAGGCTGGTGATGATATAAAATAATGTCAGACTGTTTAGCTCCTGCGGTATTACTGCGTTCGTAATAAATCAATGTATTTTCAATATTGCCTTCACGCAATTTTAACCTGCCGGTTGGTGTGTTAAAGTAAGTATCGCATTGCTCATCAAGCCCAATAAACAGCGGGTTTAATGTTAATAGTTTTTTTTCAAGCGCTTCCAGCTTATCTGTTTTTGCTTTAAACTCAATATTTACAGTTGCCATAATCTTATTTTTCTGTTATTGCTGTTACTTCAATTTCTATCAGTAAATCATCATTAATTAACCTGCTTACTTCCACCATGGTGGCAACAGGCTTTATATTTTTAAAAACCTCCCCGTGTGCTTTACCTGCCTGCTCCCACTGCGAAATATCAGTAACAAACATCCGGGTACGCACCACATCCTTCAATGCGGCTCCAGCTTCGTTCAGGGCTTTTTCAATTTTTGTAAAAATAAAAGATGCCTGCGCATACATATCTCCTTTTCCAATTAACACATCCCCATCCATTGCCGTAGTGCCGGCCACTTCCACCACGTTACCAATTTTTACTGCACGGCTGTAGCCAACCACATCTTCCCAGGGAGAGCCGGAACTGATTAATTGTCTCATATATTCTTTTATTTAAACCGCAAATTACAGCCTTGAAAAATACAGGCGTTAAAAAATATTTTTACTTTACAAACAATATTTTTAGATTTGTCTAAATTTAATTTTTCAAACTATGAATTTTTCCATTAGCGAAGAAAACTACATAAAAAGCATTTACCACCTGCAACAGGAAACCGGGCTGGTAAATACCAATGCACTGGCCGCAGAAATGAATACCAAAGCTGCCTCCGTAACGGATATGCTTAAAAAACTTTCTGATAAAAAAATACTGCTGTACGAAAAATACAAAGGTTTTAAATTAACTGATAACGGGAAAAAAATTGCTTTATCTGTTGTACGGCGCCACCGTTTGTGGGAGTTTTTTTTGGTGGAAAAATTAGGCTTTGCATGGGATAAAGTGCATGATATTGCTGAAGAACTGGAGCATGTAAGCAGCGATGAACTGATTGAACGTCTGCAGCAATTTTTAGGCAACCCAATGTTTGATCCACACGGCGACCCGATACCGGACAGCAACGGAAAGATTCCTAAAATGATGCAGCAATGTATTACTGCGGTGCCGGTTAATAAAAACAGTACCGTAAGTGCAGTTACTAATCAAAGCCCGCAAATGCTGGAGATGCTGAAGCATTATGCTATTGGCATTGGCACCAGTATAAAAGTGCTTAAGAAATTTGAGTTTGACGGTTCTATGGAAATAAAAGTACACCGGCAGGCTGCATGCATTATTAGTGAAGCCATTGCTAAAAATATTTTTGTGCGTTATGAATAACACCTCTCCCTCCCACGCATCGCTGAGTGAAGTACACGAAACAGTTGACACCACCATAAAAAAAACGGGCTGGAGAAAAATACTTTCTTTTTTTGGCCCTGCGTATTTGGTAAGTGTGGGTTATATGGATCCCGGTAACTGGGCTACAGATTTAGCGGGCGGCAGTAAATATGGTTACACATTAATTTGGGTATTGCTCATGAGCAATATTATGGCGTTGCTGCTGCAAAGCCTCAGTGCAAGATTGGGTATTGTACGGGGAAGAGATTTGGCACAGGCTAACAGGGAAACCTATCCACGAACTGTAAATTTTTTGTTGTGGGTTTTAGCAGAAATTGCCATAGCCGCCTGCGACCTTGCAGAAGTTTTGGGTATGGCCATTGGCATTCAATTATTAACCGGGCTGCCATTAATTTGGGGTGTAAGCATCACATTACTCGATACTTTTTTATTACTGTATTTACAAAGACTGGGCATACGTAAAATGGAAGCGTTTATAATTGTGCTGGTGGCAATTATTGGTTTTTGCTTTTTAGTAAATATAATTTTGGCACAGCCGGATATATACGGAGTATTAAAGGGCTTCATTCCTTCACTGCCGTCAGCAGAAAAATTATACGCTTCCAAAGGAATGCTGAATGCATTGCCAAAAGAAACAGCACTTTATCTTGCCATTGGTATTATTGGAGCTACCGTAATGCCGCATAACTTATACCTGCACTCTGCCCTGGTGCAAACAAGAAAAATTCCCAGAACTAAAGAAGGCATTAAGCAGGCACTTAAATGGAGTTTTATTGACAGCGCTGTTGCATTAAACGTTGCCTTTTTTATTAATGCAGCCATTTTAATTTTAGCAGCCACCGTTTTTTTCAATACCGGTAAAACCGATGTGGGAGAAATAAAACAGGCGCATGAATTATTATCCCCCATGCTGGGGTCTAATTTTGCATCTACACTTTTTGCTATTGCATTAATAGCATCGGGCCAAAGCTCTACTGTAACCGGCACACTTGCTGGGCAAATTGTAATGGAAGGATATTTGAGTTTACGCATAAGCCCTTTATTACGCAGGCTTATTACCCGTTTGGTGGCTATTGTTCCTGCAATAATTGTTATTGCTGTTTTTGGAGAAGACAAGGTGGACAGTTTATTAATATTAAGCCAGGTTATACTGAGCTTGCAATTGGGCTTTGCAGTAATTCCGCTGATACATTTTGTAAGCAATAAAAAAACAATGGGCTCTTTTGCCATAAAACCGGTTATTCAGTTATTTGCATGGCTTATTGCCACTGTGCTGGTTTATCTTAATATAAAAATGGTGGGTGAAGAGGCGGTAAGTTTTTTTAACACATCGCACAGCATAATATCAAAAGTGATGATTGTTGCTGCCGGTGTTTCCTTTTTAGCTCTGCTTATATTTTCTATTGTATTTCCATTGCTGAATAAAAAAGAAAAAATGGTTTCTATACAAATGCACCCGGATGTTACAGGCCTGCAAAACCTGGAAGTACCCGTATACAATAAAATTGCCGTGGCTTTAGATTTTAGCGATAATGATGCAAAACTACTTGCAGCAGCTATTGGGCAGGCAAAAAATGAAACACAGTTTTTATTGATGCATATTGTAGAAAGCGCCAGCGCAGTATTACATGGCAAAGAAACAGATGATTATGAAACACAAAAAGATAAAGAGCGGCTTAACTTTTTTGTGAACCAGTTAAATGAAAGAGGGTTTGATGCAACAGGTGAACTTGGTTACCGAAACCGTGTAAAAGAGATTGTGCGGCTTGTAAAAGAAAGCAATGCTGATATACTTGTAATTGGCGCACACGGCCACACCGCATTAAAAGATTTTATTTATGGAGAAACAGTAAATGCAGTAAGGCATGAATTAAAAATACCGGTGCTGGTGGTTAATTTGTAGGGAGTAATTTAACCTGGTCATCAATTTTTTTATTCCACCGGCTTTGCACATCAGTTAAGCGTCCGTTACGTGTTTCGCTGTCATAGGTATTCTGCATTTTTTCCAGTTCATTCATGCTTTCGGTATAAATTTTATCAAGCAGCTGATTATAATTTTGCCAGGTAAATTTTGCAGTTTTTAATTTTTGAAAAAATGCATTGGCAACAATATAAGTAACATCAAAATGATGCTGCTCGTGGTTTAATGCGTAATCTGTTTCTTTACCTTTAAGCACCCACGAATTTTGTTTACTGAAATAGCAATATACAGTTATTGCAATGTCTGTTTTACCATCTTTATATTTTGCGCCGGCTGTATAACCAAAACCGGATGATGTTATTGCCGTAGCGTCACTTCCTTTTTCAGGCGTGCCTTTAAAATCTTTCCATACCAATTTTTGTGTATTGCGGTAATAAATAGTATCACCATTTACCGGTGGTTTATAAGATGACCATTTAACATTAACCGTGGCTTGTGCATTGCATAATACACTGGTAAAAGCAAAGTAAACAAAAACGAAGTGCTTCATATTAATTGTCAATACAACCCAAATCAACAACAAATATTATTTGCTTAACCTGTGGTTTACCATATTTACAATTTCATTAACAGCAATATTTTCCATGCATTTAAAATGGCCTTTAGGGCATTTTGCATAACCAATTTTACTGCAGGGCCGGCACCAGAGTTTATTTACCTGCACCACATCAAAATGCTGTGCCGATAATTTACCATAGTATGGATACATTCCAAAAGAAGGCACTGTATTTCCCCAAATAGAAATGATAGGCTTTTGCAAAGCGGCTGCAATGTGCATCAAACCTGTATCATGTGTAATTACAAGTTTTGAGCCGTTTACAATATCGGCCGATTCATTTAAATTAAACTTGCCGCAGGCATTGTAAATTTTAATATCATCTGCTGCAGCTATGGCCTGCCCGTCATCAGCATCTTCTTTTCCACCTAATAAAATTATTGGGTAAGTAATGGCGGTGCATAATTCTTTTAATTTATGCAGGGGCATTTTTTTTGTAGCCAATGCAGCACCAATAACAATCGCTATATACCCAAACTGGTGCGATGCAGGTATATCGTTATTAGAAATTTTATCTTGCTCCGGAATAAAGTAATCCAAGCCCTTCCCATCATTTACTACTCCTAAAGAAGCAACCGTTTCCAGGTTGCGGTCAACAATATGCTTCTTGGGCAGCATATTTATTTTAAGATTGGTATAAATGTATTTCTCTACATTTAGTTTATTAAATGAAAATGATTTTACTCCTTTTAAAAACCGCTTAATCCGTAAAGTTCTCAGGTTATGATGCAGATCTATAATGTAGTTATACTCTTCCGTTTTCAATTCATGCAGCATCAATTCAAAACTGTCGCCCAGCAAATGTATTTTATTAATGTATGGATTAGATGCCACAATACCTTTAAAGGACTGCTTTGTTAAAAAATGAATTTCCGCATCAGGGAATTGATTGCGCAGGCAACGCACCACCGGTGTGGTAAGCACAATATCTCCAATAGAAGATAAACGTATAATTAGAAATTTAGCCACTGGTTATTCTTCAATATAATTAAGATCTTTATGGAAGGTTTCTTTTATTAAAGCAGCAGCTATTAAAGTTATAACCATAATAATAATTGCCGTTATCCATCCGCCTGTAACATAATCTGTAATACTTCTCATATACCTGAACAATGGAAGGATAAAAACTGCCAGCATACCCCTTACCATATTCGGAATTGTTGTAGCCGCTGTTGCCCTAAGGTTCGTACCAAATTGCTCAGCTCCTATTGTTACAAAAATTGCCCAAAAACCTGTACCAAAACCAAGCCCGGCACAAATTATATACATTGATGTTGCTGAACCGTTTTTTAAAGCTGTAAAAAATAATACTATAAACACAATAGTGATTGCATAAAAAATATACAATGCTTTTTTCCTGCTTTTAAGCCATTGGCTAACCAGCCCTACAACAATATCTCCAATTGATATGGCAACATAAGCATACATTATTGCTTTACCTGGATCAATTTTTTCTTTAATGCCAAACTCTTTTGCAAAATCGTTGGAAAAAGTTACAAGCACGCCAATAACAAACCATGTGGGCAAGCCGATTAAAATACTTTTTAAATAGCGCTTAAACCTGTCAGCATTGGTAAACAACATTAAAAAATTGCCCCGTACAACATTGGTATTTTTAACCTGGTTATAAATACCCGATTCTGCAACAGAAATACGTAATATCAATAAAAGTAATCCTAAACCCCCTCCAATAAAATAACAGGTACGCCAGTTAAAATTTTCTTTCATTACAAAAGCCACTACAGCACCCGTTAACCCAATGCCTGCAACCAGCGATGTTGCTACTCCTCTTTTTTCTTTTGGTGTTAATTCAGATACCAAAGTAATACCTGCACCCAATTCACCGGCAAGGCCAACTCCTGCAATAAAACGAACTATGGCATATTGCGTTGCATCCTGCACAAAGCCATTAACAATATTAGCAAGTGAGTATAAAATTATAGAGCCAAACAGTACGCTAAGGCGTCCTTTTTTATCACCCATAATGCCCCAGATAATACCGCCTATAAGCAAACCAAGCATTTGCCATGTTAAAATATTTTCGCCGGTAATTTTTGCCTGCTCTGGCGATAAATTTAAAGATGTAAGACTTGGTAAGCGTATAATTCCAAAAAGCAGCAAATCATATATATCTACAAAATACCCCAAAGCTGCCACCACAACAGCAAGGCTGAATATAGACTGGTTAGTTTTTTGGAGTGTCATCTACGGTTTTTTCTTTCGTGATGTGAATAGCTTTATAAATACCGGCACTGTTGTTACTAATACAATGCCTATAACAATAATTTCAAGATGTTCTTTTAAATCAAAATTAAACTGCGCTAAAATCCATTTTTGCAAAAAGAAACCGCCCAGTATCATACTTATTACCCAGGCAACACAGCCTATAATATTAAAGAAATGAAATTTCTTTTTGTCCATATTAACAATGCCGCCAACGATTGGTGCAAATGTGCGCACAATAGGAACAAAACGTGCCATAACTATAGCCCATCCTCCATTTTTTTCATAAAAATCATGCGCTTCTTCTAAATACCGTTTTTTAAAAAACCAACGGTCTTTCCAGTTGTACATACTTTGCCCAAACTTTCTTCCTGTCCAGTAACCCAAAGCGTTTCCTAAAATACCTGCAAGTGCAATTAATGCCACCAGTATAATTAAATCAAACCAATAACTGTATTGAAACGCATCAAACCCAAAATATTTTAACACCTGGTAACCAAGGCCGGGCTTTGTAATACCTGTATCCTTATTGGTAATTTCATGGGCATATATGCCTGCAACAAATAATAATGAATCTCCGGGTAAAAAGAAACCAGCAAACAATCCTGTTTCTGCAAATACAACAAATAGCAGCAGCCATAAGCCGCCGTTTTCAATATACCATTGCGGCTGCAGTAACTGCGCCCAATGAAAATCTAAAAAGATAAAATCGAACATGTAAATTTATTTTGGGTTTATTACGGATGCTCCAGTTGCCCTTCCCATTTGCTTATTGCAGCCGTTGCCAATGCATTGCCCAATACATTGGTCATGGTGCGGCCCATATCGCAAAAAACATCTATCGCTAAAATTAATGCCACGCCTTCTTCCACCGGCAGTTTAAACATGGCGCCTGTAGCAAGCACCACCACCAAACTTGCACGGGGCACACCGGCAATACCTTTACTGGTAATTAAAAACACAAGTAACATTACTATTTGCTGCGTTAGATCGCCTGTTACGCTGGTAACATTAAAAGCCTGAGCAATAAACATACTGGCAAATGTCATGTACATCATACTGCCATCTAAATTAAATGAGTAACCTAATGGCAATACAAACGAAACAATTTTATTATTACAGCCAAAGCGTTCCATTTCTTCCACCAGCTTTGGATAAACAGCTTCGCTGCTGGCGGTGCTAAATGCAATTGACATGGGTGAAGCTATACGGCGCAGCAATTGTGGCAGCCTTTTTTTAAAAATCAGGTAGCCTACCAAAAGAAGTAATGCCCACAACACTATAAGCCCAACATAGAACGAGCCTAAATACTTTCCAAAAGTTCCCAGTACCGATAAACCATTTCTTGCAATAGCGGCAGCCATGGCACCAAACACACCCAGTGGCGCCATATACATTACATAACTCACCATTTTTAAAGCAACATGCGCTAAAGAATCTAATGCTTTTATTAAAGGCTCGCCCGCTTTACCAACAGCAGTAAGCGCTATACCAAAGAAAATTGAAAACACCACCAGTTGCAGAATTTCATTGGTGGCCATTGCTTCCACCACACTGCGTGGCACCACATGCTCCACAAACTTTGCTAAAGAAAAGCCCTGTGATTTTTCCACCACATCTTTTACAAGCGATTTATCAATATGGCTGGTATCAAAATTAGCACCCGGCTGAAAGATATTTACCAATATTAATCCTAATGCTAATGAAACCAGCGAAGCCGTAATAAACCATAGCATGGATTTGCCTCCAACCCTTCCCACTGTTTTCATATCACCCAACTTTGCAATACCTGTAACCAATGTAGCTAATACAATTGGTGCAATAATCATTTGCACCAGCCGTAAAAAAATGGTGGTAAGCAGTTTTATGTTATCGGCAAAACCTTTAGCAGTATCAATGGAATAATTTTCATGCACAATATAACCGGCAATTATCCCTAAAAACATGGCTATTACAATGTAAAGTGTAAGCCTGCTTTTTTTAGGGGGCTGGTGCGTTATTTCCATATAAGTTTGTTTAGCAACGCAATATAATGTTTAATGCCGTTATACACATACAGCTTATAAAAAAGTACTGATGGTAGTGTATTTAACAATTAATTGCTTATTTTTCCAACCTATTCATTAACTAAAACGAACACAACTGTATGAGTTTATTTGTAAAGAAACCATTGAGCCAAATGCTTGCACAGGCAGAAGGCGGAGAAGGCGGTCTTAAACGGACATTGGGTGCCGCAAACCTGGTTGCCCTTGGTATTGGCGCCATTATTGGTGCCGGCCTTTTTGTAAGAACTGCCGCTGCAGCAGGCCAGGCAGCAGGACCAGGCGTTACTTTATCATTTATTGTTGCAGCTGTAGGCTGTGCTTTTGCAGGGCTTTGCTATGCAGAGTTTGCTGCTATGATACCTATTGCGGGCAGTGCGTATGCATACAGTTATACCACACTGGGTGAAATTGTTGCATGGATTATTGGCTGGGCTTTGATTATGGAATATGCATTAGGTGCCGCTACGGTTTCTATTGCATGGAGCGAATATTTAAACAAGCTGTTTGGAGGGCATATACCCTATGAATGGACCCATTCGCCGTTTGAAAGTTTTACAGATTCTGCCGGGGTACACCACTCAGGCATTATGAATGCACCGGCATTAATTATACTTTTATTATTAACGTTATTACTTATAAAAGGCTCGCAGGAAAGCGCCATTGTAAACATGATTATTGTGTTTATTAAAGTTGCCATAGTATTAATTTTCATTTTTGTTGGCTGGAAATTTATTAATCCTGCAAACCACACTCCTTATTTAATTCCCGAAGGAACACCGGCGGTAACTGACAGCGCAGGAAAAGTTATTGCTGATTACAGCGGATGGAACAAGCATGGGTATGGGGGGATTTTAGGAGGCGCCGCCATTGTGTTTTTTGCCTTTATTGGTTTTGATGCAGTAAGTACAGCGGCACAGGAAGCAAAAAATCCAAAACGTGATATGCCAATTGGCATTTTAGGTTCGTTGGTAATTTGTACGATTTTATACATTTTGTTTGGGCATGTGCTTACAGGTGTTGCCAACTGGAAAGATTTTGTTGACCCTGAAAAAGGCCGTGAGGCTTCTGTTGCTTACGCAATTTCAACTTACATGACAGGTTACGGATGGTTAGCCACTGCAGTAACTGTTGCTATTCTTGCAGGTTTCTCTTCTGTAATATTAGTAATGTTAATGGGGCAAAGCCGTATTTTTTATACCATGAGTAATGATGGTTTAATACCTAAAGCTTTTGGCGACCTGCATCCTAAATTTAAAACACCTTATAAAGCCAACTGGATTTTATTTGTGTTTGTAGGTTTGTTTGCAGCATTTGTACCGGGCCATGTTGCCGGCGATTTAACTTCGTTTGGTACTTTGTTTGCTTTTGTACTGGTAAGTATTGGCGTTTGGGTGTTAAGGGTTAAAGAGCCTAACATTGCCCGTCCGTTTAAAACGCCAATTTATCCTGTTGTTTCTGCCTTAGGAGCCATTATTTGTACATTAATGATTATTGGCCTTGATATGCAAACTTTAACAGTAGCATTGGCGTGGATGGCAGTAGGTTTAATAGTTTACTTTGTGTACAGCAGGCATCACAGTAAACTCAGCAACCCTTCTGATTTAATGCCCAAGGCATCTGATTTTGAAAAACAGTAATTGAGAATTCTTTAATAATAAAAGCCCGTTCAAATGAACGGGCTTTTTTGTGGTTATTTAATTTCAATTTCATCAATGAATAAATGTGTATCGCCTCCTGCCCCTTCGTGCCATGCAGGCAATTTTCCAAACTGTATGGCTTTAATTTTTACGTAGCGGGCAGATGCTGCATTAAACGCAGCAATAATTTTCTTTACCTGCACATTTAAATCATCAATAGGTAAATAATTTTCGCCACTGTAAACTTGTGTGTAATTAATACCGTCAGTTGAAACTTCAACAATAAATTGTTTGGGCGCTACAATCCATGCTCTTGTATCTTGCAAAAAACCGGCGGTAACAGATGAAATATTTTTTACTTCCTTCAAATCAACCACTGCTTCCACGTCGGTTTTTTGAAAACCCATCCAGTTGCCTTTGCGCCAGTTAGTGCTGCCGTAAATACCATCAATTAATCCGTTGGCACCGCCACCATCATACATTGGTTCATAAGCAGTGTTTAAAGTAACTGACCAATCGTTGGTGCGTTTAATAAACGATGCAGTGGTTACATAGCTTTTATTCCCTTTTTCATTTACGGCTATTGCTTTTATTACAGCAGATTTGTCAATACTAAACGGAGCAGTATATTTTAAAGATGCAGCAGATGGTTGCGTACCATCAGTTGTATAAAACAACTGCACATTGCTTTGCGAAGATGAAACAGCAATTTGCTTTGTGCCTGTAAAAGAAATAGCTCCTCCATCAATTACAGGATTAATTACAATTTTATCTGCAACGATTGCTGTAGATGGAAAACCATCATTACCAAACGACGAAGGAATATTGCCCATAACAAATTGCAAGGCGCCACCTTTAACAATATCAAAATATGAGAGATAAGATTTTTTATAGTTACGCTTATTCAATACAGCAGACTGAATATAAAAATTTTTATCCGACAGGTTCTTCGTTTCAATAACAAACTGTTTTCCGTTTTCTAAATTAATAACAGCCTTGTTAAATAACGGCGTGCCAATAATATAATCAGTTGTGCCAGGCGTAACAGGATAGAAACCTAATGAACTTAATACATACCATGCGCTCATTTGCCCGCAATCTTCATTACCTTCCAAACCTTCAGGTGCATTATGATACATGGTGTTTAAAATTTCATGAATCTTTTCCTGCGTTTTATATGCCTTGCCTGCAAAATTGTACAGGTAAGCAATATGATGGCTGGGTTCGTTACCGTGTGCGTATTGTCCAATCAACCCGGTAATATCTGCCTGGTCACGGCCGGTGGTTTGTTGTGGTTCTGTAAAGAGTGCATCTAATTTTTGTTCCAGCTTTTGCCTGCCACCCATCAGTTCCAAATATCCATTTACATCATGCGGAAAATAAAAAGAGTATTGCCAGCTGTTGGCTTCTGTAAAATTGTTGTTTACTTCCCTTGCATCAAACGGGCTTAGCCAGTTACCGTTTTTGCGTGGGCGCATAAAGCCGGTTTTTACATCAAGAATATTTTTATAAGCCTGTGCTCTTTTAAAATAAACAGCCGCCACATCATTTCTGCCAATAGCTTTTGCAAACTGCCCAATACACCAGTCATCATAAGCATACTCCAGTGTTTTACTTACACTTTCATGTTCATCATCCTGCTCAATAACGCCATTGCTGATTAATGCAGGTAATCCTAAATGATTCCATGTAGCACTTTTTTCCATTGCCTCTAATGCAAGTTTAGCATCAAAATTTTTCAACCCTTTCATGTATGCATCCACAATTACAGGCACGCTATGATAGCCAATCATACAATCCGTTTCGCAACCGCTCAGTTCCCACACCGGCAGGCGGCCACCTTCTTTATATTGTGCTAAAAAAGATTGCACATAATCTATTGTTCTTTTTTGGTCGATGATGGTGTATAAAGGATGAGCGCCACGATGTGTATCCCACAAACTAAAAACAGAATAGTTTGTAAAGCCAGTTGCTGTATGAATTTTATTATCACGGCCACGGTATTGGTTGTCCACATCCATATTTATGTTCGGCACAATCATGGTGTGGTATAAAGCCGAATAAAAAACAGCCAACTGCTCTTTATTATCAGTAGTTATATCAATCTTGCTTAATTCTTTATTCCAGGTTGTTGTTGCATTTTTTTTAACTGCATCAAAATTCCAGCCGGGCAATTCTGCTTTTAAGTTTTTTTGTGCACCTTCAATACTTACAGCAGAAATAGCCACTTTAGCCATTACCTGTTTTGTATTAAATGTAAAATATGCTTTCAGGTTTTTAGAACTGTCTACTGCTGCAATTGTTTGTGGCAATAATTTATCATCCTGCCAAATACCTGATGCAGCAAAAGGTTGTGAAAACTCAATTACAAAATACACATATTGGTTATCTGCCCATGCCCTGCTGCGGCGCAATCCAGCAATGGTGTGGTTGTTTATAATTTTTACAGATGATTCTAAAACAATATCCCGGTGCTTTAAATCCAGTATAACATTATTATTGGTTGTTGATGAAAATGTGTACCTGTGAAAACCAACTCTTGCAGTGGTGGTTAATTCTGCCAAAATATTATCATCATCTAATTTAACTGAATAAAAACCAGGTATTGCCTTTTCATTGCTATGCAAAAATTGTGAGCCGTATATTTTATTATCGGGTGATGGTGTGCCATTCATTGGCATTAATAAAATATCTCCATAATCGCTGCAGCCGGTGCCGCTTAAGTGTGTGTGCGTAAAGCCATAAATAAAATTGTCAGAATAATGATAACCGCTGCAGCCATCCCAACCTTCCAGTCTTGTATCAGGGCTTAATTGTACCATGCCATGGGGCAGCACAGCGCCGGGGTATGTGTGCCCGTGCCCGCCTGTACCCACAAAAGGATTTACATATTGAGTGTAATTTTTTTGAGCCAGGAGATTTGAGGAAGAAACGAAAAAAAGGAGTGGCAGCAAATACTTTTTCATCAATTATTTTTTGTGCAAGGTATAAAGAAACGGCGCAAAAAAAATTTTGCGCCGTTTACATTTATTGAACGTCAGTGAAACTAAAAGGGTAAATCATCCGAACCTTCGCTGGCGGCTACCGGTGCAGTTGTTGCCACGGGCCTTGCGGTGTTAGTATTGTAACTAACATTACCGGAACTTGCGCCCTGGCTTTCTGTATTACCACCACCTAATAATTGAACAGTTTGCACACGCATGCGTAACGTAGCTGCTGCCTGTCCTTCTTTGTTGGTGTATGCATCAGCTTCGGGTGCGCCTTCTGCAAAAACTGTTCTGCCTTTTGTAAGGTATTGTGCAACGGCAGTGCGGTCTGTCCAGTAAGCGCATTCCACCCATGTGGTACGTTCTTTCTGGTTTCCCTGGCTGTCTTTAAAACGCTCTGTGTGCGCCACGCTGAAATTAATTACGTTTTTGCCGTTGATTTCTTTAACAATGCAATCTTTACCCAGATTGCCAATTACCTGTAACTTAATCATAGTGTTGTGTTTTTATGTTATCGATGTATCTAAGTGTAATGATAAAAGTAGGTATTTATCCATCATTAATCCCATATTTTGGGGCGGCTAACTTTGGCTGTGCGTAAATAGTTTAAAAGCTGTCCGGCATGTACCGATTCATGGTAGGCAATCCGCAGCAAATAGTCGCCCAGTTTACGGCGCTGCCCCAGTTCTTTACGGGTAATATAAATTTCATCAAGATCTTTTGCACTAAAACTGTTTACCATTTGTAAAAAGCGTTCTCTGTAGGGTTGTGCTTGTCTCAGTTCGTCTTCTACGGTTAAAAACGGGTTACTTTTTAAGGGGCTTTCAAAATTGCCAAGGTCGCCTTTGTGCAATACAATATGATGATAAATATTTTCTCCTTCCAGTACATGGCGCACCATTTCTATACAGCTCATGGCATCGCTATCAGGTTTCCAAAAAAGCAAATCTTCGCCAATGCCTTTCCAAACCTTAATGCTGCGCCTGCGCACTTCTTCAAAATTCAGTATTAATAATTCTTTGGCCAGCATAAGCAAATTTTAAACAATAGTTTACCAGTACAGGTTTTTCCTGCGTTATAAAACCATCAATCTTTTGTGTGATTGTTAATTCATTTTCTTCTTCAATGTGCTAACCTGGTCCTGCAGGTTATTCACCAAATTGGCAAGTGTATTTACATCCCAGCGCTGCTGCACCGTTACTTTACTTATTACAGTTTGTGCCTGCCACAACTCTACAATATCATCAGCATTTACCTGGTAAGGCTGGTATTGCGGATTATCACTTACCAGTGTAAGCTTGTTTTTAGCTTTATTACTTTTTACAATTCTTTTATAAACAATACCCTCGTTGCGGCTTACCACTATATAAGCCATGTTGTTTTTAATTTCATCTATATCCCCTTCTACTTTTTCTCCTACAATAATACTGCCACTGGGTGTGGGTAACATACTGTCTCCAATAATTTCAAATGCACGGTAATTACCACCGCTTAACATGGGCAGGGTAAATGTATTCAGTTCATCAATAAATTCACTGTCTGCATATCCTGCTAAATAACCTGCCGCTGCTTTTACCGGCACAAAATGAATTACGTTCCTGTCTGCACTCATCATTTTTTGCTGCCGGCGCTTGTTAAGGTAACTGCCTGTTGTATTGCTTAAATCTTTCAACAATAAATCATCCAGGCTCAGTTTAAAAATGTCACCAACAATTTCCAATACATCCAGCCTTGGGTCGGCACGTTCTTCTTCATACGCACCCACCAGCGAACGCTTAATGCCTACTTTGTTGGCAAATTCTTCCTGTGTCCATCCACGCAGTTTGCGCAGGTATTTTAGGTTTAATCCGGCTGTTGACATAACGAACTAATTTGATTAGTACAAATATACTAACAATTTTAGTTTTTCAAAAATTATTTTTGTGTTTGAGAAATTAAGCCCCGGAATTATTCAGAACAAGTATCAGCGTTTCATTTTGTACACTTCGCTGCCAGCAAGCAAGAAGCACCCTAAACCAAAATCTTCAAAATCTGGTTCCCTGTCATATTGCACCGGCTGCGATTCTTTAGGTTCTTTACCTGTGCCCTGCACATAACCTAAGAAACCATTGCTATGCACACTCTCTTTTGCCATAGCATTCCACGCTTTGGCAACAGCAGGATAAAACGTCTTTTTATCTAACATACCATTATTAATACCCCATGCCATGCCATAAACAAACAAACTTGTTCCTGTTAACTCTTTACCACCAAAGTTTGTACTGTCGTGCAGGCTTACATTCCAATAACCATCATACCGCTGTATGGGTAACAATGCGTTCATCATGGCTTTATAGTCTGCAATATATTCATCCCTGTGAGGGTCGTTTGCAGGCAAAATACTTAATACACGAACCAATGCTGCCACTACCCAACCGTTGCCACGGCTCCAGTAACAATCTTCGCCGTTGGGTTCTTTATAAGGAGGGTCAAAATCCTTATCACGCCACCACAAGCCTTCTGCTGCATTAAACAAACCTTTATCGCCATGTTTGTATTTGGTAAACGCATACATCTGGTACATGCGGTTAAAATAACTGGTATCATTATACAGCACACCTAATTGCGTAAATACGGGCATTGCCATTTGTATCGCATCCACCCAATGCCAGTCGTCTATTTTGTCACTGGCCTTCATTTTATCGATAGATGCTTTTAAACTATCAATATAAAATTGCTTTTTATCAATATTATAAAGGTTGATATAAGTTTGGCCACAAGCCTGGTCGTCACCATTACGTGTTTTTGTTCCGTTGCGCAGGTTCCAATTATGTTTAGTACCCCAATCAATGGCATAATCATAATAAGCCTTTTTCTTATCAACACTGTATAGTGCCATTAAACCTTCAAAATAAACAGCCCTTGTCCAAATATTGCTTGGCCAGGTACGGTTGCGGCTGGGCACAAAAATGGGCTTGCCCGGGTCGGGCCATTTTTGCATAAAATATTTATTGGCTAACGTGATGGTTTTAAGAACTGCTTTTTTAGAGGGTAATTGTTGGGCATTAGCAAAAATTACAGCAACAACCAGCAATAAAATACCTGAAAGCTTTTTCATATTGGCAAGTTATGTTAAAATAAAGACGCATTTTAAGTAAAAGAGCTACAATGATTGTCATGTGGTATCCTGTAATATGTCTTTAAGGATAAATGCTTTTTACAAACAGTCCCAACCAACCTGGTAATTATTTTACTTTTTGCATGATTGTTTACAAGTGTTACAAATGTTACAAACGATTTCAAAAAAAAGATTACCCAAAAACTATATGGTAGTAAGTAGCCGTTTTTTTATATTTTGCTGCAAATAATTTTTATGGACACTCACCTGCATCACAACAGTCATATTGAAAAACACCTCAAAAGCTCCGAGGCACTTACTGATATTGTTATTGGCATGAGCGATGGCCTTACTGTACCTTTTGCGTTGGCAGCAGGGCTTAGCGGAGCTGTTGATAACAGCAGTATTATTGTTATTGCTGGTATTGCAGAAATTGCTGCAGGCAGTATTGCAATGGGCCTTGGCGGATACCTTGCCGGTAAAACGGAGCAGGATCATTACAAGAGTGAACAAAAAAGAGAATATGATGAAGTAGAAAACCTGCGGCAAAGGGAGATTGAGGAAACGAAAGAATTTTTTGCCAATATTGGGCTAAGCCCGGAATTACAGGATAAGGCCACAGAAGAAATTTCGCTGGATAAAGACCGCTGGGTTGATTTTATGATGAAATATGAGCTGGGTCTTGAAAAACCGGACCCTAAAAGAGCAGCAAAAAGTGCCCTTAATATTGGCGTTGCTTATATAGTTGGAGGTATTATACCTTTAAGCCCTTACTTTTTTATTGCCAGCTCTACAGAGGCATTAAAAGTATCAGTAATAGCAACCCTTGTTTGCCTTTTTGTATTTGGCTTTTTTAAAAGTAAAATAACAGGAGTAAATGCATGGATGGGGGCTGTAAGAGTAACTCTTATTGGGGCTATGGCAGCCGCCGCAGCTTTTGGAATTGCCCGGCTGTTTGAGCATTAATTGCAATGCAAAAGTAGTTTTACATAGTATAATTGCTATTGAAATATCGTAGCAATTTTCAACCACAATCGTAAAAACGTAATTGTTTAAAACAACTGTATCTACAACATACTACACCGTCAACAGCCACCGTTCACATAAAAGCAACAGTGTTTTAAAATACCTGTTGAAAAATGAGATATAAGAATTAATATGCTTTCATATGTTCCATCACTAACCGTAAAAGGCATTTTTAATGAACCAATATGTAATTAAGACACAGTGGTATAGTTTTTGAAATTAAAAACGAAACCGCTTTAAATCCAAATACAACATCCAAATGAAAACAAAATTTTACCCAACCCCCGAATGTAAAAAATCATTTTTTACTTCGTACCGTACATTTCAAATACAACTTATTGGCAGCAAGCGACAGCGATAACAACGTTAGCGCAGCTGCTAATATGCATGTGTTTTAATCCTATTACCCTCTAATCCCACTTTAACAGCAAAAAACAGCATAGCTGCAATTGAATTCCTGATTTATTCGTAAACACCGGCGCAGTACAAATCCGCCGCCCGGCAATAGTTTACGTAATTATTCAGCAAGAATTTTATAACAGCAATGCACAGGCAAAACCGGTGAATTACCGGTAATGCATTCCAGTATCCAATTAAAAACTAAAAGTGAGTTTCCTATGAAAACCTGTAAACATTCCTTAAGGAAAGTTGTACCTGTAATTAGTATTGCAGTTGCACTGCTGTTTTGCGTAAACAGCACATTTGCCACCATTTATTATGTTAGCACTACCGGTAACGATGCCACCGGTAACGGCAGCGTTTCCAAGCCATGGAAAACATTGTACAAAGCAACATCAGCTGTAAGTACCGTTGGCGACATTATTCATGTTAATGCCGGCACTTATATTGAAACAGCGCAATGTTTGTTAAAACCCGGCGTAAGCCTGGAAGGAGAAGGCGCTGTTCCATCAATTATAAAATCAACATTGTCTGCCCAGTTTGTTGAAATTTTAAATGTACGCAGTGCTGCAGAAGGCAGCAACGGTAACCAATATATCTCCAACCTGACTTTTGATGGACAAAACCGCACCACCAGTTGGGCTATTGCGGTATTTGCCCGCAGTAATGTAAGTATACACCATTGCTCTTTTATAAATTTTGATGAGAGTGCAGTGTTATTTATTGGCCGCACCGATTTTAATGTGGAGTTAGCACCAACAACTTATTCAACCGGCAACAGCTTTTACAATAATACAGTTACCAATTGTTCTAAAGCAGATGCATCGTACGGAAGGGCTGCTGTGTGGTGTGCTGGTCAGCAGGGTACATTAATTTACAATAACACCCTTACACAAAACAGCCGTGGCGCAGGGCTGGATGGTTATTTAATTAAACTCATCAATTTTACAAAAGGGGTAAAAATTTATAACAACACTATTACTAAAAGCCCTTACCCTTACAGCGCACCCGGCACTAATAACTACTGGGATTTTGCCATTGAAATTGGCGATGTGAGCGGCTGCGAAATTTATAACAACACAATACAGGGCTGTATTGATGCCAACCGTTTAACCAAAGGAAGTTATACATACAGCATGTATATACATAACAACATCATTGGTCAGCAAAGCCTGCCTTCTAATACAGAGCACGGGATAATTTTTGAGTATGATGTGGAAACTGCAATTATTGACAGCAATACATTCAAATACCTTACTGTAGCTGTGGAGTTCAGCACACGCAGCAACAGTGCTGTTAATAATATCCGCATCAGCCGTAACCTGATGCACCATATTGGTAAAACAGGCGGCACCTTCGATGCGGTTATCACCTTCATCAGCGATGGAAGCAATAATTACACCTGCCGTAATTTTTCTATCTGGAATAATACAATTATTTCAGACCCAACAGGCGCTAACTATTTCGGGTTATCTTTCAGCAATGCAGCATCTGTTAAAAACCTGCATATAGAAAATAACATTGGGCAGAACATGGGTAATGTAATAGTAGCCAATAATGCTTCGGTAATTGATAGTTTTTATAACCGCAATAACAACTGGTACAATAATGGCAACGGCAACAACCCGTTGTGGGTAAGCGGCGCTCCCGCTAACGCAGTTACAGTCAGCAATACTTCCGTAAATCCAAACCTGGATGCTAACTATAAACCCATTGTGGGAAGCCCGTTAATTGACGCAGGTTTATTTAACGGTTTGTCATATGTGGGTGCGGCGCCGGATAAAGGTTTTGCTGAATATCAGTCTGCCCTGCCCGTAAAACTAATTGAGTTTAATGTGTCTAAAAACGGGGGCAGTAATGATCTGCAATGGAAAACAGCCATTGAAATAAACAGCGCTTATTTTATTGTACAAAGAAGCGCTAACGGAAAAGATTTTGAAAGTATTGGCAGTGTACAGGCTGTAGGTTTCAGCAACAGTATTCAGTCTTATACTTTTACTGACTTTACGCCAATGTCTTATTCCAATTATTACCGGATTATTAGCGTTGACAAAGACAAAAGTGAAGAATACAGCAATATTGTTTTTGTACAAACAGGGGCAGATGACAAGCTGGATATTATTGCCGCTCAACTATCTTCTGGCAAAAACTCCCTGGCTGTAACAATAGCGGCAAAGCAAAGCCAAAAAGTTTTATTAAATGTATTTGACAATAACGGGAAATCAATTTTTACCGAGCCGGTAATGCTGCAAAAAGGAATGAACTTTTTTGATAAAAACATTCAAAAAGTTTCGCAGGGTATTTATTATGTAAAAGTGCAAACCGGCACCGAAGCAGCTGTAAAAAACATCTTAAGCACCAATTAATTCTATAACCCCCAATAAAAAATAAAGCCCCTTTTACAAGGGGCTTTTATTATGAGGTAATGGTGTGTTTGTTATTACTCGAAATATTTTCAATCGTCCACTCCGGCCGTTTTATAAATGGCTGTTTGCGAACAGTACAATTTGCCTTACTGCAAATACTGCAGCTAAAATCGAGGCAGCCGTCAGAATGAACAAATAATTCAACCGACTCTCCAAATTCGTTTTTTACAAGGCTGGACAAAGAATCAATTTCAGCATGTGCTTCATGTACATTTAAATACCAGGGCACGGTGAGGTGACAATCCATGTGCAGGGTGGCGCCATATTTAATAATGCGCAGGTTGTGCAGGTCAATCCAGTTTTCTTTACGGTTGGCATTTAAAAGCTGCACCAGTTTTTTTAATAAAGCCTCATCAGCTTCATCCATAATTCCTGCAATGGAACTGCGTACAATTTTATAACCGGTATAAATTATAATAAAGGCAAACAGTATTGCCACCGCACTGTCTATCCAGTAAATTTTAGTAATAAGTATAAGTACCAGCCCCACTCCTATACCAACAGTGCTCCAGGTATCGCTTTGTAAATGTTTGCCACTGGCTATTAAAGCAAGCGAATTATTTTTTTTACCTGTTTTTACACATAATGCCCCTGCAATATAATTAACAACAGCAGTTGCCAGCACCAGTATTATTCCATAATCAAGCTGTTTAATTGCATGCGGATGCAACAGGTTATTTACCGCTTCGTAAATAATTACAAAACCAGCTACTGTAATTAATGTGCCCTCAATAGCTGCAGAAATAAATTCGGCTTTGCCATGGCCATAGGGATGATTATAATCCTTGGGTTTGGCTGAAACATACAGGCTGTATACCCCAATCAGGCTGGCTATAACATTTACAATGCTTTCCAGCGCATCCGTTAAAATAGCAACGGAGCTGGTAAGATACCAGGCAATGATTTTAACAATAAACAGCACAATTGAAAGCCCCGCAATCAGTTTTTGAATTTTGAGGTTATGCTGCGTTTTTTCCATGCAATAAATTAGCAGCAAATATACAAAGGGCTATTTTAAAGTGATGATATAAGCCATTTAGCTGAACGGAGCGTCGCCACTGCTGTTGAAAAAAGCTGCAAAAGTTCATACCAAAAAATAAGCAGCAATTCTTTATTCAAGTGCCAACCATGCTTACTTTTGCTCAAACTAAAACTAAAACGATTGTATTATGGACTTTCAACTGAGCGAAGAGCAACTGATGATTCGGCAGGCGGCGAAAGATTTTGCCGTTAACGAATGTTTGCCCGGTGTAATTGAACGGGATGAACAGCAAAAATTTCCTAAAGAACAAATTGAAAAACTGGCCGACCTTGGTTTTATGGGCATGATGGTGCCAACAGAATACGGCGGCAGCGGTATGGATACGGTAAGTTATGTACTTGCCATGGAAGAAATAAGCAAAGTGGATGCAAGCGTAAGCGTGTGCATGAGCGTAAACAACAGCCTGGTTTGTTACGGGCTGAATGAATATGGAAGTGAAGAGCAAAAAAGAAAATATTTAACCCCTCTTGCACAAGGCAAAAAAGATGGCCAGCTATACATTGGCGCTTTTTTATTGAGCGAACCGGAGGCAGGCAGCGATGCCACATCGCAAAGCACAACAGCCGAAGACAAAGGCGACCATTACATAATTAACGGCACCAAAAACTGGATTACAAATGGTAACTCTGCCTCGGTATATTTGGTAATTGCACAAACAGACGTTGCAAAAAAACACAAAGGCATTAATGCATTTATTGTTGAAAAAAACACTCCTGGTGTAACCGTAGGTGCTAAAGAAAATAAACTGGGCATACGCGGCAGCGATACGCACAGCATTTTATTTAACGATGTAAAAGTGCCAAAAGAAAACCGCATTGGCGACGATGGCTTTGGTTTTACATTCGCTATGAAAACACTGGCAGGCGGAAGAATTGGCATTGCGTCGCAGGCGCTGGGTATTGCAAGCGGTGCATATGAAAGAGCGCTGGGGTATAGTAAACAGCGTAAAGCTTTTGGCAAAGAAATTATGCACCACCAGGCTATTCAGTTTAAGCTGGCTGATATGGCAACAAAAATAGAAGCAGCAAGGCTGTTGTGTTTAAAAGCTGCATGGGAAAAAGACAACAAAATTGATTACACCCTAAGCGGCAGCATGGCAAAGGTATTTGCCAGCGAAACCGCCATGTGGACTGCTACAGAAGCCGTGCAAATACACGGTGGTTATGGCTTTGTAAAAGAGTATCATGTGGAGCGTATGATGAGGGATGCAAAAATTACCCAGATTTATGAGGGCACCAGCGAAGTGCAGCGCATTGTAATAAGCAGGAGCATTTTGAAATAACCGGGTAATGTAAAATAATATAATGTGCAAATGAAAACGTTTGCACATTTTTTTTGTTACAAACTTTTGCAGCAATTCCCAACAACATTGGCGTCGCACACTTTTACTTTACATCCTTATTGAACATTACAGGCATTTTATTAAAATAGTTTGTGCAACTTTGCGCCTTATTACACTTGTGGCAAATAATCATGAGCATAAATATTACCAACTACAACAGTATTTTAAAAGAGCTTAATGGCAAAGCAACGCTTGTTGCAGTATCTAAAACAAAATCTGCAGCAGACATACAGGAATTGTACAACCTGGGCCAGCGTGATTTTGGAGAAAATTATGTACAGGAGCTTACAGAAAAATATGAACAGCTGCCAAAAGATATCCGCTGGCATTTTATTGGCCACCTGCAAAGCAATAAAGTAAAATACATTGCACCCTTTGTATATTTAATACATGGTGTGGACAGTTTTAATCTTTTAAAGGAAATAAACAAGCAAGCTGCAAAAAACAACCGTGTTATTGATTGCCTGCTGCAAATGCACATAGCCAAAGAAGAAACAAAATTTGGTTTTGATGTACACGAGTTAAATGAATTAAAGGGACTGCATGAATTAAAGAATGTACGGATTATTGGTTTTATGGGCATGGCTTCGTTTTCTGATGATGTAAATCTTGTTAGAAGCGAATTCAAAAAACTTAAAACCATTTTTGATACAAAAGCTCCGCTGTCAATTACTAACTATCCACTATCAACAATTTCCATGGGCATGAGCGGAGATTATAAAATTGCACTGGAAGAAGGCAGCAACATGGTGCGTATTGGCAGCTTATTATTTGGCGAAAGGAATTACACAAAATGATTACTGCCGAAATAATCATTTTATGCACAGCTGCTTTTGCAGCCGGTTTTATTGATTCTATTATTGGCGGTGGCGGTTTAATTCAAACACCTGCAACATTGGTAACATTGCAGCAATACCCGCTGGCAACTTTGCTGGGCACCACAAAAATTCCTTCCATTTCCGGCACATCCATAGCTGCCATACAATACAGTTTAAAAGTAAAAATTAAATGGAAGCTGATAGCACTTATGTGCAGCATTGCGCTTGCAGCCGCCTACGCAGGCTCTAAAGTGGTAAGTATTACCAGCAACCGATTTATGAAACCGGTAATTTTTTGCATGCTGATTATTGTCGCCGTTTATACTTATACAAAAAAAGATTTTGGCATAGCGCAGGAAAAAGCTGCTCCGCATAAAAATGAATTACTGTATGGTGCTTTGTTTGCCCTGCTTATTGGTTTTTACGATGGCTTTATTGGCCCCGGCGCCGGCAGTTTTATGATACTCTTTTTTATAAGCATATTGGGATTAGATTTTTTAAAAGCCAGCGCTCATTCCAAACTGGTAAATGTTTCCACCAATTTAGGTTCAATCATTTTCTTTAGCTTAAGCGGCAATATATTATTTCAGTATGCATTGCCCATGGCTGCATGCAATTTTGCAGGTTCGTTTTTAGGTGCCAGGCTGGCTATTTTAAAAGGCAATAAATTCATCCGCATTTTCTTTTTGCTGGTAATTGCGGCCACCATTTTACGTTTTGGCTACGATATTTTTTTTAAATAACCGTAAAACCATTTTTAAAATTTTAAATGTACATTTATTAACAGCAAAAACACTTTAAAAGCGGAGTAAAGATATGTTGCTGAAGAGTGCGACGCCACCGCTATAAAACAGTATTACAAATGCCCGTAACAAAAAAATACAAAATGCTTAACAGAAGAAAATTTTTACAATTAAGTGCATTAACTGCGCCAGTAATTGCTGCAAAAAAATCATTCGCCGCAAATTTTGATGCAACTACAAAACCAATTGTAGTTTCTACATGGGATAGTGGTATGCCCGTTAATGCAGCGGCATGGGAAATATTAAGTAAAAATGGCCGTGCATTGGATGCAGTGGAAGCCGGTGCCATGAAAATGGAAAACACACCTGATTGTTGTGTGGGATTGGATGGTTACCCGGACCGTGATGGTATTGTAACATTAGACAGCTGCATTATGGATGAATTTGCAAACTGTGGCGCAGTTGCAGGGCTGGAACGCATTAAGCATCCTGTATCGGTTGCAAGAAAAGTAATGGAAAGCACGCCGCATGTATTATTAGTGGGCGCAGGTGCACAACAGTTTGCTGTGCAAAATGGGTTTCCGTTAGAAAGTGGTGAGTTGAGTGAAAGCGCTAAAAAAGCTTATGCCGACTGGCTGAAAAAAAGCGAATATAAACCGGTTATTAATATTGAGAATAAAAAAGGCAACGGCCCTTTTGCACCAACGTTTTTTGAAGATGGTTCTTTCAACCATGATACAATGGGATTGGTTGCAATGGACAGCAGTAATAATTTAAGTGGTGCAGTTACCACCAGCGGCATGGCATATAAAATTCATGGGCGTGTAGGCGACAGCCCTGTTATTGGCGCAGGTTTGTTTGTAGATAATGAAGTGGGTGCTGCCACCAGCAGCGGAGTGGGTGAAGAAGTAATACGCATTTGCGGCACTCATTTAGTAGTGGAATTTATGCGGCAGGGTTATAGCCCGGAAGCTGCTTGTAAAAAAGCGGTGGAACGCATTGTAAAACGCAATCCAAAAAAAGCAAAAGAATTGCAGGTGGGCTTTTTAGCATTGAATAAAAAAGGGCAATACGGTGCATATGCTATTCAAAAGGGATTTGTGTTTAGTGTAAAGAGTGAAAAGGAAAATCAAATACACCAATCTAAATTTTTGTTGTAACAGTTTTTAAAATCGAATGTAAAATATTGAATGGTATAAGCACGCTAACCATAAACACATTCAATATTTAATATTCGATATTAAACATACATTATGAACTATACGCTCGAAATAATCGGTTTTAATTTAGAAAGCTGCCGTGTTGCGCAGGCTAACGGCGCTAACAGAATTGAACTTTGTGTAAACCCCGGCGATGGCGGCACTACTCCTTCATATGGATATATAAAAGCTGCACGTAAATTATTACACATAGAACTGTACTGCATGATTCGCCCCCGTGGCGGCGATTTTTTTTACAGCGATGAAGAGTTTGCAGTAATGAAAGATGATATTAAAACTGCTAAAAATTTAGGTTGTGATGGTGTGGTAATTGGCATGTTGAATAAAGATGGCACTGTTGCAAAAGAGGAATGCAAAAAATTAGTAGAGCTGGCATATCCTTTAGGGGTAACATTTCAACGGGCATTTGACAGGGTGAATGAACCTTTTACAGCTTTGGAGGCTGTAATTGAAACCGGTTGCGAACGTATTTTAACAAGCGGCCTCGTGCCCAGTTGCCACGATGGTGCCAAACTGATTGGGGAACTGAATGCAAAAGCTGCTGGCAGAATAATGATTATGCCCGGCAGCGGCCTGCGTTCATCCAACGTTATTGAAGTGGCAAAAATTACCGGGGCAACAGAGTTTCATACATCTGCAAGAGTATTCAGTAATACACAAATGGATTTTATTAACCCCGCCATGCAGGAAAATTTGCAGGATGTTATGGTGGATGGTGAAGAGGTGGCAAAAATTGCAGCACTTTTAAAAACTTTCGAACCGGGCAACTGAAAAAACTAATTTTCCGTTACTTCCCTGCAACATTTCTACCAAAAAAATTGCCTTTAACATAACACTAAGGTTACTTTAAGCGTCTTACAGGTATCAATTTGTACCCATTCGCTATCTTTAACAATACAATGCGTATCATAACAAAAATTTCCGTTTTACTGCTGCTGATTTTATTTGCGGATAGCGCTGCGGCACAGCGTGCTGTTAACGATACCATTTTAGCAGGTGCCGTAGTTTTTAACGGCGATACCATGGAAGCAAAAACCATGATGCAGGTAGATGTGTACGGTCATTTTAATGCTAAAGCTTACGAAAAATGGACCCGTCTTCGCAATGCAGTATATGTAACCTATCCGTATGCAAGGCGTGCAGGTGCGGTACTCAATGATATCAACTCAAAACTGGAAGGTGTTACCGAAAACGACAAAAGAAAGGAAATCATCAAATCGAGAGAAAAAGATTTACGTAAAGAATTTACCGAGCCGCTCACTAATTTATCGGTTTACCAGGGCAAAGTATTGATGAAACTGATTAACCGGGAAACAGGCAACAACTGCTATGAAATAATTAAAGAATATAAAGGCGGTTTAACCGCACGCTTTTATCAAACGGTTGCTTTTTTCTTTAACAGCAGCCTTAAACAGCCTTATGATGCTGCCGGCGAGGATGCCGAAATAGAGCGCATTGTTCATGAAGTGCAGCGCATGTATGGCTATACAGTTAATAGCGCCTACAGTAAAAGCTGATAATTTTCTTCACACCTGCATTACAGCTGTTAATAAGTATACAAATATGACTTTGCAGGCCTTTTTAAGCCTTGTAACATGGGTTAAAATGTGTAGCTTGCGCCCGAACGCTATATCACAAAATGAAGTTAGATATTTTGGCTTTTGGGGTACATCCTGATGATGTTGAATTGAGTTGTGCAGGTGTGCTGTTGGTGGAAAAAGCCAATGGTAAAAAAACCGGTATTATAGATTTGACACAGGGAGAACTGGGTACCCGTGGTACTGCTGAAACAAGAAAACAGGAAGCTGCAGCCGCAGCGGCAATTTTAGCAACCGACATAAGAGAAAACCTTGAAATGGCCGATGGCTTTTTTCAAAATGATGAGGCTCACCAGCGTAAAGTAATTACCGCCATACGCAAATACCAGCCCGAAATTATTTTATGTAATGCGCCCAGTGACCGGCATCCCGACCATGGCCGCTCTGCAAAACTGGTGGCAGATGCCGCCTTTCTTTCCGGTTTAAAAAAAATTGAAACAAGTTTTAATGGCATTCCGCAACAACACTGGAGGCCCAAATACGTTTTTAACTATATACAGGACCGTTTACTGCAACCAGATTTTGTAATTGATATAACCGGCGTTTTTGAAAAGAAAATTGAAGCTGTAAAAGCATACGGCACACAGTTTCACAATCCGGGCATTAACGAACCCCAAACATATATTTCCACCCCCGATTTTTTAGACAGTGTTATTTACAGGCACAAATGGTTTGGAAAAATGATTGGAGTTAAATATGCCGAAGGTTTTATTTCAGAAAAAATGATTGGTTTCAGTAATTTTAATGAACTAATTAAACAAGAAACTTAAACTTATTTATAATGACTACTCCCAAATTTTTAAACGTAAAAGGCACCAGTTTTCACCAGGAGTTAAAACGCCGGGTAAATGATTACTTTGAAACTGCTAAAAAAGCCACTACAGGCAATTTTAAATTATACTTTAAAGCAGGTTTGTTCTGGGCGCTTTATATAAGCCTGTATGTACATGTGGTATTTTTTACACCACCTGTTTTTTTTGCTATACTGGAATGTGTTGTAATGGGCGGTTTAACAGCAGGCATTGGATTTAACGTAATGCATGATGGTGGGCATGGCAGCTTCAGCAAAAGCAAATTCTGGAATTATGTTGCTGCATTTTCTGTAAACGGCTTAGGTGCCAGCGCTTTAATGTGGAATAACAAACACAACATTGTACACCATACTTATACTAATGTGGATGGTGTGGATGATGATATTGAAATTAAACCCATGCTGCGCATGTGTGCATCGCAAAAAAAATATAAAATACACCGTTACCAGCACATTTATGTTTGGTTCCTGTATACACAACTGCTTATTATTTGGGTATTTGCTACCGATTACCAAAAATATTTTAAAAAGAAAGTTGGTATTGTGCCCATTAAAAAATTAAGCGTTTGGCAGCACATTACTTTTTGGCTGGCAAAGCTGTTCTATTATTTTATTATGATAGCGTTGCCTATTATGCTGGTGGGTTTTGTAAAATGGCTGGTAGGTTTTTTAATCATCAGCATGTTTGCAGGTTTTGTGTTAAGTGTGGTATTTCAGTTAGCACACACAGTAGAAGAAACTGCTTTTCCTTTACCGGAAGGCGACAGCAATAAAATTGAAGAAGAATGGGCGCTGCACCAGTTAAAAACCACTGCTAATTTTGCCACAAAAAATAAGTTGATTTCATGGCTGGTGGGTGGTTTAAATTTTCAAATTGAGCATCACCTGTTTCCAAAAATTTCGCATGTGCACTACCCTGCCATTAGTAAAATAATTAAAGAAACCTGCCAGGAGTATGGCATTAAATATATTGAATACCGCCGTATGCGCCATGCGCTGGTATCCCATACGCTGCATTTAAAGCATATGGGAAGGGCATAAACAAATCATTTGTTTTTGTAACAGCAGCCTTTGTAATTTTATACAAAGGCTGTTTTGCTTTTATTAAATTAAATCAATCATTATGTCATTACGTAACTGGAACGATGCACACAGCGCATCACTAAGTGTAGGCGACAGGCTGGCAGACTCCATTGCAGAAGGTATGGGGTCGTGGAAATTCATTATCTGGCAAACCATTATTGTTTTATTATGGATGGCATTAAACATTGTGGGCTTTGTGCGCCATTGGGATGCGTATCCGTTTATCCTGTTAAACCTCATCTTTTCAACACAGGCTGCCTATGCTGCCCCTATTATTATGATGAGCCAAAACCGCCAGGCCGACCGGGACAGGGCACAGGCAGAAAGCGATTATGCAACTAACCTGGCAGCTAAAAAAGAAATTGAAGCACTGCAAATACAACTTACTAAAATTGAAACCGATAAGCTGGATAAAATAATTGCAATGCTCAATGAAATGAAGTTGCAGTCAAAGTAAAAAGTATATTGATGTTAACATCAGTTAAATCATTCATATTTAATTCAATAAATAGGCTGTTTTTCAGTAAATTTGTCATCCAACTGCAATAAACAATGAGTGAAGAAAAGAGCCTGAATTTTATAGAAGAAATTATAGAAACGGATTTAGCTAACAGCAAATACAAATCCATACTTACCCGTTTTCCGCCCGAACCTAACGGTTACCTGCACATTGGGCATGCCAAAAGTATTTGCCTCAATTTTGGCTTGGGTATTAAATACGGCGGCAAAACCAATTTGCGTTTTGATGATACCAACCCGGTTACAGAAGAAACAGAATATGTAGACAGTATTAAAGACGATATACGCTGGCTGGGCTTTAACTGGGCCAACGAATTTTATGCCTCCGATTATTTCGATACATTATACGAATACGCTGTTTCATTAATTAATAAAGGCCTTGCTTACGTAGATGATTTAACTGCAGAACAAATTGCCGAATTAAAAGGAACACCTACCGAACCCGGTAAAGACAGCCCCTTCCGCAACCGCAGCACCGAAGAAAACCTGCAGTTGTTTGCCGATATGAAAGCCGGCAAATACAAAGACGGTGAAAAAGTACTGCGTGCAAAAATTGACATGGCACATGTAAACATGCTCATGCGTGACCCTATCATTTACCGCATAAAGCATGCACACCACCACCGCACTGGTGACAGATGGTGCATTTACCCCATGTACGATTTTGCACATGGCCAAAGCGACAGCATAGAAAACATTACACACAGTATTTGCACACTGGAATTTATTCCGCACCGTGAGTTGTACGATTGGTGTATTGAAAAATTAGAAATATTTCCCAGCCATCAATACGAGTTTGCAAGATTGAACATGACGTATACAGTAATGAGCAAGCGCAAACTATTGCAATTGGTAACCGAAGGCCATGTTACAGGATGGGATGACCCACGCATGCCCACACTGAGTGGTTTTAGAAGAAAAGGCTACACGCCAGAAAGCATCCGCACCTTTTGTGAAAAAATTGGCGTGGCTAAAAGAGAAAATTTAATTGACATAAGCCTGCTGGAATTTTGCCTGCGGGAAGAACTGAATAAAACTGCTTTGCGTGCTATGGCAGTGCTGGACCCCGTAAAACTTATTATTACCAATTATGAAGATGGTAAAACAGAAGAGCTTGTAAGTGAAAACGGGCCTGACGAAAGTATGGGCCACCGCACTGTTCCTTTTAGTAAAGAACTGTGGATAGAGAAGGAAGATTTTATGGAAGTGCCGGCAAAAAAATGGTTTCGCCTGGCACCCGGCGCCATGGTGCGTTTAAAAAGCGCTTACATTGTTAAGTGCGAAAATTTTGTAAAAGACAGCAACGGCAACATTACCGAAATACACTGCACTTACATTCCCGAAAGCAAAAGCGGCCACGACACCAGTGGCATTAATGTAAAAGGCACCATACACTGGGTAAGCGCCGCACACGCTGCTGCTGCCGAAGTGCGCCTGTACGATCGGTTGTTTATGGTTGAAAACCCCGCCGCAGAAGAAGGTGACTTTAAAGAATATATGAATCCTGCTTCTCTTGAAATTGTAAACACAGCCTATATTGAGCCCAGCCTGCTGCAGGCAACTATTAACAAGCGTTACCAGTTTTTACGCAAGGGATATTTTTGTTTAGATAAAGACAGCACACCTGAAAAACTGGTGTTCAACCGCACGGTTACATTGAAAGATGCATGGGGTAAGGAAGTAAAAAAAGGTTAAAATACATTTGTTTAAATATTGAGATGCCCGTTTTCTTTTTTGAGACGGGCATTTTAGTAAGGCTTCATTATGGTTTTGTTTTGTTATCCTGCTTTTTAATAAAAGAGAATGATAATCTACTTGTGCTGCATAACAATCCTACAGCCGCAAAAAATTTTTAAGCGGCAGTTCTTTTATTTCCATCCATAAACTTTTTTGCGAGCCATTTTCTTACAGGCACATCATAAAATTTAACACAGGCCCAGGCAACAACAATGGCAGTTATAAATATTATTACTGCCGCCAGTACTAATTGCATTTGCGGCATTTCACTGGCAGCATCTTGCTGAATCGTTAAGGAGTTGTATAAAATTAATTGTTCGGTGGTACTTTTATTTATTCTGTTTAAAATATTATTTGCGTTTGCAGTCTGCATTAATTATTACAGACTGGACAGCGGTGCTTTAAGTATGATTGTAAATTATCTTTATTATCTTTAAAACCTTCATTCACCTGTTAAATAAATATCAGCCGCCGGCAGTATTATGAATTCATTACTGATTGTTGCTACAGGAATTGCAGTGGTGCTTTTTTGCATTATTGTATTGCGGCTTCATGTAGTGGTTTCATTATTATTTGCTGCATTGCTTACAGGTATTTTATGTTCGCAAAGCCAGTTGTACCAATATGCAATACACAGTGGTATGGCTAATGCAGAAGCAACAAAATTTTCAATGCAGTCAATTGGTGTGCGGCTGGCTAATGCCGGCTTTAATAAAAAGCGGTGCCGCAGAGCGTATTATTCGCAGCATGTTAAAAGGCGTGGGAGAAAGAAATGCTGCCGTTGCTTTTTTATCGGGCAGTTTTGCATTGGCCATTCCCATATTTATTGATATGGTGTTTTTTCTAATGATCCCATTGGTAAAATCAATGGGCATTCACAATCTCCGTAAATTCAGTTTATACTTAAGCTGTGGTGTTGGTGGTGGTGTAATGGCACATGCTATGATTCCTCCAACACCGGGCCCCACATTTGTTGCTAATGAATTAAATGTTAATCATGGATTGATGATGGGATTGGGACTGGTTGTAGGCATCATCACCATTACCTGCGGCTATATTTATGCAAGATGGGCCAATAAAAAATGGGAACTGCCCATGCGTGACACACCCGACATTTCCATTGCAGAATTAAACCAGAAAGCAGGAATGGAACAGGGCTCATTACCGTGCCTTGGCATTTCACTGCTGCCGGTGGTACTGCCCATTGTTTTAATTGCAGGCAATACTGTTCTTAATCTTGTTATAGATGCAAATACTGCAGGCGCCAATTCATTCCAGTCACTACTGCTGTCATTTTTTAAAGTAGCCGGGGACAGTAATATTGCCTTGTTCATTGCTACAGCTGCTGCATTGCTGTTATTATGGAAGCGGTTAAAAAATAACAAAGCGTTTCAGCAAATTGTGGCTGATGCTGTAAAAAGTGCCGGCACCATTGTGCTGATTATTGCAGCCGGCGGCACGTTTGGGCAAATGCTGCAGCAAACAGGCATTGGCGTGCAAATAGCGGAAATGGCTTCAGTGAATAAAAGCTTTATTTTACCTTTAGCTTTTTTAATAACAGCTGTTGTACGCACTGCACAGGGTTCTGCAACAGTGGCAATGGTAACCACCATTGGTGTAATGAAGGGGTTCAGCAGTGCTGCAATATTAGGCTTTCATCCTGCTTACCTGGCATTGGTAATTGGCTGTGGCTCCAAAGTATTTTCATGGATGAATGACAGTGCTTTCTGGATTATTACCGAAATGTCCGGTATGAAAGAAAAAGAAACCATTCGTTTTTTTTCTGTAATGCTTACTGTAATGGGTGTTGCAGGCTTAATTGCTGTTATGATTTTATCAAAAATTTTTCCATTAGTTTAAAAAAAATGCATGAGCAACAGTTCAACTGCTTCCATCATAAAAACTACCGCACTGGATAATGTGGGTATTGTTCCCAATCCTTCCGGCCTGGCAAAAGGCACCATTGTTGCTGCAGGTATTGTATTAACAGAAGATATACCGATGGGGCATAAAGTGGCATTGCAGGATATGCCGGCGGGCACTGCGGTAATTCGTTATGGACAAACTATTGGCTACACCAATAAGGATGTATTAACAGGCAGCTGGCTAAATGAAACCAATATTGAAATGCCGCAGCCACCTTTGCTGCAGGATATTGTTTATAGTAAAGCGGTGGCCCCTGCCCTTACGCCATTAACCGGTTACACCTTCCAGGGATATAAAAATGCGGATGGAACGGTTGGCACAAAAAATATACTGGCCATTACAGAAAGTGTGCAATGTGTGGCGGGTATTGCCAATCATGTTGCTGATAAAATAAGAAAAGAATTGTTACCCCTTTATCCAAATGTGGATGATGTGGTGGCATTCAGCCATAGTTATGGTTGCGGCATTGCCATAGATGCACCTGCGGCTATGATACCCATCCGTACGATTAAACATATTTCTCAAAACCCAAATTTTGGTGATGACACCATGATTATTGGATTGGGTTGTGAAAAATTGCGGCCCGAAAAATTATTGCGTGACGGAAATGAAAATACAAAAGAGTCCATATTGTATTTGCAGGATGAAGCATTTGAAGGTTTTGAGCAAATAGTGCAGGGCATTATGGAAATGGCAGAGTGGCATTTAAAAAAACTGAATCAGCGTAAACGGGAAACCTGCCCTGCATCTGATTTGGTGGTGGGTATGCAATGCGGTGGCAGCGATGCTTTTTCCGGCTTAACTGCCAACCCTGCTGCAGGTTTTGCGGCAGATTTAATTGTACGTGCCGGCGGCACTGTTATGTTCTCTGAAGTAACAGAAGTAAGAGATGCCATTCATTTACTGGTACCACGTGCTGCTAATGAAAAAGTGGCGCAGGCACTAAAAAATGAAATGGAATGGTATGATAATTATTTGCAGAAAGGACAAGCAGACCGCAGCGCCAATACCACACCCGGCAACAAACGGGGAGGCTTAAGCAATATTGTTGAAAAAGCATTGGGCTCTGTTGTAAAATCGGGCAGCACACCTATTGTGGATGTTGTTGCACCGGGAGAAAAAATACGTACCAAAGGATTGAATTTTGCAGCAACACCTGCCAGCGATTTTGTATGCGGCACATTACAACTTGCCGCAGGTATGAATGTGCATGTGTTTATGACGGGCAGGGGCACACCTTATGGATTACAAATGGTGCCGGTTATTAAAGTAAGTTCCAATTCCAAATTAAGTAACCGCTGGTTCGATTTGATTGACTTTGATGCAGGCCCTATTGCATACGGAACAAAAACTGTTGAAGAAAAAGGATGGGAATTATTTCAATTAATACTGGACGTAGCCAGCGGCACAAAAAAAGTAGCAACAGATAAACTGGGCTTGTATAACGACCTCGTTTTATTCAACCCCGGCCCTTTAACCTGATACATTTAAAATAACAGCAACATTTATCACTCATAATTTATGACTCATCATGGCTTTATCATTAACAACAATAAAGGCTTCTCTCGAAAATGGTTTATTATCTTTTCCTGTTACAGATTTTGACAGTGAAGGAAAATTTAGCCCCGGTACATTTGCATCAAGATTGGAATGGTTTGTAACCCATGATGTATCATCTGTTTTTGTTGCAGGCGGCACCGGGGAGTTTTTTTCTTTGTCAGAAACAGAATATACACAGATAGTAAAAATTACTGTAGCAACAGTAAGGGAAAGAATCCCCATGATATCCAGTGTTGGCAGAAGCATTCCTGATGCCATTGCTTATGCAAAAATTGCAGAAAAAGCCGGTATGAGCGCATTGCTGCTGATGCCCCCTTATCTTACAGAATGCCCCGAGGAGGGAACCTATCAATATGCTAAAACAATTATGGATAACACCAGCCTGCCTGTTATTTATTACAACCGGGCAAATGGTGTGTTATCAAGTGCATGGATACAAAAATTAGCAGACAACTGTCCTAATTTTATTGCGTTAAAAGATGGTACTGGAAATATACAGGAGCTGAATGATACGATTAAATCTGTTGGCAGCCGTTTATCATATATAGGTGGTGTGCCTACCGCCGAAATTATTGCAGAAGCATATTTATCCATTGGTGTTAATACATACTCCTCGGCAGTATTTAATTTTGTGCCCGAATTAGCCAACCTGTTTTATAAAAGTTTAAGAGCCGGCAATGCAGCAACCGTTGCTGCCATCATTAAAGATTTTTTCATTCCTTTTGTACGGTTGCGCAGCAAAAAAAATGGCTACGCAGTAAGCCTAATTAAGGCTGGCGCTGCAATTATTAACCGTAGTGCCGGTAATGTAAGGGCTCCCTTAGTAATGCCTTCGGCAGAAGAAACAGCTGTACTTAAAAAACTGATTGAACAGTCTTCATCTCTTTTAAGTTAATTTTTTATCAGCAAAAAAACGGGTAAATGGATAAGCCAATGGCTTTGCCCCAGCATGAATATTTAAAAATCCCTCTTTTACAGGATAGCAAATATTACACAGCCGCCTCATTTTTACAGCAACAATAAAAATTCATGAAATGAAAAAAGCTGTAATTATAAGTAGTTGCCTTTTGTTTACAGGCATAGCCGTTATTGCCCAGGTGCAAAAAATTGAACGCCCTGAAAAAGAAGTAATAGAAAAAATAATAAAAACGCCTGTATCCGGGCTTGCGCCGGGTAAAGATTTAAGCATCCGTATTAAAACATTTCAGCTTGACCCTGCAAATGGCGGAAACATTACCCTTACTTATGCTGTTAAAAACAATGGCGCCGATGCGGTGGATTTAAATAATGTGAGTGTACAGGGTTACATTGATTGCCCACAAACTAAACCCACGGCCACCCCACCCTCTTACCTGGTAAATGGAAAGTATTATTATGCCGGTGGCGGAACTACTATTGCCACATTTTCCACCATATTAAATGGCGGGCAGGAAACAGAAGGTACATTGCGCATTTTCAACCTTGCAAAAGAGCTTTACCTTAACACCGCCGATAATTACAATTATCTTTTACTGGTGGATAACAACAACCGTATTGCAGAAACAAATGAAAATAACAATTCCATTACTTATACATTCAGAGGTTACCAGGGGCAATACAATCCTTACACTAATCCATCTCAGTATTATTTAACAAGTGCATTCATTTCTATAAGAACGGGTGCAGATAATAAAGAAAGAGAATCGGAAGTAAACATCCGGGTAATTCCAAGCCAGGTAAAAAATTTGAGTAACGACCAAAACGAGTTTATAAAAAAAGTAGGAAAGAACGAACTGGAATTTTACCGCAATTCATCACAAACTTTTCCAATGGGTTTATATCTGTCCAGCACATATACCATTGTAAATCCACCTACCAGTCTTGCTGCCTTCAACCTTAATGGCCTGGGTACTGTAATAGAATACAAGGCTAATATTTTTACCGATGCATGGAAGATAGAACAGGTAACACTTACCCTGCATTTCAAAGATGCCAATGGTTTATACCATCCCACAGAGGGTATAAAAACGGTTACATTCAATATGCCTGCCAATACATTCTTAGATGGTTTTGCAAAACACTACCTAGTATGCAAAGCAGATGGGTCACTTAATCCTGTGCAGATAAAAACTATAGATAAATTATCCGCTTACTAACCAGGCATTTTAAAATTGAAATAATGTTTGAATAAAATTTATTCAAACATTATTTTTTCATTTACCGCTTCGCCGTTAAAGCTTATGTGCAGCACATATAAAGCGTGTACATCAAAATAATCCGGCACTTTAAATGTAAGCACCCGGTTACCTCTTGGGTTCATTTGATTATAATACAATTTTTCGCCTGCTGTACCATAAATGGTTACTTCAACATTGTCGTTTACACGGTTTAAAAACTCAATATTAACAGTGTGGTTTTTAACCGGGTTGGGATAAACCCTTACTTCCTGCCGGTAAGTATTCTTTAATTTAATGATGGATGAATACAAACTCATACCCTGCTTGTTAATACCTTTTATACGGTAAAAAACATACGGTGCATTTATTCGGGCATCTTTATAAATATATTTTTGCTGGCTGTTTAACGACGTGTTTTTTACTGCAGCCGCCCTTTCAAAATCGAGCCCGTTGGCTGAACGTTCAATAATGAATTCATTGTACTTATCATTTTCAAAAACATCAAATTCCAGTTTGGCAAAATCACCGTCCCAGCTTCCGTGCAGTTCAATACCATCTACCGGCAACAGTATTTCATTAAAAATAGGCACTGTACTAAATGTACCATTTAAAACGGTTTGTGATTCTGTTGCGGACATACACAACCACTTTTGCATTACAGTAGCATAGAGTTGCCTGAAATCAAATTGCAGCGGCACTTGTGTGCTTGCAGTTGGTGTTGCCGGCAACACAGGAGATGTACCTGTTACGCCGCCATTGAGCATAGCACCAAAGAAAATTACGGGTGCGCCGGAACCGTGGTCTGTACCCGTACTTGTATTGGCAATAACACGGCGGCCAAACTCACTAAACGTCATACCGGTTACTTTGTATGCTTTACCCATCAATGTAATATCATTTTGAAACGCTGCTATAGCAACAGATAATTTTGACAGTATATTGGCATGATAACCTGTTGCAGTAGTGCCTGCCACTACCTGGTCTACGTGTGTATCAAAACTGTCCGGGTGGTTTACAATGTACACGGGAGTATTCAACCCTCCGCCAATTAAACGTGCCACTACTTTAAGTTGGTCTGCCAGAGAATTACCAGATGCCGGATACATACCGGATAAAGTTGCCTGCGCAGCATATGCTGCAGAAATGCGTGACGTGTATGCATTGCTCTGATCTTTCATCATACGTACAAACGTTAACTCAGTACCATAATCACTTACCGGTGCAGGACCGGGTGTACCTGTGGCAACACTTATTAGTGCAGCAGGATTAGGGGCATTATAACCCATGTTTATATTTGGGCCCTGTAATGATAATGGCAAAGCCCCGCCAATTTGTATTGCTAACGGATCAGGGTTTGCACCATTAGGATAACCAACAGGAAAACCGGGATAAGCCATATCTAACTGGCGCCCCAGCCAGCCTGTATCCGGTGATGGCAATGTGCCTATTCCCGTAAACCAAATATCCTGCGCCTGGAAATGGCTGTAGTTAGGATTAGGATAGGTTACACCCTGTACAAGATTTACTTTACCATCATTGAATAAATCTCTTAGCCCTGTCATGGCAGGATGCAAGCCTGTGGTAGTGGTGCCGTTTAAAGTCAGCACCTGGTTAGATGGTATTAATAAGTTAGGCCGTGCATTATTCAATTCCGTATAGCGATCTAATGGTATCACCATGTTAAGGCCATCGTTACCGCCATTCATTTGTATTACTACCAGTACTCTTCCGCAATTAGCCGTGGGTGCTGCTAATGCCTGTAAAAAAGGATGCAATGCGCCATCTCCTGCAAAAACCGGTATGCCCTGTAACATCATTGGCACAGTAAACAAAGCCGTGTTGCCTAAAAATTGTCTGCGATTCATAATCAGTTATTTTGAGTGGTTACATTAATTGAAATTCTGCCAGCTGAATAAAAGTTGTCATCAGCGAATTAAGCCTTGTTTTTACAATGTTTGCATACGATGTATTACCCGGTGCACCAGTGTAATTATTCCAGGCGGTAGTCCAGTAACTGTTGGTAACCTGCCCTGCCAAAAGCGTTTGCACTTTTGTATCTGTTTTATAACTGGCAGGCAAATCAACTGCAAATAACTGTGGTACTATTGCTTCTATCAGTAAATCCGGATCTTGTATTGTGGTATTGGAAAATTGCTGTACATAAGCAATGGGATCAAACTTTATACTGAGCCCGCCCTGTGTAAAACCGTTTATGAATGCAGTTAATAAAGAGGAGCGGCGTTGTATGGCATTGGAGTTAATCCAGTTTTGATAAAACGTGGGCGACTGATAATACGCTTTCCACCCGGATACGTTGGGCACCAGGCCCAGCCCCTGTTCTAAATAAGTTAATGCATAGGACTGAAAATAATTCCAGATGGTATACTGGTTAACTACCTGCGTTGCGCCTGCTGCTGCAGTGGTGTTAATATTTAGTGTTCGTATTGCACTGCTGATAAAATCAACCGGGCTTTTTATCATTACACCTTTATTCACTACATCAAAAAAGTGTTCACTTTTTAATAAAGTGCTTACGGTAATATTCATGTCCCAGTTATTAGTAATAAGCACATTACTTAATGGCACAATTACATTGGCTTCCACATTGGCATCAATATCATAATACACAAAAAAGCGGTACAGCCTGCGGCAAATATATTTTGCAATAGTGGTGGCCTGCTGTGTAAAAAGCAAATCAAAGAAAATATCAAACTCATTAGCACCGTTAACGCCTGTTTGATTATTTATGGTGGCCCCAGATGGTGGCGCAATTGTTGCAGAAAATACTTTGTTGTTTTGATTATGATAACTGCTGTTAAAGCCGGGTGCAAAAGGATAAGCGGCGGTAAAACTTGGCACCCGCCAGCCTGAAAATACTTTTGAGGCTGCTATAATATCGCTTTCGGTATAATTCTGCGTGGGCACTTTACCCATTGTAAACAATTCCATTAATTCCCGTGCAAAATTTTCATTGGGCACGCTGGCAGTACTGTACTGGTTGCTTAAATACACCAGCATAGCAGGTGTTTTGGCAATAGCTTTTATTAAAGTTTTAAAATTACCCAGTGCATTGGTACGCAGCAGCGCCATATAATCGTGGCACATAGTGGCAGAGTTAACCTGCATACCACGTATATCATCAAAATTTATGGGTATAAAATGGTACCAGAACTGCGTCATTTTTTCCCGGATGGTATGTGCGCTGTTAATGCACAAACCCCAGCTCCAGCTGTTAATGCTTAACTGGCGGTAATAGTTTAAGGTATCATCGCTGGATCCGGTAAGGTATGCCAGGTTGTTAGATGTCCAGCTGTCGCCCAGCAAAATACCGCCACTGTCTGCTAATGTATTTTGATAATAATTTACAGGTGTTGGTGTGGGTACTGTTGGCGCAGCAATGGTAAGCATGGTATCAACAGCAGCGCCAGGCGTTAATGCAAGCAATGCATCTATATCTGCCTTTTTTACACCAAAGCCGGTGCGGCGCAGCAAGTGAGTTACTTCCCAAATTGTCCATGCGCCTGCATAGGCGGCAATACCACTGGTTACATTGCCCACACGGTTAAGAATAGAGCCATCATTGTTATTATCAAAAGAAGGTACTTCCACCCTTGTGGTATACACCCGGCTGCCCAATGATTTTCGGGCATATTTTTTAAACAACGGGTCTTCAGGTTCGTCTGTTAAAACTTGCGCTGGTAACGAACTGTCAGTTTCTTTTTTAAATGCGGTAAGGCTTTTAAAAAAATGTTTACGGGTTAGCTTGTCATGTCCCATGGTGAATACTATTTAGCAATTGTAATGAATGTAATACACAACTATCCTGTGCCGGAATAGTTCAGCATTCTAAACAGGGTACAAAACAACAAGGTTGTTCGATAGAAAAATGCAGGCTAAGGGATTAAAGTAATTTTTTCCGAGGCTGGACCCAGCGGTAAAACAAACTTTGGTTTTCTAAGATATAAATTTTGATGAAGAAAAATGCACTTGCCTGTATTATTTTTTTGTTTCCGTACAATTACATAGTAATATACCGGCTTGCTGCTTACTTTAGTATCTTGCAGCCATGCAGCAGTATTTTAAAATAGGAAAATTTGCCGCCAGTACCGGTTTAAAAGGTGAGCTGGTATTGCAGCATAACCTGGGTAAAAAAACAACTTTGAAAGGGTTGAGTGCCATTTTTGTGGAAGAGAAAAAAGACAGTTTTTTACCCTACTTTATACAAGCGGCAAAAATAAGAAGCGACAATGAAACGATTATTAAACTGGAAGGTGTGGACATAATGGAAGCTGCCCGAAAGCTTACGCCCAAAGAAGTTTGGCTGCAGGCAGATGATTTTAAAAAGCTGGCTGCAAAAAGCAGCCCGATTGCTTTACTGGGTTATAATTTAATTAATAATGGAGAAGACCTTGGTGAAATACTGGAAGTAATTGAACAACCGCACCAGGTATTGTGCAGTATTTTATATAAAGGAAATGAAGCGCTCATTCCCGTGCATGAAGACAGCCTTGAAAAAGTAGATAACAAAAACCGAAAGGTATTTGTTACACTGCCCGATGGGCTGCTGGATATATATGCATAAATAAAAAGGGCTTTCAAAAAATGAAAGCCCTTTTTATTTTGCTTTACTAATTTTAAAACAAGCCGAATAATTTACCATCGATGTTTGTAATAATTTGCCCCAGGTGCTCTTCATTTTCTGCAAATTTATTTTTATCTGCATCAATAATTAATAACGGGCCTTCTTTGTAATTATCAATCCAGTTATTATAAAATTCATTTAGTTTTTTCAAATAATCAAGGCGTATATTTTCCTCGTATTCCCTTCCTCTTTTTTGTATTTGTGCCACCAGTGTTGGTACAGATGCTTTCAGGTAAATTAATAAATCGGGGGGCTGCACCATGCTTTTAAGGGTTTCAAAAAACTTGTAGTAGTTATCAAAATCCCGTTTGCCCATCAGCCCCATATCATGCAGGTTGGGCGCAAATATGTTCGCATCTTCATAAATAGTACGGTCCTGTATCACTGTTTCCGTACCACGGTGTATTTCTAAAAGCTGGTTCAACCTGCTGTTTAAAAAATATATCTGCAAATTGAAACTCCACCTTGGCATGTCTTCATAAAAATCATTCAGGTAAGGATTATGATCTACATCTTCAAACTGTGGTATCCACTTATAGTGCTTGCTCAGCATTTCGGTTAAAGTAGTTTTACCTGCACCGATATTTCCGGCCACAGCAATGTGTTTTGGTTTTTTAGTTTTAGCCATAATTATGTACTATGTACGAGGTTCAGTTTACGATTTGTCCGGCGGCTAAAGTAGGTAAAATTTAATATCTGCAATATAAAATCAAAAATATTTTAACCCTATTGCTTCTCTTACCAGCTTCATGGTGGCATTAGCGCTTTTATTGGCTTTTTCAGCTCCCATTTCCATCACTTCTTTAAGGTATTTTTTATCAGGCAGAATACTGTTAATTTTTTCCCTTATAGGGCTAATAAAGTTCACCATATCTTCTGCCAGTTGCTTCTTTAAATCTCCATAGCGGATGTTGCAGCTATTATAATCCGCCTCAAATTTGGCAATTACATCCGGTGCACTCACTAACTGCATCAACCCAAAAATATTTTCAATATAATCCGGTTTGGGGCTGTTAGGTTCTGTTGGGCCGCTGTCTGTTTTAGCTTTCATCACTTTTTTGCGTATCATATCATCTTTATCTGCCAAAAACAACGTACTCATACCATTTTCGCTTTTGCTCATTTTGCCACTGCCATCTAAACTGGGCACTTTTACCAATGCAGCATTGTTATCATTGTAAGCAACCGGTTCTGGAAAAACATCACCGTAACGGTGGTTAAAACGGTTAACAAAATTGCGTGCCATTTCAAGGTGCTGTTCCTGGTCTTTACCCACGGGCACATATTTAGCCCTGTGAATAATAATGTCCGCAGCCTGCAATACAGGATACGTCAACAAGCCTGCATTTACATTTTCAGGGTGCTGGCGCACTTTATCTTTAAAGGTTACTGTTTTTTCCAGTTCGCCTTTATAGGCCAGCATATTCAAATACAAATACAATTCGCTGGTTTCGTACACATGGCTTTGGCAATACAAAGCTGCTTTATGTGGGTCTAAACCACAGGCAATATTTTCTGCCAATACCCTTTCTACATTTTCTTTCAGCTCTTTTGTATCAGGGTGCGTAGTAAGCGAATGTAAATCTGCCACCATAAAATAGCATTCATACTGCTCCTGCATTTTTATATAATTGCGGATGGCGCCAAAATAATTACCCAGGTGTAAAAAACCGGTGGGCCTTATACCGCTCATTACTATTTCTTTCTTCTTTTCCATAATCCGTTGCCAAAACTGCTTTTTAAGTCAGGCGGCGAAGATAAGAAGTTTACACGGTTGCCGCTCACCAAAAAGCCTGCGGCATAAAGCACAAACCAAGTATATTTGTTGCATGGAAGTAAATGATGCATTGGTTGAAAAATTAGCCAACCTGGCAAGGCTGCAGTTTAATGCCGACGAAAAAGAAGGTATTAAAAACGATTTGCAGCGTATGATACAATTTGTGGAAAAACTGAATGAGGTAGACACCACCGGTGTAGAGCCATTATTACATATGACCGAGCAGGTAAATGTATTGCGTGAAGATGATGTGCAGGGAAGCATACCAACAGCCGAAGGGCTTAAAAATGCACCGGTGCATGATGAACAATTTTTTAAAGTACCAAAAGTGATAAAGAAGTAGTGAGCAGTTAACAGGGTTAATAAGTTGAAAAAGCAACCCTTGTCAACTTTATAAACTTTTCAACTTTATCAACCAATTAACACAACATGGCCAATAGTATTATTCACCTGGAAAACATCCGAAAAAGTTATTACCTGGGCAAGCAGGAGTTACAAGTGCTTAAAGGTATTACGCTGGATGTATTCAAAAATGAATATGTGGCATTGATGGGACCCAGCGGCAGCGGCAAATCTACTTTAATGAATATTTTGGGTTGCCTGGACTCTCCTACCGGCGGCAGCTATATTTTAAATAACAACGACGTTAGCCGCATGCCGGATAATGATTTAGCAGAAGTGCGTAATAAAGAAATTGGTTTTGTATTTCAGCAATTTAATTTATTACCACGTTTAACGGCATTGGAGAATGTGGCTTTACCGCTTGTGTATGCAGGCATTAGCAAAAAAGAGCGTTTTGAAAGAGCTGCTGCCACACTGGAAAAAGTAAAGTTAGATGACCGCAGCCACCACAAACCAAACGAACTAAGCGGCGGCCAGTGCCAGCGTGTGGCTATTGCACGTGCGTTGGTAAACAATCCTTCTATTATTTTAGCAGATGAACCAACGGGTAACTTAGACAGTAAAACCAGCTATGAAATAATGGATATACTCGGCAAAATACATGCGGATGGCAATACTGTAGTGCTGGTTACGCATGAAGATGATATCTCTCATTTTGCACACCGCATTATTCGTTTAAGGGACGGCCTGGTGGAAAGCGATAAGCTAAACACTAACCCCGCTACCATTACACAGATGGCGTAACTTTTCACAACCATTCACAATTATTTTTGTTGCTTTGTATTCTTCAATACAAAATATTTATGGCATTTAAAATATACACCAAAACAGGCGACAAAGGAACTACCTCTTTAATTGGCGGCACCAAAGTGCCCAAAAGCCATTTGCGCATTGAAAGCTATGGAACAGTGGATGAACTCAATTCTTTTATTGGTTTGGTAAGCGATTACTTAACAGATGCCCATTCAAAAAATATTTTAAAAGAAATACAGGACCGTTTGTTTACTATTGGCTCATCGCTGGCATGCGACCCCGATAAAGAGCCTAAAATGAAAATTCCTGATTTAAAAGAAGAAGATATTACACTGCTGGAAAATGAAATTGATAAAATGAATGAAGTGCTGCAACCAATGAAATCATTTATTTTACCGGGCGGGCATGTAGCTGTAAGTACAACGCATGTTGCAAGATGTGTATGCCGCCGTGCCGAACGCATTTGCGTAAACATGCAGCAGCAGGATTTATTTGTAGATGCACTGGTAACAAAATACCTGAACCGTTTAAGTGATTATTTATTTGTACTGGCAAGATATATTGGCCATTTACTGGGTGCCCGGGAAATTCCCTGGAAGCCGAGAGTATAATTTTATACTTTAGTTAGTAGATTTATGTTTCAATCATAACTGTTGAAACAATTCTTATTCATCAGCCTTTTTTTAATGTGCTTCGCATGTATTGTTGCTGCCCAGGCAGGCAATAATAATGTTGTGCTGTATTCCCTAAGCGAAAAAGACGGATTAACAGATAACAGTATTACCTGCCTTTTCCAGGACAGCCGCGGCATTATGTGGATGGGCAGTAACTATGGCCTTAATTCTTTTGATGGCTCTGTAGTGCGGCAATACCATCACACAGGCGACAGTAACAGCCTTGCCAGCGATGCAGTAAATGATATTAAAGAAGACGCAGCACAAACAATGTGGATTGCCACCGGCAGCGGGCTAAGCGCCTACTCATTAAAAACAAAAAAGTTTATCAATTATTATTTCGACAAAAAAAAGGAAGTGCTGAACAGGTATTACAGCATTGCAATTTTAAACAACAATATTTTATTGGGAACAGAAGATGGACTGGTTTTATTTGATAAACAGGGCAGTAAATTTTCTTTGTATAAAAACACCACCGACGCAGCAAACAACCGCATTAATAAAGTTTATATTGACAGAAAGAAAAGAATATGGCTGTGCACGTATAATGGTATTTGGTTGTTTGATATTAACAGCAAAAATTTTTTGTGCTATAACAGTGCTGCAAACGATGCATTGTTTGACGGTCTTGTAAACGATATTTACGAAGATCACCTGGGCCAGTTATGGTTTGGCACATGGAGTAAGGGTTTAAAAAAATTAGACCCTGCCACCAAAACCATACAAAGCTATTTGCATTTTACCAACAGCACCACCACCCTGCTGAGTATTGCCGAACAGCAAACCGCACAAGGATACACACTTTGGGTAAACAGCAACCTGAGCAAATTAAATACAACTACCGGCAGTTTTAATCCATTGTTGCAATCAGCTGCGCAAAAAAATATATTAAACAATGCCTCACGCCTTTATTGCGATAACCACAATTTACTTTGGATAGCCACGGAAGAAGGTATAAAAATCTATAACCCTGCAAGGCAATATTTTAACACAGTTGTTTTATCCGGCTTTGTGCCTCTTACCTCACAGGGCGTTTCGTTACTGGCTTTACAAAATAAATTTTTGCTGGGTGCCGAAGGTGGTACAGCATTATTGGTATTTAATGATTCGTTGCAGCAGCTTAAAAATATTTCAAAAGAAGTAAGCCTGGGCGCAGCCGTAATGAATATTCAAAAAAATGATAAGAATAATTTCTGGCTATGTACATCACAGGGATTACTGGAGCTGGATGGTACATTAAAGCAAAAAAAATGGTTACAGCATAACGATAAAATTTCCGGCTCTTTACCTAAAAATTTTTTAAACACTGTTTTGCTGAAAAGAAATGGTGAAGTATGGGTTATGCCCTGGCGTAAAGGCATATGGCAAATGGACACCACCAATTACACATTTAGCCGTGTGCTTACTCTTAAAAAAGACAGCCTGATGGTATCAGGCAATATTTCTAAAGCAGTGGAAGATGAACACGGCTCTATTTGGATTACCGATTATACCGGCGGTTTGTATAAATACACACCGCAATCGGGCAATATTGAAAACATTATTCCATCTCACCGGTTTACAAACCTGTACATTACCGGCACACAACTATGGACTGTGGGTGCATCAGAAATATTTTCGGTAGATATCAATACCAATAAAATAAACATCACTGCATTGCCGCAAGGCAAAAACAAATATGGATATGATTTTATTATTGGCGACAGCGGGCATTTATGGATAGCAACAAAAAACGGGTTACTGTATTTTAATACTTCAACAAAAACATTTCAGTCTTATACCGAAAGCGATGGTTTATATAATGATATTGCAGATATTACATTTGCCCGTTTAAGTAATGGCAATATTCTAATGGCAGGCGGCACTTACATTACCAGCTTCTCTCCTTCTATTGCATTGCAGGATAAAACAAAATATCCATTGCTTTTTACTGAAGCTGCTGCCGACGGCATTGAAAAAATAACCGACCGCAACCGTGTTGAATTTAACTGGGATGAAAAAAACATTACACTGCAATGGGCGCTGCTCAATTTTTCAAACCCATCAGCTAATGCATACTATTATAAACTGGATGGAGTGGATAAAGACTGGCAAGTTGCGGGCAACAAAGGCATTGCCAGTTTCAACAGCCTTGAACCCGGCAAGTATACATTTCATTACAAAGCTGCCACATCCGACGGTGTAAGCAGTGAAGAAAAAACATTGCAGCTTATAATACATCCGCCTTTTTGGAAAACATGGTGGTTTATATTACTGGCAATAGCAGCTATTGGCATTTTGTTTTACACAGTTGTACGTTATATTTCTCAGCGCAACCTTAAAGAAAAAGTATTACAGTTAGAAAAAGAACAGGCGGTGGAAAAAGAGCGCAACCGCATAAGCCGGGATATGCATGATGATTTGGGCAGCGGCCTTACAAAAATTGCCATCTTAACAGAAGTAATAAAAACAAAGCAGCAAAGCAATGAGCAGATTGAAAAAATAAGCGAAACTGCCCGTACACTGGTTGACAACCTGGATGAAATGGTTTGGGCGCTTAATCCTAAAAACGATTCGCTGGATAAACTGGCTGCTTATATTGCTGCTTATGCACACCAGTTTTTAGACGGCACCGGCATTGATTGTATAGTTGAACTGCCCGAGGAAATATTGCCCTTACCTGTAAGTGAAGAAAAGCGCCGCAATATTTTTATGGTGGTAAAAGAATTTTTAAACAATACTGTAAAACATAGTGGCGCTGCCAACTTACATATTACATTACAGCAACAAAACAACACTTTTACTTTTATGTTAAAAGATGATGGAAAAGGGTTTGATGTATCAGCGGCTAATCCGCTGGGTAATGGTGTAAAAAATATGCAGCAGCGTATTGCAGATGCCGGCGGGGAGGCTGAACTTGTTTCTAATAAAAACGGCACCGTTTTATATATTCGTTTCAGCTAACACCATTTTACCACTTCAATAGCAGCTAAGTGCCATATTGATTTTTTACATTTGCATATGCCTGTAAAAATTGCCATAGCAGAAGATATTGATGATATACGCAACGGCTTGCATCTCATCATAAACAATACGGATGGTTATGAATGTAACTGCGTTTGTAAAAACGGGCAGGAAGCTGTAGATAAAATTCCCGGCTATAAACCCGATGTGGTGTTAATGGATATAAACATGCCGGTTGTAAACGGCGTAGAAGCAGTACGTATACTTAAAACAAAACTGCCTGCCACACAGTTTATGATGTGTACGGTATATGATGAAGACGAACATGTGTTTGAAAGTTTAAAAGCAGGCGCATCCGGTTATATTTTAAAAAAAACACCACCGGCAAAACTGCTGGAAGCCATACAGGAAATTTATAACGGCGGCAGCCCTATGAGCAGCACCATTGCCCGTAAAGTAATGACTTCTTTCAGTGAAAACAAAGTGCAGCAGCCGGTAGATAATTTAAGTACAAGAGAAAAAGAAATTTTACAACAACTGGGCCGGGGATTGCAGTATAAACAGATTGCCGCCGGTCTTTCATTAAGTACCGAAACCATACGCACACACATACGCAACATTTACGAAAAACTGCAGGTGCACAGCAAAGATGAAGCGTTGCGCAAGGCCTATAAAAGTTAACCTACTACTTCTTTACTACTTTCTGCGTATGCGCAGGCCATAGCAAACACAATATGTTTACAGCATTAAATTTTTGCTATGAAACGTATTTTCCTTTTGTTGTTCCTTACTCCATGTTTATTAAAAGCCCAGGATTTAAAGTCTTATAATGATTATGACTTTGTATCGGGTGAAAAAGTTTTATTTGAAGACAATTGCAATTACCAGAAAAATGAAACTCCTTTGAGTAAATGGCAATTGATGGGTGGTAAATTTTCATTAATAAAACAAGATGCAGACAATTGTATTAGTGTGGATGAATATTATACAAAATTTAAACCCATATTATTTAATAAAACAAAAGTACTGCCCGACAGTTTTTCTATAGAGTATGATACCTGGCTGGATAATGGGTACGATGGTAACCCCGGTATTGAAATTCTTTTGTTGAATGGCGACAAACAAATTGTAATTACTCCCAACAAACACAGCCTGAGTGTACAGTACCCCAATGATGGAACAGAATCAAAAGACAACCCGGAACCGTATTTTGGAGAGAATAAATTTTATGACCGCTGGGTACACATTTCAATTGCAGTTTATAAAAAACAATTAAGCGTTTACCTGGACCAGTATAAAATGATTTCCTTAGCTGATTGCCGGCTAAAACCTCAAACTATTTTAATTACCGGCAACACTTCACAATCAATGAAAATTTTATTGAAAAATTTCAGAATTGCCACAGGGTTTCCTCATAAATTAAAATTAGATAATGGCAAGTTTGTTACAAGAGCTATAAAATTTGATGTAAACAAGGCCATACTTAAACCGGAGAGTATTACCATATTGAAATTGGTAAAACAATTCCTGGCCGATAACCCTGCTGTAAATTTTGAAATTGGCGGCCATACAGACAGCGATGGTGATGATGCATATAATTTAACTCTTTCCCAGCAAAGAGCAGATGCAGTAAAAGCGCAGTTGGTAATAATGGGCATTGACGCTGCAAGGCTTACTGCTAAAGGATACGGAGAAACAAAACCTGCAGCGCCTAATACCTCACCTGAAGGTAAAGCAAACAACAGAAGGGTTGAATTTGTAAAAACAAACAAATAGCAGCAATGAAAAAATTATTATCAATATTTATTTTACTAACAGCATCAAAATACAATAGTGCCCAGAATTTAATTACAAACCCGGGTTTTGAAAATACTTTGGCGGGAACATGGAATATTGTAAGCGGCGGATGGAATCAGTTTAATAATGGATATGGTTACGGAGAACCTAACAGCGGCACTTATTATGCAGCGCAGGGTTTTAGCGCACCCCCGGCAGAAATGTACCAGGATATTAATGTATCGGCTTTTGCAACAGAAATTGACAACGGAACAAAATCATTTACATCATCCGGCTATTTACAGGTGGGCAGCAATGGCACTGAGGCAAGAATAACAGTTGAGTTTAGAAATACAGGTGGTACAGTTCTGCAAACTGTAAACATGATGGAGAACGTGTCAAACTTTGGCGTGTGGAATTTTAAAACCAATACTCAAACAGCACCTTCGGGCACAAGAAGCATACGTTTCCGTTTACTTTTTGTGTCCGGTTTCGACCTGGTAATGTTTGATGATGTTTCATTAACAGCATCCACAGTATTACCGCTGCATTTTAGTTATTTCAATGGCAACAGCATCAACAAAACCATTAAGTTAGTATGGCAAACAGAAAATGAAGTAAACACAAAAAACTTTGAAATTGAGAAAAGCATTAATGGCATTACTTATACCACTATTGGTTTTACAAACGCAAGGGGCAACAGCGCACTTACACAACAGTATTATTTTACTGATGCTGCTCCTTTGCCCGGCATTAATTACTACCGCATAAAACAAATGGATAACGATGGAAGATATACTTACTCCACCGCAATAAAAGTATCAACTGAACTAAATAAAAATGGAATAACCGTTTATCCGCAGCCGGCCCAAACAACCATGAATGTTGTACTTGCGCAAAAACCACAGCAAAACACCCAAATAAAATTCTACTCATCATCTGGGCAATTAGTTAAAACAGTTGCAGCCACTGCATTAGTAAACACAATCAATATACAGGCATTACCAGTGGGAACCTATGTGATATCAATTGAAAACGGTGGCATAAAACAGGCTAAAGCAATAATAATTAACAGGTAAATACTATTGATGAAAAAAATACTGACACTTCTTTTTACAACAATTGTATTCGCTTCTGCGGCCCAGCAATATCCTAATAATGAATTTAAAAAATGGGGCGAATACGGTTGCCCTGAAAGCTGGAACTGCAATAACGATGCTGATTGTAAAGGAAAAATAACCAAGGCAGATAAAATAAAAGGCGGGGCTATGCTTACGGTAATGCAATGCTTCAATCCTAAAAAAGAAGACCGCAGCAATAATGTAAACATGAGCTATGATGACCTGAATGCTAAAATTGCTAAAGGGAAAAAAGTAAAAGTAAGTTTTACATATAGCTATGTACCTGTTGGCAACGACCAGGCCTATATAAAAATTGATGCTGATTTTGATGAAGAAGTAAATGGCACGATACCGGTATTTTTTTATAATGATAATAAAGATGGTTTTTTAAAGGCGGGTAAGAGCATAGTATTTAACTGCTACTTAAATTTTGAACCGGTTGATGGAAAAAATTATACAGCCCCTCAAAATTGTACCGCCAGTTCTATACGCACCACATTTGGCATTATGGCTGCACAGGGTGCAGATGATGTACACAAAGGCACAACGCTGATTATACACAATATTAAATTTTCAATGGAATAAATTTTTATGAAACTAAAATTAATACCTGCTGCATTTTTTATTTTCTGCTGCTTTGGAACCAAAGCACAGGATAAAAACTACGGCGTAAAAGGTTTTGAACCTAAAACATTTACTGTTACAGACAGCACGCCTGTAATTTATAATGGCTTAAAAGCAGGTTATGAAATAAAAGATGAGTCAGAAAAATCAGTAGGTAAAAAAGGGGATTTCAGCCGTTTTAAAATAAAATTTTATTTAACCAATGTGAGTACTGAAGCAAAAATTATGTACCGCAATCTTGACTTTGGCGGCCACTCTGGCCCAATTAATAATAATGTTGCATTATTCAAATGCAGTAATGCAACAGGCGCAAGGCTTACCAATAAAATGGCTATGATGGAATTGCAACCTTGTAAAATACAGGCAATGGTTGACAATAATAAAGTAATGGCAGATATTGGTTACTGGATAAAGCCAGGCGAAACAGTTTCTAAAACTTACCCCATGATTGTACCGCTGAATGAAAAGCCAACTGTTACCATTACTTTTTATCCTGAAGTGGGTAACCAGGCAGGTACTTTAATGAATGTAGATAACCAGCAGTCAAACAATAATGCAGGTTTTGCCCGCATTAAAAACTTTGCTGCCAATACTTATCTCAATAATCAAAGCGGCAGTCTTGCATGTACCGCTATTGAAAATGGCTGGTGGAGTGCAGACTGGGAAATTATTCCGGTGCAGGGCACTGAAAATTTTGTACTACGCAACCGCTGGAAAAATAATTACCTGGGTACTGATAACGGATGGATGACTGACAACAGCACCAGTACAACTGCAATATGGACGATACAGGAAACAACCACACCCAATGTTTTTTACATAAAAAATGTAAGCAATAATGCCAGGCTGTATGTTGAAAATGGCGCACTGAAAACATCATCCAGCTTTATCAGTAATGATGCTTTAACTAAATGGATTATTGAAAAATAAAAGACACAACATGAAACTGATTTTTTTATCCCTTTTTATATGCACTATAGGAAGTTTACATGCCCAGCGCCCTGCCACCGCTGCTGAAAAGGCCGAAGATGCAAGGGTTATAAAAATATTGGCATCTGCAATGCCACATGATATTGAAGAAGCTCCGGATCCTGATGAACGCAGTTTTCGAGGCAGCGACCTTTCGGGTGTTTCGGGTTATTACAACGATGTTAACTATGCCACAAGAGATGTTTTTGAACATCAATACACCATCAGTTACCAGTTTACCAAAGCGCCGGATGGGCTTAAAGAAAAAGTGGAAGCAGCCAAAGCAAAAAACGATGTTGCATATTTATACAACATTTCATCCTGCGATGTGGAAGTGTATGTGAACAGCAATTTTACAATGCCTTACTCATTGCTGCCGCTAAAAAAACTCAGCACTTCTTATTGCCCCAATGTTTACAGGGATGCCAAAGGCGAAAAAGCCACGTTTTTATTTTTTGGTAATAACTGGTCAGTAAAACCATCAGTAACTGATGGGGAGGATAATAAAGGGAAAACTGAAAAACGATATTCACTTGCAACAAAGCTTGCAACACATCCCGGTACAGATATACAGGGAATTGTGGTGTATGTAAAAGGCCATTCAGATATTGCTGATTTAATTATAAAGAAAATTGACTGGCAAAAAATCAGCAGCCTTATGGGTAGCGGAAAAATTAAAGATGATGAATCAGAATCTGAATTAAAAAAATATATGGTTGAGAAACCTGTAAAACCTGTTACAGGAAACAACACCCTTTCTTTTAATTATACTGACAAAGATGGTAAAGTAAAATTGTTTTCCATCTCTTCTTCAAAACATGATTTAAGCAATTGTGCCATACTGCGTAACAGAAATGAAAATCCCAAAATTATGCAGGATGCAGATATAACATTCAGAATTGCCGATGATAAAGACCCCAACAAATTATTTACACTGGCTTTACCCATTGTAAGAACTACAGGCACTGTTACAGCTACCTATCAAAGCGATTATGATTATAAAATAATGTGGCGTGGCAATACAGATGCCAATCACTCCTTTAGTGCAACAAACATTGAAATTAAATTATTAAAGTGGGCAGTTGTGGGAGATTTTTTAGAAGGTACTTTTTCAGGCACTGCCACTTTAAACGATCACAATGATGGCAGTACAGAAAAACCTGCATTTACTATTACTAATGGAAAATTCAGGATAAGAAGAATAGCTGACCAGATGCGCTAACTCAAAAAAATTATTTATGATGAAAAAGCTTTTTATTCTTTTTATATTAGTTGCAAACGGCAAAAATATTTTTGCCCAAACTCCTGCGCAGCAAAAACAGATAAAAGAAGCCATGCAAAAAGCACAGCAGGCAATGAACAAGGCTAAGAATGATCCGGAATTTCAAAAGGCAATGGAAGAATATAAAAAAGAAATGCCTAAGGTGCAGCAGCAGATAGATTCATTAAAAAATACAAAAGATGGCGCCGGTATTAAAAACATGTCAGTACCGGACATTGGCCAATTAACCGATTTTTCCAAACTGCCCGATATAAATAAAACCATAGCAGAAAGCCAGCAAAAAAAAGCGGCTATAAAAACTGCAATAGCTGCCGGCAATGATAAAGGATTACCAAAAAAATCTGCACTGCCATTTACTGCCAAAGCAACCACACAGAAAGAAATAAATAGCTGGGCTGCCACTATGCTCAGCAATGCTAAAATGAAAGGAGGAGTTTTATTAGAACCTATGCTGAGGGCTACTTACGAAGACACCACAATTAATGCTGCCAGCGCCGGAATGCTGATGATTGCTGCAGGCATGCCCAAATATACCGGCCATTATTTAGTATGCCGGTATATACTCGATCATCCCGACAATGCAATGGCTATAAATGACCTGGGTATTTTTATGCGGCTTGAAAAAGATTTACCAAAAGCAATTTCATTATTTACTTATGCAAGGTCGTTAAACGATACCTGTATTGAAATACAAACCAATCTTGCCTGGGCGTATGCGTATGCAGGAGACTTTACAAAAGCCAAACAAAATTTTAATGCCATTTTAAAAAGCCGGCCCGATTATTCAAGCGCTAACGAAGGCCTTGCATTAATAGCTTACCAGGAAGGTGATAAGCAGGCGCTCTGGAACAGTCTTACTAAACAAATATTCAGCAGCAATAAAAGCCTTGGCTTCAGCGGCAGTTTTCCCAGTGCACAAATGGCCGGTTTTTGTGGAGGTGTGTTGAATGAAGAAGAAATAAACCAAATGGATAAAGGCGGAAACAGCCAGGCATCTGCAAATAATCCTTATAACAATCCTGATGGTGCCGATCCTGAACAGCAAAGCGACGAAAAAAGTATTCCCTCTGCACCCGATATCAGTTTAAATGAATACAAACCTGATTTGGATAATGATTTTAGTCCTGAAGATGTTATTAAATCTGCAAAAGCAATTGGTAAATATGAACAGGAAATAAAAAATGAAATAGCCTATGTTAAATCGCTTTTGCCATCATTACCTAAACCGATGCAGTTTGTAAACAGTGATGGTGAACTGGAAACTATTTATGATTACTCAAAAGATGCACACTATATTTCTTTCAATCAAATTCATTTGCGTTTTGAAAAACAAAGAGCTAAAGTGTATGCAAAGTATGGCGATAAATTAGCAGCATCTGTACAATCATTTGCTGCAACCTACAATGGAGTTTTCCAGGCTTACATTGCCGCACTTAAACAATGTGCCAGCGATGATAAATGCAAGTTTACCGAAGACTGCGAATGCATAAAAAAAGTAAAATGCGAATTCATGCCCAAACTGCAGGGCACTATTATGAGCTTTGTAATGTCGATTGGTGATTTAGTAAGAACCGGAACCGATGAAATGGCAGATTATGCAGAGCAATATAAAAATGATGCCGCCCCAAGGCTGCAATATATTTCTGAGCCAAACTGGAATAAGTATTTAAATGCTGTGAAGGAAGCTGATGTGATAATGGCAAAGAATTTAATGTTGATGCTGTACCAGCGGTTTATACCCGCCTGTGCAAGCTGGGCAGCACAGTCAAAGGGTTTATCAGTTGAAGGCGAATGTGTTTTTGAAGCAAGGTCAATACCGCCTGATGTTTCCACACCAAAATTAAGAAAGCTGAAAACGCTTGCTGCGCCTTGCAACGACCCTGCACCTGGCCCGTTAAAATTTAATGGACAACAGGCAAACCAGGGCGGCGGGCCAACAAAACTTGGACCATTAATGGTAGATGATAATTGTCACCATTACAGGGTTGGTGTAAATATGGATTTTTTTAATAAAGGTGTAAAAACCGGTGCTGTAGATGCTAATGTGAAATTAGGAGCCGGTGCGTACTTTGAGCAAATAAGAAGCAAGTATGTGGGAGAAGATACGTATACTTTTGGCCTTACGTTAACCTCTTCCGTTACTGTGGGTATAAATACAGAAAAAGACGGCAGCATAGGAATTGTTGATTTGAAAAGAGCAGGCAGTGCAAAAGTGGAAGCGGAAATGAATTTAGATATATCAAGAACTTACAACAGCAACGGCGCACCTATAAGCAAAAGCATTGCATGGAATGGCAAAGCTGCTATCAGCGGAGAGGCTTCTATTAATGCGGCTTTAAAAGGCTTTGCAAAAGCTAATAAAGATTTTTTCAATACATCATTTAATCATGGTGTGGAAACAAGCGGCGATTTAAAAGCGCTAATGGGCCCGGACGGGCAATGGGGCAATTATAACCTGCAAAATTTTAATATTGGTAAAACTAAATAACAACAGTTTAAACAATTCTTCCGTCTTTCATCATTACAATACGGTCACTTAGTTTAGCCAGCTCTTCATTGTGTGTTACAATTAAAAAAGTTTGGTTAAACTGGTTACGCAGGTCAATAAATAATTGATGTAGTTCTTTAGCATTTGCACTATCCAAATTTCCTGTGGGTTCATCAGCCATTACAATGGAAGGGTTATTGATTAATGCCCTTGCAACGGCTACCCGTTGTTGTTCGCCACCTGAAAGCTGCTGCGGCTTATTATCCATACGGTCTCCTAATCTCAAATGTTTTAAAAGTTCTTCTGCCCTGCTTATCACTTCTTTTTTTCCTTTTCCTGCAATCCAGCCGGGTATACATACATTTTCAAGGGCTGTAAATTCAGGTAATAAATGATGAAACTGGAAAACAAAACCGATTTCTTTATTACGAAAAGCTGCCAGTTTTTTACCCGAAAGCCCGTTCACAGGCTGATTGTTTAAATTTATTTCCCCGGCATCTGCTTTATCTAAAGTGCCTAAAATATGCAGTAATGTGCTTTTGCCGGCGCCGGAACTGCCCACAATACTCACAATTTCACCTTTGTTTATTTTAATATCTACCCCTTTTAATACTTCTAAACTGCCGTATTTTTTATGAATATTCCTTGCTGATAACATGCTTTAAAAATAGGTAATAATTAATAAACTCAATGCCATGCAACTTTTAACCTTTCTTACACAATCTTGGTTGCAAACAGCCGTTAATAAAACACTTTTGGTTATTTCCGGAGAAAATCTACATTTGCGGAAAATTAGGGATAATTACCCCTTGATTACTAACTAAAATTAAAGATACAGCATATGTTCTGGACACTTGAATTAGCATCACACCTTGAAGACGCTCCGTGGCCTGCCACCAAAGATGAACTGATTGATTATTCAATCCGCAGTGGCGCACCTATTGAGGTGGTAGAAAATTTACAGGAGCTGGAAGATGAAGGTGAAATTTATGAAAGCCTCGAAGACATTTGGCCGGATTATCCCAGCCATGAAGATTTCTTTTTTAACGAAGAAGAATATTAAAAAGCGGAAAGCTTTTAGCCTAAAGCTTAAAGCTTGTCTTTAAACGATGAAGCCACTAATTTTCTTAGTGGCTTCATTATTTTTGAAATATTATAGCTGATTTTGTGAAAGCTGTATTAACTACTGCAGTCTTTTGGCTTTCTGCTTTAAGCTTTATTTCTCCATCTGCTCAATCACCGCTTGTGTTACTCCTGTATATGAAAACCCGCCATCATGGAAAAGGTTTTGCATAGTAACCATCTTCGTCATATCGCTAAACAGCGTTACGCAATAGTTAGCACAATCATCCGCTGTGGCGTTACCTAAGGGGCTCATTTTTTCAGCATAGTTTATAAATCCGTCAAAACCTTTAACACCACTACCGGCTGTAGTTTTGGTAGGCGATTGAGAAACAGTATTTACACGAACATGTTTTTTAACACCATATTGGTAACCAAAATTGCGTGCAATGCTTTCCAGTACCGCTTTGTTATCAGCCATATCATTATAATCAGGAAACACACGTTGTGCAGCAATATAACTTAACGCAACAACACTGCCCCATTCGTTAATTGCATCATGCTTCATAGCGCTTGCCAACACACGGTGCAGGCTTAATGCAGAAATATCAAAACCTTTGTGGGTAAACTCGTAATTGTTTTCTGTATACCCAATTCCTTTACGAACGTTAATACTCATACCAATAGAGTGCAGTATAAAATCCACGCCGCCGCCAAAATGTTTCATGGCTTCTTCTATCAGTTTATCTACATCTTCGTTGCTGCTAACATCGCAGGGTACTACAGGCGCATTCACCGCCTCTGCCAGCTTTTTAATTTCTCCCATACGCATGGCTACGGGTGCGTTGGTAAGCAACAGCTCCGCTCCTTCTTCGTGGCAGCGCAAAGCAGTTTTCCATGCTATAGATTTCTCATCCAGCGCTCCAAAAATGATTCCTTTCTTTCCTTTAAGTAAGTTATGTGACATAGCAATTGTTTTGAGGGGCTAAAGTAACACACTATTTATAATGAAAAAAATGTTTACCCCTTATTTATCATTTTTGCCACCCAAACTGCCAGGTAAATACACGCCGTAATGTAAATAAATATACTCAGCACTACTATTACAAAATACAATAGCAGGTTCTTCCCGCTTTCTTTTGGCTTAATGCGGCGTTGCAAAAATTTATTGAAGAAATAAAAAGGTACTGTTATTAAAGCGGCAGTTAGTAAAATTCCCAAATAAGCAGGATACATAAGCAATAATTAATTACCCACCATTTCTCTTGCGTTTTGTAATGCAGCGGCAGTGGGTTTCTCTCCGCTAAGCATTTGGGCAATGGCAGTTATGCGTTCATCATTATTCAGCAGTTTTACAGCGGTAATAATTTTATCGTCCTTTATTGCCTTATGCACAAAGAAATGGGCATTGGCTTTAGCCGCAATTTGTGGTTGGTGTGTTATGGAAATTAACTGGTGGCCGGCAGCAAGCTCTTTCATAATATTCCCAACCTGTTTGGCCGCTTCGCCGCTTATGCCGGTATCAATTTCATCAAATATTAAAGTAGGCAATTGCAGTTTTTGTGCCACCAAACTTTTTATACAGAGCATTAAACGGCTCAACTCCCCGCCACTGGCTACCTTACGTAATGGTTCAAAGCGGTTGCTTTTATTAGCATCAAATAAAAATTCAATAGCGTCAATACCATATTGATTTAATGAGGCAGTTGCTACCTCCACTTTTAACTGTGCATTGGGCATACCCACCTGCTTCAATAAAACATTTACTTTTTCTGTAAATGGTTTTATAGCCCTGGTGCGGTTTGCAGAAATTGCTTTAGCAGCTTTTTCACATTGCTGTAACAGCAATGCCGTTTGTTTTTCTTTTGCTGCAATAGCTTCGCTTATATTTAAAACATCATTCAATTTTTGCTGTAAACCATCTTGAATAAGTAATAACTCGTCTGTAGAGGCTACTCCATGTTTTTTCTGTAATTTATAGCCCAGCGCAATGCGGTCATTTACTATTTGAAAACGCTCAGCACTGTACTGCACACCATCATTTATTGTTTCTAGCTCATCTGCAATATCCTTCAGCTCTACCTGTGTGCTTTGTAACCGGTTTGCCAGTTCTTCTATACCCGTGTGGTATTGTGTAAGCCCCATCAATTTATTGCAAAGCGATTTTAATTGCTGCACCAATGGCTCCTCACTTTCTTTCAACTCAAAATAGATGCTGCCCAACTGCTGCTTTATATTTTCTGCGTTGCTCAGCAGTTTTAATTCTGCATCCAGTTCTTCCAGTTCGTTTGGCTTTAATGCAGCTGTTTCCAGCTCATCAAACAAAAACTTATTGTAATCGTACGTGGCATTGGCGGCAGTTTGCTGCTGTTGTAGTGCCTCCAGCTCTTTTTTTGTGGTAAGATATTGCCTGTACAACGCTGTATATTCCTGAATAGAATCATTGTTGCCTGCAAGTGCATCCAGTACTTCTCTTTGAAAATCACTTTCGCCCAGCTCAAGCGTATCAAACTGCTGGTGTAAATCCACCAGTAATAAACTCAGTTCTTTCAATTGTGCCAATGTTACCGGCGTATCATTAATAAAGGCCCTGGATTTACCTGTTGCTGCAATCTCTCTTCTCACAGAAAGCAATGCTTCTGCATCCAAATCATTATCATTTAAAAACTGCTGAATACTTTTATTTTTTGCTGCTTCAAACGTTCCTTCCACCACACATTTTTTTTCCTTTTGCAGTAATACGCTGCTGTCCGCACGTTCGCCCAGTATTAAACTTAAAGCACCCATTAAAATACTTTTACCGGCACCGGTTTCGCCTGTAATAATATTCAGGTGCTGCTTAAATGCAATTGACAAATCATCTATAATAGCGTAGTTCTGTATGTGAAGTTTTTGCAGCATAATTGTAAAAGCAAATTAGTTTTTTTTAGCCACAGATTACACAGATTCACCCGAATTAATACAAAAGAAAAAGCATTCCTTATGTGGAATGCTTTGCCTGTATTTATTACTTAGTATTATTTTACTTCTACTGTGTCGTTCAAATCTGCATCAACCAGTACACGGCCGCAGTTTTCGCAAACCATTACTTTTTTACGCAGTTTAATTTCACTTTGCTTTTGTGGAGGAATGGCGTGGAAACAACCACCGCAACTGTCTCTTTCTACCGGTACAACAGCCAAACCATTACGGTAGTTGTTGCGTATGCGGTCGTAACTTACCAGCAGTCTTTCATCTACATCTTTACGGGCAGCTACCGCTTCGGCATTGTAGTGTTTTTCTTCTTTCTCTGTTTCGTTAATTATCTTTTCCAGTTCGCCTTTTTTTCCGCTCAGGTTAGCTTCTTTAGTGCTTACTGCTTTTTTAGCACCTTCCAGTTGCCTTGCTTTTTCAGCAATTTCTTCAGTAGCATCTTTAATATGCTTTTCGCAAAGTTTTACTTCCAGCGTTTGCATTTCAATCTCTTTATTGATTGCTTCAAACTCACGGTTGTTCTTTACATTCTCACTTTGCTTTTCGTATTTTTTTACCAGCGCTTCAGCTTCTTTTATGCCGTTTTTCTTTTGTTCAATAAATTCCTGAATGCCGTTAATCTCTTCTTCAATACGGGTTTGCCTTGCATGCAGCCCTTCAATTTCATCTTCCAGGTCTTTTACTTCCATCGGCAATTCGCCTTTTAAAATCTGAATTTCATCCAGCTTGCAGTCAATTTTCTGCAAACGAACCAGCGACTTTAATTTTTCTTCAACGGAGAAATCTGCAACTTTTGCCATGTTTGTTTTGTGTTTATTTTTATGAAACGGGCTTTGGTTCATTCATCAACCCCGGTTGTGTCACTCACTTGTACTGCATCAACTTTGTTCAGCAGGTCAGGTAAAATAATTAACCGGGTTGGTGTTAACTCCCGTTTTAAGGACGGCAAAGTTAGGGAATTTTTCCTGCAAAAACTCACTCAAAAGCGCTATAGTAAACTGTTCGCTTTCATAATGGCCAATATCGGCAATTACCAGCTTGCCGTTGGCATCAAAAAACTCGTGGTATTTATAATCGGCGCTAATGTAAAAATCAGCCCCCGCAGCTATAGCCATTTTAGTTAAAAAGCTGCCGGAACCGCCACATAATGCCACCTTTTTAACCGGTTTGCCCCTTAACGGCGTATGTTTTATCAATTTCAGGCCAAATTTTGCTTTTAGCAACATAAGCAGCTCATTTTCTGCCATTGCCTCCGGCAGGTAACCCAGCAGGCCGCTTCCTGTAGCTGCATGTGTATTATCCAGGTTTATAATATCATAAGCCACTTCTTCATAAGGATGAGCAGCTTTCATTGCCTTGCAAACATTCTTTTCCAGCCATGCCGGAAATATTACTTCAATTTTAATTTCAGGTTCAGTATGTTGCTCTCCCTGTTTACCGGCAAAAGGCTGGCTGCCTTCACCTGCCTTATAAGTTCCTTCTCCATTGCTGTTAAAACTACATTCGCTGTAATTGCCAATATAGCCGCCGCCGGCATTAAAAATTGCTGTTCTAACATGGGCTGCATGTGCAAACGGCACATAAGTGAACAGTTTTTTCAAAACTCCCTGCTTTGGTAACAAAACCTGCCGGTTTATTAGGCCCAGCATATCGGCAATTTTTGAGTTTACGCCATGTAATACATTATCAAGATTTGTGTGAATGGCATAAACTGCAATATCATTTTTAATGGCGGCAATAACAGCTTTCTCAACATAGTTACTACCGGTAATCCGCTTAAGCCCCCCAAAAATTATGGGATGGTGCGCTACAATCAAATTGCATTTTTTTTCCACTGCTTCCATTACCACTTCTTCCGTAGCATCCAGCGTAACAATTATTCCGGTACACTCCCAATTACTGTTTCCGGTAAGCAATCCGGCATTATCATAACCTTCCTGCAGGGATAGCGGCGCAAGCTTTTCTAGTAAAGATGTAATATCTTGAACTTTCATTCTGAAAAAATTAAAAAATGAGCAGCGTTGAATTATATAATGAGTACGTAACAAAGATGCAACAAATTGCCGATGTAAAATACGCATCTGCTGTATTGCAATGGGACCAGGAAACATATTTGCCACCAAAAGGCAGCGCCATACGCGGCAGGCAGATTGCCACCTTAAACGAACTGGCACACCAGCAATTTTCCAATGAAAAAACAGGCGCTTTGCTAACAGAACTGCTTGGCAAAAATGATTTAACCGACAAGCAGAAAAAGAATATAGAGCTAAGCCATTACGATTATACCAAGGCTCAAAAATTTACCGGTGGGTTTGTGCGTAAAATGAGCGAAACAGTAAACAAAAGCTTTCATGCATGGATACAGGCACGAAAAGAAAATTCATTCAGCATTTTTCAACAGCCATTGCATGAACTGATAACATTAAAAAAACAGGAAGCGGATATTTTAGGATATGCGGACCATCCTTACAGCGCTTTAATGAATGATTATGATAAAGGCTTAACGGTAACTATTGTTGACAAAGTTTTTGCCGGTTTAAAACCTGAATTATTAAACCTGCTTCAATTAATACAAAGTAAACCACAGGTGGATAATAGCTTTTTAAACCAGCATTTTGATAAAGACAGCCAATGGAATTTTGGAATGGAAATTTTAAAAAAGATGGGATTTGATTTTGAGGCGGGCAGGCAGGATATTAGCGAGCACCCTTTTACAACTAATTTTAATAATGCTGATGTAAGGGTAACCACACGTATTGATGAAAATGATTTTAGCAATATGACATGGAGCTGCATTCATGAAGGCGGGCATGCGCTATATGAACAGGGTCTGCCCGGTGATGAATACGGTTTACCACTGGGCGAATACTGCAGTTTGAGTATTCACGAGAGCCAAAGCCGCCTTTGGGAAAATAATATAGGGCGGAGTTTGCCCTTTTGGAAAAATAACTGGCCATTATTAAAGTCTTATTTTGGCGATAAGCTGGGCAATATTTCTGTTGAGGCATTTTATAACGGAATTAATAAAGTGGAGCCCTCCTTAATAAGGACAGAAGCAGACGAGGTAACATACCATTTTCATGTTATGATACGTTATGAGATAGAGAAAATGCTGATTGCCGGCGAAATTGATACGGCAGACATACCCATTTACTGGAATGAACACTACAAAAAATATTTAGGTGTTACCGTTCCAAACGATAAAAAAGGCTGTTTGCAGGATGTACACTGGAGCCATGGCAGTTTTGGATATTTTGCCACTTACAGTTTAGGAAGTTTCTATGCCGCTCAATTACATGCAGCACTTGCAAAACAAAACAGCTCTTTAGAACAGGACATTACCGCTGGAAAAAACAAAAATATTTTAAACTGGCTGTCTGCAAATATTTACCAGCACGGCAGGTATTTCACATCAGAAGAATTGTGTAAAAAGGCAACAGGAGAAACATTGAACAGTACCCACTTTACAAAATATGCCACAGAAAAATTTAAACATATTTACTCAATTTAAATGGAGTGCTATGCCGGTATTACTTTATAAATCAAGATATTTTATAGCAGTAGGCTGTGCATTACTACTATTATTTAGCAGTTGCAAAAAAGTTGCCCTGCTAACAAACCCAAGCCAAAATGCATTGGAACAATACTTTGAAGAAAATATTTTAAACAAAGATTTTGTTGTTCACTTTGCATCGGATAATGGCACTGAAATTACTGCCCAATACAATGGTTTTACATTCCGGCTTAATAAAAACACCTTGTATGACGGGCCAATGACAGCAAGCAACGGCATGCAAACTTATACGGGCACATGGAGCTGTAACAGTGATTACAGCAAACTCACCATTACTTTACCAACCACGGTGCCATCTTTTAGTTTTTTAAACCGGGAATGGAAGTTTACTAAAAAAGCTGTTCCTATCATGGAATTGGCGCCCTGGGGTACCACAGAGCCTGATGTTTTGCACATGCAGCGGCTTTAATTGTGGAAAAAACACCTATCTTCAAAGCGGATATACTAGCTTACCACCTGAACCAGCACGGCATTTACCATCATTTTTTATAATATCCCGATTACAGCACAATTTTTATCAGGATTTTAAGTTTTAGTATTTGTATTATATGTGCCGTTAAAAGCGGCATTTATCCAACTATTCATAAAAAACAAAGCACTTACCAATGACTGCCTGCCGCGGAGTCAGATACGCCCTGGTTACCCTGTTGTTTTTTGTATGCTCGTATACCAAAGCGCAACAACTTACACCAGATTTTTCTGCCACACCTGTATCAGGTTGTGCTCCAGTACTGGTACATTTTACCGATCTTTCAACAGGCAGCCCAACTGCATGGAAATGGGATTTAGGCAATGGAACCATATCATATCTTCAAAACCCTTCTGTAACATATTTTAATCCGGGGCAGTATAATATAAAACTGGTTATTTACAATGCGGCAGGCGACTCTGCTATTTTAATAAAACAGCAGTACATTTCTATTTTTGCCCAGCCAACGGTAGCGTTTACCGGCACACCATTAACCGGTTGTTCTCCACTTAATGTAAATTTTACAGACCAAAGCACCCCGGGCAACGGTACTATAACAACGTGGCAATGGGATCTTGGTGATGGCACCATTACAACAGTACAAAACCCGTCACATACCTATACTTCTCCCGGCGGTTATAATGTTACGCTGAGTGTAACGAATAGTTTTGGTTGCAGTAAAATAATTACCAAAACACAATATATTACCGTGGGCAGCGGCGTTACCGCAGATTTTTCTTCTAACAGCACTGCTTCATGTACAGCACCATTTACTGTAAACTTCCAAAACCTATCAACTGGTACCGGCACACTCAATTACCAATGGTTGTTTGGAGATGGTGGCAGTTCTGTAGCGGCAAATCCATCACATACATATACCAGCGCAGGCTCTTATACTGTAAGGCTTATTGTTACAAACAGCAGCGGCTGTACCGACACTATAATAAAAACCAATTACATTAATGTAGCTAACTACAACGCTGCATTTAATAATCCTGCCTCGGTTTGTGTAAACAGCCCTGTAACTTTTACAAATAACTCGGTACCTGTACCTACATCTGTTGCATGGACTTTTGGTGATGCCACCACCTCTTCATTGCTTAACCCGGTAAAAGTATATACCGCACCCGGCAATTATCCAATTCGGTTAATTGCAGATTTTAACGGCTGTAATGACACTGCCTATTCTACCATAACTGTATTAGCAGCACCATCAGCAGGTTTTACAGCACCAATAACCAGTGCCTGTAAACCTCCATTAACAGTAAACTTTACAAATACAAGCACCGGTGCAGTAAGTTACAACTGGAATTTTGGCGATGGTAATACATCAACTGCCACTAACCCAACACATACTTACACAACGGCTGGTTTATTTACAGTAACACTTATTGCTGTTAACAGGGATGGTTGCAGCGATACATTGATTATGCCTGATTTTGTAAAAATTCAGCCGCCATCAGCTGCCATCAATAACCTGCCCGTGTCATCTTGCGCACCTCTTACGTGGACTTTTAGTTCAACGGTTACAGCTGTTGATCCTGTTGTAAGTTATGAATGGGATTTTGGTGACGGCACTACTTCAACACTGCCAGCACCTACGCACACTTTTCCTGCAGGTAGTTATAATATCAGGCTAATTGTTACTACCGCAGGCGGATGCACCGATACTGTTGTAAAGCAAAATGGCATTATAGCTACCGTAAAACCGGTACCAAATTTTTCTGCAACGCCAAGAAATGTCTGTGCCTTCCAGGATATACATTTCACCGATTTGTCTACAGGAACAGTCTCTAATTGGCTATGGCTTTTTGGTGATGGCGGCACATCCAACCAGCAGAACCCGGTATATTCTTACCAGGACACAGGTTACTTTGATGTTACACTTATTGTTTGTAACGGCGGTTGCTGCGATACGTTAGTATTTACTGATTATATTCATATAAACCCTCCTATTGCTAATTTTTCTGTACCATCTGATTGCAGTAACAGGTTTGTAAAACAATTTACTGATGCTTCTATAGGAGCAGATGAATGGCATTGGGATTTTGGCGATGGCAACACATCAACATTACAAAACCCAACACATACATACAGCAGCACCGGCACGTATGTTGTAACGCTGTTGGTAAAAAATCTTACTACAGGCTGTGAACATACAAAGTCAACCACTATAGTTATACTAAATGAAGAAGCAAACTTTATTACATCAGCAGATACAGTTTGTAAATATGCTCCTGTAACATTTACTTCAACAGGAAATACAGCTGCAAATGTTTCTTCAATACGGTGGGATTTTGGTGATGGTATTATAGGCAATGGACAAACTATTACGCATAGTTATACCCAATCAGGTTCTTATACGGTAAGCCTGATTATTACTGACGTACAAGGATGTGCTGATACTTTGGTAAAAAATTTATTGATAAGAGTAAACGGCCCGGCAGCAGCGTTTACACCAGGCACATCAGGAAGTTGTTTATTTACAGCCATAAATTTCACTGACAATTCAACTAATGACGGCCAGCATCCTATTACAACATGGATTTGGAATTATGGTGACGGTATTTCGGATACATTAAATGCTCCACCATTTCAGCATACCTATAATGCACCCGGCAGTTATTCAGTTTCTTTAAAAGTAATTGACAACTTAGGCTGCTATGATTCAACTGCTGCAAATACACCCATTATTATATCTAAGCCTGTTGCCGGTTTTGCAACCATGGATACACTTTCATGCCCTACAAAAAACATACAGTTTTCAAATACATCAACAGGCCCGGGTTTAACTTATTTGTGGAATTTTGGTGATGGTAATACTTCAACACAAACAACACCAGTACACCAATACAGCACCGACGGATTATACACCATTAAATTATTTATAACCGACCAGTATGGCTGTACAGATTCGCTTATAAAACCTGATTATGTAAACATAGTATCACCGCATTCAATTTATGCCATCAGCGATACATTGAGTACCTGCCCGCCATTGTTAGTAACATTTACAAACAATTCTCAAAATTATGTTTCTGCAGTGTGGGATTTTGGTGATGGCACTTCAACAACATCTGCTAACCCAACACACTTTTATACAAGTATTGGTACGTATGTAACAAAGCTTACAGTAACAAGCCCCGGAGGATGTGTTGATGTTTCTCAACATACCATTGTTGTACGTGGCCCGCAGGGCAACTTTACTTATGGCCCTTTGCAAGGCTGTAAACCTTTAACTGTAAACTTTAATGCAATTACACATGATCGTATTTCGTTCATCTGGGATTTTAATGATGGCAGTACTAATGTAACAATCGATTCAATCGTATCCCATGCATACACTATTCCGGGCACATACCTGCCTAAAATGATCCTGGTAGATACCAACGGTTGTGTTGTACCTATACAAGGGCCTGATACAATTTTTGTAAGCGGCGCCCTTGCCAACTTTGGTTTTTTAAACCAAACGCATTGCGATGAGGCATTTATTACTTTCAGTGATTCATCTACTGTAAGCAATGATATAATTACATCTTATAACTGGACATTTGGAGACGGCAATACCTCTAATTTGCAAAACCCGGTACACCATTACACAAGTTCTGGTTTATATTATCCAAAGCTGGTTGTTACCACACAAAATGGCTGTATCGATTCCATGCAATTACCGGCACCAGTAAAAATTGTTTCATCGCCGCAGACAGTTATAAACAACCAGCAAAATGGATGTGTGCCATTAATTGTAAATTTTGCAGGCCAGCTTGCAGTACCTGATACTTCCATCATTAAATGGAACTGGCAATTAGGTAATGGCAATACTTCCATTTTACAAAATCCTCCACAGCAGGTTTATAATAATGCAGGCATTTACAGCATACAGCTTATTGCAGAAAACAGCAGTGGTTGTAAAGACACCGTAAACACAACAGTGGAAGCTTTTGTGATACCTGTTATTGACGCAGGTGCAGACACATTGGTTTGCCGTGGTAAAACTGTTACCCTGACTGCGACAGGAGCTGCCAGTTATATGTGGTGGCCGCCTAATGGATTAAATTGTACTAATTGTGCAAAACCAGTTGCAAGCCCAGACTCACTTATAAAATATATAGTAACAGGAACAACAGTTAATGGCTGCAAAAATACAGATAGTGTTATTGTAGATGTTAAACAGCGTTTCTCTATGCTTAACAGCCGTGGCGATACATTATGCCGCGGTGGTTCAATAAGATTGTTTGCAAGCGGCGCATATACATATGTATGGAGCCCGTCAACAGGATTAAATAATGCCTCATTGGCAAATCCGCTTGCCACACCTGCTGCCACCACAACTTACCGTGTTATTGGCACTGATGATAAAAAATGTTTTAGTGATACAGGTTATGCTTTGGTACAGGTTTATCCAATTCCAACAATAGATGCCGGACAGGATAAAACAATTAATGTGGGCCAAACCATCGAACTAAAACCCTCCGTATCTGTTGACGTAGTAAAAGTAGCATGGTTAAATGCACCCGGCATTGTAAGCACTAACGGAAATAATATTACTGTAAAGCCAAGAGAAACCACCACCTACATTGCAGAAGCAATTAATGCTGGCGGCTGTAAAACAAAAGACAATGTAACAGTGTATGTAATTTGCAACGGCGCAAACATATTTGTACCAAATACCTTTACTCCTAATGGAGATGGGGTGAATGACATTTTCTATCCAAGAGGATCCGGGGTGTTCAGTATAAAAACAATGCGTATTTTCAGCCGCTGGGGAGAAGTGATGTATGAAAAAAGTGGCTTTATGGCTAACGATGCAAGTGCCGGCTGGAACGGAACGTATAAAGGCAAGGTGCTTACACCAGATGTATATGTTTATACAATAGATGTTTTATGCGATAACAATACAGTGCTTACTTTAAAAGGCAATGTTGCATTGCTGCAATAAAATAAATGTGCTTAAAAAAAGCCCCGATGATGTATCGGGGCTTTTTTTATCCTTTTAATTTCGTTACAAGTGCAATGTATTCTTCCATTGCTGTTTCTTTTGTTTTGCCTTTTAAAGATTCCCATGCATCATACTTTGCTTTACCAACAAAATCGAACATATTAGAAGGTGGCTCTGTATTTACATCCCCTTCTGTTCCCTGTTTGTAGAGTGAATACAATTTTAGCAGTGTTTCATTATCTGGTTTAGCCGGCAGTTGTTTACTTTCTGCCACGGCTTTTTCAAATTGTTCTTTTAATTCCATTTTAGTTTTTTTACGAAGCTAAAGTATTTTAATTAATCGCTTATTTTAGTTCCAGCATCACCACACTTTGTGCAGGCAGCTCAACTATTAACTCCTCTCCCGTTTTTTTAGCTCCGTTAAATACTACTGGTTTTATTGCATCAGGGTTTTCGAATGTATTTATATCGGTTAATTTTTTAGATGTAAGTATTTGGCCGGCGATGGTTTTAAATTTAATACCGGGCAATTGTGTTTTTAACGAAATACTTTTTGAGGGATCAATATTAACCAGTGTAATATGCACAGCTCCGGTACTGTCCTGCGAAGCAGAAATATTAAGCGCAGGAATTTTTTTGTCCTCCATTTTATAATCCGGCGCAGTAAAACTGATGTTTAATTTCTTTGCATCCATATGCACTTTGTACATATCAAACACATGATATGTAGGCGTTAACAGCATTTGATTTCCTTTAGTAAGTATTAATGCCTGCAGCACATTAATGGTTTGTGCAAGGTTGGCCATACGCACCCTGTCGCTGTGATTATTGAAGATGTTTAAAGTGGTTCCTGCAATCAACGCATCACGTAAGCTGTTTTGCTGGTATAAAAAACCGGGATTGGTACCTGGCTCCACATCTGTCCATATACCCCACTCATCAACAACCAAAGCTGTTTTTTTTGCAGGATCATATTTATCCATAATGGTACTGTGCCTTGTTACCAGTTCTTCCATTCTTAAGCAATTATTCATGGTATTGAAATATTCCTTTTCATCAAAGGCAGTAGCAGATCCTTTTTTACCCCATGAACCTGTTGGAATAGTATAATAATGCAGCGTTACACCCCACATACGGCCGGGGCCAACATTTTTCATTAATGTTTCTGTCCAGTTATAATCACCACTGTTGGCACCGCTTGCAATTTTTAATAAGCGTGCATTATTATAGTTGCGGCAATACACCGCATAACGTTTATATTGATCTGCATAAAACTCTGCAGTCATTTCACCACCACAACCCCAGCTTTCGTTACCAACTCCCCAAAACTTTACATGCCACGGTTCGTTACGGCCGTTTTCTTTACGCAGGTCAGTCATAGTACTCTTTGCATCGCTGTTTAAATACTCCACCCATTTTGCCATTTCTTCAACCGTACCGCTGCCCACATTACCGGCAATGTAAGGTTCGCAGTTAAGCAATGTGCACAAGTCTAAAAATTCATGTGTGCCAAAACTATTGTCTTCACTTACACCACCCCAGTTGGTATTAACCATATAAGGCCTTTCACTGCGTTTGCCAATTCCATCACGCCAGTGATATTCATCTGCAAAACAACCACCGGGCCAGCGCAGGTTAGGTACTTTAATTTTTTTAAGCGCTTCCACTATATCTAAACGTATCCTGTCTTTTTTAGGAACATTTACCGAATCTCCCACCCAAAAACCATCATAAATACAACGGCCCAAATGCTCTGAGAAATGGCCGTAGATATGGCGGCTGATGGTATTAGGAGAATTTGTTCCGTCAATTAAAACATTGGTTTGTGCAAATGATACAAAGGCGATAAAGCCTGATGCAATACAAGCGAGCATTATTTTTTTCATCTTTCTAAATTACTGATTGTTTTTACAATTGGTTTATATGTCAACAAATGCCGGTTTATTATTTACGAAACCGTTATAGTTATTTTACTTAGCAGGAGCAACTCCTTCACTGGTCATAATCACCCGTTTCATGGTACCATCTTTATTATAATGCAAATAATCTATGCAAACCGAACGGTGAAAACTTGCATAGTCGGGTACCAATGCACCATTGTGATAAATAAAATAATCTTTGCCTTTAAATGTAATGATAGCCTGATGATTGGTATTGCAGTTGCCCGCAATTTCATTCAGTATACCTTTGTACACCCAGGGACCGTTAATATTTTTACTCATGGCGTACGCAATTTTTTCCGGAAACTCATACGCATACGATAAATAATACCAGCCATTTTTTTTATGCACCCATGGCGCTTCTGTAAATTTTGGCAGTTCAATTTTTTTGAAGGGTCCATCCATCTCAATCATGTTCTCTTTCAGTTTTACATAGTGCAAAGTTGTATTGCCCCAAAATAAATATGCCTGCCCGTCGTCATCAATAAAAACAGTGGGATCAATATCGTCCCAACTGATTTTTGCTTCAGTCGTCATATCGTTTGTTATAAGCGCTTTACCAATAGCATCTACAAACGGGCCTGTAGGACTATCGCTAACCGCCACACCAATGGCTTTGCCACGGTGTGTACTGTCGTGTGTAATAGCAACAAACCAGTAAAATTTTCCATTACGTTCAATTACCTGGCTGGCCCATGCATCATCTTTTGCCCACTTAAAAGCTTTTACATTTAGTGGAGATGGATGCTCCGTAAAAGTTTTCATATCACTTGTTGAAAACAACAACCACTCGTGCATTTCATAACCGTTGCGTTTTTCTGGTGCCACATCATGACCGGTGTATATGTACACTTTATCTTTATAGACTAATGCCGCAGGGTCTGCTGTAAACTTGTGGCGGATGATTGGGTTACCTGATGCTGTAAAAGTGGTATCCTTTTGCTGTGAAAATGTGCTGCTGCAAAAAAGGACAGTAATTAAATATGATGCAAAATATTTTTTCATTCAATGTATTTATTTGTGATACTTATTTATAAATTTTCACCATTCAATTTTAAATAATGAAACAGCCTGGCCGGGCAATTCTGTTTTAATTTGTAAAATGCCGGATACTGCTTTTAGTTTTTGCGGCTTACCATTAGTTTGCAATTGTCCTGCCTGCTCCAGCACTGCAATTTGCTCTTTTGTTGGCTGCTGTGGTTCTCCCATCTTTTTCCATACCTCGTAAGAATTGCTGTGTGCCGCATCAATACGATACTCTGTAACTGTTACATTTTTTGCCGGAATATTATTAAAGTTTACAGTAACCGTTTCTGCATCCTTCATTACATCATCATCATGATAATTCCACAACATTATAGTTGCTGACTTTTTATCTTTTGCAGCAATACCCCCAATATCATTTTGTTTGCGTACGCTTGAATCTACTATTAGTTTTAATGGATATTGCCTGTTACTTTCCACTTGCACTCTTTTTCCCTGCATCTTACCAAACATGCGGAATACATTCAGCACTGGCTTGTCAACACCGTTAGTAGCAAGGTCTCTAAATCCATAAAACCAGGGCTGTTCTTCAAACTCAAATGCCCACGTAACAGCGCCTAAAAAATTTACTTTAAAAGAATCAGCCAATAAATATTTTCTTGCAAAAGAAGCTGCCGTATAACTGGAATACATGGTGCCGTTACGATACCCGTTTGATGGATTTGTTTTCATACCGCAGGCGGCGCAACCTTCAGGGTCGCTCTCGCCAATTACAACAGGCAAATTTTTTAATTGCGGATAGGAAGCAACAAATCTGAAGCCTGCATTAATATCCTGCAACTGACGTGACATATTCATTTGCACATGACCGTCTATAACTTTTGGTGAGCCCTTTGCATGAAACAAAATCATATCCACAGGCGCACCAATTTTACCCGTAACATAGTTTGTATCATAAAGGCAATGCTTTGCAAAAGCATGCAGCCATTTTTGTGCGCCATCGCCTGCAGTACCGGCAATATTGATACCGCCAATTTTTGCTGTGGGCAATGCCCGCTTTACGGCAGCAGCAGTATAGTCATACAGTTTAAAAAATTCGTCCTGTGTACCTTTCCAATACCCATTGGGTTCGTTCCATAATTCCCACCACCAGCTTTCCACTTCTTTTTTACCATACCGTTCTACACTGTGCTTTACCCATTCATACACCAGCGCTGCCCATTTGTTATAATCTTTAGGCGGATAAGCCCAGCCGGTAATAATATTTGAATAAGGATCTCCGGGTTTCCAATTATGTTTATATGGAACAGGCTTTGTTGATAATGCTTCGGGCATAAAACCAATTTGTGCCAGCGGTTTCATGCCACGCTGAACGTAGGTATCAAAAATGCTGTCAACTATTGTCCAGTTATAAATTGGATTGCCTGCAGCGTCTTCAGTATATGCATTGGTACTGCCCCATTTTAAAGCAGGTGTGCCATCACCCGTTACCAACAAACTATGCGCCCTTACATAAACAGGTACCGGGCTTAGCGCTGCAATTTCACTCAGCAGCTTTTTGCCATCCTTCATGTAAGTATAGTTAGGCTCATCATAACCAAACCACGCCCACACCGGGTTCATGCTTCCAGTTTCGTTTTTAAAATCAACATTAATAACCGCTGGTTGTGCTTTTGCAAAAAAGCTGCACAATAATAAGAGGTATAAAAAAATATTTTTCTTAATCATCAATTGCCATCTGGTTTTACTGCTGCTTTTAAAACACTTTGTGGCCAGTACCAGTTTTCTTCTGCATCAGGTTGTGCAGGATTAAATGCTGCAACTGTTTTCTTTAAATATTTTGCAATGGGCAATTTAATATCCTGTATGCCCTGTACAATGCAACGGGCAATTTCGTATGCGCCGTATGTATTAAAATGGGTGTTATCTTCTAACTTTTTATCCTGGCCGGGAAAAGTATTGGCAGGGTAATGCACAAATGCCTTAATAGATTTTTGCGGCCCCCATGCTTCATACATAATTTTACTCATAGCGTTCAAATCGATGATAGCTACGTTTTCTTCTTTAGCTGTTTGGCGTACCGCTTCGGGATATTCTAATAATGTATTAATAATATGCCCTGCAGAATCAAAACTTCTACGGTGCATGGATGTAACTAAAACAGGGATGCCTCCTTTCTTTTTTACTTCGCTGATGAAATATTTTAAACTGGCTTTGTAAGTAGTGAAAGGGCCAACACCTTCACCTTTTTGTTTCATATCGTTGTGCCCAAATTCAATAAAGAGGTAATCACCTGCTTTCATTAAGCTTAATAATTTTTGTAATCGCTTAGCGCTTCTGAAAGAGTTAAGCGTCTCACCACTTTCTGCATAATTGGCAATACATATTTTACCGGGTTCAAAAAAAGATGGAATCATTTGCCCCCAGCTTGCCCATGGCTCCCTGTCCTGGTCAACAACTGTTGAGTTGCCCGATAAAAAAACAGTAGTGGCAGTTTTATTGGGGGTTATTTCAACAGCACAAACTTTAGCAGCACTGTCATTAAACTCCAGTGTTAGCTGGTTATCCCAATGAGCATAATTTATTTCCCGTTCTTTTAATTTTACTTTACTAACAGCGTTGCCGTTTTCATCACGTATAATACTGTCTTTAACATGTACAGTAAATGTTGCTGTTTTTATTTCTCCTTTTTTGGTAAGGATATTTTGTAAAAAAAGCCTGCGGCATTCAGCACGTACTGTTGTGGCTGATGTGCCAGTAACATCACCCAGCATTACTTTTACATCATAATTTCCTTCCGGCAGTTTTACGGAAAAAAAGAATGGCGTTGTTGCTGTAATACAATCGTCTGTTGCTTTTTTCTTTTTAGAAGCGGCGATTGTTTTTAGCCCGTCATTTTTAAAAAAGCCATATCCGGCATCATCGGTATAAATAGTTTGCGACGTTACTGCGGTGTAACCGGCAGCCGGTTTATCTGCACCAAAATCAAACTTAAAATTATTTTTTTGCTGGGCATAAAGGTTAACACTGCACAGCAATACCACACTTAAAAACTGCACTTTTCTTTTACTCATAATATTGTACCGAACTGTCGTTCATTTTAAATTTATTTTTTTCTGTTAGTTTATACATTTCTGCGCCAGCTAAAATTACCGGGCCATAACCATGTGCTGCAAAAACATTGGTGGGGCGGTGATAGTAAAATGCAGGATCAAAAGCCATACCGGTACCAACGCAAGTTCCTTCCACCTGGCCTTTATCATTTACCTTGGTTGACACTGCATTCCATGCAAGATTGGCAACAGGCGCATATGTTACAGCCTGTATCCAGCCTTTGTTACAGGCATGTGCAATACAGTATGCATAAATTGCGGTTGCAGATGTTTCTAAATAACTGTCTTCTCTATCCAGCAACTGGTGCCAAAAACCACTGCCGCTTTGGTAAGATGTTAATCCTTTAACATGCGCCTTAAACTGGTTCAGCACAAAACTTCTTCCTTCATGATTTTCCGGCAACACATCCAGCAATTCGCACATGGCTAGTAAAGCCCAGCCATTAGCTCTTGCCCATCTGAATTCAGGATGCGTTTCCATTCCTTCCACCCAGCCATGCATGTACACACCTTTCTCTTTATTAAACATACGCTCAGTGTATTGCTTTACCTGCTTTACCGCATCATCAAAATATTTTTTATCGCCTGTAAGCTTACCCATTTGTGCAATGGTGGGCACGCCCATGTACATATCATCTAACCACAACGTATTTTTTTGCGGACGCATTCTTGCCAGTGTACCATCTGCAAAACGGTATTCTTTGTTTACAACAAAATCACTTAACCCGTCAATCACTGGGCGCAAATCATTGTTTAATCCTGCAGTAGTTGCTTTAATCATTGCTGCACAAACTGCGCCTGCATCATCCAGCGCATGTGGTTCTATTGGTTGTTTTAAAGGGTAACTGTTGTTTCCTTTAAACACTCCGGCTTCTTTTAATTTTTTCATTACCGGTATCCACTTAGCTAAAAAAGAAAAACGGTTGGTTGCATAAGAGGTATATTTTTTATCGCCGGTTAATTCACCTGCCCATAACAATGCGCTGTATGTAACACCCCACTCATAGCTTGTTAACCGGAAATCGCCGGGCTTAACGATTGTATTACTGTCTGCCTTAGCAATATCTGTTACTGTTTCATTTGTTTTTTTATTTACCATTTCAGCAGGTGTAACAGCTTCTAAATATGCAAATACCCTGTCCAGCACTTTTTTTATTTCTTCTTTTTTCATGGGCTCATATGGCACCGGGTAATCCACTTTCATGGCGTGCAATGGTGCTGTTACATCATTTCCTGTTTTTTGTGCAGTTGCATTCAGCACAAACAAACCGGCAATAAAAAGAAATTTAATTTTGCGCATGTTGAAATAAAATTTTTATGTGTGTATATAACCTTACTAAATTAAGTTAAAGATGATAAAAACGGAAAGGGCGGTACAATAAAAATTGACCGCCCTTTACCAACTGCTAAATGAGAAACATTTTTATTAATATCCGGGGTTTTGCATTGCTTGTTTTTCCGCTGCTGTTAAAGAAAGTCCGCCTTTTTGAATTCCATCAAGGAATGTTTGAGGTATTGGACGTAACAGATGTTTATCTACAATATTAGCGGCAGCGTCAACATTAAACGCTTTTGCTCTCGATACCAATGTTTTTGTTCTTGACAAATCTTCCCAGCGAATATATTCTCCGCAAAGCTCACGGGAACGTTCATCCAAAACAAGGCATAACATCCTGTCATAAGTGCTTGTAAGGCCTAATGCACTGATGATAAATTCATCCTGCGCAGGTAAAGGAGCAATACCGGCAATGGCTAATGGAGTTGAAGCAGCCGTTGTTACAGGAATATTATTTGATTCATAATATGAATTAGCCGGGTAAAATGAATTGATAACATTTGCTGGCTGAAGTGTTGCAGACTGCACTGTATTACCACCATCATAATACAAAGCCCTGTTTTCTCCATTAGCATATTGTGCCCTTGTACGAACTGCATTTATATAAGGCAAGGCATCTGTATAAGTTCCTGTACCTAATTTCGCCAGCTTTATTTTTGCTTCTGCGGCAATGAGGTAAGTTTCTGCTGAACGTGCCAAAGTAAAATCTCTATGGCCAACCACATCATTCAGCGAATTTCTTGAACCATCAAAATGTTTACTTAACGGAGGAAAAGCCTGGTAAACGGTAGTTAAGTCCGTGTTTAACGCACCGTCAGCTGTTGTTGCGTTAGGATAAGCAACATAAACTGTTGGAATTGGATGTGTGGTTACTGGATCTATAATTAAGTTAGCAGCGCCAACTGTTGCTTTGCAAATTTTTGATTTTGCCCAGTTGCGGGCATCTCCTGGCTGATTAATTACAAACATCATTCCCATATCACCTTTTACATTTGGTGCAACAGGTGATGCTCCGTTCAGCGTCCATTTAGTCCTGAACGATTTCCAGAATCTTGAATCATTTACACGGTCAAAAATCCTGTAGTCGTAATAAGTTGTTGCCATCCTGCTGAAAGGCCTGCCACCACCTAAATCACGTGCCAGCTGATCCTGAATATCATATCTTGAAATAAAATACAGGTGCTGTGTGTTTCCAATGCTCCTGTTTGTTGTTACATCATTGGTCATTTGAGCAGAGAAAATAACTTCGGGCAGTGTTTCGTTTGCAGAATTTATTCCGGTAAAATTCCATAATGCTGCAAAGTTGGAAGCCAGCGGGTGATTGGCAATTACACCATCACACAATGTAACAGCTGCAGCTAAATCAGCAGCTTTTGTAGAAGAGTTCCAGGAATCATTTATTTCGCTGGCTCTTGCTAAATATGCTTTTGCCAGAAAATGTGATGCCGCATCTTTTGTTAAATGAGAAGGTCCTCCACCTGTTGGCAACAAATTTTTTGCCTGGGTAAAATCAGCAATAATCTGAGTATACACATCTTTGGGATCGGCTCTAGTAAACTCAAATTCAGGAGTTGTGCTTACTGTTGTTTTTAAAGGAACCGCACCCCATTGCTGCACTAATCTCAAATAATTGTACGCACGGAAGAAATATCCTTCACCTAATGCTGTACTTTTTATTGCTGTAGAAGTTGAAGTACTGGCCGTAGCATTCTGAATCAATAAATTGGCATCTCCAATAGCAATGTATAAAGAGTCCCACAGTACATTAGCACCTTGCAGGTTACCATTAGTACCTAAACCAGCAGCAAATGTGGCATCGTAGTTATTCCATGGTGAATTGGATGGGTCACCGCCTACTTTAAATTCATCCGTTCCATATTGCGTTTGGCAATACCAGGATTCCCCGTTGGTAGGTACAACAAAACTTGCATAATATCCCCCCGAAGCAAGTTGCAGTATGCCTGCATCTGTTTTATAAAAATCATTACCATTTTTTACTTTGAGCGTTTCATCCAAAAAAGTTTTTTTGCAGGAAGGGGCAATAAAAAATGCCGTTGCCGCTATTAATATTTTTAAAAGATTTTTATACTTATTCATATCATTTAAATTAGTTGTTATTAAAATGATGCATTAATGCCAAGAGTAAAGCCTCTGTTCCATGTTGGTCCAACTACGTCCATGTCAACGAACTTAATTTTGGAATACAACATGCCGGGATTTTGCACCTGGAAATAAGCTCTCAGATTGGATTTACCTACCAGTTTATGGCTAAAATTATATCCTAATGAGATATTTCTAACCTTGATAAATGAAGCTTTTCTATATCCCAAAGCCTGGTAGTATGGATCACCGGGAGCTCCACCGGCATTATATATTGGTTTCTGAAACTCTGCATTGGTATTATTTTCTGTATAATAATCAATCTTTCTTTGTACACCACGGGCAGGTTGTCCCTCACCGCCAAAATCGTACATATAATTCAATCGTCCGTACAAGAAAACAGACAAATCAAAGTTTTTGTAATTCACTGTATTCGTCATACCTACTACCCAACGTGGTCTTGTCCATCCTATAATCTGGCGATCATTGTTTGCATCTATTTTATTATCTCCGTTAAGATCTGCCACTCTTACATTACCGGGATAAAATTTATGGCCATTTGCATTAAATACATCATATTCTGCTTTATTGCCAGCCTGCCAAATCCCTAAAGCTTTGTAGCCGTAAATAACTGAGATTGGTTGATCAAGAAACCAGCCGTTGATAATATCATTCCCGTTTGGCAGTTTTGTTATATGGTCTTTTTGCCATGCGGCGTTTAATGTAGTTGACCATGTCAGGTCTTTTTGTTTCACATTAACTGTTGTTACAGTAATATCAATCCCGCTGTTTGCGGTGGCACCAACATTATCATAAGTTGAAGTATAGCCAGTAACAGATGGAATGGCTCTCTTCATTAAAAGGTTAGTTGTTTTTGATTTATAAACATCTATACTTCCCAATACCCGGCTTTTGAACAGGCCGAAATCAACACCTACATTATATTGAGTTGTTTTTTCCCATCCTAAATTCAAATTTGCCATTTCCAGGCCGGGTATTCCAGCTGCAGTACTTGTTGAAATGTAAGGATAGAAAAGAGATGTTGCTGCACCTTGTGTTGCATAAGCTGGAACAGCAGAATTCCCGGTAACGCCGGCACCTACTCTTAACTTTAATTCATTAACCCATTTTACGTTCATGAAATTTTCCTTATTGATTCTCCATGCTAATGCTGCTGACGGGAACCAGTCATATTTATGACCTGCTGCCAAAACAGATGAGCCATCTCTGCGGGCTGAGGCTGTTAGCAGGTATCTATCTTTATAGCTATAATTGATTCTTCCCATGTATGATAACAGTTGCTGCTCAAGAAGATCTCCCCTGGTGCTGATGGCACCTGTTACAATACCGGTGGTTAATGCATTCCATAAATTGGCAGCACGTGGCACACCATTACCAGATACAAAATTTGTTTCCTGTTTGTATGATGTTGCACTATAAAGCATCGTTACTCCAAATGTATGGTCACGTATTGTTTTATCATAGTACAAAAGATTATCTAAAGTGTAAGAGAAGGTACTGTTATTTGTAGCAGAAGCAAAGCTGGTGCTGCCGCCATTAGCCACAGAATTTGCATCTACATAAACTCCATCACGGTAAGAAGAATAATCCGGTCCAAAATTCATCCTGTATTTTAATCCTTTTAACACAGGGGAAATTGCACCAAAATTTACCTGGGCGCTTAAACTTCCAAATGCCCTGAAGGTTACCCTTTCATCAATATTATATTTCTCCTCGTCAATTATATTTTTGATGGCGACATCACCACCGGGAAACAGTATCCTGTTTCCGGCAGAGTCATAAGGTACAGCGTAAGGGAATATTGATCTTGCAGATTCATACAAACCACCTGCAGGCGTACCAATAGTGGCTACCCCGGCAGTTGATTGTCCGTATTGCTGTTTTCCGTAGCTAACAGTCATGCTGTTGCCAAATGTAAGCCAGTTGGTGGCATTGATATCAACATTTGCTTTTGCCGTGTATCTTGAAAATGACTGACCTTTTATAACACCACCATTATTTAAATAGCCAAAAGAACCATACGCCCTAACTTTATCAGAGCCACCACTAACACTAACGGTGTTATTGGTAGTTATCGATTGCTCCGTTACCTTGCCTCTCCAGTCAGTTGTCTGTACTTTTGAACCGTCCCATGTTCCTGATGCCCAGCCCTGGTTGATATTAGCCCATGCATATGGATCGGCAGTTGCAGCAAACAGCGTTCTGTCTGTATTGATATTGGGCTGATCTCCCCTTGGATTTGTGCTGATGCCGGTTACCGGGTTTAAACCGGCATAGTAGTAAGCCCAACGCTTGAAAGTTATATATTCACTTGCGTTAAACATATCCCTGTTATCCACTAAATTTTCCAGTGTAACTGAATTATCAAAATTCAAAGTTGTTTTACCGGATTTGCCTTGTTTGGTTGTAATGATAACAACTCCGTTTGCACCACGTGAACCATAAATAGCAGTTGCAGATGCATCTTTCAACACATCAATAGATTCGATATCCGATGGATTGAGGTTATCTATTCCACCAGTAATTAAAGGGATATTATCCACAACAAATAATGGAGAATTTGAAGCCGTTAAAGAACGTACACCACGAATATTAATTGTTGGTACAGTTCCGGGGCGCTCATTAGAAGAAATATCAACACCAGCAACTTTACCCTGCATTGCCTGAACAGCATTATCAACCGGCCGGGAGCGAATATCTTTTTGGCTGATACCAGCAACCGCTCCGGTTACATCTTTTTTCTTAACTGTAGCGTAGCCGATTACCACCACATCGCTCAAATTTTCATTTGTGGCTTTTAGTATCGCATTCAGTTCACTCCGGTTATCGAGGTTAACTTCAAGTTGTTCATGCCCTACATAACTGATTACCAGTTTTGCTTTTCCGGAAGAAACTTTTAACTGAAACCCTCCGTCAGTATTAGTTACAGTTGAGTTTTTGGTACCTTTTTCCTGGACAGTTGCACCGGAAAGGGCTTTTGCAGCTTCGTCTGTTACCTTACCTGAAACTGAAAAATTTTGTGCGCTTAATGTGAGGGAAAAAAAGAGAAAAAATAGAAGAAAAACACAGTTTTTCCCCTGCAGTTGTTTTTTCATAATAGCAATGGTGTTATTTGGTTATAAAATAGCAGTCGTTGAAACTTAGAGCAATACAGCAATAAGGATTTTAAAAATAAAATTTAGCTGCACCAGTATAAAAAAAATCTACGCAATCGTTCCCACAATATTGGCAATGAATTTACCAATATACACGGAGTATATCGTCCTGTTCTGTCCTGATGATTTTTATACAACTGCAACTTGTATAAATGTTGCATAAATATTTATGCAACATATTTTTGTTGCAGCCCTAAAATAAAAAGTGCATAGCAACAAGCTATGCACTTATAATAAAACCATTATAACAAAGGTTAATTCATTTTAAATGGCAAAAACCAGTCCCTGCTCATCAGCTTTGCCCTTGCCGCATTTGCCGCACCTGCAGAAAAGCCCGATTTACGGAGTTTATCATACACTTTATCTGCAATAAACGCAGGATCGTTACGGCGTATGGCAACACGTAATAAATCACTCCAGCGCTGGCCTTCATAAGCAAGCTCCAGTGCGTCTTCATTTATTACCATGTCTTCAATAAATTTTTGATAGCCCAGTGAATCTGTTAGTGGCTTATTAAGACCGGGTGCCGACATGTTGAAATATTTTACAGAATCTATCACCACATTTTTTAAACCTGCACGGCCACGTATGCCGCTATTGCGGTACCAGTTGTTACGGTAACGTGGTGCTTCACCATTACGGGCATCAAAATTATATGGGTAAGGTAAAAACGTTTGCATAAAATTGGTTACATCCCTTGTGCCACCAAGCCCGGGAATACTATCGAATGTATAGCCAATTCCCCTGTTGGTTAATGCATAAGCCACTTTCATTTTACCTGCACGGTTAGCAGCTTCTGAATAATGTAAATGCAATGTTGCAGCTCTTGTTAAAAACCATTTACCTGATTTACTGAAAATACTTACCGGCTGGCTGTTGCTGCCTAAATAATTATACAGGTATTTCATAATGGTGTTTTTGCCATCAATCTGGCGATAGCTGAATACACCTCTTGAATCGAAAGGAAAATTATCTCTGAAAACAACCGGTACTGTTGTAGTGCCCGAAGCGTAAGTAAATACCTGTGTCTGGCTGTTCCAGTTATCGATTGATTGCTGTGATGGTTGCAGCAAATAACTGCCACCATTGGGAGAAAACATATCTACAAACGGATTTACAGGGTCAAAGTTTTTATCAAAAGGCAATGCCCAAATCCATTCCCAGAAAAATTCATTGTCTGACATAGAACGTTCAAAAAGATTTCTCCAGCTAACACCATCGTAAATAAGCGAACTAAAATCCTGCACACGGGTATAGTTGATGCTGTTTAATGCAGGGTTTGTGGCTCCGTTTGAAATGCGGTATTGATTGTAAAACTGGGTTGACTCACCTGAAGGGCCGTTGATTTCCATTACTCTTTTATAACGATCGGCTGCCAAATCATACTGGCCTTTCCATAAATATAAATCTCCCAGTAAAATATTTTTGTTAATGAAAAATTTATTGGTGCTGTACCCATCAACAGTGGTAAGTAAAGTAGTTCCTGTTTGATAATCTTCTGTATAGGGTAAACGTTCTGCAAAGGCAGTAAGCGAATCAATTAATGTTGAAAGAGGAAGCATGGGAAAGTTTGCTGTGTTTTTAATATCAGCAACCTGCACCACCGGATTGGTAACATAAGGTATGGTGCCGTAATGTATACCCAATTGCAAATATACCCATGTACGTATGGCGCCTATATCTGAGTAACGTTGTTCAAACTCATCTTTTTTAAGTTTGCCATCAGCATACATTTTTTTAAAGTTATACAACACATCATTACAGTTTACTATTACCTCATAAAAAGGCTGCGGATCAATATAAGGGTTACCGGCTGTAGCAGTGTGCTCACTTACCTGGCGCAGGTTTACATCTGCATTTGCAGTGATATCCATTAAATCTGCACGCAGTTCATTCAATAAAATGTATGGTTTTGCAAGCTTCATCATTTTACCATACACGCCTATTACAGCTGCATCAGCATCAAATACATTGCGGTACATGTTTGCTTCTCCAACAAGTGTCTGCGGCTCTACATCAACCAGTTTTTTACAGGATGCTGCCGTAACACCCAGTACTGCCACCGTAATTATTGCTTTTATCGTTGTACTTAATTTCATTATTATTTGCAATTTTTTAATGTAAGTAGTAATAATTATAAGCCTAACCTGAAACCTAACTGCACAGATCTTACCTGCGGTTCAAGTGTGTTGTCTACTCCCTGCCCGTATATACTTTCTGTAGGGCTGAATTCAGGATCGTAACCTTTATATTTTGTAAGTGTGAATAAATTATTTCCGGTTGCATATACAGTTGCATATTTAAAGAAGCCGGCTTTAAACGGAACATCGTAAGACAATGTTGCTGTTCTTAAACGTAAGTAGGATCCGTTTTCTATCCAGCGGTTGCTAAACCGGGCATTGCCCATTGGATCTCCCCAGGTGGCTTTTGGTATATTCGTAATCTGCCCGTTGGTTCTCCAGCGGTTTAATACAGCATCAGTTTGGTTATAGGCATTATTCATTCCTTCCAGCTGGCTGCGGGTGTAATTAAATATTTCGTTGCCGGTAACATACGTGAAAAATGCATTTAGCGTAAAACGCTTGTAAGAAAATTTATTCCAGAATGCACCAAAGAAATCGGGGTTAGGATTACCCAGCACCATCCTGTCGTTATCATCAATTACTTTGTCATTGTTAAGATCTGCAAAACGAATATCACCTCCCCTGAAAGCTCTCAATGAGCCATCTGTTCTACGAATGCTTAAGCCTTCGGCAGATGCCTGCGCATCAGTTGTGTAAACACCGTTTGCCTGCCAGCCATAAAATTCATTGGGTGCTGAACCAATCTGTGTTATATAAGTTGCCCCTGCAAATGATGTGGTGAATTTACCCGATGGCAGTTTTGTTACAACACTTTTGTATTTGCTTAAATTAAAACCGGCATCCCAGTTAAAATTTTTGTGGTTGATAATTCTTGCGTTAACAGATAACTCGATGCCGCCATTTTTTAAACCGCCGCTGTTGGTTATTGCATAATCAAAGCCGCTGGCTGTTGGCATTTGTTCATACACAATCAGCTTATCTGTTTTGCTGTGAAAATAGTCAAATGTAATCTGCAGCCTTTCATCCAGCATGGCCATATCAAAGCCTACATCCATTTTTGAAACCTGCTCCCACTGCAGTTGTTTGTTTGCAAGGCCGGAACGAACCAAACCCTGCATACCTAATAAATTCTGCGGAGTATAAGTAACCTGTGCATTATAGTTACCAATATCATCATTGCCCGTAAGGCCATAAGATGCCCTTAGCTTAAACAGATCCAGCTTGCTGCCGGCATTTGTTTTTTCCGAAGAAACAACCCACGCTGCTGTTACTGAAGGCAACACAGCAAAAACATTCCCGTTAACTTTTAAGCCATTGGTGCCATCTTTTCCAAAGCGGCTTGAAGCATCTGCTGCTGCATTTACAGAAAGGAAGTATTTGTCTTTATAAGAGTATTCAGCATTGGCATATATATCAACCCATTTTGATTCTCCAATTTCACCACCAATTTTACGCAAAGCATTTATACCATTGCCCACACTTATCAATTCGTCAATAGGTGAGTTATAACCCAAACCATAATCCTGTTCTGTTTTATCTTTTAAATAACGAACCCCTGCCCTTGCAGTAAAGAAATGAAGCTTTTTTATGCTGGTGTTAAATGTTGCACGGGTATCTGTAAATAAAGAAAATAAAGAAGTAACCTGTGTACCCATTCTGCTGAATGCAACTGCTGTTGTAAGAGAATCGGGCACTACACCTTTACGTGGCACAAAAAAGTTTTCACGCACTTTATGATATATAACACCCACGGTTGTAGACAATGCAAGCTTTTTGCTTATTTCATAGTTAAACCCAATGGAACCAAGAAAACGGTATGTTTTATTAAGGCCCTGGCCTAATGATGTTAACGCAACGGGGTTACTGATGTTAAGTGTATCCCTGTCTGCAATTGTAGGAGACTCTACCCCTGTTGCGGATACATCATTTGTACGCAAAAAAGGAGATTTTACCAATGCAAGAAAAAGCGGGTTGGTTTTGTATGAATAACCCTGGTCTCTTAAATTTTGTTCAGCAAAGGCAAAACTTAAATTTGTAGTAGCTGTCATGCGGCGGCTCAAATTAAGGTCGCCGTTGAAACGCATATTGTATTTACTCAGGTCTGTATTTTTTGTAAGGCCTTCGTTATTTAAAAAGCCCAGTGATATTGCATATTTCGCAATGTTATCACCCCCTGTTACTTTAAGATAAATATTTTTTGTTTGTGCTTTTTGTGTTACTAAATCCTGCCAGTTGGTTTGATTGTGATATGCATAGTAAGTACCATTGGCTTTATCATCATTCATATATGGCTGGCTCTGAATTTCCGCATCACTCATCCCCTTTGTTTTAAGTATTTCAGAAAGATAAGTGCGGTAATTACCTGCATCCATTACAGGCAGGTTTTTGGTGGTAAAGTTCATTCCGCCATACACAGCAAAATCAATTTTTGTACCCAGCTCTTTTGCCCGTATAGTATTAATGATGATTGCACCATTGCCTCCTTTTGTTCCGTATATAGATGAAGCATCTTTTAATACTGTAACATTATCAATGTCCCTTACATCGATAGATGAAAGCGGGTTGGTATAATTATTAGAAATAATTGAACCTCCTACATTGGTATTATTAAAAATAACTCCATCAACAACAATAAGCGGCTGATTAGTGGCATATAAAGAATTGATGCCCCTCAAAAACATTGCTGCACCAATATTCTGGGTGCCGCTTCGCCTGATGGCATTAAGGCCCGTTACTTTGCCCTGCAGGTATGAGTCAGGTGTTTCATTATTGCGGTTCCATCCATCGGCAGTTTGTATACCTGTAATGGCGTATGGCGATGTTGTTTTTGTAACACGGCCGGTTGGCAAATCAGCTTCGTCACTCATAGATGAAAACCCATCTGCATAAACAGGGATGATTAATTTATTTTGACCTTTTACAGATACTTCTTTATCCTGAAAACCATCCCCTTCCAGCAAAAGCATTACTTCATCAGAAGGAAGTTTAATAGAAAAATTACCAGCGCTATCTGTAATTGCGGCTGCAAAACTTTTATACGTTAGCCTGATGCCCCTTATTGGTTTTTTTGTGGCGGCATTTATAACAGTACCGGTAACAGTATACGTTTTGCTTTTTTCTTTTTGCGCCATTACAACAAGGCTGCAGGCCACGGCAAAAAAAAGTGTAACAGTTTTTTTGAAATTATACATGATGGTATTACTAAGCTTTAATTATTTAATTTTTATGGTACCGGAACAAGGCGCATGTAATCAAGCACAATCGGGTTGGTGGCAGTTGATGTAAGCCTCCAGTCAACAGTGCCATATCTTGTAATGGTAATATCTCCTAAATACATTTCATTGTAAGCACCGGCTGCAGTACTCAATGGCACATTATGAGTTAATGTACCCTGCACAGCTGCTAAACCTGTATGCCATGCATTTATAGTTTGTGCAAAAGCACCTGCCTGAAAATCGTTAGTACCTAAAACATATACCTGGTATTTTATTGAAGGCACTTCGTTGGTGCGGTAAAATGAATAATAAGTTGTAACACCGTGGCCGCTTACCAGTATGTCATTAAAGTTTAACCCTGTGGCCGGGCTTAAACGCACCCGGTAATTGGTATTACCTGATTTGTCAGATAAAAAGCCACTGGGATTTTCTCCCTGCAGCGTAATGGGAAGAAACTTATTTTTTGTTGGCACATCTATTTTACTCATGATGTAAACATAGCCGTTACTCATGCGCTTAACATCTACTAAAAATGCACTGCTTACAGGTACTGTAACACCCGATTTTGAAACCAGTGCTGCCGGCATAGCTAAAATATTAGTATAGGATGTTTCGTAAACAAGATCTTTTACTACGTTCCATCTTGTTAAACTGTCCGTTATAGTAGTGGCAGTACTTGCATAATAATTTTTAAGCGAATCTGCTTCCACTACAAAATTGGCATCCTGCATAACAAAATAAGTGTATTGCTTGTCTTCTCTTTTTAAATCAGATACACGGTCGTTAAAATAGTTGCGTTGCACAATACCGGTACCCGGACGGTAAACAGGCAAACCTGTAAGCACACTGATACTGTCTATAACAGCAAGAGAAGGATCAAACCCGCTATAGTTAAGCGACTTTATGTAAGCATGTTGTGCATATTGTGTGGTTGTGGCATTTACAAACTCCCAAATATTTTGCAGTGGTAATGCCATACCATTAATAGTATGCAATACGCCATTGGCTACATAACGATCTGTTGTAAGTAATGCCGCTTCATCAAACTTGGCAGTACTAAAGTTGTTATATTTTCCGCTAAGCATAGCAATACGCTGCGGCGCAGCAACATCTCTTATAAAATACAACTGGTTTGAAATGTGATTTAATATAAACGCTTTCAATTTGGCTGCGTCACCTACAATTGCAGGGTCCAGTGACAGTAAAGCTGTATTTGTTGGCGCCCAAACCGTAAATGTTTTGGTGCTTTGCAAAACAGAATCCAACCCTGCTTTGCCTACATACTCCCTGAACTTACTAAGATCCGGGTTAGAGGCAATTGCCTGTAACAGGTTTTGTGTTAAATCCTGCTGCGTAATTGCTGTATGATCTTTCCACTTGTTGCAGCCTGTAATGCCAAGCATTAGTACAAACACAACAACCGTTAAACTTTTTTTTCTGTACATCTTCTTTGTTTATTATTTATGTCTGGTACGTTTTTAGAAATATTGTAATGTTCCGTCTACATTAAATCTTGGTAAATACTGGTTTTGATTAATGGGTATAAAGTGAAACATATCCAGGTAGTCGGATGGGTTACCAGTACCGGCTGCAGGCAATGAACGTATCCTGAGTTTATGCCTGTCGGTTGTGGTAACATCTATTATACCTAAAAACTTACCCGTCATAAACGATGTGGCAGAAGGAGAATATTTTTTCCAGCCAAGCGCTTCCAGTTCACCATCAGATAAGTTAGGACGCTGTTCACAGAAATTAAACTGTCTTGACAAATCCACTCCATCAAATGAAGGTTGAACAGGCATGTTTGAACCACCAGGTAATCCCACAGTACCGGAACCTTTTGCAGCCCTGTAACAAACCCATACCTTATACCTTCCTTTTACAATAATTGGTGTAGTAAATTCAATCCAGTTATGGCGGGTGGTGTTACCCATTGGTACGCTTAAATAATCACCCCAATAAACATTTATAGATGATGATGTGGTATATGCATAATCCATGGTGTTGGTTGTTCTGTCCCATGTAATATCTTTAATAGCACCGTATGCAAAACTGAAGTTGCCTCTTCTGAAAACAGCAGGCAGTTTTCTTACTTCAGGAAAATCGGCTACATCCCAGTAAATAGCAGTTGGCTGACGCACTTTTGTTGTAAAGTGTGCTTTAGCACTGTGTAACACACCTGTGGTTGCAGATATATCACTTAAAGATCTGTCTAATTCAATACCTATTTCATGCACCCCATTAAAATCAAGATCATTGATAAGCACTTTTACATCATCTAATTTTGATGCCAGCACTTCTAAAGGTGCTAATGTAACATGAGATCCGGTAGAAACTATATCTGCCAAATATTTTGCTTCGGGTATAATGTGGTATTTCACATAAATGTTCAAACTGTCTAAAGGGTTTAAAGGATTACCTGTGTTAGAATACCTGGCTTTAAGTGCAGCAAAGTTTGCCATACCTGAATCCTGTATTGCTTTATCCGTTTCAGCCAGTACAGTAAACCACCTGCGCAAAGCCGGCACGGTGCTGTTAATGGTATTGAGTGTATCATAATACCCTGTTGCAACCAGCGCCTGTTTAAAAATAGAATATCTTGAATCATCGGAAATAAGCTGTGCTACAGATTTTGATGCTGGTTTAAGCACTCTGTCAACCTGGTGTATATAACCATTACCGGTTCTGATATTCGGTGCAGTAATTACACCCTGCCTGTTTACTTCAATTACAGATGCTCCACCCTTGTTAATAACAGTAGTGGTAAGGTACTGGCCATACATGGTAATAGTCGGCAGTTTACCATCTTTAAAAGTTGAAGTAAGTAATGTGTCTTCCAGCAAATGAAACTTAACAATATCCTGCGCTTCCTTTTCAGTTAATGCTCCAATTGTTTTATTTATTTCCGTTAAGTATATTTTAACAGCGCTGTCTGTTGGTACAAACATGGTGTAAGAACCATAGGCGTTTAAAAAACCTGCATAGCCGGATTTATCCACTATTTGTGTGATAGAGGAATATTTATCGGGATTGCTCTTTATGTAGCCGTAAATATTTAAATCACCTGTGGTAGCTTCCACATACTTGATTTTTTTACAGCTGTTGGCATAAAACATAATAAGCATGCCACTGAGTATTGTTACCGTAATGCTTACATATTTTTTCATATTGCAGTGTATTTATTATTAGTAGTTATTTATAAAAAGGATTTTGCACCAACGATTTATTAGTGGTTAACTCATAAAAAAAGATGGGCAGGTAATGACAGTTTTTATCTTTAAACTTGGCAATTGCCTGCTGTTGCCTGTTGGCAGGCACAGTAGTAGCCACCATATCTAGCAATAAATCCAGCCGCTGATAGCTGTTACGTTTTGCATTGCGCAGCAAATCATACCAGCGCTTTCCTTCAAATGCAAACTCCCTGGCTCTTTCTTTTAAGATATAATCTGCAATAGCAATTTTATCATTGGTAGCAGGATTTTCCTGTGTGGCAACCAATGCCCTTGCCCTTGCTCTTATAGTTTTAATAATATCAATAGCTTCCTGGCCATTGCCTAACTGGTTTTGTGCTTCTGCTTTCATCAGTAAGATATCAGCATAGCGGTAAAAAATCCAGTGTGCAAAAGAACCATCCTGTGCACGGGCAGTGCTGGTGCTTAAACCCATGTACTTCCAAATGGTTTGGTCAGTAGCTCTTACTGCTGCACCATCTGCACGTATATCAAACTTAGTTGGGTCAGTTAAATCAATTGTATACATTTCATCCATTACAATTGAGTTAGCCAATAGCTTACGTGAAGCTGTAAGAAACATTGGATAAAATGTGTTCAGCTTCTGTGCATCAAACTGCAATTCAAAAATGCTTTCGTTACTGTTTCCGTTTACATACAGTGTACGGTACCAGGTATTCGCATCGCTTCCATCTATTAAACCAAACTGGTTGGTATTTATTACTTTGTTACAGGCTGCCACGCATTCTGCGTATTTTTCCATCCACAAATAAATATCTGCCTGTAATGCATTGATTGCGGCTTTTGTTATTCTGCCTTTGTTTGCGGCCCTGTCGCCATAATCAGTAACTGCATATTTTTCTGCATCATTTAAATCCTGCAATGCCTGTTCCAGTACAACAGTTTGCGAACTTTTAGGAATGTCAACAATATCTTTATCGCTTGCGGTGGCTTTTAATTTTAAAGGCACTTCATCAAATGTGCGTACCAAATAAAAATACATTAATGCACGGATGGCTTTTGCCTCAGCAAGATATTTGTCTAATGCCGCCTGTGTAAAAGTGGCATCTTTTTGTAATACGCCCGGTGCAAAATCAATTACTGTGTTGCAATAGTTGATAGTTTCATAAATACCACGCCAGTTTGCAATACTGTTAGTAGGCAGAATGTTTACATTTATCACATCCACCTGTTCATTAGTGGTGGCCAGTGTACTTGCTACCATATCCGCTCTCAGTTCTCCCCATAAAAAGAAAGACTCTGCTGCATTTCTTGAACCTGTTGCTGAACCTGTAAGAGAGGAGTAACAGCCAATTACAGCTGCCTGCACCTGTTCCTTTGTTTTCCAGTATTCTGCACCGGTTAAACCATCCTGTGGTTGCAAGTCCAGCCATTTTTTACAGGCTGAAAACTGTATTACCAGCGCCAGCATTAATAATTTTAAAATCGTTTGCTTCAACATTTTATTCTGTTTAAATTATTTTAAAAACTTGCAGTAACACCAATTGTAAAAGTTCTTACTGGTGGCGTGTATGAATAATCAATTGCTACACGGAAAGGATCACTGCCTCTTACACTTACTTCCGGATCCTGTCCTGTATAATTTGTCCATGTAAATAAATTTTCTGCAGTTACATAAGCACTCAGGTTTTTAACCTTTAACCTTTGTACAAACTTCTTAGGTGCAGTATAACGCAGTGTTATTGTACGGAAACGCAGGAAAGAAGCATCTTCAACAAAACGGTCGCTTCCTAAAAAGTTGTAGCCGCTGCGGTACATGGCACGTGGTATATCAGTTACATCGCCTTCTTTTTTCCACCTGCGTAAAACTGCTGTACTCTGGTTATCGAAACCATACATATTGGTGGTGTTAATTTGCGTACCGTTAATTAAATCGAATTTATACCGGTAGTTAAAAAATGCGGTTAGTTTCCAGGCGCCTTTAAATGTAACGGAGCTACCAAAACCACCGGTGAATTTAGGGTTGCTGTTACCGAGGTAAACAATATCCTGGTAGTTAATATTACCGTCGTGGTTTATGTCTTCATAAATAGCGTCACCCGGCTGAAATGTATAACCAATACTTGGGTAATTAAACTTCATGTAAACAATCTGTCCTGTTGGGCCAATAATTGGTTTGCCTGCTTCATCTCTTGCAATAGTGGCTGCAAGATCTTTGTAAACGCCTTTGTATTTAAACCCGTAAAATGAACCAAACGGATTGTTTACCTGCATGTAAGTTTTATATTGTCCGTTTGCAGTAATATCCCCTTTGTCTCTTGGATACAAGTCTGATATTTCACGGATAATATTCTGGTTGCGTGCAATATTAAAGTTGAAATCAATTTGCCATTTTTTTGTTTTGTATGGCGTTGCAGATAAGCCCAACTCAAAACCCTGGTTATCCATTGTGCCCACATTCATATCAACACTGCTGAAACCATTGATGGATGAAATTTGCAGGCCGGGGAAATACATGTTTTTAGTACGGTTGGTGTAAAATTCTACATCAACTGTAAAACGCCTTTTAAACATACTCAGGTTTATACCAGCATTTTGACCCACAATAGTTTCCCATTTTAAATCTGATAATTCCATGTTGGCAGGATACACACCGGCAAGCCCTAAATAAGACCATGTGAATGTATTGTAAGTGCTGATGTAGCTGTAGTCACGCTTGGGCGCATTGCCTGACTGTCCGTAACTTGCCCTGAAGCTTAAATCATCAATTTGCTTTTGAAAGCGCTTCATGAATTTTTCATCAGAAATTCTCCAGCGTACAGAGCCGGAAGGAAATAAACCATAGCGGTTAGAAGGGCCAAACCTTGAGTTACCATCTCCACGAATACCGGCATTAAAAATATATTTGTCTTTAAAGCTGTATTGGCCGTTTACCAGTAACCCCACACTTCTTGTTTGTCCTGTGTAAGCTGATAACCTTGTAGCATCACTTTGCGTACGGGATGCAGAAGAAGGATCCTGTAAAGCTGATGATGCAGTGTTAGATGTTAATACCTCCTGTGACACATATTTGTTATCGTATGTATTGAACGAAAGGAAGCTGATAACTTTATGACGCTGATCTTTTATATTGGGTGTATAAACAAGGTTGGCTTTTGTTTGTACGTTAAATACATCAATATCTCCATCGTATGCCCTGTTTACAGATGTTTCCGTCCACGGCCTTCCTGTTGCTGTTTGCGGCAGGAAGTTATTGTTTTTATTATTGTTGATGTCGAACTGAACATCAAACGTTGCCATTAACACTTTCTTAAAAATTTCATACTGCAGGTTAAAGTGCGGTGTTACACGCTGGCTGATGATGTTATATTTAGCATCATTTGCCATTGCAACCGGGTTAGAGGTACCGAGTACATTGCCACTGCTGCTTAATCCCTGGTAGAAGCCCTGGATATTGTTTGCAGGAGAAAAATAGTTACCGGTTGGCCTGCCAAATTCATCATACTCATAAATGCTCATGTTGGGCATTTTGCGGTATGCAACATCCCGTAAGTTTAAAGCAAAGTTCCTGTTATTGTCAGTGTAAGAATAAGACAAATCGGATTTAAAGCGGATGCGTTCAGAAACCACATAGTCTAAATTAATACGTGTGCTTATGCGGTTTAAATATGTACCAATGGTAGTTCCTTTTTGATTAAGATAACCAACAGAAGCAAAATATCTTGCTTTCTCTCCACCACCCGTCATCGAAATATTATGGTCCTGCGTAAAACCAAGTTGCGTTATTGCGGCAATCCAGTCAGTATTCTTACTGTAATTGTTGTACCAGTAAGGATCGTTTGGATCGTACTGAAATTCTTTTACTGTTTGTGTGTTTAATGGTGTACCGGTTGCATTCATGTATGCTTCCGGTATTAAAGTAGAGTATTCATCACCTGTAAGCATAGGTATTGCTTCCGGTTGCTTTTGAATAGAGCTTTTTAAAGTATAGGTAAACGAAGGTTTGCCAACAGCGCCCCGTTTAGTACTTATAACAACCACTCCATTAGCAGCTCTTGAACCCCATACCGCAGTTGCAGCCGCATCTTTTAAAATAGTAATGTCACGAATATCTGATGGTGCAATGTTTAATAAACTTGCATAACCAATTTCATCTGCTGCACCAAAGTTAAAATCTGAAGGAATAGAAGTTTCATACGGCATGCCATCCACCACAATTAAAGGATCAACAGAAGAGTTGATAGAGGATGTACCCCTGATACGGATTTGCATACCTGCACCGGGATCGCCTGAGTTAGCTGTAATATCCACACCGGGCAACCTTCCCTGCAAAGCCTGGTCAATTGATGCGGCCTGCATTTCTTCCAGTTCTTTTGCACTTATATGAGACTGTGCTGTTGTTAACTCTCTTTCCGATACCTGCACCATTCCATTATCCACTTTACGCTGTGATACCACTACTACATCACCCAAATCACGGCTATTGCTTTCCAGTGTTACATTAAAAGTGGTGCGGCTGTTAATAGAAAGTGTTTGCGAACGGTAACTGATATGACTGATGGATAATTTGTTTTTTACATCGTTAATCTTAATAACAAAATTACCCTCCACATCTGTCTTTACGGCCCGTATCGTTCTTCCGTCTGCATCCACTTCTGCAACCGTAACATGCTCCACCGGCTGTTTATTAGGCGATACTATTCTTCCCTGCACCGTAGTGGTTGTTTGCGCCAGCACTGTATTTGCAAATAGTACAGCCAGTAAAAAGAAACTGATTTTTGTGATTAGTACTTTCATTATAAAAAGATGTTTGTATTTGCTTGCAAAAATTATTTTAATCAATATTTCAGGTAATTGTCAATAAGATGTATTACTGCCCTGTTGGAAAGGTTATTATTTAAGGTTGTAACCATCCTTGCCTTTCGTGCATTTGCATCGGTAAGTTCAAATACACCCCCGGGATACAAAATGGAAAACGAAACAGGATCACCAGCCGCATTCCGTAGCAATGAAGGGAAAGAGCCAATATCCAGCCCATTTGCAATTACAGTACGCTTATCCAGGAAATGGTAGTTTAAGAAATTCTCCACTTTTACTTTATCGGCTGTAAGTGTTGGTGTAAAGTTGGGAACACCTGCTGTACCCGGTAAAACACCATCGTTTACAGCCTGCACTATTGCAGAATTTTTAGGTACAAAAACCGTATAAAACGAACCGGCAGTAATACCTGTTATTTCGAAAGTAGTTGTATTGAATAAGGTAGAGTTACGCAGGTAATTCCAGAAATAATTGAACTCTGATGTTGCCGGCGTACCTAACTGAGATAAGTTATGGCCTATAAGCCCATAAGGGAAGTACAATAAATCATTTATATAAACCACCTGCCCGTTTAATACTTTCTTCACACTATCAATTGTTACAGAAATATTTTTTTCAATAGAGCCGGCGGTAAATACTTTATTGCCGTTATACTTTATACACTCGCCGCCATAAGTGGAAATGATACCGCTTACACCTGTGGTGCCAATGTTATTTAATTCATTATTGGGCGTTTCAATAATACCAGAATAAACCATCCGCAGCAGGTTTATTCTTATACTGTCGTTGCTAACGCTGCCAAACGTCCATGAGCTTGTGCTGGTATTATAGCCATATCCTTTAGCCGCCAGCACAGCATCCGACATAAGGAACAATGTATATTTTACGTTAGGATTTGTAATGGTGCTTTTCACCTCCATATCCAATAACCTCGTCATTAATGAATACCGGGGATCCAGGTATGCTTTACCATATACAGTAGAGAATACATTCGGTTCGTTTATTTTTTTGGTACCATAAAACATACCATTGCTTAAAACTTTTCTGTCTACAATATCTGTAGCGGCATTCATTTTAACCGGCTCTCCCAAGTAATTATAGGTGCTGTTAAATTTACTGGGCCATACAGTGCTTTGCCACATGTGTGCGTTAAGTAAATCTGCAATAATGCTTATGGGCAAAGAGTTAATAGAAGGGTATTGCTGCAACACCACGGTGTTGATATATTTATTAAGCGAATCATTAGTGGGTACAAACATGGTCCATCCGTCACGCTGTCCGTCATTATCCTGCAGTTTGAAATAATTTTCATTGTTGGGAGAAAAAGCCAGCAGGTTTGAATACACTTTCACCATCACATCTGTACTACCGCCATTCAACACCTGGTATTTTTTTGTGGCTTCTGCATTTTTAACAAACAGCACCATAAAACGTTCCAGTAAACTTCTGAATACACTGTACTGTGGTTTATTACGCAGGTATTCATCAATACTTTGAAGCGGCGCCACCACTTTATCAATAATATGGATTACACCGTTTTCTGCAGCAATATCCCTTTGTGTTACTCTTGCATTAGCAACATTAAAACCATTAAAGGTTGAACCGGGATAGAAGTAATTATAATCGTATGCTGTTAATCCTTTTGTATTAAAGAAAGTGTCTGTAAAGAAAGGAATGTATTTATTATTATTATCTGCAGATACATAATAACTGTTGAGTGCACCGTTGTTATTCCTGTTAGATGCGATTGATTTGTATGGAACATTCAAATAGTCTGTATCATTATAAAAACCGGCATACAATGCAGTGCGGCGTTTAAAAGCATTATTGGGCACCCAGCCTAATGAAGACTGGTAATCATCTATCCTGCCTTTTTCAAAAGCATTATAAACCAACAGGTATTTTACAATTGCCTGCGCAGTGGTGGAGTCTACAGCACCTACACTACTAAAGCCTTTACTTTGCAAATAAGCTTTAAACTCGGTATCCGCATCAAATGCAGAATCAGTTGGAGCAAAAATTGTCCAGTAACCTGCGGCGCTTAAAGTTGATTTGTAACCAGCCTTATCGATTAAGGCTGTAAAATTATTAAACTTTCCTGCAGACGCCAGTTGCTGATAAATAGGCGATGCCAGGTTTTCGGGCCGGGCATAAAAATCATCGAATTTCTTTTTACAGGAAGTAAATGCTGCGGCAGCAATGACCACACATAAAAAACGGGTAACTGTTTTAAACATATAACGTGTTGCTTTGAAATAATGTTATTCAAATACACATTGCTAAACAAAAAGAATTACATCGGATAAAAAACATTGAAAAATACCGTTGTTGCAAACAAAACGGCATAGTGAGAAGTGTAATTATCTTTCATATAGCAGTGTGATGGTTTTAAAAAATTCTCATACAGATGTAGCAGCACCGATGATTATTTTTCAGGATACCAAATTCAGCAATTAGCTGCGTATTACTATCCTGTGGCATCCTGCTGAAATGCCCTGTTTACAGGCTTATACACAACTTGTTGATAAGTGAAAAGCAGCAGCAGAGTTATTTATTTCATCACAAAAACCGTCATCGTTTTTGGCCCGTGTGCGCCTAACACCAGCGATTGTTCAATATCGGCCGTTTTTGAAGGCCCTGCAATGAAAACACCAAAGCCATAATCTGCATTTTGTATTAAATTATAAGCCTGGTGCATGGTATTTACAATATTGTTTTTATCAATAATAACTGCAAGGTGGTTACAGATGAACGGCAGCACCCTTGTTTTATATTGTTGCTCAGTAATCCATACTGCCCCGTTTTCTGCCACAGCAAATTGTGCAGGTATAACAGCCAGCTCAATATTTTCTAATAGATGAGCATCCTCACTTTCGTTCAGTTGGCTAATGCCCGTTAGTTCTGGTATGGTTGTAACACAATTTTGCCCCCCGTTAAAAGTATGCTGCACATACTGGTTTACTTCATTTAAATCTTTTACTTCCACCATAGTGCCGCCAATATTTTTTAATACTGTGCTGTATTGTGCAAACGCATCTTCAAACTGAATGGCATTTATGGCTGCCACATCCGGCAGCGGCATTAACTCCGGCTGACTTTTTTTTACGGCTGCTAATATTTTTTCCCTGCTGCTCATTTCCTGTTTTGTTTATACCAGTCGGTAAAAGATTGTTTGGGTGGCGCCGGCATATCCCGTTGTTTATACCAGGGGTTTAATTTGTTATTCACCAAAAAAGGAAACCATCGCATAACTTTCCTTCCCACCTTTCCTCCAAAATTAAATACAGCCGGTTTGCTCAATACAAAAGCCATCAGCTTCATGGCCATTGTTTTTGTTTTTGGCGAATAGCCTTCTTCCGTTAACACCTGCCGCCATTTGTATAACTGGTTATGAATGTCAATTTTTACAGGGCAAACATTGGTACAGCTTCCGCATAATGTTGATGCAAATGGTAAGTCAGCATTTTTTTTCATATCGAAGTTTGGTGCCAAAATAGAACCGATGGGGCCGGCCACTGCAGTATGATAACTGTGCCCGCCGCTTCTTCTGTAAACAGGGCATGTATTAAAACAGGCGCCGCAACGAATACACTTTAATGAATTCCTGAAATCTTCTCTGCCTAACTGCACACTTCTGCCGTTATCAACCAAAACAATATGCAGTTGCTGATTTTTATTGGGCTTTTTAAAATGGCTGTTATATGTTGTAACCGGCTGCCCCGTTGCGCTGCGTGCAAGCAAACGCAAAAACACTCCCAGGTGTTTGCGCTGCGGAATTAATTTTTCAATACCCATGCATGCAATATGCACATCTGCCAAATGTGCGCCCATGTCTGCATTGCCTTCGTTGGTGCTTACTACAAACTCCCCTGTTTCTGCTACAGCAAAATTCACTCCTGTAATGGCAATTTTTCTTGTTAAGAATTTTTCACGCAAATGCAATCTTGCAGCATGCGTTAAAAATTGTGGGTCGGCATTTCCTTTTGGTGTATTTAAATGCTGGTGAAACAGCTCTCCTATTTCTTCTTTCTTCCAGTGAATACAAGGCAACACAATATGGCTGGGATGTTCACCTGCCAACTGTACAATGCGTTCGCCCAAATCTGTATCCACCACATCTACACCATTTGCAGCTAAGTAATCATTCAGTCCGCACTCTTCCGTCAGCATCGATTTACTTTTTACAATCTGCGTTACTGTATGCTGTTGTAAAATTTTATGTACAATTTCATTATGCTCTTTTGCATCAGCCGCCCAATGTACAATGGCACCGTTTGCTATTGCATTTTTTTCAAACTCGGCCAGGTACTCACTTAAATTGCTAAGCGTATTAAATTTTATTTGCGAAGCAGTTTCTCTCAATTGTTCCCATTCGGGCAAAGTCCATGCGGCTTTGTCTCTCTTCTGCCGTATCCACCAAAGCGTTTCATCATGCCAGCCCACACGTGCAGCATCCTTATTAAAGGTGGCAGCTAATTCCGGGTGTTTGGCATTTGTTACAGACATGATTTTATTTTTTTGTTACCAGCAGCTAATCTATAATCATCTTCATTGGCGTCGCACTCTTCAACTGTAATTCTTTATTGAGCTTTAATTATGTTTTGCTAATTATATTACGCCCTTTCAGGGCTTATCGAAAATTTACTTACTCTTTCCCACGGGCTTCACCCGTGGCTATTGTTATTTCGCCCCTTCGGGGCTAAAAAATCAATCTTTGCTTCAATCTTCTATTTTTCCTCTCCCCTTGGGTGAGAGATAGAGTGAGGCTTTTCGCTTCCATCTACTCCTTTTCCCTTCCCCCTGGGAAGGATAGGATGGGCTTTTCTCCATTCAATATCTCCGCAATATGCTTAATCACCACATTGCTTTTCTTTCTTTTTAAAATCCCTTCCATGTGCATCAGGCAACTCATATCACCACCGGTAATTACCTGCACATTATTTTTTTCATGGTCAGCCACACGGTCTTGTCCCATACGTGCACTCACTGCTTCTTCCACCACACAAAAAGTACCACCAAAACCGCAGCACTCATCCACCCTGTCTAATTTTACCAGTTCCAATCCTTTTACTTTTTTCAACAGCACATCTGTTTTTGAAAATGGCTGTGCCACCAGCTCACTCATTTGCGAAATGTTTAACCCACGCTGCCCGTGGCAACTTTGGTGCACTCCCACCCTGTACGGAAATGATGCTTCAATACGTTCCACTTTCAGCACATCTACCATAAACTCTGCCAGCTCGTAAATTTTTTTGCGAATGTGCTGTGCGCCGTCTTCATTTTTTTTGCTGTGCAGGTGGTCTTTAATATGCAACGTACAACTGCCCGAAGGACAAACGATGTAATCATGCGCAGCAAAGCCTTCAGTAATTAACTCGTTGCACTGCTGCCCTAATTTTTCGTAGCCGGAGTTTGCCATTGGCTGGCCGCAGCAGGTTTGGTTTAAAGGAAAATGTACGGTGCAATTATATTTTTCCAGCAATTGCAGTGTGGCTATTGCCACCTGCGGATAAAACTGGTTTACATAACATGGTATAAATAATCCAACATTCATTACACTGCCGCCGGTTTTGCATAAAATTTTAAATCAATAATATCAGCAGGCAAGGGTTTGGTGTTCCAGTGTTTGTGAATGGCTAAAGCAGCACCAACCGCTGTTGCCTGCGCCACGCTTGCTGCATACACTTCCATATCAGGAAAAGCTTCTGCAAGCAGGTGCATGTAAATGGGATTTTTGCTAAAGCCGCCATCTACAAAAATTCTTTTTACATTATCGTCCTGTATCACCAGTTTAGTGCTTTCTAATTGCTGCCACATAATATCCAGTATCAGCCGGTGATAAGCTGTTTCATAATCTTTAAAAGTACTTAAATCCCTGTCGGAAAATTTTATTTTTGGTGCTACTGCAGCGCCACCTGTAAGTGCATCAATTATTTTAGTATCGTAACCAACAGTTTTAAAATAATCATTTGGTTTATTAAAATGTGCTGCTAATCTTTTCGTTTCAGTTTCATGTTCGTTACCGGCAAATAAACGGCTTGCTTTTACAGGCTCACCTTTATAACTCATGTAACACAAACAATCCTTTTGCAATTCATCTTCTGTTAGCGGATGTTTATTAAAGGGATTTAAAGTAATACACCATGTGCCGGTGGATATTAAAACAAACGGTTCATTAAAGCAGGCTAAATAAGGAATTAATGCCGATGAAGAATCATGTAACCCGATTCCTGCTTTAAAATCTTTCCAAAAAGCCCTTGCATCCACTGCATCGGCAGATGAATACACCGGTGCCAGTTTATTATTTATACCTTCTTTCAGCACCCACTCATGATATGTGTTCTGTGGAAAATTCCATAAGTTGGTGTGGCAACCAATACTTGTAATATCGCTGTAAGCCTGTTCCGTAATTAAATAACTTAAATACTGCGGCAGGTGCAATGAGTACTTTATTTTTTCGAAAACTTCAGGGTGATTATACTTTAACCAGTACAACTGCATTCCTGAATTTAAATTTCCGAGCACCGGCGATGCCGTTATCATAGAAACAGAAATTTCTCCACCGTAATCGTTGTAAAATTTTTTCTTTAAATCTTCGGGAAAAGGTTTAAGGTAATTGTATAAAGGAGTAACCGGTTTTCCTTCTGCATCAATATGCACAAAGCTGGCGCCGTATGCTGAAAAATTCAATGCTTTTATATCAAAGTCTTGCAGCTCTGTTAATTCTTTTAAAGAGTTGCGCCCCCATTCCGTTAATGCCTCTAAGTTTTCGCAGGGGGCACCGTCTTCATCCACCGTTTCAGTAAACTGCAATGTTTTTTCGTAAACGATATGATACTGCTCGTCAAACAAAAAAAGCTTTTTGTTTGTTTTGCCTACATCAAAAATTGCTATAACGGGTGTGGCGCTCATTTTTTTATTTTTCCCACAAAGGCACAAAGCTCACCAAGAATTTATTTTGTTCTCTTTGTGTCTTTGTGAAACATTCTTTACAAACTATAATCCTGTTGCAATAGTATTGCTTCCTCTTTCTTTTACTAATTGTTCCCTTATTTTTTTCTCCCTGTAAAAACCCAGCGGGTCTAACGAAGCGCCTGCACGCAATCTTGCTTCTGCAACCACGGCACGTACATCAGTACGAAACACCCCTTGTAATATTTCCTGCGCCGCCACTACATCATTATTATTTTGTGCTTCGTTTAATTTTTTACGGTCAACCAATAATGCATGTGCGTATGCAATCATAATGGCTTCCACGCTTTGCAATAAATCTTCTAATGGGTCTTTTACATTATGGCTGGCATCAATCATCCATCCTAAATCTTTGGCGTGGTTCATTTTCTTTGCATTCATCCCTTCCACCAGTTCATTAAAAATTAAAAACAACTGGTAAGGCTTCATGCTGCCAACAGTTAAATCATCATCGCCGTATTTACTGTCATTAAAATGGAAACCGCCGAGTTTGCCTTCCATTAATAACAATGAAACAATCTGTTCAATATTGGCGTTTGGTAAATGGTGGCCCAAATCAACTAAAGTGTAAGCCTGCTTACCCAATTTATTTGCATACAATAACGATTGACCCCAGTCACCCACCGTCATGCTGTAAAAATTGGGTTCAAATGCTTTGTACTCTACAAACATTTTCCAGTCTTTTGGCAGTGCAGCATAAATTTCCTGCAGGCTTTCCAACGTATTTTCAAATGCTTTGCGAAAGTTTAACTGGCCGGGGAAACAGCTTCCGTCTGCCAGCCAAACGGTTAATGATTTAGAACCTAAATCAACACCGTGTTTTATAACATCAATATTATGTTTGATGGCTTGTTTACGTGTTGCTTTATTTACATGCTGCAACGAACCAAATTTGTAACTCTCTTTTTGCCCGGGTTGATTTTGAAATGTATTGGAGTTAACAGCATCAAATAACAGCCCGTGTTTTTTTGCCAGTTTTTTTATGGCTGCTGCATCGGTTGGAATATCCCAGGGAATGTGCAGTGAAATAGCGCCGCTTGATTTGTTCAATGCATGCAGCAAACCAACGTCTTCAATTTTTTGTTCTAAAGTACCGGGCTCACCAGTGCCGGGAAAACGGCCAAATCTTGTACCGCCGGTACCCAATGCCCAGCTTGGTATAGCTACCTGGAAAGCCGTTAATTTTTTTATGATGTCTTCAACAGTATCAATTTCTTTAGCAGCATACGCAAATTTTTGTTTGTGTTTGCTCAGCAGTTTATCGTTATGGTTTGCAACCAGCTGTTTATCTAATAACATATATCAAGCTTTATAGTAAGTTAGTTTAAAAAATTAAGGTAAATAAAAAACTTCCTGCAATGGAACACTCACCGGTGAATTATCAGGATTGCTTTCCATAATATCCCCCATGTATTTCCACCATTTTTGCATTACAGCATGTGATGGTAAGTCATCCAGCTTAGAAGGGTCGTCTGCTTTTAAAAAACCAAAAAGACTGTTGGTGGTTTCATCTAAAAAAATAGAATATTCACTAATACCGGTTTGTTTTAAAAGAGCCGAAAGCTCCGGCCAGATTTCATCGTGCCGTTTTTTATATTCTTCTTTTTTGCCTGCAAACAACTGCATTTTAAATGCCACCCTTGCCATGTATAGTTAAGTTGAACAGAGTTAAAAAAATAGAGGTTGACAGAATAGACATTCATCAACCTTTGATTGATTGCTTATGTACTATAAAAAAGCGTTAGCGTGAGAATGCCATGGCAACACCGCCATCCACATTCAGCACATTACCGGTTGACTTGCTCAGCAATCCGCCTACAAATGCGTAGCAGGCGTTAGCAATATCCTCAGGTAAAATAGCTTCGTTTAATAATGTTCTTTTTGCGTAATAAGCAGGTAATTCCTCTACAGTAATGCCATACGCTTTTGCACGGCCTTCCGCCCAGCCACCAGCCCAAATATTACTGTCTGCAATTACTGCATCAGGGTTTACTGTGTTTACACGAATTTTATCTGCACCTACTTCGGCAGCCATTAAACGTGTTAAGTGCGCCTGCGCTGCTTTTGCACTGCCATAACCTGCGTTATTCGGACCGGCCACCACAGAATTTTTGGAAACAATATTTACAATATCACCGCCAATATTTTGCTTGCGCATAATTTCAATACCGGCTTGCGATACTAAGAACTGTCCTTTCACTAAAATGTCATACAGTTTATCCCAATCAGCAATGGTATGGTCGGCAATTGATTTAGAGGTACTGAGGCCGGCATTGTTTACAATAATATCAACACCCCCGAAAGCCAAGGCTGCACTTTGCATGGCTGCATCAATAGTTGCTTTGCTGGTAACATCCAGCTTAACCGATGCGGCACTATCCTTACCAAATGTTTTTTGAAATTCTTCTGTGGCGCCTTGTAAACGTTCTTCATTAATATCGTTAATGATAACACAAGCGCCTTCTTCTGCAAACTTTTTAGCAATTGCTTTACCAATACCACCGGCGCTGCCTGTTACCAGTGCAATGCGGCCGCTTAATGCTTTTGGCTTTGGCATACGCTGCAATTTTGCTTCTTCCAGCAACCAGTATTCAATATTAAATGCTTCCTGGCGTGGTAATGATGTGTATTCAGAAACTGCTTCCGCACCCTTCATTACATTAATAGCATTAATGTAAAACTCTGCGGCTACCCGTGCTGTTTGTTTATCTTTTGAAAAAGTAAACATACCTACACCGGGATATAAAATAACCACCGGGTTAGCATCCCTCATAGCAGGGCTGTTAGGATGCTTGCAGGTGTTATAATAATCTGCATACATTTTACGGTATGCTTCAAATTCAGGTAATAATTTTTCTTTTAAAGCAGCCACATTGCTTAAATCTTCGCCGGGTGCTAATGGCAACACCAACGGGCTGATTTTTGTACGCAAAAAGTGGTCGGGGCAACTGGTGCCTAATGGCGCTAACCTTGCAAGGTCGTTTGAGTTCATAAACTCCAACGCTCTTTCATCATCCGTAAAATGTCCAATCATTTTTGTGTGAGAAGAGCAGAAACCTCTTAACACCGGTGCCAATGCAGCCGCCTGTTTCAGCCTTTCTTCTTTTGGTAACGATTGTATTTTTTGGCCACCAAAAACGGGGCCCTTTTTTCCATAGTTATCTTCTAAATATTCTGCACAACGCTCAATAACTTCCAGTGTGTTCATGTAGCTTTCGTAAGCTGTATCACCCCATGTAAACAAACCATGTGAGCCTAACATAATACCACGGATACCGGGGTTTTCATCCAGGCATTGCTTCAGCATTAAACCCAACTCAAAACCGGGCTTTTGCCATTCCACCCATCCGATGGTACCGTTAAATAATTCCTGCGTAATTTTTTTACCATCCTTTGCAGCAGCAATAGCAATAGCTGCATCAGGGTGTAAATGGTCGATGTGTTTGAATGGCAGGAACCCATGCAAAGGTGTATCGATTGATGGCGCTTTAGAAGCCAAATCGTAAATGCAATGATTGAACAGTTCCACCATTTCATCTTCGTATGCCAAACCACGGTACACATTTTTTAAGCTGCGTAAACGGTCAACGTATAATGCAGCCAAACCACTTTTTTTCAGGGTGCCAATATCGCCGCCGCTGCCTTTCACCCACATTACTTCTGTTTCTTCACCGTTCAATGGATTTTTAGCCATTGCTTTGCAGGAAGTGTTACCACCACCATAGTTTGTGAGGCGTAAATCTGCACCTAATAAATTGGAGCGGTATATCAATAACGCCACTTCATCCCCGGCCATAGAAGCAGCTTTGGCTTCGTCCCAGAGATAACTTACATGTTTAAATTTTGTTGTTTTTACCGACATAGTATAAATTTTGAATAGCTATTTGATTACTTCATCGAGTTACCTATACCCACTATTACTACTGAAGCAATAATGGTAAGTATACCAATGATGATTGTTTGTTTTGTTTTTGATGTAACCCCGTTCCACTCTTTTGAAACAATACCCCACATGTTTGCAACCAGGATGATGAATGACATGTGTAATATCCATGAACTGGCGCCGTTACCCATTTTGCTTTCTCCCATTCCATAAAAGAAGAATTGCAAAAACCAGGTAGTACCACCTAATGCACACAGTAAATAATTTTTAAGCAGCGGTGTTTTGCTGTTAGTATAATCACCAAAAGATTTATTGCGGGCATTTAATATTAAGCACCAGATTAAGTTGGTGGTTAAGCCGCCCCATAATATCACTACAAAAATTACATTGTTACGAAACAGGAATTCGCCCTGCCCGGGGTTTGCCGCCATCCATGCATCGTTTGCCACTTTACCCATACTGCTGCCTGCTTCAATACCAAAACTAAAACAAGCGCTTAATACACCCGATATAATTGCAAGTATCAAGCCCTTCATTAAATAAAATTCACTGCCCGATGCATCTTTGTGCGTATGTGCATAATCATCCACCGGCATTCCATGCGCATCCGTTCCGCCCCCACCTGCTGAACAAGCAGCCAAATCTTTATCTTTCATTCCACCGGCTTTACCACAAATATAAATACCAATAACACAAAGCAGCAGTCCACCCATTACCGTAAGGCCCCATGTGCTGCCAAATAAATCGGCAATAGTATCTTTTCCTTCTGTTGGGTTAAAATAGTAGTATATGGCAGGAACGATAGCGCCAAAAACAGAACAAAGGCCTAAAATGATAGAGCTGCCTAATGATACGCCTAAATATCGAACACCCAAACCATAAGTTAAACCACCAATACCCCAAAGCAGCCCCATTGTAAATGTGCTGCCCAGTACACTGCCGGGTGCAGCTTTAATAATGTCCATAAAACCGGGGATGGTAAGATATGTAGCTAGGGGGGGAACAATTAACCATGAAAAAAGGCCACCGATAATCCAGAAGCTTTCCCAGCTCCAGCCTTTAACTTTTTTAAAGGGCATATAAAAACTGCCCGATGCAAAACCTCCTATAAAATGGAATACCACGCCTAAAATAACACCCATACAGATTACTTTTTAATATAGCATAGCAAATTACAATGTAAAGTAAAATGAAACCGGCAGGGCTGCATCATGCACAATCCTGATTGAAAGAAAACAGCTATTTTTGTTGAAAGCTTTTTGCATTTAAAAGCTTTAAACCAAAACGATGCTGTCTCCGTTTAACAAAATAATTTACATAGATGAGTATTCGGCTACGCCCAAATACCAGCAACTGGCCAACTGTATTATTAAGGCTATTGAAACACAAAAGCTGCAGCAGGATGATGTGCTGCCATCTATAAATGAATTAAGCTTTGAGTTTGAAATATCAAGAGATACTGCAGAAAAAGGATACCGGTATTTAAAAAAGGCCGGCATTATCGGCTCAGTACCCGGCAAGGGTTATTACATTAAAAATGCTGCCATTGGACAAAAGGTAAAAGTGTTTTTAATGTTCAATAAACTGAGCGCCCACAAAAAAATTATTTATGACGCTTTTGCAAATATGCTGGGTGATGCTGCCACTATAGATTTTTATGTTTACAATAATGATTTTACACTTTTTAAAAACCTGCTGCAAAATGCAAAGGAAGATTACAACTACTTTGTAATTGTGCCGCACTTTATGGAGGGCGCAGAAAATGCACACAAAGTTTTAAACAATATTCCTAAAGACAAACTGATTGTATTAGACAAACTGATACCTGGCGTTACCGGTGAATATGGTGCGGTGTATGAGCATTTCGATAAAGATATTTACGATGCGCTGGAAGAAGCCCTGCCGCATTTGAGCAAGTACCATACATTGAATATTATTTTGCCGGAGTATACATATCATCCATCGGAAATAATATCTGGCTTTAAAAAGTTTTGCCTGCAGTATGCATTTAACTCTAAAATTATACACGACATAAGCCTGGAGGAAATTCAAAAAGGTGAAGTGTATATTAATTTGATGGAAGACGATTTGGTTACATTGATTGAAAAAATACTGAACCAGAAACTAAAAGTGGGTAAGGATGTAGGAGTAATTTCTTACAATGAAACAGCCCTGAAAAAAATTATTCTTAACGGCATTACCACCATCAGCACCGATTTTGCAATGATGGGTGAAAAAGCAGCTGAATTGATTTTAAACCGTTCTACAGAACATATTGAAGCAAGGTTTTATTTAACATTGCGCAACTCATTATAGCTTTTGCTTCCCTGTTCCTTTTTTTCTTCTTTAAAAAATCAGCATAAAATATTTTACACTGCTGTTTGCTGCATTATTTATCTTTGATTGCACTATAAAAAAATATTTATGAAAAGGATTGCTTGCCTTGCAGCACTGCTGCATTGTGCTGCTGTATTGTTTGCACAACAGCTTACCTCACCCAATAGTAATTTTAAAATGGATTTCTCTCTCAATGCAGATGGAACACCTGTTTATACGCTTGCTTATAAAGGCAAAACCGTAATTGCTCCCAGCAAACTGGGTATCGATTTAAAGAATGATAAAAACTCTTTGCTTAATGGTTTCAGTATAAAAAATACAGAAAGCAAAACCTTTGACGAAACCTGGCAACCGGTGTGGGGAGAATGGAAAAACATCCGTAATCATTATAACGAATGGGCTGTAACGCTGCATCAAAATGATGGCGACCGGGATTTGATTATCCGCTTTCGGTTATTTAATGACGGGTTGGGTTTCCGCTATGAATTTCCTGCGCAAAAAAATCTTTTGCATTTTGTAATTAAAGAAGAACGCACACAGTTTGCCATGACGGGTGACCACACCGCTTACTGGATTTCCGGCGACTACGACACACAGGAATATGATTACACCACTTCCAAATTATCTGAAATAAGAGGATTGATGAAGGGCGCACGCAGTTCCAATGCATCGCAAACGGAGTTCTCTCCTACCGGCGTACAAACATCACTAATGCTTAAAACCGCAGATGGCATTTATATTAATTTACATGAAGCCGCTTTAGTTGATTACAGTTGCATGCACTTAAACCTGGATGATAAAAATTTTGTTTTTGAAAGCTGGCTTACACCCGACCCCAAAGGTGATAAAGGAACTTTACAGGCAAGCTGCACCAGCCCCTGGAGAACCATTATTGTTAGTGATGATGCAAGAGATATACTGGCAAGCAACATTACCATTAACCTGAACGAACCTTGTAAAATAAAAGATATATCGTGGATTAAACCTGTAAAATACATGGGTGTTTGGTGGGAGATGATTACAGGCAAAAGCACATGGGCTTATACAGATGGTGTGCCTTTTGGTACAGAAGGCACAGCGGCGCCAACAGAAGTTCCATCCATTAAATTAGGAGAAACTGATTATACAAAACTAAAGCCCAATGGCAAGCATGGCGCTAATACTGCCCATGTAAAAGAAGTAATTGACTTTGCAGCAAAACATGGTTTTGGCGGCGTGCTGGTAGAAGGCTGGAATACAGGCTGGGAAGACTGGTTTGGTTATCATAAAGATTATGTGTTTGATTTTGTAACGCCATATCCAGATTTTGACGTAGCTGCCATAAGAGACTATGCCAACAGCAAAGGGATAAAGATGATTATGCATCATGAAACATCCGGCTCGGTAAGAAATTATGAGCGTCATTTAGATACTGCATTTAAGTTTATGAAAGCAAATAATTACGATGCAGTAAAAACGGGTTATGTAGGCGATATTCTTCCGCTTGGCAATTACCATTATAATCAATGGATGATAAATCATTACCAGTATGTAATTGAAAAAGCGGCGCAATATAAAATTATGGTTAATGCACACGAGGCTGTAAGGCCAACAGGCATATACCGCACATGGCCCAATATGATTGGTAATGAAAGTGCCCGTGGCACCGAGTTCCAGGCTTTTGGTGGCAGCAAGCCCAACCACACGGTTATTTTACCTTTTACACGTTTGCTGGGCGGCCCAATGGATTTTACACCCGGCATTTTTGAAATGGATGTAAGCAAAATTAATCCCGGCAATAATTCACACGTAAATTCAACGTTGGCCAATCAACTGGCGTTGTATGTTACTATGTACAGCCCTTTGCAAATGGCGGCTGATTTACCGGAGAATTACAACCGCTTTTTAGATGCTTTTCAGTTTATAAAAGATGTGGCAATAGATTGGGACGACAGTAAATATTTAGAAGCAGCACCAGGTGATTATATTACAGTGGCAAGAAAAGCCAAAGGCACTAATAACTGGTTTGTGGGAAATGTTACGGGCGTTAATGGCGGCAGAATATCCACTATTAATTTTGATTTTTTAGATGCCGGTAAAACTTACATTGCTACAGTTTACGCTGATGCGCCAACAGCAAATTATAAAACCAATCCGCAGGCTTATGAAATAAAGAAGTTTGCAGTAACTAATAAATCAAAGTTAAAGCAATGGGCCGCAGAAGGCGGTGGTTATGCTATTAGTATTTTTGAAGCAGATAAAGCGGCAATAAAAGGATTGAAAAAATTATAGCACAAGCATAAGAAATAAGTTTATAAAAAAAGCGGCTGTTCTTAAAAAAGGAACAGCCGCTTTGCATTATAATACCGTATACTTAATAATTGAAATTACACTTCTACCCTTTTCATTTTAGGAATAAGGATATGCATGATGAGCCAGCCTAAAAGATACGATAAGGCACATACAGCAAACATGATGTAGTAAGCAGTTTCAATTTGGCCAATGGCCCTGTAATGCACAAACATTTGTTTTTGTACAAACAGCGATAAAAAGATACCGCCCAATCCACCAAACATACCACCAATACCCGTTACAGACGCCGTAGTTTTTTTGGGAAACATATCGCTTACTGTTGTAAATATATTAGCACTCCATGCCTGGTGGGCTGCAGCCGCAATGCCTATTACCAACACTGCCCACCACATATTTATTTTACCCAAAACCAATGCAAAGAAAATAGGTATTACACAAAATGCATAAATAAGCATACTTGTTTTACGTGCCTTAAATACAGGCCATCCTTTCTTTATTAAATATAAGGGCAGCCAGCCACCACCAACACTGCCAATGGTTGAAATGATATATACTGTAGCCACCGGCCAGCTTGCTGCCTGCAGTTTTATTTTATATACACTTTCAAAAAAATCAGGCAGCCAGAAAATATAAAACCACCAGATAGGATCTGTTAAAAATTTACCAATTACAAAAGCCCATGTTTGTTTAAAACCCAGCAGTTTCCACCACGATACTTTTACTCCATCATCCACAGCCTGCACAGCTTCATCTTTATCACTTTCAATATAGGCCAGTTCTGCAGCGCTTAATCTTTTTTGTTTTGCAGGTTTTTCATAATAAATAACCCATAATATCAACCATATGAAACCCAATAATCCGGTTGCAATAAAAGCTGTTTGCCAGCTGTAGTTTTGCAATATCCACGGCACGGCAATAGGTGTAACTATAGCACCAATATTTGCGCCTGAATTAAAAATACCGGTAGCCAGGGCTCTTTCTTTTTTTGGAAACCATTCAGCAACAGATTTAATAGCAGCAGGAAAATTGCCCGACTCTGTAAGACCTAATGCTCCACGTACAATTTGAAAACCCAGCACCGTATTTACACATGCTGTTAATACACCCATAAGGCTCCATAAAAACGTATAGATGCCGTAACCAATTTTTGTTCCAAGCTTATCAACTATTCTGCCGGCGCCCAGCATACCAAGGGCATAAAAAATTTTAAAAGTAATTTCAACATTGGCGTAGTCTGCATCTGTCCAGCCCTTACTTTCGGTAAAATATGATTTCATGAAACTAATCACATTTCTGTCGATATAGTTAATAGTTGTTGCAAAAAATATCAGGCCGCAAATCGTCCACCGGTATTTACCAATTTTTTCGTTTAGCATAATCGTTGTTTAAAAGATAAAGCCACCCGGTTCAGGTGGCTGAAGTTACCGTATTATTTTCTTGCTTCTTTAATTAAATCAAAGCACTGTTTAATTTTAGATTCCAGTGTGGCGTAATCTTTCTCTTCCATAATTTTTTTAGTAATCAGTTTACTGCCCATACCCACAGCGCAAACACCGGCAGTAAACCAGGCACTCAGGTTGCCCAAATCTAAATCCACACCACCGGTAGGCATAAACTTTAAATTGCGGAACACTTCTTTAACTGCTGCCATAAACTCAGGGCCTAAAATATTACCGGGAAACAGTTTTACCAGTTGCACCCCGTTGTTTTCTGCAGTAATAATTTCGCTTGGTGTCATACAACCGGGGCTGTAAAAAACACCGGTTTTGTTGGCAAGGTCGGCAACGCCCTGTTCGTAACCCGGGCCAATTAAAAAGTCGGCACCTGCATCAATAAAAGCCTGTGCATCTTTTACATTTTTAATAGTACCCACACCCAGTTTCATACCGGGCAATTCTGCATCACGTACTGCCTTCATGGCTTTAAAATTGTTCAGCGCATCATCTCCACGGTTGGTATATTCCAAACTTTTAACACCGCATTTATACAGTGTTTTCATTAAGTCTATACTTACCTGTGTATCTTTATTAAAATACAGGGGCAAAAAACCCTGTTCAATAATACCGTTTAAAATTTCTTCTTTATTAGCCATCGTTAGTTTTTTTAGGCAGTGAAAGTACCAAATTTTTGCAATCAATTGCAGAAACGGTTAGTATGTATTTACGCAAACGATTACGTAAATTTAAGGGCAATTTGTAAGGTAATCATTACGCAAAGTGCAATTAAATAATCATCTTTGAGGCCTCATTTTATTTTTTAAACCTGTAATATATTTAACGATGCCGAAAAAAGTTGTTACACTCGGAGAAATCATGCTCCGTCTTTCTACTCCCGATTATAAACGTTTTGTGCAAGCCGATACTTTTGATGTTACTTACGGTGGCGGCGAAGCTAACGTGGCTGCAGCTATTTGCAACTATGGCGAAAACGGAACTTTTGTTACCAAAGTACCTAACAACCCAATAGGCCAAAGCGCTATTAACCACCTGCGCCGTTATGGTGTGGATACACAATATATTGCCCGTGGCGGCGACCGCCTGGGTATTTACTTTTTAGAAACCGGCGCCAGCATGAGAGCATCTCAAGTGGTGTACGACCGTGCCGGTGCATCTATTGCTGATGTTGATGCCAGCGAATTTGACTGGGATAAAATATTTGATGGTGCAGACTGGTTTCATACCACCGGTATTACACCTGCATTAAGTGATAAAGCGGCTGCTTTAACAATGGCTGCTTTAAAAGCTGCTAAAGCAAAAGGCATTACCACCAGTATTGACTTAAACTACCGCAAAAAATTGTGGAGCAAAGAAAAAGCGCAAAAAGTAATGAGCGAACTGTGCCAGTTTGTAGATGTGTGTATAGGCAACGAAGAAGATGCTGAAACCTGTTTAGGTTTTAAAGCAGCGCACAGCGATGTTACCAAAGGCGAACTTAACCTGGATGGTTACAAAGATGTGTTTAAGCAAATGCAGGCGAAGTTTAATTTTAAATTTATTGCTTCTTCGTTAAGAGAAAGCTACAGCGCCAGCGATAATGGCTGGAGCGCTTTGGTATATGATGGTAAAGATTTTTATCATACCAAAAAATACAGTGTGCGTATTATTGACCGTGTGGGCAGTGGGGACAGTTTTGCCAGCGGTTTAATTTACGGGCTGGTTACAGGTATGAGCACAGCAGACGCTGCCGAATTTGGTGTTGCTGCCTCTGCATTAAAACACACTATACCCGGCGATTTAAACCACGCCACTTTAAGCGATGTGAAAGAATTGATGAAGGGTGATGGCAGTGGACGTGTACAACGTTAATATTTTTAAATGTTATAAGTTATGAATGATGAGTTATGAGTAAAGCAACTGTTACACAACACTCATAACTCATATCTTATAATTCATAACCAACCTTTCAAAAAAATACTATGATTATAGATACATTAGCTAACCTGCACAAATACACCAGCCTGCATCCTTTATTTGAGGCGGCGGCAACTTATATTAAAAGTGTTGATTTACTCAATGCCGAAATTGGCAAAAGCGATATTGCTGAAGGGTTAAAAGCAATATACTCTGATAAAGAAGGCATGAGTGCTGCAGAAAGTATTGCAAAATTTGAATGCCATGATAAGAATATTGACATACAAATTTGCATACGTGGTAAAGAAACCATTGGCTGGAAACCCCGCCAAAACTGCACCGCACCAAAAGGCGAATACAACCCTGAAAAAGATGTAAGCTTTTTTAACGATGTGCCCGATATGTATTTTCAATTAACGGACGGGCAGTTTGCCATTTTTTACCCGGAAGATGTACATGCACCCATGATAGCGGTGGATGACAAGCCGATAAAAAAACTGGTGATGAAAGTAAAAATATAAAGACAAGCCCCGAAGAAATGAGGGGCTTTTTTGTGAGTGGTAATTTCAGTATTATTTTTTACCGAGTGCAATAGCAAGGCTTGGTACACGTCAACTTATTAGCTGGAGCAACTATTTCAGCATAGATATACAAATACCCGGCGGTAAATTTTTTAAACAACCCCGTAAAACAGCAATACACTTGAACTTTCCAGCAAACACAAATGGACTTTTCAACAAATAAATTACCCTGTTAATTGTTGAATTTTGTATCATTAATTTAAACAAATGGAAAATAAACAAACAGTATTAGTTACAGGAGGTTCAGGGTTTATCGCCACTTACTGTATGATTGCTTTACTTAATAATGGATATAAAATAAGAGCAACACTTCGTTCATTAAACAAAGCCGATTTGGTAAAACAAATGCTTAAAAATGGTGGAATACAAAATATAAGCGATGTATCTTTTATAGAAGCAGAATTAAGTGATGAAGCATGTTGGCACAATGCGGTTAAAGATTGCCAATATGTAATTCATGTCGCATCTCCAACTCCATTCACCAATGCGGCTACGGTTGACGATTTTGTTATTCCTGCAAAAAACGGAGTGTTATTTGTATTAAGAGCCGCAAGGAAAGCAGGTGTTAAACGGGTGGTATTAACATCTGCTTTTGGAGCTGTTGGAATGGGAACAAATAAAACAACTCCATATACGGAAGAAGACTGGACAGTGCTAAATGAAACTGTTGCTCCTTATCAACGTTCCAAAACAATTTCAGAAATAGCAGCCTGGGATTTTATAAAAAATGAAGGAGCCGGAATGGAACTTTCCGTAGTGAACCCAACAGGAGTTTTAGGCCCGGTTTTAGCTAATGATTTTTCGCATTCTATTCAAAATATTAAGCAAATGCTGAATGGAGAGATGAGAGCCTGCCCAAAAATTACTTCATCGTATGTTGATGTTCGTGATGTTGCTGATTTGCATTTTAAAGCGATGACTTTGCCACAGGCTAACGGGCAACGTTTTATTGCATCAACAGGAAAAGGACTTTCCATTTTGGATGTTGCAAATATTCTCAAAAATAATTTAGGCGAAAAAGCTTCTAAAGTTCCAGGCAAAGAATTGCCAAACTGGATTATAAAATTACTAGCCTTATTTAATACAAAATTAAAAGCAGTTGTTCCTTTATTAGGTATGAATAAAGAAGCAAGCAGCGAAAAAGCACAAAAAATGCTGGGCTGGAAACCCCGTTCGGCAGAAGATGCTATTTTAGCAACTGCAAACAGTTTAATTGACTTAAAAATTATAACCGTATGAAAGTAATACTAACAGGTGCCACAGGAATGGTTGGCGAAGGTGTTTTGTTTGAATGTATAGAAAACCCGGCTGTTGAAGAAGTACTGGTAATTGGCAGAAAACACTATACTATTTCAAACTCAAAAGTAAAAGAACTCCTATTAAAAGATTTTTCTGAGGCTAAAAATCATGCAGCAATATTAAAAAACTATGACGCCTGTTTCTTTTGCGCAGGTGTAAGTTCGGTAGGTGAAAACGAAGAAAGTTTTACAAAAAAAACGTACGATTTTGTTGTTCCATTTGCTACAACTTTGTCACAACTCAATCCTGCCATGACATTTATTTATGTATCAGGAAACAGAACGGACAGCACAGAAAAAGGCAAAGTTATGTGGGCAAGGGTAAAAGGCAGAACAGAAAATGCGTTGATGAAGCTGCCGTTTAAAGGGCAATACAATTTCAGGCCTGCCATAATGAAAGCAACGAAAGGACAGGTAAATGTGAAAACCATTTACAAAATTATGGGGCCATTAATAGCACCATTTTTTCCTGCAAAAACACTCACCTTAAAGCAGGTAGGACAAGCCATGATTAATGCTGTTGCAAAAGGTTACCCAAAACAAATTGCAGAAGTGGACGACATTATTGAATTAGCAAAATGAAAATCACAGAAATAAAATCCTGTGTACTTGGGCCTGCAATTTCAGACGAACAATTTATTGCAGCGCATTTTTTTGTGTTTCTTATTAAAGGCGCAATGAACGGGTATGACGGCAGCAAACACTTTGTGCTTAAACCCGGCGAAAGCTGCATTGTAAGAAAAAACAGGTTGTGCAGGTATAACAAGGTAAAAGCCAAGAATGAGTTTGAAAAAGTGGTTATTTTTTTTGATGAACCATTCTTAAAGGAATTCCGGAAAGAGAACAATATCCTGTTTAAAAATAGTTACACAAAAGATACATTCATCAGGCTTAAAAAAGATAAACTTATCGATAACTTCCTGCTTTCGCTTGAAACTTATTACGACAGGACAGGAAAAATAAACAGGCAGTTTGAAAACATTAAAAGACAGGAACTGCTGCTCATTCTTTTGCAATTACAACCCGGATTATCAGACATTCTTTTTGATTTTGGAAAACCGGGGCGGATTGACCTAGAAAAATTTATGCAACAGAACTATAAGTTTAATGTAAGCATGGAGCGTTTTGCTTTTCTTACAGGAAGAAGTTTATCTGCCTTTAAAAGAGATTTTCACTCCATATATAACTCCACACCCAGCCGGTGGCTTATTAAAAGACGGTTGCAGGAAGCAAGGTTTTTAATAGAAAAAAAGAAACAGCGGCCGGCAGACTTTTATCTTGATTTAGGCTTTGAAGACTTATCACATTTTTACTTTGCTTTCAAAAAAGAGTTTGAACTGACACCAACTGAATTAACAAACAAATAGCTGAAGAAAAAGTAGTGGATTTTTTTATTAGTTTGCAATAATGAATAACACCCGTATATTTAAAACCGCCGTTGCAAGTGTATATCCGCATTATATTCAAAAAGCGGAGAAGAAAGGCCGCACTAAAGAAGAAGTGGATGAAATTATGTGCTGGCTTACCGGTTATAGCAACAAAGCATTGCAAAAACACTTAAGTGACAGAACTGATTTTGAAACTTTCTTTGCAAAAGCACCGCAGATAAACCCCAATGTATCGCTCATTACCGGTGTAATTTGCGGTTACCGTGTGGAAGATATTGAAGACAAGCTGATGCAGCAAATACGCTACTTAGATAAACTGGTGGATGAACTGGCAAAGGGTAAAGCAATGGAGAAGATTTTACGAAAGTAAATTCATGCTTTAACAATTAACATTACAGGTTACACTCACTCTTTTAAAAACAATTCTACCGACGCATTTTTTTTGAAATTGCTGCTCAGGCGCACTTCGTATCTTTTGCTTTTTGTGGTTACAACCATCAGCGCTGTGCAGGGCGGTATGGAACCGAGGCTTTCTGCCACCAGCCGCAAATGCGATATAGGGTTTGATTTTTGAAGGCTTACATAAAACGTTAATGGTTTAGCAGTAATCAGTTTTTTATTTACCAATAATTCTTTATCAAAATAAAGCGATACAGAGTCTCCGTCAATTTCGCCATTATCATAAATATCCACTTTTACTGAATCTTTATCTGCTGCTGCAATTTCTATTAAAGATTGTACATCGGTTTCCCGTTGTGCAATTTTTTCGGGAACGGGCATTGAATTGCTTTTAATAACTGTTACAGGCGGTGGTATATTATTGGGCGGTGTAACAACGGGTGCTGTTTGCTTTTGCAATGGATTTTCCTTTACAGCAGGTTTAATAGCAGGCTTAACAGCAGGCTCTTTTGTTTTCACAACAGGTTTGGTTTGTTCGGGTACTTTTTTTTGCAGCCATATAAGTGAGTTAGTAGTACAGTTTTTTATATTGGCTGTCCAGTAACCATGCTGGTATAAATTTTTTCCTTCTTTTTTAAGTGTGGTCATATAAGTGCCCAGGCAATTGCCAAAAATTCCCAAATCAACGGCAATGGTGCTTGCTTCTCTAAAAACCAACAGCGAATCTTTTTTAGAATACCAGCCAATCATTTTATAATGTTCATACTTATTGCCTTCATAATACAAATGGGTAATGCCCGAAAATGAAGAGTCTTTTACATCATAAACTTCCACCATCAGTTTGGGATTTCCCAATATACCGTCGTTCATAATAAACTGGCCTTCCCAAATGCCTGCAATGCTGCTTTGGCAAAAAAGCATTTTACTAAAAAGCATTGTAATACAAAATATAAAAAACTGCTTGTGCATATAATCCTCAAATATAAAAAACAACGGCCTTCAATTGAAGGCCGTTAAAGAACTATGGCAGGGTTTTTCTGCTGTATTTAAAATTGAAAATAAGTTTTTGCATTATTATAACAAATATCCTGCACCACTTTCCCTGTCCATGCCATGTCATTTGGCAATTCACCATTTTCAATTTCTTCACCCAGCATATTACATAATAAACGGCGGAAGTACTCGTGGCGTGGATATGACAAGAAGCTTCTGCTGTCTGTAAGCATGCCCACAAACCTGCTGAGCAAACCCATATTACTTAATGAATTTATTTGATCGGTCATGCCCTGCTTCTGATCTAAAAACCACCAACCGCTGCCAAACTGTACTTTACCTGCTACACTGCCATCATTGTAATTACCAATCATGGTAGCCATTAAATCATTATCGGCAGGATTTAAATTGTATAAAATTGTTTTAGCCAGTTGATCGGTTGTATCCAGCTTGTTTAAAAACTTAGCTATTGATCTTGATTGCGGAAAATCACCAATACTGTCCCAGCCGGTATCAGGGCCAAGCAACGATAACATTCTTGCATTGTTATTACGCAACGCACCTAAATGGTATTGCTGCACCCAGCCTTTTTCATGATCCCATTTAGCAAACTCAATCAGCATGGCCGATTTGAATTTTAAATTTTCGGATTGGTCAAGCGCTTTGCCACTTCTTATTTTATTAAAGATGCCGGTTATTTCTGCTTCGGTATAATCTTCTGCATAAATCTGTTCCAACCCGTGGTCTGATACGCTGGCGCCATTGGCAGCAAAGAAGTCGTGACGTGACTTTAATGCTTTTAAATAATCGCTGTAACTGCTTACCGATACATTTGCAGCGGCCTGCACTTTATCAACGTAAGCATTAAACGTTGCCACATCATCCACATTCATTGCTTTATCAGGACGGAAAGCCGGCTTTACTTTAAACGGGCAATCGCTTTTTGCAATTTGCTGATGATATTCTAATGTATCCGTTGGGTCATCGGTAGTGCAAAGTGTTTTTACATTCATTTTTGTAAGCAAACCCCACACACTGTATTCTTTTGTTTGCAGTAATGCAGAAGCCTCGTCAAAAATTTTTTTGGCACTGCCTGCATTGAGTATTGTATGAATATTGAAATAACGCTGCAATTCTAAATGGGTCCAGTGGTAAAGCGGATTGCGTAAAGTGTAAGGCACCGTTGCAGCCCATTGTTCAAATTTTTCAAAATCGCTTGCGTTGCCGGTGCAATATTTTTCATTGATGCCGTTTGTACGCATGGCTCTCCATTTGTAATGGTCGCCATACAACCATGCCTGTGTTATGTTGCCAAAGTTGATATTGCCGGCAATTTGGTCGGGTGGTAAATGATTATGATAGTCGATGATGGGCATCGGCTTTGCATACTCATGATATAAGGTTTGTGCTGTTTTGCTTTGCAACAGAAAATTTTCGTCTAAAAACTGTTTCATGTATTTTTATTTTGCCACGGATTGCACAGATTAACACTGATGTTAAAACAGGTGCGACCCTGAAGCGTTGAATAAAGAACTAAATGTACAAGTGAGTGACACAACGATGCTGCCATGAAAAACAAATGTTTGTTACAAAAAAGTATTTGCTTTAAAACCGTTTCAAAGAAATGATTATTGTAACAAAATAAGTTTAGGGTACAGTGGCTACAAGCTTACACCTCTTTTCCACGGAATAAAATCATCCTGGTTCAGCAACACTGCTTTGGGTATTACTTCGCCACTGGCGGCTTTAATGCAATACTCCAGTATCTCTTCTCCCATTTGCTGAATATTTTTTTCGCCTTCCACCACAGGGCCGCAATCAATATCAATAATGTCGTTCATTCTTTTTGTAAGATTGCTGTTGGTGCTTACTTTAATGGTGGGGCAAACAGGATTACCTGTTGGTGTACCTAAACCGGTTGTAAACAAAATTAACGTAGCACCGCTGGCCGCTTTACCGGTGGTTGCTTCCACATCGTTACCGGGCGTGCATACCAAACTTAAACCGGGTTTTGTTGCCTGCTCAGTATAATCAAGCACATCAACCACAGGAGAAGTGCCGCCTTTTAATGCAGCGCCATTGCTTTTTATAGCATCGGTAATTAAACCGTCTTTAATATTTCCGGGTGATGGATTCATGTAAAAGCCGCTGCCTACACGTTCTGCCTGCTCGCTGTATGTACCCATTAAGTGAATGAATTTATTGGCTGATGCTTCATCAATAGTTCTGTCAATTAAGTTTTGTTCTGCACCGCATAATTCAGGAAACTCTGCCAATAAAATTTTACCGCCCAGTGCCACCACTAAATCGCTTAAATAACCAACAGAAGGATTGGCACTGATGCCGCTGAAACCATCGCTGCCACCGCATTTTACGCCAATACATAAATCGGTTAATGGAGCAGGCTTGCGTTCTATTTTATTTATTTCAACAAGGCCTTCAAATGTTTTTTTAATAGCTTCTGCAATCAGTTGCTCTTCGCTTTGCGATTGCTGCTGCTCAAAAATGTACATGGGTTTATCAAAGTTGGGGTTGAACTTTTTCAACTCTGCTAAAAAATCGTTTGTCTGTAAATTTTGACAACCCAAACTCAGCACTGTTACACCGGCAACATTTGGATGATTAGCATAAGAGGCTAATAATTTACCCAGCACACCGGCATCCTGCCTGGTGCCGCCACAACCACCCTGGTGATTTAAAAATTTTATGCCATCCACATTTTTAAAAACACGTTCCTGCTTTGCAGGCGGCGGCGCAAATAAATTTACATTGTCAATTGCTTCGCCATTTTTCATGGCTTCAATTAACTGGTGTGTGTAACGTTTGTATTTATCTGTAACGGCATAGCCCAGTTCATTGTGCATGGCTTCACGTATTACATCCATATTCCTGTTTTCGCAAAATACAGTTGGTACAAAAAGCCAGTAGTTAGCAGTGCCAACCCTTCCATCGCTGCGGTGGTAACCATTGAATGTGCGGCCTGCAAATTTTGATACATCCGGCGCCGTCCATACAAAATTTGTTTTACGGTAAGCATAAGGCTCTGTAGCATGCTTGGTGTTGTCAGTATTCATCCAACTGCCTTTGGCAATGTCGTATTGTGCTTTACCCACCAATACTCCGTACATGATAATATTATCACCTTTCTTTAAATCTTCTGTAAAGAATTTGTGTTTTGCTTTTACATCATCCTGCAGGGAATAGGATGTTCCTTCAAATTCAATTACGTCGCCTTTTTTTAAATCTGTTAAAGCCACCAGTACATTATCCTTTGGGTGAACTTTTAAAACCTTCTGCTTCATTTCTATTATTAAATTTTTTCTGTTGAGTGCTGCAATATTGCGGTCATTCCATTAGCCAAAATGTCCTCTACATTCTCAGTAACTTTTTCTGCAAAGCCGGGTATTGCGGAAAGGTCTGTATTCCATAACGCCGCATTGCTTAAAACATTTTTAACCAGCTGCTGTGGTGCAAAGTTATTCCATTGCTCATAAAACCAACCGGCTTTTACATCTTTAATTGGATAATCTTTACCGTTAGCATTGCCATAATATACATCACCCTCTTTTTTTACAGGGTGCATAAACACAATGTAAGCTGCAAAGCCCATCGCAAAATTTTCGGGAACAGATTTATACAGTTCTGCATAACGCTGCAATACCTGCACCACCCGCATTTCCAACTTTTGTGTAAAGTTGAGTGTAATGTTTATCCAGTGATGTTCTATACTTGGGTTGCGGAAACGGTCCAGCACTTTGGCGGCAAAAGCCTGTGCATCTGCCTGTGGCAAATTGTACGGAATTGCTTTCGCAATTTCTTCCGTCATTAAATTTTTGATGAATGAAGAAACAGTTTTATCATCCATTGCTTCTTTTACTGAAGTGATGCCTGCTAAAAATGCCACGCCGCAGCTTAACGAATGCGTACCATTCAATAAACGAAGTTTTAATTCTTTAAACACTGTTATGTCAGGTGTAATTACCACACCTGCATCAACCGATGCAAAACTTAAAACTGATTTTACTTTTTCATCGCCTTCAATTGCCCATAAGCGATATACTTCGCTCATGGTAATTAAGTCATCCTGGTAACCCAATTCGTTTTCCAATTTTTGTTTGGCAGCCGCATCTGGTTTGCCCGGTACAATGCGGTCAACTAAAGAATTGCAGAAATGATTATGTTTCTCCAGCCACTCAATAAAATTTTCTTCCAGCCCGTTTAAATGCGCCAGCTCAAACACAATCGATTCTAATTTTTTACCATTGTCAGTAATCAGTTCTGTTGGTACAATCACCATACCGCACTGGCTGCTGCCATCAAATGCTTTGTAGCGTTCATATAAAAATGCTAATAACTTAGCAGGGAAAGATACCGGCGGATGCTGGTGAATATCTTCTTTAACCAGTTCAATACCTACTTCCGTTGTGTTGGAAATTACAATTTGCATTTCCGGGTTATGAGCACATTTTAAAACAGCGGCCCATTCATCTTTTGCAGAAAGCACACGACTGATTGCAGAGCAAATAATATTTTCTTCAACCTGTTTTCCATCTTCCAGCCCACGAATGCATAATGTATATAAACCGTCCTGTTTTTCAAATGCAACACTATCGCCACCGCTGGTTGATTTTACCACCACAATTCTTCCGTTAAACACACCGGCACGGTTGGCTTTATCAATAAAATAATCGGGCAAGCCACGTAGTAAAACGCCGGTGCCAAATTGCAGCACTTTCTCCGGCAATTCAAATACATCATCCGGCACATTAGCAACAACGGCTGCGTTTATATTCTTTAATGTGAATTTTGACAGTGTCATAAGTCCTCCTTTTAGTTTAGTATTTTACGCCCCATTTGGCTGCCCATTTGGGATATTCTTCATCAATCAGTTTAGCAGGAGCTGTTACATAATAAGAGTAACCCACCCTGCGTTCGTTTTCTATTTCTGCCAGTGTTTTCCTTGGCTGGCTGTCACGCCCTGCAAAAAATGGTTCATTCGTTTTTAAATCGTAAAAGCGTGCCCACATTGTATTGGCATCGTCCTTAACAACAATTCTGTCACGCCCGCTTGCTTCATTGGGCGCTTTTATTTCTTGTATGTTGTATCCTGTAATTTTTACCTTTTTAAACCAATCTACTGCGGCATTAACGGCTGCAATAATTTCTTTTGATGGATTTTGCTGGCGCATTAAAAAACGCACAATACCAACCGACTCACTGCCACTTAAAGATGCCAGCTCAAACTTACGGGCCATTTCTGGTACTAAAGTTTTTGCATTGTATTGAGCACACCATACGGTTAACACTCCGTTTTGCTTATACTGTGTTTTTAAAATACACTCAATACCTTTTTGCACAGAAGTACTGCATTTAGTTTTATAACTGTTATCAATTACGTCAAAATCATTTTTACCTTCGGCAATATCCTGCATTACGTTCAGTACATTTATCATTGCATTATCGTTATATGTAACCTGGCTGCGGTAACTGCTAAAATCAGGATAATATTGTGGCCAGCCGCCATTGGCATATTGTGCAGTGAGTAAATAATTAATACCTTTTGTTGCTGCCGTTAAATAGCGGTTGTCATTTTGTTTTTTATAAACTTCAGCAAGATATTTTATTTCTTTAGTGGTGGCGTTGTTATCAATGGTGGCATCAATACCTTTTTCGTAACCGGCTTTTAATTCTTCCAGTTCTGTGGGCGACAATGTTTTTTTATAATCAACCGCTTTTTCTTTAAAATGCTTTGGCCAACCGCCGTTGCTCCGCTGGTATAATAACATGTTATCAGCAACAGGGTCGCCATTTTGCGTTGTGGCAACAGTTGCTGCAGGTGGTTCCGGTGCACCAACAGGATTTAATTTTACTCCCTCATTGTTGGGATTCCATTTATAATCAAATACCCACGCTGCATTAAAATCATTTATACCAAACCCTTCCGGTAAATTATCTTTATGCCATACATAATCGCCGCCCTTACGGTGACTGTTATAGTAGTAGATTCGTTTGCCCCATTTTAAACTGTCTCTTTTTTCTTTTGATGGCACCCAGTAAATTTCTGCATCGGCCATATTTTTAGGAAAGCTGCAGTTTAATAAATAAAACTGTGCATCCCTGTGGTAACGGCCTAATTTAAACCCATCATCACCAATAAAACTACAGTTAAGCAAAACAGTTTTTGATGATTGCACATCACTTCCATCGTGCCATATGGCTGCGTTATTATTGTGGCAGATAAACTGGCAATTTTCTGCAAGCGCCCAGCCACGTGGACAATAAAAATCCACCCCGCCTTCCATTACACAGTCTTTAAAATAAAACATTCCTTCCCACGTATTCCACGGGCTAACAGTATCGCCGCCATAAGCACGGAAGATGCAGTTTTTTACAATCAGCCTTGTTGTTTTAAAAGAACGCAGTGCCATTTGATGGCCTCCGGGTTTAATTATTTTTTTACTGTTGGCTTCATTGGGGCAAACAATCTCTTTATCTTCTTTCGCATCCTTGCCATAACTGTTTATAAAAGATAAATTTTCCAGTGTAATATCGCTGCCCTGTAAATTAATAGCAGCCGTACCATAATCATCTTTGTTGCTGCAACGCCATTCATCCCTTGCCTGCGAAATACTTATAACAGTACTTTGCGGACTTTCGCCACGCAGCGTAATAAAATTTTTATCTATAAAAATTTTTTCGTTGTACGTACCTTTTTTTATAAGGATAATGCGCTGCGTTTTATTATCTGCCGCAGGCAAACTGTTTACAGCTTCCTGTATGGTTTTAAAATTACCAGTGCCATCCTGTGCAACAGTAATTTCCTGTTGTGCAAAAACATTACTGGCTGTAAAAAATACAACCGTAATAAAGAATATTTTTTTAATCAATTGCATCATACTTCATTTTAAAAAAACCTCAACACCGGGACTGCCAGGTTGAGCTTGTAGAAACCGTTTAATTCAATTTACCTTCTGCCTTCGAAAAGCCCAGGCTTACAACTTTTAAATCGTTACTTCAACAGCCATTGCACTAAATCGGCAGCTGCTTTATAATTTTCATACTCCAGCGGCAATTTTCTTCCATCTGCATATTCATTGTATAACCACGGGTCGCCAACTATTAATACTTTGCCTTTGCCATATTGTGCCGTGGCAATAATTACATCGCCATCTTTTACTGCATTGGCAACGGCAGGTGCTTTTATTTCCAGTGCGCTTATTTCTTTTAAATACATTTTTGCCGGCGTTTTAAAAACAGGGTTATTAGCTCCCGGTAATACCACTCCCTGTTCAAACTGATCATTCTTCACCATATTTAAACTCTTGTCTGTAAATTTTACACCAAACTTTCCTGCAAGAATATTAAAATGCTGTAAGTCGCAATTGTTACTGTCGTTAGCCATCATCAATAAAGTGCCTCCTGCTTTTACCCATGCGGCAATAACGGCTGCATCATTTTCTGTAACATAATTTGGCTTTGGGTTATCTCTTACATGATCAGGATCAACAATAATATAAACCGAAGCGCCTTTTAAATTTGCAGCAGTGGGTGCCACATCCAATGATGCCAGTTTTCCGCCATTCCTTTCAAACAAATGACCCAGTGTGTAAAAACCCGGATGGCTTCTTTCTTCCCATACATAATGCCAGTAGGTGTCTGCACCGGTAGCATCTTTTCTTTTTTCACTGTTAAACCAGCGGTCCAGTAAAACTGTTTTACCTTTTCCTATTGACTGTGTTGGCTGCATTTCCATCTCGTTACATGCCAGCATAAAAGCGCCAATACCTTTTGCATCGTTTACAATTACAGGCTCACTCATGTAATATTCAAAGCTGCCATCACGGTAAGGCTTGCCGCCCAGGCCGCTTACTTTTACTGTGCCATGCAAATTCCATTGGCCGTTTTCTTCTTTAAAAAATTGCTGCAGTAAACCATTATATCCTTTTTTTGCAATAGCAATTTTTGCCGCAGGTAAATAACCTTTGCGTACACCTTTTGCCACAGCATATACAAACTGCGATGATGCAGATGCTTCAAAATAATTTTTTTCTTTACCACGGCCGCTGTAATTCATCACATCATACCATAAACCTGTTTTGGCGTCTTGTTGTTTTTCGATGGCATTCACCAAGCGGTTTAAAATATCAATTAATGCTTTTCTTTTAGGATGTTTTGCCGGGAAATAATCCAATGCATCCACCAACGCATCAGCATACCAGCCCATGGCCCTTGCCCAAAACAATGGAGATGTGCCCGTTGTTTTGTTTGCCCATTGCTGCTGCTTGCTTTCGTCCCATGCATGATATAACAAACCTGTTTTTGGGTCACGTGCATGTTTTTCCATCCATATAAACTGGTTGGCTATATCATTAAAAGCAGTGTCTTCATGAAATAACATGGCATATTCTGCATAAAAAGGTTCACCCATATACAATCCATCCAGCCACATTTGATTGGTGTAAACTTTTTTATGCCAAAAACCACCTTCGTTGGTACGTGGGTGTGTGAGTAACTGGCTGCGTAAAAGCTCCGCAGCTTTTCTATATTTTTCTTTACCGGTTACACGGTATAACAGCAATACCAATTTGCCATTGTTTACATGATCAATATTATACTCTTCCTTTTCATAACCTTTTATTGTACCATCGTCTTTTACAAAATAATCCATCTTCTGCTGTATGGCGGTAAAGTATTTGGCATTGCCCGTATTCATCCATAGCCCTTCAAAACCTTTCAGCACCACGCCCATATCATAACTCCATTTGGTATTGCTGCCAATGGGCACTGTGTCTTTCCAAATGTTTAAAACAGTGGCCGCCATTTTTTCTGCAGGCGTTTGTGCAACAGCATGTAAGCTTGTTACAACTAAAAAAATCAGTGTTATTTTTTTCATATCCAATTCCCTTGCGGGCAAATTTTATTTTTTGTTAGAAAAGAAAAGCAATCACTTTTGTAATGCATTACTTTACTGAACCTTTTTTATTCTTTTGCTTTGGTTTTTTTTTAATATCGGTTGCAGGCGCCGGTGCTACCCATGTAACTTCTGCCTCTGTTACACCAAAGCCTGCCTGCAGTTTTTGTTTTGCCTTTGTTACATCCGTATTTATAATACTAATGGCTTTGCTGCGTTCACCTTGTACTATTGCCAGCACATCGGCACTGTCTTTATATTTTAAATTGTTAATGGCAATATTATCACTGTTCAGCACATAGGCTACCGGGTTGGTATTCTTTGTCATCATAGTAATATTATTCAGAGTAATATTGCTTGCTTCCTGTATGTCTATGCCTTCATCCACATTCATCACAGCATTTTCTATCAAAATATTTTTGATGTGCATTTCCGGCAAGCCTCTTACAAAAATCCCTTTGGCAGCTTCATCGCAAGTAACATTGCGGATGTAAAAATTCTGGAACTGTGGCGTACTTTCATCCACAGGTTTTGTTTCCACTTTTGGCGGCTCACGCTTTTCGCCTGATAACACAACAGGGTCTTTCGCCATATAATACATATCAAACAAAATAGCTTCTGCAGGAATGCTCTTCATGTCTATTTTGTTTATGTAAATATTTTCCACCATGCCGCCGCGGCCACGGGTGGTTTTAAAACGCAGGCCAATATCGCTGCCAATAAAAGTGCAATTGCTTACAAACATATTGTTTACACCACCGCTCATTTCGCTGCCCACCACAAAACCACCATGAGAATGATACACCACACAATTTTTTACAATTACATCTTTAGTGGGCAACCCTCTTTTTCTTCCTTCAGCATCACGGCCGCTTTTTATACAAATACCGTCATCGCCGGTATCAAAATGGCAATCTTCCACCAATGCATTTTTACTGCTTTCTAAATCCAGCGCATCTGTATTAGTGCCAAACCACGGATTTTTCACTGTTAAATTATGAATGGTGATATGCTCACTGGCATTTACATGAGTTGTCCATGCCGGGGAGTTTTCAAAAGTTACACCATCAATCAAAATATTTTTACACTGAAAAATGCGAATCATATTCGGGCGCAGGAAATCTTTGATGTCTTCAAAATCCTTCAGCGTTTTACCATCACCAATTTTACCAATGTTATTGGTTAGTGAACCTTTAAGCGCTTTTTCTGATGAATACCACATTTTGCCATTTGCAGAAACCACGCCGCCATATTTTTTCAAATGTGCTTTCCACTGGCTTTCGGTTTGTTTATCTTTTGGCAGCGGCCTCCAGTAAAAACCATTGCCGTTCATAATGCCCTTGCCAGTGATGGCAATGTTTTCTAAATTTTCTGCAGTAACCGGCGACTGGCACCTTACTGCTTCCACACCTTCAAAAGTGGAAACCACTAATGGAAACTGGTTAAAGTCTGAACTGAAAATTACCAATGCACCTTTATCAAGATGCAGGTTAATATTGCTCTTCATAATGATGGGACCGGTGATATAACTTCCTCTTGGTATCACTACGGTGCCGCCACCGCCTTTTGCACAGGCTTCAATCGCTTTGTTGATGGCGGCAGTGTTCAGCGTTAAACCATCTGCCACTGCGCCATAGTTCATAATATTAAACGTATCTTTTTTGAAATGCGGCGTGTACACTTTCGGCAGTTCAAATGCATATTTTTCTTTAAAGTCCGATGGTGCTAAAAATTTTTCCATTGGCAAATGCTGCTCTTTAATAGCCTGGCAAACCAGTGATGCCATTGATGCTGCACCATATTCACTAAAGTGTGTATTATCTTCCTTATCTTTTTTCTCTTTAAAATGGCCGGCAGGAATGTGGAGGAATAACCGTTTGCTGTTTTCAATTCCTTCTTTTAATATTAATGCTTCGCTGCTTTTATGTAAATCTATAACGGCCACATTCATTTGTGCACCCACTTCTTTTACCACAGCAGGATAATCTCCATGAGAATCCACAAACTTTCCTGCAGAATCGAAACTGCGGCGCATTACGGGTGTTATTAAAACCGGCGTGGCGCCTTTACCACGAACATCATTTATAAAACGAATTAAATTTTCTTTGTACAATGTATGTGCAGGTGCAGAACGGCTGGTGTCGTTTACTTTTTCATCGTTATGCCCAAACTGTATCATTACAAAATCACCGGCTTTAAGGCGGCTCATTACAGTATCCCAGCGGTGTTCGTTAATAAAGCTTTTGGTGCTGCGGCCATTTACTGCATGGTTTTGTATTTCCACATCGCTTGTAAAAAAGTTGGGAAACAATTGCCCCCATCCTCTTTCCGGGTTATCTTCTAATGGTTTGTTGGCACAGGTGCTGTCGCCAATTAAAAAAATAGTGGGCTTTTTATCGGGCTGCATAAATGCGAAGCTGGTGATAACTGCAAGCAAAAAAACAGTGGTGTACTTTTTCATATTTTTTAATTTTCCCACAAAGGCACGAAGAACACGAAGCGTTTATAAATAGAATTCTGTAATGCTTAGTATTGTTTTAATGTACAAGAGTGCGACGCCAATGAAGATGATTAAAGCGGTGCAGACTGTAACAAAAAAATAAAGAGCTTTTCTTCAACCGCTGACGGGGCTAAAAACCTCCGTCAGGGTTTTATCTTAAATCATTTATGTTAACCGGGTCCATATCCGTATAAATAAAATTTTCGCCGGCCATGCCCCATATAAAACCATAATTGCTGGTGCCACAACCACTGTGAATGCTCCACGGCGGCGAAATAATGGCTTCATCATTACTTACCACCAAATGTTTTGTTTCTGTTGGCTGCCCCATTAAGTGAATTACTTTTTGATTTTCGGGAACATCAAAATAATAATAGGCTTCCATGCGGCGGTCGTGTACATGCGTTGGCATGGTATTCCATACGCTGCCTTCTTTTAAAATGGTTAAGCCCATTACCAGTTGGCAACTTCTTATTCCATCTGCATGAATGTATTTGTAGACGGTGCGCTGGTTAGCGGTAACTACTGTTCCTAAATCGGTTGGTGCTGCTTTTTCACGTGGCATTAACTTAACTGCATATTCTTTATGCGCCGGGGATGATAACAGGTAAAATTTTGCCGGCTCTTTTTTGCTTTTGCTTTTAAAAGAAACTTTTGCATTGCCTTTACCGATATACAAACAATCGAGTTTGCGGAGGCTGTAAGTTTTTTCACCCACTTTTATTTCGCCATCGCCTCCTACGTTAATTACGCCTAGCTCTCTGCGCTCTAAAAAATAATCTGCTTTTAAGCAGTCGTATGTTTTTAGTGTTAATGTTTTATTTACAGGAACGGCACCGCCGATAATTACACGGTCGTAATGGCTGTAAACAAAATTTATTTCGTCGTTCACCATTATGTTCTGCACTAAAAAATTACTGCGTAATTCTTCAGCATTCATCCTGCTAACTTCGGTCGGGCTGTTGTGAAAACGTATTTGCATGGCCTCACCCTCGTTCCCTCTCCCGGAGAGAGGGAGGCCGGGCATTTTATCTTTATTTATCTTTTGTGCTGACATTTGAAAAATTTAATGTTATCTAAACTTTATTTTAATCTTCGCAAGTTCCTCCCCCCGGGGGAGGTCAGGAGGGGCTTTACCTCGCCATCCATCCACCATCAACAAACAATACCGCACCGTTTACATAATCAGATGCTGATGATGCAAGGAATACCACCGGCCCTTTAAAATCTTCGGGCACACCCCAGCGGCCTAAAGGAATACGGCCTAAGATAGCGGCGCTTCTTTCAGGGTCTTCTCTTAAAGCCTGTGTGTTGTTAGTAGCAATGTAACCCGGTGCAATACCGTTTACGCACACACCTTTGCTGCCCCACTCATTACCAAAGGCACGTACCAAACCTGCAACGGCAGATTTACTTGCTGTATAACCGGGCACATTAATACCGCCCTGGAAACTTAATAATGAACAGGTGAAAATAATTTTACCGCCACCGTTTTTAATCATATCACTGCCAAACTCACGGCCTAAAATAAATTGTGCATTCAGGTTAATGTCAATCACTTTATCCCAATATTCATCAGGATGTTCTGCTGCAGGTTTGCGCATGATGATGCCTGCGTTGTTTACCAAAATATCCACTCTTTTATTTTCTTCACGCACTTTATTGATGAATGCATACAAAGCGGTACGGTCAGAAATATCAACACGGTGATAAGAGAATTTTACACCGGTTGCTTCAACTGCTGCTTTTACTGCTGAATAATCTTCTACTATTGAAGCGCCAACAATATCTGCACCTGCTTCTGCTAATGCGGTGGCCATGCCCATACCTAAACCGGTATCGCAGCCTGTAACAACGGCAGTTTTACCCTTAAGGCTAAATTGATTTAAAATACTCATAAAGTAATGCTTTTATAAAAGATGAATGAAAGTTAAAAATATGTGGGTTGAAACAATATTCGCAATCGTATTTACAACCCAATTTTACCAAATATTTACGGGGTGGAGAAGCAATAAAAAACCTTTATTTATGCAATCGTTCCCGATAACGATTTCCCGTTATTGCATAACAAAAAAACTGTGGTTATTAGAGGGAAAACGGGATTTTTACGAATTGTGATTTATGCAACTTTTCAGGCAAATGCAACTATTTTTTTACTACGAAAACTTTTGTAGGCACATTCAATAACTTTTATCACATTGGCGGCCTCTTCTGCTGTTACAGGCAATGGTTTGCTATTAACAAGCGCATTATAGATGCCTTCATAAAAATTACGGTAATTACCGGCTTCGCTTTTAATTTTTTCATTTATAAAAACGCCGTCCTTTTCGCAGCTAAGCAAGCCCCATTCGTTTTCCGGTTCAATGCCATAGTCTGCATCAAGCGGATTTTTATGCTGTACCAATTGCGGCTCCTGCACATCGCCACGGCTTTTTACAAAACTGCCTTTGGTACCATGAATAATAAAACCCTGTGCGGCTTTTGCAAACATGGTGGCTTTTAAACGCACACGAAAAGCAGGATAATACAGCAATATTTCAAAGTAATCGTCCACTAAAGAGTTTTCTCTCATTACCATCATATCTCCAAACACATCTGTTGGCGTACCGAATAATTGCAGAGCCGCATCAATTACATGTGCGCCTAAATCGTACACCACACCTACTGCCGGTGTATTTACTTCTTTGTGTGCTTTGGGGCTTAATGCAGGCGTAAAACGGTCAAAATGTATTTCTGCTTCTTTAACCGTACCAATGGCGCCGCTTTCAATTATTTTTTTTACGGTAAGAAAATCACTGTCCCACCTGCGGTTGTGAAATACTGAAAGCTGTTTATTTTTTTCTTTAGCAAGACTGATTAATTCCTCCGCTTCTGCAACAGTTGCTGTAAAAGGTTTTTCAACAATTACATGCTTGCCAGCCTGCAATGCTTTTTTTGCATAATCAAAATGGGTGATACTGGGAGTGTTTACCACCACTAAATCAATGGCGGCATCAGCCAGCATGGTATCTAAATCCCTGAAAGTTTTAATGGAAGGATATTTTTCCTGCGCAAGATTTTTAGTGCGTTCCCACACGCCATACAATTCAAAGCCTTTATGAGCATTTATGAAAGGTGCATGAAACACCCAGCCGCTCATACCAAAGGAACATAGTGCTGTTTTGATGGGTTGCATTTTAGTTATTCTTTTTATTACACGAATTTGGGCGAATTACACTAATTCTGTTTTAGCATTTTATCAAATTTGTGTAATTAGATTTAATTAGTGTAATCAGTGGTTAAGCGTTAGCCAGCGCCCTGTCTAAATGCACATAGCCGCCATCTACATACACCAGTTGCCCGGTGGTGTGGCTGGATGCTGATGATAAAAGGAAGGCTACTGCATTGGCAATTTCTTCTGCACTTGTCATACGGTTGCCCAATGGAATTTTTGCTTCAATCTCTTTTAATTTTTCCTGCGGATTGGGCAATGTTTCAATCCACCTTGCATACAACGGTGTAAAACATTCTGCCACCACCACAGCATTTACACGAATGCCATATTTCAACAACTCCACCGCCCACTCTCTTGTTAATGCATTACGGCCGCCATTACTGGCTGCGTAAGCAGATGTATTACCTTGCCCGGTATCAGCAGTTTTAGAAGTAATATTTACAATACTGCCTTTCGATTTTTTTAACTCCGGCAATGCATAATGCGCCAGCAAATAATAATGCACTAAATTTTTATGCAGTGATGACATGAACTTTTCATAGTCGCCGCTTTCCAAACCTACACCATCATTTACACCGGCGTTGTTTACCAATCCATCAATACGGTTGTAGGTTGCAATTATTTTTTTTACGGCTGCTTCGCAGGCGGCAGGTTCTGTAAGTTCTGCTGCAACTTGCCCTGCTTTGCCACCAGCGGCTTCTACTTCAGCAACAGTTTTTAAATTATCTGTTTCGTTGCGGCCAATGATTACTGGTATAGCGCCTTCTGCTGCCAATACTTTTACAATGCCTTCGCCAATGCCTTTGGCACCGCCGCTAACAATGATTACTTTATCTTTTAAGTTTAGATTCATTTTTTATTTTTTAATTGCCCGCAGATTGCGCTGATTACGCAGAATACGCCACACAGGTTTGTACACTCGTTCCCAATCCATCAATACCCAGTTCCATTACATCGCCGGGTTTTAAATAAATGGGCGGATTAAAACCAAGCCCTACACCCGCCGGTGTTCCGGTAGAAATAATATCACCAGGTAACAAGGTCATAAACTTGCTAACGTAACTTATTAAAAAAGGAATATTAAAAATTAAATTGGCTGTGGTGCCGTTTTGCATTTGTTTACCATTCAGCTTTAACCACAGGTTTAAATTATGCACATCGGCCACTTCATCTTTTGTAACCAGCCACGGACCAATAGGTGCAAATGTATCGCAGCCCTTGCCTTTGTCCCACGTGCCGCCACGCTCTAATTGAAAAGCTCTTTCGCTCACATCATTATGCAAACAATAACCGGCCACATAATTCATAGCATCGGCTTCGCTTACATAACTTGCTTTGGCACTTATAACAACAGCCAGTTCCACTTCCCAGTCTGTTTTTTCAGCGTCTTTTGGAATAACCACATTATCGAACGGGCCACATAAAGCTGTGGTGGCTTTCATAAAAATTACCGGCTCCGCAGGCGGTGTGGCGTTGGTTTCTTTTGCATGGTCGGCATAATTTAAACCAATGCAAATAATTTTTGATGGCCTTGCCACCGGTGAACCTAACCTTGCTCCTTCAGGAGCTTTTGGCAACATGCCTTTGTGCTGCTCCAGCATCCATGCCAAATGCGGTAAACCACCATTGGCAAAAAAGCTTTCATTAAAATCATGAATAAAACCGCTTACATCATAGTTTACACCATCAATGTGCACTCCGGGTTTTTCCTGTCCTTCATTTCCAAAACGAATTAATTTCATTGTTGTATTTCTTTAAAAATTTTACTCTTCGTATCAATCTCCGTTGGTTCCCCTTCAGGGGGCGGAGGGGGTTTTAATTATTCAGTTTAATAAATCCTCCGTCAATGGGATAATCACAGCCTGTAATAAAACCGGCTTCGTCGCTGCATAAATACAATACCAAATGTGCCACTTCATCCGGCGTGGCCATACGGCCAATAGGCTGTGTCTTGCTTAGTTTATCATACATTTCTTTTTCCTGGCCGGGATAAGTTTTTGCCAAAAAATTATCTACAAACGGCGTATGCACCCGTGCCGGAGAAATACAATTGCAACGGATCCCATCGCTTAAATAATCTTTTGCAACAGATAACGTCATGCCTACCACGGCGCCCTTGCTCATGCTGTAAGCAAACCTGTCTGGTATGCCCACGCTGCTGGCAATAGATGCCATGTTTAAAATAATGCCGCTCTTTTTTTCTTTCATGTAAGGAATAGCAACATGCAAACAATTGTACGTGCCTTTTACATTTACATTAATTACTTTGTCAAAATCTGCTTCGCTGGTGGTGTCTGCTTTACCAATGTTGGAAATACCGGCGCAGTTAACCAAAATATCCAGCCCGTTAATTTTTTCAAACACTGCTTTTACGTCTGCCTGCACATCCACACGCAATGCATGCGCAACAGCATTACCACCTGCTGTATTAATTTCTTTTACCGCAGCAGTCAATCCATCTTCATTCATATCCAGCAAATGCACTTGTGCGCCCTGCTTTGCAAATAATACTGCAATGGCTTTACCAATACCGCTTGCAGCACCGGTGATAACTGCTTTTTTATTTTTTAAACTAAACATACTTGGCCCCTCCTATCCTCCCCGGTGGGGAGGTAACAGTGGAGATTGATTTTATAGATTATGTAATAATTTTTGTTCCTGCTTTTGTTCTCTGCTCAACATCGTTGTGAACTTGTTCTGATATTTTTTCATTTTTCAGTGAAAGATGAAAAAATAATCTCACTTCAATCTTTATCTATCCTTCAACTTTTATCTAAGCGTACATTGTTGGTCAGGCGACCAACAATGGCGAAAACATAGTTCCTTCTAAAAATATTTTTTTGTTACCAACTTTTGTTCTTTAATCAACATCGTTGTGTCACTCACTTCAACTTTTATACACTCTTCAACTATTTCTTCATTTCAAAAATCTTTTCCATCAGCATCCACTTCTCTCCCGGTTTTGCAAGCGGCAACGCCTGCTGGTATTTCCACATCAGTGTTTCCCATTCCTGCACTTTTGTATTTGCAGCATCTGCTATAGCTTTTGCTTCAAACGAAAAATTATCGTTCACCTCCATAATCATAAACAGCCTGTTGCCGGTGCGGTAAATTTCCATTTTTTCAATACCGCTGTTTACAATACTTGCTGCAATTTCCGGCCATATATTTTTATGGTATGCTTCGTACTCCGCTATTAAAGCGGCGTCATCTTTTAAATCCAGTGCAAGGCAATAGCGTTTCATAAAAATAAATTAGTTATTAAAATTGCGGCATGAAGTTAACTCTTTAAAATGGCAATCGCATTCATATCAGCAATCATTGCCGGTGCAAATTCAAAATTTACTATTATTCTGCTGTCCTGCCCCGCCATGAAATTTACAGCCTGTTCAACCAGTTCTTCAGGCGCTCCAGCCAGTTATCGTCTGTTGTTTTATTTACCATACCAAAACCGTGGCCTCCTTTGGGGTATAAATGCATTTCCACCGGCACTTTGTTTTTTACACAGGCCTGGTAATAGCGCACACTGTTCTCCACCGGCACACCGCCATCATCGCTGGCGTGTACTAAAAATGACGGAGGTGTTGTGGTAGTTACCTGCAATTCGTTAGAGAAAAAATCTGTTGCTTCTTTAGCGGGCCTGCTGCCAATTAAATTGTTGCGGCTGCCTTTGTGTGTAATGGTACTGTCGAAACTTATTACCGGGTAAACCAATACCGCAAAATCCGGACGAACAGAAGTGGTATCGTTATTAGCAGCATCTGCTTTAAAATTAAAATGCGTTGCTGCTGTGCTTGCCACATGCCCGCCTGCAGAAAAACCCATAATGCCAATTTGATTTTTATTTACACCCAACTCTTTTGCATTGCTGCGGATAAACCGAATGGCCTGTTGTGCATCCTGCAATGGCGCCAGGCTTTTATCAATATTGGCGCTGTCATCGGGCAAACGGTATTTTAAAACAAAACAGGTAACACCCCAGCGGTTCATTTCCTCGGCAACTTTTGTTCCCTCTTTATCAAATGCCAAAATGGAGTAACCACCGCCGGGGCAAATTATAACTGCTTTGCCATTTGATTTTACAGGTTTAAAAATGGTAATGGTGGGCACACTCACTTTTGCAATACGGGTTACATTATCCTTGAACGTGGAATTTTCTTTATTAGCAGTTTGTTTTGAGTTAGGAACTGCATCTTTATAAAGCGGCAGCTCCTGAGGCAGTTTATTCACAAAAAAAGATTTATCAAATGTTTTTAATGATGGTGCATTAAACCATGCATAACCGTTTTCATCCACAGCTTTCAGGTAATAAAATATCTGCGACAGACTGTAACGCTGTGCCCGCAGTTTGGTTAGTTGCTTTGCCCATTTCACTCTTTTATCTGTTGCAGCACCTTCACCATAATTTTTATACTCCGCATAAAAAGCTGTTTTTTCATTCTCCGCATTGCCCCAGTTGTTCCAGCCTTCGGGTGCAATTACTTTTGGCAGGCTGCAGTTAATAAATACTGTGTTGGAATAAGCCCGCCACGGCCTGCCCAAATACAATTTATTAACGGCACTGTCGGCAATTACTTTACAATCTATAAAAACAAAGCCATATTGTTTGCCTTTGGTTGTGTTGGCAGCAGTTATATAAGAATTTGTTTTTGCTTTAATAATGCAGTTTTTAAAAACCACTGTTGCCGGGCCAAAAATAAAATCGGTGGTGCCTTCAATATAACAACTGTCAAACAACTGCCTTGCATCTTCACCACTTGCAAAAATGGTATCCTGGTTGCCGAGGAATTTACAATTTTTAAACACGGCTTTATCCGCATCCACATACAACGCCAATGCCTGCCCCACCGGGCCTGCACTGTTGGCAAACGTAATATTCTCTGCCCTGAAACGGTTGCCCGAAATTTTCGCTGTGTAAGAAGTAAATGTTGTATGTTTTCCCTTACCGGAATAATCGTTGTAAACAATAATAGTGCTGTCCACGCTTTCGCCAATAAAAGTTACATCCACATTGTTGGCAGGCAGTTCAATCTTTTCATTGTACACTCCATTTTTAATATAAAGTGTTATTGGCGCCAGCGGATACACCCTCATGGCATCAATGGCATCCTGTATAAACATATAATCACCGGTGCCATCTTTAGCAACAGTAAAAACATATTTGTATTGCTGCGGATTGGTGGTTTGTGCAAAGCTGCTGGTTAACAAAAACAATGCGACTAAAAACGAGATTGCTTTTTTCATTGTTGATTATTGGTAAAAATCTTTTTTAAAAATGTATCTATATAATTTACAGTGGGTGTAAACCACGGTTCAAACAAACAAAAAGTATGTGGTGAATTTTCAAAGGTCTGTACTTCTGTATAAATATTATGCTGTGTGAGTATTTTAATAAAATCATCACGGCCTGCATGCATACGTACAACGCTGCTGTTTAAAAATAATGTGGGTGGTGTGTTTTTGCCGGCATGGCTTAAGGGAGATACAATCTGCCACAAAGCAAAATTTTCTTTCAGCATATAACCCATCCATTGGGCGCTGGCTCCAATGCGCTTGCTGGTGTCGCTCATTTCAGAACTTTCATTATGTACAAATGAAAGAGTACCGTCAATATCAATTAATGCATTTACATAAGATGATGTTGAAGGCATTGATTGTGTTCCTTCAAACAAAGGCATATTGCCAGTGGTTGCTAAAAATGCTGCCAGTTGCCCGCCGGCAGAAAAGCCTGCAACAGCAATTTTACCGGTATCAACATTATATTTTGAAGCATTATTTCTCACCCAACGTACAGCCGCTTTTAAATCATATATCGCCGCAGGAAATAATGCTTCTGTAGAAAGCCGGTACTCCGGCGTAAAACAAGTGTAACCTTTTGCTGCCAGTTGCTGTGCCAATGCATGGTGCTGCATACGGTTGCCGGAGCGCCATCCGCCACCATGAATTATAATAACTGCAATGCCATTGTTATTTTTTTGTTTGGGATAAAAAACATCAAGCAATAATTTCCTTTTTCCAACTTTTGAATATGTTACACTTAATTTGCTCTTAACATTTAAAAGGGTATCTGTTACGGGAAATTTAATTTGAGGATACTTTTTCAGAGCGCCAACAAACGCACTGTGATTGGAGAAAGACGTATCCGGCACTCCTGTTACACCACTCAGCATTTGCGCTGTTACATTTTCTGCAAATAATAACAGGCAAAAAATAATACCTGCACAACAATTCAACCATATTTTGCAATGCCTGTTCATTATTTAAACGGAATAGGTTTTACAAATCCTGTTTCTTTCAGCCACAGCTCTAATAAGTTTGTCCACAAATCGGTTGAGCCGGGGTTTTCATCCAACCTGATACCATGCCCGCCCTGCGGAAAAACATGCAGGCTGGCATTTATTTTTTTATCTGCAAGCGCATTATAAAACAACAAACTGTTTTGCACTTTCACCGTGCTGTCGTTAAATGCATGCACAATAAAAGCAGGCGGCGTAAAAGCTGATACATTCATTTCTGATGAATATTTTTCTATCATTGCCGCAGATGTATCAGCACCCAGGAAATTTTTCCGGCTGCCGCCATGCGCCATTTTTCCCATTGTAATAACGGGTGATAACAGCACCATAAAATCGGGCCGGTAACTGAATTTATCCAGTGAATCTTTTATTGCAGACCCATCTGTTGCATGTGTGACTAACATGCTTGCCACGTGGCCGCCTGCAGAAATTCCCATTACTCCAATTTTATCCGCCTGCAAATTCCATTGTGCAGCATTGGCACGGAGTAAACGCATAGCACGCTGAGCATCCTGCAAAGGCGCCAGCTCCCTTTGCACTAAATCTTTTTGATGCGGCAAACGATATACCAGTACAAATACATTTACGCCAATGCTGTTATACCATTTTGCAAAATTAAAACCATTGTAGATGTATGAAACCCTTTCATATCCGCCGCCGGGACAAATTAAAACAGATGTACCATTATTGTCTGCCTTTGCAACAGGAAAAGCATAGATGCCCGGTGTTGCCACACGCCAGATGCGTTCGTTAAAAATACTGTCGGTAATTTTTATTCCATTGCTGTTGGGCTTTTTGCCTTCGGGCCATAAGGGAATAAATTGCTGCGCATGTGCTGTTGCTATAAAGCACAAACAAAAAATAATAATCAATACTTTCTTCATTACTTATTTTTTTACCGGCGGAACAATAATTCGTTCTGCAAGCTCCAATTTTAAATTACGTATTTCTGCCAATACAATTTCTGCTATTCTCCTTGCTCCAAATTCTGTAAAATGTGTATTATCTTTTTGTCCTGAAGGGTAATTGGGATGCTCCAGCGAATCCAATTGCATGTAAAGATATTTGGAATTTACGGGGCCAAATTGCTGTAATAATTCCCTACTTTTTGCATCCAGGTCTATCACGGGAACTTTATATGCATTACCAACCTCCCAAACTGCCGCTGTATATTCTTTATGCGTTTCCTGTATGTTACCGTCTTTATCAAAACGCATTCTTGTAACCGGTGTAATTAAAACCGGGCTGGCATTTTTGGCTCTTGTTTCTGTAATAAATTTTATCAAATTAGTTTTATAATCCGGCACTGGTGTGTAACGGTCTTTGTACTGTGGGTCTTTCGCTTCATCATTATGGCCAAACTGCATCAGTACATAATCGCCTTCCTGCAAACTGTCTGCAATAGGTTGCCAGCGGTTTTCACTAATAAATGTTCTTGTGCTTCTTCCTCCCCTTGCCCTGTTATCTACTGTAACTGTAGAATCAAAAAAATATTTAAATGGCATACCCCATCCTGTAAGCGGTGCCCTGTTTATTGTATACTCACACATGGTGGAATCGCCAATAAGATAGACTTTGATTTTTTTCTTTGGCGGCAGTGCAAAAGCAGCTACCAATAAAAACAAGAAACTGTATTTAAGGTATTTCATTTTCTGTACAGTATTTTAAAAAGGCTGCCACGGGGGCAGCCTTAAAACTAAACGATTATAGAGAACACATTAATACCCGAAATTTTGCGGCTTAAGATTTACGTTTGCATCTATTGCCGATTGTGGTATTGGATACAACTGGCTTTTGCCATCTGTAAAACCATAACCAAGATAGTTTACATAGGTAGTAGTTATATTGGTATTGGCAAACCAGTTTACACGGTTAGAAGTTGTTAATTGCACATTACCATTTGTAGGATCCAACGGAGCAACTGCCGGTGTTGTGTTATAAAAAGAGTTAGCCCATATTTGCCCGTTTTCCGCAAGTGCATTTTGATAATAATACATTTGCTTAGGAAGCGTTGCTGTTAAAGTATACGCAGGAGGTGCGGCCTGGTAAGTGTAAGGCACCATTGCCGTGCCTGCAGCCATATTGGCAAGATTAGCTTTTGTTTCTGTTAATGCTTTACCCAATAAATTCCATCGTATCAAATCCCATTTGCGTATACCTTCTCCTCCAAACTCCAGCATTCTTTCTTTAACAAGTAGTTTAAAGAAAGCATCTTTTGTGCCGGGGTTAGCAGGCACTAACGCAGCATTTCCACTGTGGCCTCTCAGGCTTACTTCTGAAAATGCACTATATGCAGTTGCATCAGGACCACCATTAATTTCGTTTTGTGCTTCCGCATACATCAGCAATACATCTGCAAAGCGTATTAATGGCCAGTTCAGCTGCATATTTTGTAACGATTGGTTTGATGCAGGTGTTGTACTAACGCCGGCACTTATACCAATACTGAAATAAAACGCAGGGCTTGATACCCAATCTCTCCTGAACTTACCATCGTAAATACTGTTGCTTGCATGGCCTCTTCCAAATACATCACGTACCACTTCAAAAGGCACAAAAGTTACATCTCTTCTTACGTCAGTAGAATCAAACTGGTAAAAATAAGTTGGCAGCATATTACCTAATGAACCACCCACACCATTTATTTTAGTACCGTTTTGTAAACCAATTTTACTGTCGGAGTTGGTACCATTCGCCATTGCCACCTGCATTATTAATTCACCTGCAGGATCCATGGCTTTATGTGCATCAATTACATCTTTAAACAACCCTTTAAAAGTTGCAGCCAGGTTATGCTGTGTTCTGTTCTGCATAATTTCCCAGCATTCGTCTTTTGCAATTTTGTAATAGTCAAGGTAATTAGAGCGCCTTAAAATCTGGCCGCTTAAATCTGTGTAATACCCTCCTGCAAACAATGCAATTTTTGCACGCAGTGCCATAGCCGACCCTTTTGTAAAACGTTCGTCCTGCGTTACGGCCGATCTCCATGGCATTAAATTTTTTGCAGTAGTTAAATCATTTAAAATATGGGTATAAATAGAATCCCTGCTGGTTCTTTTTGGAAATAAATCTGAAGCAAAAGCAGAAGGAATCCATGGTGCAGGCACATCGCCCCATAAACGGGTAAGCTCAAAATAATACTGTGCCCGTATTGTTAATGCTTCACCCAGCATTCTTCTTAATTCAATATTATCTGCTGAGTTTCCGGTTTCGCTGTATTGCGGCATTTTAGGTATGTAATAAATACAGTTGTTCGCTCTTTCAATACCGGCATAAAACTGGTTGAAGGTGCTTACGATATCTGTATTACCGGCCACCAATGTATAATGCGCTTCCTGGTGCCTTAACTGATCCAGCGCCGAGCCGCCACCCATTATAATATCATCATCATGTGCATAATAATAACTTACACGGATGCCATAACCAAAGTCTCCCGCCATAGAAAAATAGGCGCCGTTTAACGCAGCTTTTGCATTGGGAATATTACCAAAAACAAAACTGGGGTCAAAAGTAGAAATAGGATCCGGCGATAAATATTTTTTACATGAAACTGAAATTGCTGCAGTAACAAGTAACACTGCTATCAGCCTTCTCAAATTTTTAATTTTATTTTTCATGTTCGATAGTTTTAGCATTTTAGAATGATAAGTTTACACCTGCAAGAATAGTACGGCCTCTTGGATATGCCGAGTAATCTACTCCCGGGGTTAATGGGTTTGAACGTTTTGCATTCACATCAGGATCGTAACCGGAATAACTGGTAAATGTAGCTGCATTGTAAATGGTGGCGTAAACCCTTAATGAAGAAATTTTGGCCCTTTTAAGGAGGGTTTTAGGAAGATTGTATCCTAAAGTTATATTATTGATACGGAGGAAAGAACCATCTTCCACCGCATAGCTCATAGGATAAAAACCAGTAGTGGTTCTTATAGGCTGCCATATTTTAGCATTGGCATTTAATGCTGCAAGCTGGTCTGGCGCAATACCCACAGTAGTTGTTGAGTTTATTTGTTTTTGAACCAGGTTGCCTTTACTGTCAATCACTTTCCAGCGGTCATTCATTTTTGCAAGTACGTTTGCATCCACACCATAAGTATTGGAATACTCCAGGTTGTTTGCATTATAAATATCGTTACCGTAAGAAAAGTTGGTGAAAATATTCAGGTCGAAATTTTTATAAGCAAAAGTTTGATTAAACCCGCCGGTAAACTTAGGCAGCGCATTACCAATTACAGCCCTGTCTCCATCCAGTGTAATTTGACCATCGCCATTTATATCCTTGTATTTAATTTGTCCGGGTGCCACTAAATCTGCCAATACAGATATAGGATTAGGTAACCCTGATTTTAATTTATACTGGTAAGTAAGGTTTGGATATGCTGCATTGGAATAAGGAGTAGTTGTAAAATCATCTACTGTATAATAACCATCCACAACTAAACCATACATTGTTCCCACGCTTTCGCCTACTTTCAGCAAATAATCATCGGAGTTTGCAGTGCTGAACCAGCCGGAGTTTGCAGTAAACTGTGTATTGCTTCCCAGGCTGAGGATTTTATTTTTATTGAAGCTGATATTAAAGTTCGCATCCCAGCGAAAATCTTTGCTCTTTACTACTGTAGCTCCCAATTGCAATTCCACGCCACGGTTTCTTACAGACCCTACATTTTGATATTGTGTGGTATAACCCGATGTGGCAGGAAATTTATTTTCAATTAAAAGATTCTTGGTTGTGTTAGAATACAAGTCAGCAGTCAGGCTTATCCTGTTATTTAAAAAACTCAAATCAAACCCAAGATTTTTAGATTCCAGCGTTTCCCACGTAATGCCGGGATTACCCAACCTTGAAGGAGTAACCAATGTATAAGCCAATACATCACTTAAACCATAACCACCGTTTGACGGGGTGATATAACCGGTGGTATAACCATAAGCATTAATTCTGCTGTTACCTGCCTGCCCTACACTAAATCTTATTTTAGCATCATTAATAAAATTGATGTCCTTCATAAAATTTTCCTGCGAAATTCTCCATGCTGTTGATACAGATGGGAAGTAACCCCACTTTCTGTTGGTAGAATCCGTTAAAGGAATTGAGCTGGAATAGTTAGGCCCAAACAATGAAGAACCATCTGCCCTTAAGTTAAAGGTTAACAGGTACTTTTTATTAAAGTTGTATTTAAGGCTTGTAAAGAAAGACACCTGCCTTGTTGTTACTTCTGAAGATGCTGGTTTAGGTTGTGAAAAACCGGCGGGTGCAGATGCAAGGCCAAGGTTTGCAAATGCCGCTTCTGGTTTTACACCAACAGGAAAATAACGTACCTCCAGCGAATTGATTTTATTCACTGTTTCATAAATCTCATGCCCAAACAACACATCCAGCCCGTGTTTAGATTTAAACAGCGAACCATTTGAGTAAGTTAAAACATTTGAGTTGTTGATGGTGTAACGATCGTTATTAGACAATGTTAAAACGGGCAGCCTGTTATATGTTCTGGATGTAGCTGTTAATGTATCATCATATGCTTTCGATTCTGTTTTGTTTACGTCGTAACCAAAAGTGCTGCGCCAGGAAAGGTTTTTAGCAATTGAATAATTGAAGTAGCCGCTAAAGTTATAAGCAGTAATCGTTCTTTTCCTGTATTCCGCTTCCAGCACTTTTAATGGGTTCAATTCGTTTAAACCATTGCCGGGGTTACGGGCATCCAGGTCAGCATCATAAGTATCTTCCTGCTGGCCGGGCAATATGAGCGGACGATAACGGGTAAATTGCCTTAACCGGTTACTTCCTGCACCACCAACATCTGATGTTCCGGCACCATCAACCTTTTGAATGTTATAACGTACATTAAAGCCAACTTTTAATTTATCATTTAGTTTGTGATCAAATTTAAAGCTGGCCAGTTTACGATCATAATTAGAATTAAGCAGTAAACCTTCCTGCTTATTACTGGTAATACTTAAATTATACTGTGTTGCAGCAGTACCACCAGAAACTGAAATATTATGAGTGCTTTGCACAGCGCTGCGGCCCATAATACGTTCCTGCCAGTCCATTGGGTTTGCATAGTTGGTATATGTTGGAGCAATGGTGTCAAAATTACTCATACGCTTAATATATTGAGCGGCCACTGCAGTATCGGTGGCATTTTCAGTATACTTAGCTCTTTCGTAAGCAAGCAGTACAAAGTTGTAGGGGTCCATCATGTCCAGCTTGCGTGTTATATTATTTACACCATAAAAACCGTTATAAGTAACAGTGGTTTTACCCTGTGTGTTTTTTCCACCTTTAGTTGTAATTAAAAATACCCCATTGGCGCCTCTTGCACCGTAAATAGCGGTTGAAGCCGCATCTTTTAATACGGTTATATTTTCAATATCCTGCGGAGAAAGTACAGAAAGTGCATTTTCCACCTGTATACCGTCAACGATATATAATGGAGCACCGCTTTGTGTAATGGAGTTTCTTCCTCTTACATACAAATCAACATCAGCACCAGGGGCGCCTTCAGAAACTGTAACCTGTACACCAGCCAGTTTACCTGCCAGTGCTTCTGCTGCTGAGTTGGCGGGATTATCTTTAAGATCTTTAGCACCCACAGATGATACAGATGCGGTGAGATCCTTTCGCTTTACAGATGAATAACCAACCACCACCACATCTTCCTGTGTAATGGTTTCTTTTGCCAGTACAACAATACCGGCATCGCTGTTTGAAACAGCAACTGTTTTTGCCGTGTAACCCACGGATGAAAATGTAAGGCTTACTTTTCCTGAGCCTGTAATGGTAATGGAGAAGTTACCGTTTTTGTCTGTTTGAACACCTTTTTTGGTACCTTTTGCCAAAACTGTTACGCCACTAACAGGCAGGTTGCTTTCGTCCACAACTTTACCTTTAATAGTTTCTGTTTGCGCCAGTAATGATAAAGGAATAAAAAACAGGCATGCAATAAGCATTGATAGTTTATTCATATAGCAGTGTTTTGTTAAAATGTTACATGTTACGTTTCACGAAGGTTGTGATGGTGAAAACGCAGCATCAATCAATGTCAATTTTAGGACTTTTTTTTGCTCGTTAATTGCTTCAAATAGCAGTATTTTTACGCAATCGTTCCCGATAACGATGCCATATTATTTTATGCCGCAAAAAAAACTTAACTTAGAAAAAAACGGTTTCTTGCAGCCGGTAAAACTTGTATATGAAATTTGAACCGGTAACAATAAAAGATATAGGAAAAGCACTGGGATTATCTACCTCAACAGTGAGCCGTGCTTTGCGTGGCAGCTATGAAATAAGTGCTGAAACAAAAAAGCTGGTGCTGGAGTATGCGGAAAAAATAAACTACCGGCCCAACCCAATTGCATTGAGTTTAAAAGAACGGCGCAATCACTCTATTGGTATAATTGTGTGCGAAATTGCCAACAACTTTTTTTCGCAGGCTATTAACGGTATTGAGTCTATTGCTTATAACAGGGGTTATCATGTTATTATATCCCAAAGCCATGAAAGCTTTGAACGGGAAACAGTGATTGTTGATCACCTTGCATCCCGTTCTGTGGATGGTTTGCTTGTTTCTTTAAGCAGCGGTACAAAAGATTATACGCATTTAAAACAGTTGTACGAAAAAGGGCTGCCCATTGTTTTTTTTGACAGGATTACAGGCGAAATAAATACCCATAAAGTAATTGCAGATAATTTTAAAGGCGCTTACGATGCCACAGAACATTTAATTAAAAATGGATTTAAGCGGATAGGGCATATTACCAGCGCTCCCTACCTATCTATATCCATTGAAAGGCTGGAAGGATATAAAGAAGCATTGCGCAAACATAATATTGAATATGATGAACGCCTGGTACAGTTTTGTGATAACGGCGGTATGAATTATGATGAAGTGGAAGAAGCATTGAAAAAGTTATTTAAGCTGAAACCAAAAACAGACGCCCTGTTTACTGCAGGCGACCGGATAACCACCACCACTATGCAGGCTTTACAAAAGCTGAATAAAAAAATTCCGGATGATGTGGGCGTAATTGGTTTTACCAATACAATGGTGGGTGAAATATTTAATCCGCCATTATCGTTGGTGCGCCAGCCGGCATTTGAAATGGGCCAGGTTGCCACAGAGCTTTTAATAAGTATGATTGAAAGCAAACGCCCCGTTATGGAGTTTGAAACAAAAGTGCTGCAAACCGAATTGATTGTACGGGAATCTTCCTTAAAACAATAATTACTGATGAAGTTTCAGTTTTGGTCGGTTGGTAAAGCGCACGAACCTTATGTAAAAGAAGGTGTGGAATTGTTTACCAAACGCATCTCACACTATTATGCTGCAGAATGGCAAATAATTGCATCTCCCAAAAATGCTGCAGTATTAAATAATGATGATTTAAAAAAGAAAGAAGGCGAAGCCATTTTAAACCTGTTGCAAAAAGATGATTTTTTAGTATTGCTGGATGAACGGGGCAAAAACATAAGCAGTGAACAACTGGCAGCACACATACAACAACAAGCCAACAACAGCACAAAAAAAATGGTATTTTTAATTGGCGGCGCCTATGGTGTAAGTGATGAGGTGATGCAGCGGGCAAATTTTAAATGGAGTTTATCACAATTGGTTTTTCCGCACCAGTTGGTACGCTTAATTCTAGCAGAGCAGGTGTACAGGGCATGTACTATTATAAAAAACGAAAAGTATCATCACAGTTAACATAAATGCAACCGAATGAATGAATTTTCTTTATTTCCCGTAACCTTCATTATTATTGGCATTACAGTAGCCGTTTCTTTAATTGCCTTTTCTAATAATGATTTAAGAAACAAGGCACTGTTTTATCCGTATGCCATGAGAGGCCCTAACGAATATTACCGTTTTTTAAGCCATGGGCTTATTCATGCGGACTACATGCACCTGTTTTTTAACATGTTTGCATTGTATTCATTTGGCCGTTATGCAGAATATGCATTGTTTAACCGCACAGAATATATTTCCTTATATGTTACTGCACTTATTGCATCTTCTTTATTTGATTTCTTCAAGAACAGGGACAATCCAAATTATGCAGCACTGGGTGCATCGGGTGCAGTTTCAGCAGTTGTTTTTTCTACATTAATTTTCGATCCCTGGGCAAGGAATGTAGCAATATTTGGTATTAAATTTTTAGCAATTCCCAACATTGCTTTTGCCGTTTTGTATTTGTGGTATTGTGCTTATATGAGTAAACGGGGTGGTGATAATATTGGCCACAATGCACACTTTTGGGGCAGTGTGTATGGTTTTGTATTTGCAGCTATACTTAAACCTGATTTGTTAAAAGCTTTTATTGACAAACTTATTCATCCGTCTTTTGCCAGTTAAGCTGTAACACTTGTTTGGTATTGCCGGTAATTTTAAAGCGGTCGTCAATACGCAGGCCAATAACCCACAGTATTTTTTTATTGCTTTCCAGCACCCACACTTTTTCTTTATCGGTTAGCGACAATTTTTGGTCAATAAAAAACCGGCTCAGCTTTTTCTTTTTTTGCATGCCAAGGGGATAGAAATAATCTCCCTGTTTCCATTTGCGCAATAGTAAGGGGAATTTTATTTCGGCAGCATCAAGCTGTGCAGTTGATAGTTGAGAGTTGACAGCTGATAGTGATTTTATTCTTTCAATGAATAAGGCTCCATTCCCGAACAAAACCTTATGGTCATTTTCCTCTATTATTACATTAGCTGCTGCTTCTGTTTTATTGGGTGATATAATTAACCACTTGCGGTTGCGGATAATTCTGTGAGTGGATGATTGTACGTATTTACCACTTTCGCTTTGCAACAATGCAGCAACATCTTCTGTTTGGTGTGCTGTAAAATTGAAAGGCTTAATTATTTCAAACAGTATGGTGGCAAGCGGTTTTGTTTGTAACAATTTTAAAACCGGTATATGCACTTCACTGCCTTTTACCTCAACAAGTTTTTTTTGATGAAACTGTAACGCCTCATTATATAAAAATTCGGCTTCTCCCAACCTTGAAATATTATTGAGCATATTTTCTTCCACTGCAGGAAATACTTTTTGCAAACCCGGTATTAGTTCGTTGCGGAAATAATTACGGGTAAAATCATTTTGTGCATTGGTGTAGTCTGTAACAAACGCTAAATCATTTTCTTTAGAAAATGATTCCAGCATTTCTTTTTTTGCAAAAAGTAATGGCCGCACAATTTTATTTTGTTTAGGCAAAATGCCATGCAGGCCTTTTATGCCGGTGCCACGGAAAAAATTCATAAGCACTGTTTCAATATTATCATTGGCATGATGTGCTGTTACAATAAATGTATAACCGTTTTCGCTGCGTATTTTTTCAAACCATTCGTAACGCAGGTTACGGGCTGTTTCTTCAACAGATGTTTTTTGTGCTTTTGAAACAGCGCTTGTATCAAATGTAATAGAATGAAAAGCGGTATTGTATTTTTTTGCAAGAGCCTTCACAAATTCTTCATCTCTATTACTGTCTTCGCCTCTTAATTGAAAATTACAATGGGCAATGACAAAATTAAAACCAGCTTGTTTGCACAATTCACATAATACTACACTATCCACTCCCCCGCTTACAGCCAGCAGCAGTTTATCTTTTTGGTTAAAAAGATGTTGTTCCTTTACAAACTCTTTAAATTTTTCCTGTAAATTCATCATATACTTTCAACTATGCACAAACTTGAGTGGCCTTGCAGAATTTTATTGTTTATTAGTAGTCTGCTTTCTTTATTAGGTTATGTTGCTTTTATACAAACACAACATCAATTAGTATCCCCAATCATTCCATCTTCCTTAATAATTCAAATTGCAAGTCATTCAGTTTATGCAAGCCTTATTTCCGGTGTCTTGTTTTTAATTGCATTATGCTTTTACTTTTTTCAAAAAAGAATGCTGGTAATTATTTGTGCTTCTCTTGCTATTATCGGCTACTATATCTTTTCTAATTATATACTGCTTTAAAAAAGATGAATAGAGATTAAAGTGTAGAAGTGAGTGACACAACGATGTTCAACAGTGTACAAAAGCTCACATCAAAAAACTACTCCTCTATCTCCTCCTTCGCCATCATCAATTCACTATATGCATGTTTATCCCCTGCTTTCTTTGCTTCCTCCATTCCTTTTTCATACACAGCAATGGCACCTTCGATATCGTTTGCCCTTTCCATCAATTTTGCTAAATGATAATAGCTGCCCACATAACCAGGCTCCTGCTGTAAAATATTTTCAAACAGTTTTTTTGCGGCTGCATCGTCATTTATTTTCACATATTCCAGCGCCAGCGCATGTTGTAAAAAGCTATCGCCGGGGCTGGCTTTTAAAAACTCGTTTAACTTTTCTATCCGCTCCACTTTAAATTTTTATTTTAATTTTTTTCTTTCAAATCAACCCTTATCTTTGCTATTAGTTGCATAAACAACCATTTATGAAAATACTTGTTTGCATTTCAAAAACGCCGGACACAACGGCAAAAATAGCCTTCACCGATAACAATACGAAATTTGCTGCTGATGGCGTGCAATGGATTATTAATCCGTACGACGAATGGTATGCATTGGTACGTGCTATTGAACTGAAAGAGGCAGATGCTTCTACTGTAATTAATTTAATAACGGTTGGTGGTGCTGATACAGAACCCATCATTCGCAAAGCACTGGCATTGGGTGGCGATGAAGCCATACGTGTAAATGCCGACAGCCACGACAGTTTTTACATTGCCAGCCAGATTGCAGCTATTGCAAAAGAAGGTGGTTATGATTTAGTATTTACGGGTAAAGAAACCATCGACTACAATGGTTCAACTATTGGTGGCATGGTGGCAGAGCTGTTAGACATGCCTTATGTTTCGCTGGCTACCAAATTTGATTTAGATGGCGGCGCTGCAGTTATTAGCCGTGAAATTGAAGGCGGCGAAGAAACCTGCAAAGTAAGTTTGCCTGTTGTGATAAGCTGCCAGAAAGGAATGGCGGAACAACGCATACCCAATATGAAAGGCATTATGGGTGCCAGAAGCAAACCATTAAAAGTGGTGGAGCCTGTTGCAGTGGATGCGCTTACTACAATTGTATCTTTTGATTTACCGCCTGCTAAAGCTGGTGTTAAATTAGTAAGCCCCGATACACCGGAAGAACTGGTAAGATTGTTGCATGAAGAGGCGAAGGTGTTTTAAAGCCCCTCCTATCCTCCCCCGTGGGGAGGGAAAAAGAGGAGATGGAAGCTAAGATTGTGTTGTTATTTTTTGTGTTACCAGCTTTATTAATTCTATTAATCATCGTTGCGTCGCACACTTCAATTTTAAGTTCTTTATTCAACTTTAATATAAGCGTATTATTAAATGCGCTTGCAAAAAAGAAAAAACTAACGGCCTGAGTTCCCCTTTAGGGGACAGGGGTTTTTTAAATTTTATATTATGAGCGTACTTGTTTTTTTAGACCAAACAGAAGGCCACATTAAAAAAGCATCGTTTGAAGCTGCCAGTTATGGCGCTAAAGTTGCTGAACAATTAGGCACATCTGCCGAAGGTATTGTACTGGGCAATGTGGCTGATGATTTAGCATCATTAGGCAAATACGGTTTGAAAAAAATTCATACTGTAAAAAATGATGCGCTGAATAATTTAGATGCACAGGTTTACGCCAACGTAATTGCACAGGCTGTTGCTGCCACTGGTGCAACTGTGGTGGTGTTTTCAAATAACTTAAATGGCAAAGCCATTGCCCCACGCTTAAGTGCAAAATTAAAAGCCGGTTTGGTAAGCGGTGCTGTTGCATTGCCGGATACCAGCAATGGTTTTGTTGTAAAGAAAAACGTATTCAGCGGTAAGGCTTTTGCAAATATTGCTGTTAACAGTGCAGTAAAAATAATTGCATTAAACCCCAACTCCTATTCAATTGTTGAAACTGGCGGTACAGCTGAAGTTGCTGAATTAGCAGTAACAGTTCCTGCTGCTAAAGTAACCGTAACAGCAGTAAACAAAATTGTGGGTGAAATTCCTTTAAGTGAAGCAGAACTGGTAATAAGCGGCGGCCGTGGTTTAAAAGGCCCCGAAAACTGGGGATTGGTTACCGACCTTGCAAAATTATTAGGCGCTGCCACAGCCTGCAGCCGTGCAGTGGCAGATGCACACTGGCGTCCGCACCACGAGCATGTGGGACAAACAGGTTTGGCCATAGCACCAAACTTATATTTCGCCATTGGCATTAGTGGCGCCATACAACACTTAGCCGGTGTTAACAGAAGTAAAGTAATTGTTGTTATTAATAAAGACCCTGAAGCGCCATTTTTTAAAGCAGCCGATTATGGAATTGTAGGTGATGCATTTGAAGTGATGCCAAAAATTATTGACGCAGTAAAGAAGCTTAAAGGAGCGTAAACTAAAACTAAACGATGTTTGCAAAGCCCCCCGCTAAAACGGAGGGCTTTATTTTTTTATATAAAAAACACTAAAGACGGATACATTAAAACCTAAACAATAATTTTACCACCACTTTCATAATTAATATATTTGCTGTTATTAATAAAACACAATAAAGTCCCCCTTTAGGGGATAGGGGTTTATGAAGAAGATAGAACTGGAAATAGTAGCCCTCAGCCACAGCATTACACAAACACACTCGTATGCCGTGGTATTGGGAGAAGTGAATGGATTACGCCGCCTTCCTATTGTTATTGGTGGGTTTGAAGCTCAGGCAATTGCTGTGGCACTGGAACGCATGAGCCCCAGCCGCCCCCTCACACACGACCTGATGAAGAATTTTATGCTGGCTTTTAATGTGGAACTGCACGAAGTAATTATTAACGATTTACAAGAAGGCATTTTTTACAGCAAATTAGTTTGCAGTTCAAGTAACGATACTGTGGAGATTGATTCCCGTACAAGTGATGCACTGGCGCTGGCGGTTCGTTTTGGCTGCCCCGTTTATACGTATGAAAATATTTTAGAGCAGGCCGGCATTTTAATGGAAGACGATGGCAAGAAGAAGAAAGTGCAAACAGTCAGCAGCCCTGAGCCTGCTGCCGGCAGCAGCGAAGATTTAAAAAGCATGAGCCTGGAAGAACTGAATACACTTTTAAACGAAGTGCTGGAACATGAAGATTATATTAAGGCAATTGCCATAAGGGATGAAATAAAAATCAGAAAAGGCAAATAACTTTTCAACTGCAATATGCTGGCCTTCCCCAACTGTAAAATCAACTTAGGTTTACACATCCTAAATAAACGGGAAGATGGTTTTCATAATTTAGAAACTGTTTTTTACCCGGTAAGCATTAAAGATGCGCTGGAAGTAATTGCTGTTAATGATACCGAGTTACATTTTACACAAACAGGACTAACTGTTGATGGCAATAAGGCTGACAATATCTGCGTTAAAGCATATCAATTATTAAAAAAGGATTTTCCACAATTACCTGCTGCAAAAATTCATTTGCATAAAACCATTCCAATGGGTGCCGGTTTGGGCGGTGGTTCTGCTGATGGCGCTTTTACTTTGCAACTGCTTAATACAAAATTTCAATTGCAGCTTACACAACAGCAGTTAATTAATTATGCTTTGCAATTAGGCAGCGATTGTCCTTTCTTTATCATTAACAAACCTTGTTTTGCCACCGGCCGTGGCGAAATATTAGAACCTGTAACACTGGATTTATCAACATATAAAATTGCAATTGTAAACCCCGGCATTCATGTAAATACAGGCTGGGCTTTTTCTCAATTAGCACCTGCAACTCCTGCAAAAAGTATAAAACAAATTATTGCACAACCTGTGCAAACATGGAAGCATGAGTTGAAAAATGATTTTGAAGATGCTGTATTTGCAGCACATCCATTAATAAAATCAATTAAAGAAACACTTTACAATGAAGGTGCTGTATATGCAGCCATGAGTGGCAGCGGCAGTACGGTGTTTGGTATTTTTAGTGAGGAAATTTCTCTAAAGCCATTTACAGAAAAAGGCTATTTTACAAAGCTGCTTTAAAATTATGCATAATAGCCGCTGAAAAAATTGTATCTTGCAGCAAATCTTACAGCTATTACAGCATTAGTTACCATACAATCTTTTTCTTTTCTCAGCAATAATCTTGATTTGCTGAATCACCGAAGTATCTAATCCTCCTTTGCAGGGCAATTTATGCCCAACCGTTTTCAATTTTCTTTTTACGTTTTAATTTATTTGTTATGCAAACAGCTATTTCGGCATCAGCCACCACACAACATTATTTAGATTTAGAAGATAAATACGGCGCACACAATTATCATCCTTTGCCAGTAGTATTAAACCGTGGCGAAGGCGTTTTTTTATATGATGTAGACGGAAAACGTTATTACGATTTCCTCAGTGGTTACTCTGCCGTAAACCAGGGCCATTGCCATCCTAAAATTATTGCAGCGCTTATTGAACAGGCGCAGCAACTCACGCTTACATCAAGGGCTTTTCACAGTAACCTGTTGGGTGAATATGAAAAGTATATTACTGAGTATTTTGGTTATGATAAAGTATTACCAATGAATACCGGCGTGGAAGCAGTGGAAACAGCGCTTAAGTTAAGCCGCAAATGGGGCTATCAAATAAAAGGTGTTGCCGAGAATGCAGCAAAAATTATTGTATGCGAAGGAAACTTTCATGGCCGCACTACGGGTGTAATATCTTTTAGCAACGACCCCAGTGCCACAAAAGAATTTGGGCCTTACATGCCCGGCTATATTGCCATACCTTACAATGATACCGCTGCACTGGAAAAAGCTATGCAGGATAAAAACGTGGTAGCATTTTTATTTGAGCCCATACAAGGTGAAGCAGGTGTGGTAGTTCCTGATGATGGTTATTACAAAAAAATCCGTACGCTTTGTAATGAGTACAATGTGCTGATGGTGGCCGATGAAATACAAACAGGTTTGGCACGTACAGGCAAAATGCTTGCCTGCGACCATGAAAATGTGCGGCCCGATATTTTAATTTTAGGCAAAGCTTTAAGTGGCGGCGTATTGCCTGTAAGCGCTGTATTATGTGATGATGAAATTATGATTACGATAAAACCCGGCGAACATGGCAGCACTTATGGAGGCAATCCTTTAGCATGCAAAGTTGCAATTACAGCTTTGCAGGTTTTAAAAGATGAACAACTGACTGAAAACGCCGAAGCATTGGGTGAATTATTGAGAACCGGATTAAGAAAATTAAATTCACCATATATTGAACTGGTAAGAGGCAAAGGGTTATTGAATGCTGTTGTAATAAAACATACTAACCCAGAAGCTGCATGGAACCTTTGTTTGATTTTAAAAGAAAAAGGGCTTTTGGCAAAACCAACGCATGGTGATAAAATCCGTTTTGCACCGCCGCTTGTAATTACAAAAGAACAAATTTTGGATTGCGTGCAAATTATTAAAGAGTCGCTGGAAAAATTATAACATCAGCTTAAAGCAAAATCTACTGCTGCCAAAGAGTGAATTTGCAGGGTATCAAACAATGTGGTGTTAATATCACCCGGTTTTATTAAAATAGGTATTTCGGTACAGCCTAAAATAAAACCTTCTGCACCTTGTTGTATCATTCCATTCATAATGCGCAGGTATTGCTCTTTGGTAGCAGGTAAAAAAATATTTTTGCTAAACTCTTCATAAATAGAATTATTGATGTACTCAATATCTGCTGCTCCGGGTATTATCACTTCAATTCCTTTTGCTTTTAAATAATCTTTATAAAAATCAAGCTGCATGGTATATTTTGTACCAAGCAGCGCAACTTTTTTCAACCCTTGTTTATTTATTGCGGCAGCAACAGCATCGGCAATATGAATTACAGGAATGTTAACTGCAGCCTGTATTTCATCTGCAATTTTGTGCATGGTGTTTGCGCCAATTAAAATACAATCAGCACCCGCTAGCTCCAAACCTTTTGCAGCAGGGCAAATAATACCGGCAATACCATTCCAGTTATTTTTTTCCGTTAATATTTTTATTTCGTTAAACTCAACAGAGTGTAAAATAATTTTTGCTGAATGCACACCACCCAGTTTTTCATTTACCAGTTGGTTTATGGTTTTGTAATATTCTGCTGTTGAAAGCCAGGTCAACCCTCCTACTATTCCAATTGTTTTCATTGCGCCAAAATTTTATTTGCAATGTTACAATGTTTTATGTGCTTAAAATTTTGTTAAACGCTTTTGCTAAACACAGTGTGAGTGTCAACAAAAACAGTCTTCAAACAAATTGATTATCAATAAAATAGATGAAAAATTGCCTGCTTAGCCATAACGATATACACCTTAAAACGATTTATAAAAAAATGTATACAGCCTATCTTTGCACCGCAATTCAGTAACACTGCGCTACTTACTGGTTATTACAACCCTTGTTTGCAAAAAATCCGGCCAGACGATATAATATAATTACCGCCTGACTTAAGAATAAAAATTTTAAACCTAAAACTCAGAGATATGAAAAGTGAAGTAATGGGAACAGGTAAACCCGTAAACAAAGAAGACCTGAAAGAACTATTGAAAGAAACAAAAGAAACATTAGCAGTTGATGTAACAACCGGGGATAATGCTCCTTCATTTACTGTAGTGGATTTGTGGAATGTGCAAAAAAGACAAAGAACCACAGCAAGTATGATGAGAAGGTGGTTAAACTAAACCATAAACCGTACATTATATACCAACATTTTTTTAGTTTTTGAAAAGTTAGAGCATGGCCGCAGAGCTGTGCTTTTTTTATTGTGCTTTTGTTAAAATTTTAACAAGCCGTATTCATTTTGGTACGGTTTTGCATCGTTATAAATAACAACTTATCTTTACTATGCAATACACTACTGTTATGACAGCATCATTTGAGGCAGAAAAAAACCGGAAAGCGTTTCTTTACACTGTACTTATTGTAGCATTACTATTGCTTATTGCATTTGTATGGACATGGGATATTGGCCATGCACCCAAAGAAACGGTTACCGATTTTGTTGAAGTAAACCTGGGCAACATGCAGGAAGGTTTTGGCGATGTGCAGCCATTAATTAAAGGTGAAAAATCTCCGGGTGACGCACCTGCAGAACAACCACAGCAAACACCTGTGGCATCCAATAACAATGCTGCAGAAAACACACAGGAAGAAGACAGCAAAGATGAAGATGCCACACCCGTAAATAAACCTGTAAAAGCAGTTGTAAAACCCAACCCTGCACCAACCACACAGCCAGTAAAAAATCCAACACCAACTCCCGCTGTTGTAAACGAGCCCAAGCCACAAAAGCCTAAAATTGCAGGATATAACGGTCCAAAAGGTGGTACCGGCAATGGCGCAACAGAAGACAACGGATATAAATACCAGGGCAATAATCCTAATGGTAAAGGTGATGCAGGAAGCCCCAATGGCCACCCCGACAGTTATGGCGACCACCCCGGTGGTAAAGTTGCCGGTGGTGCATTAAGAGTGAGTAAAGGCGACAGGCAGATAATTAACAATTACATCTTTATGGGAGATTTGCCCAAAGCAACCATTAATGCCATTATTAAAGTAAATCCTGAAGGCCGTGGCAGTTTTGTTGGCTTTGACAAAGGCAGCACCAGCACGGACTCAAGATATGCAACTGCTATAAGAAGCTATCTTCCCAACATTCAGTTCAACAAATCAGATCATGAATCTGTTGTAACAGTTCCGTTTAATTTTAAAGTGCAGTAATCAGGCGTTTAATGCTTCCTGCATTTTTTCAACAAGCTTGTATGTAGCAGGGCAGTATTCAATGTTTTGTTTGTGCACATGCATGTAATCCACCATTTTCTTTTTAGGTAAATGCGGAAAACCGGCACAATCCACCGGGCGTATTTCGTAAATAGAACACTTGTTGTCTTTTAAATTTAAAAACTGGCAGGGCTGTTTTTTATTTTGCCAGTCCTTATCCTTTTTCTCATACACCAGCCATTTATTTTTAAATTCATCCGGTGTCATTTCAAAATGTGTGGCTATACGTTTAATATCTGCCGGGGTAAATGTAGGCGTCATTGTTTTGCAGCAATTAGCACATGTAAGGCAATCTACTTCTTTCCATACTTCCGGTTCAAGCGATGCGGTAAGTTTATCTAAATGACGGGGAGGATTTTTTTCAACTTTTGTAAGGAAACGGCGAAATGCTTTTTTTGTAAGATTAGCTTTTTTCTTAAAGCTGCGAAGGTTTACTGCCTGCATGTATAAATTAATTGCTTTTAAATTTGAGTTACGAAAATAGCGTATAATTGTTTTAAATAAACATTCGGGCTTATAATGTGGGAAGTTTATAAAAAAGGATTTAAAGCATGGCTGCAGCTGGAAAAATCGCTGGCAGCAAATTCTGTAGAAGCATATTTACGTGATATAGATAAGCTGAGTATATTTTTTGGTGAAGAAAAAAAAGCTCCTAAAGACATTAGCTTAAAAGATCTTGAGCGTTTTGTAAGGCATATTGCTGAATTAGGCATGACGCCAACTTCACAGGCAAGGATCATTTCCGGCTTGCGTAGTTTTTACAAATACTGCTTAATGGAGCAAATTACCACCACCGACCCCACTACTTTATTAGAAGCCCCAAAACTAAAAAGAGCTTTACCCGATGTACTGAGTTTTGAAGAAATAGAAAAAATAATTGCACAAATAGATTTAAGTAAACCAGAAGGCGGCCGTAACAAAGCCATGCTGGAAACATTATACAGTTGCGGATTACGGGTAAGCGAACTGGTGGAACTTAAACTGAGCAGCCTTTACCTGGATGTTGGGTTTATACGTGTAATTGGCAAGGGTAATAAAGAGCGGCTGGTACCAATAGGAAGCGATGCTGTTAAGTACATTAAAATTTACAGGGATGATATAAGGGTGCATATTGAAATAAAAAAAGGGCAGGAAGATATTTTATTTTTAAACCGCCGTGGCACCATGCTTACCCGTGTAATGGTTTTTTTAGTTATAAAAGATTTGGTAAAAAAAGCCGGTATTACAAAAACAATTTCGCCGCATACATTCCGGCATTCTTTTGCCACGCATTTGGTGGAAGGTGGAGCCGACTTACGTGCTGTGCAGGAAATGCTGGGGCATGAAAGTATAACCACTACCGAGATTTACACACATTTAGACAGGGAATATTTACGTGATACATTGCAGCAGTATCATCCTGCCTTTAAATAAAAACCGGCCCGGTGCTCCTGATTTTCGTTAATCTCATAAGGCAGTCACCAGGACCGGCAAAAAAACAACCAACACTACTTAACGATGAAACTGTTTGTGCTTAGTAAATTATTTTTTTCATTTACAACACGGAGAAAATATACTCCACTACTCCACGCTGCCTGTGTTTGTATTTGTATAGAATTATTTTTTTGAACCGCCGTAATTTGTTGCTGTTGTACCACCTGCCCTGCTGCATTCACTATTTGCAACAAATAATTACCTGTTTGTTTTAAAGTATATACTGCAGTAATTGCATTGCCACGCTGTACCGGGTTGGGTGCAATTTTTAAACTGCCGGTTAATTTTGTTTTAAGCTGATTGAGAGTATCTGTAAAATTTGATTTGAGTACAAGGGGTTGATTCGTACATTTTTCAAATTGAGAAACTGACCCCATTACAACTTTACCAACAGTAGCGCCGTAGTTCGTTACGCTTACAGCATCCATTTGTTTATAATCAGCAAGCACTGGCGCTTTTTCTAAAAATACATACCGGGTTTCCTTACGCTCATTAAAAGCCCATCCTTTAATTTCAACAGCAGTTGTTAAATACCCTTCGGCCTGTATTGCAACAGAAAATCTTTCATCTTCCTTAATATGTTTTAGTTTATACACACCTTTTGTATCAGTAGTTGCGGTATCATGTCTATTTCCTGTTTTGTTAAATGTAAGCGTTGCTTTTACGGGTTGGTGTGTGGCATTGTCCAGCACTTCAATTACTGCAATATGTTTTGGATTTGATGGTGTGTAATAATCATTACTGGAAGATATAGCACCAACTGTTACCACAATATCACCTTCAAGTGTTGCCTTTGAAGTGGCAAGCTCCACATCAAAACTTTTTTGATTTTTAAGTATAAGTGTTTTTGCCTCGTAGCCAACAGCACTAACAATTAGTACATCTGTTACTGTATTTGCTTTAATACTATAATGCCCCTTTGCATCAGCACTCGTTCCGGCAGTACTCCCTTTAACCTGCACTGAGGCAAATGCAATTGGCTCGCCATTTTCGTCAGCTATATTTCCTGTAATTGTTTTAAGCACAGCAGCTTTATAAGATACCATGCCGACCGTAGCTCTTAGTTCAACAATATTTACCCGAGGCACTTGCTCTGTTTTTATTATTTTAACTGCACCCTGCGCTTTTGCACTAAAAGATTTTGATAAAAACAACAGAAACATAGCTGCATAATTCCACTGCCACCATTTTGTTTTAACAGGATATACGGGTTTTGTTACAGGACGGTTCAGTTGATCCGGGTACATACGGCCACACACATTTTCGCCCTGCTTATTTAAAAAGTAATGCAGCACTTCGGTGTCGCTCATAGTGGTAAAATCTACTACTTGTTTGGCGCAGGCATTACAAAAGCGCCCTTTATCAACGGGTGTCATTTTATGCCAGTCTTCGTGGCAGGGCTGTGGTATGGAAAGCTGTATTCTTGGCTGCATAACAGTTAATTTGTTATGCTGATGCCGCAGTTTTTTTAATTACATAAAATGCTGAAGAAAATTTTTACACATGGGTAAACCTGCAATAAAGTGTATTGTGTACAAGTAGGAGTATTTTTCACTTCCAACTACCGTCCGCTGCCGGCAACATACCCTTTTACAGCTTCATTAAACTCATTTGCATTAAGCAGCTCTTCTAATGTTAAATGCATACGGTATTTCCAATAATGGTTGGGGTTGGCGGGTATGTTAATGCGCTCTTCATCAGGATTGGTACGCCTTATTTTTTCATCGCAGCCCATCCAGTCCTGCAATTGAAAAATACTCCACATAGCAGGTGAATATAAATGCTGCAATACAATTTCTTTATTGGTCCATGCTTCGCAGAAGTATGGAGCTTCACCATAGCGGCCCATAATGCTGTTATAAAAGCGTTGTGTTTTATCCCTGTCTTCCTCCCACCAGCCTCGTATGGTGCTCATGTCGTGTGTGGAAGGTGTAACCACACTCATATAAGGTGCGTCATTGGGATGAAAGAATTCTGTTTGCGTTTTTTTAGGCATCCGTTGTATCTCCAGGCTTAAAATACCCAGCTGCCACATTACCTCGGGCACGCAGGCAGGCACCAGGCCTAAATCTTCTCCGCAAATAAGCATGTTAGTGCTGCGTTTTAAACCGGGCAGTTTGTGCATGGCTTCTTCCATCCAAAAATCATCCTGTCTGCGGAAAAAATAATTTACATACAACTCTTTTAATTGCTGCTGCGAATGTGCATCCAGCATTCTGAAAGAAATTGTTTGATCCATTGCAAACCTAAAGTGAAACCGGTTGCTTTGTTCGTCTTCAAAAAATATTACGTTGCTTATTAAATCAAAAAGACCATTTTTTATGGCTTCATCCGCTCCCGGTTGTGTGGCAAAATAATCTTCTACCTTGCGCTGAGTGTTATATTCGTCTTTAAGTTCGTAGTAACTGTTTAAAAAATTATCCCGTACATAGTCTGCCCTGTTATCAAAAAGTTGCCGCAGTACATCATCGGTAATATAGGGTTTGCAGTAACGCTGCCAGTCAAAAGATATATTGCGTTCAAACAATTCATTCACATGCACAGGTATAGCAGGATCAAACTTACCCATTATGCCTTCCACTGCATGTAACGGAATACTCCATATGCGGAAGAACCCAAGTATATGATCAATACGGAAAGCATCAAAGTAGTTGCTCATTTGTTCAAAACGCTTGCGCCACCACGTAAAACCATCTTTTTGCATGGCGCTCCAGTTATAAGTGGGAAAGCCCCAGTTTTGCCCCTTCACTGCAAAATCATCCGGGGGTGCACCGGCCTGCGCATTCATGTTATACAGTGATGGTGCCATCCATGCATCCACACTATTGCGGTAAATACCAATTGGTATATCGCCTTTTACAACAATGCCGTTTTTATGTGCATAAGCAGTAGCTTCTTTTAACTGCAGGTGTAAGTGATACTGTGTAAAATAATGCACTGCCACATCATTATAATGTTTTTGCGAAGGGCTTACCAAACGCTGCACGGCATCTTCATCATACGCACTGTTTGTTTTCCAGCTGCTGAACTGACTGGTGTTATATTTATCCCGTAAATAACAAAATGCTGCATAAGGAACCAGCCAGTAACGGTTTAGTTCAAAAAATTCAAAGTAGGCTTTATCGTTTTTTAAATGTTCTTTTTGTGCCAGGTAAATTTCTTTAATGGCCGATGTTTTAAATTTAATTACACTGTCGTAATCCATATCGGCCAGTGCGTTTAACTGCTGCTGTTTTTTACGGAGTGGTTTTATTAAAGCTGCCTGTTCTTTACCTGCTGTTTTTTCAAGATTTAAATAAAGCGGGTGCAATGCAAAGGCAGATATGGCCGCATAAGGATAGGAATCTTTCCATGTATGAGTGGCTGTTGTATCATTAAGGGGCAGCAATTGAATTAACTTCAGCCCTGCTTTTTTAGCCCAGTCAACCAATAATTTTAAATCGGAAAATTCTCCTGCACCAAAACTGTTTTTACTGCGCAGGCTGAAAACAGGAATGGCCACACCGGCACCCTTCCATAGCTTCAATGGAATGTTTACAAAACCATCGTGACAAATAGTTATTTTCTTTTTTGCGGCATCGCCAATTAAAATACGGTTATCGCCACTTTCAAATTGTACAAATTTTTGTGTGGCGGTATTATAAACGCCGTATTTATAAGTTAGCGGAAAACTTTCATTGGCAAGGTTCAGCCTTATTTTCCACCATGTTTTGTTTTTTTCAAGCAATAAGGGCTCAAGCGTGTTCCAATTATTTAATGCTGTTCCGGAACCTGCAATGCAAACCACCTCATCGTTATTAAGCGAAGGTGCTTTTACCCTGAACTCATGTGTATAGTTTTTAAATAACTTGCTTTTAGTTTTAGAGGCAGGGCGTTTTAACAATACATCCTGAAAAGGTTGTGTAAAAAAGGCATTTTCTGTTTCGCCAGAAAAATTCCAGGTATCAAAAAGCAAAACTTCATCGGCGTTAATTTCATCCAGTACTAAAATCCGGTCGTCGCCAAATTCAACGGTTTCAGATTTACCCTCTTCCCTTAAAACATATTTATATCTTATAGAAACAGGGCTGGAAGCCTTGTCTATTGTAATGCTGCCATGCCATAACTTATCGTTAAGGTACTGAATGGGCAAGGCTTTCGATGTATCGTCATTGCCCAAAACATCAGCATCGCCGCTTACAAAAATTGATTGTCCGTATTTGGTAGAAAACCGCAAGTAAAAATGTATCACCATAGCAAGCCCGTTAAACGGCAGCAATATACTGTCTTTGTATCAAAATGTAAAAAATACACATTAAAATATAAATTCCGTTTTATTTTAGAGGGTTAAGCTGCAATATTAGGTAAATAATTTTCTATAAAATATTTACGGTTAAGCTTGCTGCCTTATATTTGCAAATAAATAAAAAGGATATGACTAGTAAACAAAAAGGAATATACTGGATACTGTTTTTAATTTCTGTTGTTGGCTTTTTTGCCGTTTTATGGTCGCCTATTGGTGCATATTGCTCTATGGTGCTGCCTTTTAATACCACTTTTTTAGCCAAGGCTATGGATTTGCTGTAAATAATTAATTAGCTGAATATATTTAACCGCCCTCATTTAAGGCGGTTTTTTATTTTAATTAGGGCTTACAAAATCGGGCCGGCGTATAAATGTACTGTTATATTTAAACCGGATATTAGTGCTTACTTCCACCTTCCAGGGCTTCATATTACCGTTAGTGCGGGGAAAATAAAATGTTTTTAATTCAATAGTTCCAAATACCAGGTTTTCATTCCGTGTACGAATGCCCCCGCCTACTGCTGTAAACATGTCGCTTTTACTCAATTGCTGTTTTGTTGGCTTTAAAAAAACAAAGTCTGAAAAAACAAAGGGCGCCAAACGGAAACCCAGTATTTTTTTGGTGTTATAAAACACCGACTCCAGCTTGGTTGTAGCTCTTAAATCGGCACCGATATTTTCAGGATTAAAGTATGGCAAACCAAAATTACTGTTAATAAACAACGGTGCATTTAAAACAGGGTTTACCTGGGCCGTAATGCCCGTGTTGATAAAAGTGCGCTGGTACCATTGTGTGTTCATTTTTTTAAGCCGTGTAAAATGCTCCACATTAAAAAGCACATCCATATCTTCAATACGATTCCGGTAAAAAAAGCCCCCGCTTCTAAAAGTATAATTACTGTAAAAACCTTTGCTTTTAAAATTAGCAAAGCTAAAATCGAACCCTGAGTAAGGCCGTTTTAAACCATACTGCTTTGTAATACCGGTTATTAAAGAAAGGCTGAAGCCTTCCGGCACATCCTCGTTGCGCCCAAAACCATAAATGAAACTTGTTTTATAAAACACCTGTTTAAAAATGTTGTATGAGGCAAGCACCCCCATTGCATTTGCAAAACGATAATCAAAAAAAGTATTCGTTCTTTCCGGAGCTTTTATAAAATGCTGTGTAAAGACACGCAGGGCAACAAAATTATGTATGCGTATCTCCCTGTTATTATAAATCCTTTTTCTGTTATCTAAACTATAGCCAAACCATCCGTCAACATTGTAATATTCATAACGGTCGTTGGCATAATAAAAAGAATCGGGTATGTATGCATTGACCGATTTGTAATAGCCAGCCTCTAAACTGCCGGTTGTTGGAATAAACGGTGTAACCAATGGTTTTTCAATACGGCTGTACATTTTTGTTTCCTCCCACCTGCCGGTGCTGTAAGAAGATGCAAAACTGCTGAAACCAACTGTCCAGTCCACAAAAGATCCACCAATATTACGCCGCATTAATTCTGCAGCCATTGCTTTTTGTGGCTTCCGGGGTTCATCGTACAAACCGCTTACCGTAAGTTTGGTGGCACTGCCTGCAATATTTTCATCACTTACTTCTATACGGCCACGGGTGCGGTCGTCAATTTTTAATTTAGCACCAAGAGAAAAAACATCTTTTGTAAGCACAAGTATATCCACAGAGTCTGTGCTGTTTTCAGCAAAGTCAACCAGTATTCTTGCATCCTGTATAAAAGAAAGGTTACGCAGGTACCGTTCATTATCTGCCAGCAGGTAAGGATAAAACCTGTCCCGCTCTTTAAAAAATAAATTATTCCGTATAACTTTTTGGGTGGAGTTTTTATGAAATATATTGGCAAGGCGTATTCCCAAATTATATTTTACAAGGTTGGTATCGTAAATATTTCGCTGAAAACTGAGGCGTACCACTTCAACAGAGCGGATAATTTTTCCTTTAAATTTTAAAAAAGGGTTTTCAATTTTTTGGGGTGTTTCATCCGGCGGCGTGGTGGAAATACTGCGGCCCAGCCTGCCCAGCAACCCTTTTTTTTTGGCAAGAAAAAAAGTATCTGTTTTTTCTGCCGGTTGCTGTGCATACAGTTTTACTGCTGCAAAACAGCACACGCAAATAATATATAAATACCGCCTTAACATGATGAATAAAGAGCGTTAAAGATATTGAATAAGCACTATTAAATAACAAACGGCCGGCAAAGCCGGCCGCTGTTGCAAACGCATGTGTAAGAGTGCTATTTAGTAATTTTTTGAGCGTAACGGTTGCCGTTAAAATTAACTTCCACCAGGTACATTCCTTTTTGCAGTGTACCTAAATTGTTAATTGTAATGCTGGTAACTCCTTTAGTAATGGTGGCGTTTTGTACAGTAATTTGCCTTCCTGTTAAGTCACTCAGGCGAATAAAAGCATTGCCTGTATTTTCACTTGAAATGCTCACATTTACTTTATCAGTAAAAGGGCTTGGATAAACGCCTGTTACAAAAAAGCCTTTTACAGTTACATTAACTTTTACAATATTGCTGTAAGCAAATACTCCATCTTTATCAACAATACGCAGCCTGTAATAGTTTACACCGGCACCTGCCTTAACATCGTTAAACTGGTAAGCTATGTTACGGTTGCTGAAACCATTTGCATATACTTTGCCTATTGCAGTAAAGTCAGTTCCATTGCTGCTTTGTTCCACTTCAAAATAGTTACTGTTAATTTCGTTTGTAGTCGTCCAGCTTAAGTGAGATACTCCATCAGTATAAGAAGCCTGCAGCGGCAGTATGGATACGGGCAATAAACCAGCCAGCGGTTCTACTAAACAAATATCATCAATTGCCATACTTGTTGTGGTATTACCACATGTATGAATGCTGAATTCTAATTTTTTGTATGTTGATACAGGCAATGTAATGTTTAATGATAACTGCACCCAGTTTCCTGCTGTACCTGTTACAGTAGTTGAAACACTATTTCCTGTAAAAGAAGCCACTGTTCCATTTTGTGTGGTGGCGCCTTTAACTTCAAGCACCATACAGGCATCACCAGCATCAACTTTGGAAACCCATGCTTTAAATACCACCTGGCCATTGTAAAAATTTGAGGCATTAGAAACAGCTACTGTTCTGTACCAAATACGGTTTGTGGAGCTGTTGTTACGGCTTACCACCATCATTTGATTACCGGAATGAGGTGCAAAAGCAGTGAAAGAAGTATTCATCGAATCCGCGTTACTCATAATACGGTAACGGGCTGAACTGCCTAAAGTACCGCTGCTCCATTTTGTAATATCAGTAGCAGCCTTACTTGTTGCACCATATGTACCCGCAGTTGAAAAATTTAAATCAGTTGAGCCGGTACCCATTTCAAAACCGCCATAATAATCACCTTGTGCAGGATTTACCGCAGCAGGATCATTTACTAAAATATTGCCTGAACAATTAGAGTAACAGTTTTCACTGGCCGCCTTTGCATTAAGACGTATATATTTTGCCTGGTATGAAGCTGCAAATTCTTCTGCGCCCCATGCAGATGTACCCGGGTAAGCGTTGTACTGCGGATCTAATCCATCCGTCATTATAACACGTAGCTCTACATTATTTAATTGTGTTGTATATGCCGGAGAACCAACATTATTTATTACAAGATCAGGAGTATAGTCTGCAGTATTGGAGATTAATGATGCATTGGCCAAGCTGAATGTACGGCCATTAATAGTATTGTTGCCATTTGCCAGCCATACCCAGCTGCCACCAGCTGTTGTACGAGCCTGCCAGTGATAATATGAACCGGCAGCTGCGTAAATAATTTTTACACCCACAGTAACTGTTGAACCCTGCGTAAAGCAAGGAGGATTATAATAAACCACTGTGTGTGCTGTTGCTTTTTTAACAGCAAGCATTAAAATAAGCGTTGCAATTACAGCCGTTAGTGTTTTAAAAAAATTTCCGGCCCGTGTAAATTTCTGTTCCATTGTAATTAATTTTTTCTTGTTAAAATTTAATGATAGAGCACAAGGCCTCTTACAGGGTTGGATAGAAAAAATTACATCAATGGGGGTGAGTGAGAGAGAATCAGAGGTATCGGAAGGACATAGCGGTAACCGTGAGTAAAAGTTTACCCTTTAGCACATACAGGAATATATTACATACGCCGGCATTGCTGTTACAGTTAAAAAGATTTTGTCAGTGGAGATTGGGCTTCAGATTAGAGGTAGAGTGTGTAGTAAGCTGATACAAAAGTATAAAAAATTTTGACAGCTCCAAACATTTTGCAAAAAAAATTATTTACAAGTGGCTTTACAATTTATAAGCATACTTAGCTGACTGTACCAAAATGCAGTATCATTAACAGGCATTTCCACTTTGTACACCACCACTTCATCGGGCCGCAGCCATGTAACTTCTAAAAACCTTGCGCTATAATACATATTGTTCCAGTAGCCTTTTGCATAAAAGCAGTTTTGTTGTGGCACTAAATACTTTTCTTCTATTGCTTTGCCTTCTTCCATAACACTTATGTATGTATTTTTAAAATATTCCTGTAAAGAAGCAACAGTATCGCTGCGCAGCAAACCCATTACAGTAATGGCATTTTCTTTTGCGCCCTTTTTAAAAAACATATGAACGCCCTTTACACCGGCTGCCTTATGATCTTCGTTGTAAGATGCAGGTACAGGCACGCAATACTCCACCACTTCTGCATTATGAAAATTCACAAAGTTCTCAGCCGGCTGTGTACCGTTTTTTACCGGTGTTATTGCCGCAGTGCTTTCTGTATCTTTTACAATAACAGCTTTACCGGCCGCCGTGGAATTATTATCATTGCATGAAATAAAAACAACCGCGGCAATTATGGCGTTATAAAAAACAGGTTTCATATTCTGTAAATTAATTCTTTTTAACAAGCCATAAAACAAAATATACTGCCGCCAAATGTTTTTTTATAAATGATGCAACATTTGTTAAACTACCTTCACTTTATATAAACAACCAACGCCTGAACACAACAACTGTAATACCTGCTGAGCTATTAGTACAGCAATGCCTTGAAGGTGACGCTGCCGCATACCGAAAACTGTACGACCGCTATGCAAAAGCTATGTATAACACAGCCTACCGTATAGTTAACAAAACGGCCGATGCAGAAGATGTACTTCAGGAAGCATTTACAGATGCATTTATGCAACTGAAAACATTTCAGCAAAAATCAACTTTTGGCGCCTGGTTAAAACAGATAGTTGTATATAAAAGTATTTATAAGGTAAAGCAAAACCGCTTTTTTATTGATGACATCAGCACGCTGGAAGACACTAAAGAAGATGAAACAAATACTACTGAAGAGCCGGAACTGACAGTACAAAAAGTAAAAACAGCTATACAACAGTTACCCGATGGTTACCGCACAGTACTGTCGCTTTATTTACTGGAGGGATACGACCATGAAGAAATTGCAGAAATACTGCAGGTGGCACATGTAACAGTACGTACACAATACATACGTGCAAAAAACAAACTTGTTGAAATTTTAAAAGCAGTGAATGTGTATGAGTAAAAAGATTGAAAAATTTATTGAACAAAACCGGCCATTGCTGGACACCGAAAATGTACCTGAAGCAGTATGGGAAAAAATTAAATTACCCGTTGCTGAAAAAAAACAGGCAAAAGTGATTGGCTTTAAGCCATTGTATAAATGGACCGCAGCAGCAGCGGTAACTGCTTTGGTAGCTTTAAGCAGCTACCTGTTAATACAAAAGTATAGCCATGATATAACACCTCCTGATACTGCCATAAATAAAACCATGGATACACTGCCGCCGGGTGAAATAAAAAACCTGGCGCCGGAATCTCCGTATGCTGCGCAGGCACAGGAAATTTACAGCACAATTACTGTAAAGCAGGAAGAACTAAAAACTATTGCCGATACAGATCCGGAACTGTACAAGCAATTTTCCGGTGATTTAGCCACGTTAGACAGCAGCTACCGGGTGCTTAAATCGCAAGCCGCCGCATCACCGAATCATGATGTGATTATTAAAGCAATGATTCAAAATTTACAGTTGCAGGCCGAACTGCTGAGCAGGCAGCTGTTAATCATCAATCAATTTAAAAATTCAAAAAAAGAGAGCCATGAAACAAAAAATACTATTCAGCGTACTTAGCATTGCTTTTTGCTTAATGCTTATAACAACCGTTAAAGCACAGGACGAAAAAAAGCGGTATGAAAACCTCAAAGAACGCAATATTTCAAAAACCTATACAGCAGCAGGCAACACACTTGATATTGAAAACAGTTTTGGAAAAGTGGAAGTGCTTACATGGAGCAGTAATGAAATAAAGGTAGATGTACATATTGAAGCCAGTTCATCCAACGCAGATATGGCAGAAAAAACATTTAATGCCATTAATGTTACAGACGAGAAAAAAGGCAATACTATTTATTTTAAAACCTCCATTAAAAATTCAGACAATAAAGGATGTAACAACTGCCGCAACAGCATGAGCATTGATTACACCGTACACCTGCCTGCCAGTGTAAAACTGAATATTGAAAATTCGTTTGGCAGTATTACCCTGCCCGATTACAGTGGCGAATTATCACTTAACAGTAAATTTGGCGGCGTTACAGCAGGTGTTTTAAGCAATGTAAAAAAGATAAATGTGGAGTTTGGCCATGCTAAAATTAAAAGCCTGGATAATATTGATGGTGTTTTTAAATTCTCCACTATTGAGCTGGAAAACCTTTCCGGCAGTAACAAACTGAAATTTGAATTTTGTTCGGTTGCAAAAGTTGGTATTACCAGCAATGTTACATCGGTTAACATCAACGAATCATACAGCACCATAAATGTAAAACCGGCAATAAACCTGTCGGTATCTTATACGGTACACACAAGCTTTGGTACACTGGTAAACCGTTCCGGCGCAGATATAAACCGCACCGATGAACCGGAAAAGTATGGTCCCGATGCAGATAAAACTTACGAAGGCAAATCCGGCAGCGGCAGCATAAAAGTTGACATAAAATCAAGCTTTGGAAAAATTATTATTGGAGAACCTAAACCCGGTGATATAAAAGACAAGGAAAAAGATAAAAACAAGAATAAAAATAAGGATAAAAAAGAGGTAGAGATTTAAACGATTTCGTTGGTAACTATATGTTTAGCCCCGTTGCAACACGGGGCTTTCCTTTTTTGTGCAAAAAAATTTACCGTTGCTGGCAACTGGCAAAAAGAAAGCAACGTTTGTATTTGCAATTAAATTATTTCCTAAAACTTGATAGTATGAAAACAAAAATTGCTTTTGCAGCAACAGGTATGTTATTGCTTGTACTTGGGTCTTGTAAAAAAAGTTCAACAACTCCATCATCTGTAAACACCCGTTTCAGCGTTTCTGCCACACTAAGCGGCACCAGCGAAGTACCTTCAAATACATCAACAGCCACCGGCTCTGTTTCCGGCACATATGACAGTGCTACAAAAATTCTGAGTATTACAGTTACTTACTCAGGCATTACACCTAATAACGGGCATATTCACAAAGCAGCAACAGGTGCAAGCGGGCCCGTGGTATTTCCTTTTTCTACATTTTCACCAAGTCCTTTTACATATACCAGTGTTGCTTTAACATCCTCTCAGCAAGATGATTTGTTTAACAGCCTGTATTATGTAAACCTGCATACAACCGCCTTTCCTGCAGGGGAAATAAGGGGCCAGTTAATAAAACAGTAGTAACCGGACAGCACAAATAAAAAAGGCTTATCGTTTTTGATAAGCCTTTTACAATTATATCCTGTACCCAAGTTTTTCTTCGGTTGCTTTGGGCAGTTGCGGCAGCTTTTTCCTGTCTACCAAAAAACTGTTTAATTGCGACAGCTCCCTGAAAATATAATGTTTGTCCATAGCGCCTTTTAAATAACCGGCGCCGGTGCTGCCACCCGTGCCAATACGGGTGCCAATCATGCGTTGTACCATATTTATATGCCTGTTGCGCCAGTTAGCCAACTGGTTATCTATTTCAAGTAATGTATCCAGTAACTGAAAAGGCTGCTCCAGCATGGGATAACCATGATACAACATTATAAACAAAGCCGCACGGCAAGCTTTGGGTGATAAATTACCTGCTGATTCAGCTGCGTTAAATGTATTGGCAAAAAATTCTGCGTTATTTTTTTCTGCATCTGCAAGGCTGCTGATATAAACTTGTTGATAGTTATTCCAAAATGCTTCATCAATAAAAGGCATACGCTCCAGCCATGCATTTACTAATTGTAAAACTGATTTTGTGCTTTCTGCCTCTTTAATTACAGCTATGTCTTTTTCTTTTAGCTGAGATGTGTAATAAGCCTGTCCATGCCGGTGTTCAAATTTTAAACCCAGCTTTGCTTCTAAAATTTTAAACTGGTAACTCTGAAAACCCGATGCCGGCCGCAGCATATCCCTGAAGTCGAGAAAATCCATCGGCGTCATGGTTTCCATAATATCAATTTGCTGCACCAGCACTTTTAAAATAGTGGTAACACGTTTAAGGCGGTGCACCACTGTTTGCATTTCGGGGCTGTTATCATTTAACGCCGGCTTGTTTAAAATATCAATTACGCTGTTTACCTCAAACAATATTTGTTTAAACCACAGTTCATATGCCTGGTGAATAATGATGAACAGCATTTCATCATGCGCCGGTGTGTTGCCGGGCATAAAACTTACGGGTTGTTGTGCACCTGTAATTTTATCTAACTGTAAATAGTCGCCGTAGTACTGGCCTTGTTGTTCCATAACAATCGCTTTAGTTTTAGTAGGCAAACTTACACATTTTACACAAGCTGCTTTTTCATAGTCTTTATGTTTGACTGCATCTATAAAAAAGATGTCAGCCTGCCTGCCCCGACCTTTCGGGAAGCTTGTCGAAGGCGGGTTAAAACTAAAAGCACACCGGTTTCGACAAGCCCAACCTGACAGTATTTTTAACCGCAACAACTTGTTTGCCTTTTGTTAAGCGTTGGTGATCGCTTTTTTGCTTTAACATTTTCTTCTGTAAACAAAAAAAATATGGCACACAATTCCATTTATGTTATGCAAGCAGATAATTAACCCCCTGCCAACTAAATAACATGAAAAAACTTTACACCGCTATTGCAGCAGCAACAGTAATAACCACCGCATCAGCACAAACAACATTTGGCGTTAGCGCCGGCGTAGTAAACAGCAACTGGAAAGGCGATGCACTCAACAGTTTAAACAATGTAATTGATTTAACCAATGGCTTCATCAGCACAAAAAGTAAAACAGGTTTTACCATTGGCGGTTATGCCAATATACCTGTAAGTGAAAAAATTGCTGTTGTGCCCGGCCTTAATTATACCGAAAGAGGTTATGGCATGCGGGGCGATTTAAAAATTGCAGCACTGAAATTTTTGGGCGTTAATGCAAGTGCCAATGTAGAGTCACATTATATAGATGTGCCACTGGCTGTAAAGGCCGAAGTGGCAAAAGGATTAAGTATTTATGCAGGCCCGCAGGTGTCGTTTTTAACTAAAACCAATGTGCATGTTAAAACAAGCATACTCGGCATTTCGCTTTATAATAATAAACTGGACATAACAGATAATTTTAACCGTGTGGATATGGGTTTAACCGGCGGTGTTGCTTACCAGTTTGATAATGGCTTTAACATTAAAGCCGGTTACGACCGTGGCCTTACCAAATTAGACAAAAACGATAATTTCAAAGCATATAACAATGCATTAAAACTTACAGTTGGTTTTACTTTTTAGGTGGCTATGCTTTCTGTTTACAGCGGCGCCCTTTTGGGTGCCGCTCTTTTTTTCTCACAAAGGCACAGCGGCACAAAGCAAAAAAACTGTGTCTTTGTGCCGCTGTGAGCGTATTCTTCCCTTTTGCCAGCAACCGCCGTTTCCTTAAATTTGCACCCCGGCAAAGCCGGCACAATTAAACAGAAAACTAAAAACTGAAAACAGTTTAACCATGGGAAGGATATTTGAAGTAAGAAAAAGCGCCATGTTTGCCCGCTGGGATAAAATGGCTAAAAACTTTACCCGTATTGGAAAGGAGATTGCCATAGCCGTAAAAGCAGGCGGCCCCGACCCCGAAAATAACCCGGCACTGCGCCGTTGTTACTTAAACGCCAAGGCATGCAACATGCCTAAAGACCGTGTGGAAGCCGCCATTAAAAGGGCCATGGGCAAAGACAAAACCGATTACGAAGAAATTGTGTATGAAGGATACGCACCGCATGGCGTGGCTGTAATGGTGGAAACCGCCACCGATAACAGTACCCGTACCGTTGCCAATGTGCGCATGCACTTTACAAAAGGCGGCGGTGCATTAGGCACCAGCGGCAGTGTGGCTTTTACTTTTAACCGCGTGGGTGAGTTTAAAGTAAAAAGCAATGGCCTTAATGCCGATGACCTTGAGCTGGACCTTATTGATTTTGGCCTGGAAGAAATTGGCGAAGATGCAGAAGGCAATATTATTATACGCACAGCCTACAATGAATTTGGCAATATGAGTAAAGCGCTGGAAGAAAAAAAGATTGAAGTAGTAAGCGCCGAACTTACCCGTATACCAAGCACAACAGTTGAGCTAAGTGAAGAACAAGCCAATGAAGTATTGAAACTGGTGGACCACCTGGAGCAGGACGATGATGTACAGAAAGTGTACCATAACCTTAAATAGTAATAACACACTTTTTTATACAACAGCTTCTTTAACCGGAAGCTGTTTTGTTTTTGGGTACAAGCGGCAGAGCCTTGATGGGGCATCGTTGTGAACTTGTTCTGTTATTATTTTCTTTCAGTGAAAGAAAATAATAACCTCACTTGTGCGGCATACCTTTATTCGGCTTTTATCAAAGCGTTGATTAAAGCGAATTTCTCAAGAAACACGAGCCAAAGCGAATACATTTTTATATTGTACTTAGTGAAAAAACAACATTTTGCATCTTTTCTTAAACGTAATTTGCTTATGCGGCTTCTACCTTTTTTATCTATGCTTTTTTTTAGTTGTTATTCGCCGAAAAAAAGTGGGCCTGAAGTACTTGAAGTTATTGAGACACAAATGGCAGAAATTAAAAATGAACCAAAAGAATTAAAAGAGCAAAAGAGAGACACTTTAAAACTGTTAAACCACTGGGTAAATTTCAGGGAACTTCTTATTTCAAATGACACCTCGGCAATATCCCTACAGTCATGTCGTACAGTTTATTGCCCTTTGTATAACGTAGAAAACAATTATTATTACGAGGCAAAAGCTGTACCACTTTTTTTATTTTTGAATGCGCCCTACAGGGAAGACTATTTAAAAAAATTTTCAAAAAAAATATTAATTGCTAAGCCTGAGTTCTATTATAATGACGATGTGCCTGACGAAATGTTAAAAAAACTTAAATTAATTGACACAGCAGTACAAAGCTATTCTGTCGAATATTTAACAAGGGATACTTTTAACAACTATGTAATTAGCAGAACGCACACTATCAAATTTATTGTAAGTAAACAGGATATAAAGTTTGCAGGTTTAACAGTTTATGAAAATGGCTCAAAGTATTTGTATACGAAATTGAATGAAGACAGCCTGTTTTTCCCCCTGAAAACAATAAAGCAATCACAGGAGGAAGAAGAAAAATCACTTGATACAGTTACCAATAAATGGTTAACCGGGGACTTAATTAGTTTTCAGGAACCTAACCTGTATCGCAGCACTATAGATAAAACCGATAAAGCTTACAGGTTTACATGGCTCCGTTCTTTTGATTTACCGGTTGTAATTAGGATTGAAAAAAGGCAAAAAAGGTTTGTATTAACCTGCAAAGAGCTGTTAGATTATAACGGACGCAAGGCAAATGAATTTAAAGTCAATATCACCAAAAAAATTTCAATGCCGCAATGGATAACCTTTGAATATTTACTTAAAAAAATGAATTTTGAACAGGTTCAAACTGATATATCAGACAGTACTGAATGCATGGATGGGGCAATATGGATATTGGAATCAAAATCAGAAAATAATTACCATTGTATTTATCGGCATTGTTCCACTGAAAAGGATTTTGAAAAAGCCTGTTTGTATTTGCTAAAATTGTCTGGTCTTAAAATAAAAAAGAAAGATATTTATTGAGTTGATATAGCACAACAGCCATTCGCCAAAATCTCCGCTTCAATAAAAGTTGAATAAAGCTTAAACCGTTCAAGTGAGTGACACAACGATGTTCATTAGCATTCCAACTGCCCGTCCCCAAAACTCCTTACCTTCATTACAACAAAATCATCAAGACTGCAATGACGATTATTACCTGGAATTGCAATATGGCTTTTAGAAAAAAAGCAAATATCATTTTGCAGCACCAGCCCGATATACTGGTGATACAAGAATGTGAACACCCCGATAAAATAAATTTTACAACACATACACAACAACCAACCGGCATTTGCTGGTTTGGCGATAATGCAAATAAAGGCGTGGGTATTTTTTGTTACAATGGCTTTACCTGCAATATTCACAAAGCGCATAACCCGGCATTAAAATATATTGCGCCGGTAATAATTAAAAAAGGTGCCAGCAGTTTTATGCTGTACGCCGTGTGGGCTAATAATCCGCAGGATAAAGATGGTGCTTATGTTACACAAATATGGAAAGCGCTGGCACATTACAAACGGCTAATTCGCAAAAGCAACACCATACTAACAGGTGATTTTAACAGCAACACTATTTGGGATAAACCACGACGCAATGGCAATCATACACATGTGGTGCAGGCGCTGGCAAAAAAAGGTATTGACAGCACTTATCACAAATACTTTAATCAGCAGCAGGGAAAAGAGACACACCCAACATGGTACCTGCACCGCAATGCAAAAAAGCCTTATCACTTAGACTATTGTTTTACCTCGGCCAATTTGCTGAACAGTTTACAAACTGTAGAAGTTGGCGATGCCGCTTTTTGGCTGCAGTACAGCGACCATATGCCGGTGATAAGTACTTTCAAACACTAAATGTATTTGTTAAACCAATTTATATAAGCAACGTTGCTTATGCGGCATGCTGGTTTTGCTGCATTGTTTTTCTGCGGTGCTTCAGCCCCCACTCCACCATTTTATCCAGTACATCACCTAATGATTGTGCAGAAGGTGTCAGTTCATACTCCACCGTTACGGGCAACGTATCATACACTACCCGTTTTACAATGCCGTTCAGCTCCAGTTCCTTCAGTTCTTTCGATAACATACGGGGCGTTATTTTAGAAATGTTACGCTGTATTTCGGTAAACCGTTTTTTATTGTACAGCAGCGAGCCAATAATGGGCAGTTTCCATTTACCGCTTATTACATTTAAAGTGTCGTTTACCGCCAATACAAATTGTATGGAGCAGGCCTTGGTTTCTTTTAATGAAGGTATTTTTTCCATAATTAAATGCGGGCAGTATACCAAAGTATAGTGCTATACTTTAGGATACCACTTCTTTTTGTATAGCGAAGCTACAATACTTTTGTGGTACAAAAAATTAACACACTTAAATTTTACAAAAATGATTTTAGTAACAGGAGCCACCGGGCATTTTGGAACAAGCGCCATTAATTTTTTACTGCAAAAAGGCGTGCCTGCCACAAACATAGCAGCATTGGTAAGAGATGAAGCAAAAGCAGCAGGCTTAAAAGAGAAAGGTATTATTATCCGCAAGGGAGATTATGATGATTATGCATCACTAGTAAAAGCCTTTGCAGGCGTTGATAAGCTGCTGCTGGTTTCGGGCAGCGATATTGCCAACCGCAGCGCACAACAGGCCAATGCAGTTAAAGCAGCTAAAGAAGCAGGTGTTAAATATATTCTTTACACCAGTTTTGAAAGAAAGAATGAAACAGCCACTTCCCCTATTGCATTTGTAGCCAAAGCGCATATTGAAACAGAACAAGACATTAAGGCTACGGGTATTCCTTACACCATTTTCCGTAACAACCTTTATGCAGATTATTTACCGATTTTTTTAGGAGAGAAAGTTTTTGATACCGGCGTATACTGGCCTGCGGATGATGCTAAACTTGCCGCAACTGCCCGGGAAGATATGGCAGAAGCCGCAGCAAATGTTTTAACCAGCAATGGCCACGAAGGAAAAGAATACAGTATTGCAAATACAGAAAGTGTAACATTTAAAGATGTGGCAGGTATACTAAGCAACATTGCAGGAAAAGAAATTGCATACATCAGCCCTGCGCAGGATGAATACAAAGCTGCATTAACAACAGCCGGTGTACCCGCTGCTTATGTTGATTTATTTGCAGCTTTTGCAGAAGCTGTTAAGCTGGGAGAATTTGACAGTAATAAATCGGATTTGGAGCAACTGCTGGGCAGAAAACCATTAAGCACCACAAAATTTTTACAGGAGTTTTATAAAAACTAAATTATTGCAGTGCCACAAAATATTTTGTGGCGCTGCTTTATACAATTATTCTGTAATTACGGTTTTCTTTGCTTTCATATTTTTTTCCCAGTTAAAAGGAAAAAGCGCCTGCATCCGCTTGGTCATGTCTTTCATTTTTTGTTTAACAGCATTTTGTAAACTTACAGGCAATGTGTAAAAAGCCTTATCCACCTGCAGCTTTCTTTCAAAGTCAAGTGTGCCGTTTTTATGGCGGATAAATATTTTCTGGCCATTATAATAAGTAACAATCACCACTCTGCCATCTTCAAAATGGTTAGCGCCTGAAGTACCAAAAGTTAATATGGGGTCTGCAATACCATCAGCAGTTACATCTTCAATACTGCTGTACCGGCTCCAAAACCAAATAGCCTGCTCACCGGTGCTTTTCTTTACAGCATCTGCCACATCCCAAACAGGCACCAATTTTCCATTTTTTCTTTGCACGGTTATAGCTTTTATTTTAAAACTGAAAGTATCTTTCTTTTTACCAATGGAGTCCCGGCTTTCGGTAAGTACCGTATACAATTGCTCACTCTTGTTAGTGTATTTATACACCCTGAAGATGGGAAACGGTATTTTTAATTCCTTTTTTATGGCAGCAGTAAAAATGCTGTCGGCAGTTTTGGTTGTTAGAATTTGGGCAGGCTGCTGCGCTGCAATTGCACCCGTAATAAAAAAGCCTAACAGAAAAAAATACACTTTCATGCTGCAGTTTTAATAATAAAGATTGTTTTAAATGTACAAAATTTTACTGTGCATTTCCAGCTTTCATACCGCAATAATGTCCTTATCCATCATAATTTGCCCTATATTTTGTTTAAAAAAAATGCCCAGATAAGAATATATTTATGCCGCTTGGAAAAATTATAAACGCAACAGGTAAATTACAGCATGAGCAATTTGGAAATTGAACGGTTATCTAATTCAAATAATAATAAAAACTGGAAAAAATGGGGGCCATATTTATCGGAGCGGCAATGGGCAACTGTACGTGAAGATTACAGTGCAGAAGGCAATGCCTGGGGCTATATAAACCATGACCTTGCCCGCAGTTATGCGTACCGCTGGGGCGAAGAAGGCATTGCCGGCTTTTGCGATGCCGACCAGGTGCTGTGCCTGGCACCGGTTTTCTGGAATGGTAAAGACAGTATTTTAAAAGAACGGCTTTTTGGCCTTACCAATAACGAGGGCAATCATGGCGAAGATGTGAAAGAAATATATTTTCACCTGGATTCTTCGCCGGTGCATTCCTATTGTAAATTTTTATACAAATATCCGCAACAGCAGTATCCTTATCTTGATTTAGTGGCGCAAAATCAAACCGGGCGCCTTAACCCGGAGTATGAACTTGCTGACACAGGCATTTTTGACAGCAACCGTTATTTTGATTGCTATGTTGAATATGCTAAAAACGAAATTAACGATATACTCATGAAGGTAACGGTGCATAACCGTGGCCCTGAAACAGCAACTATTCATGTGTTACCGCATATTTGGTTTCGTAATTTTTGGAAACATAACCCACGATTTACAAAACCCGGCATTATTTCACTGTCGTCGCAATGCCTGCAAACAACATCTGAAAGAAACGGCACCTACTATTTATACCACAACGGTGGTGAGCAATTATTTTGCGATAATGAAACGAACAACATGCGCATGTACGGCCGCCCCAACGATACGCCGTATGTAAAAGATGGCATTAATGATTATGTTGTAAACGGCACGCCTTCAGTTAATCCTAAAAAAAACGGTACCAAAGCTGCTGTTTGGTTAAAGCAAACGATTGCCGCAGGCGGCACACAAACTTTTAAAGTACGCTTAAGCAATTACGAAATAGAACAGCCCTGGCAGGATTTTGATGCAGTGTTTGAAAACCGTTTAGCAGAAACTGATGAACATTTTAATCAACTTACTCCAAAACATTTTTCTGCAGATCATAAAAAATTATTCCGCAATACACTGGGTGGCTTGTTATGGACCAAACAGTTTTATTATTTAGATGTTTTTAAATGGCATTTTGGCGAGCCTGATAATCCTGCGCCTAAACGTTTTCACCGGCAGAATTATGACTGGCAGCATCTTACCTGCCGCAATATTCTTTCCATGCCCGACAAGTGGGAGTACCCGTGGTTTGCCGCATGGGATTTAGCTTTTCATGCAGCAACTTTTGTTCATGTGGATCCTGATTTTTCAAAACAGCAATTGCTGGTTATGCTGCGTGAGTATTACATGCACCCCAACGGGCAAATACCTGCGTATGAATGGAATTTTAGTGATGTAAATCCGCCTGTACATGCGTGGGGTGTATGGTACGTGTACGAAGCAGACAAGAAAAAAACCGGCGTGGGTGACCGGGATTTTTTAGAAAGGGCTTTTCAAAAACTGCTGATGAATTTTACCTGGTGGGTAAACCAAAAAGATGCCAACGGTACAGATATTTTTGAAGGTGGGTTTTTAGGGCTTGATAATATTGGTGTATTTGACCGCAACCATATGCCACCGGGCATAAAAAAATTGCAACAGGCTGATGCCACCAGCTGGATGGCCATGTATTCATTGAACATGCTGCGTATATCGCTGGAACTGTCACAATACAATTTGGCATATGAAGAATCGGCTGCAAAATTTTTCAGGCACTTTTTAAATATTGGCTGGGCCATGCATCATATTGGCCAAAAAGATATTTCGTTGTGGGATGAGGAAGATGCTTTTTATTACGATGCCATTCAATTTGAAAACGGCAGCAGCCAGCGCTTACGCATCCGTTCGCTGGTGGGCATTATTCCGCTGCTGGCAGTAGAAATTATTCATGGCAATGAATTTAAAAACCTGCGGCAGTTTAATACCCGGCTGGATGTAATACGCCTTACACGTCCCGACCTTACAAGAATTATTGCCGACATTGATAAAAAAAATTCAGACGGCAATTATTTATTTGCCATAATGGTGGATGACCGGATGGAGAAATTATTAAAGCGTCTACTGGATGAAGCGGAGTTTCTTTCTGACTATGGCATACGTTCATTATCCAAAGCACACGAAACGCCTTATTCATTCAGTTATTTAGGCAATACTTACAGCATACAATATGAACCCGGCGAAAGCAGCAGTTCTATGTTTGGCGGCAACAGTAACTGGCGGGGCCCAATATGGTTTCCGTTAAACTATCTTATTATAAACTCCCTGCGCAAGTATTATCAATATTATGGAGATAAATACACGTATGAATTTCCTGCAGGCTCCGGCGTTAAATTAAACCTTAAACAAATTGCCAATGCATTAACCAAACGCCTGCTTAAAATATTTGAACGCACCAATACCGGCGCATTTCAATATCATAACAAACAACAGCCGCAATGGAGCAAACAGCATTTTAAAGAGCACCATTTGTTTTATGAATATTTTCATGGCGATACCGGGCAAGGCTTAGGCGCATCACATCAAACAGGATGGACCGCTTTAATTGCAAACCTGTTGCTGGAAATGGATGATGAGTAATACCTTTGCACTGCATTATGAGTACTACAATTTTAGCTATAGAATCTTCCTGCGATGAAACATCCGCAGCGGTTTGTACCGATGGAAAAATACTGAGCAATTTTATTGCCAACCAAACGGTACATGAAAAATATGGTGGCGTTGTGCCTGAGCTGGCAAGCAGGGCACATATGCAGCATATTGTGCCTGTGGTGGATGCGGCTTTGTCAACTGCTGGTTGTGACTTATCTGCTGTAGATGCGGTTGCATTTACACAATCTCCCGGCTTAATTGGTTCATTACTGGTGGGCACGCAGTTTGCAAAATCATTAGCGCTTGCGTTGAATAAACCGCTGATTGCAGTACACCACATGCAGGCACATGTGCTGGCTAATTTAATTCCTGATGAACGGCCTGCATTTCCCTTTTTATGTTTAACGGTTAGCGGCGGGCATACACAAATTGTATTATGCAAATCGCCGGTTGATTTAAAAGTAATTGGAGAAACTATTGATGATGCAGCGGGTGAAGCGTTTGACAAAAGCGCAAAAATGCTGGGGCTGCCTTATCCCGGCGGGCCTTTAATTGATAAATATGCCGCCACCGGAAATCCGCAGCGGTTTAAATTTCCTGAGCCGCAAATACCGGGACTTAATTTCAGTTTCAGCGGATTAAAAACATCCATTTTGTATTTTTTAAAAAATGCCGGCACCAGTAATGTTTATAAGGAAGAATTTTTAGCGGATGAGGCTGCGCAAAAAAAATTTATTGAAGAAAATTTAAACGATATCTGTGCATCAATACAGGATCGCATTATAAGTATTTTGCTAAACAAGCTGAAGAAAGCTGCACAGGAAACCGGCATTACCAGCCTTTGCCTTGCAGGTGGCGTTAGCGCCAATAGTGGTTTGCGAAAGTCATTTACAGAGCTGGGTGAAAAAATGAAATGGAAAACATTTATTCCTGCTTTTCAATATTGCACAGATAATGCTGCTATGATTGCCATTACTGCATATTATAAATACCAAACCAACCAGTTTGCTGAATTAAACACGGTACCAAATGCAAGAGCAGAATGGTAAACAGCAATTAAACTAATTACGCTAATTTGGGCCTCTAAAAATTCGTGTAATAAAAAAATTATACGCATCAATGCCCAATAATTACTTTCAGTTTAAACAATTTACAGTACAACAGGATAAATGCGCCATGAAGGTATGCACCGATGCCTGCTTATTTGGCGCCTGGGCGGCGGACTTGCTGCAACAAAAAAACATTTCGGATATACTTGATATTGGAGCCGGCACCGGCTTACTAAGTTTACTGCTGGCACAAAAAACAGCTGCAACTATTACTGCTGTTGAAATTGACAAACCGGCATTTGAGCAGGCAGCAGAAAATTTTATACAATCCCCCTGGAAAGATCATCTTTATATTTATAATACTGATATTGTAACATACAGCCCCGGAAAAAAATATGATGTTATTATAAGCAACCCTCCTTTTTTTGAAGATGATTTAAAATCTCCGCGACAAAATAAAAATGCAGCAAAGCACGACAGTACATTAACGCTTGATGTGTTGTGCAGCAAAGTAAAGCAGCTGTTAACAGAAGATGGTTATTTTGCGGTATTGCTTCCCTTTCACCGTTCCGGGTATTTTATTGCAAAAGCTGAACAGCATGAACTGTATTGCAAAGAAAAAGTTTTAGTAAAACAAACCCAGCTGCACAGCTGTTTCAGAAGCATGTTACTGTTTTCATCAACAAAACAAACGGTAACAAAAAAAGAAATAGTTATAAAAGATAATTATGGAGATTACACAACAGCTTTTACCGATCTTCTCAGAGACTATTACCTTTATTTATAAAGAATTTCTTCTTCATTTATCTTCCATACTCTTCTAAATACAAATAAGGCGTTGTTATTGCACCATTTTTAACCATGGTGGCTCTTTCAATAATGGGCGAACCTCCATTAACTAAATCTTCTAACACAAATTTTATCAGTTGCTCACCAAAATATCTTGAAGCATCACGGGGTAATTCATTTGGCAAATTACCAACTGCCATTACATCCACAGAAGTTGATAAATAAGGCGCTGTGCGCTGCAATGAAGTTTTGTCAATGCCATATACCGGCTCTTCAATAGTGCCATCTCCGCAATTAACCGGTATAGAACCATGCTCATCATTGGTAATATCTGCTATTGTTTTTATCCGGAATTCATTGTGCCTAAAATCATCTGTGCTAAACAGCGGCGGAATATTTTTATCCCAGTAAATACCATTCATCAGCACATCCGTTTGTTTTGCAAAAGGAGGAAACGTACATTCATACTCTTCCGGGTGCTCATGAAAGTTTTGACGGTTATAGGTTCCATCATCTTTTCTCCTGTACAAATCTCTTCCTTTTAAATCCACATACACCGGGTACTCAAATTGTTTATGCAAATAATCAAATGGCTCCACTTCATGTATGCCCAGCAAGTTCATAATTTCCAGCACACCATGCGCCACACGCCCGCTGCCCGTAACGGCAATTTTTAATTTGGGCAGTTTTAAACCAAAATAAGTATGAATTAAATTACGGTAATCCTTTTGCTGGTACACCCTGTTTAATTTAAACAAACCGGTGCGGTTGCCATACGCCATCATACCATTATGGGCACCTACAACGCCTGCAAAAAAACCAAATCCTAAAATACGCTGCCCGTCTTCATGCGTAAGACATTCGTAATCTATCAATGTAATTTTATTTGCCAGAATTGCTTTAAACAGTTTTTGATTATGCGGTTGTGCTTTTTTGGTATGCGAAAAAAATAAATAAACTTTACCGGGTATTAATTGTTCTGCGGGTACTTCTTTAATGCCAAATAAAATATCGCTGGCTGTAATATCATCTGTAACCTCCACTCCTGCTGCTGTATATTCCTTATCAGTAAAACAACGGTTATTGCTGCTTTGTACAATAACTTTTACTTCGCTGGAGTTTTTGTGTATCCATTTGCATTGTGCAGGTGTAAAAGCCACCCGGTTATCGGCAGGTGTTTTTCCTTCCCGTATTAAACCTATAGTAAGCATCAATCGTTATTTTAATGCAAGATACTAAAGAGCCATTAAGTAAATTATGATTACGTAATTTTACAGCATGAATTACTTTGAATTATTTGAACTGCCCGTGTGCATAAATACCCCCAAACACCTGCTTGCACAAAAATATTTTGCACTGCAAAAAAAATATCATCCTGATTTTTTTACCCAGCAAACTGAATTTGAACAGGAGGAAGCGCTGGAACTTTCATCGCAGGTAAATAAAGCATTTAAAACTTTTAAGAGCGAAGATGAAACCATTAAATACGTACTGCAATTAAAAGGGTTGCTGAAAGAAGAAGAGAAATACCAGCTGCCACCGGATTTTTTAATGGAAGTGATGGAACTGAATGAGAACCTTTCGGAAAGCTCTGCCTTTGAAATTGAACAGTTTGGCAGCGGGCTTCGCAACGAAGTAAAAGACATTATAGAAAATTATAACGATGCCACTGTAACTAAAGAAGATTTATTACAACTGAAGGAATATTATTTTAAGAAAAAATACCTGCAGCGTATTTTGGACAGAATGGCCGATTAATGTAATATTGCAGCCCAATTCAAGTTGCCCATGTGGCGGAATTGGTAGACGCAGCAGACTCAAAATCTGCCGTTCGCAAGGGCGTGAAGGTTCGATTCCTTTCGTGGGCACAAAAAAAGCAACCTGTTTATGGTTGCTTTTTTATTTGAAATAACCGGTTAGTGATTTTTTTACTTAAGCGGCTTCGCACTTATAAACTTCTGTAATAAACCCCAAAGAAGTACTTGCACTTATCCTTGCGGCTTTTGTGTATTACTAAATGCAACCGGCATAATATTAATATTGTGTTTTGCTGCCACCCGTAAAATTATCGGCATTAAAATTGAGGCGCCCGGTATAAGCACAAAAGGTATCCCGATACCAACAATTTTTAAACTATCCATTAACTGGGTTTTTAAAACATGCTCATCATCATTTGTAATTTTTCCATCTTCAATATAACGCCTTATTATACCGGCCGCTTCTTTATCACCATCATATTCTGTTTTTACATTTTCAAGAAAATGATGCACATGTTCTTCAATAATTCCTTCTATATTCATTGGTACTGTTTAATTTTTATACAAGAACCGGTTGCATTTATTTACCTGTTAGGCAGTTCGCCTTCAAGCCTTTTTATTTTTTGCTGCAGTTGTTCTACCCTGTACAATAAATGCGTTACAGCCTCCATGCCTTCCATATTAATTTCAAGTTCGTAATGCATGTGCATATATTTTTCAAGGCCTGCAAGCTGCCCGTAATCAATAAACACCGCTTTTTCTGTTCTTGAAAGTTCTATAAGCCCATGCTCATCCAGTTGTTGAATAAATGATGCTTGCACATTGTAGTAAGCACAGCACTCTTCGATGGTTATTTTATTTTCCATTGCCTGTTATTTTAATTGCGCTCTTTAGATAATTGTTCAAAAAGTTCCTTTTCTTTTGCAGAAAGATTTGTTGGCAATTGCACTTTGTAAGTAATATACAAATCGCCATACTCTCCTTCTTTTTTATATACCGGAAAACCTTTTCCTTTTAACCGCACCGTAGTGCCATTTTGCGTTTCTGGCGCCACTTTCATTTTAACTTTCCCATCCAGGGTGTCAATAATTTCATCGCCGCCTAAAACAGCTTTATACAGGCCAACCGGCACATCGGTGTATAAATCATTTCCCTTTCTTACAAAAGCTGTGTCATTTTTTATTTCAAAGGTTATATATAAATCACCATTGGGGCCATTATTTATACCCGGGCCACCATGACCGCTTATTTTTATTTGTTGCCCGTTTTCAATGCCTGCCGGAACAGTAATGCGTATATTTTTACCGTTTACAGTAAATGTTTGCTGATGCGTTTTATAAGCATCGGCTAAATTAACTGATACTGTTGCGTTGTAATCCTGGCCTTTAAATTTGGGCTGCCGCTTACCGCTGCCACCCCTGCCTTCAAACATTGATGAAAAGAAATCGGAAAACTCTCCCTCATCGCCGCTATATGAATATTGCTCTCCGCCACTAAAAGGATTTTGCCTTTCATATCTGCCAGATGATTGTTGTTGCTTGCGTGCCTCTTCAAATTGTTCTGCATGTTTCCAGTCCTTGCCATACTGGTCGTATTTTTTTCTTTTTTCTGCATCGCTTAATACTTCATTGGCTTCATTAATTTGCTGAAATAATTTTACAGCCTGTGCATCACCGGGGTTTAAGTCCGGGTGGTGCTTACGTGCCAGTTTTCTGTAAGCCGATTTTATTTCATCCGGTGTGGCATTTTTTTCAACACCCAAAATCTTATAATAGTCTATATACTCCATTAACCTTTATTGTTATTTTAATTGTTTCTAAATTTAGCATTTTGCAGTAAAAACGCAGTTAATTTTTTAAAATTAACAAAAACAATTTTACTGGTATGCTATTTATATCCTCTGTTACAAGCCAGAAAATTTTTAGTTTAAAACAAAGCTGGTATTAAAAGGTTTAGTTTAATTCATTTTAATTAAATTTACTCAAGCAGGCTGCAATTGTAAAATTGACTTAAAAATGGAAATAACCGGCGTTAATAATATCCTTATACGGAAAGTAGATGGCGTAACAAGTTATCAACTGCCGGATGTACTATCAATAGAAGAGCCACTGGAAATTAAAATAATTTACGGGCCGGCAGAACGGCGGCAACAAAAAAACATTGCTGTTACCATGCGTACCCCTGGCAATGATATAGAACTGGCAACAGGTTTTTTATTTACAGAAGGAATCATCTCTTCGTATAAAGAAGTAAAGAACAGTTTTGAAAGCGGCAATAAAACATCACTGCAAAATAATACCGTTATAACAGAGCTTACAGAAAATTGCACTCCTCAATTAATGCATGCCGACAGAAATTTTTTCACCACTTCCAGTTGTGGCGTATGTGGCAAAAGCTCTATAGCATCCATCAAAACAAAAAATGCATTTATACATCTTGCCAAACCGGCAATAAAAATTGATGCAGCATTATTATACCAGTTGCCCAAAAAATTACAAACAGCGCAAAATAATTTTTCTGCAACAGGCGGCATACATGCATCGGGCCTTTTCAATTTGCAGGGCAACTTAATTTTATTGAGAGAAGATGTGGGCAGGCACAATGCGCTTGACAAATTAATTGGCGCTGCTTTATCAAAAAATATGTTGCCATTGCAGCAGCATATTTTAGTATTAAGCGGCAGGGCAAGTTTTGAATTAATACAAAAGGCAGCAATGGCGGGCATTGGAATTGTAGCAGCTATTGGCGCACCATCCACACTGGCGGTGCAACTGGCAATGGAATGTGATATTACATTGCTTGGATTTTTAAAAGAAAACAGGTTTAATATTTATCACCAGGGTAAACAAGTTTCAATTAATATCAACAATGAAAATAAGGATTAAAGGCAATTCGCTGCGATACAGGTTAACAAAAACAGGTGTAACAAAATTAGCTGCAAATATTTTAATTGAAAACGATTTTATTTCTATTGACAATACCTATGAAGACCAAAGCGACAATTATCCCAATCCGCAATTAACTTGTAAGTAAACGTAAAAAATATGAACGAGGATAAAGATAAAAAACAGGCATCAGCAGAAGACCCCTATAAATTATTAAATTTAAAACTCACAGGGGTAAAAAATACCGCTGCCGGCATACCGGCACTAAAAGCTGTATTTACAGATTTGTTGAAAGAAAAAATCCCTTTCAGGGGCATGAAGGCTTTGTTTAAAATGAACCAGTTTGATGGTTTTGATTGCCCAAGCTGTGCATGGCCCGACCCTGATGATGAACGTTCGCCAGTTGGTGAATACTGTGAAAACGGTGCTAAAGCTTTGATAGAAGAAGCTACAGCAAAAAAAATTACAGCAGATTTTTTTCAAAAAAATTCTGTGTATGAACTGGGCAAATTAACCGACTATGAAATAGGACAGCTGGGCCGGTTAGCCGAACCTATGTACATGCCTAAAGGCGGAACACATTACCAGCCTATCAGTTGGGATGATGCGTTTAAAAAAATCGCCACACATCTTAATGCTTTACAATCGCCTGATGAAGCCGCTTTTTACACATCAGGCAGAACAAGCAATGAAGCCTCTTTCGTTTACCAATTATTTGTAAGAGAATTTGGAACAAACAATATGCCCGACTGTTCCAATATGTGCCACGAAACATCGGGCACTGCATTGTTGCCCACTATTGGCATTGGAAAAGGCACTGTAAAACTGCATGATTTTTATGACACCGATGTAATTGTAATTATCGGTCACAACCCCGGCACCAATGCACCACGAATGATGAGTGCATTGGAGAAAGGAAAAAAGAATGGCGCAAAAATTATTGCCATCAATCCTTTACCCGAAGCTGGTTTAATGGCTTTTAAAAATCCGCAGGAAATAAACGGCCTTATTGGCAATGGTGTAAAGCTTGCCGATTTATACCTGCCGGTAAAAATAAATGGCGATATGGCTTTGCTTAAAGCCCTTGGCAAATTGTTTCTTGATTTTGAAAACAAATCTCCCGGCGAAGTATTTGACAAAAAATTTATTGATGAAAAAACAATTGGCTTTGATGCCTACATAAAGCAATTCGATAATTATAATTTGGATTCACTTGCGGCTGAAGCTGGTTTAACCACCGCATCAATTTATGAAGCAGCACAAATGCTGGCGTTTAAAAAACGAATTATTTTTTGCTGGGGCATGGGGCTTACGCAGCAACACAATGGCGTGGCCATGATAAGGGAAATTGTAAACCTGTTATTGCTGAAAGGAAGTATTGGTAAACCTGGCGCTGGTGTTTGCCCGGTACGTGGGCATAGTAATGTGCAGGGTAACCGCACCATGCTGATAAATGAAAAACCAACAGATGAACAATTAGACAGGCTGCAAAACTTTTTTGGCTTTAGCCCTCCACGTAATCACGGCTATCATGTAGTAAGTTGTATAAAAGCCATGCATGATGAAAAAGTAAAAACACTTTTTTGTATGGGTGGAAATTTTTTATCTGCCACACCCGATACAAATTTTACAGCCGAAGCATTACGCAAATTAAATTTATCCGTTTGCGTTTCTACAAAACTCAACCGCACACATCTGGTACACGGGCAGGAAGCTATTATTCTTCCAACTTTATCAAGAAGCGATGTTGATATGGTGAATGGCGAACTGCAAATAGTAAGTACCGAAAACTCGATGGGTGTGGTGGAACATTCAAAAGGGGTTTTGCAACCTATTTCAGATAATCTTATTAATGAAACACAAATTGCCTGCCGTATGGCAATGGCAACATTGGGTAATAAATCGGTTGTTAACTGGCAGCGCTATGCAAACAGTTATGATGCGGTGAGAGATGATATTGAAAAATGTATTCCCGGTTTTGAAAACTATAATGTAAGGGTAAGGCAAAAGGGTGGATTTTATTTACCCAATGCTGCAAGAGATGGAAATTTTATTACAAAACAATTTGGAGACAGGGCGCCGTTTACCATGACGGCTTTGCCGGATAATACATTGGCTGCAGATGAATACCTGATGGCTACCACCCGTACACACGACCAGTTTAATACAACTATTTATGGGTTGGAAGACCGCTATCGTGGAATTAAAAATGAACGCCGTGTAATATTTATGAATGAAAAAGATATTGCAAAAGCCGGATTTAAACCCGGCGATAAAGTTGATTTGTTTAACTACGATGATAATATAGAACGAATCGCACCACTGTTCATCATTGTTGCATATCCTATTCCTGAAAAAAATACGGTAACCTATTTTCCTGAAACCAATGTGCTGGTTTCTATTAATAATATCGTAGCGGAAAGCAATATGCCTTCATCAAAATATATAAAAATTAAAATAAAGAGCCACCACCCTGCTTTAGATAATTTGCCCGGCAAATAGCGGTTAAAAAAATTATAGCTTAATTATTTTCGGCTTTCATTTTTAAATACACGCCATTGGTCCAGCCAAACCCATCCTGGTTAGGATACTCGCCGCCACCGGCAGTAATATTTGTATCCATCACATTGTACTTCTCCATCATTTTGCCTGTTTCGGCATATACTTTTTCGCAGTTATGCAGCCAGTTATTTTTAATTGCATCAGCCAATTCAGTAAAGCGGTAGTTTTTTAAACCTTTATAGGCCATCCATTGCAGCGGTGCCCAGCCGTTTGGGGCATCCCATTGCTGGCCTGTTTTATAAATAGTGGTGATGAGCCCGCCATTAAAAAGAAATTTTGTTTTAATAATTTCAGCTACTGCAGCAGCCTGTGCTGTAGTAGCAACATTAAAAAACAATGGAAACACCATAGCAAGGTTAAAATGAATTTGCTGTTGCTGTATACTAAAATTGTAATCAAAAAAACAATTCTCCTTTTCACTCCAGCAATATTGGTGTATGGCTTTTTTACGGTGGTTAATTTTTGCTGCAAACAAACCGGATTGTACTGCATCATTTTCCATTTCATAAGTTTTTTGCAGCAGCTTTTCCATAAACAGCAGCAGGCAATTTAAATCAACAGGAATAATGGAAGTGGTTTGAATAGTTTCCATATGCAGCCCATCGGCAAACCAACGGCTGCTGAAATCCCAGCCCGACTCTGCTGCCGCACGTATATTTCGGCACAACGCCCCTTTATTTTCTTTGCCTGTTGAAATATGCACATCTTCACTATAAGATTCCGGCCTCGGTGTTTCTTTAGTATCCCAATAACGGTTTAAAACAGCGCCATCCGGCAGCAGCACTGCATGTTTTAAATTATTAGTTGCAACAGATAGTTTATCTGTATCCTGCATCCAGAATGCATATTCTTTTTCCAATGCTGCCTTGTATTTCAGCAGCACAGCATCTCCTCTTTCTTCACTTAGTAAATTAACCATTAATGCAAAAAAAGGTGGTTGGCTGCGGCTTAAATAATAAGTACGGTTGCCATTGGGGATAAAACCAAATTCATTTATAAAATAAGCAAAATTTTCTATCATGCTTTCTATTAAATCAATTTTGCCGCTTACCTGCAAACCAAGCATGGTAAAGTAACTGTCCCAATAATAAATTTCTCTGAACCGTCCGCCCGGCACAATATATTCGTCAGGCAATGTAATAAGTGTTCCGCCTGTTGCTGCAGGCTTGCGCTTTAGCTCATTCCACAAATCGTTTAAGTGTGTATCAATATTTTTTTTTGCAGATGAGTATGCTGAAACATTTTCAGCAGGCAGCTTAAAATACTGCTCAACAAAATTTTTAAGATTAAACCCGGGTGTGTTTTTTAAAGCGTTGTATTGCTGCAAAATTTCTTCTGCCGGAAATTCAGGAACTGCATCCACAAAAAATTTACTGTCGGCAAACAGGTCGCTGCTTTGCACAGCTTCGTACAATGGGCTGAGGTTTTCTATAAAAAACAATTGCTGCTTATCCATATCTTTTAATTTGTACCTGTTGCTTTTTTATTGTGAATACGGTTAAACAAAAAGAGGCAAATAATTAAAATTGATAAGGGGATAAGAGAAAAATAAAATGCTTTGTTGCCACCAACGTTTTTAAAAAGATACCCAACCAGCCTTGAACCAAGGGTACCGCCTATAGCTGAAAAGAAAGTAAGTAAAGAAGCCATCGGGCTATGAAAAACTTTTTCGGTATCGCTTAACACAAAAGAATTTATTAAAGGATAAATGGGTGCTAAAAAGAAACCAATTAAAGGAAATACATAAGCTATAACAGGAACATCGCTGAGAGAATTAATTTCTTTAACCTGTAAATTACCGGTTTGCGGCAATACAATAATAACCATTAAGGCAGCGCCTACAAGGCAAACAAGCAACAATACAAGCCAGTTAATTTTTTTTACTAAAACAGATGAAACGTACCTGCCACCTGCGATGGATAACATTAAAATCACCGCCATTGTTACGCTGATTTTTTCAGGCAGGTGTAACACTTTTTGATTGAATACGGGCAACCAACTCATAATACCCTGCTCTGTCATTACATACATAAAAGCAGCTAAAGCAAAAACAGCCACAATCGGTCTTTTTAAAAGACTTATCATTTTAATAAAATCCTCTTTTAAATTGGTGCCGGGTATTTCATAGCTTAAACTATTAAAATCAGAAAACAGCAACATAAAAAACGATATTGCAATTAATGCTGCCACCACTAAATAAATTTTAAGCCAGTTGTTTGGGTCTGTATCACTATAAAAAAGCGGAAATGATATATACGCCACTGCAATGCCAATCATAAAAAAACTTTCTATGGCACTTATAAAACTCTTATGTTCTTTTTCGGTATTGGTTATTAACCCGGTTAAAGTATACACCGAAATTTTAATTACTGAAAAAGAAATACCAACGCAGGCAAATAAAACACGAACGGATGTGAACGAATTACCAAAATACATTTGCAGGGTGCCGATAAAAACTAAAGCCAAAGCGATTAACATACCTTTTTTATAACCAAGCCTTGGCAAAAAAGAGCCAATTAAAAAAGAGACAAAGGCAATGGACAAATCTTTAAAAGCCTCTAACGAACTTGCTGTTAATTCATCTACCTGATAATTGTTTATAGACTTTTGAATAAGTATACCCACACTGTTTAACAGTATGGCAAAAACAAAATAATTTAAAAACAGGGAAAGTTTAATTTTCCAGTTAGACATACGCAAGCATTAAAAGTGAACAATAGTTTTTTTACAACGACCCGCCTTTTACCAATACAGATTCCACTGTAAGCTCCTGCATAAAAGTGCTTCCCTTCAGGCATTCCATCATACGTTTATAAGCCAGCTTACCCAATTTGTAACCACTTGTTTCTACAAAAGTAATTTTAGGATTGTACATGGTTGGTATTAATCCATTGCTGATGGAAATAATTGCCACATCTTCCGGCACACGCAAATTCAGTTCATGCACTGCCTGCATGGCGCCAATCAATAATAAATCACCCATTGCAAAAATGGCATCAGGCTTTTGTTTGCTTTTAAACTCTTTCATCACAGCCTGCTTGGCTTCTTCTATTGAAAGCGGAAACCGGTTTATTACGGCTGTACCCGGAGACATCTCCTTTACAACAGCATTAAATGAATCAAACCGTTTTTTAGAAATGGTAAGTTTAGGGTGGCCAAATAAAGCCAGTATGCGTTTATGTTTTTTTTCCATAAGCGCCTGTGCCGCCATTGCTGCTGCCTTTTTATCTGCCAAACAAATCCTGTTACAGGCTTCATAATCGGGCACACGGTCAAAAAATATTACAGGCACTTTTTGGTCATGCAGTTTTAAAAACTGCTGCAGGTCGTCTGTTTCGCCGGTAATAGCTACAAACACACCTGCAATACGGTTATTTTTAAGCAGTTTTAAATTAGCAGCTTCAATAACGCTGCTTTCGCTGCTCTGCATCATTAATACAGAGTAGCTGCTTTTACGGGCTTCTTCTTCTACTGCTGCGGTAAACGAATCGTAAAAATAATTGTCCAGCATAGGCACCATAATACCCAGTACATTGCTGCTGTTATTACGAAGGGAAATTGCATGGGTGTTAGGTTCATATTCCATGGCAACGGCCAGCTCCCTCACCCGCTTTTTGGTTTCATCAGAAATATCAGGATGGTTTTTCAGTGCCCTGGATACAGTGGACACGCTGATTTTTAAAATTTCAGACAGTTGTTTCAGTGTGCTTGTTGATTGCATATCGTAGGGGTGAAAATAATACTATTTTCTATTTCTATGCAACAAAAATAAATTGCATACTTTATTGCAGGTTGTTTTTTAAAAATACTATTTGTCCTAAATGATACGCATCATGCTGCAGGCAGCCCAATATCAGCTGGTAAAAGGTTTGCCCTTCCCGTGGAGATGGTTTATCCAGTTGCTCATCTTTCATTAAATGTATGGCATTACGCAATGCATGATAAGCCGCTTCAAAATCCAGCAGTGTTTGTTTCCAACTGGCTTCGCTTAATTCATCGGGCAGTTTAAAATCTTTAAACGGCGGCGGATTATCATTGCCGCTTAAACGGCTGGTAACTGTGGTGCGCCAGTAAATTAAATGTGCGGTTAACATCCAGATGCTGTTACCCTCCGGCGAAAGGCGTTTTGCAGCAGAACCTGCATCAATGCCGTGCAACCCTTCTTTAAAATTTACACCTATCCAGCAATCGCCGTGCTGTAAATCGGCAAACAGTTTTAATATGCGGTTTATTGCTGCATTCATATTCCTATATAATTAATGTTAATTAAATTTATTTCACCCACTTACAAATGTAATCTTCTTCAATAATTATTTTGGCTACACATATAAATAGCAATAAATTTGTTTCAGCATTCCATAATCCTTGCAATACCCTTACAACTACTGCTTCTACCAAACTTAAAACTTATGCTTAGCAAACACACCGGCAAAAAATTGTCCGTATTATTTTTATGCCTCACTACAATCATCGTTTTTACGTGCAAAAAATCTGATAGTTTAAAGGATACTTTACCCGTTTTAGAACCGCCGGTAAAAGCAGATGATGCAGTAAAAGTTACCGCTACTGTTACAGGAACTGTTATTGACGAAAATAATAAACCGGTCGCAAGCGCTGCGGTTACATCAGGTACTTATGCAGCAACAACTGATGCAATGGGTAATTTCATTATTAAAGATGCCAGTATATCCAAAGCCAATGGCAATGTAACTGTTGTTAAAACCGGTTACTTTAAAGGCATCCGCAGTTTTGTTACCAATGCAGGTAAAAACAATTATGTAAAAATTCAGCTGATAAAACAAATAGTTAGTGGTACTGTTACTGCTTCAAGCGGCGGTGTTATAAATACTCTGGACGGTGCCTCGATTACTTTCCCTGCTAATGCTTTTGTAACACAAGCGGGCGCTGCTTATAACGGAACTGTATATGTGTATGTAAAATGGATTGACCCAACAGCTGCTAACCTGCCATTGATAATGCCTGGTGATTTACGTGGTGTTGACAGTACAAATGGTGAGTATATTTTAAAAAGCTATGGCATGCTGGGTGCAGAGCTAAAAGATAACAGCGGGAATACTTTAAAAATTGCCGCAGGCAAAACGGCTGCTGTAAGCTTTCCTATACCATCTTCATTACAGGCAACTGCACCGCAAACAATTCCGCTATGGCATTTTGATGAAACCGCGGCACGGTGGAAACAGGAAGGGACGGCAACAAAAAGCGGCAATAATTATGTTGGGCAGGTAAACAAATTCTCATTCTGGAATGTTGATGTACCCGGCAATTTTGTTACGCTTGACCTCCGCCTTATAAACAGTTCCAATAATTTGCCCCTGGCAAATACCATGGTAAAAATTACCAGCCTTACTACTGGAATGAGTGCAAATGGTTTTACTAATGACAGTGGTTTTGTTTCAGGCCCTGTACCAAAAAACCAGGATTTGAAACTGGAAGTTATTGCAGGCACAGCTTGTAACAGCAATACAGTTGTTTACACTCAAAATATTGGGCCATATACCAGCAATACCTCATTAGGTAATATTAGCGTTACGCTGCCCGCCAACCAGGTTATAAACTTTACAGGCAATGTTGTTAATTGCAGCAACCAGCCTGTAACAAATGGTTATGTAAGTTTAAGTTTGGCAAATGGCAACAGCGCTATTGCTTACACCAATGCAAGTGGGGCGGTCAACTTTAGTTTAATTCATTGTGGCGGTACACAAACATATACTTATACTGCGGTTGACTTAGCAACTGGTGGTTACAGTACTATTGCAACAGGTACCGCTACTACTGCCAATGTAAACTTGGGTACGGTTAGTGCTTGTGGAAATGTTATTAATATCAATGGCGTTTATATTGCAGGTTCTATTGATAACAATGCTGTACTTTGGAAAGATGGAGTAGCTACCACACTAACTAATTTTTCTATAAATAGTTCCAGTTACGCATATGCAACCAATACACTGGTAGTGAATAATGATGTGTATGTTATAGGCGGACAGTTTGATTCAACAGTAAGCGGTAATGATATTTACACAATTAAATTATGGAAAAACGGGATAGTTAATGATATTTTAACCACTACAAATGAAACTTATGCATACAGTTTTGACATGAGTAACAATGATGTTTACACACTTGGCAGTGAATTCATTAATGGTCTTATGCTGGATAGGGTTTGGAAAAATGCAACACCTTATACTTTAGCCAAAGACACATTTATTTCTGTTGAAGGTTATGAAATTAAAGTAATAAACAATGATGTGTATGTGTGCGGAAGTGGTTTTACAAGCTCTGGTGCTAGGCAAGCAGTTTATTGGAAAAACAATATTTTAACTGTATTACCATCGTATATATATGGTTTCGGCCCTGATGCATCTGCTACTTCAATTGATTACTATAATGGTGATTTATACATTGCAGGAGCTGAAGGAGGTATATTATCTGGTAATAACCCGGAAAGAGCGGTGTACTGGAAAAATGGCGTAAGAAATGTTTTACCATTGCATCCTTCATATAGTCATACTTATGGCCGTTGCATTGCGATAGATAATGGAAATATAATTGTTGCAGGCGACCTTGTTCACCAGGTTCCTGGTGTTTCATATGTAAGGGATCTGGCATGGTGGAATAACGGCACAATATCAATTGCAGCAACCAACCCCATTAATTCAACTGCTAACTATGATTATGTGAATGATATGTTTGCAAAAAACAATATTGTATACATGATTGGCGCTAAAGGAAGCCAAATACCTTTGTATTTGCAAAACAATGTTCCAATGCCATTATCTGGAATCAACAATGCACAAAATGTAGAATTGAGTGGCATCTTCGTAAAATAACTCATAAAAAAGAGCGGCTCACCACCGCTCTTTTTTTATTTCCTGTTAATTTCAATACCATAAATTTGTTACAGTAAACATTTAACCGTTTACAGATTTAACTTGCCAGCTTATGAACATTGAATTCAACAAAAACGAAGACGTAAACAAACTTGCCTGGAGCGCTGTAAAAAAGCAACTGGAAAAAATATATGAAGGCGGTGGTAAAAAATCAATAGACAAACAACGGGAACGTAATAAACTTACTGCACGGGAACGCATTACATACCTGTGCGACGAAGGCAAACCTTTTATTGAAATTGGCGCATTTGCCGGCTATGAAATGTATGCGGAACAGGGCGGCTGCCCCGCAGGCGGCACTGTAAGCGGCATTGGCTATGTAAGCGGCAGGCAATGTATTGTGGTGGCAAATGACCAAACGGTAAAAGCCGGTGCCTGGTTTCCCATAACAGGCAAAAAGAATTTGCGCATGCAGGAAATTGCTATGGAAAACAAACTGCCCATTATTTATTTGGTGGACAGTGCCGGCGTTTTCCTCCCCATGCAGGATGAAATTTTTCCTGATAAAGAACATTTTGGCCGCATCTTCCGCAACAACGCAAAAATGAGTGCGATGGGCATTACACAAATTGCCGCAGTAATGGGCGCTTGTGTTGCCGGCGGCGCTTACCTGCCCATAATGAGCGATGAAACATTAATGGTGGAAGGCAACGGCAGCATTTTTTTAGCAGGCCCCTACTTAGTTAAAGCCGCCATTGGTGAAGATATTGATGCAGAAACTTTAGGCGGTGCAGAAACACACAACGCACTCAGCGGCATTGCCGATTATAAATTTAAAACCGAACAGGAATGCCTGGACCATGTAAAAAAAATAATGAGCAAGCTGGGTACACCGCAACAGGCAGGTTTTGATAAAATTGCAGCAACGGCAACTAAACAACCTGTTGCAAATATTTACGGCATAATGAGCGAAGGCAACACAAAGCCTTACGATGTAAATGAAATTATAAACTGTATTGTGGATGAAAACAGTTTTGATGAATTTAAAACAGCATACGGCAAAACCATCGTATGCGGTTATGCCCGTGTAGAAGGCTGGGCTGTGGGTATTGTTGCCAACCAGCGCTTAATTATAAAAACTAAAAGAGGCGAAATGCAACTGGGCGGTGTAATTTATAACGACAGCGCAGACAAAGCCGCCCGCTTTATAATGAACTGCAACCAGAAAAAAATACCGTTGGTGTTTTTGCAGGATGTTACCGGTTTTATGGTAGGCAGCCGCAGCGAACACAGCGGCATAATAAAAGACGGCGCTAAACTGGTTAACGCCGTTGCCAACAGCGTGGTGCCAAAAATTACCATTATAACCGGCAACAGTTATGGTGCCGGTAACTATGCCATGTGCGGCAAAGCTTACGACCCCCGTTTTATTTACGCCTGGCCTACTGCAAAAATTGCGGTAATGGGTGGCGAACAGGCTGCAAAAACATTGATGCAAATTGAAGTAGCTTCTTTAAAAGCAAAAGGCAAAACCATTACGCCGGAAGATGAACAAAAAATGCTGAATGAAATTATTAACCGTTACAACAGCCAAACCACGCCGCAATACGCCGCTGCCCGCCTTTGGGTAGATGCTATTATTGATCCTGCTTATACCCGTCGTGTAATTGCCGAGGGCATTGCCGCAGCAAACCACAACCCGGATATTGAAGAGTTTAAAATGGGAGTGTTACAGGTGTAAAGGCAAAAGTAAAATTTCAAAAATGCTGTTTTAGAATTGCAGCATACTTTTTAATTTTAATCTTTTATTTTCTATCGGCCGGTATCCCGCCAAACATAAACCACCACCAATAAAAAATGAAGAGCAACACAACTGGTAAACTAAAAGATGGCGACCAATGCATTGTTACTGCCGGCACACATGCCGGCAAATCCGGCACGGTAAGGGATATTAACACCAGCAAAACCGGCCACATAACCATAACCGTTGAACAGAAAAACGGTGTACGTTTTAAAACCCTGGGAAAAAGCGTAACTGTTTTATCAGCAGCATCTAACACTGCTGCTATCAGCAGCCACATTACCGCTTATAATAATGCACTAACGCCTGCTGACGCAGCTATTTGCAATTTACTTAGCCAGGAAATACACAAACATTTAAAAACTGCAGAAAACAAAATATGGCACCGCCAGCCTGTGTGGTTTTTAGAAGGTAATCCTGTTGTTGGTTACAGTAAATTAAAAACTTGTATTCGCCTGCTTTTTTGGAGCGGACAAAGTTTTGATGAACCGGGCTTGGTAAATGAAGGAAGTTTTAAAGCAGCAGAAGCCCGTTATACAGATGTGGCACAGGTTAACATGAAAGATCTGAAACGCTGGCTGCAAAAATGCATTAACATACAATGGGATTATAAAAATATTGTAAAACGCCGCGGAGTATTAGAAAGATTAAAATAGCTTTCTAATCCCGTTATAATTCTATTGTCATCTCTTTGTAATTATTACTGCACACTTTCTCAACTGCTGTTTTATTTTTTGCACATTTTTTTTCTTTGGCACAGCCTTTGAACAATTAGATAATATCACAAAAGTATCTTTAAATACCACTGTGTATTACTGCACAGCGGCCTGATAAAATTATAACACTGCATATTGGTTTTCTTTAGGTTGTTTAGGCAAAGCCGGCTCATATTGGAGGGCCGGCTTTTTATTTACTTAGTAAAAAAATGTATGCCGTTAATAAATTCTCAAGTTGTGTAAAACTATTTTTAACACCATCTGCCAGTACCGAACATCTCTATTGGTACAATGTTTGGTTTAACTTACAATACCTTATCAAAAACCGGCAATGGGAAAAACTATTATTATATCAAACAGGCTGCCAGTAAAAGTAACCGGTAATAATAATGAATATAATTTTCAGCCCAGCGAAGGTGGTTTGGCAACAGGATTAAGTTCTGTATATAAAAATGGCAACAGCATTTGGCTGGGCTGGCCTGGTTTTTTTTTTACTGATGAGCATCAAAAAAAGGAAATTAATAAAAAACTGGGCGCACTTAATTTGTATCCCGTTTATCTCAGCCATGAAGAAATTAATCAATATTATGAAGGTTTTTCCAATGAAATTATTTGGCCGGTATTTCATTACATGGCCACATATGCCCGCTACGAAAGCTCTTACTGGGATTATTATTACAGCGTAAACAAAAAATTTTGTGATGCGTTTTTAAAAATTTATCAACCCGGTGATATTGTCTGGATTCATGACTATCATTTATTGCTGTTGCCCAAAATGATACGTATGGAGTGCCCCGATGCCACTATTGGTTTTTTTCAGCACATTCCTTTTCCATCGTTTGAAATTTTCCGCCTGCTGCCCTGGCGCAGTGAATTGCTGGAAGGATTATTAGGCGCTGATTTGGTAAGTTTTCATACATATGATGATGCCCGCCATTTTTTAGCCGCCTGCAACCGCATATTGTTATTGCAGCCGGAACTAAACAGCATTACTTTAAATGAGCGTAAGGTGGAAGTGGAATCCTTTCCCATGGGTATTGATGAAAAAAAGTTTGCAGCGCTTACCAACGAAATTGGAGTACGAAAATATATTGAAGGCTTGCAGGAAAGTTTTAAAGACTTACGGCTGATACTTACTATTGACCGGCTTGATTATACCAAAGGAATTTTACAACGCCTGCAGGCATTTGATTTACTGCTTGAAAAATTTCCGCAATGGAGAGAAAAAGTATCCTTGTACATGATAGTGGTACCGTCAAGAGATGCTGTGCCCATGTATGCAGCATTGCGTAACGAAATTGATAAACTGGTGGGTAACATCAATGGCCGCTACCGCACACTACCATGGACGCCCATAAATTACTTTTACCGTTCTTACCCTGTTGAAATGCTTTCTGCATTATACCAGTTTGCAGATGTATGCCTTGTTACACCCATGAGGGATGGGATGAATTTAGTTTGTAAAGAATTTGTTGCAAGCCGTATAAACAATAATGGTGTGCTTATATTAAGTGAAATGGCCGGGGCTGCAAAAGAACTGGTGGATGGCATTATTGTAAACCCCAACAACATTACAGAAATAAGTTACGCCATGCTGCATGCGCTGGATATGCCACTTGCTGAGCAGCAACGCCGCATGATGCAAATGCGTGAGCTGGTAAGCAAGTTTAATGTACACCATTGGGTGCAAACATTTATGCAGCGGCTGGAAGATGTAAAGAAAACAAGGCGCCTGCAGCAATCAAAATATATTAATTTTTTTACCACGCAATTATTGCGCAACCGTTATGTAAGAGCAAAGCAACGTCTTATTTTACTTGATTATGATGGCACACTTGTAAACTTTGCCACTGATATTAATGCTGCTGCACCAGATGAAGAACTTTATGAAATTTTATCAGCGCTTATTGAAGATAAAAAAAATAAAGTGGTAATTATAAGCGGCCGCAAACACAGCGATCTGCAAAAATGGTTTGGCCATTTGCAAATGGATTTAGTAGCCGAGCATGGCGTGCTGCAAAAAAAAGCGGGCGGGCAATGGCATGAAACTCTTAAACTGGACAGCAGCTGGAAAAGCAGGTTACAATCCATACTGCAGGTGTATGCAGAACGTACCCCGGGTTCTTTTGTAGAAGAAAAGGAACATTCACTGGCATGGCATTACCGTGGTGCTGAAAATGACTTAGGCATTCAACGGGCAAACGAACTGATGGGAAACCTGCGCTACCTGATTGCAGATTTACCTTTAATAATGCTGAGTGGCAACAAAATTGTTGAAATTAAAAGCAGTGAAACAAACAAAGGAAAAGCAGCTTTAAGTTACATCAATAACAACAAATACAATTTTGTACTGATTATGGGGGATGACACCACTGACGAGGATATGTTTAAAGCAGCTAAAGACGTTGCATTTACAGTAAAAGTGGGCGAACATATATCTGCTGCAGAATATTGTTTTGATACCGTAAAGGAAGCAAGAAGTTTGCTGTATAATTTACCCAGTAAAATGCTGTTGTCAAAAATGCTGGACAGGCTGATACATATTTTGCCATATCCACCTTACACAAAATAGTTTGAGGTTGCATTAGTTGTATCTTTTTTATACTTTCAGTAAAACTTTTTTTATGAAGCACCTGTTAATACTAACCTTATCTGCATTTACCGTTACATACTGCACTGCACAAAAAATAAATGATACTGCTGCAATAAAAATTTTACTTGAAAAGGAATCGGCTACCTGGCGCTCAGGCAATGTTGCAGAACATGCAGCATGCTGGCATATACAGCCTTACAGCCGCATACTCGTTTCAACAAGCGATGGTAATTGTTACGATGTGCCGCCAGCCAGTGTAATCAATCCACAAAAAGGTATGATGGGCAAAGGTGGCGTTGCTGTAAACAGCAATTATCTTTTCAGCATTTACAAAAACAATGCATGGGTAAGCCATGATGAAATATCTACATCAACCGATGGCATTAAAACATATTCACATGAAATACGCCTGCTGGAAAAAATAAAAGGGCAATGGAAGCTGGTGGGGCAATCTATTCACCTTTACAATCCAAAATAGTTCCGTTCATCCTAAATAATTGTACAGCGTTTTATAAATAAGTATTTTAAACTTTTATTACCAAAACAAACATTCATATGAGAAAACAAATTATTGCAGCCGCTTTTTTAAGTTGTTGTATGTATGCTGCAACAGCGCAAAATGATGCGGTTGTCAAAATTAAAAATGAAGGATTAAAGCAATCCAAAGTAATGGATTTTGCATTTCATTTAACCGATGCCAGCGGCCCACGGCTTACCAACTCTCCCGGTTTTTTCAGGGCTGCCAACTGGGCAAAAGATAAATTAACTGAAATGGGTTTAGTAAATGTGGCGCTTGAACCCTGGGGCGATTTTGGTGTTGGCTGGGAGCAGGACAAATGTTACCTGGCAGTTACAGCTCCTTATTATTTTCCTGTGGTGGCCATACCCCGTGCATGGACGGGCAGCACACCCGGCAAAAAAAATATGAGCAGCGATGTTGTTATAATCAATGCAAAAGATTCTGCGGAATTATATAACAACTACGCAGGGAAAATAAAAGGTAAAATTGTGATGCTGTATTCTGCAGATACATTAAAGCCTTCCTTTACTCCTGATGGTTCAAGATACAATGATGATGAACTGGAGAAAATGGCCAATGCAAAACCTGACACAACAAGAAGAACTTTTACAGGAAGGATGCGGCCCGGTTTTGGGGCAACACGTTTTCTGCCCGATTTTTATAAAAACGAAAAACCTGCGTTGGTGCTTAGCATGAGCCGTTCCGGTAACGATGGTACTTTGTTTGTACAAAACGGGGGCAGTTATGCAAAAGATGCAGTAAACAATTATGCTTATGTAATGCTGAGCAGCGATGATTATTTACGCATACAGCGTTTGGTAATGGCAGGACAAAAAGTGGAAATGGAAGCCGATGTAAAAACAACTTTTTACCCCAACGATATTAAAGGCTACAATGTTGTGGGTGAAATACCTGGTACTGACCCTGCATTAAAAGATGAAGTTGTAATGCTGGGTGGCCACTTAGACAGTTGGCAGGGCGCCACCGGCGCAACAGACAATGCAGCAGGCTGCTCTGTTATGATGGAAGCCATTCGCATAATAAAAGCAAGCGGCCTGCAACCAAAACGCACCATACGCATTGCATTGTGGAGTGGTGAAGAACAGGGTTTACTCGGTTCCCGTGGTTATGTAAAAACACATTTTGCCGATCCGGCAGACATGGTTTTAAAAGGAGAACATTCTAAAGTTTCTGCTTACTATAATTTAGATAATGGCACCGGAAAAATTCGTGGCATTTATTTACAGGGCAACAGCGAAGCCGGCCCCATATTTACAAAATGGCTGGAACCTTTTGCAGACCTGGGAGCAAAAACAGTTACCATAAACAACACAGGCGGCACCGACCATTTGGCTTTTGACGCAGTAGGTATTCCGGGCTTTCAATTTATACAGGATGAAATTGAATACGACACACGTACACACCATACCAACATGGATACTTACGACCATTTAGTGCCGGAAGATTTAATGCAGGCGGCCACCATTGTTGCAAGTTTTGTTTACAACACTGCACAGGCAGACGCAAAAATTCCACGTAAAGAATTGCCGAAGCCAAGAGGAGCAGGTGGAAGAGGTTTTTAGTAATTCATTTTAAAATACAAAAGTTCAGTCGCAAGACTGAACTTTTTTGTTGCAGTCAATTTATATTGCAGTGTAAATTTTATAAATGCAAAAACAATTTCAACTTATTTTACTCTTTTCGTTAACGGTTTTAATTGCAACAAAAAGTATTGCTCAAAACAATAAAACGTTTTTAGCAAAAAATACCATTTATGCAGAAGCTGCCACTCAAGGCCCTGTGTATTCTGTAAACTACGACCGTGTTTTCAGTGAAGGAGATGTATTTGCAAAATCATACCGACTTGGCTTTTCTGTTTATAAAGATGTATTAGCTATACCTGTTGCATTAAACTTTATTACAGGAAAAAATCAGCATCATGCAGAAATAAGCGTTACTGTAATTCCATATATTGAAAAGTATCAAAAATTATTTTCGCCAGGCAATTTATCCGACAAAAAATTATACATCATAGCACAAGGAGGTTACCGGTATCAAAAACCACAAGGAGGTTTTTTCTTTAAAGCGGTGGCAGGGCCCGTTTTGTATTTAGATCCGCCTTCTGATAACTTCTGGAATATGGACCCGAAAGTATTTGCAGGAGTAAGCGTGGGTGCTGGTTATAGTTTTTAGTAAAATTTCGTTTAAGCAGAAAATGCTACACGTCGGTTACTCATTGGCATAAGCTTTTATTCAGCCCGCAATCAATTTTAAAAACTCTTCTTTCTTCCTCCTCGCCACATCCACCACATCGCCATTTTGCAATACCACTTGCCCACCCTCTCCACGAATATATTTTTTAATAAAAGCAAGATTAATAAGATGAGAGTTGTGTACCCGGTAAAATCTATAAGGTAGCAATAAGTCTTCAAAATCTTTAAGCAGTTTGGTTACCAGCAGGTTTTTACCATCGGCAAAAAATATTTTGGAATAGTTGGAGCTGGATTCAATATGCACAATGTTTTTTATCTGGATAAACTCAAACCCTTCTGACGTGGGAACGGCAATTTTATCTTCCTGGCTTTTACTTTCAGACATGGACTGACGCAAAACTTCCAACCGTTCTTTTGTTTCGCTTTGCCTGTATTTTACCAGCCTTGTTACTGCATTTTGCAAATCCGCAATAGATACTGGCTTTACCAAATAATCAAAGGCGCTTATTCGTATGGCATCCACAGCATAATGATTATAGGCTGTGGTAAAAATTATTTCACCGTTAAAGTCCGGTAATTCATTCATCATCCGCAGGCCATTCATACGGGGCATTTCAATATCCAAAAAAATTACATCAGGCTTTTGCAGCCTTATTTGCAGAATAGCATCTTCAGGCTTTTCTGCCAAAGCTACAATGGAAATATCAGGGCAAAACTCTGTAATTTTTTGCTGCAGGTTTTGCAGACTGTTGTACTCATCATCCACTAATATGGCTTTTATCTTTTCCATTGTCAGTTACTATTTAAAAATATTTGCACCTTAGTTCCTGCAGGTTTGCCATCGTTATAAAGATCGGTAATTTGTACGGAGCTACTACCGCTTTGCTGGTTATTAAAATGTGCAATCCTGTCTGCAGTAATGGTTAACCCCACACTTTTATGGCCGGGTTTGTTTTGCAGCCGGTACTCAGCAGCCAGCTTTCGGCCAATACCATTATCCTGTATGGTATATTTTATTTTATCATTCTCCAGAGTTGCTGTAACAGTAAGCTGCAGTCCTTCATTATCACTGTGGCCAATACCGTGTACAATTGCATTTTCAACATAAGGCTGTATTAACAGCGACGGCACTTTATAATCACCATTAATTAACTGTGGATCGGTATAATTGTAATAATTGAATTTATTATTAAACCTAAGCTGTTCCAGTTCCACATATAGCTTCAATGTCTCCATATCTTTTGCAACCGGCACTATTTCGTTACGGCTGCTGTCTAATATACTACGCACCAGTTTGGAAAATTTATTAAGATAATCGCTTGCAAGGCGTTTTTCATTTTGCATTATAAAGTTTTCAATGCTATTAAGGCTGTTGAAAATAAAATGCGGATTCATTTGTGCACGCAATGCCTGCATTTCAGTTTCGGCAATTTTTTGTTTTAACAATGCCTGTGCACGTATGCTGCTTATCCTTCGCCTTACCAAATAAAAAACTACCGCAACCACAAATAACCACAGCAATGTTTTAAACCACCAGGCCTGGTACCATGCCGGCATAACTGTAATATGAATAAAATCGCCTTCTTCATTCATTACGCCGCTGTTGTTACTGCCTTTTACATAAAGTGTATAATTACCGGGCGGCAAGCTGTTGTATGTTGCCGTGCCCCTGTCGCTGCTGTGCCAGCCGTTATCAATACCCTGTAGGCGGTAAAAATATTTATTAAGGTATGGCGCAGTATAATTAAGCACTGCAAAATTTATTTCAACAGAATTATTTTTATACCCTGTTATAAGTTGTTTTTCGCCCTTACTGTTTAAAGAAACATTTGCCTGCAGGTTACCGGCATCTGTTATTAATACCGGTGGTTTTATATTATTCACAGGTGTTTCATCAGGGTTAATGCTAAGTACAATACCGAAATGCGTAATATAAATAATGCCGTCTTCATCTTTATAAATCTTTCCATCGGGTGTGTTTTCCGGTAAGCCATCTTCTTTGTAAAAATTCTGAAACCTTTTTTCTTTTTGCTTAAATACAGATACACCATTTCCGGTAATCATCCAAACGTTATCATGGTTATCTGTAACCAGGTTATTGATGGTATTATTGGAAAGCCCCTGCGTAGTTGTGTATACTTCAAAAATTTTGGTACTGCTGTTAAATTTTATCAGCCCGTTTTGCGTCCCTATCCACAGGTTATTTTTACTGTCTGTATCAATTGTCCGGCAATAATCATCTGTTTCTTTTTTTCCGCTTATGGCTTTGTATTGTTCCGTTATGGTGTCCGCATTTGTATGGAGCAAGGCAATACCTGCAGATGTTGCTATCCAAATAGTACCATTTTTATCAGTTGTTATATCATTTACATCATTACCTGGAAGTTTGCTGTTGGTTGCGGTAAAATGTTTTTCAAAGCTATGAGTAACTGTATTAAATACATACAAACCATAGTGCCTGCTGCGCACATAGAGTTTTTTACCTTTACTTATTATTGTTCCAAACTCAAAAGCATCAGGCTTTATATCTGCAGGTAAAAATTTTTCGAAATATTCTTTTTCAAAGTTGCAATGCACCAGCCCGTTACTTGTGGTAACCCAGTAAGTTCCGTCTGCATTTTTTTCAATGTAGTTTATCGTTCTGTCATTCAAATCTTTTGTCTTTACTGGTATGGAGGGATAATGCTTTATTGTTTTAAAGTTACTGTCTAAAAGCAGTAAGCCATTAGCGTGCCAAAGCCCGGCCCAGTATTTGTTGCCTGTTTTAAGCAGTGGTTGTGGTGTGCCAAATTTGTAATAATCTTCTCTGTCCTTCTTTTCGCCCAGGTAGTGATAATTAAAAAATTGTTTACTGGGCTCTATAAGTTCAAGCCCTTTTTGCGTAGCTATCCATATGTTGTTTTGCTTATCGGTAATTATTTCTGCGCCGCCGTGTGCCCCAAAACTGTTGGGTTTTGTATAATCATTATTAAACAAAAAAACTTTCCCTTCTTTGTTAAAAAAAATAAGCCCGTCAGTAGCTGTTGCCACTATCCATTCTTCCCCTCTTATATCCACCCATGATGCAACCCTGGCATAAATGCCTTTTGTACAGATAAAATCATTTTTACCAGGAAGATGTATACCGTCATACTTTGCTATTCCATTGCCCCAGTATGTAAGCCAGTATTGCCCGCTTTTATCCTGAAAAACCGAAGTAACTCCTGTATTATTATCACCACAGTTTGTTTTTAATTGAACAGCCAGCGTTTTTTTATTTACTGTAAAAAGACGGCAGCCGGCCAGTACCCACAACTGTTTAGCAGCATCCTCATATAAATAATAAATGGCGCCATAGTTTACATCTTTTGCCAGTTCCTCTTTAGTAGCAAATTCTATTAATTGAAATTTTTTTGTAACGGGGTTAAATTTTTGCAGGCCATTATGGGAGCCCACCCACAGGTTATCTTCTTCATCCACCAATAAATTTTCGGCACGTACATAAGCCAGCGAATTTTTATTGCCGGGCTGGTGAAGATAATTGGTAAACCGGTTTTCACCAGGCTCAAAATAGCTAAGCCCTGTTTGAGTGCCTACCCAAAAATTTCCTTTGCTGTCTTCAGCAATATCCCATATATCATTACCGGGCAGTGAGTTTTGATTGCCGGGAATTTGTTTATACACTTTAAACCTGCCGCCGTCGTACCTGTTTAATCCATCGGTAGTGCAAATCCATATAAACCCACGCCTGTCCTGGTAAACACTTCTTACAGGATTTGCAGACATACCATTGGCTGTATTGATATGTGTAAAATAAAGTTCGGCAGTAATTTGTGCTGTACAAAAAAACAAATTGAAACAAAAAAATGCAGCTAAAAATATAGTAAGGCGTTTAAGCAAAACAATTATTTTGTTTCTAGAAAGTTACAAAAAACCCATGCATTATTGTTGTTTGATTTTTATTGCACCCACGGTGCGTACTTTTTGCACTTGCACCTGTTGTGTTTTATTTTGTGCAGCAGGCGCCTGTATAAGCTGGTTGCTTTGTGTTTCTGTTTTTGCAAATGCAATCATTCCATTACCGGGCAGCACAGCATTATTTTTTCTGCCGGCAATTTTATTTACCATATTTCCTGCAGCTCCTGTTAAATTGCCATTGGCATCTACCTGCCGCCATTCTCCATCACAAGTAAAATCAACGCCTCCAATTTGCGGGGGATTATTGTTGATGGTAATGCTATTTGTTTGCCCGGATGGAAATGTGCCGACAATAAATACATAATCATTAGCAGGTTTTGGTTTTTGCAGGCCTGCAGCCCATTTTGATTTTGTATAGTCTGTAATCACATCTAACTGTAATGGCACGCCGGAAGGAACACCCGTAATGGTATATTTTATTTCAACAGTGCCATTGTTATTATTAACTGTTTCATACGTTGCCGACCCTGCTTCTTTAAATGCTTCAAAATACCCGTTCTTCCCGTTGTATGTACCTGCCTTCTCCAGTAAAAAAGGGCCATTTGATTCAATAAATGCAGTAGGCGCTTTAACGCTGAATATAAAAGCATTTCCGTACGGATTTGTTTCGGGCCCCTGTATATCATTTATATTCCAGGTTACAGAGCCCTTAATAGTGGCGTTGTTATTTGTAACGATGCTAACAGGCTTTCCATAATTTGAACCGGGGTTTGTAATTTCAACAGTAAGTTCGCAATCATTACCATTGTTAATGATATCCCACTTTGTGGTTTTACATAAAAGAAGGTTTGATGAAATGGTTGAATAAATTGCCTGGCCTATAAACGGGTTATCGTAATAAATTATAGCACGGTTGTTTTGCTGGTTTACGGGGTAGATATTTATATACCCTTCCGAACCTGATAAAATACCGGGGTTAAAATAAAAATCCATTACCTGCCCGTCTTTAATAATGCCCGGCAAACCTGCAGTTAGCCCATGCAAAACCTCAAAGCCGTACATTAAATCCATGTGAGTATTGTTTTTTACCTGTACATGTGAATTTTGTGATGATACCATTCCTGTAAAAAGAAATGTGCACAACAGTGTTAATACTTGTTTCATAAAACTGTTTATCAGTTAAAAAATCAGTTGTTTCTTTCCTTTAATACTTCTTTCAACCCCTTTTTACTCAAATCCTTTATGGTATAGCCTGTTGTTGAAAAAGTAAAAGTTGTTTTAGCAATACTTTTTGTTTCCATTCCCTTTTTGCTGCCGGCTTCCACTTCAGCCCACAAAAAATTTTGATTCAGTACCGGAATAGCCATCGGGTTATTCTTAAACTTTTCTTTGTCTTTTAAATTAGCCGCCGTGGCAGCATTTCCTGCGCCCATGGTATAAATTTTTACAGGGTTAAAATCTACCTTGGCATACCACCAACTGGATAAACCACCTTCATTTTTAATTTCATATTCATAAGCAGTATAGCCGCAAATAGTTTTTGTTTTACCTGTTTTAGTAACAGTCATTTTATCATCATCATCTTTCTTTAAAGGTTTTTTACTTATTTTTTCTGCTATTTCTTTTCCCATCTGTCCGCCTTCGCCCACAATACGTGGCATGTTCATTATCATAATAGTTTTTTGTTTTTCATTAATCATGCACATGTGCCCTTCTTTTGTATAAAGAATGGTTTTTTCATCTTCTCCGGGCTCATTATGCTTTGCCATTGCATAATCACCATTAACAGTAAAATAATAAGTGGTGATGGATGTACCATCTTCTCCGTTGCTTTGCTGCACCACTGTGCGTTCAAAATTGATAGTGGCAGGTAAAACTTTTGTTGTGTCCTGTGCAACGCATGCAAAGGCTGTTATAATTGCAGCAGGTGAAAGAATAAATGTTTTCATAATTATTGCTTTAATTTTTTTAAGCCATTGTGACGACCTGCTTGAAATTTTACTTAAACAGTTTTAATACCTAAAATGTAAATGCAAAAAATAATTTCTTATCAGCCATACATTTTCACTTGTTAATTCCTTACGCCACGGCCGCCCTGGTCGATGAACCGTTGATTATCCGGCCCTGTTATAATATTACTTACTGAGCGGTTGCTTGTACGCATCTCAGTTGCAGCAAAATTGGATGAGCCACCACGGTACATCAACCCCAATGCATTGCCATTATTTGCGCCGCCAGCATTTGGCCATGTAGAATTACCGCCATAACCAAAAGAACTTAACACACCTGCTCCATTTCCCCCGTTAAAAGCCCTCCCTTCTGCATTTGAAATGGTAATCACTCTTTCCCAAAGGCTTCCGCTCATTTCCATTACACCATAAAAACTGCCGCCACTGCTTATGCGGTTTGAGGCAGCATTGGCAAAAATTCCATTGCGTAATGGTATGGCATTGTTAAACGTTGGAGTTGGATTAGTAGTTAAGTAATTCGCATTACCCTCATTGGGGTTTGAAGAAAGACCGGACAAGGATTCATTGGTGAGGCCGCCATTAACTAAAGAATATCCCAGCGAAGCCACCTGTGTTGTTCCCCATGCATACTCACCTGCAATTGGCAGCAATGGCCCACGACAAATTTTTTCAAATTGTAATTCCGTCATAGGGGCCAGGCAGGCCCAGGAAATGTAAGCCGCCATATCCGGCCAGGTTAAATAGTTACAAGCAACCCATTCACCATCTGCAGGCTCGTTGTAAATATTGTTATTGTTTGCATCGCAACCATATACTGCAGGTGTACTTGTGCCCGAATTACCGGGTGTTGCAATTTCAATAAAAGGGCGTCCTGCGGGAGTATTGCTTAGCGCATTAGTTCCAATAACACTAGTGGGCAAATTTGCAGTATGTGTGATTTGCTGTAAGTAAGTAAGACTGTTTAAAAAATCTCTGTAAGCTCCCTGGGAAATTTCATACTTCATACAATAAAAGCCACTATAACCTGTAGGAAAAGGCGATGCTACAATGGTTAAAGGATATAAAATAACAGAAGTGCTGTTTATTGTTGCCGGGCTTGCTCCATCAACATATGAGAGAAGGGTGTTGGCAGATGCCCCGTCTCCTGCGAAAAACTGACCGCCTGGCACATACACCATTTCAATAGCAAATACTTTCAAATCAAATACACCTAATGCATATGTTGAACTAATGCCAAGTTTTACAGCATTCAGTGCAGCTGTACCATTGCCTGCTGCAGAGCGAAATAAAAAAACTCCTGTTAAATCTGAAACAACTGAATCCTTGTATCCTGCAGGTACAACATCATTAATGCCGGTAAAGTTTACATGCTTCCAGCTTCCGTCCACATCTTTATATTTTATGAACACCCATGCAGCATCCCAGTTTTGCAGTATATCACTGCGCCAGCTGTTTTCCCATGTTATATCAAATTGTACCTGGTTGGTATTAGGCAACACAGTTACATTACTTACGGTAATGCCATTGGCATGGCTGTTCAATTGGCATAGCAAGAAAAATAACAGGCTGAATAACCATTTCGCAATAAGTTTCATCGGTTAAAAATTTATTGTTGAATAATGATAGGAATCGTTTTAATGAGTTTTTCTGTATCATAAACAGAGATAAAATACTGGCCGTTTCTTAATTGCCAGGTATTTATTTTTTCAAGTGTGCCAACATTCTTTTTCTGTGTTATCAGCTTACCCTGCACATCATGCACAACCAATGTTAATTGCTGATTTGAAGAAACACCCTGCAACAACACATTTACAAACGGGCCTGCCGGGTTGGGATAAGCTATGATACTAAAATCTCCGCTTTTTGATTTTACAAGTATGATTATGCCACTGTAAGAATAGCTGCCATTTTTATCAACTGTTTTCAGGCGGTAAAAAAATTGTTTTTGCAAACCATTTATTACAGCCACATTGGTATCGCTAAATGAATAAGTTGTAAGAATATTGCTGTTACCTTTGGCAGCCACTGTGCCCACAGTATAAAAATCATGGGCATTAAAACTGCGCTCTATAAAAAATTTATCAGTGTTTTCTTCAATGGATGTTTTCCAGGTTAATACTGCTGTTTCAGCATTCCATTGCCCGCCAAAGGAAACCAGCCGTACCGGCAACACTGTATTTTTTAGATAAATGGCCACAGCAAAGCCATCATCAGTGCCGCCTTTAAATGCTGGTGCATCAGCAATATTTGGGTGGTTAAAAACTGAAACTGAAAAACCATCATTATTGCTGCCCTTAAAAGCTGTTGCATCAGCAATATTTTGACGGTTAAAAACCGAAACTGAAAAACCATCATCATTACCTCCTTTAAAGGCAAGAGCATCTGTAATTGTTGATCTTAAGAAATTTGATTGTGCAAACCCATCATTATTGCCGCCTTTAAAAGCGGCTGCATCAGTTAGCGGTTGTTTGTTAAATAATGCGAAATGATACCCGTCATTATTTCCCCCTTTAAAAGCATTATTATCTGAAATATTCACCCTTAAATAGGTGCTGAAAGAAACACCATCATTATTGCCGCCTGTATATTGAGCTATCGTTTTTTGTACACCGATGGCCAAAAAAACAAGTATCCATTTCAGGCCTGCATTTGTTTTATTTGCGCTTGTCAATATCATCTGTTTTTTTAACAGCATTAATCAACAGCAAGCTATTATGCAAAAGAGAATTAACCGAAAGCCATTAAATACATGGCGGTGTATATTGTGCAGGCGGCGCACTAAAGAAAATAAATGGAGAAATAGAGGGGAAAATAAAAGGCAGCTGCGTAGAAAGCATGAAAAAACATGGCAACCATGTTATGCTGTTAAAGCTTTAAACTTCACAATAAATCCAAGCTTATATAAAGGCAAACAAATTGCAGAAAACTGCTGGCCTTTATGCTTAAGCAATTAGCGGCTTAATAAAAAACTCTTTAAATCTGCCGGCGTTTTATTTATAATAGTACTATTTTTTTTCAATTGCATTTGTTGCTGAATACTTTCCGGCACCGGTACTGTTTCATTAATAATTGGTTCCACCACATCATAAAACTTTACCGGGTGTGCTGTTTCTAAAAATATGCCTTTAGTGCCTGCATGTTCGTTTAAATAATTCTCCAGTGCATAATAAGCTACTGCACCGTGTGGGTCGCAGAGGTAATTGAATTTTTTGTAAACAGATAACAGCGTTTCTTTTGTTATGGCATCTGTCACACTCACACTGCTCACTTTATCTTTCAATGCGCTCACCTGCTGCTGAAACAACTGCATAATGCGTACAAAATTGCTGGGGTCGCCCACATCCATGGCATTGCTGATGGTGGCTACTGCTTTTTTAGGCTGATAATTACCGCTGTTAAAAAACTCAGGCACCACATCATTCGCATTTGTTGCAGCAATAAAATGATTAACAGGTAAACCACTGGCACTGGCTAATAAACCGGCGCAAATATTTCCAAAGTTGCCACTGGGTACACAAACCACCGGTGGGTTATTTTTTTGCTTCCATTGTTTATAAGCAAAGAAATAGTAAAACTGTTGCGGCAGCCAGCGGGCAACGTTGATGGAGTTGGCAGAAGTCAAAAAATATTTTTTATTTAACTCTGCATCTAAAAAAGCAGCTTTTACCATTTGCTGGCAATCATCAAAATTCCCTTCCACTTCCAATGCAGTGATATTATTGCCCAGTGTGGTTAATTGTTTTTCCTGTACACTGCTTACTTTACCACTTGGATAGAGTATCACTACTTCCACCCCATCCACATTATAAAAACCATTGGCAACAGCGCCGCCGGTATCACCACTGGTGGCAACAAGTACCGTAACTTTTTTATCGCTGCCCTTTACAAAGTGCCCCAGGCAACGGCTCATAAACCTTGCACCCACATCTTTAAAAGCCAGTGTGGGACCATGATATAATTCTAACGAACTTATACTGTCATTTACATTTACTAACGGAATTGAAAAGTTTACCGTTTCACTGGCAATGCGGCGTAAATCATTTTCAACAATCGTATCACCCACATAAGGCTTAATAACTTCAAAAGCTATTTCTTCATTGCTGATGCTTTCAATATTTGCAATCAGCTCTTTGCTTACCTGCGGAATATGATGCGGAAAATACAAACCTTTATCCGGCGCCTGCCCGTTAATGGTGGCATCTTTAAAATTTACGTCTGGTGATTTTTTATTTAAACTGTAGAATTGCATTGTTTATTTTTTTACAAAGAGAGTAAAGGAGAAAAAGAGGAAAGAATTTTTGTTGCGTTCTCATTTACCTCGTTTACTCTTTTTATCTCTTAGCCCATTATTTTTACTCCGTTGTTATTTACTGTAGTTACATGCACATGATAATCCACTCCTATTTTGTTGTACACTTCTTTCATTATCTGTGCGGCGTTTTGTGCGGTGCTTTCTTCTTTGCACAACATAAATACCGACGGGCCGCTGCCGCTGATGCCTCCACCAAGTGCACCGGCTTCCTTACACTTTGTTTTAATTTCATCAAAGCCCGGAATTAAAATACTGCGGATGGGTTCAATAATCACATCTTCCAAACTGCGGCCAATTAAATCGTAATCGCTTTTTAAAAAACCACTTACCAGTCCTGCAATATTGCCCCATTGTTTAATCGCATCTTTCAGTTGCACTTCTTTACGCAGTATCTGCCTTGCATCACTCGTCTTCACTTCTATTTGCGGATGCACAACCGTTACATACATCGGCGGCGCACTCAGCTCTACAATGTCCAGCGGAAAAATAGAACGGATGAGTGTAACACCGCCATAAATGCAAGGCGTAATATTATCAGCATGTTTAACACCGCTGGCAACTTTTTCACCGTTCATGGCAAAGCGCACCAAATCCATCTTACTGAATTTGTTATTGAGCAAATGATTAGCGCCAACAACCGCACCGGCACTGCTTGCTGCACTTGAACCTAAACCGCTGCCGGGTTTTATAATTTTATTAATCGTTACATCAAAGCCAATCGTTTTATCATCGCACTCCTCCAGCATGGCAAGCAATGCAGCACCTGCCACATTTTTTTCTGCTGCTTCGGGCAGGTTATAACCGTCAATATGTTTTATGCGTATGCCCGGCTCATTGCTCAGCACCATTTCCATTTCATCCTGCGGATTATTTATTGCCAAACCCAAAATATCAAAACCACAAACCAGGTTTGCAATGGTGGCTGGTGCTTGTATTTTAATTGCATTACTCATTGTAATATTTTTTTGTTCCCGTCATTTTATCATTCTTCAGCTTCATTGGCGTCGCACTCTTGTACTATATCTCTTTATTGAACTTTAATTGTGTTTTATAACTCAATCTTCGTTTTTATCTCCTGCATAATCAGTCCCCCCTTCAGGGGGCGGAGGGGGCTTTCTCTACGCCGTTGCCCTGATAATATCTGCAAACACACCACTCGCCGTTACTTCAGCACCGGCGCCGGCACCTTTCACTACCATTGGTTGTTCGGTATAACGGTTGGTGTAAAACAACACAATATTGTCCTTGCCATATAAATGATAAAAGTCGTGTTCAGGATTGATATGTTGTAAACCCACTGCCGCTTTTCCATTTTCGTATGATGCAACAAATTTTAATTTACAACCTGCCGCTGCTGCTTTATCATAAATTGCTTTAAAGTGTGCTTCTTCTTTTTCCATGGCAGCATAAAAATCAGCAACACTGCCTGTCATGCAACTCTCCGGCATAAAACTGTTATTACTGATGTCATCCATTTCAATATGCTCACCGCTTTCCCTTGCTAAAATCATAATCTTGCGCATTACATCTTTACCACTTAAGTCAAGGCGTGGGTCTGGCTCTGTGTAGCCTTCATCCTGCGCCTGTTTTACTACCGATGCAAAACTTTTTTTACCATCGTAATTATTAAATACAAAATTTAATGTGCCGCTCAGCACCGCCTGCATTTTATTTATTTTATCGCCGCTGCTTATTAAATCTTTCAGTGTGCCGATAACCGGTAAGCCTGCGCCCACGTTTGTTTCAAATAAAAATTTAGCGTTGTATTCCCTCGCACTGTTTTTTAACTGCTGGTAATAACTGTAGGCTGATGAACAGGCTACTTTATTACAAGCCACCACTGCAATACTTTTTTGCAGCAGTTGGTTGTAACAGGTTGCCACCACATCATTAGCAGTAACATCAACAAATATGGAGTTGCGTAAATTCTTTTCTATAATAGTGCTGATGTATGCATCTAAATTATTGGCAGGCGCCGCATCCAATAAATTTTTCCAGTTGGTTAAATCTATACCATCATCATTCAGCAATGCTTTTTTGCTGTTGGCCAAACCAACCACTTTTACATTCAGCCGCAACTGTTGTTTTAAAAAGTCTGCCTGCTGTTGTAACTGCGCCAGTAATTTGCCGCCTACATTTCCTGCACCGGCAATAAATAAGTTTACTTGTTTGTAAGTGGTTTCAAAAAATGCTTCGTGTAAAACGTTTACACCTTTGCTTACATCACCCACTGCAATTACTGCAGAAATATTTCTTTCGGATGAACCTTGTGCAATAGCACGGATGTTCACACCATTTCTTCCCAAAGCTGCAAACATTTTGCCTGCAATACCTGTGTGACTTTTCATATTATCTCCCACCACTGCAATTACAGCCAAATCATTTTCAACAATCAGCGGCTCTACTTTTTTAGTTTCAATCTCCCATGCAAAAGCTGTATCAACGGCATGCTTTGCTTTATCTGCATTGGCAGCATCCACCGCCACGCAAATAGAATGTTCTGATGAACTTTGTGTGATAAGGATAACATTGATTTTATAATTGGCCAATGCTTCAAACAAACGCTTGCTAAAGCCGGGTATGCCCACCATGCCACTGCCTTCCAAACTTAGCAGGCTGATTTTATTTATGCTGGAAATACCACGAACTGGGCTTCCGTTTTTTGCAGATTCATTTTGTATTACTGTTCCGTCTTCTTCCGGTGCAAAAGTATTTTTTACCCACACAGGAATATTTTTACTCATTACCGGTTGTATGGTGGGCGGGTAAATTACTTTGGCGCCAAAATGCGAAAGCTCCATCGCTTCCTGGTAACTAATGGAAGGAATATGTTTAAAGTTGGAAACAATGCGTGGGTCGGCAGTCATCATGCCACTTACATCTGTCCAAATTTCTAAAGTGGTGGCGTTAACAGCGCTGGCAATAATGGCTGCGGTATAATCGCTGCCGCCACGGCCTAATGTTGTTGTAGTGCCGTTTGCATCTGCCGCAATAAAACCCGGCAGCAAAAAAAGTGATGCACTATGATTGCTGAAATAATTTTTTATGTGGTTATCGGTAGCAATAAAATCTACTGCGGCATTACTAAAGTTACTGTCGGTAACAATCAGTTCCCTGCTGTCTTTCCATTCCACCGCTTCGCCTTCGCTTTTAAATTTAGCAGCAATAATTTGTGAGGAAAGCAATTCGCCGTAACTCACTATTTTATCTTTTGTGCGGTTTGATAATTCGCCCAGCAAAAAAATACCGTTACAAATATCATACACTTCGTTACACATTTTCTTAACAGAACTCAGCACACTGCTTTGTTGTGTAACCGGTATTAAATCTTTTACTGTTTGCAAATGGCGCTGTTCAATTTCAAGTATACTGTTTTTGTATTCCTCCAAACCATCTGCAGCCTGTTGTGCGCTTTTAAGCAGTAAGTCTGTAATACCGCCTAAAGCAGAAACCACCACAACTGTTTTACCCAACCCTGATTTTTGTTTTACAATATTTACAACCTTATTTATATTTTCTGCGGAGGCTACCGAGCTGCCGCCAAATTTTAAAACCTGCATGTATTTTTTTTAATAAATTGAATGAAATAATTTTCTGAAATTGCTAAGCGGGGGGCCCAAGTGGTAATATGGAGAAGTACAACCCTAACGGGTTGTAATGGTAGTAATAATAGTGGTACCAAAACTGGTGGCCAATAATTGGGCGTTGATATGTAATTTATGCTTTTGCATCTGAATGAGTTTCAAAGATACAAAAAATGGTTGGAAAGTATCAAAAAAAATTTCATCTTTGTTAACCGATTGCTGCATTTTTTATCATTTTCTTGAAAAAATCAATATTATAACCAATGGATCATCATAGTAGCAGGGGTTTGCAGCAGTTTAATACCAATGTGGGTATAAAGTTTCAGTTGTACAACAGTCTTTTTTCGGCATTGCCTTTTCACCGTATTGAAAAAACGGGCATTCTGCTTTCTGTTTTATTAAGCGAATGTGAAGAAGGTTTTAAGCATAAAAAAAGCCCGGTTGATATTATCGATAACTTTTTCAGCAAACACACTTCCTTTAAACAGGAGCAGGAGCAACTGGATAAATTATTCCGCATAATACAATATGTGGAACGCCAGGTGGTGCTGTTTGATGCGCTGGAAGATGCTGCCTTTACTGATGTGAGGGATATGAGCGGTGCCGGTACATTAAGACAACTGGAACTGGAAGTGATTCAGCAGAAAAAAGAAAAAGAACTGGAGAAAAAACTGCAGGATTTTTCGGTACAGTTAGTACTTACAGCACACCCCACACAATTTTATCCTGGTACGGTGCTGGGCATCATTAATGATCTTTCCAAAGCATTGGCAGAAAATGATGCATCTAAAATAAATGTTTACCTGATGCAGCTGGGCAAAACACCTTTTTTGCAAAAGCAACGCCCTACTCCTTATGATGAAGCGATTAGTTTAATATGGTACCTGGAAAATGTTTTTTATCCTGCAGCAGGCCGCATTGCCAGTTTTATTAAAAACCAGTTTGTGGATTTAACACCCGGCGGTAAACCAATTATAAACATGGGCTTTTGGCCCGGTGGAGACAGGGATGGCAACCCGTTTGTTACGGCAGATATTACGTTAAAAGTGTCCGGCGCATTAAGAGGCAGTATTATTAAGTGTTATTATCTTGAAATAAGAAGAATAAAACGCCGCCTTACATTTAAAGGCATTGATATTATTTTAAACAGCCTTGAAAAAGAGCTGTATGATAATATATTTATTCCCGGGCACCAAACAGCGCTTACCAAAGAATATATTTTAGATGAGCTGGAAAAGATAAAAGCTATAATTGTTTACCAGCACAATGGACTGTTTTTACACCTGGTAACCAATCTTATTAATAAAGTACGGTTATTTGGCTTGCACTTTGCCTCGCTTGATGTGCGCCAGGAAAGCAGCGTGCACAACACGGTACTGGAAACTGTATATGGAGATGTATACAGCAAATTAAATACTGAAGAACGCATCAGCTTTCTTACCAGCGCACCGGTTGTGGATATTACAAAAGATTATGGCAATGCATTAATTAACGATACACTGGTAAACATAAATGGCATACAGCAGATACAACAAAAAAATGGTGAAGCCGGTTGCAACCGCTACATTATAAGCCAGTGCAACACTGCATTAAATGTGCTGGAAGTATATGGCTTGTTTTTAGCAAGCGGCTGGGGAAAGTATGAGCTGAATGTTGATATTGTGCCATTGTTTGAAACCATTGATGATTTACAGCATGCGGCTGCTATAATGGAAACATTATACAGCAACGAAACCTACCGTATGCATTTAAATCTGCGCCACAACAAACAAACTATTATGCTGGGCTTTAGCGATGGTACTAAAGATGGCGGTTATTTAATGGCCAACTTCGGTATTTATAAAGCAAAAGAAGCGCTCACAAAAATATCCAAGCAATATGATGTGGATGTGGTGTTTTTTGACGGACGTGGCGGCCCGCCTGCACGTGGCGGTGGTAAAACACACCAGTTTTATGCAAGTATGGGCAAAAACATAAGCAGCAAAGAAATACAATTAACCATACAGGGGCAAACAGTAAGTTCCAATTTTGGCACAGTAGATTCTGCACAATACAACATGGAGCAATTGATACATGCAGGTATAAGCAATGATGTATTCAGCAATAAACACATTACCCTGCAGCAACAGGAAGAAGACCTGCTGCTGCAATTAGGTAAAATAAGTTTTGATGCATACGTGGATTTAAAAAACCACCCGGACTTTTTGCCGTACTTATCAAACATAAGCCCGGTAAAACTGTACAGCGAAACCAATATTGCCAGCCGCCCCAGCAAACGCAACAGCGGCACCAATTTAAGTTTAAAAGATTTGCGTGCTATTCCATACGTGGGTGCATGGGCGCAACTGAAACAAAATGTAACCGGTTATTATGGTGTGGGCACAGCACTGGAAGTATTGGACAAAGCCGGTAAATTTTCGCAGGCAAAAGATTTGTACAACAACTCCCTGTTTTTTAAAACCCTTATGGACAATTGCGAAATGTCCATGAAGAAATGCTATTTTCCATTAACCGCATATTTAAGCAACGATGCCCGTTACGGCGATTTATGGAACAACATTTATCACGAATACGAGCTTACCAAAAAATATGTACTGCAACTGAGCGGACGTACAGAGTTGATGGGCAACTACCCTGTTGACAGTTTGTCTATTTCCATGCGTGAGAAGATTGTGCTGCCGCTACTTACCATACAGCAATACGCTATCAATAAAATACGCATTATGGATGAGCAGTTGCTTAACCCGCCATCAAAAGAAACGTATAAAAAACTCATCATCCGCACATCGTTTGGTATTATAAATGCGGGGCGTAATTCGGCGTAGATTTTTTTTGCTTGCCTGCCTGATGCCAAAAACATTTTGGAAAAACTGGGGCACCGGCATTTGTAACATTATTCAGCATTTTTATGCCTGTGCACTGTAAGATTTGTGTGCTGCCCCTGCATCACTCACTTATACACCATACCATTGGAGAGCTTTTATTGAAGCGTAGCAATAAGTTTTAAGCTTAACTTTTAAGTACCCAGTATGCTATTTTTTGTATAAATTCATCTTGTAAATCAATAGAAATTTATACAAAAGTTGCGCAAAGCAACGAGTTAGCGGCAAGCTTATGAGAAAAGTCGTTTCATTTTTAATAACATTTCTGTTCCTGTTTGGACTTGCTTCCAACGGACAAACCGTCTTAAAAGCTAAAAGCTCTAAATTAAAGGTCAGCATTGAACTCCTTGACACTTCGTTTACGAGAGGTGATAGCGTGAAATTTCGAATGACTATCACAAATTCAACAAAGTCAACACAAAAGCTCTTGTTTGACAAACCGACTAATCGCAAATATCCTTGGAGTACAAATGCAATGCTTCAACGAAAATCAGGTGCAACGGTAAAGGTGACAGCATGGTCATTCCTTTCTTCACAGCTTTATTTCGAAAACCAGTTAAAAGACTACTACCGTGAACTCAAACCAGGAAAAAACATCAGTCACGTATATTATCTCGGTGACATAGTTAGATTTGACAACAACGACGCAACACTTCCTAAGGGAAGTTATACCTTGCAAATAAGCTATGACACTAACCTTTCAAACAAAGTTTTTTTTGAAATTAAGTAACAAATTGTATTTTCTTTGGACAACCAAGGCAGCCGCTAACAAAAGTATTTGCAAAAGCAGGGCTGGACATTGTAACATCAGCTAAGTGCAAGCATCAGCAGTGGTTCCGGCTTGACGTTCAATTTTCAGCTTTAGTTCATAACTTCAACAACATATTTTCAATTAGGCATTTGTACCGGGCTGGACGAGCAATGAATTCCCTGCCTTCGTAAATACTCGAACGTTCCACTTCAAATGACAAAACAAACCTTTATCTTATCTGCAATCTTTCTTGTTTCACTACATTCATTATTTGGACAGGTTGATGGTAACCAGGAAACAACTTTTTCAAGAGAGAACCTGAAAGCTGACTTGCGGTATTTAAAAAGCAAACTTGAAAACAATCATCCCAATCTATACCTGTACACTTCAAAATCTGCCATAGACAAAACATTTGACAGCCTGGAAAACAGCATTGTAAACCCGTTAACTGAATCAGCGTTCTACAGGCATATAACAATCATCAGTTCAATTATAAAAGACGGGCACACCATTATATTGCCAAGTGAAGCAACTACCAGCTTTCAAAACAGTACAGGCAGTTTTCTTCCTTATCATTTCGTAATTATTGAAAACCGTTTGTTTACAGACATGGTGTACACCAGCGATATTTCAATACCCGTGGGTTCAGAAATTACTGCTATCAACAACATCGCAGCAACAGAAATTATAAAGCAGTTAACTGAAAGACAGGTAAGGGATGGTAACAACCTCACCTATCCAATATGGATTTTAAGCAATTACTTCAGGCAATATTACAGTTTCATTTTTGGTCATCCTTCAAGCTTTACAATAAGCTATAAAATAAACGGGCAAACAAATGCAGCATCCATAAAAGCATTAACTAAAGACAGTATTTATTTCTATCGTAAGCAAAATTACCCCGGCAAAACATTCTCAATCCTGCCCAATGAAGGGCTGCAGCTCAAAATTGATAACGAAAAAAAATATGCGCTCCTCACCATAAAAAATTTTCACAACGATGTTTTGAAAAGAGATTACAAACAAAATTTTGAAAAAGTAATCGCCTCATTTTTTGAAAAAATTAATGACAGCAAAACAGAAAACCTAATATTGGATTTAAGAAATAACCAGGGAGGCGATATTGAGAATGGCGTGTATTTGCTTTCCTATTTGCTGGATAAACCCTTTTCAGTTGTACAGGAATATTTTTGTGTTGAAAGCGATGGAATACAACCTTGCCATGGCCCTTCACTCGGGCTGCACAATCCAAAGGGCAATAACTTTAAAGGCAAATTATATGTTTTAATAAACGGCGGCAGTTTTTCAAATTCAGGCATTGTGTCATCCTGCCTGCAGGCCAACAACAGAGCTGCTTTTATAGGGCAGGAAACCGGCGGAAACCCAAATGTAATTGCCGGTTTTATTAAAGACATCAAATTACCAAATACAAAAATCCAGGTTCAAATTCCAACTAAGCAATTTGTAATTACCAATAAGTTAAAGAATAATGGAAGAGGTATTATGCCTTCGCAAATTGTTGAGCCTGCACTTGCAGACATTTTAAATGGTAAAGACACCGAGTTAGATTATACGATTGACCTGATTGGCAAAACGAAATAACAACGGCTGACATTGTGTTTGCTGCAAGCAACCGAGCCGGTTTTTAAAACCACCGCAAAATTATACAAACACAGCCAGGTAATGGCTTTAATAAAACCTGCAATTAATTACTTCAAAAAAATATCCCCCCATAGAAATGGAGGGATTTTTTAACGATTGCTTGCTATATCAAAAAAAAGATAATTAGAATTTATACACCGCAGCCACTAAAGCAGCTACAGATGATTTTGTGCCGCTGCCATTGCTCTTTAAATAGTAGTTGCTTTGGGCGCTTTCAAAACGCAGTTCGGGAATAATAGTAAGCGGTCCCACCTTACAATCTACAGAAATGGTGTTGGCAAAAATGCTTTTTGTGCCAAAGTAAATGGTTTTGCTGTCGCTTATTAATTCACTCCTTAATGTAAGGCCTACTTTATCAGTAGGGTCAAAGTTGAAGTACAACGCATTACCTATCCAGCTGCCGCTTGATCCGGTAACGGGTTTTCTTGATTGTACAGTACCATTATAACCAATATTGAATTTGCTGCTGATGGTGCCGGTTACAACTGCATCAAACTGGTTTAATGATTTTAAACCGCTTGGATTAGCACCTGCTTTTGAACCACCAAAGCCAGAGTAGTTAAGATAAAATTTAAGTTTACCATTTTTTGTACCACCGCTAAACTGTGCAATAAAGTTTTTTACGCCTGTTGTAGCAGTTGACTGATCGGTATAATTGGTTAAACCCACCATAAATGCCACCGGGCCTGCAGTAATATCTGCTTTTAACCCTGTATGAAAGAACGGGCCGTTGGTAAACATGTAACTCATACTGTAGTTGCGGTTTAACGGAGCATCCAGCAATTCGTAACCAACATGTGTTGCAAATTTACCGGCTGTAAATTTTAATTTGCTTGAGGGGGCGTATGTAACAAAAGCCTGTTTAACAGCAGCTAAACTTAAAAAACCGTTTTTAGCGCTGCCAGATGATGGGTTATCTGTACCATCATTATAAGAAAACTCTTCTGCCCTGCGGCCAAAACCTAAATCAACTGTGGCGCCTACTTTGCCGCTCATTGCGGTGGCATCGGCTCTTAAAGAGGCCATACCCAGCTCAAAAGAACTTTGAGAGTTGGTAAAACTGGTGTAGTTATTCTGTTTTCCGGCAAAATTGTAACGGTAATAACCGTCAATACCTCCGGAAAAACTTACGCTTTTTGTAGAATCCTGTGCTGATGAGATGAAAAATGATAAAGTGGTAATGGTTGCTAAAGAGAATTTTCTTAACATTGTAAATAGATTTTAATTATTAAATGGAGGTACAACCCATGAGCTTTGTCCAGAAGCCCATATTCAGGTTGTACCTTTTTTATTGCATAAAGCCGATCGGTTTAATCTTCTATTATTTTTTCTTTTATCTCACCACCAGTTTGTACCAGTAAAGTACCCTGGCTGTATTTTTCAGCATGCTGAGATTCATCAAGGCCTAATAATTCTTCTTCCTGGCTAACACGTATTGGTAAAATGAAATTAATGAATTTGAAGATTAAGAATGATACAGTAAAGCTGTATGCTACAACAATTGCCAACCCTTTTAGTTGTGTTAAAAAGAATTCGGGATTGCCGTAAAACAAACCATTATTACCTGCACCGTTAACCGTTTTGGTTGCAAAAACACCTGTTAACAGCATGCCCACCATACCACCTAAACCATGGCAAGGAAATACGTCTAATGTATCATCCAGTTTAGATTTTTGTTTATAATAAACAGCAACATTAGAAACAATTGCAGCTATAAAGCCAATGAAAATACTTTGAGGTATTGCTACAAAACCAGCAGCAGGCGTAATAGCCACAAGGCCAACAACAGCCCCTATACAGAAACCTAACACAGAAGGTTTTTTGCCTTTTAATACATCAAAAAACATCCAGCTTAAGCCAGCAGCAGCAGCGGCAGTATTGGTTGTTGCAAAAGCAGATACAGACAATACGTTTGCACCCAATGCAGAGCCGGCATTAAAACCAAACCATCCAAACCATAATAGGCCGGTACCAATTAATACATAAGGAATATTAGCTGGCGGAATTTCTTTGTGCTCCATATGCACCTGCCTTCTTTTTAAAACCAGTGCACCGGCCAATGCCGCACAACCTGCAGAAATATGTACTACAGTACCACCGGCAAAATCCAGCACACCCCATTGAAACAGGAAACCTTTTGGATGCCATGTCCAGTGAGCTAATGGTGCATACACCAGTAAGCTGAATAATACTATAAATAAAATGTAGGCTGTAAATTTAATACGCTCTGCAACTGCACCTACCACCAAACCGGGTGTGATAATGGCAAACATCAGCTGAAACAAAGCAAATAATAAAAGTGGTATTGTTAATGGAGTACCCCCCTGTAAAACAGGAGCACCGGAGCCAACACCTTTAAAGAAAAGGTGTGTCATTGGGTTGCCGATAAAACCACCAATATCTTCACCAAAACAAAGACTATAACCAACAGTAACCCACAGTACACTTACCACGCCTGCAGCCACCACACTCTTAATCATAGTACTGATTACGTTTTTACGGTGCACCATACCGCCATAGAAAAATGCAAGGCCGGGTGTCATTAAAAATACCAGGGCTGTTGCAACAATAATCCAGGCAACGTCGGCTCCATTAAATTTACCGTCATCAAAATTTGGCAAGGAAGGAATAAAAATGGCAGCTACGGCCACCACGGCCAAAACAAAGAATGGCGCTAGATTTCTGATGCTTAATTTCATGTTGTGCTTTTTTGTTTGTATTATAAAAAATAATATTTCTATTGTACGGCTTCAAATTTAGAATAAAAAGCAAAAAATGAAGTTAATATATACATTTATTTTCAAAAAAATAGAAAAACTCGAACGCAAACGTTATCACAAGCCTTAAAATGTTGAATTTTTTAAAATTTTATACAAATAGTTATTTTTATAATTTGAATTTTTAGTTATAAAAAAGCCTCTCCTGTAAAAGGAGAGGCAAAATCAATGTAACTATTTAAAATGCTGCGTATTGCAAAGAACTGTCTTTACTTTCCAGTACCGATGAGCCCATTAAAAACTCATCTACCTTCCTGGCGCACTCTCTGCCTTCGCTTATAGCCCACACCACCAAACTTTGCCCACGGCGCATATCACCAGCGGCAAATATTTTAGGTATGTTGGTTTGATAATTTTTTTCAGCAGCTTTTACATTACCTCTTTCATCTAACTCCACTTCCAGTTGCTCCAGCATACCTGCATGTTGCGGATGCAAAAAGCCCATAGCTAAAAAAGCTCTTTCGCAGGGTATTTCCCTTTCGCTGCCTTCTCTTTCTACAAAACTGGCGGGGCGGCCATCTTCTGTAATTTTCCATTCAAGGTCAACAATCTTCAATGCTTTTAAATTACCGTTTCCATCACCCACAAATTCTTTAGTAGCAATTGCCCAGTGCCTGTCGGCTCCTTCTTCATGCGAAGAAGATGTTTTCAGCGTCATGGGATATGTAGGCCAGGGCATAAAAGGCGTTCTGCCTTCTGGCGGCTTAGGCAATAATTCAAACTGTGTAACAGATGTTGCTTTATGACGGTTGCTGGTACCCACGCAATCGCTGCCTGTATCACCACCGCCTATCACCACTACATTTTTACCGGTAGCAAAAATATCTTCCGCCAGCATATTGCTTTCAGTGGTTGCACCTGTTGCTACTGAAGCAAGGTTAGCATTGCGTTTATTTTGTTGTTTTAAAAACTCCATCGCAAAATGAACGCCGTTCAATTCTCTTCCGGGTATTTTTAAATCACGGGGAACGGTAGAACCGCCTGCTAACACAATTACATTAAACTCACGCAGCAGTTCACTAACGCTTACGTTAACACCCACATTGGCATTGCAGCGGAACACCACACCTTCTTCTTCCATTAATTTTATCCTGCGGTCAATCACCCATTTTTCCAGTTTAAAATCAGGAATACCGTAGCGCAGTAAACCACCCGGCACATCATCCCTTTCAAACACCATTACATAATGGCCGGCATAATTTAATTGTGCAGCCGCAGCTAAACCTGCAGGGCCACTGCCCACCACCGCCACTTTTTTACCCGTGCGGATGATAGATTTTTTTGGTTGCACAAAACCTTTATCAAAAGCAATTTCAATAATGTGCTTTTCAATTTCTTCAATAGTAATGGCCGGCTGGTTAATACCTAACACACAAGCACTCTCACAAGGTGCCGGGCAAATTCTTCCTGTAAACTCAGGAAAGTTATTGGTGGATGTTAGTATATCATACGCTTCCTTCCATTCTTTACGGTACACAGCATCATTAAATTCAGGAATTACATTACCCAGCGGGCAACCGTTGTGGCAAAAAGGTACACCGCAGTTCATGCAGCGTCCGCTTTGCTCATTCAGCTTTTCATCGCTGTAACGGTTTATAAATTCACCGTAATCCTGTAAACGTTCTTCCACCTTTCTTTTCGTTGGAAGTTCTCTTGTAAATTCTAAAAAACCAGTTGGTTTTCCCATTTTATTTTTTAGTTTTTGTAGTCAACATTTAGTTTCTGTTCAGCATTAGTGGCGTCGCACTCTTGTACTGCATTTCTTTATTCAGCTTTTATTGTAGCGCATGTTGTTGGTCAGGCGACCAACAACGGCCATAAAGATTTATGCAGTTTGCTTAACACCTCCGGCTTTTTGCAACAATGCTTTTTTATAATCCTGCGGAAATACTTTTACAAAATTTTTCAATTGATTTTCAAAATCATCCAATACAAATTTTGCAATAGTGCTGTTGGTATTATCAAAATGCTTTTGAATCATTTCCTTTAATATTAAAGCATCATCACTGTCCACAGGGTCTAAATCCACCATTTCCCTGTTGCAGTTATCGGCAAATTTTGCATTCACATCGTATATGTAAGCAATACCGCCGCTCATGCCTGCAGCAAAATTTCTTCCGGTATCACCCAGTATTACAACAGTACCACCAGTCATGTATTCACAACCATGGTCACCCACACCCTCCACCACAACTCTTGCACCGCTGTTGCGTACACCAAAGCGTTCGCCAGCTTTACCACGAATGAATGCTTCACCATCTGTTGCGCCGTAAAATGCCACGTTACCAATAATGCTGTTTTCTTCCGGAACAAAAGCCGCACTGCTGTCAGGATATACAATCAGCCTTGCACCACTTAAGCCTTTTCCAAAATAATCATTGGCATCACCTTCCAACTCCAGCGTAATTCCTTTTGTATTGAAGGCACCAAAGCTTTGCCCTGCTGTTCCTTTCAATTTATAATGAATGGTATCGGTTGGTAAACCATCTGCTTTATACAACTTGGTTATTTCATTACTTAAAATAGTACCTGCAGTGCGGTCGGTGTTTTTAATATTGAATGAAGCGGTAACTTTTTGTTTGCTTTCCAGTGCAGGTTTTGCAGCCTGTAAAAATTGCCAGTCCAATACCTCGGTTAAACCATGGTCTTGCTCTTCTGAATTAAACAAACCGGTGTAAGCAGATAACGGTTCTTTATACAACACTTGTGATAAATCAAGGTTGCTGTATTTCCAATGCTTAATGTCTGTTTTTTGTTCCAAACATTCTGACTGCCCCACCATTTCTTCTATTGAGCGGAAACCTAACTCTGCCATTATCTCACGCAGTTCTTCTGTAAGAAATTTAAAGAAGTTCACCACATGGTCTGCATTACCGCTAAAACGTTTTCTTAATTCAGGGTCTTGCGTGGCCACACCAACAGGACAGGTATTTAAATGGCATTTACGCATCATTATACAACCTTCCACTACTAATGCAGCAGTAGCAACGCCCCATTCTTCTGCACCCAGCAATGTTGCAATAGCAATATCCCTTGCTGTTTTCATTTGCCCGTCTGCCTGCAAAACAATACGGCTGCGGAGTTTGTTACGCACCAATGTTTGGTGTGCTTCTGCCAACCCTAACTCCCATGGCAAACCAGCATGTTTAATAGAACTGATAGGTGATGCACCAGTACCACCATCAAAGCCTGCAATTAAAATAACATCAGCTTTTGCTTTAGCCACACCGGCAGATATAGTACCCACACCGGCTTTACTTACCAGCTTTACGTTAATACGTGCGGCACGGTTAGCATTTTTTAAATCAAAAATTAATTGCGCTAAATCTTCAATAGAATAAATATCATGATGCGGCGGCGGAGAAATTAAACCAACACCGGGTGTGCTGTGCCTTGTTTTACCAATCCAGTCATCAACCTTATGACCGGGCAATTGTCCGCCTTCGCCAGGTTTTGCACCTTGTGCCATTTTAATTTGCAATTCATCTGCCTCAGTTAAGTACAAACTTGTTACGCCAAACCTTGCACTCGCTACTTGCTTAATAGCACTACGCATACTGTCGCCATTTTCCAATGGTGTGTAACGCCTTTCATCTTCTCCCCCTTCGCCTGTATTACTTTTACCGCCAAGCCGGTTCATAGCAATTGCCAATGTGGTATGTGCTTCCCAGCTTATAGAACCAAAGCTCATAGCGCCGGTTGCAAAACGTTTGTAAATATTTGCTGCCGGTTCCACTTCATCAATTGAAACAGAAGGACGGTTCTTTTTAAAATTGAATAAGCTGCGGAGTGTAGCTGCTTTTTCACTCTGGTCGTTCACATGCTTGCTGTACTTTTTAAAAGTATTGTAGTCATTCATTTTTGTTGAATACTGCAGCAGGTGAATAGTGGTTGGATTGAACAAATGAAATTCTCCTTTACGTTTCCATTGATAAATACCACCAACGGGCAAACGGTCAACCGGGATGTTTTTACGGCTAAAACCCATTTGATGTTTGGTTAAGGCTTCTGTTGCAATATTATCCAGGCTCATGCCTTCAATACGGCTAACCGCACCGGTAAAATATTTATCAACTACTGTTCTGTTTAAACCCAATATTTCAAAAATTTGTGCACCCTGGTAAGATTGTAATGTTGAAATGCCCATTTTAGAAAACACTTTCAGCAAACCATCACACACGGCTTTAATATAATTGTAACGCAGTTTCTCCCAATCTAAATCTGTTTGCAGCGAACCATTCACTTTCATGTTGCGGATAGAAGCCAGTGCCAGGTACGGGTTAATGGCTGTTGCACCAAAACCTAACAAGCAGGCAAAATGATGCACTTCCCAAACATCTCCTGCTTCCACTACAATACCCACTTGCCCACGCAAACCTTTACGAATAAGATGGTGATGCACTGCGGCTGTTGCTAACAGTGATGGTATGGGAGCATGTTCAGAATCCACTGCACGGTCGCACAAAATCAATACTTCAAAACCATCATGCACGGCATCTTCTGCATAGCGGCATAAACGGTCCAACCCTCTTTGTAAAGAGCCCGGTTTACCATCAGCCCTAAAATATGTTTGCAGTGTTTTTGCCTGGAAAATACCAGTATCAATACTTCTTAGTTTTTCCAGTTCGGTACTGGTTAACACCGGTTGCTTCAGCGCAACAGTATGGCAATGCTCCGGCGCTTCATCCAATAAATTACCATTGTTACCAACAAAGTTTGCAAGGCTCATTACCAAGCGTTCCCTTATTGGGTCAATAGGCGGATTGGTTACCTGTGCAAACAATTGCTTAAAGTAAGATGATAAGTGTTGCGGCTGGTCGCTTAATACAGCCAACGGTGCATCGGTACCCATTGAACCAATGGGCTCTTTACCATCCAATGCCATTGGCTTTAAAATGGTTTCAATATCTTCTGTTGAATAACCAAATGCTTTTTGATATTTTAAAACAGATGTTTCAGAAAGATGTGTAAACGCCACCCTTGGCTCATCAATTTCTTCTAAACGGATTTTATATTTATTCAGCCATTCTCCATAAGGTTTTTGGCCGCAGATAGTTTGTTTCAATTCTTCATCACTGATAATTCTTCCCTGCTCCATATCCACCACAAACATTTTACCGGGTTGCAGGCGGCCTTTTTCTTTTACTAATTTTTGATCAATGGGTAATGCGCCGGTTTCACTGGCCATTATAACACGGTCATCTGTTGTAACAGTGTATCTTGATGGACGCAGGCCATTACGATCTAACGTGGCACCAATAATTTTACCATCCGTAAATGAAATAGAAGCAGGGCCATCCCATGGTTCCATAATAGAAGCATGGTATTCATAAAAAGCTTTCTTCACCGGGTCCATTGCATCATTACCATCCCATGCTTCCGGTATCAGCATCATCATCACATGCGGTAAACTGCGGCCTGTCATTGCAAGCAATTCAATCATGTTATCCAAACAGGCAGAATCTGATTGCCCGTCTGAAACAACCGGCAATAACATTTCCATTTCTTCTTTTGTAAAGAAAGTAGATTCAAAACCGTGTTCTCCTGCTTTTAACCAGTTTAAATTTCCCTGCAGGGTATTAATTTCTCCATTGTGTGCAATAAAGCGGAAAGGCTGCGCCAGTTTCCATGAAGGGAAAGTATTTGTTGCAAAACGGCTGTGCACCAAACCAAATGCACTTACCACCCTTTTATTATTTAAGTCCGTAAAATAATTACGCACCTGGTTGCTGGTAAGCTGTCCTTTATAAACAATTGTTTTGTATGAAAGCGATGCTAAATAAAAACCAATAGCATCCTGCCTTACCGTACTGCGTATGGTGTGTGATGCATAGTTACGCAGCACATATAATTTACGTTCAAACTCATCAGGAGACTTTACATGATCAGAACATGCAATAAACACATGCTCCATTTCAGGCTCCACACTTAATGCCGTTGGTCCAATGTTTTCAGGATTAACAGGCACTTTACGGTAAGCTAAAATTTCCATGCCCATTTTTTCTGCAGCCCTGTTAAATACGGCACGGCACTCCTCACGCAAACGTATTTCTCTTGGAAAGAAAACAACCCCCACCCCGTATTTACCAAACGGCGGCAAATGCACGCCCAGCTTAATACATTCATCAAAGAAAAATTCATGCGGCATTTGTATCATAATGCCGGCACCATCGCCACTGTTGTTTTCACAACCACAGGCGCCACGGTGCTCCATGTTTTCCAGCACCGTCAGTGCATCAGAAATATTCTGATGACTTTTGTTGCCTTTAATATTGGCTACAAAACCAATACCACAGGCATCATGCTCATAGGAAGGATGGTACAACCCTTCATACTTTTCTTCATTTTGCTGAATACCACTTTTGTTTACAAGTGTGTTCATTTCTGCATTTTTTAGTTTGGTTAATCGCTTTAATTAATACCGCTTACACCAGGTAACCGAACAGTATATCATTTTTGTTCAGCTCGGTGTAATTAATCTGGTATTTTTTCATATTCAGCAGCAATGCATCGTAATCGTTCCTGCTTTGTAATTCCACACCAACAAGTGCAGGCCCTGTTTCCTTGTTGTGTTTCTGCATGTATTCAAATCGTGTTATGTCATCATGGGGACCGAGTACATGGTTAACAAATTCTTTAAGAGCACCGGGGCGCTGTGCAAAGCGGATGAGGAAATAATGTTTCAATCCTTCATACTGTAAACTCCGCTCTTTAATTTCCTGCATGCGGTCAATATCATTATTGCTGCCGCTTATCACACACACCACATTCTTTCCTTTAATTTCAGCTGCAAAATCATCCAGTGCAGCAATACTTAAAGCACCTGCAGGCTCCACAACAATTGCATCTTCATTATAGAGTTTTAAAATAGTGCTGCATATTTTTCCTTCGGCAACCAAGTGCATATCATCCAGCACATCTTTACAAACAGCAAACGTAATATCACCAATACGTTTTACTGCGGCCCCATCTACAAAACGATCAATATTATCCAGTGTTACCGGGTGGCCTGCCTTTAATGCTTCTTTCATAGAAGGGGCACCTTCCGGTTCCAGCCCTATTACTTTTGTTTTTGGCGAATAGGTTTTAAAATAAGTACCTGTGCCTGCGCTTAGCCCACCACCGCCAACCGGCACAAATAAAAAATCCACTTCACTCAATTCTTCCAGTATTTCTAAACCAACCGTTCCCTGCCCTTCTATAATTTTATAATCATCAAACGGCGGAATAAACGTCATGCCATTTTCTTCGGTATATTTTTTAGCAGCAACGGCGCAATCATCAAATGTGTCTCCTGTTAAAACCACTTCAATAAAATCTTCTCCAAACATTTTTGTCTGGTTAATTTTTTGATTGGGTGTAATTACAGGCATAAACACCACGCCTTTTGCATTTAATTTTTTACAACTGTAAGCAAAGCCCTGCGCATGGTTACCGGCGCTGGCACATACCACACCTTTTGCAAGCTGCTCCTGCGGCAGGCTGCTCATCATGTTATACGCACCACGAATTTTGTATGAACGAACTACCTGTAAATCTTCCCTTTTTAAATACACATTACACTGGTATTTTTTAGAAAGATTACGATTTAACTGCAGCGGCGTTTTTGTAATAATTTTTTTTAACGCCAAAGCCGCTTTATGAAAATGCAGTTCGGGCCGTATGTTGGTAGTGGTACTCATTTTTATTTATGCCGGTTCCAGTTGTTTTACTTTCTTTTTAGTTTCTATGGTAGCTGTTGTAATGACTTTCATTTCTGTCATTGCCTCACGCAGCACAGTGCCTACTTTTTCCACCGGGTGATTGCGTAAAATTTTATTTACTTCAATCAGAGAACGGTTATCAACACCTGCATCTTTACCGGCATCGAAGTTTGCTCCAATTACATCTTTGTCAACAGTGCTCATAAATTCTTTCAGCAACGGCTTGGCTGCATGGTCAAATAAATAGCAACCATATTCTGCTGTGTCAGAAATTACCCTGTTCATTTCAAACAGTTTTTTACGGGCAATGGTATTTGCAATCAATGGTGTTTCATGCAGTGATTCGTAGTAAGCGCTTTCTGCTTTAATACCGGCTTCCACCATTGTTTCAAATGCCAGCTCCACACCGGCACGTACAAAGGCCACCATCAATAAGCCATTGTCAAAATATTCCTGTTCGCTGATGTTAACATTGGCCGGCGCTGTTTTTTCAAAATTAGTTTCGCCTGTTGCCTTGCGCCAGGTTAATAAATTTTTATCATCATTAGTCCAGTCTTCCATCATGGTTTTGCTGAAGTGGCCGCTCATAATATCATCCTGGTGTTTTTGAAACAGCGGGCGCATGATATTTTTCAATTCAGTTGATAATTCAAATGCTTTCAGTTTTGCAGGATTACTTAAGCGATCCATCATAGCGGTAACGCCACCATGTTTCAATGCTTCAGTAATTACTTCCCATCCATACTGAATGAATTTTGCTGCATAACCTGCATCCACTCCTTTCTCCACCATTTTATCAAAACATAAAATTGAACCTGTTTGCAGCACACCGCACAAAATGGTTTGCTCACCCATTAAATCACTTTTTACTTCTGCCACAAATGATGAACGCAATACACCGGCACGGTGGCCGCCTGTTGCAGCTGCATAGGCTTTTGCCTGTGCCAATCCTTTTCCTTCCGGATCATTTTCGGGATGTACAGCAATTAAAGTAGGCACACCAAAACCTCTCTTGTATTCTTCCCGCACTTCAGTACCGGGGCATTTGGGTGCCACCATTATTACGGTAATATCTTTACGTATTTGTGTTCCTTCTTCCACAATGTTAAAACCATGCGAATAAGAAAGTGTTGAATACTTTTTCATCAACGGCATAATGGCTTTAATAACCGAAGTATGTTGTTTATCCGGCGTTAAGTTCAATACTAAATCTGCATTAGGAATTAATTCTTCGTAAGTACCCACAGTAAAACCATTTTCTGTGGCGTTTTTCCATGATGCTCTTTTTTCTGCAATGGCTTCTGCACGCAGTGCATAAGAAATATCCAAACCAGAGTCACGCATGTTCAGCCCCTGGTTAAGGCCCTGAGCGCCGCAACCCACTATAACTATTTTTTTACCTTTTAAAACATTTACACCATCCGCAAATTCGCTGCGGTTCATAAATTCACATACACCTAATTGATTCAACTGCTCTCTGAGCGGTAATGAATTGAAATAGTTTGCCATTTTTTTCAAGTTTAAAGTCAAAAAGAAAAAGTCAAAAGTCACTTCATCAATTGACAGATTTTATTTTTTGTTTTACTGATATGAATAGTCAACAATTCATTTTTTGAATTTTGACTTTTGGTTTTTTGTCACATACTGAATACTTCTTCATTCTTATCCAGGTATTCATTCTCCAGCACATTTTCTCCGGGCTCCTGGTATTCAAACTCTTTTAATTTTTTATGGAACCCATCGCTGGCTTTAATAATGGCTACCCTTGCACTGCGTACAAACTCAATTAAACCATAAGGCTCCAGTATTTTCATAAAATCATCTGTTTCGCTGCGCTGACCGCTTACTTCAAAAACGGTGTAGTCTTTTCTTATCACTACTGCTTTAGCGCCGTACTGGCTCAACAGGCGTTCCACTTTTACTTCTTCTGCAATTATTTCTGTGGGCACTTTGTATAAAGCCAGCTCCTGCCAAATAATTTCTTCGTTGGTATTGTAATAGGCTTTTAATACTTCCACTTGTTTTTCTATCTGGCGGCACAGCTTACGCACCACATCTTCGGTTTCATTAATTACAATTGTAAAACGGTGCACACTGTCCACTTCACTTGGCGATGTATTTAAACTGTCTACATTAATTTTTCTTCTGGAAAAAATAATGGCAATACGGTTTAACAAACCAATTTGGTTTTCGGTGTAAACTGTTATGGTATATTCCTGCTTTTGCATGTTGTTAAATTCAAAAGTTAAAAATCAAAAAGTCAAAACCGGTTTCAGCATTTTTTAATTCCGGCTTTTACTTTGCCTTATATCTCTTCTTTACTCAAAACAATTTCTGATACGCCCCTTCCCTGCGGCACCATCGGGAATACATTATTTTCTTTACCCACCATTACTTCCAGCAAATAGCTGCCATTATGCTGCAGCATCGTTTGTAATGCTTCTTTCAGTTTGCTTCTTTCGCTTACACGCTGGCCATCTATATAATAACCTTTTGCCACCTGCACAAAATCGGGGCTGGTAATATCAACAAACGAATAGCGTTTTTCATGAAACAATTCCTGCCACTGGCGCACCATGCCCAGGAACTGGTTATTAAGAATAAGAATTTTTACGTTTGGTTTAAACTGCATTATGGTTCCCAGTTCCTGCAATGTCATTTGAAAACCGCCATCACCAATAACAGCCACTGTGGTGCGGCTGCTGTCGCCATAAGCAGCACCAATTGCAGTAGGTAATGCAAAACCCATGGTGCCTAATCCGCCACTGGTAACATTACTTTTGCTGTGGTTATATTTTGCATAACGGCAGGCCACCATTTGATGCTGCCCCACATCTGTTACAATAATGGCATTACCTTCTGTTAATTCATTCAACACCTTTATTACTTCACCCATTGATAATACATCACCTGTTGGGTTCATTTCTTTTTCTATGCAGGTTACATTTTCTTTTGCCGCACAATCCTGAAATTTTTTCAACCATGCTTCGTGTGTATTGGGCGCAAGCAAAGCTGTAAGCATGGGTAATGTTTCTTTACAATCTCCCCAAACAGGCACAGTTGTTTTTACGTTCTTATCAATTTCTGCAGGGTCAATATCCAGGTGAATAACTTTTGCCTGCTTTGCATATTTATCCAACCGTCCTGTAACACGGTCATCAAAACGCATACCTACTGCAATCAGCACATCACATTCGTTGGTTAATAAATTAGGACCGTAATTGCCATGCATACCCAGCATACCAACTCCTAATGGATGATTTGTTGGTATAGCGCTCATGCCCATAATCGTCCACGCAGCAGGCAGGCCGGCTTTTTCTATAAAAGCTTTAAATTCATTTTCAGCATTGCCTAATATTACGCCCTGCCCAAAAATTACAAATGGTTTTTTTGCTTCGTTAATCAGCTTTGCTGCTTCTTCCACATAACTTTTTCTTACAATTGGCCTGGGCCTGTAACTTCTTATATGCTCACACTTTTTGTAACCTTCGTAATCGAATTTTTGTAACTGGGCATTTTTGGTAATATCAATCAACACCGGCCCCGGCCTTCCGCTGCCGGCTATGTAAAATGCTTTTGCCAATACAGCAGGAATTTCTGTTGCATCCGTAACCTGGTAATTCCATTTGGTAACAGGTGTGGTAATATTAATTACATCTGTTTCCTGGAAAGCATCTGTGCCCAGCAAGTGCGCAAACACCTGGCCTGTTATACAAACAACAGGTGTTGAGTCAATCATGGCATCTGCCAAACCTGTAACTAAGTTAGTTGCGCCGGGCCCGCTTGTTGCAAACACCACACCCGTTTTGTTACTCACCCTTGCAAAGCCCTGTGCGGCATGTATTGCGCCTTGTTCATGACGCACTAATACATGCTTCAACCTGTCATTATAATCATACAGTGCATCATAAATAGGCATGATGGCACCTCCGGGATAACCAAATACAGTAGTAACGTTTTCATTCAGCAATGCGTCTAATACCGCTTCGCTGCCACTAATACTGGTAATGGTTTTTTCAACCGCTTTTTTTTCTTTTAATTCCAGTGTTTCCATAACAATAATTTTTATGCTTCGTCAGTTACGCATCCCTGCGATGCATCTTTTACACATTGTGCATATTTATATAACACCCCTTTTGTTTCTTTTAATGCCGGCTGTTTCCAGCTTTTACGTCTTTCTGCAATCACTTCATCCGCAACTTTCAGGTTTATTTTATTTGTTACTGCATCCAGTTCAATCATATCATCATCCTGCACCAGTGCAATTAACCCACCTTCAAATGCTTCGGGAGTGATGTGGCCGACGACGAAACCATGACTGCCACCGCTAAACCTGCCATCTGTAATTAATGCCACATCTTTACCTAAACCTGCACCTGTAATGGCTGATGTTGGTTTCAGCATCTCCGGCATACCCGGCGCCCCTTTCGGCCCTTCGTATCTTATCACCACCACATCGCCTTTTTTTACACGGCCGTTTGCAATACCTGCCACCAAATCCTTTTCACCATCAAACACACGTGCAGGGCCTTCAAAACGTTCCCCTTCTTTACCACTAATTTTTGCAACGCTTCCTTTTTCTGCCAGGTTGCCATATAAAATTTGTAAGTGCCCTGTTGCTTTTAATGGTTTTTCCAGCGGGTAAAAAATATCCTGTGTATCAAAATTTATTGGCTTGATATCTTTTAAATTCTCCGCAATAGTTTTACCGGTTACTGTTAAGCAATCGCCATGCAGTATACCTTCGTTCAATAAATATTTCATTACTGCAGGTATGCCGCCATGCTGGTGCAACTCCTGCATTAAATATTTTCCACTGGGTTTAAAGTCTGCCAATACTGGTGTGGTGTCACTTACTTTTTGAAAATCGTCAATCGATAAATCAACGTTTACACTTTTTGCCATTGCCACTAAATGCAATACCGCATTCGTACTGCCACCCAGCACCATTATAACTTTAATAGCATTTTCAAATGCTTTCTTCGTCATAATGTCCCGTGGCTTAATATCTTTTTCAAGCAATACTTTAATAGCACGGCCTGCATCTAAACACTCATTCTTTTTATCATCGCTAATGGCGGGGTTGCTTGATGAATACGGCAGACTCATACCCAATGCTTCAATAGCGCTTGCCATAGTATTTGCTGTGTACATACCACCACAGGCACCGGCGCCCGGGCAACTGTGTTTCACCACTTCTTTAAAATCCTCCGGTGTAATATTGCCTGCCAATTTTTTTCCCAATGCTTCAAAGGCAGAAATAATATTCAGCTCTTCTCCTTTATGATGGCCGGGTGCAATAGTGCCGCCATACACCATAATAGAAGGACGGTTTAATCTTCCCATTGCCATAATAGCGCCGGGCATATTTTTATCACACCCTGGTAATGCAATCAACCCGTCATAATAAAAACCACCGCACACACTTTCTATACTGTCTGCAATTAAATCACGGCTTACCAAACTGTAGCGCATACCATCGGTACCATTGCTGATACCATCGCTGATGCCAATGGTGTTAAAAATCAATCCCACCAAATCATTAGCCCACACACCTTCCTTCACCACTTTGGCCAAATCATTCAAATGCATATTGCAGGTGTTACCATCGTAACCCATGCTGGCAATACCCACCTGCGCTTTTTTTAAATCATCGTCAGTTAAACCAATACCATACAGCATAGCCTGCGCTGCAGGTTGTGTTTCATCCTGTGTTAATACTTTCGAATATTTATTCAGTTCGCTCATTTTCCTTTTTTATGTAGTCAACTATATTTCTTTAATCAGCTTCAGTGGCGTCGCACACTTCAGCGGTATCTTTCTATCAGCTTTTACCCTTGCGTATGTTGTGGGTCAGCCATCAACGAAGCCGCCTGTGTTTGTTACAATAAACAATGGCATAAAAAAAAAGCCCCGCCTTTTTGGAGGCGGGGTATTTATTATTTCAATTGTAGTAATAAACTTATCCTCCTCCATGCAGTGCAGGAATAATAATGACAACCACAATAATAATTATGGCTTGTATTGTAATAACATTATTAAATCTGTTCTTCAACATGAAGGATGTGTTGTAACACAAATATACCCCCGCCCAAAATAAAAACCAAAGAACTAAAAATAAATTTTATAGCAAGCAATAGTTCCGGTTATACTTAATTATGATACCGGTTAACGCATCATTTTAAATAATGGTTGATTTTCTCAACTCTATATTTTCTTTTTTAACAGACCCCGGAATTTTTCCGGTTACATAGTCTGCCACTAAATCCCCAATGGTATTAGTGAAATAAAAGTTAACCGGGTCAATATCTTTTGTAACAAAATTGTTTTGCAGCGTCCAGTCAACTGCTTTGCGAACCAGTGCTGCTTCTTCATGCATACCAAAATGATCCAGCAGCATTGCAGATGATAAAATAGAACCGCATGGATTAGCAATATCCTTTCCTGCAGCCTGCGGGTAAGAACCATGAATGGGTTCAAACAAAGCTGTGCCATTACCCACCGAAGCCGAAGGCAGCATTCCTAAAGAACCTGCCAGCACACTTGCTTCGTCACTTATAATATCTCCAAACATATTTTCTGTAAGTATTACATCAAACTGTTTGGGGTTTAAAATCATTTGCATGGCTGCATTATCAACAAACATATAATCCACGGCAACATTGCTGTATTGCGAAGCAATTTCCTGCACCACTTTGCGCCACAGCCTGGATGTATCCAGCACATTTGCTTTATCAACCAGTGTTACTTTATTTTTTCTTTTTTGTGCATACTGAAAAGCCAAATGAGCAATGCGCTCTATTTCGGGTTTACTGTAACTGCATTCATCACTTGCATAAGTACCGTCTTCACTGGTTTGTTTTTTACCAAAATAAATACCGCCGGTCAGCTCACGAAAAATAACACAGTCAACACCTTCCAGTTGTTTGGGTTTTAAAGGAGATAAATGCTGCAATGTGGCATAGGTTGTAACAGGGCGGATGTTTGCAAACAACTGCAATGCTTTTCTGATTCCTAAAATTCCCTGTTCCGGGCGCACTTTTGCAGAAGGATCGTTATCATATTTAGGATGCCCAACAGCGCCAAACAATACGGCATCGCTGTCTAAACAAATATCAACTGTTTCTGCAGGCAATGCGCTGCCGGTTTTATCAATGGCATCAGCGCCAATTAATGCTTCCTTATATTCAAAGTGATGATTAAATGCTGCTGCAATGGCATTTAATACTTTTACAGACTGTGCTGTTACTTCCGGGCCAATGCCATCACCATTTAATATTGCTATCTTCTTGTTCATGTAATTTGTTTTTATTTTTCCAGGGTTTCGAATGTTTCAATTTCTTTTGTAAGGCTCAGTAAAAAATCAATATCATCATACCCATTAAGCAAACAGGTTTTTTTATACGCATTAATTTCAAAACTTTCCGCTTCGCCGGTTGCATCAATGGTAATGCTTTGTGCCTGCAGGTTAATTGTTAAGGTTGCTTTATTTCCTTGTGCAAATATTTTTTGCAAAAAATTTTCGGAAACAGTTACAGGCAGCAGCCCGTTGTTTAGTGCATTGTTCTTAAAAATATCTGCAAAAAAACTGCTTACCACTGCTTTAAAACCATAATCGGCAATGGCCCATGCCGCATGCTCCCGTGATGAGCCGCAACCAAAATTTTTTGCAGCAACTAAAATTTCGCCGCTGTATGCTGCATTATTTAAAATAAAATCTGCTTTCGGTTTTGTTTCATCATCATTTTCATAGCGCCAGTCCCTGAAGAGGTTTTTACCAAATCCATCTCTTGTGGTGGCTTTTAAAAAACGGGCCGGGATGATTTGATCCGTATCCACATTTTCTATGTTGAGCGGAACAAATTGCGATTGTATGATGTCTATCTTTTTTGCCATTAGTAATAATTAATTTAGTTCAACAGTTCTCTTACATCGGTAACAACACCGGTAACGGCTGCTGCCGCTGCTGTTAATGGGCTTGCCAGCAATGTTCTTGCCCCTGCGCCCTGCCTGCCTTCAAAATTTCTGTTGCTGGTGCTGATGCAATATTTGCCTGCCGGAATTTTATCTTCATTCATTCCCAAACAAGCACTGCAACCCGGCTGACGCAACATAAAACCTGCGGCTTCAAAAATTTTATCTATGCCTTCTTCTTTGGCTTGTTTTTCCACCTGCTTGCTGCCCGGCACAATCCATACTTCCACATCATCTGCCTTATGCTTTCCTTTTACAAAAGATGCCACCATTCTTAAATCCTCAATTCTTGAATTGGTGCAGCTGCCAATAAAAACATAATCCACTTTCTGGCCTTTAATGGCAGCCCCCTGTTTAAGCCCCATATATGCTAATGATTTGCCTAAACCGGATTTATCATTTTCATTAATCGTTTCAACAGTAGGTATTGTTTCTGTAACACCAATGCCCATACCGGGGTTAGTGCCATAAGTAATCATTGGCTGAATATCTGCCGCATCAAAATTGTATTCTTTATCAAATACCGCATCGCTGTCTGTAAACAGTGTTTTCCAATAAGCCATTTTTTTATCCCATTCAGCGCCTTTTGGTGCAAACTCACGGCCTTTTATATAATTGAATGTTGTTTCATCCGGCGCAATTAATCCGCAACGGCCACCCATTTCAATACTCATATTGCAAATGGTCATTCTTGCTTCCATACTTAAGCTGCGTATGGCGCTTCCTGCAAACTCTACTGCATAACCCGTGGCGCCGCTTGCAGAAATTTTTGATAAAATATAAAGCACAATATCTTTTGACACCACACCTTTCTTTAATTCACCATTCACATTAATACGCATCAGCTTTGGCTTGCTTTGCATTAAACATTGTGTGCTTAATACCATTTCCACTTCGCTGGTGCCAATACCAAATGCAATAGAACCAAAAGCGCCATGTGTGCTGGTATGGCTGTCGCCGCACACCATCGTCATGCCCGGTTGCGTAACACCCAGTTCCGGCCCAATTACGTGTACAATGCCCTGGAAAGGATGGCCCAAACCATATAACTCCACACCATGCTCCGCACAATTTTTAATTAATGCTTCCACTTGTTTACGGCTCAGTTCTTCTTTAATAGGCAAATGCTGGTTAAGTGTGGGAACGTTATGATCCGCAGTGGCAACAGTTTGTTTAGGACGAAATACTTTAATGCCCCGTTTATTCAACCCGTTAAATGCCTGCGGCGATGTTACTTCATGAATAAAATGTGTATCAATATATAAAACAGCGGGACCGCCATCGATAGTTTTAACGATGTGCTTTTCCCAAATTTTTTCAAACAATGTTTTTGCCATGTGCACTTTTCTTTTTTTTGAAAAAGTGGGGGAAGAATCCCCCACACTAAACTAAAACTAAACTAAAACGCATATGAAAATTTACGCCGTAGCCAAATTGCTTTGCTGGTAGGCCAGCGCCATTGATTGCAGGTCTGCATCTTCCACTTCTTTTTTAGTGTCTGCCACCTGCAAAAACTGCTGGTACAATACATCCACATCATTCCTGTCAAATTGAAAATTTAATTTTTGAAACCGGAAAGCGAGTGCACTGCGGCCACTGCGTGCAGTCAGCACAATCTTGCTGCTGTCTGCTCCTACTTCTTCCGGTGCAATAATTTCGTACGTGCTGGTATCTTTTAAGAAACCATCCTGGTGAATGCCTGATGAATGAGAGAATGCATTGGAGCCAACAATTGCTTTGTTTGGCTGCACATTCATACGCATAGTATCACTCACTTTACGGCTGATTGGATTTAAAAGCGGGGCTTTAATATCTGTGTATAAATCAAGCTCTTTGTGCTGTTTAATCACCATCACCACTTCTTCCAGCGCTGTATTACCAGCCCTTTCTCCCAAACCATTTACGGTACATTCAATTTGCCTTGCACCGGCAATAACACCTGCAATAGAATTGGCTGTTGCCAAACCTAAATCGTTATGGCAATGGCAGCTTAATATTGCTTTATCAATATTGGGTACGTTATTAATTAAGTATGCAATTTTATCGCCGTATTGTTGCGGCAGGCAATAACCGGTTGTATCAGGAATATTCACCACTGTTGCACCGGCTTTAATAACCGCTTCCACCACACGGGCTAAATAATCATTGTCGGTGCGGCCGGCATCTTCTGCATAAAACTCTACATCATCGGTATATTTTTTTGCCCACTTAACGGCCTGTATGGCACGTTCTAAAATTTCTTCTCTTGTAGCATTAAATTTTGCTTTGATGTGGCTGTCAGAAGTTCCAATGCCTGTATGTATCCTTGGCCTTTTTGCAAATTTTAAAGCAAGGCCTGCAGCTTCAATATCTTTTTCCACCGCACGGCTCAATGCACATACGGTTGATTGGGTAATCAGTTTTGCAATTTCAGTTACAGAGTTAAAATCTCCCGGGCTGCTTATAGGAAAACCAGCTTCAATAATATCTACCCCCAATTCTTCAAGTTGTAAAGCCAGTTCCAGCTTTTCGCTGGTTACTAACTTACAGCCGGGCACCTGCTCCCCGTCTCTTAATGTTGTGTCGAAAATTTGAATTTTTTTGCCTGGCATAGCTTAGTTTAGTTTTAAATCCGCTGTTTCGTTTTTTATACTAACAACTTAGCCATAAATTTACCACCGCAGCAGGGAGGTATAAAATCAAAACAGCCTGTTTTTTACGCTTTGCAACACCCTCTGTTTCGGCTAAAACCCTTGCTGCTATTGTGTTTTAACCAATTTAAATTACAATGCCTAACCGCACCACAGATGCCCTTTTTCAGCTGGTAAAATCGCTTGGTAAAAGCGAAAAGCGGAATTTTAAGCTATATACCACCCGTAACAAGTCGTCGGAAGAACTAAAAGTGGTGCAATTGTTTGATGCACTGGATAAAATGGACAGTTATGATGAAGCACTTTTACTGCGTAAAAACAAAGGCATTAAAAAGCAGCAGCTGAGTAACCTGAAGGCGCATCTGTATAAACAAATTTTATCAAGTTTGCGGCTGATTACCGACGGTGATAATATTGACATGCAATTGCATGAACAAATGGATTATGCCCGCATTTTATATAATCGTGGCCTGTACCTGCAAAGTTTAAAAGTGCTGGACAGGATGAAAGAACTGGCTAAAAACCACAACCAGTTTACCTATTTGCAACAAGCATTATTTTTTGAGAAGAAAATTGAGGCCCTGCACATTACCCGGAGTTTAAAAAACCGTGCCGAACAATTAAGCCATGAAGCGGATGCCGTTAATAAACATCTTTCCAATGTATCAAAACTCAGCAACCTGGCTTTGCAATTATATGGCTGGTATATTAAAAATGGTTTTGCACATGATGATAATGAAGAGCGGGCCGTTGCTGCTTTTTTACAAGATAACCTGCCTGCCAATCCGCAACAGCTGAATGGATTTTACGAACGGCTGTATTTATACCAAAGCTATTGCTGGAAAGCTTTTATACGCCAGGACTTTTTGCAATACTATCGCTACACACAAAAGTGGGTTGATTTATTTCATGAATCTCCCAATATGATTGCGCTGGAAAGCGGGCATTACATTAAAGGCATGCACAACCTTATGGGCAGCCAGTTTAATTTAGGCAACTATAAAAAGCTGGATGAAACATTAAAGCAGTTTGAAAAATTCTGTAACAGTAAAACCGTACAAAACAGCCACAATAATCTTATACAGTGTTTTATTTACCACACCATATCTAACTTAAACAAACATTTTATAAGTGGTGAGTTTACAGAAGGATTAAAACTGGTGCCGGACATTGAAGAAAAATTAAAAACCTATGAAATTTATTTAGACCGGCACCGCATTTTGGTTATTTATTACAAAATAGCCAGCATGTATTTTGGTGCCGGGCAATTTGAAACTGCCATTGACTACTTAAATAAAATTATAAACTGGAAAGTGGATTTGCGTAACGACCTGCAATGTTATGCCCGCCTGCTGCACTTAATTGCACATTACGAAATTGGCAATATGGATTTGCTGGAATACCTGGCAAAATCCGTTTACCGCTTTATGGCTAAAATGCAAAACCTGAGCGTGGTGGAAGAAGAAGTATTTAAATTTTTAAGAAAATCGCTTACGCTTACACCTAATAAATTTAAACCTGAATTTGAAAAGCTGGTACAAAAACTAAAACAATCAGAGAACAAACCTGTGGAAACAAGAGCTTTTATGTATCTAGATATAATCAGCTGGCTGGAAAGTAAAATTAATAACGTACCGGTGCAGGAAATTATAAAAAAGAAATTTGCAAGTAAGAAATAAAAAAACTTAAACATAGTTTATGAAACACTCCATCCTTACCCTTGCCTTATTTATATTGTTTTGTGCCAAAGCCAATGCACAGGCAATAAAAAATGATTCTGTTGCTGTTGATTCAAAAACGTTTTCTAAAGTGGATGTGGAAGCCGAATATCCCGGCGGAATTGATGGGTGGCGTAAATTTTTGATTAAAAACTTAAACGCCCAGGTACCCGGCAATAATGGAGCACCTGCCAGCATGTACACCGTCATGGCCCGTTTTATTGTTAGAAAAGATGGCACACTGGACAGTATAAAAATTGAAAGCAGCGAGGGTTATGGAATGGATGAAGAAGTGATACGGGTAATTACAAAATCTGGCAAATGGATACCAGCCGTACAAAATGGCAAACCCGTTAATGCATACCGCAGGCAGCCCATTATTTTTATGGTTGAGTCTGGTGATTTTGATTTGACCACTGCCACTCCTTACGTTTTTTATATTGGCACAAATAACGAATTAAGCGTAACTGCTTATAAAGTAAAACTCGAAAATATTGATGTAACCATTTCGAAAGGCAGTATAAAACAAATAGCCGAAGGTAAATACATTGTAAAAGTTACACAGCCCGGCAGGGTAATAATAGAAGTGTTTAATACAAAGAAAAATAAATCCTTGGGTACTGCAAGTTTTGAGGTAAAGGCAAAAAAGTAACTGTATTTATTTTATCATTGTGGTTCAATACCTTTTGGAGGTAAAGAATAAAAACCACTCTTGTTTTGCATAATAAAATTTTCTTTTCTTAAAGCAAAGTTGCCGTCTTTAGTGCTTATGTAAATATCAATAGCTATTCTATCATCAAAATTTTTTCCTGCATACCCAACTAAATTATTTTCAAGCACACTGTCACCCTTTTTTAATATGGCAGTTTTCAAATTGCTGTAAGTAAAATAAAGGCTATCTTTTTTAACTATCATTACAGTCATCCCATCAACATCTACAATTGTGTGAACAATGCCATTTGACACAGCATATACACTCGTATCTTCAGAAAAAAAAGTAACTGCATCTGTTCGAATATAAACCGCTCCTCTGCGTTCCATATCATCCAAAATACCACTAGCATTATTCATTGGATACCTGAACTTCCCCAAATACCCATTTTGTTTTTGCACTTCAGTAATATTCTTCAATTCTTTTTCCAGTATTTGTTCTCTCACCTCCCCTTCCCAAAACTTCTTATACCCTCTCTTTGCATTTACAACCACCGTTGCAGGTATGGCACCACTCCAACTACTGTCAATCATCGGGCAAAAATAATCGGCGTTGGTTTCGTTTAGCCAGGCAATGCTGGCCTTCCATTTTTTGGCAGTTACAAAATCAGCAATGCGTTTAGGATAGTATGATGGTAAGTCAAGGCTCACCAAAAGCAATTTTACTTTTTGTGTTTTGTATTTTTCTGCAACTTTTAAAAGCCCCGGCATTTCTGCCACACAGGGTTTACAAAATGTAGCCCAAAAGTTAATAATGTAGGTGGTATCGTTGGGCTGGTTTATGCGCTGCACCACATTGGCCATTTTAAGTTTGGCAATATTTTGAGTGTAAGCGGCTGTCAAAAACAATACCAGCCCCATTAAAAGAATCATCCGTTTCATCATGCTTAAAATTAGGCTAATAAACGGCAGTTTATAAAGCAATTCTGTTAAAAATACCTTTTGGCTAAAAGCCTCTTTCCGTCTAAATTTGCAACTCATAATTTATCACTCATAATTCATAACTAATATCATGGCATACGATGTAATTGTTTTGGGCAGCGGCCCCGGCGGTTATCCTGCAGCAATCAGGGCCAGCCAGCTTGGTAAAAAAGTGGCAATAGTAGAAAAAGAAAACCTGGGCGGCATTTGCCTTAACTGGGGTTGCATACCCACCAAGGCATTGTTAAAAAGTGCGCAAGTGTTTGAATATGCCAAACATGCAAAAGATTATGGTATTGCCATTGCAGAACCAGCAGCTGATTTTGGCGGCGTTATTGGCCGCAGCCGCGGCGTGGCCGATAAAATGAGCAAAGGCATTCAGTTTTTAATGAAGAAGAACAAGATTGATGTAATAATGGGCACCGGCAAATTAGTTGCGCCCAACAAACTGGAGATAACTGCTGCCGACGGCACAAAAAGAACTGAAGAAGCAAAAAATATTATTATAGCCACTGGCGGCAGAGCAAGAGCATTGCCCAGCCTGCCAATTGACGGCACAAAAATTATTGAATACCGCAAAGCCATGAGCCTGCCCACAAAACCTGCAAGCATGATTATTTGCGGCAGCGGCGCCATTGGTTGTGAGTTTGCATACTTCTACAACAGCATGGGCACAAAAGTTACCATTGTTGAGTTTATGCCACGCATTGTACCGGTAGAAGATGAAGACATTAGCAAAGAGCTGGAAAAGCAATTTAAAAAACAAGGCATGACGATTATGACGAACAGCGAAGTGCTGAGCGTTGATACAAGTGGTGCCGGTGTTAAAGCAAAAGTAAAAACGCCAACAGGCGAAGTGGTGTTGGAAGCAGATATTTTATTAAGTGCTGTAGGTGTGGTTGCCAATATTGAAAACATAGGTTTAGAAGCATTGGGCATTAAAACAGATAAAGGAAAAATTATTGTAGATGCTAACCAGCAAACCAACGTAAAAGGTGTGTATGCCATTGGCGATTGCACACCCGGCCAGGCTTTGGCACACGTGGCAAGCAAAGAAGGTATTAACGCTGCAGAACATTTAGCCGGCCACCACCCGGAGCCGATGGATTATAACAACATACCCGGCTGCACCTATTGCACACCAGAAATTGCAAGTGTAGGTTACACAGAAAAAGCGGCTAAAGATGCCGGTTACGAAATTAAAGTGGGCAAGTTCCCCTTTATTGCAAGCGGTAAAGCGGTTGCAAGCGGCGCCACCGATGGTTTTGTAAAAGTAATTTTTGATGCCAAGTACGGCGAGTTTTTAGGCTGCCACATGATTGGTATGAACGTTACCGATATGATTGCCGAAGCTGTTGTTGCCCGTAAGCTGGAAACCACCGGCCACGAAATACTGAATGCTGTTCACCCTCACCCAACCATGAGCGAAGCGCTGAAAGAAGCTACCGCTGCTGCGTATGGCGAGGCGATAGATATTTAAAAGTAAAAACTCAAAATTATAAATTCAAAATCCTGGTGCGTTGCGCCGGGATTTTTTTTTACGGGCTGTTGTGCTGCTATGAGGCGATAGTGGCGACGCTCCGTTCAACTAAGAATTACTGTTGAACTTTTATTAAATATTTTTGCTAACTTAGTTGCATTAACTTTTGTTCTACTAAGTGTTGAAATTCAGTAAAAAATGGAACAAGAAGTTGCGCCAATACAAACGTTGGCTGCTATAAAGTTGACCAGCCTTTTTTACAGTTACTACCTGACAAATAGAGTAAACAATGAATTATGAAAAAATCCCTTTTCTTGAAGTTCAAAAAATAATTCAAAGAATTTTTAATAATGACTCCGTCGACCAACTTTTTTTAACCCCTGATTCAATCCATAGTTTTGCCGAGTTTTCTGGCATTCAATTGAAATGGCGACCAATCCTAAATTGGACAAAGTTTGAGACGACCTCATTTGATTACTCTGAACAAGATTTTCTTGACATTGCATTTGCGAAAACTCATCCCTGTGAAGGAAGAACAATAATAGTTACCGATGAATGTTTTAAAGATAAAATGGCTTTTTCAATATTTCGGTTTAAAGACATTATTGAATTTATGGAAGACAGTTATCCTGCATTATTTAATATGCAGTTTCAGCAACCGTCGGACTTCATTTTCATACAGCCTGACATAGATTTAATTACAATGATTCATCATGAGGGACAACGGACAAAATTTAGTAAATCTTAAATTAGTATTACAGCAGCCAACATTGGGTTTTATGCAAGTTGGGCATGACCAGCAAACATCAACAAATTGCAAATCCTGGCTGTGGTTCGGGCTGGACAAACAACTTTCAACTTTAGTTCTTAAATTCAACTTTATATTTACAATCAGCAGCGGTTGTGGGCGGACGGAATACTAATTCCCAACCTGCATAAAGCCCTGCTCGTTGTGCGTCATATTAAAGACACAACCTAATACTCATAGTTTTTTTGACAACCCCTATTAACAATGATTTGTAAACGAATACTTCCAAGCACCGAACTGCGGAACTTTATAAAGGAGTATTTGACAATCCATTTGGTGTTTGACAATAATTTTAAAGTACCACCCAAAGCATATCCTGTAAATCCAGAAGAAGGGATACGTTTTTTGGTTGGAGGAAGTTTGTTTGCCGAATGCCCTGACTTGGGTACATACGAAAAAAGGCCCACTATAACAATTTTTGGGCAACCGGACAGCCGACAAAATTTATATACAACACCTGAATACCTGATGATACATACAAGGTTCCAACCAGGTGGGCTATTCAAACTTTTGAAAATACCTATGACTGAATTACTACATCAAAATTTTGATGCAGAATTAATTCTTGGACATGAAATAAAGGAAGTTCAGGAAAAATTATCGGAGGCCGAAAATTACGACGCAATGATTTTTGTTTTGAACAATTACTTTGAAAAGAAAGTTAAACAAATCAAAGACCAAAGCCAGCCAATTGATAGAATTGGTCAAATGATTTTAGAAACCCCACAAAAATTCAATCTTGATAAAACTGCTAAAGAAGCTTGTCTTAGTCATAGACAGTTTGAAAAACGATTTACAAAAATTATAGGAATTACGCCAAAATACTATGCCCGTATTTGCAGATTTTACCAAGCCTATGAACTAAAAGAGTACTACCCAAATCTTGATTGGCTAAGCGTTGCCATACAAACAGGTTATAACGATTACCAACACCTTGTAAAAGACTTTAAGCAATTTTCAGGAACAACCCCAAATGCTTTGATACAAGAAAGTCTAAACAATCCTGAACGAAGATTTAATGTTTCTGATGGGTTTAGAGGCGTTTAAAAAAACAACGATTTTTTACCACTAAATACGTTTTTGTGCGACTGATATTTGTATTGAACAATTTAAAATTAAATTACAATGCAGACATCATTCATTCTCAAAGAAAACGAAAGCAGGCCATCAGGGGTTTATAATATACTTGGGCACCCTGCTTTGCTAAAAGTAAGCTCGGCTGACACAGAAGGACAACTAAGTATCTTTTTTGGTGAGTACAGGAAAGGACAAAGTCCGCCCTTGCATACGCATAACGTTGACGAAACTTTTTACATTTTGGAAGGAGAATTTATTGTACAATCTGGTGCAGACAGATTTGAAGCTAAGCAAGGCGACACAGTTTTTATTCCAAGAAATTTACCACATAGTTACCTGACAGTTAGCGAGGAAGGCAAAATGCTATTTCTTACAAACCCTTCAGACAAAATTGAGTTGTTTTTTCAAAAAATAAGTCAATTCACAGGAAAACCAAACGAAGAAGAACTTGCTGAATTGCAGGCATCAACAGGTGTAATATTTGTTGGGCCACCGATAACTTTGTAAATACGAGGACAAAACACGAACGCACAACATGGGTATTGCCAAAATGCAGGCTGACGGAAGCTATGTTTCAACTGTTGTAACTTCAACATCAGTAATTTTAATTGGCTTCAGTTGCAGGGTAGACACAGCAACAATTCCAGCCCTGCGGCAAGCCTCGAACGTTAGCTGCAAGTTTTGACAGATCCTAAAATTTCAACTATGACACATAAGAAGTTATTTATTTTGATTTCTGTATTTGGACTTTTCTCATTTACAGTATTAGACAAAAAAACATTTGAATTTTCCTATCCAAAAAGAAAAGGAACAGACATAACTTTTTTGGCAGACCACTTCAAAAAATTTACAAAAGAATGGCGTGGGACTGATTACTACTACTATGGAGAGAACGATGGTTTTATTTGTTCTATACTTTATTACAAACTCGACGATAACGAAAAACTTGAATTAGTTGACGCACCAAAAACTGCAATTGGCGGACCAGACAAAAGCCCTGCTTATCCATATGCATATTTCAAGAACTTCTCAAAATTGAAGTCTATGGAGAGAAACGATTCATCTTGGGGCAAGCCAACAGACGACTTTATGTTTAGACAAAATGATGTTGTTATTGACGGAACAAATTTTTCACAAAAACATATGTATGGTTATGCAATGGTGGACAAAGACCTTTTTGTAAACGTTCATCTTTCAAAAACAGGTTGTTCATCTTCTGATTCAACAGAAATGATTGATATTTTAAAATCATTGACAATAAAGAAATAAACCAGCAGTAATATTGGGTTTGGCAATAGCAGGGCTGATGAATAAATTCTTAATTTTTTGTTCGTTATTTTCCTATCGGTTGTTGTCCCCATCAACCGAAGTATTTCATAAAACATACTTCAACTTAACAACATCTCTCATCAGCAAATAAGTAAAGCCGATAACGTTACACCAACTAAGCAAAAGATGTTTGTATATTTATAACCAAACTCCGGCAAAAGCAAAATAAAAACTGCATACTACAATTATAAAGGCAGCTTGAAAAATGACTAAACTTATATTGCATTATATACTTTTTCTGCTGCCAGCTGCAGCCTTTACACAAAACCCGGTTTTATCCAACTCAAAACAAAAAGACAGCATTGTTAATACAATCAGCAACGACTCTGTTCCCTACCGGCTTGTTTACCCTGAACAACAACTGCTGAATAAAAAATATCCTTTACTTGTATTCCTGCATGGAGCCGGGCTGCGGGGCAACGACAATAAACAACCCTTTCAAAAACTTTCAGCCTTTTTCTCCGATTCTGTCACTGCAAATAAATTTAATTGCTATATCCTCATTCCGCAATGCCCTAAAAATGATGTATGGGTTTCATTTCCGGGGTTTCCCAATAGCCTGTCAGCAAGTACGCAACCAACACATGCAGCCCAGTCAGTATTAAACCTCATTCATCAACTGTTGGCAACCAAAAATATTGATGCCGGAAGAATTTATATCACCGGCTATTCAATGGGTGGCGAAGGCACATTTGATTTGCTTGCCCGTGAGCCCGGCTTATTTGCCTGTGGTGTACCGTTGGCATCAGTGGCAGATACTTCAAAAGCCGGCCTCATTAAAAATATTCCTATATGGGCATTCCATGGCAGCGATGATAAGGTGAACGATGTAAAATATTCACGTATGATGGTGGAAGCAATTAAAAGAAAGGGCGGTAATCCTTATTATACTGAAATAAAAGGTGCAGGGCATGATTGCAGGAATGAAGTGTACCTGGATGATAAAATTTGGAAATGGGTTTTTGAACAAAAAAAGTAAACGTGTGCTTTACTGCAGGGGACGTTCTCTACACAATTATATTGCAATAGCTGTTATCGTAAAATACTCAACACCGCCCCGGCCGGGCTTATAATACATCAGCTATTTACCATCATTCCCTCTGCCAAAACATTGCTAACTTGCAGCTGCAATTTTAACTATGCGGTATTATATTATAGCAGGCGAAGCAAGCGGCGATTTACATGGCAGCAACTTAATTAAAGAGCTGCATAAGCTGGACGGTGCAGCAAACATCCGCTGCTGGGGTGGCGATAAAATGGAAGCTGCCGGCGCCACATTGGTAAAACATTACCGCCAATTGGCTTTTATGGGTTTTGTGGAAGTTTTAAAAAACCTGCGCACTATTTTACGCAATATCCGTTTTTGCAAAGAAGATATTGCTGCTTATAAGCCCGATGTGCTGGTGCTGATTGATTACCCGGGTTTTAATTTACGTATTGCCGAATGGGCCAAACAGCAGGGCATAAAAGTGGTGTATTATATTTCGCCACAGGTTTGGGCGTGGAAGGAAAACCGGGTAAAGGGTATAAAACAATACGTGGATAAAATGCTCGTCATCCTTCCCTTTGAAAAAGAGTTTTACAACAAATGGAATTATGAAGTGGAGTATGTAGGGCACCCGCTGGTGGAAGTAATTGACAACTTTCAACTCTCATCTCTCTCATCTCCCTCCTCTCAACTTTCAACAAACACCATTGCACTTTTGCCCGGCAGCCGCAAGCAGGAAATTTTAAAAAAACTGCCTGTAATGCTGGAAGTGTCAAAACAGTTTCCGCATTATAATTTTGTTGTGGCTAAAGCTCCGGGGCTGGATGAAAATTTTTATAACGAATTGCTGGCGCCTTACAAAAACGTAAGCTGGGTGGTAAACAAAACTTACGAACTGCTGTCGCAATCAAAAGCAGCATTGGTAACCAGCGGCACCGCCACTTTAGAAACGGCTTTGTTTGCTGTGCCTGAAGTTATTTGTTATAAAGGCAATGCCATCAGCTATCAAATTGCAAAGCGGTTAATAAAAATAAAATACATCTGCCTGGTTAATTTAATTATGGATAAAGAAGTGGTGAAGGAACTGATACAGGATGAATTAACCGTGGAAAATCTTACCAAAGAGCTTGATTTAGTATTAAACAATGCGGCTAAACAACAGCAACTGCAAAAAGATTATGCTGCTTTAAAAGCATTGCTCAGCCAGGGGGGCAATGCATCGTACAATGCGGCTAAAAGTATTTATAATTTTATTAGTGCTTAAGTAACCAGCGCACCAGTATAACAATCATTGCCAGTAAAAACAGCAGTATAGATATGCGGTTAATGCCGTGCATGTATTTCATCCATTGGGTATGTGGTGCATTCGGGTCACGCTTTTTAATGTATAAATATTCCGCAATTTGCCTTAGCATTCCCATAACCTTTCTTTTACTGCACGAATATAAAAGTTAAATTGGTAACAGCTTTTATTTGTTAAAGATTAAGGCACGTAAAAACTCAAATCCTTCATCTTTCGTATTTATAAAAAACAGGAATATGAAAAAGATATTGATTGCTGCGTTTTTATTTGCATGCCTCGGCTCGTTTGCGCAAACCAAAAAATACCCGGTGCAAAAAACTGCGGCCGAATGGAAAAAACAGCTGACTGCAGAACAATACACTGTAACCCGTAACAAGGGCACAGAAAATGCATACAGCGGCAAGTACTGGAACAATCATAAAAAAGGCACTTACAAATGCATTTGTTGCGGTGTGGAACTATTCAGTTCGGCACATAAATTTGACAGCGGCACCGGCTGGCCCAGCTTTTGGCAGCCATCAATAAAAACTAATATTGAAGAATTACAGGATAACAGCTACAACATGCAGCGCACCGAAGTAAACTGCAGCAATTGCGGTGCACATTTAGGGCATGTTTTTAACGACGGGCCGCAACCCACCGGTCTTCGTTACTGCATTAACTCCGCCAGTTTAAAATTTTTGCCGCATAAAAAATAAAAATGGGCAGTAATTACTTCCTGTAATAAAGCATATTTAGTGCAGCAGTTTGTAAATTTGCAAATAGTTTACAGCTTACATTATATGCAGGATGCTCCGCAAAAAAATAGTGTGATTATTAATACTGACGAACAGTTTGAAGCATTGTTTGAGTATGCATCAATGGGTATATTGCTGGCCAGCAGCAAAGGGGAAATTATGCTGGCAAATAGTTTTTTATTACAGCAGTTTGGGTACAGCAGCGTTACAGAACTGATTGGTAAAAAAGTGGAAGAACTGATTCCGAAGCGTTACCACGGCAACCACACCACACACCGGGAAGATTATAATAAAAACCCTGCACGCCGCCCCATGGGTATAGGCAAAGATTTATTTGCCCTTAAAAAAGACGGCACAGAATTTCCGGTGGAAATAAGCCTGAGCAATTATACCAATAGCAGCGGCACATTTATAATTGCTTTTATAAGCGATATTACCCGGCGTAAAGAAATAGAAAGTGCTGTGGTGCGGCAAAAAGAAGAACTGGCTGCCATTAATTTAAAAATTGAGGAGCTGAATAATGAGCTGGAACAAAAAGTACACCTGCGCACCAAACAATTGCAGCTATCCAGAGAAGAACTTATTAAGGCATTAAGCAAAGAAAAAGAACTGAGCGATTTAAAAAGCCGCTTTGTTTCTATGGCATCGCATGAATTCCGTACACCATTAAGCACCATTCTTTCTTCGGCATCGTTAGTGGCAAAATATACAGAAACAGCCCAGCAGGAAAACCGGGAAAAACATATTCAGCGCATAAAAAATGCTGTTGCCAATTTGAATGGCCTCCTCAATGAATTTTTATCTATTGGTAAAATTGAAGATGGGAAAATTTCGGCACACTATACTGTATTTAATATTAAAGAACTGATTGAAACCATTTGCAGTGAAATGCAGGGCATAGCAAAAAAAGGCCAGCAAATACATTACACACATACCGGTGCCGAAAAAATATTACTGGATGCGGCACTGCTGCAAAACATTTTACTCAACCTGTTATCCAATGCGGTAAAATTTTCATCGGAAGATGCCGGTATATTTATTGCCAGCCACACAGATGATGCGGCAATAACCATTCATGTTAAAGACAGTGGCATTGGCATATCGGCAGAAGACCAGCAGCATTTATTTGAACGCTTTTTCAGGGGAAATAATGCCATTAACATACAGGGCACCGGCCTTGGTTTGCATATTGTAAGTAAATATGTTGAACTGCTGAACGGGCAAATTACTTTTAACAGCCAACTGGAAAAAGGTACAGAATTTATTATTACTTTTAAAACAGCTGAAGGCTGATATAAAAATTTATGCCGCACATTCTGCTTATAGAAGACAATACTGAAATAAGGGAAAACATTGCAGAAATATTGCAACTGGCAGGCTATTCTGTTGCCACTGCCGCAAATGGCAAACTGGGTATTGAAAGTGCGCTTGCTGTAAAACCCGATGTGATTATTTGCGATGTGATGATGCCCGTGCTGGACGGGTATGGTGTATTGCACCTGGTGCAAAAAAATAAAGAACTTGCCGGCGTGCCTTTTATTTTTTTAACTGCCAAAGCAGAACGCAGCGATTTAAGAAAGGGCATGGAAATGGGCGCCGATGATTACATTACAAAACCGTTTAGCGATATTGAAATTTTGAATGCGGTGGAAAGCAGGATAAAAAAAATACAACTGCTGAAAAACGAATTTGAAACCGGCAGCGCAGGCGTGGAAGCCTTGCTTACCAATTTTTGCGGCAAGCAGGCATTGGATACACTTACAGAGAGTGGCAATACACAACATTACAAAAAGAAACAGCTGATATACAACGAGGGCAATTACCCTGTACGGCTTTTTTATATTGAAAAAGGAAAAGTAAAAACCTATAAAACAAATGAAGATGGTAAAGAGTTAACTGTTGGGCTTTTTACTGAAGGTGATTTTTTAGGTTACACCGCTTTGCTGGAAGAGGCGGCTTACAGGGAAAGCGCCCAGGCTATTGAAGACACCGAAATATCTGTAATTGCAAAAGAAGATTTTGAAAAACTGATGCATTACAACACAGAAGTACAAACTAAATTTATAAAACTGCTGGCACAGGATGTATCAGAAAAAGAAGACCAGTTGCTGGCCATTGCCTATAATTCATTACGCAAACGGGTGGCGGATGCATTGATAACATTACAGCAGAAATACAAAAAAGAAAATGATGCGGTCTTTTCCATACAGATTTCGAGAGAAGATTTAGCAAATATTGCCGGCACAGCTACAGAATCGCTGATAAGGACATTGAGTGATTTTAAAGCAGAAAAGCTGGTGGAAATAAAAGGCAGCCATATTACTTTACTCAACGAAAAAAAACTGGCATCGCTTGTTAATTAAACTTACTGCACTGCAACAGTTACAAATTTGCTGAAAGCATTTTTAAGATTTATAAAAGTTGTTTCAAAAAGCTCCATTTCAATACGCAGTTTATGCTGCATTGCTGCCATATTTTTAGTTGTAGTGCTTTGTGGTTTTATTGCACTAAGTTTATCTACCTGTGCTTTTAAATTTTCCACCTGTTCATCATTACATATAAACTGATTTTGAAAATATTCTGCCTGCGGCAAAACAGATTTGCTGGTATTTCCATCCAGTGCTGCAGCCAGCCTTGTTTTTAGCCAGGCGTTTTCTTGTTTAAAAAAATCAATCTGGCGCAGCCACATGGTTTGCTCATAGTTAAACTGTTCAATTTTATAAACACTGCTGCCAGCCATACTGTCAATTATTTGATTCAACTTTTTATTTTCATTTAAGCACTGCAGAGCAATTTTGCACTTCATGCGCTGCTGCATTATTCATTACCGGGCTCAGGTAAGGCATATTAAGCCCCAATCCTCTCACAATAAGCAAACAGGCCATAACTGCCACCATATATGGATAAACCTTCTTTATTTTTTTTCGAAATGATATACCAATATAGTTACCAAAAAAAGCAAGGCTCCACATTACCGGTAATGTACCGGCTCCAAAAAAAACCATACACAACACCGCATTGGCGGTACTGCCTGTTGCGGTGGCCGCAGCACCGGCCATATATACCATTCCGCAGGGCAGCAACCCGTTTAACAACCCAATTGTAAATAGTGAATTATATCCCTTTTTTAAAAACAGCTTGCCAATACTGCTGCGTAAATACTGTAATGCTTTTGCTATTACACTGTTTTGTTGAGATGCTGCATTAAATTTATGCGGCAGCACAACAAAAAGAATTATTATTAAACCAAGTATTACCGACAGCCATTGCTGAAAGCCAAAAAAAGCAGCAGTTTTTCCAATGGCACCAAACAGCATCCCAAATAAACCATATGTAAATATGCGGCCTAAGTTATAAATAAAAGCACCTGCAAACTTTGCCCACAAACTGTTATTACTTAGGGGCAATGACAAAGCCAGTGGGCCGCACATACCCACACAATGAAAACTACCCAGCACTCCCATTGCCATTGCCGTTGTTATAATCTGCAGCATTCAGTTGTTTTTAGCAAGTAGGTTTACAAAAAAATATTTTCGTCATAGTAATAATCTTTCCCTTCCACCTGCCATGTAATAATTAAGTGGTGTGCGCCTTTATTAGCAGCAGGCAGTGAAATATTTGCAGTATTACCGGCTGCAGTAAATTGCTTCATTACATCTTTAGATTTATCAGCAGCATAGTATAAATGCATTTCACCCTTAATTTCTTTTCCTTTAAAATCAGTTGGAAAATTTAGTAGCAGCGTGCCGTTTTTTACAGTATACTGCAAGGTGTCTGACAATGCACCGGTTCGTTTAACAGCATCAATCTGCTCTTGAAATTTTAATTCCTTTGCATAATAATCTTCTGTAACCAGGTCAAAATTTTGTGTTGATGATTTATATACCATAAATAAAATTCCGACAACAAATACGCTATATACGATAGCAATTTTATATCCCCAGTTCATGTTTTAAATTTTATCAGTTATAAATTTCAGGACCAATAAATTTTGCAGGAATTGTTTTTATTTTTTTACCGCCTTCATACAATCCAATTACCAGCTCTGTTTTCCAGCTTTTAATTTCACTGCGGCTCAGCTTAATAAAAAATTGCAGGTTGCTGTAGCTTCCTTTTTGTACAAATGTGGTATTGCTGCCTGCGTATTCAATGGTACCGTTGCTGTTTTCCAGTTTTAAAGTAAATGCAATGTCTTTATGTGTTTTATTTACCAGCTTCAGGTTATAGAGGTTGCTTACTCTTCCATCCGGCAGGGATGTGTAGGTCATACCTGCAGTACGCATTAATGTTGCATCCAGATCAGACCGGCTGGTTAATAAAAACAACAGCAGGCTCAGCAGCAAAACAAGCACGGCAGTATATGCTTTTATACGTGGTGTAAATTTCAGCTGCACCCCATTGGCAATACTGTTTTCTGAAGCGTAGCGGATTAATCCTTTAGGCCGCTGTACATTTTCCATTATAGCATCACAAGCATCCATACAGGCAGTGCAATTAACACATTCCAGTTGTGTGCCATTCCTTATGTCAATACCTGTAGGGCATACTCTTACGCAGGCAAAGCAATCCACACAATCGCCTTTTGGTAAAGCGGCAGTAAATTTTTGCATCGCATCTTTACAACCACCACCGCCATCGCAGTCTTTGCAACTGCAGCTGTCATTTGTTGTTGCGGTTTGTTTCGTCGTAAATTTTCCTCTTGGTTCTCCCCGTTTACGATCGTATGCCACCACAATAGAATTTTTATCAAGCATAACACCCTGTAATCTGCCATATGGGCAAACAACAATACAGGCCTGCTCCCTGAACCACCAATACACAAAAAAGAAAACAGTTGTAAATATTAATAATGCTATGAGCGTACCAATATGTGTGGCAGGATGTGAAATGTAACCCAGCAGCTTATCCATACCTATTAAATAAGCCAAAAAGAAATTAGCTATTATAAAAGACAGTCCAAAAAATAAAATGAACTTAAACAGGCGCTTTATTATTTTTTTCCTGTTCCAGGGCATTGCCTTCAACTGCTTTTGCTGTACCGCATCACCATCAATCCAGTATTCGATTTTTCGAAAAACCATTTCCATAAAAATGGTTTGCGGGCAGGCCCAGCCGCAAAACACACGCCCAAATACCACTGTAAACACAATTACAAATACTATAAAAGTGAGCGTGGCAATTCCGAATATAAAAAAATCCTGCGGCCAAAACACCATGCCGAAAATGATAAACTTCCTGTCCAGCACATTCAGCATAAACAGCGGTTCACCATTTACTTTTATAAAAGGCAGTGTAAAAAAAACCAACAAATAAAAAATACTGAATAAAGTTCTGCGGTTGTAAAACTTACCCTTTGGCTTTTTAGGGTAAATAAAATTCCTTTTGCCATCTTTTGTAATAGTGGCAACAGCATCACGGTAAGTCCCTTTCTTGTCTTGTATAATAGTTTCTTGCATAAAGCGCTTTTAAATAACAGCACGGTTTATTTTTTTGCAGGCTGTGCTTTGTTTTTTGTACTGTCGGGTGTAATTGCTGCAGCACTGTCTTTAACAGGCCCATCAGTAAACAAATCTCCCTGCGGCCCTTTTGCACCCGGCGGATTGGTGCCATGCAATGTTTTAATATAGCTGGCGAGATAACTCATTTCTTTTGGTGAATACACTGCTGACCATGATTGCATGCCCTTATCAGGATAACCGTTTTTTATTGATTGGTATACATCATTCAGTGAACCCTTGTGCAGCCAGTAATCATCTGTTAAATTAGGACCGGCACCACCCTCTCCTGCTTTACCATGGCAAGCCCAGCATTTTTCAACAAAAATTTGCTTAGCGGCTGCAAGCCCGGCTGCATCTGCCATTGGCACATTCGCTTCGTCAATATGATCTTTATTCTGTGCTTCGTAAGCTTCTTTTTCAGTTTTTGCTTTATCCATTTCTGCTGTGTACTCCTGCAAAGGATTTTTACCCGTTCCAAAAACATGAAAGTGCGCTAAGTAAACAAATGCAGCTACAATGGTTATATAAAAGCCATATTTCCACCAGGGTGGCAAAGAGTTATCAAGTTCTCTTATACCATCATAATCATGGTCCAGTAATACATCGGCCTCTTTTTCTACCGGCACAGCTTTGGTAAAAAGCTTTTTATCCATATTATTCCACCATACTTTAAAGGCATTTGTTTTTGCAACGGTGGGTTTAGCAGGCAGCAGTTCATCATACAGCCGCCTTATGGAAAAAGCTAAGAACAAAATTGCAACCACTTCAATGGCAAGTACTGCAATAAATGCATAAAACGTTGTTGATGTAAGCCCGCCGTAATCAGGTGCTGTATTTACAACTTCGGCTGTTGCAGTTTGTGCATTGGATTGTAATGACAGCAGCATCAATGCAACTGCTATAATTGCTGCGGCTTTTTTATTTTCTTCTTTATACTTGTTAAGTGCCTGGCGGCTTAACATTGTAAGCACCTGGCCAAGCCCCCATATTACAAATGCCAGCACCACTGCAATTACGGTAAGCAGTATAGCAGTAGTGTTATAACCTTGTGCAGCAGTTTTTCCTGCAGCCGGTTCGCTTTGTGCAAAAGCTGTTGAACTCAGCAATAACACAGCTGGCAGTAAATTTTTTTTATTGAAAATAATATTTAAAAACATGGAGTATATTTTATAATGTTGGGTTAACAGTGTTTTCTTCAAATGGAATATTGGCCAGTTTTGCTGTATCTTCTTTACGCATTTTTTTTACCCATACCAGCAGTACAATAAAGAACAGCAAAAAAATAAACAGCGAAATAATGGGGTATATATCCACATGCTTCATTGTTTCTGCGTATTGCTTAATAAACTTGAACATAATTTTATTTTTTATTGGTTAACTACCGGGGTTTTATTATTACTGATATCAACTCCCAAACGCTGCAGGTAGGCTATTAATGCAATCACCTCTTTTTTAGGTGTTACACGTATACTGTCACTTAAAAGGTTGCCCGAAATTTTTTGCGCCTGCGCCTGTAAATCTGCCACAGCCTGCTTTTCATATCCTTGTTCATAAGGCACGCCCAGCGTACGCATGGCATTTATTTTTGCAGCAGTTGTTGAAATATCCAAATCGGTTGAAAGTAAATGAGGGTATGCAGGCATTACCGAGCCGGCACTCATAGATGATGGCTCACGAAAGTGGCGGAAATGCCAGCCGTCTGATTTTTTCAGGTTACCCACACCTTCTCTTGCAAGGTCTGGCCCGGTACGTTTACTGCCCCATTGAAACGGATGATCATAAACAAACTCACCGGCTTTTGAATATTCACCATAGCGATCTGTTTCGCTGCGGAAAGGACGCACCATTTGTGAGTGGCATACATAACATCCTTCTCTTACATAAATATCACGGCCCTGCAACTCAAGCGGTGTATATGGTTTTACACTGCTTATACTTGGTACATTTGATTTTATTAAGAATGTTGGCACCATTTCAATAATACCACCTATCAAAATAACCACCAGGCTTAATATCAGCATTTGCACAGGCCTTCTTTCAATAACACGGTGCCAGTGTTCGCCGCTGTGTTTTACATATTCTTTTTGCAATGGTGCTGCTTCAGCTTCTTCATTTGCAACTAATTTACCGGCACTTACTGTTCTAACAATGTTATACACCATCAGCACCACGCCTGATAAATACAATGCACCGCCTATTGAACGCATGGCATAAAATGGCCTCAGGTAAGTAACAGTTTCAAGAAAAGAATATTTTAACTGTCCGGCTTCTGTAAACTGCTGCCACATTGCATTTTGTGTAAAGCCTGCCCAATACATAGGTATTGCCCAAAACAGCATACCTAATGTACCCAGCCAGAAATGGCGGTTTGCCATTTTTTTAGAATACAATTGTGTGTTGAAAATTCTTGGAACAAGCCAGTATAAAATACCAAACGTAAGCATACCGTTCCAGCCCAATGCGCCTACGTGCACATGCGCCACAATCCAGTCAGTAAAGTGAGCCACCGCATTTATACTTTTTAAAGAAAGCATAGGCCCTTCAAAAGTTGCCATACCATAAGAGGTAACGGCCACCACCATAAATTTTAGAATAACATCATCACGTACCCTGTCCCATGCGCCACGTAATGTAAGCAAGCCGTTTATCATACCACCCCAGCTTGGAAAAATGAGCATGAAAGAAAACACCACACCCAGTGATTGTGCCCAGTTAGGCAATGCGGTATACAATAAGTGGTGTGGGCCGGCCCATATGTATAAAAAAATCAACGACCAGAAATGTATAATAGAAAGCCTGTAAGAATATACCGGCCTGTTTGCTGCCTTGGGCATGAAGTAATACATTAAGCCCAGGTAAGGTGTTGTTAAAAAGAATGCCACGGCATTATGCCCATACCACCACTGCACCAATGCATCCTGCACACCTGCATACCAGCTGTAGCTTTTAAAGAAACTAACAGGCAGTTCAAACGAGTTTACAATATGCAGCACTGCAACAGTAACAAATGTGGCTATGTAAAACCAAATAGCAACGTACAAATGTTTTTCACGGCGTTTTAAAATGGTGCCAAACATGTTCCAGCCAAATACCACCCATATTAATGCAATGGCAATATCAATAGGCCACTCCAGCTCTGCATATTCTTTACCCGAGGTAAGGCCCATCGGCAATGTTATTGCAGCTGCAACTATAATTGCCTGCCAGCCCCAAAAATGTATTTTACTCAATACATCGCTGTACATTCTTGTTTTACATAAACGCTGCAGCGAATAGTAAACACCCATAAAAATACCGTTGCCCACAAAAGCAAAAATTACTGCATTGGTATGCAGGGGGCGTAAACGGCCAAATGACCCATACTGGGTAAAATTAAGCGAAGGAAAAACCAGTTGCAATGCTGCCCATAAACCTACAAGCATACCAACTGCACCCCAAAGTATAGTGGCAAAAGCAAAGTTTTTTACAATCCGGTTGTCATAATAAAATTTCTCTAACTGCATGTTATTTCTGTTTGGTTTTGTTTAAGCTGGATGTGTTTGTTTTTTTATGATCATCAAAAAGCATACGAATGGAAGGTGTATAATCATCATCATACTGCCCGCTTTTTACGCTCCACAAAAAAGCAGCTAAAAAACTGCCCGCCACCAGTATGCTGATACCTATTAATACAAACAGTGCACTCATCTTTAGTTATTTATGCCAAAAGTAGCGGTGCAGGCTTCGCTTTACGATGACAGGCATCAAGCTGTTTTATGATTTTGGTCAGTATTATCACATGCTTTTAAAACGGGCACTTAATGAGGAAAGAATGGTTACCAGCAGCACAATGCTGATGCTGCTTGCAGGCATAAGAATGGCTGCTACCACAGGAGACAGAATACCCCTTACCGCAAATGATAACCCAACTATGTTGTATAAAATTGACAGTATAAAGCTTGCAGTTACTATTTTTTTCCCGGAACGGGCAAATGATAAAAACTTATCCAGCAAATACATTTTACTGCCATCAAGAATGGCATCGCTTGCGGGTGAAAACTGTGCGGTATTATCACTTACTGCCACACCGGCATTACTTTGCATTAAAGCCCCGGCATCATTAAGGCCATCGCCTGCCATTAAAACCTTTTTGCCCTGTTGCTGCAGTAACTTTATAAAATCTAATTTTTGCTGGGGGCTTTGGTTAAAGCACAAATTCGCATTGGGGCCAAATATTTTTAACAGGTTTTCTTTTTCAGTTTCATTATCGCCAGATAAGAGATAAAGGCTGTATCCTTTATGCTGCAAACTGTTTACCAACTGATAAATTCCGGTACGGTATTGATTGCTTACAATAAAACGCCCCTTATAAACATCATTTACCATAACATGCACATTGGTGCCGGTATCATTTACTAAAAAATTGCTGCCATACCGGTTTATAAATGCCGCTGAGCCTATTTTAACCGTAATTCCATTTACAACCACCTCCAATCCTTTACCTGCATATTCTTCAACTATTTGCACCGGCGGTATCCTTTCCTGCTGCCGCGGCAAATTATCTGCAATTGCTTTACTTAAGGGGTGCGATGATTGTTTTACGGCTGCATTAACCAGCAGTATTTCATAATCAGTAAGCGGCACCCCTTCGTAATTAACCTGCGATGCATTGTTGTTTGTAATAGTGCCTGTTTTATCAAAAACGATGGTATTAATACCGGCAAGCGCTTCAATTACACTGGCATTTTTTAAATACATACTGTTTTTACCAAACAGGCGCAGCATATTACCGTATGTAAATGTTGCTGACAACAGTAAAGAGCATGGGCATGCCACAATTAATACCGATGATACAGCCGGTAAAATTTTAGCAGGGTCAATTAATGCCCAATAAACAAACGTGGTAATTGCTATACTAAATAATGCCAGTGTAAAAAACCTGCTCCACGGATGTACAAATGATTTGTCTTCGTTTTTTTTATTACTGCCGAAAACCGCATTATTATTCCATAACTGTGTAATATAGCTTTGAGAAACATTGCTGCTTACCTGCAGCTCTATGGCGCCGCCCATTTGTTTACCTCCTGCATAAATCAGCTCGCCCTGTTTTTTTTGTACGGGCACATTCTCGCCGCTTACAAAGCTGTAATCGATACGGGCAATGCCTTTTACAAGCAGGGCATCTGCCGGTATCATTTCCTGGTTGCGTATAACAATATGGTCTCCTTTCTCCAGTTTGGTTACAGGAATATTTTTTTCCATACCTGCTGTTATAACCGTAACACCTAACGGAAAGTAAGATTTATAATCTCTTTCAAACGAAAAGGAATCGTATGTTTTATCCTGGAACCAGCGCCCTATCAGCATAAAAAAAACAATACCTGTACCTGAATCGAGGTAACCGGCTCCTGTACCGGTTATAATTTCATAATAACTTCTTGCATAGGTTATAATAATAGCCAGTGCAACTGGTGCATCAATATTTATAAACCGCTGCCGCAGCCCTTTCCATGCAGCAGTAAAAAAATCAGATGCGCTGTAAAACAATACGGGCAATGATAAACTGAGGTTAAGCCATGTAAAGGTTTCCTTTAGCCCGGCCTGTTCAATTTTTCCTGATGAAAAATATTCAGGAAAACTCAGCATCATAATATTGGCAAAACAAAAACCTGCCACACCTATTTTATAAATGCGGCTGCGGTTAAAGCTCTTTACCTGCTCTTTAGCAGTATCATGCAAACTTATTGCAGGCTCGTAACCAATAAATGCCAGCAGTTCCACCACTTTACGCAGCGATACAACTGCCGGGTTATAGTTTATAAAAATTTCTTTACGCTGAAAATTGGTTTGCGATTGTATAATACCATTGTTAATGCGGTGCAGGTTTTCCAGCAGGTATACACAGGATGAGCAGTGCATTTGAGGCAATGAAAACATCACATTCACCTGCGTTGCACTCTTAAACTGCACCAGTTGCTGTATTACTGTTTCATCATCTAAATAAGCAAAACGGTTACTTGTAAATTTTCCTTTGGCTTTAATGCCGGGGTTTTTATCAAAGTCATAATAAACACAAAGGTCATTTTCATTCAGCAGCAGGTAAACCTGCTTGCAGCCTTCGCAGCAAAAATTTTTATCAGCAGCAGTAATTACAGCATCCGTACAGCTGTCTCCGCAGTGATAACATGTAACCGATATGTTTGTTGTTGTATTTATGCTTTATAAAATTTAGAAATAAAAAGGCCGCCAGATAAGACTAAATGGCGGCTCATCTTTAGACAGAAACTATTGAACACTTTGCTTTAACCAAATTGCATTAAATCATTTGTTCTGTTACAAAAGTCAGCAAGCCCCTTTTAAAATTTGCTGATGATTGTTAGCAGCATTCATGACATTCATCATATTTTGAAGCAAGACCCTTAGTTTTGCAGCACTTATAATAAAAGCAACATGCTGCAGGCAGATAAAATAAATATTTATACCGATGGCGCTGCAAGGGGCAATCCCGGCCCCGGCGGTTATGGTGTGTTGCTTATTTATAATAATCACCGTAAAGAGCTTTCTGCAGGTTACCGCCTTACAACAAATAACCGTATGGAGTTGCTGGCTTTAATTGTTGCGCTAAAAGCACTTAAGAATAAAGAATTACCGGTGCATATTTACAGCGACAGCCAATATGTGGTAAAAGCCATTACCGAAGGCTGGCTGAACAACTGGATAAAAACAAATTTTAAAGGCGGTAAAAAAAACAGTGATTTATGGCAGGAATATTATAAACTATCCAGGCCATATAAAATTACCATGCATTGGGTAAAAGGCCACGCAAGCAACCCGTACAATAACCGTTGTGATGAACTGGCAACTGCCGCTGCCGATAGCACTGATTTATTAACTGACGAATGGTATGAAGCAAATGAAAGAGGGAGTTTATTATAGCTTATGCAGCTGGAGCGGAGGTAAAGACAGTTGCTTTGCTTTAATGCAGGCAATACAACAAGGTTATACTCCCAAAGTTTTACTGAATGTTTTAAACGAAGAAGGTAAAATATCCCGTAGCCACGGCATACCTTCAGCCATTTTACAAATGCAGGCAACAGCAGCAGGCTTGCCCATTCATCTCATTAGCAGCAGCTGGGCCGGTTATGAAACTAATTTTACCAACGCCTTACAAACACTGCAGCAACAATACAATTTAACCCATGCCATATTTGGAGATATTGATTTACAACCACACCGTGACTGGGAAGAAAAAGTATGTAATAATGCTGCCTTAACAGCACTGTTACCACTGTGGCAGCAAAACCGCAAACAGTTAGTAATGCAAATGATTGATAGTGGTATAAAAACTATTATTGTTAGCTGTAACGAAATACTTGGACCAGGTTTTTTAGGCCGCTTAATAGATAAAGACTGTGTTATTGATTTAGAAAAAGCCGGAGTGGATGTTTGCGGCGAAAACGGTGAATTTCATACACTGGTTTTAGATTGCCCGCTGTTTGCAAACAGCATTGCCGTAAACTGCACACAAAAAATACTGCATCAAAACTATTGGTTTACACAACTGGAACCGGCATAAAAAAGCCTGCAACAAAAATTGCAGGCTTTTAAATATAAATAGTTTTATTAAGCGTTTTGTACAGCAGGCTTAACCAATATTGTTTTACGCAGCAATGCATAAGCACCAAACAGCAAGCCGGTAAAAAATATATTGCTCATAAATGTATTCAGCAGCATATTGCCAAACAAGTCATTTTTATAAAACGGAATGGCAGCAGCATAGCATTGCATTAAGCCATTAAAGGTAAGCGGATAAAACTGGCCTGTTAACAATGTACCAAAATTTGAGATAAGGAAAAACAAAGCACCGCTCCACAAACAGGCAAATAAAATATTTACAGTATTAACCTTTTTAATTTTTGATGCAAGAAATGTTATTAAAACAAATGCAGCATACACAAAAGTCTGGCTGATGTCGTAAAAGCCTTTTGTGGTTGTAAACAGCTCAAACAAAATATCGCTGAGCAATAAAGCGCCCAAAGGCAGCAGCAAAGCGTATTTATTATTTTTTATAACAGCACCGCCAAAAATAGCCAGCGAAGCTATAGGCGCAAAGTTTGGCGGATGTGGTATTAACCTTGTAAATGCCGCAGCAATAATTAATAACACTGCAATCAATATCGAATTTGTATTCCCTTTGTTCATTGTAAATCTTTCGGCAAAAATAAGTAATAATTGGTTTTTGCCACCATTTTGCTGCGTCATTTATCCTCATGGTGTTAATTACCTTTCGCATATCTTTAATATATGGCAGAGCATAACAAAACCGGCAGTTTTGGCGAGGGCCTTGCAGCAGCATACCTGCAGCAAAATGGTTTTGAATTACTGCACCAAAACTGGCGGCATGGCCATTGGGAAGTGGATATTATAGCAACAAAAAACAATGTGCTCCATTTTACAGAAGTAAAAACCCGCCGCACCAAAAAATTTGGCCACCCGGAAGAAAGTGTAAGCAAAAAGAAAATTCAAAATCTTATAAATGCATCAGAGGAATATTTACACCAGCACCCGCAATGGCAGCGTATTCAGTTCAATATTCTTTCCATTACCATTTTAAAAAATCAGCCTGCAGAATATTTTCTTATTGAGGACGTGTATTTGTAATTTTTTTGTAACCGGCTGTTTTTCCCTGATTGGACTTCAGAGGCGACGCTCCGTTTAACAATTTATCATTGTTCAACATTAAAGCCCCTTATCACTTAACATCAATAATTGCAAACTCCTGTTCCAAAGCAAGTGAATGATTATAAAGCGCAGCAATAAAATCTTTGCCCCATTTGGCATAAAACGGAATTATATTTTCAGTACGCTCCTGCAAACCATTTTTAGGAAAAAGCACCGTCTTTAATTTATTCAGCTGTCGTTGCTGTGCTTCAAACTTCTGCTTTTCTGCACGCAGCATTTTCTTTTGCAAACCATCTAATTTGTGCAGTGCTTTTGTTTGCAAAGCTTCCGTATGGTTCGTCAATGATTGATCAACTGCACCGGAAATTTTTTGAAGCCTGCTATACAATGCTTTCATTTCAGCAATTTCCTTTTCTAAATCCAGTTGCAGTGCCGACTCTTTTTTAACCAGTTCATTCAGCAATACATTTTCGGGTTTAAACAAATCGGCAACCGCAAGCCCCAGCTTTGCAGCAAGCGCTTTGTATTTTTCTTCCACCACCAAAAATGAATTACGCAGCACCAATACCGGGTAAGGCATATGCACTGCTTCAAAAACTTTTTTCAGTTCCAGCCAGTAAGCCAATTCGCCGCCACCGCCAATAAAAGCCACATTGGGCAAAATCATTTCCTGGAAAACCGGCCGCAGAATTACATTGGGGCTAAAATATTCAGCATTATTATTCAGCACTTCTTTAATCTCACTATGGGTAAATTCCTTTTCAGAATTTTGAATTTTCAATTTTGAATGCTCTTCAACAATTCTTTCCCTCATGCCATCATCCAGCCAAAACAAATTTATTTCCCTGCCGCCCGCCTGTACTTTGTATTCTGCAGGAAAGGCACTCACTGTTTCTGCAACGGCCTTATGCGAAAATTTTTCTTCCAGTTCTTTTTCAATCACCGGTGCAAAAGCGGCTTTTAATGCAGCATTATCCGGCAACAAAACCACCACTCCATAATCTTTAAATAATTCATTTACCAATTGAAAAGTGGCTTGTTCAATTGTACTACCTTCTTTGTAACAATTTTTAAGCAGGGCAATGATTGTTTCGCCAAAAGGTTCCACCAATATTTGCCCGCTTATATCATCAATTAATTTTACCAATGCCTTATCCACTTTCATTCTGCCAACAGCACCGGTTTGTTTGGTTTGCCATTCGTATTTGTGACCGTTTATAAAAACATGGCCCAGCTCTTCTAAATCTGCATCTTCGCTGCCCATGTAATAAACAGGTACAAAATTATTCCCGGCAATTTCCTGCTCTAAAAAAGCTGCCAGCTTTACTGCATGTAAAATTTTGTAAACAAAATATAAGTGGCCCGTAAAAATATTGGGCTGGTGTGCAGTTGTAATGGTAAATGTATTTGGTAAAAGCAGCCTTTCAATATTATCCGTTACTTTTTCAGAAGTGGTAACAGTGCTGTATTGCTTTTTAAGTTCGTTTACCAGTAATTGCCTGTTGGTGTTATATAATTTGCGTTGTGCAATTGCTGCTTGTATGCCATTAACAGAAACAGGGTGCAGGTAAAATGGCTGCAATGCTTTGCTGCCGGAAATATAACCGGTTACCGTTTTAGAAAAAACACCGGCCTGGCTGTAAGAAATAAATTGTGCTGTACTGTTCATCCCGTTTTTAAAAATTAGCCTTATAGCAATACTGTTTTGTTTTTAACAGGCAGCTAAGTTATTCCACAACCACCTCTCCTTCCAAATCATAATCATAAGCTTTTGTTATCTTCACCTGCACAAATTCCCCAACAGTTAATTTTTTCTTACTGTTAATAATTACTTCGTTATCCACTTCCACACTGTCAAACTCTGTACGGCCCAAATAACGGCCGGCTTCCTTTTTATCAATCAGCACTTTCATTGTTTTACCTACCTTCTCCATATTTTTTTCCAGGCTTATTTCCTGCTGCACTTCCATAATTTCCTGCGCCCTTTCTTCTTTCTCTTCTGCAGGCACATCGTCTGCCACATCAAAAGCGCTGGTACCTTCTTCGTGGCTGTATGTAAAAATGCCCACACGGTCAAAACGCATTTTTTGTAAAAAAGTTTTCAGTTCTTCCACATCATCCCTTGTTTCCCCGGGGTAACCGGCAATTAAAGTAGTACGCAAACAAATATCCGGTATGCGCTGTTTTATTGCAGCCACTAAATCTTCCATATCCTCACGTGTAATTTGCCGCTTCATTGCTTTAAGCATATTGTTGCTGGCATGCTGCAATGGCATGTCTAAGTAATTGCAAATATTTTCACGTTCTTTCATTACATCAATAATCTCCAGCGGAAATTTTGATGGGTAGGCATAATGCAAACGTATCCATTCCAGACCTTTTACATCAGCCAGTTTATGCAGCAGCTCAGGCAAAGCCCGTTGCTTATAAATATCCAAACCGTAGTACGTTAATTCCTGTGCAATCAGCATTACTTCTTTAACGCCCCGGTCAACTAATTTCTTTGCTTCATCCACCAGGCTTTCTATGCTACGGCTTACATGTTGCCCACGCATTAACGGAATAGCGCAAAAAGAACAGGTGCGGTTACAGCCTTCGCTTATTTTCATGTAAGCATAATGCTGCGGCGTGTACAGCAACCTTTCGCCCATTAAATCAGTTTTATAGTCTGCTTCAAACTGTTTTAAAATATTGGGCAGTTCCATAGTACCAAAATAGGCATCAACTTCAGGTATTTCTTCTTCCAGGTTATTTTTATACCGTTCGCTAAGGCATCCGGTAACATATACTTTATCCAGTTTGCCTTTTTTCTTCAGCTCCACCTGGTCTAATATGGTACTGATACTTTCTTCCTTTGCTTTTTCAATAAAACCACAGGTGTTTACAATAACGATATTATGGTCTTTTTTTGCATTTTCATGTACTACTTCAATGCTGTTGGCAGCCAGCTGGCCACTCAGTACTTCACTGTCAACCATGTTTTTGCTGCAGCCCAGCGTAATAATATTTACTTTATCTTTTTTAAGCGTTTTTGTCTTCATAATAGTGGCGGCAAAGGTACGCAATTTGAATATTGGCAATTGCAGCCGTTTTTCAACCATTCATCCTTCAAAAGCGCATGTTTGTGAAATATTGCAGGATTATTACAATTAATACTTGGTAACTTGCGCCCCGTTATTCACAAATAAATAGTCATGAAACAGAAACTACTGCTTTTCGCAACCCTTATGATGCTTTTTGCTTTTAGCACAAAAGCTCAAAATTTTTCAAAAATTACCGGCCAGGTAAAAGATGCCAATGGCAACTTTATAATGGCTGCCACCGTTGTGCTGCACAATGCTAAAGACAGCCAGTTGGTTAAAACTGCCGTGTCGGACAAAACAGGTAATTATGAAATATTAAATGTTAAGCCCGGTACTTACTTTATTGCTGTAACTGCATTGGGCATGCAAAAAAATACCACTGCTGCCATAAGCGTAAACGGCAGCGAAGCCGTTGCAGCGCCTGCTGTTACGTTAAAAACTGTTACCAAAAGTTTAGAAGGTGTTACCGTTGTTGCACAAAAACCAATGGTGGAAGTAAAGGCAGACAAAACTGTAATGAATGTAGAAGGCACAATTAATGCCGTAGGTAACGACGGGCTGGAACTGCTGCGCCGGGCACCGGGTGTTATTGTTGATAAAGATGATAATATAAGCCTTGCTGGCAAAAACGGTGTGCAGGTTTATATTGATGGTAAGCCAAGCCCGCTTTCAGGAACGGACCTTTCTAATTTCTTAAAATCATTACAGTCATCACAAATTGAATCAATAGAACTTATTACAAACCCTTCAGCTAAATATGAAGCAGCAGGTAATGCAGGTATCATTAATATTAAACTGAAGAAAAATAAAACGCTTGGCACCAATGGCTCGTTAAATGCAGGTTATAATGTTGGTACTTACGGCAGGTATAATGCAGGGCTTAACCTGAACCACCGTACTAAAAAAACAAACATTTATGGCAGCTATAATTTTAATCATTCATTAAACCTGATGGAATTTAGCCTGCAGCGCTCCGTACTGGATACTTTTTTTAACCAGACATCTTCATTTAAACCGCTCAGCACCACACATGGTTACAAAGTGGGAGTTGATTATTTTATTGATAAAAAAAGTACACTTGGCTTTATGATTACAGGCAATGTAAACGATAATACAATGCGCAACTTAAGCCAAACGCCTAAAACCTATATTCCTACAGGTGTATTACAAAACCTGCTGGTGGCAAACAACAGTACAGATGCACAGAGGGATAATACAAGCTTTAATGCTAACTACAAATACAGCGGCACTAAAGGACAGGAACTGAACCTGGATGCTGACTATGGCATGTACCGCATAAGAAGCAACCAGATGCAGCCCAACTTTTATTATAATTCAAGCAACCAATTGTATCAAACAAGTGTATACAATTTTATTGCCCCGGCAGATATTGATATTCTTGCATTAAAAGCAGACTATGAATTAAACTATAAAAACGGGCGCCTTGGTTATGGCGGTAAAACATCTTTTGTAAAATCCAACAACCATTTTGAACGCTACACCGTTTACAACAATGGTTCGGTGCTGGATATACCACGCAGTAATGAGTTTGAATACACTGAAAACATCAATGCACTGTATGTTAATTATAACAAACAATTAAAAGGCAAAATGGTGCAGGCGGGTGTGCGTATGGAACAGACAAACTCTAATGGAGATACTTACGGGCTTAACAGCAATGGCACGGCAAACAAATCATCGTTGGTGCCTTTTAAAAGAAACTACATCGACTTTTTTCCAAGCGCTGCCATTACGTTTAATAAAAATCCTATGCAGCAATGGAGTTTAAGTTACAGCCGCAGAATTGACAGGCCGGCTTACCAGGATTTAAATCCTTTTGAATTTAAACTGGATGAGTATACTTACCAAAAAGGCAATACTAACCTTAAGCCGCAATACAGCGACATTGTAAGTGTAACCAATGTATACAAATACAGGCTTACCACTAAATTAAGTTACAGCCATGTTACAGATATGTTTACAAGAATTGTTGATACTACTGAAAAAAGCAAAAGCTTTATTTCGCAACGTAACCTTGCCACACAGGATATTATAAGCCTGAACATCAGTTACCCTTTTCAATATAAATGGTACAGTGTGTTTGCAAACATTAACAGCTATTACAGCATGTATAAAGCAGACTTTGGCGGCGGTAACAGAACAATTGATTTGAACGTAGCTACATTATCTGTATTTATGCAGCATTCATTTAAACTGGGTAAAGGCTGGACGAGTGAGCTGAGTGGTTTTTACAATTCACCTACTGTTTGGCAGGGAACATTTAAGAGTAAAGCTTTATGGAGCCTTGACGCAGGTATTTCAAAACCGGTGTTGAAAAATAAAGGAAACCTTAAAGCATCGGTTACAGATATGTTCCGTTCACTGAAGTTCAAAGGTTCAACAAGTTTTGCAGGACAGCAGTCAACATTCTCCGGTTATGGCGACAGCCGCCAGTTTAAAATAAACTTTACTTACCGCTTTGGCAGCATGCAGGTGAAAGCTGCACGCAACCGTGCCAATGCAGCCGAAGATGAAAACAAACGTACACAGGGTAATGGAGGAATGGGTATTGGCGGAAACTAATTTAGTTTACAATTTATTTAAAAAGCCATCCGTTATTGGATGGCTTTTTAGTTTTGCAATATTGTTTATGCTTTTCGCAGTAAAGTGCTTTTCAAAAATTCTATAAAATCATCTGTACCGCTCTCTATTTGCATTAAAGTTGTATATCCCATAATAGCATTCGCATACATAGATGTTTTTTCCCGTACGCCGCATATTGCTGCCGCGGCAGTATAATATTCTTTGGCTTTGGCAAGATTATTCAGGTAAAGGTTCGCTTCTGCAACAGTTGCAAGTTTCCAGCAATCATCCGGAGATGCGTTAGCAGCGGCAAGCGCTTTTTCTGCATACAAAGCCATGGCAACCTTATCTTCTGCATTTACCAGGCTCATAAAAGCAAGGTTAATGGCATGATAATAAATCTGTTCATTATCCGGTTTTTCTGTTGCTATTTTTAGTCCTTTATTATAATAGTAAACAGATGTTTGTGCATCTGTACTATCATAAGTATCCATATACCTGCGTTTGTACCTGCCGCCTAATATACCAAGCAGGTCGCTGTTGTTTTTAGTTATTGGAGATGCTTCCATAATTTCCACCGCTTCTTTACCCCTGCCTAAACCTTCCAGTGCAAAAATTAATTTTGCCATCCCTTTTTTATCCAGATTATTTTTGTTGGGCAGTAAATCGTTTACCACCTGGTTATAATTGCCTAATAAAATATTTACAGCTTCTGCATCTGTATAAATATTACTAAAAGCAACATTGGTAAGCGTTGCCAGTATTAACTGATAGCCTGCATGGTTTTTGTTTTCGGGTTTTACAATGGCAAGATGATTACCAGACACCACTTCGCAATATTTTTTATCATAATCAAAAGGTGCCTGGCTGGATTCTACAGGTACAAATTCATCATCTGTACCGGCTACCACTTTAAAAGTAAACGGATAGCCTGCACTAAAAGCTGTTTTCCAGTCTGCTCGCAAGCTTGTTATAAATTTACCATCCCAGCTCATATCTCTCAACTGCCGGTTCCACCAGTGTGCCAGCCTTGCTTTAACTAATCCTTTGCTGGGTGTGCCAAACAGCATTACATAAGTTATGCGGTTTCGTTGCTGTGGCTCTAACTGCAATATGGCTTTTTGTGTTACCAGCCCGCCCATACTGTGCGCTACAATAGCAATGCGCTCATAGCGCCTGAACTGATTTTTTATTTCTGTATCTAAAAAGTCGGCTACTTTAGTAATATCAGGTATAGCAGCCCAAATGCCAATGCCTAACGATGGCATGGCATCTGTACTATACCCAACTGAAAACATATTCCAGCCATTCATGCCTGCATCTTCTTTAAGATAAGCCGGAATGTTACCAAAAGTGGTTTCGGCTTCGCCGGAAAAACCATGTACAAAAAGAATAACATTGTTATTCGTGCTGTCATCCCGGAAGGCAACAATATTAGGCGTGTTATTACCGGCTAATGATTTTTTTAAATGCGGCCATATTTTTTTGGCCAGCCAGGGAATATATTTTAGCAGCAGCTGTATTATTTTCTCTTTCATAAATTTTAATGCAGGTTTGCAATTTTCAATTAGAATTAATAATAAAAGACCAATACCATTTGAGTTAGATAACTTTTGTGGCTATGCCTACCAATAATGACACTCCCTGGCTTATTTTACTTATCGCCTTCACTTTATCTTCATTGCTTTTGGTGGCATCATTCAGTTCTTTTAAAACCGCAGCAAAATTTTCTTTTTTAATTCCGGTAGTGTTCAGCAAATCGTCAATTTCCGGGTTGGTTAATGCTGTTAATGATGATATTTTATTTTTAAATTTAGCATCCGTGTCAGTTTTTGCCTTGGCAAGTATCTCTTCAATAGTAAGGTTTGGCATAATGTAAAATTTTATCAGTTATGAGTAAATGATTCAACTATTTCGTTAATGCTTAATATTTTTTCAGCCATGTTTCCGCCTTTTTTTAAAACCCCTTCCAGCCTTTGTTCCAGTGAGCTTAAATCAGTTTTGCCTCCTGTTAGTTTGCCTGCTGCTTTATCAAATATTTGCCGTGTGGTGTTATTTAATTTTGTGGCGGATGAAAGCAATGCAATTTGTGCATCACAAGCCTGTTCATAAAACCTGAAATCATCGTTAATTTTTTCAATGATTTTATTTTTGTTTGTGGCTAATGCTTTTGTGAGCGAATCACGGGCCGCATTGATATACGGTATCATTTGCGGAAATATGGTTTGCCAGTTTTTATTCATGTCAATTTTTGTATCATTTTCATCTATCAGCTGCTTTACCCGTGCCATGTATTCCGGAATGTAATGCTTCTCCATAAACGTATCCACATCCTCCATTTGTTTGTTAAACACCAGGTTAACATATGCCACATTCAGTTTGTGCATTCGTGTGCCTTCATCTTTAATTTGCTGCATAAGGCTAACAGACTGTACAGGCAGTTTTGCACAGGAATGCAGTAAAATAATAACAGGAAGGAGTACTGTTAAGTACAATGTATTCTTTTTCATAAATCTGTTTTTAGTGAGAGCAGGTATAAATTATTTTTCTCAAAATAATTTGTACATAAAATTGCCGGGAGCTTTATAAAATATATTACCTGTATCATTTTTAAACAACCCATTTATGGGCCCTTTAACCTTGTTGTTACTGGTAAAAATTTATTAGTGCAGATTTAAAAAATGCTGAAGAGAATGGCCGTCAAAGGAAGGAATTTGCAACAAACCTAATGAGTTTGCGCAGCAAATGCAAGAAGAATAACTATTTTTTTAAGATTAAAGAGTACCGGCATCAAAAAGCCCGTCTACAAAAAGCTGCTTGTTAAACACAAGCAGGTCTTCTGCTTTTTCTCCCACACCAATAAATTTAACCGGAATTTTAAACTGGTGCGCTATAGCTAAAACAACACCACCTTTGGCTGTGCCATCTAACTTAGTAATAGTAAGGGCGCTTACATCTGTAGCAGCTGTAAAATGTTTGGCCTGCTCCAGTGCATTTTGACCGGTGCTGCCATCCAGCACCAGCATAACTTCATGCGGTGCTTCGGGTATTACTTTTTCAATTACCCGTTTAATTTTGGTAAGCTCATCCATTAAATGAGCTTTGTTATGCAGGCGTCCTGCTGTATCAATAATAATTACATCCGAATTTTTAGCAACACCGCTTTTTACTGTATCAAATGCAACAGATGCAGGATCGCTGCCCATTTCTTTTTTAACAATAGGCACATTGGTGCGTTCGCTCCAGATGGTAAGCTGATCAACCGCAGCCGCACGGAATGTATCGGCAGCGCCAAGCAAAACTGATTTACCTGCTTTTGAAAAATTGTGTGCCAGTTTGCCAATAGTGGTGGTTTTACCCACACCATTTACGCCCACGACTAAAATAACATGCGGTTTATGTCCCGGTGGCAGTTCATAATCTTCATAACTGCTGTCTTGCGGTGATGAAACTAAAATATTTTCAACTTCTTCTTTTAAAATTTTATTCAGCTCAGAAGTATTCAGATATTTATCACGGGCTACCCGTTTTTCAATTTGCTCAATTATAGCAACAGTGGTTTCAATCCCAACATCTGCACCTACTAATGCTTCTTCCAGGTTATCCAATACTTCTGCATCTACAGTGCTTTTACCGGCAATGGCTTTTGTTATTTTACTAAAAAAGCCCTCACGGGTTTTTTGCAGTCCCTGCTCCAGGCTTTCCTGTTGCTGTTTTTTTCCAAAGAGTTTATCAAAAAGTCCCATCGTTAACTTAATTACACTAAAAGCGGTTACCAATAGTATTTAAACAAATAAAGCCATCCGTAATTTGGACAGCTTTAAAATTATATGAAACAACCTGAAAAATATTAATTAGCTAAATATTCTTTCACTTTGTCTTTGTGCACTATGGCTTCTTTAAAAGTATAAGCGCCGGTTTTTGCACTGCGTACGGCACGTATTACTTTAGTCCAGTTTTTTGCCTCTGCTGCTGCTTTTAAATCTTTTACTTTAGCGTTCTTTGAAGCTGCTTTTGCCATGATAATTCAGTTTAATAATTTTATAATAAGCCGTTGGCCTTATTTAATTTCTTTGTGTACAGTTACCTTCTTCAAAATTGGGTTAAACTTCTTTAACTCCATTCTTTCAGGTGTGTTCTTTTTATTTTTGGTGGTAATATAACGGCTGGTACCAGGTTTGCCACTGGTTTTGTGTTCCGTACATTCTAATATTACCTGTACCCTGTTTCCTTTCTTTGCCATTGTATTTTGTTTATTAGTTAACCAGTTAACAGGTTAACCGGTTAACATTTAGATTTTTTCGCCGGCTGCACGTAATTGCTTAACTACTGTGGCAAGGCCATTTTTATTAATTGTTCTGATTGCTTCTGAAGACACTTTCAAAGTAATCCATTTGTCTTCTTCTGCAAAAAAGTAACGCTTTGTCTGAAGGTTAGGCAGAAACCTGCGTTTAGTTTTAATATTTGAGTGAGAAACCTTGTTTCCTGTAATCGGCTTCTTTCCTGTAACCTGACATACTCTTGCCATTGTACTAAAATTTTGGACGGCAAAGGTAAGGCTAAAAATGGACTTTTAAAGCCTGAATTGAAAGATTTTTAAAAAATAACTTTGAAAATACCCCCAAAACCTCTTTTTTTCTGTTAGTAACCCTTCTGTTTACTGTTACTGCTTGTCTTTTGGTGATAAATTCGGGCCATTTGTATTATAACTGCCAGCAAAATTAATGCAACCCCTGCGTAAAAATGACCGTTAAGTTCCTTGTTTTCATTAAAAAAGATAAAAGCCATAATAATACCATACACAGGCTCCAGGTTATAAGTAAGGTTTGCAGTAAAGGCAGAAACCCGTTTTAATGCGTTTAGCTGCAACTCAAAACTTAAAACTGTGCAAAACCAGCCCAGTACCAGCAGCCACAGCCAGTCTGTTGCAGTAGGTAAATAATAACCAGCAGGAAATTGTTGCAGGTACAGCGGAATAAGCAAAACCACTGCAAGCAGCCCGCCACTCATTTCATACATTACAATGGTATGCGGTTCAAACCTTTCTATTAATTTTTTATTAAACACAGGAAAAACGGCACTGCCAAGGGCTGATATAATACCAAAAATAATCCCTAGTTTATACTGCGGGTGAAAATCGAAAATAATATAAATGCCAGCCAGCGTCAGTAATCCTAGTAACACTTCAATTAATACAAGGCGTTTTTTTAGAATCAGCGGTTCTAAAAAAGCGGTGAAAAAGCCTGTAGCGCTAAAACAAACCAGCGCTACTGAAGCATTGGCGTATTTAACACTGCCATAAAATGTAACCCAATGTACAGCTACAATTGCGCCTACTGCAAAAAGCTGTAATGTATCTTTTAAAGACAGCTTTTTTAACTGCCTTCTGAAATATTGCAGCACCAGCAAAGTAATTACAGTAATTAAAATGCGGTATCCCACCAGCAGGCCTTCATTTAATTTAATAAGCTTACCCAATATAGCAGTAAAGCCAGCCAAAAAAACGGCGGTATGTAACTGAAGCAGTGCTCTTTTCATTTTATCAAAGATAATGATAGCCGCCACTGCTTCAAATGTTGAAAGGAGCGTCGCCACATTGGCCACAACAGGGATATGCCGCTGGTAACAAAAACTTATTAAAATGTATAGATGGCTGCACCCAAAGCGTTAAACACATTATATTTGCCAACTTATAATCAATAACTATATGAATTTTAAGCGTATTAACAACATTACCGGCTGGGTGGTATTTATAATTGCAAGTGCGGTATATATTATGACAATGGAAGCTACCGGAAGCCTTTGGGATTGCGGCGAGTTTGCTTCCAGTGCTTACAAATTACAAATTCCGCACCCGCCCGGGGCACCTCTTTTTGTGTTGATAGGCCGTTTATTTATGGCACCGTTTGATCCACAGCACGCTGCCACAGGTATTAACCTTATGAGTGCGCTGGCCAGCAGCTTTACCATATTATTTTTATTCTGGAGCATTACTCACTTTGCCCGCAAAATTGTTACTAAAAACGGCGGCGAATTAAATAACCAAAACATTTTTGCAGTAATGGCTGCAGGTGTGGTGGGTGCACTGGCTTATACATTTTCCGATTCGTTTTGGTACAGTGCAGTAGAAGGTGAGGTATATGCATTATCATCTTTTTTTACAGCTATTGTTTTTTGGGCCATTTTAAAATGGGAGCAGAATGTGGATGAAGAGGAACTACAGGGCATTAAAGGCCATTTTACACGTGCCGACAGATGGATAATTGCACTTTTCTATTTAACAGGCCTTGGTGTAGGCGTTCACTTGTTAATGATATTGACCATACCGGCTATTGTTATGGTGTACTATTATAAACGTTATAAAGTAACTAACTGGGGCACATTTTGGGCATTTGTTATTGGCTGTATTGTAACCGGTGTGGTACAAAAAGCTATTATACAATGGACAATTATTGGCGCCGGTAATTTTGATGTGCTGTTTGTAAACAGTTTTGGCCTGCCTTTCTTTTCTGGCTTTGCGTTTTTCTTCATTTTTATTGGTGTGCTGATATTTATTGGACTGCGTATTGCTAAAAATAAAAACTGGAATTTTTTAAAATTAGGTTTGTGGAGTGCTGCCTTTATGATTTTAGGTATCTTCTCCTCTTACTTTACCACTATGGTACGCAGTAACGCCAACACTGCCGTAGATATGTATAATGTTGATAACCCCATAAGTCTTACAGGTTATTTAACACGGGAACAATATGGTGACTGGCCCATTTTATACGGGCAGGATTTTACTGCACAGCCGATTGACAATAAGGTAACCGAAACATATATTAAAAGCAACGGCAAGTATGAGAAGAAAGGCCGCAAAGTGGAATATACCTGGGCGCCGGAAGACATGCATATTTTCCCCCGCATGTGGGACCAAAGCAACGACCAGCGCCATGCTGATTATTATGCAGAATGGATGGGTATAGGAAAAGACAAACAAGGTAATTGGGAGCGCTCCCCCACTATGGCAGAAAATATAGGATTTGCATTCAGCTATCAATTAAACTGGATGTACATCCGTTATTTTATGTGGAATTTTGCAGGTAAGCAAAATGATTTGCAGGGTGTGTACATGGGCAATGTACGGGATGGTAACTGGATAACAGGTATTCCTTTTTGGGATAACATGCGCCTTGGCGACCAAAGCCAAATGCCCGACAGCCTGAAAGAGAATAAAGCACATAACCGTTTATTTGCATTGCCTTTAATACTTGGTATACTCGGCCTTGTTTATCAAATTAAAAAGGATAAAAGGGATGCTTTTGTAACAGGATTATTATTCCTGCTTACTGGTGCCGCTATTGTATTTTATTTAAACCAGGCCGGCAACCAGCCACGTGAGCGTGACTATGCTTTTGTTGGTTCTTTTTATGGCTTTGCAATATGGATTGGCCTGGGCGTTTTATACGTAAAAGAATTATTAAGCAAAGGAATTAAAAATACCACTACCGCCGGTTATGTTGCAGCAGGCTTATGTACACTGGCAGTGCCGGTATTAATGGCAAGCCAGGAATGGGATGACCACGACCGCAGTAAAAAAACATTAGCAAGAGATTTAGCAACTGATTATTTAGAAAGCTGTGCGCCAAATGCCATTGTAATTTCTTTTGGTGATAATGATACTTATCCATTATGGTATGCACAGGAAGTAGAAGGCATACGCCGTGATATACGGGTAATTAACTCCAGCTTGTTAGGTACAGACTGGTACATTAACCAGTTGCGTTACAAAATAAATCAAAGCGATCCTATTGATCCCATCTGGACACCGGAACAAATTGAAGGCAGCAACAGGGATATTGTTTATTATGCACCAAAAGCAGGTGTTGATCCTAATCAATACATGGATTTATATACCGTAATGAAAGATTGGGCAGGCAGTGACGATCCTTCAAAAACAGTACAGGGACGTGATGGCAGTACGCTGAATATTTTCCCTACTAAAAAAGTAAGCATACCTGTTGATATAAATTTTGTAAAACAAAACGGCACTGTAAATGCAACAGACAGTGTGGTAAGCGCTGTTCAGTTTGATATTAAAAAGGATTACCTGTTTAAAAATGATGCGGCGGTTTTAAATATGATTGCTGCAAACAAATGGAAACGTCCTATCTACTTTACATCGCAGGATGGCGGTGGTTTAGGGCTGGATGGTTACATACGTCAGGATGGGCTTACTTACCGCCTTGTACCGGTAAAAGCAAAAGAAAACGAAGACGGTTTAAATGTAAACAATGGCTGGGCTTATGATAAAATGATGAATAAATTTAAGTTTGGCAATTGCGATGTAATGGGTGTTTATTTTGATGAAGAAAACCGCAGGCACTTAAACAGCATCCGTCTGGCTTATGCACAGGTGGCAAGTACACTTGCAGATAATGGCCAAAAAGACTCTGCAAGACAAATGCTGCAAAAATGTGATAAAATGATGCTGCAGGAAAACTTCCCTTATGGTATGGTAAGCCGTGGACAAATGCACAACAAGTTTTCAATACAAATGATAAAAGCTGCGTACAAAGCCGGCGACAGTGCGCTTGCACAAAAAATTACAAAAAGTGTTAAAAAGGATTTAGAGCAACAACTGAATTACATGAGCCAGCTGGATGACACTAAGCAAAGCATGATTATGTCGTATGATGGCAGTGATGTACAGCGCTTATTGGGCTATATGCAATACCTGGAAACGCAGTACAAAAACCCTGGTGGTGTACCGCCTATTGAAGGACCGGGACAAATTAAAGCAGCCCCTGTAACACCACAAAAAGCAGATACAGGACGAAAAAAATAAAGGCCTAAAAAAATAAATAAAAAATCCCCGGTTGGGGATTTTTTATTTAACATACCGAACCAATTACAAACATTGTTTGTTTTGTAACTTTAGAGTCTCAACTTTAAATATGACCGGTTTCCACTTTTCTAAATACAACCCCAACGAAAACGGCAAAACCCCTTTTGAGCAATTGCTGAATTTGTTTTTGCAATTATTAACTTATACCAATGGCGATTTTGATGAAGCCATGCAATGGCTGAACGAACTGGATAAAGAATATAAACTCACCAACGATGATTATGGCATTGGCGATTTTTTAGAAGACCTGAAAGACAAAGGACATATTGATGACCGCACGCCCGATGGCAGTATTAAGATTACATCAAAAACAGAACAGGGCATCCGCCAGAAAAGTTTGGAAGAAATTTTTGGAAAGCTGAAGAAAACTAAGCAAGGTAACCACCAAACATTTAAACCAGGCAATGGAGATGAAATAAACCCGGAAACAAGGCCTTTTCAATTTGGCGATACCATGGAACAAATTGATTTTACCAGCAGCATCCGCAACGCACAAATCAATCATGGTATTGACAGTTTTAAAATGCATGAAGATGATTTAGAAATACGGGAAACCGATTTTAAATCGCAAACTTCCACGGTGTTAATGATTGATATAAGCCACAGCATGATTTTGTATGGTGAAGACCGCATTACGCCTGCAAAAAAAGTTGCTATGGCTTTGGCAGAACTGATTAAAACAAAATACCCCAAAGACACTTTGGATGTTGTAGTATTTGGCAACGATGCATGGCCAATTGAAATTAAAGACTTGCCCTATTTGCAAGTGGGGCCTTACCACACCAACACAGTTGCAGGGCTTGAACTGGCTATGGATATTTTACGCCGCCGCCGTAACCCCAACAAACAAATTTTTATGATTACCGATGGTAAGCCCACCTGTTTAAAAGTAGGCGCCCGCTATTATAAAAACAGTTGGGGTGTTGACAGAAAAATTTTAAACCGTTGTATGAGCCTTGCTACACAATGCAAAAAATTAAAAATACCTATTACTACATTCATGATTGCCAGCGACCCTTACCTGCAAAAATTTGTACAGGAGTTTACAGAATGCAATAATGGCAAAGCATTTTTTGCTGCACTGGATAATTTGGGTGCGTTTATATTTAAAGATTTTGAGAGTGGGAAGAGGAAAACGGTTTATTAATTAAAACAAAAGGTTTATTATTTATGCCTTCGGCAAAATACCGGCCACAAAGGCACTAAGGCACAAAGGTTTATTTCTTCGAAATAAAAAAGAAACAGCATGTATTCAAAATTGTCAGAAAGAGAAGAATTTTTAGGAAAAGAGATTGTAGATGCAGCTTACAAAGTTCATAAAGAATTAGGCCCGGGATTATTAGAGAAAATTTATGAAGCATGCTTTTGTTATGAATTAGAGAAGAAAGGCATTCCTTATAAAAGGCAGGTTAACCTGCCAATATTTTACGATGGGAAAAAATTTGATGAAGGGCTTACGCTTGATGTATGGGTGGACGAATTGGTTATATGTGAATTAAAAGCAAGAGAAGTTTTAAATCCATTGTGGTTATCGCAACTTAAAAGCCACTTAACTTTAACCAGGTTGCATTTGGGATATTTAATCAACTTTAATGTTCCATTAATTAAAGATGGAATCAAAAGATTTATCATTTAAAATTATTAAGTTCTGTAAAATGGCTTGCCATTTTCCTTTGTGCCTTAGTGCCTTTGTGGCTAACATTTTTTGCGAAGCAAAAATCCCTTGTTTCGCAATAAAAAATTCAGTGAATAATAAAATACAAAAATGGATATAACAAAAATTAAAACATTAGGCGAATTAAAAAAGAGTGGCTACACTTCTAAAAGTATTAAACAGGAGATACGTGACAACCTTATTAAAAAAATGCAGGCAAAGGAAAATCCTTTTCCTGGCATTTTGGGTTATGAAGATTCTGTAATTCCTGATACGGAAAGAGCTTTATTAAGCCAGCACAATATTTTGTTTTTAGGTTTACGTGGGCAGGCAAAAACACGTATGGCAAGGCAAATGACGGCATTGCTGGATGAATATATTCCTGTTGTTGCCGGCAGTGAAATTAATGATGACCCGTTGCAACCGCTGAGCCGCTATGCAATGGATATTATTGAAGCAAAAGGCGACAACACTCCCATTGAATGGCTGCACCGCAGCCAGCGATATGGTGAAAAACTGGCAACACCCGATGTAAGCGTGGCAGATTTAATTGGAGATATTGACCCGATAAAAGCAGCGAATTTAAAATTAAGTTTTGCTGATGAACGGGTGCTGCACTACGGTATTATTCCACGCAGTAACCGCTGCATTTTTGTAATTAATGAATTGCCCGACTTACAGGCAAGGATACAGGTTTCGCTTTTTAATATTTTGGAAGAAGGCGATTTGCAAATACGTGGTTTTAAACTACGGCTGCCGTTAGACGTTATGTTTGTATTTACCGCCAACCCGGAAGACTACACTAACCGTGGCAGCATTGTAACGCCATTAAAAGACCGCATACAAAGCCAGATATTAACGCACTATCCTAAAACTATTGAAACATCATTAGAAATTACAGAACAGGAAGCCGGCATTAACGATACGCAAAAACAAAAAGTAAACATAAGTGATTTAGTAAAGCGCTTGATTGAACAAGTTGCTTTTGAAGCAAGAGGCAGCGAACTGGTAGATAAAAAAAGCGGCGTAAGCGCCAGGCTCACCATCAGCGCTTATGAAAATGCAGTGAGTGCTGCAGAAAGAAGGGCTATCATTAACAATGAAAAACAAACACAGGTTTGGCTGAGTGATTTGGTTGGCATTATTCCTTCTATAACCGGTAAAATAGAACTGGTGTATGAAGGCGAACAGGAAGGACCATACCAGGTTGCGTTTAATCTTTTGGAAAAAGCTATACGCACCCAGTTTGGTGTTTATTTCCCTAACCCTGATGCATTAAAGAAAAGAAAAGGGAAAGAAGCCGGAGGAGAAGAAAATCCATATAAAGCTATTACACGCTGGTTTGATGCAGGCAATACACTAAATAATTTTTTTGAAAGCAAGGATACTGATAAAATACAGCAGCTTTATAAAGTAGATGGCTTACATGCAATGGTAAAAAAATATTATGCTGCTGCAAACGAAAAAGAGAATGCTTTGCTTATGGAATTTGTTTTACATGGCCTTGCAGCTTACAGTTTAATAAGCAAAAAAGTGGTGGAAGGGAAAATTGAGTTTAAAGATTTAATGGGCAGCATGCTTAATATGGGCAACCAGCATTTTAGCGAAGAAGATTTTAATGAAGATGATTTTAATTAAATAAAAAAGCCGCTTTGCTAAAGCGGCCTTTTTTAAAAGTTTATTTTAAAAGCATACCAATCCGCAGGCCAATTGTAAAAGATAAACCAGGGCTTTTACCAACACGTGAGTTTGCATAGTTAAAAGCTGCGGTTTCATTTAGTTGGTAATAACTATTGTTAGTACCGTATCCATAAGGCTGATAAGCATCTTCTTTATTATCAAAACCATACCCAAGGCCTTCATAAATATCAAGAAGGATTTTATCACCAAAAACCCATTGCCGCCCTAACTCAATTTGCAGTGCGCCAAAAGTTACATTTTGTTTACCTGTTTCAAAAGGGTTATTGCTGCTGCCTTTTTGCACCATAATATTTTCCTTATAATGCCCTGCATAAATTAATGGCTTAATATAGGTGCCTTGCATTATATGACTTGCCCTGCTTTTACCAAATATTAAAAAGTCTGGCAGTTTGCCAAATTTATAGCCCCCGGTAACAAAAAGGCCAAATGGTTTACGTTTAACTTCTGTTAATTGGTTGCCACTATAATAACTGGCGTTTATAACATTTGATTTTCCTGCGCCAATTACGCCAAGCGAAAATTCGTAACTTTTACCAAAACCTGTTACTTTTTCATACCCTATTTCTGAATATCCGTATAATGGAGAAAGAAAATTAATTTTAAGCGCTTTCTTTTTCTGGTCGGCATACCGTTCCATGTCCTTCAAATTATCCTGAAATGTTTGGGTGGTACCGTTTTCAAAAACAATTTTCTTAATGCGGTCTGTTTCTAATACATATATTGGCCCGTCAGGGTTATTAAATTCTTTGTACTTTATCTCACTACTGCCAATTTCCACAACTTTAGCAAGCACTACTTTCCCATTTTGCCGGTAAATTTTATCCTGCGCATTTAGTATTTGTGTACAGGAAAAGATAAGAAGGGTTAAAAAAAGTATTTTTTTCATAACAGTTATTTTGAAGATGACTACAAGTTTGAAGAAAATGTTGCTTTGTATAAGTGTTAAATTATATTTACCTCCCGTTCCAGCATAACACCAAATTTATTTTTTACACTTTGCACTATTTTTTCGCTGAGTGCATAAATCATTTCACCGGTTGCATTTCCATAATTAACCAACACCAACGCCTGCTTTGCATGGCAGCCGGCATCACCTTCCCTGTAACCCTTCCAGCCACATTGTTCAATTAACCAGCCTGCAGCTAATTTTGTTTTACCATTTGGCAAACTATAGCCTACAATATTCGGGTATGTTATTTTTAAATTTTCAAACTGCTCATTGGGAATTTCAGGGTTTTTAAAAAAACTGCCGGCATTACCAATTTCTGCAGGGTTGGGTAATTTAGATGAACGGATATTTATAACCGCATTGGATATTGTTTTAATTGAAAGCTGCTTAACTCCCATGCGCTCCAGCTCCTGTTCTATTGCACCATAGTTAGTATTAAAAACCGGTTTCTTTTTTAATTTATACGTAACACTGGTAATAACAAACTGGTCTTTATATTTTCTTTTAAAAACACTTTCCCTGTAGCCAAATGCACAATCGTTTAAGTTAAAATCAATAATGGCTTTATCGTTTTTATGCAATGCTTGCAGCGAATGAAACACATCTTTTATCTCCACACCATAAGCACCAATATTTTGCATTGGGCTTGCACCCACGTTACCGGGAATAAGTGATAAATTTTCCACTCCCGCCCAATTGTTGTTGATACAATGCAAAACAAACTGGTGCCAGTTTTCGCCTGCTGCTGCTTTTACATAAACATATTCATCATCTTCGTTTACAAGTTCAATACCCTTTAATTCATTTTTTAAAACCAGTCCATCAAAGTTTTTTGTAAAAAGAATATTACTGCCACCGCCGAGTATTAAAGTTGACAGTTGATAGTTGACAGTTGACAGTTTTTCAAATTCCAGTAATTCGGTAATTTCATCAACAGTATTAAAAGCAGCAAAATATTTTGCAGAAACATCAATACCAAATGTGTTGTACTGTTTTAAAGAAATATTTTCCTGTATTTGCATATTGAGTATAATGTGGGCAAAGCTAAATAGAAATTATTAGTTGAACGGAGTCCTTCATTCTTCAGGATAAACTCTGCCATTGCAGTCCAATCAAGGCTCTGCTGCCGAAACAAAATTAATTGGGGTCTACATCTGTCACCACCGTTACTGCCCTGTATTGCTTTTCGCTCAGTAATAAATTTATTTGATTAAATATTACCTGCCTGTACCGGCTGCTCATACCTTTTTCCTTAGGCAGTTTTATCATTATTTCCATTAAGTATTGATTACGGATGCGGCTTATTACCGGTGCTGCCGGGCCTGTAATGTAATTGTTTAAATCCTGCCGTAATAACGCCGCCAGCTTATCTGCTGCATTGCTTACAGTGTTTTTGTCTTTGTGTTTTAAAGTGAGTAAAACAATGCGGCTAAACGGAGGATAAAAATATTCTTTGCGGCTTTCAATTTCAAGATTGTAAAACTGTTTGTAATTATGTTGCTGCACTAATTGCAATATGGGGTGTTTTACATTGCCGGATTGTATCAGCACTTTTCCCTGTTCATGCTTGCGCCCTGCACGGCCACTTACCTGCTCCATTAATTGAAAAGCCCGTTCATTCACCCTGAAGTCTGCAAAGCTCAGCAATCCATCTGCATCTAAAATTCCTACCAAACTCACTTTATCAAAATCAAGCCCTTTAACCACCATTTGCGTGCCTACTAAAATATCCAGGCGGTGCTGCTCAAACAACTGTATTAAATTATCGTGTGCTTTTTTGCCACGCACACTATCCACATCCATACGGGCAATTTTGTATTTACTAAAATCTTCCTCCAGTTGCTCTTCAATTTTTTCGGTGCCAAAGTTTTTTTCCAGCCAGTTATTGCTGCCGCATGCAGGGCAGGTTATTAATTTAGGGTATTGGCTGCCGCAATAATGGCAATGCAATTTGTTGCTGTATTTATGCAGCGTAAGCGAAACTGCACAATGATTGCACTGCGGAATAAAACCACAGGTATTGCAAATTAAATAAGGGTTATATCCCCGGCGGTTTTGAAATAATATGACCTGCCTGTCTGCCTGCAGTGTTTTTTCAATCGCCTCTTTCAACTGCGGGCTTATCATTACTTTTCCTTTTTGCGCCACCTGCCGGGTGTCTATAATTTCTATTGCGGGTAAATTAATGCCGCCATAACGTTCATTCAGTTCTGCAAAAGCATACTTGCCCTGTTGTGCATTGTAATAACTTTCTATTGATGGTGTGGCGCTGCCCAGCAATACTTTTGCATTAAATAAACCGGCATAATATACAGCCGCATCTCTTGCATTATAGCGGGGCGCAGGGTCTTGCTGTTTGTATGACGCATCGTGTTCTTCATCCACTATAATCAATCCTAAATTGGCAAAGGGAAGAAACAAAGCGCTTCTTGCGCCCAGCACAATTTTTATTTCGCCGGTACGTATTTTATTCCACAGCTCAATGCGTTCGTTATTATTAAACTTTGAGTGATAGATGGCAATATTACCGCCAAAATGTTTTTGCAGGCGGCGGATGATTTGTGCTGTTAATGCAATTTCCGGCAACAGGTACAAAACTTGTTTACCTGCAGAAAAGTATTTTTCAATGAGCTTAATATACACCTGTGTTTTTCCGCTGCCGGTAACACCATGCAGCAAACAAACATCTTTAGTTTCAAAAGCAGTGGCAATAGTGTTACTGCATTGCTGTTGTGCATCGCTAAACTCAAAGTCTATGTCAACATTTTTGGGCAGTGTTTTTATACGGTCAACACTACGTTTTTCTATCCACAGTATGTTTTTATCAACCAAGCCTTTTAATTGTGCAGTAGTGGCGCCAGCTTTTTTAAGCAATGCGGTTTGCAATACATCGCCTTCTGTTTTTTCCAAATGCAGGTAAGCCAGCAGTAATTCCATTTGTTTGGGGGCGCCTTTCCATTCATTTAGTTTTTTGCTCAGTTCCTCTTCATTTTGATACTGGGGATTCAGTACTACATAGTTTTCCTTTTTCAGCTTGTACTTTTCATCCATTGCTTCCCATACAAAGCAAACTTTTTTGTCTATCAGCTTTTTTATAACGGGGTAAACATGAGTAATATCTAAAATCTGCTGTACTTCTGTAAGGCGCAGTTCTTTTTTCAGCAGCAATGCTTCGGCTACTAAAAACTCCTCATCACCCAAATGCGAAAAATCGTCTCCGGCTTCTTCATTATAAACTAAAACAGTTTCGCTGCTTAATTTAAAATGTGTAGGCAAAGCGGCAGCCATCACTTCCCCTTCGCTGCACATATAGTAGTTACTTATCCAGCTCCATAATTGTAATTGCTGCCGGTATAAAACCGGCTCATCATCCAGCACATTTAAAATGGGTTTGGTATCGTATGCAGGCTTGTTTTCTGAAATTGATTTTATGATGCCGGCATATTTTTTATTACGCAGTTCCACCTCTGCCCTGCTGCCATGCTGTGCTTTTGTAATTAATGCATCCGGTATGCCATATGTATATGTAACGGGTAATGCCAAAGGAAGTATTACTTCGGCCCACAGTGTAAACTTTTCTTCAAATAAAATATTATCCCCTTGGTTCATCTTTTATCCAGCTTGCTTTGTATGCAAGCAATTTTTCTTCCATTAGTTTATACACTTTGTTTTTAAGCACCTGCGTATCTTTTACAGTGTAACTTTCAACAGGCACTTCATCAAGGTACACAATTCTTGTCTTACCGGGGTTTAAAGAAAAAATACTGTGATAACTTAAACGGTCGTAAGCGTCTAAAAATAAAACAGGTTTTATGGGAGTTTGCGTTTCAATGGCAATTTTAAAAGCACCATCATAAAATTCTTTTAAAGGCTGGTGTGTCATGTTAAACGTTCCTTCCGGTGAAATTACAATGGAGATTTTTTTACGCAGCACACTTTTCAATTGCAGTACGCTTTTAGCCCTTGCAGCAGAATTTGTTCTTTCCACCAAAACAACTGTATTGCGGTATAAAAAGCCAAACACCGGAACTTTTGCCAGTTCTGCTTTACCTAACACCCGAAAATACTGTTTAGGTATTGCAGCCATTATAAGCGGTATATCCAGGTATGAAATATGATTGAAAACAAACACATATTGCTTTTCTGCATCCGGTTTAGGCGCATCATATATATATATAATGCGCATGCCTGTGGCAAAATGAAAAACTTTTGCCCATAACCGGCAAAGCTCATAAATGAAATTACCGCCCTTTATTTTGCCAAAAAATGATGCGATGATAACCAAAGGAAAGATAACCAGCAGGAAAGCTGTAAAAACTATAAAGCCGTAAATGCTGAAAATCAGCCGGAAAGCAGTTGAAATAAGGCGCATATTACCCGGCGAATATACCCCGTTTTAGTTTTGTTACAGAGGTGTTTATTCCATAAGCCGGGTAAAACTGCCTCATTTTCCACAAAAACATGGTTTAAGGCTATAATTTTGCCAAATAGCTTTAAAAATTACCAATAAAACCCCTACCTTTGCCGTCCTAAATTCGGGAAATTATGTTAGCAGTAGTAAAAATAGCCGGTCAGCAATTTAAAGTTAAAGCGGGAGACAGCCTGTATGTACCTCATATTGAAGGTAAAACTGGCGACACTGTAGAGTTTGCAGATGTACTGATGACTGATAACAACGGAACTGTTGTTGCAGGTACAGGTGTAAAAGCGGTGGTTAAAGCTGAAATTATCAGCGACCTGGTAAAAGGCGAAAAAGTAATTGCCTTTAAAATGAAAAGAAGAAAAGGTTTCCGTAAAAAACACGGTCACCGTACGCAGTACACTCACATTAAAGTAACAGGTATTGCTTAATTGAATGTTGACAAGGGTAACGAGGTTGATGCAATTAACCAGTTAAACCTTTTCTCAACTTATCAACTCTATTAACTTATAAACTTAAAAAGATGGCACATAAGAAAGGTGAAGGTTCTGTAAAAAACGGCAGAGATTCACAAAGCAAAAGATTAGGTGTAAAAATTTACGGTGGTCAGCCTGCAATTAATGGTAACATTATTGTTCGTCAGCGTGGCACTGTTTATCATCCCGGCAAAAATGTTGGTGTTGGTAAAGATTTTACTTTGTTTGCATTAGCAGATGGATTGGTTGAATTTAAAAAGAGTAAAGGAGACAGAACAATAGTTTCTGTTAATGCCGCAGAAGCCACTGCTTAAAAATTTTCTAATTTTTTTTGTTAGTTTGATAAATATTTCTATTTTTATCATTATTAACTAACCAATTAAATTTTAAAAAAATGGCAACAAAGAAAAAAGCTGCTAAAAAAGCTGCACCAAAGAAAGCCGCTAAGAAAGCTGCTCCTAAAAAAGCTGCTAAAAAAGCTGCTCCTAAAAAAGCTGCTAAAAAAGCTGCTAAGAAAAAGTAAGCTTCGCTTTTTTAAGCAAAGAAATAAAATAAGCCCTGGCAAATGCCGGGGCTTATTCTTTTAAAACCCTTGCTGGCACTGCATTTCAGAACATTGCCCTTTTTATCCCATACAACATGCCGGCAAATATTTTCTATACACACTTTCCTGTTTAGTACAACAATACATTAGCTAACTGTTGTAACTATCCGTAATTTTTACAAGCATGCTGCTTTACTTTTTTTGTTTGCTGCTATTAATAAAAGTTATAAAAAATATTGGCAGGCTCCCTTTCTTCAATTTTTTGCCGCATGCAAGTTTTGCTATTTTCATACTTTTGAAACATGGATAATTACCAAATTGCCGAAAATTTTTCTTTGCTGGGAAAATTAATGGATATACATGGCGAAAACAGTTTTAAAGCAAAAACTTACAGCATTGCTGCATACCATATTGAAAATTTAGCCGAGCAACTTATTAATATTGATAAAGCACAAATTGCTTCATTAAAAGGCATTGGCGAATCCACTGCAAAAAAAATTATTGAAATAATTGAAACCGGAAAACTGCAGGCACTTGAAGACATCATTGCAAAAACACCCACCGGTGTTATTGAACTGCTAAACATAAAAGGTATTGGGCCAAAAAAAATTCATACCATTTGGAAAGAAATGGAAATTGAAAGCGTGGGCGAATTATTATATGCCTGCGAAGAAAACAGGCTGAAGCGTTACAAAGGTTTTGGAGAAAAAACACAACAAAGCATTATTGAATCAATAGACTTTTACCTGCATAACCAGGGGCGCTTTTTATACGCACAAATGGAAGCGGTGGAACCACAGGTTACTGGCTACCTGCAAAAACTATTTGGACCAGAAAATACAGCACTAACCGGCGCTTTTAAACGCCAATTAGAAATTATTGATGAACTGGAGTATGTAATAAACAGTACGAACGATATTATTAAGCCCAAATTTATAAGCGCCAACCCGCCAGAACTGCTGGAAGACAAGCCGGGCACACTTCTTTATAAATTAATGAATGGCCTGCGCCTGCGGCTTTATACCGGTACCCAAAACTTTAACCAACGGTTATTTGATACCAGCGGAAGCCCAGAATTTATAAATGCCTTTGTAAAAAGTTATCCGCAGGCAAACTATGCAGCCATTACTCCCGGTAATGATGTTGCCTTTTTTGAAAGCACAGGGCTGAATTACATTCCTGCCTGTTTAAGAGAAACTGAACAGGTTATTGAAAAAGCCAAACAAAACAAACTGCCTGCGCTTATACAGCCGGGAGATATTAAGGGCATTATACATAGCCACAGCAACTGGAGCGACGGAAGCAATACCATTGAAGAAATGGCAAAAGCTGCAAAAGAAAAAGGCTTTGAGTATTTGGTAATAAGCGACCACAGTAAAAGCGCTTATTATGCGCAAGGGCTGAACGAGGAAAGGATTGCAGCCCAACATCAATATGTTGATGAACTGAATACCAAACTAAGCGGCTTTAAAATTTTTAAAAGTATTGAAAGCGATATTTTAAATGATGGCAATTTAGATTATAGCGATAGCATACTTTCTACTTTCGATTTAGTGATTGCATCGGTACACAGCAATTTAAAAATGACTGAAGAGAAAGCGATGCAGCGTTTATTAGCAGCCATTGAAAACCCTTACACCACTATTTTAGGGCACATGACAGGCCGTTTATTACTTAGCCGTAAAGGTTACCCAGTTGACCATAAAAAAATTATTGATGCCTGTGCTGCAAATAAAGTAGCTATAGAATTAAATGCTCACCCCAGCCGCCTGGATATTGACTGGCGGCATATTGATTATGCGTTACAAAAGAATGTATTAATTTCTATTGACCCTGATGCACATACTATTGAAGGCTTTGACGATATTAAATATGGTGTGCTGGCTGCACAAAAGGCAATGGTGACCAAAGGGCAAAACCTTAGCAGTTTTGGAGTTAAAGAGTTTGAAAACTATTTATCAGTGGTTAAAAGATATTAAACCGCTTCGGTACATTTACACAACTAAAACACCCGGTATATGAAAAAACAGTTGTTGCTTTTATTAATAACCGTTACAGCTTCAGTAAAACTTTTTGCAGATGAAGGCATGTGGCTGCCGCAACTGCTGCAGGCTTTGAATGAAAAAGATATGAAGAAGATGGGGCTTAAAATTAATGCTACAGATATTTATAGTATTAACAAAAGCAGCCTTAAAGATGCCATCGTAAGTTTTGGCGGTTTTTGCACTGCAGAAGTAATTTCTGATAAAGGCCTGTTACTAACCAACCATCATTGTGGTTTTGATGCTGTACAAAATCATTCATCACTGCAAAATAATTATATACGGGATGGTTTTTGGGCCTATAACACCGGGCAGGAATTACCCAACCCGGGCTTGTTTGCCACGTTTATTGTAAGTATTGAAGAGGTAACTGCTGCTGCATTAAAAAGCATAACCGCAGGCATTTCAGAAAAAGAACGGCAAAAAATAATTGGCAATAATATAGATGATTTTAAAAAAACTGTAAAGAAAGAAACTTACCAGGACGTTATCATCCGCCCGTTTTTTGAAGGCAACAAATATTTTATGTTTATTACAGAAACATATAAAGATGTCCGCCTTGTTGGTGCACCGCCTTCTTCCATTGGTAATTTTGGAAAAGATACTGATAACTGGATGTGGCCACGCCATACCGGCGACTTTAGTATGTTCCGCATTTATGCAGGCAAAGACAATAAGCCTGCTGAATACTCCGCAGATAATGTTCCTTACAAACCAAAACGCTCTTTAAAAATTTCGATGGATGGTGTTAAAGAAGGCGGCTTTACAATGGTGTTTGGTTTTCCCGGAAGGACCACTGAATATTTACATTCATCGGCAGTGGAACAAATAATGAATGTAACCGACCCTGCTAAAATTGCTATACGTGAAAAAGCGTTGCATGTGCTGGATGGCTTTATGCGTAAAGACGAAGCCATAAAAATTCAATATGCTGCCAAATACGCCAGTATTGAAAACGCTTATAAAAAATGGAAAGGCGAAGTACTGGGCCTGCGCAGCAGTGATGCTGTGGGCAAAAAGAAAGCGCTGGAAGCCAGTTTTGAAAAAATTGTTTTGGGCAACCCTGCTATGAATTTGGTGTATGCAGATTTATTAAAAAAATTGGAGCAGGCTAATAAAGATATAGAGCAGTATGCAGTTGCACGTGATTATTTTAACGAAATAATAAGCAAGGTTGAATTGTATCAGCTAGCTATGTTTGGAGGAATGCCTCTGGTGAATACTGATACTAAAGACGCATCTTTTAAACAAAAAGTAAAAGACGCAACCGATAAACTTGTAAGTATTTATGGTGAGTATAATTCCACCGTTGACCAAAAACTGTTTGAAGCATTAATGGAGATGTATGTTAAGAATCAAAAACCGGAATATGTATCTCCCCTGCTAAAAAAATTGCTTGCAGAAAATAATAATTCGATTACTGATGTAGCAGCCAAAGTTTACAGTCAGTCGCTTTTTACAACTCCAGCCAGATTTAAACAATTGCTGGATAATGTTGCTGCAAAAGGAAGCACTGCTATGAGAGATGATATTGCATTTACATTATTTAACGACATGTTGAAAACCTACAATGAAAATGTACGCCCTAAATTAGATGAGTATCAAAATATCATTAACCAGTTGCAGCGCACCTACATGCAGGCGCAAATGGATGTGTTTACACAAAAAGCATTTTATCCTGATGCAAACAGTACGCTGCGTTTAACTTATGGCAATGTAAAAGGTTACAGGGCCAGAGATGGTGTGCAATATGATTATTATACTTACCTGGATGGTGTGATGGAAAAATACAAACCCGGCGATTATGAATTTGATGTGCCACAAAAATTAATTGACCTGTATAACAAAAAAGATTTTGGGCCTTACGGGGTTAATGGCCACCAGCCCGTTTGCTTTATTGCTGCCAATCACACCACGGGTGGCAACAGCGGCAGCCCTGCCCTGGATGCGTATGGCAATTTAGTTGGTTTAAATTTTGACCGTGTGTGGGAAGGTACTATGAGTGATGTGAACTACGACAAAAATATTTGCCGCAATATTATGGTGGATGTGCGCTATGTGCTTTTTATTGTTGATAAATTTGCCGGCGCTAAAAATATTATTAGCGAATTACAACTGGTAAGTAAAAAGAAAAAATAGAAAATGGTTTTTAAAGATGCTGTTATAGAAGACCTGCCGCTTATTGTTGAGATTTATAATTCAACAATTGTAAGCCGTTTGGTAACAGCAGACACAGAGCCTGTAAGTGTTGCCAGCAGAGAAAAATGGTTTTACGCACACTCTGCAAACAAGTATCCTTTGTGGATGATACATGATGATGAAAAAAACTGCATTGGCTGGGCCAGCTACCAGGCATTTTATGGCCGGCCTGCTTATGATGCTACTGCGGAAATAAGTATTTACCTGGCACCGCAACAGCGTGGCAAAGGGTATGGTTTTGAAATATTACAGTATTGTATTGCACAGGCACCATCATTAAACATAAAAACATTACTGGGTTTTATATTTGCCCATAACGAACCCAGTTTAAAACTTTTTGCAAAAGCAGGTTTTAAAGAATGGGCGCATTTACCCAATATTGCTGTGATGGATGATAAAGAATACAGTTTGATAATTTTGGGCAAACGGGTGTAACTTTACAGCATTCAGGATGCTTGCACATAAATCATACACGCATTTCTACAGGCGCTCTGCCTTTGTTTCTATTATGATGAATGGAACGTCGATTGTTACGCTTCAATAGAAGCTGAACAAAGTTGTTGCGGTACAAGTGTGCGACGCAACGATGCTCAATTCCTGCACACAGCTCACAACCAAAAAATTTACAAAATGCAAATAGCAATTTTAGGTGCCGGCATGGTAGGCCGTGCCATGGCAATTGACCTGGCAACAAAATATACCATTACATCATTTGACATCAATAATGAAGCGCTGCAAATTTTAGCCGCCAAAAACAAAAATATTATTTGTACGCAAGCTGATTTAACTGACTATAACAACTACAATACTTTATTAAAGCCGTTTGATTTTATAATTAGTGCAGTGCCGGGGTTTATGGGTTACAAAACGCTGGAAGCGATTATTACTGCCGGTAAAAATGTGGTGGATATTTCTTTTTTTCCGGAAGATGCATTGCAACTGGATGCACTGGCAAAAGAAAAAAACATTACCGCCATTGTTGACTGCGGCGTTGCACCGGGAATGAGCAATTTAATTTTAGGTTATTATAACAGCCTGATGAAAATTGACAGTTTTGAATGCATGGTGGGCGGGCTGCCTAAAAAAAGAATAAAGCCTTTTGAGTACAAAGCACCCTTCAGCCCCATTGATGTGCTGGAAGAATACACCAGGCCTGCACGCTATGTGGAAGATGGCAATATTGTTACCAGGCCTGCACTGAGTGATGCAGAGCTGATTGACTTTGCCCAAGTGGGAACACTGGAAAGTTTTAATACTGATGGATTACGAAGTATTTTATTTACCATGAAGCATATTGCTAACATGAAAGAAAAAACGTTGCGCTACCCCGGTCATATTGATTTAATGAAAGCATTAATAAAAGCAGGTTTTTTAAAGATGGAGCCGGTAAATTTTAAAGGGCAGTTAATTACTCCAATGGAGTTTACATCTGCATTATTATTTAACGAATGGAAATTAAACAGTACAGAAGAGGAATTTACATTAATGACAATTAAAATAAAAGGAGAAGGGAAAGCGATAGCATACGAACTCTATGATGAGTATGATGCCGCCACACAAACCAGCAGCATGAGCCGCACAACAGGCTACACGGCTACGGCTGCTGTAAATATGCTTATTGAAAAATTATTTACAGAAACAGGTGTTTTTCCTCCGGAACTTATTGGCAGCAATGCAGCATGTTTTGACTTTATTGTAAATTATTTAAAACAGCGGGGCGTTGTTTATACCAAAACAGTCAGTTAATATTTACAATCTTTTATCAATATAAAACATGGGTGATTACACATGTTTGTTACATTTGTAACCATATTTTATTAACATGAAACAATACAGGGCTTTGGCCATTTTGGTTTTACTATACGCATGTGATGGCGGCAAGAAAGATGACGATGGCTTAACTGTGGTGAACGACCCGGTTTATGTGCCTGCGCCGGCGCTTACATACAATATTGTAAACGTGTATCCGCACGACACTGCTGCATACACACAAGGCCTGCAATTATATAATGGTAAAATGTATGAAGGCACCGGTGATTTTGAAAACTCATCGCTTCGCATTACCGATTATAAAACCGGCAAGGTGGAAAAAAAGCACCTGATGGGCAGCGACAAAATTTTTGGTGAGGGTATTACCATTTTTAATGGCAAAATTTACCAATTAACCTGGCGCAGCAATATTGTATATGTATATGACCTGAATAATATTGATAAGCCTGTTAAAACAATTGCCTGGCCATATGAAGGATGGGGTATTACCAACAACGGCACCGATTTAATAATAAGTGACGGCACTGCCAATATTTACTTTGTAAATGCTGAAGATTTTAAAATTAAAAAAAGGATTTCGGTAAACGAAGACGGTGTTTTAATAGACAGTATTAATGAGCTTGAATTTGTTGATGGTTCTATTTATGCCAATGTTTATCAAAAAGATATTATTCTTAAAATAGACCCTGCAACAGGAAAGGTTACCGGTAAACTTAATTTGCCCGGAGTTATAGAAAAAAATGCGCCCGGTTATACGCCCGAGCCCGGTGATGAAGTGCTAAACGGCATTGCATATGACAGCACAACCAAAAAGTTTTTTATAACAGGCAAAAGATGGCCTAAACTTTTTGAAGTAACTATTCAGTAATCAGCTGTTCTTTTCAATAATGTAAATAACGGAGCTGCAGTGCTCCTTATTAAACAGCGCTTTGCAATTTGATACAAAGCCGTTCCAGAATGCTTTAATGATATTACCCTTACCATTTTTGTATTGTTCGCTCAGCATACACACATAAAAACTATCAAACCACATGGGCTTAATTGTTTTTACGGTTAAACCATGCTGCTTCAGCAATTGCCGCATGGCAGCCGGCGAAAAATGATACAAATGCCGCGGCACATCATACGCAGCCCATTGCTTTTTATAAATTGCTGCATCTTTTGAAGTGTAATTGGGTACAGCAATAAATATTTTACCTGCCGGTTTTAATAAAACCTCCAGTTGCTTTATATACGCATGCAGTTCATGCACATGCTCCAGCACATGCCACATGGTTATTGCGTTATATGATGCTGCAGCAAGTTCAAATAATTTTTCGGGGCTTTGCGGTTGCAGTTTGTATAATTCGTTTGCCTTATTACGTGCAGTTTCGTCTGGTTCCAACCCGGTAATTTGCCAGCCCGCTGTTTGCATAGTATGTAAAAAAGCGCCTGTGCCACAACCAATATCCAGCAATGCACCTTGTGGCATAGCAGTTTCTGCAACTATTAAGTTCCTTTTTTTCTGTAATGTTCTTTTACGCACAGCATGGTAAAGAGTATTTACAATACCTTTTTTTGTATCGCTGTGAGAAATATAACTGTCGCTTTGATAATACGGGCCAATGGCATTTTGTTCCGGCACATCCTGTGTAAAACGTGCCGTGCAGGCATTGCAATGCCAAACAGCAAATTTTTGGTGCGATACGGTATAATCTTCGGCAGTAAGCGCTGCTTTGATATTATCAGAAGAACAAATGGGGCAATGTGTATAATGAACCATAAATTATGCAGCAGTATTTTCTTTAGAAGGTTTAGGTCGGAATACTAATAACCCTATCACCCCGGCTGTAACACAAATATCCGCTACGTTAAAAATACCCGTTCGTACGTTTCCAATACCTAAATTCATAAAATCAGTTACATGGCGGTCATACATTATCCGGTCAATAATATTACCAATACCGCCGGATACAATCATGGCAATACAAAATACACGGGCTGCAGGCATGCTGTTCATATTTTTGAAAACATATACCGCAACAGCAAGAAGAAAAACCAAGGGCAATATACTCAGCAGCCAAAAACTTGCTGCAGGTGGTAAATCATCTCCAAGGCTTAATGCGGCCCCGGTATTTTCAACATACAATAACCTGAAAGTATCATGAAAATATGTTTGCTCTGGTTGGCCCTGCAAATGCTCTTTTGCAAGATTTTTTGTTACCCTGTCGCAACCAATGCAAACAAGACAGCATATAACAAACCCCAGTATTTTATTTTTCTTTGTCATGCTTAATTAAGTGTGCTGCAGTTGCCAAACAAAGAGGCTGCATGTTCCTGGTTATAATAAATTAATAAAGCCGCAAGTGCAATTACAAAAAGAATAATTGCCCAAACCCACCAGTAATTTTTTGTTGCAGGGCTGTCCGTGTAATATTCCGTCATTTGCACATTGGTGGTTTCCTTATCCCCTACCAGCATGGTGTGTGTTGCATCCGGGTGTATTACCTTTTCAGCTATAACCGGTGGCTGAAAATAATCCGGCAATGGTGTTTGTTCAAATACAACAGCATTGTTTGTATCTTTTATAAGATAGCCTGCATTATCAATAACTGCTTTGCCGTGCGTTACAAGCTCCTGTTTAATATTGTTACAATATTTACTCAGCACATCTATTGCTTCCAGTACAGAACAATTGTTTGTTGCCACAATATAATCTACCAGCATATCAGCTTCTGTTTCCTTTTTATCAAAAGAAATAATTTGACTGGGGGCATTTATTGACTTATTCAAAAAATCAGCCTCTGCATGTTTGTTTGTAACCGCAAGCGTTCCTAACCCCGGCAAGGGGCATGTTTTATTTTGAAGTAAATAAGAAGTTATAAAATACTGCATAAAAAATCACCTGCCGCAAAGGTAGGTGAAGGATGTTAAAAATTAAATTGCCTTTATTGGGGTGCTTTATTTATCAGCTTCCGTTACAGTTATCGTAATGGCATTGGTTCCTGATATTGGAATTGACATTCCCATTACTTCTACCGTGCCGGAAATAACCATATTCAATGTTTTTTTAGCTAACAACCCGGTTGCTGTATTTACCCACATTTCCCCGGTTGTTTTTGTAGCAGTGGTGGAAATTGTTTGCATACCCTGTAATTCCATTTCATTGGTAGCACTGTCGTTTCCTGTAATTAAAAACTGTGCCATTCCGTCCTTAATTGCTGTAAATGTATAGGTAGTGCTTTTTTTATCTTTTCCATTGGCAGATGTGCTGCTGTCAGTAAAGCTGTCGCCAATTTTTCGTGTTTCATCTGTTAAAAAAAGATCTATTGCCTGAGATGTTGCATTACTGTCATTTATATTCATCATGCCTGCAAACATATTTCCACCGGCAGCGGGTTTTTCGGGGCTTCCTTTTTTTATTATACTGCCTTCAATAGTTTTTCCAAAGCTGTTTACTTTAAACAACACAGGCTTTCCAAGCATATCTCCCATCTGTTTGCCTGCTTCCGAATCCTGGTCTTCTTTTTTATCACTGTCATAATGTGTATCGTTTCCCATCATGCTTATGTTGAAAACGATATGTGTAACAGTGTTACTCAGGTCAAAAGATTTGCTTTCGGCCTTTTTCACTTCCAGTAAATTCGTTATGGTGGCATCCATGGGAATTTCCATACTCTGGCCCATAACTTCCTGCGCCATTGATCCTTTTACGCTGTTGGTTACAATGTATTTTTTCCCCTCAGTAAGATGTAATTCTGGCTTAAATTTTTGCGCCGTTGCACTTAATGTGCTTAATACTAAAAGAACCGGTACTATTTTTTTCATACTATTTTTTTACTTAGATTTTTAATCCTTGCGATGGGTTGCAAATGTATTTTATTTAAGTAAAATTTAAGATTTTATTATGCAGAAGGCATAAAACAACATTTTAAAATCATTCCATAATTTTACTTCATAAATAGTTACTAATGTATTTAACTCCGGATAACAAACTGAAAAAGCTGATTGTAATTGGCGATAAGGTATTAATTAAACTCTCTTCTGCCAATGAGCGTACTGAAAGCGGTTTATACCTGCCACCCGGTGTTGGCGAAAAAGAAAAAGTACAACAGGGTTATGTAATTAAAACCGGGCCGGGCTATGCATTGCCTATGCCTGTGGAAGAAGAAAGCTGGAAACCTGAAGATGAAAAAGTAAAGTATTTACCCCTGCAGGCACGTGAAGGCGATTTGGCAATTTTTTTATTAAGCGGGGCTACAGAGGTTATTTATGAAAAAGAGAAATATTACATAGTGCCCCAGGCCGCCATATTAATGCTTGAAAGAGAAGAAGATTTATAAAACACCAGGCAATAAAAAAGCCCCGGAAATTTCCGGGGCTTGGTACTCGGGATGGGAGTTGAACCCACACTTGCATTGCTGCTAATCCCGATTTAAATCGGGACGTGTCTGCCAGCACCACCACTAATCAGTTGCTCAATATATTTTCTGCTTTTTTGTTTCTTAATATATAGTTCACGCTGGTTGGCTTCGCTACGTGTTGCAAATGTTTCTGTGTACATTAAAATCCAGGGAACATATTTTTTTGTAGACGGCACCATTTTGGTGTTATGCCTTTGCAATCTTGCCGTCATATCTTCACAATGACCAACATAATAACGGTTGTAGGTTGGGGAATATAATATGTAGGTAAAGTACATACAATAAAAAAGCCCCGGAAATGTTCCAGGGCTTAGTACTCGGGATGGGAGTTGAACCCACACTTGCATTGCTGCAAACAGGATTTTAAGTCCTGCGTGTCTACCAGTTCCACCACCCGAGTGACACTATTTTTAAATCAATTTATTAAAGAACAATTGGTGTTGAATCCTCTCTTGCTTTGCTGCTAATCCCGATTTAAATCGGGACGTGTCTACCAGTTCCACCACCCGAGTGACACTATTTTTGAAAAAAAATCCCCCGAAAATCGGAGGATGATTTTTTGAGCGGAAGACCGGGCTCGAACCGGCCACCCCGACCTTGGCAAGGTCGTGCTCTACCAAATGAGCTACTTCCGCAATTGAGATAAAGAACTATTCCGTTTTTTCGGACGGCAAAAATAAGGGTTGTATTGCTACAACAAAAATTTTTTTACTTGTATTTTGGATTGTACAGGGTATTTTCCGGCACATTCACTTCGGGCTTGCCTTTATAACGGTGAGTATAAAGGTTATAACAACCACCAATTACAAATGCCAACACTAAAAAAACCTGGCAAAACCATATAAAACGGGAAGTAGAAACCCAGTTATGAGTAAAATCTTTGTGAGAATTATCTATAATTTCCTGTTCCATGTATTTAAAATTTGCATTGCAAAAATAAGGGCTGTAGTTTAAAAAAACTTATTTATTATCAACAATTTCCGAAAACTTTGTTTGCTTCTTTATAAAATACTGCCATATCACAAATCCTTTATACACTCCGGATGTTTTACCAATCCGTTTTGCAGGCCAAAGGCTTTGCTTTTTATAAAACAACAGCCATTTATAAAAGTGTATATGTGCTTTTATTACCGCTTTAAAATAACCTGCATCTCCGCTAAGTAATTCTTTCAATGCCGAAATACCATCCAGGCACATTCTAAAAGGCACTTTCCACAATTTTTCTGCAAAAGATAAATTCTTCCACAGCATTATTAAGTTATTGCGAAAATTTAAAAATACTTTGCGGCTGCTCCCTTTAGGCAATGTGCCGCCACCTACATGATACACCACGGATTGCGGCTGCACATACACTTTATATCCTGCCAGCTGCATGCGCCAGCATAAATCAATCTCTTCCTGGTGGGCAAAAAAGTAACCATCAAGGCCACCCATTTCATTATACACTTTTGCTTTTACAAACAAAGCGGCACCCGTTGCCCAAAAACATGGTTGCGTTGTATTGTATTGCCCGTTATCTTCTTCACATACATCAAAAACCCTTCCCCGGCTAAAAGGGTAACCAAAACTGTCCAGCCATCCGCCACTTGCACCGGCATACTCAAAATAATTTTTGTTGTTGTATGCAAGCAGTTTGGGTTGGCAGGCTGCAATTAATGGATCACTTTCCATTAAATCAATTACAGGATTAATCCAGCCGGGGGTTACCTCCACATCGCTGTTCAGCAAAACATAATAATCAGCCTGCACCTGTTTTAAAGCGGTATTGTAACCCTGCGCAAAGCCCTCGTTAGTGGCATTTACTAAAATTTCCACCTGCGGATAATTGGCTTGTAAAAAAGCAATGGAATCATCCGTTGAAGCATTGTCTGCAACAATCACATGTTTGTTTTCATATACCGATGCCAATACAGAAGGTAAAAATTGTTCCAGGAATTTTTTACCGTTCCAGTTTAAAATAACAATTGCTGCAGATGGTTTTTGTATACCAGCTGTAACAAGCACTTCATCATCGTTGCGTCGCATTTCGTTCATCGGCAATACCGCTATTGGGCTTTAATTATGTTTTGCACAAACTTACTCATAACTCATCATTCATCACTCATAACTAATTCCTTATTTTTACCTATGCTTTCGCAATTATTAAACTGGCGCACCGCTTTGGCTGTTATTGCCATTGCAATTGTTACAGGCACTATTTTTTATTCGCAATACCTGTCAAAAAAAATTGCGGCAGACGAACGTAAAAAAGTAAACGTTTGGGTACAGTCGTTAAAAACACGCAGCACCACTACCGAGCAAGCAGCACTGGAGCTTACTAACATCATTACATCAGAAAATACAGAAATACCCATCATTGGCACCGATGAAAAAGACAACCCGTTAAACGAATACCTTAATATCGATTCTAATTTAATTAAAGCCGACAGCAATTACCTGCGTAAAACAGTTGCCCGGTTTAAAAGCCAGCATGAACCCATAACGGTAGTAATTAATAAAGAGCCGTTGCTGTACAATAAATATTATTATGGCGATTCCAAATTATTGCAGGAAGTGCGCTACTACCCCATCATTCAGCTTATCATTGTTGCATTGTTTATCATTATAACATTAATTACCGTTTCCACACGTAATAAATCTACACAAAACCAGGTGTGGGCAGGCATGGCAAAAGAAACGGCGCATCAAATAGGCACGCCATTATCATCCCTGCAAGGTTGGGTAGAAATGCTGAAGGACAATCCACAAAACGAAAAAATTGCCAATGAAATGGCTAAGGATGTGGACAGGCTTAAATTAGTAAGCGACCGCTTTGGCAAAATTGGCAGCACACCACAACTGGAAGAAAAAAATATAGTTGCGCAAGTGGAAAGTATGATGGCATATATAAAACGCCGTGCCAGCGATAAAGTGAGTTTTTCTGCAAATAGTTTTGGCGAAACTGAAATAACCGCCATGATAAATGCACCGCTTTTTGACTGGGTGATAGAAAACCTTTTAAAAAATGCGCTGGATGCAATGGATGGAAAAGGCAGCATTGGTGTTGTAATAAAAAATGAAACGGCTAATGTAATTATAGATGTTACCGACAGTGGCAAAGGCATTAGCACCATAAATGTAAATAAGGTATTTAAACCGGGCTTTACCACCAAAAAACGTGGCTGGGGTTTAGGTTTAAGTTTATCAAAACGTATAATAGAGCAGTATCATAAAGGAGAACTATTTGTAAAAAATTCTGAGCCCGGCAAAGGCACCACCTTCCGTATTGTGCTAAAGAAATAACGCAAGGGCTTTTATTGTTTACTGCTGATTACTTACTTTTGTAACCCACAAAAAATGCGGCGATGGCGAAATTGGTAGACGCACTACTTTGAGGTGGTAGCGCCTGAAAGGGCGTGGGAGTTCGAATCTCCTTTGCCGCACAAGCTTCTCTTATGGGAAGCTTTTTTAATTTTATTATCTTGTAAAAAAATACAGAATGGCAGCCGAAATAAAATGCCCCAATTGTGGCCATGAGTTTGAACTGAACGAAAGTCTGCGTGGTGAAGTGGAAAAAGAACTGCGTGGCAAAATGCTGGACTGGCAAAAAAAGAAAGAAGAGGAGTTTGAAAAACAAACGGCTAAACTAATTGCCGAAACACAGCAAAAAGCCACCGAACAATCTGCAGCCAAACTAAAAAGCCTGGAAGAAGAAGCCAAACAAAAAACGCAACAGCTGCAGGAGCTGCAAAAGAAAGAGCTGGATTTATTAAGAGATAAATCTGCACTGGAAGAAAAACAAAAAAACTTTGAGCTGGAACTGGAAAAACGTTTTTTAGAAAAGCGCAAAGAAATTGAAGACAGCACTATAAAAAGAGAACAGGAATTGTTTGACCTGAAGACGAAAGAATACAAACTGCAAATGGAGCAGCAGCAAAAGCTGATTGAAGAACTGAAACGAAAAAGCGAACAGGGCAGCATGCAGTTACAGGGCGAAAGCCAGGAAATTTTGCTGGAAGAAATTTTAAAAGAACATTTCCCTTTTGATAAAATTGAAGAAGTAAGCAAAGGGGTGGAAGGTGCAGACTGTATACAAATTGTACGCAACAACAGCGGTACAGAATGTGGTAAAATAATTTACGAAAGCAAACGCACCAAAGCATGGAGCAATAACTGGATTGACAAACTGAAAAACGACATGCGCAGCAGCGGCAGCGATGTAGCTATTTTGGTAAGCCAGGTGTTTCCAAAAGACATGGAAAAATTTGGCGAAAAAGAGGGTGTATGGGTGTGTAATTTTAATGAAGTAAGCAGTGTGGCATCTTTACTCCGCAATGGCATTATTAAAATACACGATGCACAAAAAAGCCAGGAAAATAAAGGCGATAAAATGCAGATGCTGTATGACTATTTAACCGGCAACGAATTCAGGGGACAGATGGAAGCCATTGTGGAAGGCTTTTTTGCGATGAAACAAAGCATTGCCCGTGAGCGTATACAAATGGAAAAAATGTGGAAGGAACGGGAAAAACAATTAGAAAAAGTGTTGCTGAATACCAGTGGCATGTATGGCAGCGTTAAAGGTATTGCCGGCGCATCTGTAAGCGATATACCGCTGCTGGAAGGTGGCGAAAACCCCGATAACGAAATTTAAAAACAATAATGCCGCATCCTTTTGATACTACTTATCATCTTCCATCGGAGAATAATCATGCTTCCATGACTATTACCGTACCCGGCGGCAGGGATACAGCTATTTATGTTTCCGGAAGCGATTCAATTTTATTCAATTCTGAAAAGCAGCTTGTAGACTCCCTGATTCAATCATTAAACGTTTATGATAAATCAAACAGTAATGAAGAAAGCAAAACGGACTATGCGCCCTTTGTTTTCATAGGCATTTTTGTTGTTTTTGCTGCGCTGCGTTTTATCACAAATAAAAGAAGTGCTGCGGCTGATAGCGCAACTTTAAGCGGCAGTAAAATTGAGAAGTCAGCTTACCTTACTTATTACGGCGACAGTTTAAATTTTGCTGATGCAGAAATTATTACTGTACTGGAAAAACATTTTCCTTATTACAATAAATTATCGCTGTTAGAAAAAGATAAATTTATTGAACGCACCCAGCTTTTTATTGCCGATAAAGTTTTTAAAATTCATTGCGACCCCGGTTATAAAGAAATGCCGGTATTAATAAGCGCTGCTGCTGTGCAGCTAACATTTGGCTTAAAAAAATACCTGCTGCCCAATTTTACATTTATACATGTTTACCCCGAAGAGTTTTTAGGAGTGCACCCCAGCATTCGTGTGCTGGAAGGCAATGTAAGCGGCCATGCCATTAACCTTAGCTGGAAACATTTTTTAGAAGGTTACCAAAACCCCACCAATGGGCAAAACGTTGGCCTGCACGAGCTGGCGCATGCATTGTATTATCAAACTTTTATTGTAGAAGAAAATGTGGACCGCAGCTTCAGGGATACTTTTGATGACTTTAGTGAATACGGCAATAAAGTATTTGAGCAGGAAAAAGAACCGGGCAATAATTTATACTCTGATTATGCACTGAAAAACTTCCAGGAGTTTTGGGCAGAGAGTATGGAAATATTTTTTGAAAAAACCTGGCAATTAAAACAAACTTACCCCGCATTATACCAGGCGCTGGCATCATTGTTAAACCAGGATCCTTCTATTACCACTCCATTACCGCAGTGTTAAAACCCAGGTAAGCGAATGATTATTAAAAAAAAGATAATGCACCTGTAATGCAGCCAGGTTGTTAAACATACAATGCACCACACCTTCATCGTTTGCAGCATGTATGTTTATAATATTAATGTGCTTTTTAAAATCAACGCCGCCGGTACTTTTCCATTTGTAAACCGATTCTTTTACACTCCATAACAAAGTAGCATTTTTACTAACCGCATCTGTTGGCAATAATTGCTGTTCTGCATCGCTCAGAAATTTTGGTATTATGCGTTCAATTTTACCGGTTATTGCTTCAATATCCACTCCCACCCTGTATTCCTTACTCACCACCACGGCAGCATAATCTCCGCAATGAGATATAGAAAAGTGAAAAGCTTCATCGGGTAAAAAAGGTTTACGGGTATCGGCAATTTTTATCAATGCCAATGGAAAATCTGGATACAGTTCTTTTAGTAAATAGCGGCCGGCCAAATGCTGCAGCCTTTTATGCGGATGTGTAATTTCCTTTTGCAGTGGTACATGATTAAGGAAAAAACTTTCATCTTCAGTAATATGCCACACCCCCATTTTAGTTACTGCGTTAATATTTTGTTGATAAACCAGCGGCATATTAAAGTTGAAAGTTGAGAGTTGAAAGTTGAATAATTTATTTTTACGCTTATAATTTAATTGATGAATAAAGGTATGCAGTAAAAGTGAGTGACACAACGATGTTGCCCAAAGAACTGAAGCCGGTTACAAAAAAATTAAAAATGATTTTAAGCGATAAACGCATTTTAGAAGAGATTGCAAAAGGCACTATTAAAATTGCACCTTACGACAGGGATTGCTTAGGCAGCAACAGTTACGATGTGCATTTGGGCAAACACCTTGCCCGGTATGTAAACAAAGAGCTGGATGCAAAAAAGCACAACACCATTGAGCATTTTGATATTCCGGAAGAAGGCATTGTTTTGCATCCGCATGAATTTTACCTGGGCGTTACTGAAGAATATACCGAAACACATGCGCATGTTCCTTTTTTAGAAGGCAAAAGCAGCACCGGCCGTTTGGGTATTGACATACATGCCACTGCCGGCAAAGGCGATGTGGGTTTTTGCGGTAACTGGACGCTGGAGATTTCGGTGAAACAACCTGTACGTGTGTATGCAGGTATGCCTATAGGGCAATTAATTTACTTTCCTGTTGATGGTGAAATTGAAGTGAAATACAACGAAAAGAAAAATGCCAAATACAGCGGCCAGCCCGGCAAGCCTGTTGAAAGTATGATGTGGAAGAATAATTTTTAAACACCTCCTTTTAATGATACAAAAATGGACGGTATTAAAAGAAGAAGATGTTTCTCCTTCTGTATGGATGCCCATTGCACGCCACACCGTTAAACTAGCCAACAACAATATTGTGGATGATTATTATTTTGCTTTATTGGGCAATGTGGCCATGGTAATGGCGGTTACAACCGATAATAAAATTGTTTTAGTGCGCCAGTACAAACATGGCACCGGCGAAATTTTACTAGAGCTGCCCGGTGGCATGCAGCACAGTCATGTTACCATGGAAGCCTGTGCATTAGCTGAGCTGGAAGAAGAAACCGGAATACAGGCAACAGCAGCACAATTAATTTCTTTGGGAAAAATTGCAGGCAACCCAACCAAAAGCAATCAAATTACTTATGGCTTTATTGTAAAAAATGCCGTGTTTAACAGCACTCAAAAATTTGATGCCAATGAAGATATTGAACTGGTAACGGTAACCCCAAAACAATTGCTGCAAATGATTGCCAGCGGAGAAGTATGGGTGGCAGACACCATTGCATTTATTATGAAAGCTTATTTACTGCACCCTGAAATATTTGCGTAAGCTCCATTAAATCTTTCCAAATTTTTTATAATACGCAATAATGAAACTGGTTACTTCATCGTAGCTCAGCAAACCTTGTGGCTGTTCATTACCTTCTAAATATTTTCCGTACATCCAGCGTATTACAGGTTCTACAGGGTTTTTATGGCGGCGGTTAAATTCCCGCCATTCTTTTAAATCATTTTTTACTTCGGGCAATAATTGACTGGCAAATGTTTTTGCACTTGTTGTATCTGTACCGGCAAGGTTGCGGTTGCTGTATAAAAATAAATCCAGGTAAACTGAATATTGAAAACGTTTATCACCCGATGTGCTTGCAGCCAGGTAACCTACAAAGTTGGCTTCATTTTCTTTTGCATAGCCTAACTGGTGCGCCACTTCATGGCATACTGTAAATGGTTGTAAAAATTTTGGCACAGTAGTATTTACCTGCGCCTCTCCTGTAAATGGATTATAGTAACCTAAAAAGCCAACATAATTACCCAGCCAGCCCCAAAGCGATGGTTTAATGCTTTTGCTTTTGTATTGCAGAAAGGGATATACCGAATCAATTAATTGATATTGTTGCTGCGTTTTTTCAAACAGCTCTTTTGTTGTTAACTGTGCAGCGGCGGCCTCCACTAATTCCTTTTTTGTGCTGTTAACTTTTTCCAGCAATAAGGCATTTATATTTTTCAATTCATCTGTAGTATACTTTTCCATTTTAAGGCCCAACTGGCTGGCAATGCCCTTACGGTTGTAGTTAATACCCCAAAAACTATTGAACACCACGTAAATTATCAGCAGCAGCATTAGGGATTTAAGCAATTTAAAGCCTGTACCCTTCCAGGTTGCCTGCCGTTTATACAGCAGCTTTATACCTTTTAGCAGTTTTATTAAAACCCACAACCCGGCAAGCCCATACAGCAAATCCCCCACACTAAATGGCAGCCACCCAAACAATACCCTTAAAAAATCAGCCAATGGCGGATAAACCCCTGTGGCATAACCAGCCTCAACCCTTGCAGCACTGGTACTGTACCACTTAATTACTATTACCAGCAGCACCAAAACCCCAACAAATAAGCCCTTTTTTCTATATTGCATACAGATTTAAAAGTAATAAAACCCTTTTACCCGGCAATACTGCCAAAAAGTTCAAATTACTGCCTCAAATCACAAAATTTTGCCGTACCTTTGCCGTCCTTTAAACCATCCGTAATGGCTAACAAGCGGGGATTTGAGATAGCGTTTGTAGGGTTGAAGCCCGGAATTCATGAGTTTAATTACGAGGTGGATGATAAGTTCTTTGCTGAAAAAGGTGTTACAGAGTTTAGTAATTGCAACGCAAACATTAAACTTACGCTGGACAAAAAAAACAGCTTTATGCTGCTTAAATTTGAAGTGGGTGGCAAGGCTGATGTAACCTGCGACCGTTGTGGTAACCCGTTGGGTATGGATATTTGGGACGAATTCAACATGCTGGTAAAGCTGGTGGATGACCCGGATGAGATGAACGAACAGGAAGAAGACCCCGATGTGTTTTACATTAGCCGTACGGAAAGCCATATAAATGTAACCAACTGGATTTACGAATTTGTGATGCTGAGTTTTCCCATGCAGAAAATGTGCAGCGAAGCAGAAATGGGCGGGCCGCAATGCAATAAAGAAGTACTGGCAAAACTAAAAGGAATGGAACAGCACCAGGATGAACACAATGCCAACCAGATTTGGAAAGGCCTGGAGCAGTTTAAAACAAAAAAGAAAAGTAAAAAGTAATAAGTTGTAAGTAATAAATACGAAACAATTTATAATTCATAATTCATAATTTATAATTTATAAGTCATGCCAAATCCCAAAAGGCGCCATAGTCAGCAACGCAGTGCAAAAAGAAGAACACACTATACAGCTACCGCTGCAACATTAAGTGTTGATAAAACAACCGGCGAAACACACGTACGCCACCGTGCACACGTTAGCGAAGGCAAATTATTTTACAAAGGAAAATTAGTGGCTGAAAAAGCTCCGCTTAAAGCCTAATTATAATTTTCTTTATCTGCATTCTAAACTTTAAATTCGTTTCCGGATTTGGGGTTTAGAATTTTTATTTGTGGTACTGCCGTTTGTATAATCATAAAAGCAAGCGGCAAAAAATAAAAGGTGTCAGGCTGAGCTTGTCGAAGCCGGGTAAATATAATAAACACCGCCACTAACGTTTAAAGCCATTGTAATGAATATTGGATTAGATATGATGGGTGGCGACTTTGCCCCCGCAGAAGCAGTAAAAGGAGTAGCCGCATTTTTTTCTGAAAATAAAGAACCCCTTCACTTAACACTGTTAGGCGACGAAGCACAGGTAAAACCCTTAGTGGAAGCCGCCAATATTCCCGCCAGTGCCTACACCATCGTTCATGCACCCGAAGTGATTGAAATGAACGAACACCCCACCAAAGCTTTAAAAGAAAAAAAGAACAGTTCCATTGCCATTGGTTTTTATTTAATGGCCAATGGTAAAATAGATGCCTTCATAAGTGCCGGCAATACCGGTGCCATGATGGTAGGCTCACTCTTCAGCATAAAAGCCATTGAAGGTGTATTGCGCCCAACCATTGGCGCTTACATGCCACGGGAAGATGGTACGCTAGGTTTATTGGTAGATGTTGGCCTTAACGCCGATTGCAAACCCGAAAACCTGAACCAGTTTGCCATACTCGGTTCATTATACGCCAAGCATATTTTAAATTTTGAAAACCCCAAAGTAGGTTTGGTAAACCTGGGCGAGGAAGAAGGCAAAGGCAATTTGCTGGCACAAGCCGCTTATCCCCTGCTGAAAGAAAATACACAGATAAATTTTATTGGCAACATAGAAGGCCGGGACATACTTATTGATAAAGCCGATGTGCTGGTATGCGAAGGCTTTACCGGCAACGTGGTATTAAAACTGGCAGAAAGCATTTACGATATTGTAAAACGCCGCAACATACACGACGAACATTTTGACCGCTTTAATTTTGAGCAATACGGCGGCGTACCCGTTTTAGGTGTAAGCAAGCCCGTAATTATTGGCCACGGCATAAGCCACGCCACCGCATTTAAAAACATGATACGCATTGCACACCGCATGCTGCAAACTAACCTTATGGAAAAAATGAAGGATAGTTTTGTGGGTCAGGCGTAAGTAATATTACTAAACTTCAGTGGCGTCGCACACTTTTACAGCTAAGCTTTATTGAGCTTTTACAGAAGCGAAGGCGGAACACTTGCATTAAATATTTTTGCTAACTTAGTTGCATTAATTTTTGCATAACTAAATGTTGAAATTCAATTGAATTTTATACAAGAGTTGCGCAAATACAAATGTTACCGGCAAACTTAGACACAACCTTCCTTATGGTTCAAACATTTCAATTCAGGACAGAAACAGGAGACAAAAGTTATCATCATACCATTCATACGGGTGACGTAACGACTGTTGTTGAAAAATGGTTACGCCAAATTGAAGATTTGCAAAATCAGGTTTATTCATTTGACAGAACACAAGTTGAGGATATCAAGCTGCAATATTCAAACGGACACCTAAAAGTTCATGTCGACAAAGAACCTTATTTTCTCACTTTCCAAACTGGCGACAAAAGTCAGATTGTACATATTGACAAAGTAAAGAAAGAAGAACCAGACTTTCTTGCAAGAATAACTTATCTAACTACAGAGCAAGGCGGACGGAAAGGATATGCAACTTCCGGCTATAGACCTCATGTTAAGTTTGACGGAAGAAAAGAATTAACTTCTGGCGAACAGCTTTTTATTGACAAAGACAAAGTTTTTCCAGGAGAAAGTGTAACAGCAGAAATCAGAATTTTAGGTACAGACTTTTTTAAAAATTATTTATTCGTTGGACAACACTTTGAAGTTGCAGAGGCATCGCACTTAGTTGGACATGGAGAAATTCTTGAAGTAGTGAACCCCAACTTACGACAAGCCAGCCGGTAACATTGGGTTTTATGCAAGTTGGTCATCACAAACTAATTTCAGCTAAGTACAAATCCAATCTTCAGTTCGGGCCGACATCTTTCTTTCAACTTTAGTTCTTAAATTCAACCTTATATTTTCAATCAGCAGTGGTTGTCGGCAGACGGAATACTAATTCCCAACCTGCATAAAGCCCCGCTCGTTGTAGAAATTTCAATTTAACAGTATGCACTTTCCTGAAAAGATTCCGATTGAAAGAATCGAAGATTATCATACTCATTACTTAGGCAAAACAAAAGATGGATTGCAATTCTGGGGCTACGTTACATTTGTATGGACAGTTCTTCCAAAAGACATTCAAGGTGACTGGCAAGATTACAGAAATGAATATGCTGTTCTGCATCTCTTTGATAAAAGCGGAAATTACATTGAAACACGCCATTGGCTTGGCGGTACAACTAATCAGGTTAATGATGTGATATTGGATTCCAAACTTGCTTCGATGGTAAATGAACTTGGTGATATTGAATATGGAGATATTGAGGTAAAAATATTTCAAACAGAAATTGATGGGGAGATATTTGGCTTAGTTCCGGAAACCGAATACGGCTTTATAGAACTTCAACCCAGTTCAACTATTACTTTTTCTAAACCCTGGGATGGAAGCTATTCGACGTAAACTTCCTCCGCCTCGGTTAGCGTCTAACTAACTGCTCTTCGCTTATTTTTTTTCCGGCAAAATCTTATCACAAGCTAAAGCTCAATACCCCCCCCTAAAAAACATTGCAGACAAGCCATTAACTTCGTTTTTCACCAGCACTATTATGACGCACTATTTTATTGTTCCCGGTTTGGGCAACTCCGGGCCGCAGCATTGGCAAACATGGTTTCAAAGCCAGTTAATAAACGTACAGCGTATTCAGCAAAAAGAATGGGATGCGCCGGATTGCGCCGGCTGGATTAAAGGCATGAATGATGCGCTGGAAGGATATGAATTAAGCAATGTGGTATTAATTGGCCACAGCCTGGGCTGCGCCACCATTGCACATTGGGCCACACAAACCAATAAGATTATTAAAGGTGCATTGCTTGTTGCACCCAGCGATATTGAGTCGCCTGTGTATGAATTTCCGGCAACAGGTTTTACTCCCATACCATTACAAAAACTGCCGTTTAAAACTATAGTGGTGGCCAGTAATGATGATGTGTGGGTTACGCCTGCCCGTGCCGCTTACTTTGCACAAAGCTGGGGCAGCAAGCTCATTACTATTGGCAATGCCGGGCATATTAATGCAGCATCCGGCCATTATAACTGGCAACAGGGCCTGGATTTATTGCAGGCTTTTGAATAATTAACTGCCCCAGCGAAAAGTGTTAATAGCAATTCCGGCTAGGTCAAGCGCACGGTCAACAACCGTGGCAGCCACTTCTTCAATAGTGGCAGGTTTGCCGTAAAAAGAAGGCGTGGCCGGGCAAATAATACCACCAGCCAGTGTTACCGCTTCCATATTTTTTATATGAATAAGGCTGTAAGGTGTTTCCCTCACCACGCAAATCAACCTGCGTCTTTCTTTTAAAACCACATCGGCAGCCCTTGTAATTAAATCATTGGAAATGCCTGATGCAATACGACCCAGCGTACCCATGCTGCAGGGCACAATAATCATGGTATTAAACTGCCCCGAGCCGGAAGCGAAGGGTGCATTAAAATCGCTTTGCGTATAAAACTGTACAGGCAGGTTATTGTAATCCTCATTATCCAGCTCTGTTTTCCATACGGTTTTAGCATTCTCTGTCATTACAACAGCCAATTGCTGCCATTGTTCCTTAGTTTTCAATAACTTATCAATCAATACTTTGGCGTACACTGCCCCGCTTGCCCCCGTTACTGCCACTACAATTTTATTCATGTTTTTACGTTAAAGTACATCTAAGCTACAAAACAAATCCCTTATGAAAACAATACGGAATTTATCTGTTATCGTTGTTTTATTTACGGCGCTTTCCTCTTTTAAACAGCCCAAAAAAGAAAAGGTTAACTGGATAACGCTGGCAGAGCTGAAAGAAGCCTATGCAAAAGAAGCCAAACCAATTATTATTGATGTGTATACCAACTGGTGCGGCTGGTGCAGGGTAATGGACAAGGAAACTTATAATAAAGAATCTGTTGCCAGCTACATAAACGAGCATTATTATGCCGTAAAGTTTAATGCCGAAACTAAAGACAGCGTGGAATTTGCCGGTAAAAAATTTGGATATAATCCGTCATACAAAGCAAATGAACTGGCCGTTTACCTGCTGGAAGGCCGCATGGGCTACCCGGCAACGATACTGCTTTCTGCTGCAACCGCCCAACCGGCACCGTTATCTGGCTTTTTAAAACCGTCAGAACTGGAGCCCCCGCTACGTTTCATTGGTGATGGGGCATATAAGTCAAGAGAGTTTCCGGAATACATGAAAGATTTTGTTGCCAGGTGGTAGCAAATTTATCCACTACAAACGTTTGCAATTACTAAAAACGGGTGTTATCTTTAAGTATCACCTTTTTTTACATAAAATATTATTAAAACATTATTACTTGCAACCTTTATTGCATGATAACCGACTTTAAAAATGGTTTTTCATAGGATAAGGTTTAATGGTTAATGGTTTTTGATTAGTGCCGGGCTCCCTTACGGGGGCTCCGGTTTTTTTGTTTATAGGGTAAATTGTAATTTCCATTCTTAATTTACCAAATGCCTTCTGCCCCAATACTGCAACGCCGCCTTACACTTTTTCATGGTACCGTATTAAATATGATTGACATGGTGGGCATTGGCCCCTTTGTTACATTGCCAATTGTAATGGGGCTTATTGGCGGCATGTACCTGTATGCATGGCTTGCCGGTGCATTGCTTTCACTTATAGATGCAATGATTTGGAGTGAACTGGGGGCAGCTTACCCGCTTGCAGGCGGCAGCTATAATTTTTTAAAAGAAGCCTACGGCAAAAAAGGCCCGGGCAGCATGATTAGTTTTTTATACGTGTGGCAAACAGTAATACAGGCGCCGCTTGTAGCAGCATCTGCTGCAATAGGGTTTGCGCAATATTTGGGATATCTGGTTCATCTGGATCTATGGGAGCAAAAAGCAGTATCGGGTTTGGTAATAATTTTAATAACATTATTGCTTTACCGCAAAATAGACAGCATTGGCAAAATTGGAGTTTTGCTGTGGAGCGGTGTACTGTTAACATTAGGCTGGATAATTTTTGCAGGCATTGCCAACGGAAATTTTTTGGCGCCCATAAAAAATATAAATACTGATTTTAATTGGAACACATTAGCATCCTTTGTTTTTGGGCAGGCCTGTATAAAAACTGTGTACAGTTATTTAGGTTATTATAATGTTTGCCACCTGGGTGGAGAAATTATGAACCCCGGAAAAAACATTCCCCGCAGTATGTTTATTTCTGTAATTGGTATAGCAGTATTATACCTTGCCATGAATATAAGTGTAAGCAGTGTTATACCCTGGCAGGAAATAAAAAGCTGGCAGGACAGTAATCAAAACAGTTTTGTAGTAAGCAGTTTTATAGAACGCCTGTATGGGCATGGTGCTGCAAATACGGTTACTGTTATGATACTATGGGTGGCGCTGGCTTCATTATTTGCTGTAATGCTCGGTTATTCCCGTGTGCCTTATGCTGCTGGGGCCGATGGTGCATTTTTTAAAATCTTCGCAAAGCTGCACCCCACAAAAAACTTTCCGTATGTTTCCTTACTTATACTGGCGGGGCTGGCTTTTATCTTTAGCCTGCTGTTTAAAATGAAACATGTTATTGATGGCATTTTAGCCATGCGCATTTTAGTGCAGTTTATTGGCCAGGCAATTGGCGTAATTCTACTTAGAAAAAGAAAAGGAACAACAGGCTTACCTTATAAAATGCCTTTGTATCCCTTACCGGTTGTTTTGGCAATTTTAATGTGGCTGCTTATTTTTTGTGCCACAGGCTTAACCATCATTGTTTCTTTTTTACTGGTATTTGGCAGCGGCGTGCTGGTATATTTTGTTCATGCAAAAATTACCGGCAAATGGCCTTACGCACCAAAAGGCAATATGGAAAAAGATGTAAATGCCATTGGCAGTTAATTATAACACTGCATTGCTGAGCAGGTACCTGCCGCTGATTAGAAACTGTACTATCAGCAAGCCAAGTTTTACTGCGATACGAAATTTCTTCATAGTTAGAATTTTATTTTAACACCGCCGGATACTGCAAAAGCATTGGGATATGATTTTACAGCAGCATCGCTGTTATTTATTGAGGTTAATGCAAAATTTCCTGAAGGCATTATATTCACTGCTATTCTTTTATTCACATTGTACTCAAAAGCCACACCGGCTGTTGCACTTAAATAATTTGGTTTAAGGCCATCAATATTATTGGTGCTCTGCTGCTCTTTTGCATTACCCTTTACCAGCTCTGTTTCAATTTTCTTCTTTGTAAGCAGGTTAAGCACCGTACCGGCTCCGGGTATTATACTGAATTTTCCTAAAGAGAATTTATAATTTACAGACAATGGAATTCCGATATAACCCAATGAATTTTTTGATGTGGTTGCAGTAATACTATCCCCAACTGCAGGTGCTGTACCTGTTTTAGAAGCAATGTAGGAATAACCGGAGGAACAGTCAAACACATACTTTACTTTACCATCTTTATCTGTACGGGCATATATTTTTTTTGGTTCAATGTCAATTGTTTTATTAAGGTATGTAATACCAGATTGCACACTCCATTTTTTACCCAGCGGCACTTCTGCTAAAATACCAATACTATATGCTGTTTGCTCCTGTTCATCTCCTTTATACTGCTCTTTATGATCCCTGCTGTCCGGCCGTGGCGGTGGCGGGCCACCGGGGCTTGTGCTTGACCATTGATTCCTGTTTTCTTCTTTCAATTTGTTTGACACAAACTGTGGAGAAAAGAATGGCATTATACTGAAATGAAAAGATTTAGAGTGCCGCATTTTTTTAATGGCCACATTGGGAGACTGGCGGTCGACAGCAAGCAACGCATTGGCATCAATAACACGGTTAATGCGCTCTGCTAATGTTGCCGGTGTGTTTTGTAAAGAGGTAAGTGTGGTGGTATTGTTTAAAACAGTTGCATCAGATTGTTCATCTTCACCCATTGCATTGTCGTTATCATATTGCAAAGGCTGCGGCTTTTTTATTTTTACTTTTGTTCTGTTGTTGGCAGATTTATTACCTGCAGTACGGTTATTATATCCTTCGTCAGTATTACTAACAGTTACAGGTAAATTATTTTGCTGGTTTTTATTACTGCCATCAGTCTTACCATTACTAACTGTTACCGGCAAAACAGTTGTGCTGTTACTATTTTTATTTTTTATATCATCCGTTATTTTAGGTGCTGTTTTTTTATTTGCATTTACAGTAGTATTATTGGCCGGTGATGCGTTTGCCGCAGAATCGTAACCTGCATTGGCAACTGAATTATTCTGTGCTTGAGTATTTGTTGCTGCATCATTATCATTTTGAGACTGGCTGCCGCTTATAGTATCATATATCTTTTCTTTTCTGATAGTTGCTGTTGTTTTGTCCTTACTATTTTTCTCTGTGCCGGCAGTTAAATCATTATCGCCTGTTTTTGTTTTAAATATTTCATAGCCTATACCAGAACACAGCAACAGCAGTAAAACCGCTGCTATCCGTTTAAGATTTTTGTATTTGCGTTGTATATGAACTACATTGCTTTTATCCAGGCCTGCATCAATACCATCCCACAACTTTGCAGAAGGCATATCTTCATGGCCATCTAAACCATCCCTGAATAACTTATCAATATTGTGTAAATTTTCACTCATACAGAATTTGTTTTGGATGAAGCAATCTGTGAATTTTTAATGACCGCTTTTTGCAAAATAGCCCTTGCATCACTCAGGTTCGACTTTGATGTTCCTTCGGATATACCAAGCAGTTCAGCTATTTCACGGTGTTTTAATCCTTCAAATACATACAGGTTAAAAACAAGCTGGTAAGCAGGCGGTAATTGCTGCACCAGCACCAGCAGCTCTTTTGCACTTAACTGTGCCGATATATTTTCTGCATCACTATATTCCTTACTTACATCTTCAATATCCACCACAGCATGCAGCGGTGTTTTTTTCCTGAATTTTTGCAAAGCACAGTTAACCATAATTTTCCGCACCCATCCTTCAAACGAACCTGCAAATTTGTACTGTTGAATATGCTCAAACATTTTTATAAACCCTTCCTGCAAAGTTTCTTCAGCTTCTTCTCTTGTTTTAGAGTAACGCTGGCACACCACAAACATTTTAGGAGCCAATAAAGTATACATCCGGCTTTGCGATTGCCGGTTGCCTTTACTGCATTCGTATATAAGTTGGCTCAGTTCTTCGTGCATATGGTGAATATGTGTAAGATAACTGCTATTTAAAAATGGTTGGGTTGTTAAAAAATATTTTCCTGCCCAACCATACCGGAAGTATACAGCATCTGCTGTTATTGTAAACGCAAAAGTACTCACTTTAAAAAATCAATTATGAAAAAAACCTTTTTTGGCCTGCTATCTGCCGCAGCATTAATAGCTGCATGCGGCAAATCAAATTCAGGAGATGCTATTACGTTAACAGCTTCGGCCACTGAAACAACGGTGGGGCAAACTGTTTCTGTAACAGCAAGTACCGGAGCTAATACGTTAAGCTGGTCGGCAAATCCTTCAGCTAATGCCACGCTTACTTATTCGGTAACTACAGAAAAAACAAATTACCTCACATTTTCAAAACCCGGCGAATATGTGGTAGGAGTAAGAGCACGTGATTTGCAACTGGATTCCATACACCATTGCAATCATGCAGACAGTATATCGCATCATATTCCGGACAGTATATGGAATCATCATGTAGACAGTATATGGCATGTACGTGGAAATCATTTGGGAGGCTGCCGCAAAGGGCAGGACTCCGCTTCAATTGTTATAAAGGTTAAGTAGGTTTTATGGTGAAACCAAGCAGGCCTGTTTCTACAGGCCTGCTCTATTTTTAATAACAGGTGTACGCAATTTTCATTGACAAAATTGTGACAGAAAAAGTATTCCTTAAGCCTTTATAAAAGCTTGTTACATCTTATTTCACATCTTCACTTTTGTTTAACAGCCCTTCAATAAAAACGGATAATAATTTGCTGGTATTACAGTTACCATTATAACAACATTTAAAATTCATTATCGCATACAGACTTCTACGCAAAGCATATTTATCACCTAAAAGCAAATCCAATGAAGTCTGTATTTAAAAAAACTGCTGTAATTGCAGTAATGGTGTTTGGCAACACCTCCTATGTTTTTTCTCAAATTGATTTATCGAAATATGAAGTGGGCCTTACCGGTGGTGTGCTTGTTTACCAGGGAGATTTAACACCGGAAAAACTGGGCGCTTATAAAACTATGAAGCCGCAAATTGCTTTGCATATTTACCGTAAGCTCAACACTTCTTTTTCGGTACGTTTAAATTTAACCCGTGGCAAATTATATGGAAACGATGCCAAATACAGTAACCCCGACTGGAGACAACAGCGCAATTTTAATTTTACCTCGCCTGTTACAGAGTTATCTGTACAAGGTGTGTGGAGTTTTTTAGAAAATAAAACGCCGCGTTTTTCCCCTTACCTGTTTGCAGGTGCCGGTTTATCTTTTGTAAACATTAAACGGGATTACAGCAATTATAACACGGCTTATTTTGGCGATGGTTCTGACGTGAGTGCAGGACTTGCGCAAGATGCAGCAAGAACGCTGCCAAGAGTTATTCCTGTGGCTCCAATAGGTGCCGGTGTACGCTATTATTTGAACGACCGTTTTTCTTTAATTGGCGAAACAAGCTACCGGTTGAGTTTTACAGATTATTTAGATGGTTTCAGCCAAGCTGCAAATCCCGGTAAAAATGATCATTACTTAAGCCACAGTATTGGAGTGGTATATTCTTTTGGAAAGAAAAATAAAGGACTGGGTTGTCCAAAATTTTAAAGAAGCGAAGGCAATTCCTTTAATAAACTGAGCTTACTATTTGTGCAGTTAAATGCCATGCAATAAGTGCCGTTTGTTATAACCACATACGGCACCTGCATGGTTATATTGTAACGTAATGCCTGGTCTAATACCTGCTGCGTAAGCTCCACTCCCATTTCCTTACATTCAATAAGCATAAAAGGCATTGTTTGTTTATCAAATACAACAATATCAAAACGCTGCCGTATTTCCCCCAGCTGAATTTCTTTTTCTACTGCAATTAAAGCAGGCGGATATTTTTTTACCTGCACCAGGTAAGCTAAAAAATTTTGACGCACCCATTCTTCAGGTGTAAGCACCACCCACTTTTTACGAAAGCTGTCGAAAACAAAATCACGGTTCCCTTCCTGTTTTAATTTATGGTTATATGGCGGGTATTCAATCTTAATCATGCAGCAGTGCCAATAATTTTGTAATTTTAACGATTAACCCGTTGTATTTGACTGAGCAAAGGTATGTGGTTGCAGTGAGGTTATTAAACAGCTTTTGAAAAAGGCCTTTTAATAACAATGTAATACTTACACCAGTGCCGGAAAAAGAAATACAGCGAACAAAAAATAAATTAAGATATGAAGACAAAAGAGGAAATTGTAAGCAACTGGCTGCCACGCTATACCGGCCAGCAATTAGAAAATTTTGGAGAGTACATTTTACTAACCAATTTTGGCAATTATGTAGATATGTTTGCAGCATGGAATAATGTGCCTGTAATTGGCCGTGACCGGCCGATGCAATGCGCAACGGCTGAAAATATTACCATAATAAATTTTGGTATGGGCAGCCCAACGGCCGCCACAGTTATGGATTTACTTACTGCCATTCACCCCAAGGCTGTATTATTTTTAGGCAAATGCGGGGGCTTAAAAAAACGCCATCATATTGGTGATTTAATTTTGCCCATTGCGGCCATGAGAGGCGAAGGTACCAGCAACGATTATTTTCCGCCAATTGTACCTGCGCTGCCATCGTTTAGTTTACAAAAAGCTATTTCCACCACTATACGTGACTACGAAACAGATTACTGGACCGGTACTGTATATACCACCAACCGCCGTGTGTGGGAACATGATGAAGAGTTTAAACAAAACCTGGAAAAAGTAAGGGCATATGCTATTGATATGGAAACGGCCACTATTTTTTCTGTTGGGTTTTACAACCGCATACCTACCGGTGCTTTGCTGCTGGTGAGTGATCAGCCAATGACTCCTGAAGGTGTAAAAACAGAAGCCAGCGATAAAAAAGTTACTGAAGGATTTGTAGAGCGGCATTTAAAAATTGGTATCGACTCTTTAAAACAGTTAATTAACAATGGCCTTACAGTAAGGCATCTTAAATTTTAATAAAAGCAGTTTCACCCCCATTGCCTTCATTGCTTTCAATACGCAATTTATCTGTTGCTTTCAGCAATGAAGGCAACACAACTGTGGCTGTAAAAAGCAGCAGTATTGATATAAAAAAAGGCGAACTGGTTGCAATAGTTGGCGAAAGCGGCAGCGGCAAATCTGTTACTGCCATGAGCCTGCTAAAACTGCTGCCTGAAAAAACAACAAAAACAAAAGGCAAAATATTCTTTTATCAAAAAGAACAGCAACCGGTAGATTTATTAACTGCACCGGAAAATGAAATGCAGGAGATAAGGGGCAGGAAAATTTCAATGATTTTCCAGGAGCCCATGACATCGCTGAACCCGGTGTTTACCTGTGGCAAACAGGTAATGGAAACTATTCTGCTGCATGAAAACATAAAGCGTAAAGCTGCCAGAAAAAAAACAATTGCATTGTTTGAAAAAGTACAGCTGCCCAATCCTGAAGCAATATTTAAACGTTATCCGCATGAAATAAGCGGTGGACAAAAACAACGGGTAATGATTGCGATGGCTGTTAGCTGTAATCCTGCTCTTTTAATTGCAGATGAACCCACCACTGCTTTAGATGTAACCGTACAAAAAACCATACTCGAACTTATTAAAGATTTGCAGCAGCAAAATAACATGGGTGTTATTTTAATTACGCATGATTTAGGTGTGGTGGCCGATATTGCTGACAAGATTGTGGTAATGCATAAAGGCGAAATTGTGGAGCAGGGTAATGCAAAAGAAATTTTAGTGGCGCCCCAACATGCTTATACAAAAGCCCTGCTTGCCTGCAGGCCCGCCGGTAAAACTAAAGGCACAAGGCTGCCTGTAGTAAGTGATTTTATTGTGAATGAGGATGAAGCAAACAACACCTTGCAAAATGCAACTGCTAATAATTTAAAAAACAGCACTGAAGAACAACAACCCATACCAGCACTTACAATTGAAAATCTTTGCGTACACTTTCCATTAAAGAAAAAACTGTTTGGCAAAACAACCGATGTTTTTAAAGCTGTGGATGATGTAAGCTTTACTGTAATGCAAGGTGAAACATTGGGGCTTGTAGGAGAAAGCGGTTGTGGCAAAACAACTTTAGGCAGAACCATTTTGCAATTAATACCTTCCACATCGGGCAAGATAATCTTAGGCGATAAAGACATTACTTCTTACAAAGCTGCGGACCTGCGCCGTATGCGTAAAGATTTACAAATTGTTTTCCAGGACCCCTATGGTTCATTAAACCCACGCATTACCATTGGCAATGCTATTTTAGAACCATTGCAGGTACATGGCATTTTAGAGAGCAACAGCCAACGGAAAGATAAAGTAATAGAGTTACTTGAAAAGGTAAACTTAAACAGCGAACATTTTAACCGCTATCCACACCAGTTTAGTGGCGGGCAACGGCAGCGTATTTGCATTGCACGTGCATTGGCACTCAATCCGTCTTTTTTAATTTTTGATGAAAGTGTTTCTGCGCTGGATGTAAGCGTGCAGGCACAGGTGCTGAATCTTTTAAATGATTTAAAGCAGGAGTTTAATTTTACTTCAATTTTTATCTCTCACGACCTATCGGTTGTGCATTACATCAGCGACCGCATTATGGTTATGCACAAAGGAAAAATTGTGGAAGAAGGTACTGCCACAGCAATATGGCAGCACCCCAAACAAGCATATACACAGCAATTAATTAATGCAGTACCGGGAAGGCAGCTGCTTAATCTCCAAAACGGTTAGATTTTATTTTTTCTGTAATAATGTCTTTGTAATCATCATACGTATTCTCATAAAAGCGTGCTGCACTGCTGTGCATTTTATATTGCATGATTTTTAATTTTTTCAGCAATTGCTCCTTCACCGGTTTCTCTTCATCCAGTTTATTATCTTCATCCCTGTCGTAACTGTAACCTGCTGAGCTGTTGAAGGCATCATTGTCGTCATCAAACTCTTTTGCATTTTCAGGCTGTAATCCAAAGGAAACCACTTTCCATTTCTTATCAGTCTTTTTGCTTTTGTATTTGTAAAAATATACCACGCCTTTTTTGTCTTTGTAAGTAGCGGGCAGTTTATCAAGGAAAACCAAAGTGTCGTATTTGTTATAATAGGATGTTGAGCCCATTAATGCACTTTTAACAAGGTCTGCCTGGTTATTATATTTAGCAGGAAATTTATCAAGCAATTTTTCTTTTTTAAGCTTGCGGTATAATTCTATGCGGTAGTCTTCATCTGCTGCATAGCTTAACAGTAACGAATCTGCCACCGGTTTTTTATTACGCAGCAGCAACATCATCATGTTAAAGCGGATTTCTTTATTCTTCAGTTTCATCACATCTTCAAAAAATACAGGTACTCCCGGATTTTTATCCCAGTAAGGCAGTAACAATATTGCATAGCCCTGCAACAGCTCATTGTCGCTGTCCTTATCATCATCTTGATCATCTTCATCATCTGCCTTGTTGGCTTTTTCAGCTTTTGCAATGGATTGCTGATTTTCTTTTGCCTTTTCCTTTTTTAATTCCTGTTTTGCTTCTACATAAAATTTAGAAACGTATTGTTCATACTCTTTAGGATCTACATATCCGCTATCAACCAAAGTGGTCAGCAATTCCATAACATTGGACTTATAATCATCCAGGTTAATCAGTTGCTGCATATCTGGAAAAACAATTTTTGCAAGCGATAATGTATCGTATAACGGATACCAGCTGCTGCCATAGTTTGTTCTCCGGGTAGTAGTTCGGGCGTACCTTCCAAGACTCACCGAATAATCACTATACCTGTAACTGTTATCATCATCTGTAACTACAGGCGGTTCCATTATTATAAGGTCTTTAAATGCGGTAAAAGATTTTTTTGTTTGCATACGCAGCAATGTCATCAGCAATTTATTCTGTAAATCTGCAGTGTCTTTAGCAGCAACATACAATTGTTTAAGATAGTCTACTAAAGTGCTGTCCTTAATATCGCCAAGCGACCCGATAAAATCCTGTTTCAGCTGAAGGTAATCCTTCGATTTCCATGTAAGGGTATCAATAATTTTTTTCAGTTGCGGCACATCGGCAGAATCAAACTCAATCTTCTCCATCAGCTTTAATGCTTTGGCATGTGTGGCACTGTCTTTACTTACAAAGTTTTTAAAAAACTCTGCATTGCGTTTTGCATAAGGAGATGCTGCAGTTAATGTATCTGCCGGCGCAAAGCTTGATATAAAATTAGTAAGCAAACTGCTTTGTGGTGTAAGCGTATCGGTTTCTGTAACAATTGCAAAAACATGTGCTCCTTTATTAAATGCCTTTGTAATTATGGTACGGCTGCTGCCTGTATCGGTAACCTGGCGCAACAAATAACGGAACCCGGAAGCTGTAACACCACTGTCTTTTTTTATTGTGATGTATGTTTGGCCTTTATCCATACCTTCCATCAGCAGGCCTTTGTTTCCAAACATTTCCAGCGAATCTTTTATAGTACTGTTTTTAGCTATTTGCATGTAAGCAACAAATATTTTTTCGCCGGTGGTATCAGTGCCAATTGTTTTAAATTTTATTTTCGGAACTGCAACTTCATCTTCATCCATGCCATAACTGCCCATCATATTCTGCAATGTTTCCATCAGGTCGTTTTGCTTCTTTTCATCAGGAAATACAGGTGATTTTACAGTAAACCGCATAGCTGTATCGGTACGTAATTTTACCTCAGGATAAATTATTGGCACAATACGGAATGAATCAAAGTATTGCTTAACAGATTTTGATTCTGTTTTGTAATGAACCAACTGGGTAAAATAATTGGGGCCCTGTATTAAATAACGCACAGCAGTGTAAGTACCGTCTTTGTGTTTATACTTACAATCAAGTGAAGGATATCCCTGCCATTTTGAAAACTGCCGGGCAGTTTGTTTATCTATTATTTCTGAGGAAGCATAACTCTCTTCCATCAGGTTTAAGTCAAAAGTATCTTCCTCAATAAAATCGTAATTATGAATACTTGCTTTAAACAGGGAGTAAGTAATATTTTCCGCTTTATCAAAGGCAGTGTATTCCAGCCTGTCGCTTGTAAAATCTTTTTGCAGTATGGGCGTGTGCGGCATTTTTACTGCAAAACCGCCCACTGCCGGAGAATAATTTACCCAGCCTTTATCGGCATCCTGCCTAAAGTTTACTGAATTAAAAAAACGGGTTGCTTCATTACCTTCTGTTACATAATCGCCAATGCCGCTTATTTTAAAAATCATTACTTCAAAAGGTGTAACAAAAATATTATAGCGCTGCACATCGCCTCTGCGGGTGCGGTTGGTAATATCAAAACCTTTATAACCGTTTTTGGTAATGAGGCTTTTCTTTAAAATTTTACCGGGTATATTTTCATATAACAGGCTGTCTACTTTTTTATATACATCAGTTTCATCATCGCCCAGTAACATGCCATCAGTTTTTACACGGCTTACCACATAATAGGCGCCATTACCCATATCAGCATATTGCTTTGTATTTAAATCACCAAACTTGCTAAAACTGTAAAATTTATCACCGGGAATTTCCACTGTAAATGCACCATCATCAGCCGCAACAGATTTAAAACTCACCGGCACTCTAATCTTGTCAATATTTTCTTTTTGCAACCCGTCTCTTTCTCCCATGCGTACAGGGCGCAGCTTATAGCCTTTTGCACGCAGCATTTCAATTACACCTCTTTTACCCGGCAGGTGTGCACTGCCCACGCCTACAAATAAACTTGTTTTGCTTTTTATAATAGAGTCAATTGAGTTTGCCTGTATTTCATTCCGCTTGTATAAAAACTTTTCTAAAAAAGCCTTACTGTTAAACTGTTTTTGTTCCATGCTGTCCAGCATATCTAAATCGCCTTTGCGGTAGGCATCTTCAATGGTGTAAGGGTTTTTTATGTTGTCTTCATAACTGTAATCTTCATCATAGCTTTTTTTAGATGTGCGCCTTTCTTTGGCTGCATCTTTATAAGCTTCTGCCACTAATTTTTCGCTTTCCTCAAAATTTTCCACCCCTGCCATTTTTTTACCCAGCTTGCTGCCGGTTTGAAAAATGTACATATCCAGGTAAGTGTCTTCTTCAAAATCGGCTCCATAATTATACGTACGGTACAACATGCCGTTTATCATTGCAGGCTCTGTTGCAAAAGCAAGCTTCAGGTTATTTTCATATTTGCTAATGGCAAAAGTGCTTTTACGCAGGTAATCATTTGGCATGTCCAGCATGGAATACATGGCATCGGCACCGCCATAACTACTATTGCTAAAAATGGTGGGCTTGCTGTAGTCTTCCTGCCAGTTGGCGGGGTTAGTTTCAAGTGCCACCACATCTACATTTTTAATAGCGGTAAAAAATGAATCGGCCAGGTGAAATGCCAGCTTGTTGCTTACATGCATGGTGCCAAAAAGATAGCTTGGCCGTGCAAGCCCGTTGCCGGTTATCTCCCATAAAAGGCCCTGGTATTTCTTTTCTTGTTTTTTTGATGATTGGCCATTTGCGTTAAGTACGGATAATGCAAACAGCAAAAGGGTGGTAATTACTCTCATTTAGGTGCTGTATTTGTATAAAGATAGTGCAAAGATTATATATGGACTTTATCTTAAACATTAAAAATAAATTTTAGAAAAAAAATAATGCAATGACTTTTCATTCCCCATTTTTCAAATACTATAAATATGTTACAATTCTGTAAAAAAAGATTTTAGGAGAGATTTTTGTGATTATTTATCGTCTGATAATAAAGACACTCAATCAATTTTAAAAGTTTTAAAAAGCACTAGAATGAAAACTAATACAACAACTTTTAAACCTTCCCGGTATTTTATACTGGGTACGGCTGCAGGCATTGCATTTATTTTATTAACCACCGGCCAGGCAACGGCGCAACGGCGTGGCGGCGGCGAGCGGAGTAATAATAACAGCAATGTAAGAGGCAACAATAATGAACAAAGGGCTGCCAGCAACAATACCGGCCGCAATAACAACTGGCAAAATAACAGCGGGGATTTTAACAGGAACAACAGAAATATTGAAAGAGGCAACGCAGATAACAACAGGGACAATAACCGTGTTGCCGATAACAGGCAGATGCAGTCACGAAATGAACAAAGAAACAACACTCCTTCAACAACACCGGATAATAACTCCAGCAGGAATTTTAACAACGGAAATAATAATGTACCCAATCGTCCCCCGGTAAATAATAGCCGCAGTAATGATCAAAACGGACGTTTTAATAATAATGGCGGGCAAAATAATAGTAACAGGCCCCCATCAACAACCAATAACTACAGTGCTGCCGGAAGAAGAAATGATAATAATTTTAACAACAACCGCTTTGGAAGTTTTAACAGGCCAGCATACAGGCCCAACTATATAGTTACTACAGTGCCTGTTTACAGCCGCACTAATCCAAGCTGGCGTTTTGATTATTTACCACGCAGAAATTATTGTTACCGCACACTGCCCGCCACTTACATTAATATTAGTTTTGGCGGAATTGGGTACAGGTATTGGGACGGTGTTTTTTACCGGCCATACAACAATATTTTTAGCGTTATAGCCCCTCCGGTTGGTATTTATATTTCAGTATTGCCCGCTGGTTACAGAAGCCTCAGGGTAAATAATTATCCTTATTACTATTACAACGGTACTTATTACGATTACAGGGATAATTATTATTATGTGGTTTCTCCACCGGTTGGTGCAGTAGTAGAAAGCCTGCCCGCTGGTTACGAAACCGTAACAATTGACGGCGAAACTTATTACACAGCAGACGGAGCACAATACAAACCGGTAGTTCAGCAAAACGGGGAAATATGGTATGAGGTAATTAAAGCCAATTAAACTACAGAGTTTAGACGTAATGGTAAAGGCTAAAAGTTGAAAGGTGTTTGTAAACATCTTTACTTTTAGCTTTTGCTTTTTCAGGCCCGGCAAAGTATTTAAGCACATCATCGCCTGTATTTCCTTAAAAACTTTGAGTAAAAGCTGTATTTATCCTATCTTTGCGCCTTCCAAATCATGCCGTAACATGATAAGTGCCTTTAACCAGGCTATTGATATAATCTTTCTGTACACGGCATGTAATAACTAAAAACAAGTAATTACATGAAATTATCCCAGTTCCGTTTCGACCTTCCATTAAACTTAATTGCCCAAAACCCAACCAAAAAACGTGAAGACAGCCGGCTGATGGTTATTCACCGCAACACAGGGCAAATAGAGAACAAACACTTTAAAGAAATTATTGACTACTTTGATGACAAAGATGTGTTTGTGGTAAACAACACAAAAGTTTTTCCTGCACGCATGTATGGCCGCAAAGAAAAAACAGGTGCTAAAATTGAAGTATTTCTTTTAAGAGAACTGAACAAGCCCAACCGCCTTTGGGATGTTATTGTAGACCCTGCCCGCAAAATTCGTGTAGGTAACAAATTGTATTTTGGTGAAAATGATGAACTGGTGGCAGAAGTAATTGACAACACCACCAGCCGTGGACGTACTATTCGTTTTTTATGGGAAGATACTGATGAAGCCTTCCGCAATATGCTGGAATTTTTAGGTGAAACACCATTACCTAAATACATTAAGCGCAAACCTGAAGAAGAAGATAAAGAACGTTACCAAACCGTGTATGCAAAGCATGAAGGAGCTGTTGCCGCACCTACTGCCGGTTTACACTTTAGTAAAGAGCTGATTAAACGCTTAGAGATTAAAGGCATTCGTTTTGCAGAAACCACTTTACATACCGGCCTGGGAACTTTTCGCCCAATTGAAGTGGAAGATTTAAGCAAACATAAAATGGATGCAGAATATTACCGTGTGGAAGAAACTGCCTGCAATATTGTAAACAAAGCAAAGCAAAACGGTAACCGTATTTGCTCTGTAGGCACTACCACAATGCGGTCTTTAGAATCTTCGTTTACCGCACAAAAATTATTAAAACCATCCGAAGGCTGGACCAACCACTTTATTCATCCGCCATACAATTTCAGTATTGCAGATTCGCTGGTTACCAACTTTCACCTGCCAAAAACAAGCCTGTTAATTATGGCCTGCGCTTTTGCCGGTTACGATTTAATGATGGAAGCTTATAAAAAAGCAATAAAAGATAAATACCGCTTCTTCAGTTATGGAGATGCTATGCTGATATTGTAAAAGACGTTATCATTTACCTTACAACTCCTCAGTAAACTGAGGAGTTTTTTTATTGTCATTTTTACCGTTTCTTCATCAGTATTATTAATTAAAATGACAGTTCTTATCATTCAGTAAAAAAAATGAAGAAAAAGAAAACACAATTATTATTGCTGAACTGAAAGAACACGAAGCCTTAGGTGAAATTATTTCGTCGCCTTTTACCAATGCTAAACAAAGCTGAGGAGACACGACAGGTAAAACAAGAAGCGATTTGTTTTATGCGCTATATCTGCCCTTGCATCAAAAGCTATTGTTATATTAATTGAGCGAATGACAAAAGGAACGGTATCAGTTTTTTTATTTGGAGCAATTTACCCGGGCTGATTAAAAATTTCCCTTTTATTCGAATAGATTTTATTTCTTATAGCAAAACGGCTTACAGTTATAGTGTTAAAAATAAAAAAGGGCCAGAATAGAAATTCAGCCCCGCTTTTTATCCAATATCCTATGAAAAACCAAACATAAGACGAACAAAGACTGCAAAAAGTTGCAAATGAAATGTTAAGTGCATTGGTTATTTTATTACAAATTGCCTGTTATTAAATCTATTCATCATTATTAGCGTCTATTATAAATTTCAATTATAAAAAAGCAATACGTTTACATATTAAAAACAAAAGGCACTCCATTAATGAGTGCCTTTTAAATTTTTATTGCAGACTTTTATTTTCTCTTACAAGCCGAACAAACCTGTGTTTAATAATTGCAATGTTTGTTCTTTATACTGCCTGTCAATTAACAGCGTTACATTATGTTTACTGCCACCATAGCTAACCATACGCACAGGTATCGGTTCAATAGCATCAAACAGTTTTTTCATTACATCTTTTGTTTCTTCAATTTCGTTGCCTACTACTGATACCAGTGTTTGGTTACTGTCAATCTCAACTGTTCCAAATGGTTCCAGTTCTTTAATAATATCTTTTAAAAAAACATCATTATCAATAGTAACAGAAACGGCTACTTCGCTGGTGGTAACCATATCAATGGAAGTGCGGTATTTTTCAAACACTTCAAACACTTTACGTAAAAAACCATAAGCCAGTAACATGCGGCTGCTTTTTATACGTATAGCAGTAATGCCATCTTTTGCTGCAATGGCTTTAGCTCCTACGCTGCCTGCTTTTTCAGTAATTAAAGTACCTTTTGCGGCGGGCTCCATTGTGTTCAGCAGTTTTACAGGCACATTATAAAATTGAGCCGGCCAAATACTTGCCGGGTGTAAAATTTTTGCACCGAAATAAGCCAGCTCTGCAGCTTCATCAAAACTTAACTGTTCAATGGGGTATGTTTTTTTAACAATGCGTGGGTCGTTGTTGTGCATACCGTCAATGTCCGTCCAAATTTCGCAGGCACTGGCGTTGATAGCAGCTGCAATTAATGAAGCGCTGTAATCACTGCCGCCTCGTTTTAAATTATCCACTTCTCCTTTTGAGTTGCGGCAAATATATCCTTGTGTAATGTACAGTTTCTTTTCGCCTAATTGTTTTAATACCTGCGCCAGTTTAACTTTTATAGTACCTACCTGCGGCTCATCGTAACTGTCAATGGTCATAAACTCCAGTGCAGGTAAAAAAGCATGGTCAATATTATGTTCGGTAAGATAGATGCAAAACAATTTTGTACTCAGCAATTCGCCCTGTGCCAAAATATCTTTATTCAATGCTTCGCTAAAAGATATTTTAAGAATTATGTACAGAAACTCAAAATGTTCCTGTAAAACTTTATTAGCACTTGCCAAACCTTCATCACTCTTCAGTAATTGCTTTACAAATTCTTTATAATGATTTTCTAATTTTTCAATTAACTGTTTGGCTTCACTTTTATTGGCAGAAGCCATTGCATTGCTAATTTCTACTAAGCTGTTGGTGGTGCCGCTTAATGCAGAGAGTACCACAATTTTTTGTTCATCATCAGCCGTTATTAACTGGCTAACCTGGTGCATTCTTTCGGGCTTTCCAACACTGGTGCCCCCAAATTTCATTATTTTCATAACCCCTCCCCCAATACCGCTTTACGGTAATTTTTTAAAGTGAAAAATTGATTTTTAAAATTTTTGCAAAAGTATTTTATGTACAGTGCTATTCCAAATGTAATTATGCAAACGAAACCGAGAATTTCTCCCCTGTCTTAATCAAATCTTCCACCACCACATCTAAAACCGGGATACCATTTTTCATTCGTTCTGCTTCCATTTCCCTTTCCGGGTCGCCGGGTATTAAAACTTTTTCTTCGCCGGCAACTGTTTTAGCGCTGCGGAAACGTGTTATCCAGTTATCCATATTGGCTTTAAATTCATCTGCAGTTCTAAAAGCATCAATACGCATGGCGCCAAAGAAATGGCCAATGCCTTCACCCGGCATATTTTCCGGCATGGGTACATACGCAGGAAACGGCGGCACCCACGGGCCATAATTAGCACCGCTCAACACGGCAGAAAAAATATCTACAATAGCACCCAATGCATATCCTTTATGGCTGCTGTGCTCCCTGTCGCTGCCCAATGGCAATAAAGAACCACCGGTTTTTAATTCATTGGCATTGGTGCTGGCATTACCTTCTTTTGTTTGCACCCAGCCCAATGGAGTATTGGCATTTTTTCTTTGCAGAATTTCCAGTTTGCCGTTAGCAGCAGTGGTGGTTGCAAAGTCGGCAACAAAAGCCGGTTCGTTACCAGCCGGTATGGCAACAGCAATAGGGTTGGTACCTAACATTCTTTCTGTAGAAAAAGTAGGCGCTACTAAAGCGCTGGCATTCGTCATTGCAATGCCAATCATATCATGCGGCAGCGCCATCATAGCATGGTAACCTGCAATACCAAAATGATTACTGTTTTTTACACTCACCCAACCTGTGCCACAGTTTTTTGCTTTATCAATTGCCACTTGCATGGCAAATGGCGCTGCTACTAAACCCAGTGCCGCATCACCATCCACCACAGCTGTTGAAGGCGACTCATGCACCACACGTACATTGGGTGTTGCATTCACCCGCTTGGCTTCCCACAGGCGTACATAACCGCTCAATCTTGCCACACCATGGCTGTCAATACCTCTTGCATCTGCAGCCACCAATGCTTTTGCTGCGGTGGTGGCATCTGCTTCGCTGCTGCCCATTGCTGTAAACACATTTTTGCAAAATGTATACAGCGTGCTGTAACTAAATACTTTTTCCATGCGGCAAAAGTATAAAAAAAGCCGTTCGGTTAAGAACGGCCCGGTTGATGCTCAACCTGCTCCTTATATGTGCAAAGTTTAATTCTCATCCATCATTGTTGCTTCATCAGCCTGCCCTTTCTTGCCTTTACGCATTTGCTTCATTTTTTCCTTTTGTTCATCATTCAGCAGTGCCATTGTTTTCTTTAGTTGCTCCGCTTTTAATGCTTTTAGCTTTGTTTGCCTTTCTGCATCGCTTAATTTACTGTCGTTTTGTATTTCGTCCATTTTTGCTTTTCCATCCTGGCGCAGTTCCTTCATTTTTACTTTTTGCTCTTTGGTAAGGTTCAGCTCTTTCAGCATTTCTTTTTTGCCTTGCCTGTTTTCTTTGGCATTTATTGTTGTTGTTGAATCTGATACAGGCTGAATGGCACGTTTACGTTGTACTTGTGAGTGGGCGGTAAAGACAATAACTGTTGTTAATAAAGCGAAGAATATTTTTTTCATTGTTGTTTTTTTGTGAGTAAGAGACTTATCGAAAAGCTAAAGGTTTAAAATTAAGATGAGAAAATATGAAATATTCTAACTATTATTGGAATGGGCGATGCAGCAACTTATCGGCCTGCTGTCTCTTTATTTTAAATTAATTATATGAAATCAAACTGTGTAGGCAATTTTAACTCCCCTGTTTTTGGATTAAGCAGTAATTTAAATTTATTAGAAGATTTTAGCCCTGCAAGGACCAACGGCCCGTTTAGGTGGATACCGCAAGGACTATTTTATGATTTGTTTGATACAAGAAATGATTTTGCTGCTACGGCTAATCCCTTGCAACCTGGCGACTTAGTTTCTGGATATACTAATCAACAGTTTTTTGATGCACTTGATGACGATATTACAACAATACCTGCTTATCGGCAAAGGTTGCTGAATGAAAATAATAATAACCAAGTCGCAAATGTAACTGCACTCTTTGGATTTTATAACTATTAAAAATCCAAATATGAAAAAGCTATATTTTGCTCTTGCAATAGTGTGCTATATTATTTTCACTTCAAGTACATGTAAAAAAAATGGTAACTGCACCGAAACTTCATATAGTTTTGAAGCTCTTGCAAAAGTTTTAAACCCATATGATAGTATTAATATTGGTGATACCATTTGGCTGGAAATTAATGCGCCAACATCACAAAAAGACTTATTGAGTGGTCAAATAATTTCATATACAAATGCATCAAATTTAGGAACAGCCATAGGGTTTGGTGAATTAATAGACCCTAACTCACCCGTATATGCAGCAAATGAATTCAATTATGTTTTGATAAAAGGAATTCCAGTGGCAAACTCAAATACAACTGGAATACGAGAATATAGTTTTATTGAATCTGCCAATACATATGAATTTAAATTAGGCATAATACCCAAAAGAAGAGGCTACTTTAATTTTGGCTTATCAAATGCTGCAAATGTGTTTAGAAAAAATGATAAATGCACAAAAGCATTTTACCGTATTTATTTTAAAGACACACCCTTACATTTATATTTATTAAAGCAGGTTTTAGGAATAACTCCAGATTCAACTTATGCAAGCCCGTATTGTTTTAAAGTAAAATAATATAGTTTAAAGATGCAGCAACTTCACAATCTGCTGCATCTTTCTTTTAAACGGTTGTATGAAATTACTCTCAACATTTGCTGTTTGTATTCTATGCCTGTTGCAACCACTAAAAAGTATTGGAGCAATAAGAGATACAATTCTCACTAACATAAAAAACTATACCAAAGAGCAATTTTTAAAAGAGTATGGTAAAGATGAAACTTCGGAAAAAATAATTGACTTTTATTTTCAACAGTACAAAAAAACAAAAACCCGGATTTATGTTTTTACTACGCTAACCTTGGGGAGTACTGCTTTTGCTGTATATGGGCTAACCCCGCCGCTTTACTTTTATAGTTTTGCCTCTGGCTTAATTGCCGCATTTTTTGCTATTGCTTTTTTCTACGGAGTTATTGAAGCCATAATTAACCGCAACAAATAATCTCCTGAAGGCTTATACAAACAACTAATGAATTATCAGGCAGGCAAACCACTTCCTAAAAAATTAAAACGTCAATTAAAGTATTTTAAGAAAAGCTAAACGAAGATTCCTATTTCGTAATTTTTACAAAACAGCTATAAAATGCAAACCCCGCCATAAGGCGGGGTTTAACAACGATTGCGTCAGGCCTTGCGGCTTGACAGATTTGCTTGCCAGCTATTTTATCTCAAAAAGAGCATTTCTCTGTATTTAGGCAGTAACCAGTGTGCATCATCCACAATCAGCTCCAGCTTATCTACATGGTAGCGGATAATATCAAAGTATTTACCTTTTACATTGTCGCAATAAGCAATGGCTTTGTCCCTCGTGCTTGCCATATCGTTTGCTTTCTTCCTTTCTTCAATCATTTTTTCCACGCTGTCGCTCATTATACCAATATGCTTGCTGATAGCTTCTACCAACTGTAACTGATTGGCATAAGCATCTTCTTTTAAGCCTGCTTCTTTTAATCCTTTAATATTGGTGATTAAAATGTTCTGGTATTTAATGGCAGAAGGCAGTACATACGTAGTAGCCAGTTCACCCATAATCCTTGCTTCAATCTGCACTTTTTTAATGTAGTCTTCCAGCATAATTTCATGGCGGGCTTCCAGTTCGCTATGGCTGTAAATGCTGTTGCTTTCAAATAAGTGTTTCGCTTTGTCTGTAAGGTATGCATCCAGTGCCTGCGGCGTTGTTTTAACATTAGGCAAACCACGTTTTTCTGCTTCGTTAGCCCATGCTTCGCTATAACCATCGCCTTCAAACAACACTTTTTTACTTTCTACAACATACTTCTGCAGTATGTGCATAATAGCTACTTCTTTTTTCTCGCCGCTTTCAATTAAAGCATCTACATCTTTCTTAAATGTCTTTAATGTTTCAGCAACAATAGTGTTTAACACCGTCATGTTAGTGGCACAGTTTGCTGCAGAACCCACCGCACGGAATTCAAATTTATTACCAGTAAAGGCAAAAGGAGAAGTACGGTTACGGTCTGTATTATCCAGCATTAATTCAGGAATGCTGCGGTGAATATCCAGTTTCAGCATAGCTTCATCCTGCTCATCAAACTTACCACCCACTCTTGTTTCAACCTGTTCTAAAACCTGTGTTAAGTATTTACCAATAAATGCAGAGATAATTGCAGGAGGCGCTTCGTTAGCACCTAAACGGTGATCGTTACCGGCGCTGGCAATAGAAGCTCTTAATAAATCAGAGTAATCGTAAACCGCTTTAATGGTATTAACAAAGAACGTTAAGAACATTAAGTTGGTTTTTGGAGTTTTACCAGGAGCTAACAGGTTAACGCCTGTATCTGTAGCCATACTCCAGTTATTGTGTTTACCGCTACCGTTAATACCGGCAAATGGTTTTTCGTGCAGTAACACTTTTAAATTATGACGTTTAGAAACCCTTGTCATAATATCCATTAACAGCAGGTTGTGGTCAACCGCAATATTAACTTCTTCAAAAATAGGCGCACACTCAAACTGTGCAGGTGCCACCTCGTTATGGCGGGTGCGTAAAGGAATACCCAGTTTGTAAGATTCTTCTTCAAAGTCACGCATGAAAGCATAAATCCTTTCAGGAATGGTACCGAAGTAGTGGTCTTCCAACTGCTGGCCTTTTGCAGGTGCATGGCCAAATACAGTGCGGCCTGTCATTACTAAGTCAGGGCGTGCATTTGCCAAACCGGCATCCACTAAAAAATATTCTTGTTCCCAACCTAAAGTGGGTGTTACTCTTGTTACATTTTTATCAAAATACTGGCATACATCAACAGCAGCTTTATCAATTGCAACCAATGCTTTTAATAAAGGAGTTTTAGCATCTAATGATTCACCGGTATATGAAACGAAAATTGTAGGGATACATAAAGTTTTACCCTGGCCAATTTCCATAATAAATGCAGGAGAAGAAGGATCCCATGCTGTATAACCACGGGCTTCAAAAGTTGCCCTTAAACCACCGCTGGGAAAAGAAGATGCATCAGGTTCTTGTTGTATTAAAGCGCCGCCATCAAATTCTTCAATGGGTGTTCCATCGCCCTTTAATGTAAAGAATGAATCGTGTTTTTCTGCAGATAAACCAGTTAATGGTTGAAACCAGTGTGTATAGTGTGTAACACCTTTAGTTTCTGCCCATGCTTTAACGCCATTGGCAATCTGGCTGCCCATCATACGGTCTATTTTTTTGCCGCTTTTTATTGAGGCTACCAAGCTTTTGTAAGCTTCATCACTTAAAAACTGACGGGCTACCTTTAAGGTAAACACGTTTTCATTAAAAATTCCGGTAATTTTTGCTGCCCCGGATACCTTTACTTCAACTGGATTGCTGGTGAGGTTCTCCAGAGCATTGAAACGAATTGATGCCATATTTTTTAATTTTATGCCTCAAAAATAACAAAATGATTAAGTAAATCATATTTTTTCTGTGGTTTTAACACAAAAAATTAGCTTTTTGTGGATAATTATAAATATTATATTTTTTTACATTTTTTAATTCGCTGAAAAAATAAAAAACTTTATTGCGCAATCGTTTCCGGTGATTTTCATTGAGTTAGTTATTTTTAGCCCTGCCTGGCATATTATTAAATTAAAAAAACATTTAAACAGGTTTTGTTTGCCTTTTGAGATGGCTACTAACACTATTTTACCCAACTTTCTGTTGCTGCTGCCTTACTAATCATGAGTAAAAGAAGTAAGTGAACTCAGGTTTGTTTAAAATTCTAAAGCCAGCCCTATTGTTGAAATATTTATTTGCCAATAGTAGTTTGCTTAAAATTTATTGCGCAATTTTTTGCTGTGAGTAGATAGTTAAAATATTTAGACAAAACAAAGTATTGCTACCACTACCTTTGCGTTTTAAATTTTTTACCGCACAAAATTTATGGAAGTAACCGTTAAAACCGCTGAACAACTGCGTATTACCCCTGAAGAATTTGAATTGATAAAACAGAAATTAGGCCGCACCCCCAACTTTACTGAACTATGTTGCTTCAGTGCTATGTGGAGCGAACACTGCAGTTACAAAAACTCTATTAAGTGGTTAAAAACATTACCACGTGAAGGAAAGAAAATGCTGGTGAAAGCGGGAGAAGAAAATGCAGGGTTGATGGATATTGGTGATGGTTATGGTGTGGTGTTTAAAATTGAAAGCCACAATCACCCAAGTGCTATTGAGCCTTTCCAGGGTGCAGCAACAGGTGTAGGCGGTATTAACCGTGATATTTTTACAATGGGCGCAAGGCCCATAGCATCTTTAAACAGTTTGCGTTTTGGTAATTTAAAAGAAGCTAAAACACAACATTTGTTAGCAGGTGTTGTGCATGGCATTGGCCACTACGGCAACTGCTTTGGTGTACCCACTGTTGGCGGCGAAGTTTATTTTGAAGACTGCTATCATACCAACCCATTGGTAAATGCCATGAGTGTGGGTATTTTAAAAAATGGACAAACCATTTCTGCCACCTCTGGCAAAGTAAAAGGCAACCCGGTATTTTTTGTAGGCAGTGCCACCGGTAAAGATGGTATTGGCGGCGCCAGTTTTGCAAGCGCCGACATTACAGAAGACAGTGCAGAAGATTTACCTGCTGTACAGGTTGGCGACCCCTTCCAGGAAAAAAAATTACTGGAAGCATGCCTTGAAGTAATGAACACCGGCGCAGTAGTTGGTATGCAGGATATGGGTGCGGCGGGTATTATATGCAGCACCAGCGAAATGAGTGCAAAAGGCGAAGCAGGCATGCGCATTGATTTGGATAAAGTACCGACCCGTCAAAAAAATATGAAGGCATGGGAACTGTTATTAAGTGAAAGCCAGGAACGCATGTTATTGGTGGCCGAAAGAGGAAAGGAACAATTGGTTATTGATGTGTTTGAAAAGTGGGATTTGCCCTGCAGTGAAATTGGAGAAGTTACTGATGATGGTATGCTGCAGTTTTTTATGCACGGGCAACTGGAAGCAACATTGCCGGCACATGAATTAGTATTAGGCGGTGGCGCACCACAAAACGACAGAGCTTATACCGAACCAAAATATTTTGAAAAGATAAAAGCATTTAATGCAGACAATATTACTGTACCACAAAATTTAAAAGCGGTGGCAGAGCAGTTAGTGCAAATACCAAATATTGCCAGCAAAAAATGGATATATGTGCAGTACGACAGTATGGTGGGTGCAGGTAATGCAAGCACCAATGCGCCAAGCGATGCAGCAATTGTAATTGCAAAGCCAACCAACAAAGCATTGGCCTTAACAACAGATTGCAACAGCCGTTATGTTTTTGCAGACCCTTACAAAGGCGCCATGATTGCAGTAGCGGAAGCCGCACGTAATATTGTTTGCAGCGGTGGCGAACCATTAGGTATTACTAACTGTTTAAATTTTGGTAATCCGTTTGACCCACAAGTGTATTACCAGTTTGTACACGCCATAAAAGGTATGGGTGAAGCTTGCGTAAAATTTGATACGCCTGTTACCGGCGGTAACGTAAGCTTTTATAACCAGGGGCCGGAGGGAGCAGTGTATCCTACACCAACTATTGGCATGGTGGGTTTGCTGGACAATGCTGATGCTAAAATGACGATGGATTATAAAGAAAGTGAAGATGAAATTTATTTAATTGGCACACAGCGTAACGATATTAATTCATCAGAGTACCTGCATAAAATTTGTGGTGTAGAACATTCTCCTGCACCATATTTTGATTTGGATGAAGAATTTAATTTGCAAAAAGCAGTGCGAAAAATGATATCACATCATTTAATAGAATCGGCACATGATGTAAGCGAAGGCGGTTTGTTTATAACATTACTGGAAAGTGGCTTTAACCGCAATCTTGGTTTTAATGTAAGTAAAGCAGATGCATCCATCCGTAACGATGCATTTTGGTTTGGCGAAGCACAAAGCCGTGTAGTGATAACTGTGGCAAAAGAAAAAAGAAATGATTTTGTACTGCTGCTTGAAAAACTAAACATTAGCACTACTTATTTAGGCACTGTTACAGAAGGCGGTGTTGTAATAAATGGAGAAAACTGGGGAACCATTATTGACTGGAAAGAAAAGTATGATAATGCTATTGGGAACCTGTTAGCCGGCCACGAAAGTGAACATGCACTATCAGCACTATAAATAAATTAACCTGTCAAAATGCAAACCTCTGCAACAATTATCATAACCGGCGCATACGGTTTTATCGGAAGCTGTTTAGTAAGCTATCTTAACCAAAATGGTTATGAAAATTTAATTTTGGTAGATGCTTTTGATGATGATGAAAAAGAGCTGAACCTGCTGCACAAAAAATATAAAGTAAGGGTTGAAAGAGATAACCTTTTTGAATGGCTGCAGAAAGAGAATATTAAAATTGACTTTGTATATCACTTAGGCGCCAGAACGGATACTACAGAATTTGATTATTCCATTCATCAAAAACTGAATGTTGAGTACTCACAAAAAATATGGAAGTATTGTACAGAAAATAAAATCCCTTTAGTGTATGCTTCCTCTGCAGCTACCTACGGCGCCGGTGAATATGGGTACAGCGATAATCATTATGTGATTGAAACGCTGCAACCACTAAATCCTTATGGCGTTTCAAAAAATGAATTTGATAAATGGGCTGTGCATCATGCCGAAAATGAAAATTTTGCACCGCCATTTTGGGCCGGTCTTAAATTCTTTAACGTTTATGGGCCTAATGAATATCATAAAGCAAGAATGGCCAGTGTTATTTTTCATTCGTTTAATCAAATAAAACAAACGGGAAAAGTAAAACTGTTTAAATCTCATAAAGAAGGTTTTGAAGATGGTAAACAACTGCGTGACTTTGTGTATGTAAAAGATGTGGTGAGTGTTTGCAACTGGCTAATGCAGGAATGGTGTATGCCGCCATCCAGCATAATGAAAGTAAATAACGGTTTGTATAATTTAGGTACCGGCAAAGCAAGAGCTTTCAGCGATTTGGTTACGGCAGTTTTTACAGGATTAAACCTGCCGCCGGTTATTGAGTATATTGATATGCCCGAAGACATAAGGGATAAATACCAGTACTTTACAGAAGCAAATATGAGCAAGCTGCACCATGCAGGTTACCATAATCATTTTTATTCGTTAGAAGATGGCGTAATTGATTATGTACAAAATTATTTGAGCAAAAATTTATTTTACTAATTATGAAAATTGCAATTATAGGTGGCGGTAATTTAGGTACTGCCATTGCTGAAGGTTTATTGAAAAGCAGGTTTTGCAAAGCGGCAGATATTACTATTACAAAAAGAAATACTGCCACACTAAAAGCATTGGCAGATAAAGGCGTGGCCGTTACAAACAATAATAACGAAGCTGTAAAGAAAAGCGAACTGATTTTATTGGCTGTTAAACCTTTCCAGGTGGCGGAAGTAATTGCAAACATAAAAAAAGATATAACTACAAAGCATGTGCTGGTATCTGTAATTACCGGCGTATCATTAACAGATTTAGCAGAAATGGCAAAAAAGAAAATTGCCCTTTTCCGTGCAATGCCCAATACTGCCATTGCCATACAGGAAAGCATGACCTGCATAAGCCACGACAATGCCAGCAGCACTCAAATTGATTTTGTAAAAGGATTATTTGAAACTGTAGGTAAAGTGGTAATGATTGAAGATAAACTGATGGATGCCGCCACCGTGTTAGGTGCTTGTGGCACCGCATATGCCATGCGTTACATACGTGCAAACATACAAGGCGGCATTGAAATTGGTTTTAGCAGTGCGGTGGCTAATTTAATTGCTGCACAAACCGTAAAAGGCGCTGCAGAATTGTTACTGCAAAAAGGCAGTCACCCTGAACAGGAAATTGATAAAGTAACCACACCTAAGGGATGTACTATTGCCGGGTTAAATGAAATGGAACACCAGGGTTTTAGCTCTTCGTTAATAAAGGGAATTGCTACGAGTTATAATAAGATTGTGAAAGGTTAAGTTTTACTCTAATTCTCCTGTTTCAATATTTAATACTACAGGATAGGATTTAATTCTTGCTTTCTTCTTTTTTAACAAATTAATTATTGCTGCTGAGCTAAAACCTATTATTGCACTTGTACCTGAATTATTAGTATCATCATTAAAAACAGGACTATAAGTTCTTGATCCGGCTCCACGAATCTCAATATTGCTTCTTGAAATATAAGTTCCTTCCGCCAAAAATGCTTTGCACAACAAATTTTCAGTTCTTATGTAGAGGGTTCCTTTATACATTACTCCCCATATTGATTTATGTAATTTTACATTTAACGCTTCATCTTTTATTGTAAAAGTAAACTGGTCAAAAAAAGGATTGATATCAATACCGATTTGATATAAATTTCCATTTAAAAAATCTTTGTAGCTTAAGAATATTCCTGTGGAATCAATTACATTTTTTGGGATAACTCTTTTTTTCTGAACATTGGCATTAAACTCATCTATTAAGTATTTTTTTTCAATCCACTTCCTGGCTTTGGATATGACAGCATCAAATCATTTATCACCTTGTCAATACTTGCTTTATAAAAATCCACAAAAGGTCCTTTGTAATTAAAGAAAGTATCAACTTTATCGTCAAAATAAACCTCACTGCTTGTTTTAATAAAAAATAAGGCAGAGACATGACAGTAAATTTTACCTTTTTCATTTTGGTTTCGATTAAACCAAAAATTCTTAATAACAACTATAATACTATCGTTGCCTTTCACTACTGAATCCTCATTATGTACGAGATTCGCATTGTTTAATTCTTCCTCAAAAGAATTTTTTGTTTTAAGTTTATATATCGCTTTATCGTATAATGATGGTATAAATCCGATAAACTCTTTAAGATAACGAACATCTAAAAATCTGATTCCTGCATAACTACTCAATGGTGTTGGTACTATAATTTTTTTTGCTGAAGTAGTTAATATTTTCAACCCGGAATCGGGTGCTGACATGACAATATCCTGGGATTTTAAATTAGAATAAAAAAGGAATAATGCTATCAGTAATTTTATGAACTTAATTTTTACCATACAAACTTATATGTAAGGCAAAATAAGTATTTACGTCTAAAATTCCGTTTTTTACAACTCTTTTAAATATTTTCTCAAGCTAAAAATTTATATAGTCAGTAAAGTCCTTTTACCATATCTGTTTGTAGGTTTATTACTCCGGTACCGTAAACCTAAACCCAATACCATGTATCGTTTCCAGCATAACCGATGGGTCGGCTTTTAAATACTTCCGTAGTTTAGTCATGTACACATCCATGCTTCTGCCTAAAAAGAAATCATCTTTACCCCATACATTCAGCAACACTTCCTCCCGTTTTAATACTTTGTTGGAGTGTTCACAAAAAAAACGCAGTAAGTCGGCTTCTTTTTGTGTTATATTAAATGCTTCTGTTTCTGTATGTATTTTTAAATCGGTGGGAGAAAATTGCAGTGTACCAATAGTAAACGCTTCCGGCGTTTCTGAATGCATTTTTTTTGTGCGCCGTATAAACACTTCTACTTTTTTCAGCAGTTCGGGCATACTAAAGGGTTTGGAAATATAATCATCCGCACCCGTGTCATAACCCTTCAGCCTGTCTCCTTCCTGGCTTTTAGTACTTAAAAATAATATGGGCATTATATCCGTTTGCTGCCGGATTTTTTTTGCCACGGTATAACCATCTTTGTTGGGCATCATAATATCCAGCAGGCAAATATCAAACTTGCCTTTATCAAAATTATCAATGGCTGTTTGCCCGTCGGCGCAGTGCACTACTTTATATCCTTCATCTTCCAGCACATCTTTTACCATAAATGCCAGGCTGGCATCATCTTCGGCAAATAAAACCGTTCCTTTTTGTGTAGCCATAAAAAATTATTTTAAGGGTATATCAATAATAAACTCCGAGCCAATTCCCGGAATGCTGTTTACCGTAATTTTTCCTTTGTGCGCATGCACCACTTTTTTAACAAAATACAATCCAAGCCCCAGCCCTTTCACATTATGCACATCTCCTGTGGGCACTCGGTAAAATTTTTTAAACAATCTTTTTTGAAATTGTTTTGAAATACCCACGCCGTTATCTTTAACCGAAATGGTATAATGCATTTCATTACACTTTGTTTCCACTATTACAAACGGGCTTTTCGAATATTTCAATGCATTGCTCAGCAGGTTTAAAACAGATGTATATAAATTATTGGCATCGGCTAAAACAGATTTATTTTCCTCTTCCAGGTTTAATTCTATCTGTGCATTTTTTTCTTCAATTACCGCATACAACTGGCTTACTGCAGCTTTTATTAATTCGTTGGGGGTTACCATTTCTTTTTCCAGCATTAAACCAGTTGCATCTGTTTTCATTACCTGCACCAGGTTTTCAATATGATGTTTAAGGTATTCCGTTTGTCCCTGCATCAGTTTTGTATATTTCTCCAGCTTGTCAGGATGCTCCGTTATTGACCCTTTCGAAATCATATCCAGGCCTACAGTAAGTGTAGTTAAGGGTGTTTGAAATTCATGCGTCACATTTCTTATAAAATCGTTTTGTACCTCGTTTAAAAACTTTTGCCGGTATAAATGAAACATACTAAACCCCAATGCAATTAAAATAAGCAGCAATAAAATGCTCGACAGTATCCACCAGCGCATTTCTGTAAGAATATATTTATTGCGGTAAGGAAAATACAAAACACCAAATGAATAATCTTTTTGAAAAGCAGGCATTTCAGGAATTTCATTGCCGGAATGGCGGGATGCTTCTGAAGGAAGGTATTGCTGAAAAAGCCAGTTTCTTTTTTTGCTGTCATAAAAACCCACTTTGCAATCGGCAAACACTTCAAAATCTTCCAGGTTGTTTAAAATGGTGTTTACAAAGCTGTCTTTGGGTGGGGCAAAATCAAACCGAAATAAAAAACTGTTGTCTCCGCTTTGGTCAATCAGCTGGCCCGTATGTGCATTGTTAGAGTCAATTATGTTAAAGCTCTCATAAACTCCTTTTATACTTTTTATAACACCGGAGTTAAATTCTTTTTGCTCGTAATTATAAATGCGGTTAAGCCAAAAAACCTGTGCTGCCACTAATAAGCCAGTTATTATAGTACAAATGAGTATAATCCATTTAAAAGTTCCGGAACGCATGCGCCATTAACATTTGTTAAAGCAAAGGTGGGGAGTATTGCTTAAACAGAAAAAGGCAGCTGGGTTAAATACAGGTTAAAGGAAATTTTTTATAACGTTAAACACCGGTTAAAGCAAAAATGACTGTTATGTATGCTAATACTTTTGTACAGGATTACTTGAAATATTTAAAAAAAAAATTCACCAGTATGAAAAAATTAATTTTAGCCCTTGCATTTATAATGGGCATAACAACAGTAACGGTTGCACAAACAGCAGCCCCTGCAACACAAAAAGCACATGCAGTAAAAACCGCACCCGTGGCTGCACCAAAAGCAACTACAGCTGCTAAAACTGTACCTGCCGCTGCTGCGGTAAAAACCACCACTGCACCTGCTAAAGTTGCACCCGCAGCTACTGCAGCAAAAACAACTGCAGGCGGTGTTGTATTAAAAAAAGACGGAACACCCGACAAAAGATTTAAAAATGCACCTGCCGCAGCAGGCCCCACAAAAAAAGACGGAACGCCGGACATGCGTTATAAAGCGAATAAAAAAGGGTAAGCCTGGTTAACCAGGTGGGTTAAAAGAGAGAAAGCGCCGCATTTTTGCGGTGCTTTTATTTTATATATGCAATCATTTTACCTGAAGTAAGCACTTTTTTCCACAACCCTTCCCCAATATTTTCTCCTCCCAAATATTCATCCTATCTTTGCATGACCTCTAAGATTTTTCCTCTGGTAATCTTCGCTGGTCAATATAGATTGGGCCTATATTTCTAACATTTTTGCTGATTAAAGAACTAAACGTTGAAGAGTGATTTTCATTTCCTCTTTCACTGAAAGAAAAAAATGAGAATAAAACAAAGCTTGCAACGATGCTGATTTTTATTTTGCAGCCCGTACCAAAAATTTAAACGTAGAAAACATACATCATGGCTAAATATATTTTTGTAACCGGCGGCGTTACATCGTCATTAGGAAAAGGAATTATTGCTGCTTCGCTGGCAAAATTGCTGCAAAGCAGGGGATTAAAAGTAACCATTCAAAAATTTGACCCGTATATTAATGTTGATCCGGGTACATTAAACCCGTATGAGCATGGAGAGTGTTATGTTACCGACGATGGCGCAGAAACAGATTTGGATCTTGGCCATTACGAACGTTTTTTAAACACTCCCACCTCCCAGGCAAACAACGTAACTACCGGCCGCATTTATCAAACGGTAATTAATAAAGAACGTGAAGGCGCTTATTTGGGTAAAACCGTTCAGGTTATTCCGCATATAACCGATGAAATTAAACGCCGTATGTTATTACTGGGTAACGAAGGCAAGTACGATATTGTAATTACTGAACTGGGCGGTACCGTCGGTGATATTGAAAGCTTGCCATTTGTAGAAGCGGTACGTCAACTGCAGTGGGAAATGCCGGAGGAAGACTGTATTGTGGTTCACCTTACACTTATTCCCTACCTGCGTGCAGCCAAGGAATTAAAAACAAAACCCACACAGCACAGCGTACGCATGCTTAGCCAGGAAGGTGTGCATCCGGATATTATTGTATGCCGTACCGAAGAACCGCTTACCAACGATTTAAAAAAGAAAATTGCACTGTTTTGTAATGTAAAACCCGAAGCTGTTATTGAAGCGATGGATGCCAGTACTATTTACGAAGTGCCATTAAAAATGCTGCAGGAAGGACTGGATGTAATTGTGCTGAAAAAATTACACATAAATGGTTATGCAGCACCCGAACTAACCAAATGGAAAGGCTTTTTAGATAAACTGAAATACCCTAAAACAAAAGTTACCATTGGGCTTATTGGTAAGTATATAGAATTGCAGGATGCTTATAAATCCATACTGGAAGCCTTTATACATGCCGGCGCCATTAACGAGTGCAAAGTGCAAATTGTAAATGTGCACAGCGAATTTATTACAGAAGATACCGTAGCAGATAAATTAAAAGAACTGGATGGCCTTTTAGTTGCACCGGGCTTTGGCCACCGTGGTGTGGAAGGAAAAATTATTGCTGTAAAATATGCCCGTGAAAACCAGTTGCCTTTTTTTGGCATTTGCTTAGGTATGCAAATGGCCGTAATTGAATATGCAAGAAATGTACTGGGCTGGAAAGATGCACACAGCACCGAAATGGATAATAAAACCACCCATCCTGTAATTGATTTAATGGAAGAACAAAAAACCATACAGGCAAAAGGCGGCACCATGCGCCTGGGCGCTTACCCCTGCGATATTAAGGAAGGAAGTTTGGCACATACTATTTATGGCAGCACAACCATCAGTGAGCGCCACCGCCACCGCTGGGAGTTTAATAATAAGTACATGGCCGATTTTGAAAAAGCCGGTATGCTGCCAAGCGGCAAAAACCCTGCAAGCGGTTTGGTGGAAATTGTGGAATTACCCAATCATCCATTTTTTATTGGAGTGCAATACCACCCCGAATTAAAAAGCACGGTTGAAAACCCACAACCCATATTTGTACATTTTATAAAAGCAGCTAAAGAATTTGCTGAAAAAAAAACGGCCATAAAAAATCCTTTACTGCAGAGTGAAATGATATAATCGTTATGTAACCAGCGGCTGTTTTTCATGGCAGCATCGTTGCCACGCCCGGTTCAAAGGCATATCGTTAATCAGCTTTTATCTAAGCGTAAAAAAAATGGTGTAAATCCGTGTAATCAGTGGCAGAAAATTTAAAACTTTCAATGGATGAACTGAGCCGTAAATCAGTAGATGAATTTAAGGCCTCAGAAAAAATACCCGTAATAGCAGTGCTGGAAAATATACGCAGCGCTTACAATGTTGGCAGCGTATTCCGCACAGCCGATGCCTTTTTGTTACAAGCAATTTATATTACCGGTTACACCTGCACACCACCACATAAAGAAATTAAAAAAACAGCCCTGGGCGCAGAAGATACTGTAGACTGGAAACATTTTACCAATGCAACCGAAGCCATAAGCTTTTTAAGAACAGAAGGCTACAAAATTTTTGCTGTGGAGCAGGCAATTAACAGTTTAAAATTACATCAACTGCAATTTACTACAGGTGAAAAAGTAGCGGTAATATTCGGCAACGAAGTAACCGGCGTGGAGCAAAGCACCATTAACCAATGTGATGGCTGTATAGAAATTCCTCAACTGGGCATGAAACATTCTTTAAACATTGCTACTGCTGCAGGCGTTGTACTTTGGGAAATGGTTAGAACGCATTTAACTGCAAAATAAAAACGGCCGCAAAAAATGCAGCCGCTTTTTGTTTGTGCTTGAGTTATAATCAGTTTTTAGTAAACTTAATTGTTTTAGCAAATCCACTGGTTTCGTCAGTTACTGTTAACATATAAATACCTTTTGCAAACGCACCGGTATTAATTGTTTTTTTGCTTGTGCCTGTGGCAAAAAGTTCGGTGGTAGTCACTAATTTTCTTCCGCTCATATCAGTTACCATTACATTCATTTTTGATGCATGTGGCGTTTCTACTGCATAGCTTAAAACATCTGCCACAACTGTAGGGTACACATTTACATCCAAATCATTATTGCCAAGCCTTAATTTAACAACACCCGATGATTTATTGCTGCCATTTTTATCTACCTGGCGCAAGCGGTAATATACAAACCCGGAGCCGGGTTGTGCATCATTAAACTTATAGGTAGCCCCTGTTTGTATTCCGGCAGATTTTACCCGGCCAATTTCTGTAAAATTCAGCCCGTCTTTTGATTTATAAACTATAAAATAGTCGTTATTAATTTCGTTGGCTGTATTCCATTGCAACTCCACACCTGGTTGTTTTTCGGTTGCAGTAAACGATGTAATATCTACAGGTAAAGGAGCAGTAATATTTATGTTTTGAGTTATTGTAACTACATTACAGGTGCCATTACCCAATGTACATGTTACTGTTTTTGCACCTTGTGAATTCCATTGAATGTTTGTAGGATTTGCCAATGTTGAAGATGATGGTGTAGCGCCGGGAAAACTCCAGTTATAAGTAACTCCCGAAGCCGGTGCATTATCAATTGCCCAGTTCGTATTGGTGTTAACCGCAGCAACTGTGGGGCCGTTAACAGCAATAGTTGGTACAGGCGTAACTGTAACATCATCAATTATAGCCCCAAATTCAGAATAATTACCGCTGGGTTCATAAGCTGTAATACTAAAGTAAATTTGGGTGTCATTTGCACCGGCAGGAATAGTAAAATTTTGTGTTTCATTATACCAATTCCAGGTAGTATTGGAATAAGTATAAACCACTTCCGAATACATGGTAAATGTATTGGTTCCTAAAGCTCTTACTGCAACGGATAAAGTAGGCGGAACATCAGGATTGTCTGCTTCACACCTTCTGCTTCCTTTAAATTTTATTTGGTATGTAACACCTTTTAATACGCAAAGTACTTGCTGCATGCATCTGCCTCCCACCACTTGTGCCACTAAATTAGTTGGGCTAACACCCCCATAGGTTGACTCATACCAATATGAAGATCCGGTATATCCATACATACCTCCAATTTCGGGTTGACAACCACTTTGATCCCAATTAACCCAACCAGAATTTAAATTAGCATTTTGGGTAAGGTTCTGCGATTGGGCGGTACATACCCATAGCATAGCAGCAAACAATAATAACTGTTTCATGAAGTAAAATTTAGTAAATGTGCGGTTTCTGAAAAGGGATCGGATTGGTAAGCTCTGGGGTACTTTCTTAAGAAGGGTTATTAAAACAAAGTTAGCCAAAATTGAGATATGACAAAATTTTATTTCGCTTCTGTGTATAAAAAAAGGACATTAATAAATTAATGTCCTTTTCGGTTATTCTACAACGAAAAATCTATTGTGGTAATAAGACTTTGTCTATAATGTGATACACTCCGTTTACAGCATGTTTATCTGTAGTGATTGCATTGGCGGTATAGCTAAAAGCTGTTCCACCCGGAGGGAAAGTACCATAACTTGAAACTTTAAGGCTTGTTACAGCAGGCCCTGTATAAGTAGCTTGCGCCAGCACACCGGGGTGTACTGCAAGGCTGCCATTTACCAACGTTTTAATAAATGTTGGTGTAGCCGGCACATTATTAGAGAACACCCTGATATTAGGTTGGTATGGTGTTGTTGTGCTTGTAGTTAACGAAGCTAACAAATGATACGCTATAATACCTTTCATTTGGGCTGTTGAAACATTATTAGTACTTAAAAATGCAGGCCCTGCAGCTACTGCGCCACTTGCCTGTGCGGCAGCTATTGTGGCACTGCCTGTTTGTGCAAAAACTGCTGAATAAACCAGGCCGTATACCAGTGTGCGGAAGGCATTGTTATTTGGCGCAAGCACTGTCATATTTGTTACACCATAGTTTAATAAAGAGTCAAATCTTGAAAGACCTACCGAACCACTGTCCGCTCTTGCAACAGCAGCAGTAAAATAGGTTAACGACGTATCTGCCCCAATCATAGTTTTTAATGTGGCCGATGGCGGCGCTGCAACCGTATAAGCATGATGAATAATACCGTTGCTGGCAGTTTGGTCAACACCGGTAATAGGTATATTATTCAGGTATGAATAGGTAGTTCCTTTTACAGGAAAAGTATTCATACGTACAAATGGCTGTGTAGGATCCAGGATAATCTGTGTGGTGTATGGAAAGTTAGGAAATGCAGTGCTGATAGAAGCCGATGGAAGCTTTTGACCCAGTGTACTGTATTGTATTATACCGGCAGCGCTTGCAACAGGCAACGAACCGGAAATAAATGCGGAGAACGTTGCGTCTGGTGCCGCTAAGGGTACTGCACCACCTGATGCAGCATTTACAAAAATCTTCATACCGGCATTATCCACTGCAAAAACTGTAAACGTTTTTGTAGAATCAGCCAGCATGCTTTGAAGGCCGGAACGTATCAGCATTCTGTTAAATAAACTATCGTTGGGATTTGCAGCAATAGTTGCGGCAACATTAGTACCTGTTGGGTATACCGGTTTTGCAATGGGTGCAAACTCCTCCAAATCTTTATTACAGGAGCTTAGTATAATAAGCCCCGATAAAACAATCAGAAAATTTATTTTTATATTTTTCATTATAGTAAGTTTAGCTTTTAAAATTTATTTGCAGGTGTGTCTATTAATAAACGTTATAACCAAAGCTCACATAATACAGTCCGCCAATTTGTGAGTTACCTATGGCATTATAATAATACTGGTTTAAAATATTGTTTGCACCAAATTTAAGTATCGATTTTGTTTTAGGCAGTTTAACATTAATCTGTGCATCTACAGTATGTACATCAGGCAGGTTGCCGCTGGCAAAATCGCCCTGGAAGTAATACCCTTGCTGCCACCTGTATGTTACATTAAAGCCTAAGCGCTTGTCTTTACCAAACCCTGTATTACCCACATAAAAATTGGTTTTGTATTTAGGGGCATTAAAATATGCAACAAACCCTGCAGGCACATCTTTTAATACATCAGATGCAACGTTTACACCTGTAATAAAGTTCAATGGCAGCCTGTAATCTGCACTTGCACCAAACCCGTAAGTTTTTACTTTATCGGTTGTGTTTACAGGTACAGAAATATTTCTTCTTTTTGAAGCATTAGTAATATCAGCCTGGTTGCCAGTTAAAGTTTGCATGGTATTTTGACGACCCAAAAAGTTTTGGTATTGTCCAAAATAAACATAACCATCCAGCAATAATTTATTTTCCAGCATCAAACCTTTATAACCAACTTCAAAGGAGTTAATAGATTCCGGCTTGGTAGCAGGTGGTGTAAATTGCTGCGGTGTGCCAGCCAATACACTTTCTGCAGTGTATAATGGATTAGTTGCAATACCCAAATATGTTTTAAAAGATTCGTTACTGCCCACTAAACGGGTACTGCCCACCTGCAGGTTAATCCATTGCTGCTGGTTGCTTGGAAAACGATAAGCAGATTGATAAGAAAGGCGCAGGTTGTTATTTTCTTTAAGTTTAACAAGCGCTGTAACCCTTGGTGTAAAGCGGCCATCAAAGTTTTGATTTTTATCGTAACGGCCCGAAACGGTTAATTTTAAGCGTTCAACTATTTGCCTTGTAGCCTGTACATAAGCACCATACTCATTTGTGCCAATAGTACCTGTTGAATCTGCAAATAGTGTACCCTGAGAGTTTAACACAAAGCGTTTAAAATTTGCACCAACTAAGATATCTGCAAACTCTTTTGTGTATTGAGAAAGGTTGTAATTGCCTTCAATTGCATACAAGTCAGATTTGTCAAGCAACAAACCGCCGCCCTGAGAAATTGGTTTTTTGCGGATGGCATCATAAGCTGAAACAAATGAAGCTGAACCGGCTGTTGGTCTGCCACCATCTGCCAACGCTCTTGACGACTGATGAGCATCATAACTGTTTACGCCGCTCATTAAGCTGCTTAAGTAATTAAATGCATACTGAATATACCAGTCAGTAGCCTGTGGTGTGGGGTTACCTGCCGCATCTGTTGTTACAGATTTTTTCCAGCTTTCATTAAACAGCCTTGTTGTAGCCGTTAAGTTATAAGATTCGCCGGCATTTTCCTGTGTGGTGTATGCACGTAATGTCCAGTTTTTATTATTCAGTTCAATTTTATACTGGCCCATCTTAAAATCTTTTAGAGAATAACGGTCACTACCTGTGTAAATGGTATTGCCCGTTCCCCAATAAGCTGCCAATACTGCTTCAGTATTTGCAGAAACTTTATAGTGTAAAGAACCTGCCAGTTTAAAGTTTACTGTATTAGGATTTACCAATTCTTTTTCAGTATACCCGGTACGGGAAACATTAATTGGTTTTGTAAGCAGGCCATTTGTATTAATAAAGTTTGCTGCACCGGGAAGGCTGCCTGCAATACTTGAAAAGAAAGCCCTGATATCTACACTGGTTTCATCTCCATAAACATTAATACCATCATAGTTAGGATCGGTTTTTCTGTCGCCAGCAATTACAGCACCTGAGGTTCCAAGCCTGCTGTAATTTCTTTGATCAAAAGCAAGCCAGTCTTTGGCCTGTATCAACTCTGCATTTATTTTAAAAGCAAATTTTTCACTTACTTTTTTGCCCCAGCGTAAATTCCAGTTATGATAGGGAGATACAGGACGTTGCCTTTTATCTGTATTCATTATCCCTTCTTTTACTAAAAATGAGAAACCCTGGTATTTAAAGGGGTTTTTGCTGGTCATAAGCAAGGTTCCGTTCATACCACCAGGACCATATAATGCAGATGATGCACCAGACAATAGTTCAATATTATCAACATCCAGTTCGCTTAAGCCGATAATAGCGCCCACTGAAAAGTTTAAGCCCGGCGCAAGGTTATCCATACCATCTACCAACTGGTTAAACCTTGTGTTACCACTACCGTTAAAACCACGGGTGGTAGGTGTTTTAAATGTTAAAGAAGATGTGGTAACATCCACACCTTTAAGGTTAAGCACCACATCATAAAAATTAGCAACCGGTGCGTTACGTAAAGCAGCAGCGCTTACACGTTCAATAGACACGGGTGATTCTAATATTTTCTGTGGTACTCTTGTAGCAGAAACAACCACCTCCTGCCCTAATGCAGCTGATGGTTTAAAATCCACTTGTACAATATCGGTTGCGTTGTTTACAGTAATTTCCTGCAGCTCATAACCAACGGATGAAATAAGAAGGGTAACAGGCAAACTCTTAACTGTAATTTTAAAGTTACCTTTATCATTTGTAAATGTTCCTCCGGTTCCGTCTTTAACTGTAATGGATACCGCACCAACAGCTTCCTTAGAAGCACTGTTTCTTACATTACCATTTACAGTTACATTTTGTGCAAAGCCGGCCACCGCAATAACATTTGCCAACAAAAGGGTAACCAAATAGCTTACAATTTTTCTCATATAGCGTTTTTTGGGTTTTAAATATGAGGCAAAATAAGAATTGTTACATTCTTTTGAAAATTTTATTTCCAACCCTTTGTTGAAATTAAAGTGCTGCAAATTCATGCTTTTATAAAACGTGGTGCTACTTTAGCGCATGGCTAACTTTAATTTTCCGCAGCAAACTAATTTTTACAAAGGCAAAGTAAGAGATGTATACACCATTGCAGATAATTTACTGGTAATGGTTGCCAGTAACCGCATCTCTGCTTTTGATGTAATTCTTCCACGCCCCATACCTTTTAAAGGACAGGTTTTAAACCAAATTGCTGCTTACATGCTGCAGGCTACTAAAGACATTTGTCCTAACTGGCTCATTAGCTCCCCTGCTCCAAACGTAAGCATTGGAAAAAAATGTTATCCTTTTAAAATTGAAATGGTAGTACGCGGAAACCTTGTTGGACATGCCTGGAGAACATATGCTGCAGGCAAAAGAGAGCTTTGTGGTGCAGTAATGGCAGAAAATTTAAAAGAAAACGATTATTTCCCCACACCAATAATTACACCCAGCACAAAAGCAGATGCAGGACATGATGAAGATATTGCACCCAAAGAAATAATTGCACAGGGCATTTGTACAGAAGCAGAATGGCAACAACTGAGTAATTATGCTTTAAAGCTTTTTGCCCGTGGTAAGCAAATTGCCGCTAAACAGGGCTTAATTTTAGTTGATACCAAATATGAATTTGGCAAACTGAATGGTGAAATTGTTTTAATGGATGAAATACACACCCCGGACAGCAGCCGTTATTTTTATGCCGACGGATTTGAAGAACGCCAGCAAAAAGGCGAACGCCAAAAACAACTAAGCAAAGAATTTGTAAGAGAATGGCTGATAGAAAATAACTTTATGGGCAAAGAAGGGCAAACTGTGCCCGAAATGAGCGATGAATGGGTGAATACTATTTCGCAACGCTACATTGAGCTTTACGAAAAAATAATTGGCGAAAAGTTTATACCGCAGCAGTTAAGTGATGAAGAAACGCAGCAACGTATTATTGCTTCACTATAAAATTTAAAAATGACGGCTGATGCTATTTTTAAACTTTGCAATACCATTGCATTGATTGCATGGCTTATACTTATAATTTTCTCGCCGTTTTGGAAACACACCAGCAAATTACTTACAGGAGTTGTAGTAACTATGTTTTGTATAGTATATGCCTGGCTTATTTTTTCAAATTTTAATACCGGGGATTTTGAAAAATTCAGTACCGCAGATGGTGTAATGAGCTTATTTGCCAATAAACAAATGGTGGTTGGCGGCTGGGTACATTATCTTGCATTTGATTTGATGACGGGAATGTGGATTACAAAAAATGCAAAGCTTCATGGCATTAACCATTGGATAACCGTACCTGCGTTGTTTTTTACTTTTATGTTAGGGCCTGTTGGTTTGTTGCTTTACTTTATTATACGTTTTGTAAAAACTAAAAAAGTTTTTGCCGAAAACTAACCTGTTGTAAGTATGCAATTTTTAAAAACATTATACACCCGCAACAAACTGCTCTGTGTTTTTGCGCTGTTTAATATTGCAGTGGGTGTTATTTGTTTTTTTATGCAGTTTATGGATGGGGTACAGTTGCTGGGCATCAGCCGGTGGATAAAACCTATGAAATTTTATTTTTCGGTGGGTATTATGAGCGGCACATTTGGCTGGCTGATGTATTACCTCCATAACCAAAAAAAAGTGTACCGTATTTCGTGGATGATGGCAGTCCTCATGTTTTTAGAAAACGGCCTGATACTAATGCAGTCCATCCGGGGCACCACATCACACTTTAATGTACGCAGCGGCGGTTTTAATGCAATTGTATTTTCAATAATGGGCATTGTTATTTTATTATTTATGGCGGTGTGCATTATTGTGGCTGTACAATTCTTCAGGCAAAAAAACTTTACCATGGCTCCTGCTTATGTATGGGGCATACGCCTTGGCATTGTGTTTTTTATTATTTTTTCGTTTGAAGGCGGTGTAATGGTTAGCAGGCTTTCTCATACAGTGGGCGGCAATGACGGTTTCGCCGGCTTGCCTTTTATAAACTGGAGTACCCAATATGGCGACCTGCGTATTGCACATTTTTTGGGCATACATGCTTTGCAGTTGTTACCACTTGCAGGTTATTATATTACTAAAACAAGCAAACAATTATTTGTTTTAGCTGTCATTTACTTAATAGCAGATATTGCATTGCTTGTTCAGGCACTTAAAGGCATACCTTTATTTTTTTAAATACTACTAATGAAAAAGATAATCGCATCATTTTTTACTTTTCTCCCGTTGTTAATTTTTAGTCAGGATAAATATTTGCTTATTGGCACTTACACATCAGGCAAAAGCGAAGGCATTTATGTTTATAAATTCAACACAAAAACCGCAGAAAACAGTTTGGTAAGCGTTACCAAAACCAGCAATCCATCTTACTTAGCCGTATCCCCCAATAAAAAAGTGGTGTATGCGGTAAATGAAAATGCAGACAGTACTATGTACACTGTGGGTGGTAATATATCTGCATTTAGTTTTAAAAAAGGACAGCTTACAGCCATAAATAAACAACCCAGCGGTGGCAAGCATCCCTGCTATGTAGCGGTAGACAAAACAGGCAAATGGGTTTTTGCAGGTAATTACACCAGTGGTACTGTTGGCTTATTAAAAATAAAAAAAGATGGAGCATTAGATACTTTGCGGCAAATAATACAGCACAATGGCAGTGGCCCAAATAAAGAAAGACAGCAAGGACCACATGTACACGCTACTTTTTTAACATCAGATAATAAATATTTGTTTGTACCCGATTTAGGCATTGATAAAATGATGATTTATTCTTTTGATGCCGCAAAAGGAAACTTACAGCCAGCAAAAAACAACTCCGTAAAAGTTGCACCGGGCAGCGGCCCAAGACATATTGATATACACCCCAACGGAAAATATGTATACATGATTTTAGAACTTACCGGCGAAGTGGTTGTTTACAAAAATTTTAGCAATGCAGATTTGCAGGAAATACAAACCATAAGTGCACAGCCGCCATACATTAAAACCAGCAACATAAGCGGCGCCGATATACACGTAAGCCCCGATGGTAAATTTTTATACAGCAGCAACAGGGGTAATGCAAATACCATTGCTATTTTTTCTATTAATGAAAAAGATGGCACATTAACACCCATTGGCCAGCAGCCGGTATTAGGTATTAAACCACGTAATTTTAACTTTAGTCCTGATGGCAGTTTTTTGCTTGTTGCCAACCAGGATAGCGACAATGTTGTAATTTTTAAAAGGGATAAAAAAACCGGGTTGCTTACCGATACAGGTAAACAAATCAGTGTTCCTAATCCCGTTTGTTTAAAATGGATTGAGTAAAATAAAAACAATAAATATAAATAACCTGATGATGAAAAATATTCTGTTGATAGCTGCAATTTGTTGTATTGGTTGCAACAGCACCAAACATACCGGTAAAGCGGGATGGGTTTCTTTATTTAATGGTAAAAACCTGGATGGATGGAAAGTGGGCGACAATGCTAAAAGTTTTTGGGTGGAAAACGGCACCATAACTGTTAATGGTGATGTGGCGCATTTATTTTACGACGGGCCTGTGCATGAACACAATTTTAAAAATTTTGAGTTTAAAGCAGATGTTATGACGTTACCGGGGTCTAACTCCGGCATTTATTTTCATACACAGTTTCAGCAGGCATCGTGGCCGGCACAAGGTTATGAAGCACAGGTTAATAATTCTCATACCGACTGGCGGCGTACCGGCAGCTTATATGCCATACAGGATGTAAAAGAAAATTACGCAAAAGATAATGAATGGTATACTGAACACATTATTGTTAACGGCAAACACATCATCATTAAAATAAACGATAAAACAGTAGTAGATTATACTGAGCCTGAAAATGTAAAACGTGACGCTGGTATGGCCGGCCGTGTGCTAAGCAGCGGCACATTTGCATTGCAGGGCCACGACCCAAAAAGCAAAGTGTACTATAAAAATATAATGGTAAAGGTGCTGCCTGATTAAACGTCATTTAAAAACCATACATTTAAAACTGCCCGGCAATACCGGGCAGTTTTAATAATACCAATAATTGATGCAATTATTTTCCAAAAACTTTTTTCAGAATATCAGTAACCTGTGCTGCAGGGTCTTTACGGATTTTTTGTTCCTGCAAAGCAATATTGTAAAACAGTCCGCTTAATGCTTTTTCTGTAACATACCCGGTTAAATCCGGATTTACTTTTTTTAAACTTACTTTATTGTAAGCATTAAATACATCAGCCCAATATTTTGTTGCATCAAATTTTTTAAGAGAGCTGTCAATTACAGGGCTGAATTTTTGCGTAAGTTCTGCGGTTGTTGTCTTTTTTAAATATGCTGTAGCAGCCGTATCACTGCCTTTTAAAATCTGCAGCCCGTCTGTTATACTCATTTGTTTTATTGAGTTCCAGAAAATATTGCCCACACCTTTTGCGGCATCTTCTGCAGCCCGGTTCATAGAAAGTATCGCTTTATCTACCATATTTCCCATACCAAGGCTGCGTAAAGATTTTTCAACTTTTTGTGCTTCGGCAGGCATTAAAATTTTTATTGCAGCATCTGCAAAATAACCATCCAGTTTGCCCAGTTTTTTACTGCTGCTGTCGGTACCCACCCTTAGTGCTTCTTTTAATCCGCTTATAATATCATCATTACTAAGCGATTTATTGGTGAGGATATCTTTATTGAGTACAGTTTTTCCTGTGGAGTCTTTTTTTACAACTTTATTCAGTACATTTTTTAAAATTTGCGCCTGTGTATTGGCAGCATTTAAACATAAAAAAGCAATAACGGGTAAGAGTTTTTTCATTTACATTTTGTTTTGTACCTACTTAGACGACAAAACTAATGCCAGCTGTTTTAAAAAATGGTTAAAACATCAGTCAAGTTTAACCCTGTCTTTTGCGGTGGTATTGTTGGCATCCCATACCAAAGCTTCCTGGTAAGCTTTTTTAGCTTCTTCTTTTTTACTTTGCCGCCAAAAAAAATCCCCTTTATAAACATATGCAACAGAAAGTGTGGCATTATCTTTTTTCTTTTTCAATACATCAATCAGTTTATCCACCATTACAGCGCCTTTGGCATTATCATAACTGCTGTAAAATTTCAAAAGGTTGTCCCATGGCCTTGTGTTCGATGGATAAATCTTTACTGCTTCTTCCAGGCATTTACGTATAACGGCCGTATCGGTCTGCACTGTAATTACAGCTTTTGAATTATATAGGTCACTTAAATATTCTTTATCTGCGCCATATTGTGTAATAGCTTTATTCAATATAGAAAGACATGCGCTGCGGTTATTGCTAAGATCGTATGTACTGTTGCTGAGCACAATCGGCCATAAAAGCACTGCTTCCTTTTGCAGTGAATCGTATTGCAAAGCGCTGTATACCCAATATGAATAGGAAGAAGTGGATTTGCCATCAACATATGCCTCTGTATAAGCAGAACGGCCATATACATTTGCTATTTCTTTTTTGCTGGTAATGGATGTATCGTAATTGTATTTTATAATATTATTAAAGTACTTGCGGTATGCCGCATTATCTTTCCTGTTCCACGCAATTTCGGCAGCTCCGGCATTTGCTTCATAAGATGTTTTGCTAAGTTTTAAAGCTTCATCAAAATATTTTTGTGCCTTAACCGTATCTTTTTTTTCCAATGCAATTTTACCGGCAATATTATTTAACTTAATATAGCTTACTTCATTTGTCTTGCGCATTGTTTCAGGCTCCAGCTGATACCGGTTAATAGCATCAACACAAGTTTTTTCTGCATCTGCATTTTTTTTAAGCCGCTTGTATTGTATAGTTGCTATAGAAGCAATTTCTATGTAAGGATTTTTTGAATAAGCCTTGCGCTGCTGCATCCAGTTCATCTCTTCTGTATAATTTTTAAGCTCCCTGTAGCAGGCAGTAATGTTTCCGCACAAAACATAATTATCGCTGGTATCAGCAGGTGTAAAATTAGCCAGCGCTTTTTTATACAGATCAATTGCTGTAGTATAATCTTGTTTATTGGCATGTAAAATCCCTTTTTCCCAAAAAGCTGCACCATATTTTCCATCAATTGCAATCGCCTCATCAAAACATTTTTCTGCAAGCTCTGCCCTGCTGGTTAAACGGTAGCTTTTGCCTTCAAACAGTTTTAGTTTTTTATATGTTGCATTGTCAGACTTATAATATTGTTCGCCTTTTTGATAGTATACAATTGCACTGTCATATTTAGTTAGGTTAAAAAAAGCATCGCCAATATAATTATCTGTGTTTTCGTATCCTGCAGTACGTAACGTAACTTTTTTATACTCTGCCAGCGCCTCGGTATAACGTTTTAAACCATAATAAGATTCTCCCAGCAAGTAAGCAAGATTTTCCTTTTCGCTTGCTGCTGATGCCAGGCTGTAAGCTTTTTTATAATTATCAAGCGCTTCTGTTTTTTTACCCATATTAAAGTAGGAGTCTGCAATACCCCAAAAACCATACATGTAATTTGGGTTTGATATACTGCTTCGTTGAAAATAATCAAGTGCCTTGCTGTCCTGCGCCAGGTTTGAATAGCAAGTACCAATGCGGTATTCTACCAGGTATTTATCGCTCTCTTTATAAGTCTTGTCATTTAGAGATATTAAGTAATTATCCAGCGCACATTGGTAATTTTTATCGTTATAACATGTATTGGCTTTTTCAAGTACAGTTTGTGCATAGCCATTGCTGCAGCATAAAAAGAGGGCGGCTGCTACCAGGTAATATTTCATTTTGCAGGGTTTAGGGCATAAAGATTCAAATTTTATCTTCTTTTTCAAATACCCACCAGCCACATTTTTAATAAAAAAGGCACTTCTTTCAAAGTGCCCGCAAAACGGTTTTTCTTAAAGAGATTTAATTATTTTTTCAGGTCACAAACATCTAATTAAAAGTTTAATAAAGCAAATTGATTATTTTTATAATAATATAAACAAAATCTATTTATGACTTTTACGCAACTGGAATATGTTTTGGCGGTTGATACCTGGCGGCATTTTGCAAAAGCAGCAGCCACCTGCTTTGTTACACAGCCCACTTTAAGTATGCAAATTCATAAGCTGGAGCAGGAACTGGGCGTAAAATTGTTTGACCGGAGTAAAATGCCGGTAGTTACCACCGCCGCCGGTAAGGAAATTGTTACACATGCCCGTAAAATAATTGGCGAAAGAGATGAGCTGCTTGACTTTTTGCAATTACGTAAAGGCGCATTAGTGGGAGAATTAAAAGTGGGCATCATCCCCACCCTGGCACCTTACCTGCTGCCCTTATTCATACCATCATTTACAAAAAAATACCCCGAAATAAAACTGGTGGTAAATGAACTTACCACCGATATTATTATTTCCCGGTTAAGAGAAGGAAAAATTGATGCCGGCATTTTGGTAACACCGCTTAATGAAACAGGCATTAAAGAAGATGTACTTTTTTACGAAGAAATGCTGGCTTATATTTCTCCCAAAAATGCTGCGTATAAAAAAACATATGTGTTACCACAGGATATTGACCCCAATAAATTATGGTTATTGGAAGAAGGTCATTGTTTTCGTACGCAAATAGCCAACTTATGCCAGTTGCGTAAAGCAAGTATTGAGGGCAGCCATTTTGAATACGAAGCCGGCAGCCTGGAAACATTACGCAGGCTGGTGGAAATTTATGATGGCATTACTATTTTACCGGAGCTGGCCACACTTAACATGCCCGTAAAACAGCAGAAACTGTTACGCAAGTTTAAAAAACCTGAGCCGGTACGGGAAGTAAGTATTGTTATTCACCGGGATCATTTAAAGAAAAGGTTTATTGATGTGCTAAAAAAAGAAATTATCAATGCTATACCCGAAAAACTGAACAAAAAGAATAACAGTCTTGTTATACCACTATAATTAAATTTGCAACTAAAATAATTTACAAATGATAACTGCAGGACAAACAGCCCCCGACTTTACTTTAGTTAGTTCAGATAAAACCAAAGTGACATTAAGTGATTTAAAAGGTAAAAATGTACTATTACTTTTTTTCCCATTGGCTTTTACCAGTGTTTGCACCAAAGAGCTTTGTGCTGTAAGAGATGATATAGCAAGATATAACAACGCCCATGCTACAGTGCTGGGCATCTCTGTAGATTCGTATGCAACCCTTAAAAAGTTTAAAGAAGAACAGGGATATAATTTTGACCTTTTAAGTGATTTTAATAAGGAAGTTTCTACTTTATATAACTGCATTTATAACGACTTTGCAGGATGGATGAAAGGCGTAAGTAAACGTGCCGCTTTTCTTATTGATAAAAACGGGGTTATACAATATGCAGAAGTACTTGAAAATGCAGGAGATGTGCCTAATTTTGAAGCTATCAACTCCATTTTAGGGCAATTAAACTAGCGTTTTTACGTTTTTTCAACAGAATTATTAGCCAAAAAGACGCTCAGTTAACAAAAATTGGCATTTTTTTGGCGCTAAATGCTGAAAATTCAGTTATTTCATTAACTTTACTCTATTGAAAAAATTAGTTTACATACTTATTTTTACTATTGGATTAAACTTTACTTCAGCTGCACAAAATAAAATTACCCCAGCCACAGATGGCACTGCAAAGCTGATTAAACATTATCCAAGTCCTGCCACTACAGTAATCAATTTTGATTTTGTAAGTGGTTACGATAAATCTTATGTGTTTGAGATTTACAATTTCAGCGGTAAAAAAGTATACGAACTAAAAAATCCTACTCAAAAAATCACCCTCCAACTCGACGATTTTTCAAGAGGTTTTTATTATTACCAGCTAAGGGATAAAGGCGGCCGCATTGTTGAAACGGCCCGTTTTCTTGTTTTAAAATAACCCCTTCTTCCAAATTTTTTCCTTTTTTGTATTACGGCTATACTTTATTGCCATTTTGGCTGTAAAAACAGCTTGGCAAAATCTTTGACAGTTGTACCTTCGCAACCAATTTATAAAACCGTATGGAAGATAAAGAAACAATTACACCAGGAAATACAGCAATGGACATTAATGCAGATGCTGATGTGCCAGGAAATACGCACATGAACGATGCTTCGGACGCTGAAGCAGGGGAAAAGCTATTAGCTGAGCTGGAAGAACAAAAAGATAAATACCTCCGCCTATTTGCAGAGTTTGAAAATTACAAACGCCGCACCCGCCAGGAAAAAGATGAGTTTGCAAAAATTGCCAACCGTGATATAGTTACTTCGTTACTGGAAGTTTTAGATGATTGCGACAGGGCAGAAAAACAAATGCAGCAAACAGAAGATATAGCTCAGGTTAAAGAAGGCGTATCGCTGGTATTTAATAAACTTAGAAACAAACTGCAGCAAAAAGGCGTAAAGGCAATGGAAAGCATTGGCAGCGACTTTGATGTGGAAAAACACGAAGCCATTGCAGAATTACCCGCCGGTAAAGATAAGGTAGGCAAAGTGGTGGATGAGGCTGAAAAAGGGTATTACCTGTTTGATAAAATAATCCGTTTTGCTAAAGTGGTGGTGGGCAAATAAGTTACAATTACATGAAAAGAGATTTTTACGAAATATTAGGCGTTTCTAAAACTGCTACACAGGATGAAATTAAGAAAGCATACCGTAAAGTAGCTATGCAACACCACCCGGACCGCAACCCGGGAGATAAAGCAGCAGAAGAAAAATTTAAAGAAGCAGCAGAAGCATATGAAATTTTAAGCGATGCTGATAAAAGAGCACAATACGATCGTTTTGGTCACCAGGCATTTGCTCCCGGCCGTGGTGGTGGTGGCGGATATGGTGGTGGTATGAATATGGATGATATCTTCAGCCAATTTGGAGATATTTTTGGAGACGACAGCCCCTTTGGCAGTTTTTTTGGCGGCGGCAATGCCCGCAGCAGCCGTGGTGGCAGAAGCAGAGGTGTAAGAGGCAGCAACCTTAGGGTTAAAATTAAATTGAACTACGAGGAGATTGCTAAAGGAACTACTAAAACCATTAAGGTAAAAAAATATGTAGCTTGTAATACTTGTGGTGGCAGCGGTGCTAAGGATAAAAACAGTGTTACTACCTGTACTACATGCGGCGGCAACGGGCAGGTAAGGCGTGTACAAAATACTTTTTTGGGGCAGATGCAAACAGTTACCACTTGCCCCGCCTGTAATGGAGAAGGAACAACGGTAACACAAAAATGTACAACCTGTAAAGGAGAAGGCCGTGTTTATGGAGAAGAGACTGTTACTATTGACATTCCTGCAGGTGTACAAGAAGGCATGCAACTGAATGTAAGCGGCAAAGGCAATGCAGGCGAAAGAGGAGGAAGCAATGGTGATTTAATAGTGCTTATTGAAGAAGAAACACATCCGCAACTGCACCGGGATGGCTTAAACGTAGCATACGATTTACACATTTCTATACCTGATGCAGTATTTGGCACACAGGCAGAAGTACCTACAATTGATGGCCGGGCAAAAATTAAAATTCCTGCGGGTACACAAAGCGGAAAAATATTCCGGTTAAAGGGCAAAGGTTTTCCCAGTGTAAACAGTTATGAAAAAGGTGACCAGTTGATACAGGTAAATGTATGGACGCCGCAACATGTGAGCAGCGAAGAAAAACAAATGCTGGAAAAATTACAGCACAGCCAGAACTTTATACCCAAACCTGATAAAAGCGATAAATCATTTTTTGATAAAGTAAGGGAGATGTTCAGCTAATTGTTATCCTTCTTCTTTTTTGCTCTTTTGCCTTTATATACCTTGTGTGCTTTTTCCAGCAAAACCAAAAACTGAGTTTGCAAATAATCTGAAGGGTTATATGCTGCTGTTGCAATAGCAACTATGTCATTCCAGTCAGCATTTTTAATGTATTTAGATTGCTTAACTTTTAATCCGAACATAGTTACAGCAGCTGCAAACTGTAATTCTTTGTCGATATTTTTAAACTCAATAAAGTTAAGCGGGCAAGGTTGTTGCAGAAAACGATCCACAGTATCACTGCACATATTATATCGTAACGATAACTGGGCTATTCCGTTTGCATCAGTAATTTCTCCCTTTTGCACTCTTTCATCAACGGGCAAAATTTCAAATAAAGCCAGCACACTGCTGCCACTGCCTACTTCGCCCCCTTCAATATCAATTGTACTGTCTGCCACAGCATCCCGTTTATTATCAAATCCAATCAGCCGGTATTCTTTTACCCATTTAGGATTAAACTGCATGTTCATAAACACATTGTCTGCCACACCATAAAAAGTTTGTGTAAGTTCTTTCACCAAAACTTTTTCTGCTTCTTTTATATCATCCAGATAAGCATAATTTCCATTGCCCCGTTTTGCCAGTGTCTCCAGTTTAGAATCTTTAAAATTTCCCATGCCCACACCAAGGCATGTTAAAAAAACGCCTCCCTGTTTTTCTTTGCTTATTAAATCATCCAGTGCTTTTTCCGAAATAGCGCCTACATTAAAGTCTCCGTCAGTAGCCAATATAATCCGGTTGTTGCCTCCTTTAATAAAACTGCTGTGTGCCACCTGGTAAGCAGCAACAATTGCAGATGCTCCGGGTGTATCACCACTTGCATCCAGCTCTTCAATCGATTGAATTATTTTTTCTTTCTCACTTCCGCTGGTAGGTTTTAAATGCACACCAACAACACCACCATATGTTACAATAGAAACAGTATCTATGGGCCGTAAGTTTTTTACAAATAACTGAAATGCTCCTTTCAAAAGCGGCAGCCTGTTGGGCATATCCATACTGCCCGAAACATCAATTAAAAAAACAAAATTACCCGGAGGCACTTTGTCTAAATCAATTTTACGTGCATTGATGTTTAAAAAAAGCAGCTGCTTATTTTCGTCCCATGGGCATGAACTGAGCTGCGATTCAATTTTGAAAATATCTTTCCCTTCAGGCTCTCGGTAATGCAGATTAAAATAATTGAGCAGTTCTTCTAATCGTACCGCATCTGGCGGCACAGCGCTGCCCATGTTTATAAACCGGCGAATGTTACTGTAAGAGGCTTTATTGATATTGAGTGAAAAACCTGTGTTGGGAAATTTAGAGGCATTTACAGACTCGTTTTCCACCAGTTGAAAATATGTTTCGTTGCTTACAAACCACCTGTAACGGCCTGTTTGTTTATAATCTTTTGTTATTGATATTAACCTTGGCCTGTTACGGTTGGCTACGGCAGGCAATACTTTTAAGTTTACAGATTGCCATTTATCTGCATCAACTTTTACAGTTTTGGGCTCGTAACCATCCAGCGTAAACGTAAGTGAATCAATATTGGTTTTTGCAGGTATACCAAACCCACCATAAGTACCGGAATAATATTGAAGACGGGAAGAGTGCTGCAGGATTCGTACGTTTTGTAAGGGCGCATTTTTTTCATCCCTCACATCACCCCTTATATAAAACTGGGCTTTTGCAAGCACTGAAAAAAAACAAATACAAATAATATAGCAAAAACGTAACAGCACAATTTATGGGTTAAAGTTTGTACGCTTTTAAGACAATTTCAGTTGTCTTTCTGTTGCCTGCTATTCTTCTGTAAGCTGATAAATTTCTTTTAAATTTCTGCCAAGCCCGTCAAAATCAAGCCCATACCCAAGCAAAAATTTATTAGGCACATTAAAGCCAAGATAATCAATTTTAAGCGGATGTACCAGTGCTTCGGGCTTATGCAGCAATGCTGCAATTTTTAATGATGCAGGTTGCTGGCTTTGTAATTGCGGTAAAAATTCATGCAGCGTTTTTCCTGTATCCACAATATCTTCCACAATTACCACATGCCTTCCTGTAAGCGGTTCATCAAGCCCGATAGATGTAATTACATTGCCTGTGGATTTAGTGCCTTTATAAGAAGCAAGCTTTATAAAACATATTTCTGCATCAATAGTAAGTTCTTTAAACAAATCTGATGCAAACATGAACGAACCATTTAAAATAGCAATAAACAGCGGGCACTTGCCGGCATAGTCCGTGTTAATATCTGCTGCAAGCTTTTTTATCTGCTCATCTATTTGCGTTGCAGTAATGTAAGGAACAAATTTTTTATTAAAAACTTCTATTGTCATAAAAGGTATATTATTGAGATACTATTAACTCCTGCCCTATACTCAGCGCATCCGTTTCCAGGTTATTCCACTCTTTTAACTGCTGCACAGTAACATTGTATTTTTTTGAAATTGCATAGAGCCCTTCTTTTGGCTGCACCACATGTGTTTGCTTTTTTACGGCAACCGGTGCAGTTGCTGTAACACTTTTTTCTGCTGCCTGGAATAAACCGGGTTTAAGAAAAATTTTTGTCCCTGCTTTCACATCTTCATTGCCCCACAGCTTATTATAATCCAGCATTGTTTGCAACTGAATTCCGTTTGTTTGTGCAATATCATACAAAGACTGGCCGGGTTTAGAAATATAAAAATCCTTATCGCCGGTTTTAGATTTTTTTTCTAAAAAAACGTATTGATTTTTTGCAAGCATACCATCTTCTGCCAATTCATTGTAACTTAAAAGCTTTGCCAGCTGAATATCATTTTTTGTTGCTATTACCAGCATAGATGTTCCTTTGCCTGCATAAACACATTTACTGCCATTAACAATAACAGTTTTATCGCTAACATCAAGTTGTGTTTGTGAATCGTTGTTGGTACTTACCGCCTGGTTGTTTTCTGTTAAAGAAGATATTTCTTTATCATCCTGGTATTGAGATGCGTTAAACTGCGGTACTTCATCCGCACCCATTAATGTATATTGCTGCAGGTTGTATTGCTCAATATGCTTTATTAAAATTTGCGGATACTTAGGATTGGTGGCATACCCGGCTTTCTTCAACCCATAAGCCCAGGCTTTGTAATCTTTTACATCCAGTTGAAAAAGAAAACCGTAACGTTCATTGCCACGTAAAAAATTACTGTGATCCCTGTAACTGTCATCAGCAGTTTTGTAAGAACGAAAGCATTCCCCTTTTGCATCATCATCATGCGTAACACTTTCTGCCGTCCATGTGCTTTTGCATTTTATGCCAAAATGATTGTTTGATTTTTTTACCAGTTCACTATTACCACTCTCAGTTTCAAGAATGCCCTGTGCTAAAGTAATTGCAGCCGGAACACCCATACGTTTCATCTCCTTTACAGCAAGATCCTTATACATTTCAACATACTGCGAAGGTGTAAGCAATTCCTGCGCAGTTGCTGTTATGCAGGCGGTAAACAATATTGCTATGGCTATACTTATTTTTTTCATTCGCTAATTTTTTTAATCAACAGCAATCCGTCCCGTACGGTAATTAAAACCTGTTCTGTTCTGGGGTCATTTAAAACATGTTCATTAAATGCCTGAATGGCCCTGGCGTTTTTTCCTTTTACCTGCTCCTCTAAAACCTCACCATGAAAAAGCACATTATCTGCCAATATAAAGCCCCCTTTTTTAATGTGCGGCAAAGTTAATTCGTAATAGTCAATGTACCCTGTTTTATCAGCATCAATAAAAACCAAATCCCATTGCTGCTGTAATGCCGGAATAATTGCTGCAGCGTTGCCTACATGAAGTTTTACTTTATTTAAAACGCCGGCCTGCGCAAAATATTTTTGTGCTGTGGCAGCATCATCTTCACGTAATTCTATTGTATGCAGCGTGCCGCCCTGCTGCAATCCTTTTGCAAGGCATAATGCGCTAAATCCTGTAAAAGTGCCTATTTCAAGAATATGCATGGGCTTAATCATACAGCTTATCATTTCCAGCAGTTTGCCCTGCACATGCCCGCTTAACATATGTGCATGCGGGTGTTGGTGTAATGTATCACTTTCCACCTGCTGCAAAACAGCATCAAGCGGCGCCGAATATGTTTGCGCATAAGTTTCGGCTGTATGACTTACCAGTTCCATTAGAAATTAGGTGCCAGTGGTTTTGTTTTATAGTAATCAAGCATAAAATCAACTACTTCATCTGCTGTGTCAAACAAATGTATCAGGTCTAAATCTTCAGGGTTGATATTGTGTTCTTCTTCACCCATGGTTTCTTTAATCCATTTTATTAATCCACCCCAGTATGATTTACCCACCAGTATCATAGGAGATTGTTTGAATTTGCCTGTTTGAATAAGTGTTGCTACTTCAAAAAATTCATCCATTGTACCAAAGCCGCCGGGCATCATAATAAACCCTTGTGAATATTTTACAAACATTACTTTACGCACAAAGAAAAAATCAAAATGTAATGATTTATCCCTGTCGATAAAAGGATTTGCCTGCTGCTCAAACGGCAACTCAATATTTAAACCCACTGATTTACCGCCGGCAATAGAAGCACCTTTATTAGCAGCCTCCATAATACCGGGACCACCACCGGTAATTATTCCAAAGCCTTCTTCTGCAAGCCGTTTAGAAATATCTACTGCCAGTTCATAATATTTATTACCCGGTTTAGTACGGGCACTTCCAAAAATGGAAATACAGGGTCCTATCCTGCTCAATGCTTCAAACCCATCTACAAACTCAGCCATTATTTTAAAAATCTGCCAGCTGCTGTGTGCCTGGCTTTCTTTCCAGTTACGCTGCTTGGATACGTTAATTGTTCCGTTCATTATAATTGTTTAAGTCTAATAAATACAATGCCATTCCATATTTTACAAAATGGAATGGCACTTACTAACAATACAAAAGTACAATATTATTTTAAGATACAGCAGAACCGACAGCGCCTAAATCCTCCGTAAGGCCAGTATCTTTTTTAGAAATCATTAACAAACCCAGGAAAGTGATGATACCGTTGATTACAATTAATTCGTAACCTATTTTATACCCGTTAAAAATTGTTTGCGAAATATTATCTAACCCAAATGTGGTGTGCAGTTTTTTTTCATACCACTCCGGGCTGCTTAGTAAATCAATTCCCAATGCCAGCAACGGAGCAACAATACAAACTGTCCATATCAAATTTTCTTTTAGCTTCTTTTTTGTAAGAATACCAAATGCAAACAACCCCAACAAAGGCCCATAAGTTATGCCTGCAAATTTTAAAATAAAATCGATGATAGATTTGTCATTTATGAGTTTGTAGATAATTACCATTAGCAAAAACACCACTGCAAAAGTTAAATGCACTTTTAGCCTCAACCGTTTTTTCTCCTGTTCTGTGCCCGCCTTTTTTTGAATACCGAGAATATCGATACAATAACAGGATGTAAGTGATGTAATAGCACCATCCACACTTGGAAATAAAGCAGAAATAAGTGCTATAATAAATATTACACTAATGGCTGTACCTAATGTACCGCTTAATGCAATTGTTGGAAACAGTTCATCTGGCAACACATTAATATTGTTTGTGCTGGCATACAAATACAATACGCCGCCTAAAAACAAAAACAAAAAATTCACCACCAGCAGCACTACACTCAGCGTCATTACATTTTTTTGAGAACTGCCCAGGGTTTTTACACTTATGTTTTTCTGCATCATTTCCTGGTCCAGTCCCGTCATGGCAATGGTAATAAACATACCACCAATAATGTGTTTTAAAAAATAACTGGGTGCTTTAGCATCCATATTAAAAACGGTGGTATACCCTTTTTCGCTCATCAAATTAAGCGCTCCTGAAAAATCCACATTCATTGCTTTTATAATTACAATAATGCAGGCTACCAGCCCAATGAGCATGCCCGAAGTTTGCAGCGTATCAGTATAAACAATCGTTTTTACCCCGCCTTCAAAAGTGTATAATAATATCAGCAACAGTATTACTATTGCTGTTGCAATAAACGGAACACCCATTTTATCTAAAATAAAAAACTGGAGTATGCTTATTACTAAATACAATCGTGCGGTTGCGCCAACTGTACGTGATAAAATAAAAAAGAAAGCGCCTGCTTTATGTGCATTAACACCAAACCGTTTTTCCAGGTAGGTGTAAATGCTGGTAAGGTTCATTTTATAATACAAGGGCAATAATACAAATGCTATAACTGCATAACCAATTAAATAACCCAGCACCACCTGGAAGTAATAAAATTTACTGCCGGCTACTGCACCCGGTACACTCACAAATGTTACACCGCTCAGGCTGGTGCCTATCATACCAAAAGCCACCAGCATCCAGTTACTGTTGCGGTTGCCAATAAAAAAGCTTTCGTTGTTACTGCCTTTTGAGGTAAACCATGCTACTGCCAGCAAGAGTAAAAAATAACCTATAACAAACGAAAACAAAACAACCGGCGTCATAAAATAATTTATAATGATTAATTAACAGCGAATATTTAGCTTGCAATAAAATTCAAGATAGCTAATTTATGGCAATTACATCTTTAGCGGTTTTCTGCGGCAGCAAGAGTGGCAATAACAATTTGTTTGAAACACATGCAAAACAATTAGGACATTTAATGGCCGCAAAAAATGTAACCCTGATTTATGGCGGCGGCAATAAAGGCATAATGGGCGCAGTGGCAAATGCTGTATTGGAAAAAGATGGCCGTGTTATTGGCATTATACCACAATTGCTTACTGATTTAGAACACAGCCATAACGGCATTACTGAACTAATTGTGGTGGAAAATATGCATGTGCGTAAAAAAATGCTGTATGAAAAATGTGATGCCGCTATTATTTTACCCGGCGGCTTTGGCACATTAGATGAGCTGTTTGAAATGCTTACCTGGAACCAGCTGAACATTCATAACAAGCAAATTTTTATTTTAAACACCGCAGGTTTTTACAATCATCTTTTAGCACATGCAAAACAAATGCAGGAAGAAAGTTTTTTGTATGATGCAATTGAACAAAGAATAACTGTAATAGACAGCCCCGAAAAACTGGAAACTTATCTTTAACGCCTTCTGCGGTTACCGCCCTGAAACAGGGGTATTTGCAAACCAGCCCTTATTATCGGCACTGTTCTGCCTAATCCATCTACATAAGGCGAATTAATATCTTTTTTTACATCCCACATTACAGAAAAGTAATAAAAAATATCTCCCACATCCTGCCGGCCGCTGCAATAACCACCGCCTATTAAAAAACTGGATGCATTAATATTATACGCATCATTTTGATAACCTGAATTTTGAACTGCCAGGTATTTCTGTTTTATAAAATTGTGTTCGAACTGTGCCTGTGCAAATAAAAATTTTACCGGATACAGCCGCACAAAACCACCGGGCCCCCAAATGGTTTGCCGTATTTTATCGCCGTATACATAATTATCCCGCTGCGTTGTATAATTAAAATTTACCGACGCTGCCACATCTACAAAACGGTTAATACTATAACCAAAGTATGGGCTTAATCCCAGTACCGTTCCTCCACTGTAAAAAGATGCAGTTACACTGCCGCCGGTAAAAAGGTTTTCCTTTTTAAACCCCTTTTTATCGCTCTCTTCTTTTTCGTATTGTGCGTTAACTGTAATTGCTATGGCAGATGCCAACAAAACAAAAATCATTTTTTTCATGGCCAGATTATTTATAAATCAAAAATTTTACCGCTGTTTAAAATATTATTAGGATCAAATACTTTTTTGATGTTTTTCATAAGCGAAAGGTTGGCTGCATCAAACACCACATCCATATACTCTTTTTGCACCAATCCTACTCCATGCTCTCCACTAATTGTGCCGCCTAATGATTTTACCAATGTAAACAATGCTTTTAAAGATGGTACAATGGCAGGATTATTTAAACTGTACATACTGCCTTCCTTTTTTATGCGTATGTGCAGGTTGCCATCGCCTGCATGGCCATAACATACTGCATGAAAATTATGCTGTGCCCCCAATTCTTTTACTCCCTTTATTAATGCAGGCAGCTCTGCCCTTGGCACCACAGTATCTTCTTCAATGGTGTAACCATCCAGTTTTACCGCTTCTGCCACCCGGCGGCGCAGTTTCCATAATGCTGCTTTTTGCTGTGCATCATCAGCAAAAAATATTTCACCACAATCAAATGTTGTTAATAGTTCACTAATGGCTTCCATTTCTGTCATCAGTGTTTCTAAGTGGTTACCGTCTACTTCAATAATTAAATGCGCTGCAATATCATCCGTTACCGGAATAACGGTATTATCCACCATCTTGCTTACAATTTTCAATGCATCAATTTCCACCAGTTCCAATGCACTCGGTGTAAAGCCTGCTCTAAAAATTGCACTTACTGCTTCGCCTGCTTTTTCTAAACTGGTAAATGGTACCAGCATCAGCAAATCATGTTTAGGATGCGGCAACAGCTTCAATACAATTTTTGTTACAATACCCAGCGTGCCTTCGCTTCCTACTATTAATTGTGTAAGATTATAACCTGTTGAATTTTTTAAAACATTAGCACCGGTCCATATAATTTCCCCTGTAGGCAGTACCACTTCTAAATTCAGCACATAATCTTTTACCACACCATATTTTACTGCTTTTGGCCCGCCGCTGTTTGCAGAAATATTTCCTCCAATAAAACAACTGCCGCGGCTGCTGGGGTCTGGCGGATAAAACAATCCTTTTTCTTTTACTGCATTCTGTAACACTTCGGTAATAACACCCGGCTCTACAGTAACCTGCAGGTTGCGTTCATCAACTTCAACAATAGTATTAAAGCGCTCCATTGAAATAAGCACACCGCCTTTGTTTGGTAATGCGCCACCTGCTAAACCAGTGCCTGCACCACGTGGAGTAACCGGTATTTTATGCTGGTTACAAATTTTCATTACAGCACTGACTTCTGCCGCTGTACGGGGTTTAATTACGATATCCGGTAAAAAGTGAAGGTTCTCAGTTTCATCATGATCGTAGTTTTTTAAATCTTCCTCATTTACTAAAACATTTTTTTCTCCTGCAATTTTTTTAAACTCTTCCGCACATGCTGTAAGCAGGTTTATCTTTTCGGTAGCCGCCATGTAACATTATTTGTGTAAAAATCGTATAAAATGATGAGTTGATAAAATAGCATTCGCCATCCCTTAAAAAAATTAAAATGTTAAATTTTGTTAACGGCCTTTGAATTTTAAAATGACTGATTATTTTTGTTACGAAACAATTCGTATAAACCATAAAACAAAGTATAGCCATGAAACAATTTATTAAAACAAACCGTAAAGCCATTTTAGGCACTGCAGGCATTATTGCCATTTGCACTATTTGCATGTCATTCCAGGACTCGCCTTTTATGCCGCAAAAATTAGGTGCACAACCACCAATTTATTTAGAAGACACTACCAAGAAAAAAACAAACAAAGCTGAGATAGATGCCGCTATGAAGGAAGTGGAAAAAGCCATGCAGCAACTGGCCGTGCAACTGAAAGAAATTGATGTGAACCAGATAACTGCACAAATTAATGCTGCATTGAAAGAAGTGGATGCAGAAAAAATTCAAAAAGAAGTAGCAGAAAGTTTAAAGGCGGTGGATGTAAACAAAATAATGCAGGAAGTAAACGCCGGGCTTAAGGAGATTGATATGAACAAGATGAATGCCGAAATACAGAATGCATTGAAGGAAGTGGATATGAAAAAAATAAATAAAGAAATACAACAGGCGCTTAAAGAGATGAATAAGGAATTGAAAAATATTAATACCGATGAGATAAAAAAAGAAATGGAAAAAGCGAAAAAGGAAATAGAAAAAAGCAGAGAAGATATGGAAAAAGCAAAAAAAGAAGTTGAAATATAATTACGCCATAAGAAAAACTAAAGGTGCTGCAATTAAAATTTGCAGCATTTTTTATATTGTAAAAGCAGGATTAGTAAAACGTAGGGCACATTGTTTGCCTGTCTCCGTGCTGTGGATACAATCCCTTCTTAATAATACTTATTTCGCTGGCGCCCCGGTAATTATTAAATTTATTAAGCGATGATAAGGTAGCATCGTAACTGTAAGTAATACGCAGGTTATTAACTTCCACACCCACCATTGGAGCAATCGCATCGCCTAAGCGATAATACAAACCACCAATCAACTGCTTTTCGCCATACTCTGATAAATTGTAATTACCATTCATCCCCAGCATTAATTCTGTTGACTTTGCCTGTGTTGTAAAATATATATTGGGGTTAATAATTACCCGTTCGTTTACTTTAAGCTGGGCATTTATAAAACCAATATGGCGCATGGGTATGCGGCCCTGGTTGGTGTTATCATTAAAAAATGTTTCTTTAGGCCTGTTTATATGATGCACTGAGTAACCTGCATTGATATACACATTCTCCTGCGGAAAATAAGCATAATTCATTCCTGCCTGCACATCCATATAACTTACACTTGTATTTGTAAGAACTACTGCTGTAACAGGGTTATCAAAAAACTTACCGTCAAACTGATCCGGAAATTTTAGCTTGGATGCATCAATGCGCTTATTAGCCCAGCCAACATTAAAGCCGGCACTTACCAAACTGCTTAAACCCAGTTGCTGATGATAAGCTATTGAACCATATACTTTGGTACTGCGTAAACTGCCGCTTCCGGCAACATCGTTTAAAATTACACCGCCAATACCCAGCCAACCGGTCTCCAGCTTGTCACGAAAAACCTGTGCATCGGCAAAAAGGCTGCTTGTTTTATAAGGCACCGTCATTATACTGCTCCACTGATTGCGGTAGTTGCCGCCAATGCGGTAATCAGCATCTGGTAAAAAGCCCGTATTAGCCGGGTTAGTAGTTAAAGGCGAATTGAAGAATTGTGAAAAATGCAAATCCTGTGCACTAAGCTGCATCCCTGTTAGTAATAAACAGGTTAATTTTATAAGCTTGATATATTTATTTTCAATTTTCAATTTTTGACTTTTATCTCAACAAAGTTATATCTCCTGTTTTACGCAATTTCTTTCCATCGGTAAATTCAACATCCAATGTATATGTGTACACATCCATGGGCTGCAATTCTCCTTTAAATGTTCCATCCCATCCCTGCCTTATGTTGGTGGAGGTAAATACCACCTGGCCCCAGCGGTTATAAATGCGCCATGTCATTTTACCAATACCAAAGCCTTCTACTTTTACAATACCATTGTTGTAACTGTTGCCGGAATACCTGCCCGGTGTAAATGCATTCGGTACAGCTATTAATGGAAATATGAGCGTAGGTACCGGTTGTATTATTGTATCCGAACAATCAGCATCATTAAATGCAATTAATGTAACAGGGAAGGTATCTGTTTTATTAAATAAATGCCGTGGGTTTACTTCTGTGGATGTTTCGCCATCACCAAAGTCCCACAAATATCTTGTTGCACCCACTGAAAGATTGGTGAATACAGTAACAGTATTTTCAACAGGCGGGTTAGGCGCCCATGTGAAATTAGCTGTTGGTATTGGATACACTGTAATAGTAAAGTATGCGGATGTATCCACTTTATTACAAGTGGTACTGTCGTATGCAATTAACCGTACATTATAAGAGCCTACCTGGTTGTATGTATGCACCGGTTCAAAATCGGTGGAAGAAGTATTATCACCTAAATCCCACAACCAGCTTAAACCCCCGAGTGAAATGTTATCGAATACGGGTGTATAAGGCACACAGCCACGTGTAGGAGTATTAAATATTGCTTTTACATTAGGGTTAATGCGTACTACTTTTTCAACCGAGTCCGGGGAGTTACAAAATGTTGTATCGTCAACAATTAAGTGCACTTTGTATGAACCCGGTGCCGGAAAAGTATGTATTATGGAACCGAAGCCCATATTGACTCTTGCAGAGCCATCTCCAAAATCCCACGTAAATGTTTTATTGGTATAAATGGGAGACAATGCTGTAGTAATATTATCAAAACGAAAACGCAGGCTGCCGCAACTGTCCAATTTTGTAAAATTGAAATTGGGAACTACTTCGTTGTTGCCAACTTTAACGGTTATAAAAGCTGTGTCTGCAATATTACAGGTACTGGAGTCAATGGATACTAATGTTACCCTGTACCTGCCCTGGTTATTATAAATGTGGGAAGTACTGTTATTAGGTGCAAACGTGGTGTCTTTTTTAATAGTACCATCACCATAATCCCAAATGTACATTTTGCCTTTTGCCAGTGTATCAATAAAATCAATACGCAACGGCACACAGCCAACCGTATCAATTATTCCATCAATTGAGGCTTTAACACTGGCACCTACGCCTGCAAAATTCATTTCTATTTTTACTACAGCTTCATTACATGAGCCGGAGCGGTTACTAATTGACCATACACCGGGCGTGGTGGGAAAAGAAGTTTGTGGACCCTGACTAGGTTTACAAGAACATACTGCCTGGTAAATTATTCCATTGGCATCAAAACGGCTGGTACCTCCATCTACATGGTCACCTAATGCTGTAGCACTAGCATTGCTTTCGCCAAAATGAGTACCAAATAACTGGCTGTTGGCATTTTTTTCCAGCACAAAAAAGTAAAAGTCTTTACCATCTGCCGGCTGCAGGTTAGGCAAAGGATTTACTTCCGGCAAACCCGTTGTACCGGAATTAGAATATCCTTGATTCACATTAATCCCTCCTCCCCAGCCAGAAACATATACATTCTGACAACGGTCAACTAAAAAAGCAATGGGTGATAAATTTGGTGTGGAAGCATTTGTACCAAAAACTGTTGAATATACATATCCAGATAAATCGGGCCGCAGTTTACTTATAAATTGCTTGCCGCCTGCATTACTGAAGTTGGCATTTTGTACAGGCCAGGTGCCCGTGGTAGTGCCCATTACATAAGGGAAACCAAAATTATCAAACTTAAGCCCGTACAGCATATCATTACCTGATGTACCAAGATAGGTTGTATGAACAATAGCAGAGCCATCATTTCTTACTTGTGTTACAAAACCATCTGTTGTGCCGCCCTGAAATGCAGGATTGATTACACCTGTTTTATTACCGGGCAGTGGTTTTGCAGCATTTGAAGAAGTGGTGGCACCACCTACATAATAATCTCCGGTAACAGTATTTTGTGCCACTACAAAACAGGCATCATCGCCATCGCCACCAAAAAAAGTGGCAAACTGTAAAGCAGAAAGCGAATTGTTAAATTTAAGAATTACTCCGTCCTGCAAGCCGCCGCCAAAACTATTTTGAATAGTACTCCCGATTGTACCCGGAAAGCCACCGGATGATTGTGTACAGGAAGCCAGTACAATATTACCTGCATTATCAATAATTACTTCACTGCGGGCATCATCCCCATAATTTCTGCGTATAGAAGCATCTCCCCTAGGCAATACATACTTAGGTCGGATATTTACGCCGTCATCCCCACCGCCACCAATTTTTACTGACCCTGTTAAAACAGAGCCTGCCGCATTGAGTTTTGAAATAACAATATCATACCCGGTACCTTGTGTAGTGCCGCCATTATTATTACGTGTAGGGTAATTAGAAGAAGAACTTCTGCCGGCTATTATTAAATTGCCTGCGGCATCACACATCATACTATGCGGCTGTTCATTACCGCTTCCTCCAAGGTAAGTGGCATATACCCGTTGGGTTCCTGTAGCAGAAAATTTAAAAATAGCTATATCATATCCATTACCTATCTGATCATCGCTGCTGCCGCCGCTAAAAGTTGTTTGATAAGCACCGGGAGAAACAGGATACCCAGAGCCAAAAGCGATACCTGCAGCAAACAAACTACCATCAGGACCGGGAGTTGCGGTGTAACCCCAGTTTTCCTGGTTGCTGCCTGTATACGATGCAAAAATTAAAGAAGGATCAATTACAAGTGTTTGTGAAGTATTATAACTGCCTACTTTAAATGTAACCACATTATCTCTCAGGGAATATTTACAACTGATGGTTTCTCTTTTTCCGTTTGGCGACTGGTAAGTGTAGGGGTATAATTCCTTCATTAAGCCCACACTGGTTTTTATATACAACTCCTGGTTTTTTATTTCCAGTTTGTCAACACCATCATAACGCAAAGCAATAGCATTGGGGTTACCACCGGGTCGTACAATAAAATCGTATTTAAGCTGATCGTTTTCTGTGTAATACCTAACATCAATATTGGGGTAAACATTTTGATAAGTAACCGCTTCGTAAATTTTACAATTGCCTGCCCATTTAGAAGGATCGTTGCCGATAAAGTAATTGTTGTAACCCACCTGTACTTTATCCGGCACAGCCGGTATATTATTATTACTGCCTAAAAACTGTACTTTATAAGCATGTGAGTGAATAGTTACGGGAGCAAGGCCCTGCTCTTCTTCTGTTTGTATGGGGGTGGAAGCATTGCTGCTGTTTTTTGCCGCAGCAGTTGTATTATTTTGAAAAGTACCATGAATAATATCTCCCACCACTTTTAAATCGTCTACATTATGCATGGCTACAGTAAACCCTTTACTCTCCAGGTAAAATTCACCGGATGTAAAATTGCCTTTGTACTTTACCCTGCCATCCCACTGTCCTTTGTTTTCAATAAATTCCATTTGGGCAAAGGACTGCAAAGCGCAAAAAAAAGTAGCTGCAACCGTTACTAAAAATCGTCTATTCCCAATTAACAATCTCAACACTCTTATTTTTTTACAATTTACAGAAATATAATTAACAGTCAATGAAAGGAAATGTTCTGGCAACCGCTTTTTTATTAACTGCATGTTAAATACACTTACGATATTTTACTCCATGCCGTTTTACCTTTTTGCTGGTTCAAGTAATACTTAACCGGCAAATTTTCTGCCATATTTATGCCAGGGTCGGTATTCAGCAAATTTTCTACTGCTTCTTTTGCAGCTTCCAGCATTATTTTATCATTGACAATGTTAGCCAGCTTAAAGTTTAATATACCACTCTGCCTTGTACCTTCAATATCCCCCGGCCCACGCAACTCTAAATCTTTTTCGGCAATTTTAAAACCGTCGTTAGTGGCCGTCATAATCTTTAACCGCTCCCTTGCATCGTTTGATATTTTGGGGCCTGTTAATAATATGCAAAAACTTTTTTCAGCGCCTCTGCCCACTCTTCCTCTTAATTGATGTAATTGTGACAAACCAAATTTTTCTGCACTTTCAATTACCATCACCGTAGCATTAGGAACATTTACACCCACCTCAATAACCGTTGTGCTTACCATAATATTGGTGTCACCTTTTACAAACCGCTGCATATTATTTTCTTTCTGCTCTGCCGTCATCTTTCCATGCACCATACTTATCCAGTATTTAGGTTCAGGAAAAAATGATTTTACTTCTTCATACCCCTTCATCAAATTTTCATAATCCAGTTTGCTGCTTTCCTCTATTAATGGATAGATGATGTAAGCCTGCCGTTGGTTGGCTAACTGTTCTTTCACAAAATCCATTACCTGCGGCCGTTTATTTTCAAATCGGTGAACGGTGTTAATGGGTTGCCGCCCCGGAGGCAATTCGTCCATTACACTATAATCTAAATCGCCGTAGGCTGTTAATGCCAGCGTACGTGGAATGGGTGTTGCCGTCATAACCAGCACATGCGGCGGAATAGCATTTTTTTTCCACAGCTGCGCCCGCTGTGCCACACCAAATTTGTGCTGTTCATCAATTACGGCAAAGCCGAGATTAGCAAACTGCACTTTATCTTCAATTACCGCATGGGTGCCAATTAAAATATTCAATGAGCCATCTTCACATTGTGCCAGCACCTCCCTTCGTTCTTTTGTTTTAGATGAGCCGGTGAGCAATTTTACACAAACCGGCATATCTTTTAATAAATTACTAATGCCGTTGTAATGCTGTTGCGCTAAAATTTCGGTTGGTGCCATCATCACACTTTGAAAGCCATTATCTGCCGCCAGCAACATCATCATCAATGCCACAATCGTTTTGCCGCTGCCCACATCCCCCTGCAAGAGGCGGTTCATTTGTTTGCCGCTGCCTGTGTCTTTCCGTATTTCCTTTAACACCCGCTTTTGTGCATTGGTTAACTCAAAGGGCAAATAATTGTTGTAAAAATTATTGAAATACTCCCCCACTTTATCAAACACCAGCCCCTTGCTAAAACGGTGGCGGCTGCTTTTAATTAAGTTCATGCGCAACTGGGCAAAAAACAGTTCTTCAAACTTTATGCGGCGTACCGCATGCTCGTAATGTTTTTCTGTTGGGGGAAAATGTATGAACTTATAAGCTTCATAGCGACTAATGAAACGGTATTGTTTTATTAATGCTTCCGGCAAATTTTCGGGCACATCGGTTTCTTTTATTAACTGCATTAGTTGCCAGCTTAATTTGCCAATGGCCCTGCCGTTCAGCCCTTTTGTTTTTAGTTTTTCTGTGGTGGGATAAATAGGCTCTAAAAAACTTTTGCCGCCAGCTTTTTCTGCGCTGTACACTTCCACTTCCGGGTGAGAAATTTGCGGCTTGTTCATAAAAAAACTAAGCTTGCCAAACACCACATACTGCCCGCCTTCCTGTATGGCTTTTTGTATCCAGTTTATTCCCTGGAACCATACCAGCTCTATCTCTCCGGTTTCATCCTGCAAATGCGCCACTAAACGCCTGCTTCTTTTTTCTCCCAGTATTTCAATATCGGTAATGCGGCCACACACTTGTGCATACTCGGTATTGTATTGCAGTGCACCAATTTTATCAACCTTTGTTTTATCAACATGGCGCAGCGGAAAATAGTTGAGCAAATCATTGAAAGAAAATATCTGCAGTTCCTTCCGCAGCATATCGCCACGCTGTGTGCTTACACCGTGTAAATATTCAATGGGATTGGTTAGTATGTTGGATGAAAATGTGATGTGCAAATATAAGAAACACCTTATCCAGTTTGCCTATCGCTAATGTACGCTTAGATAAAAGTTAAATATAGTTTTAAAAAGCTGAAGTGAGATTGAAACAATCGTTTTAGTAAAACGATTGTTTCAACAGAACAAGTTCACAACGATGCTGATTAGAATTAATAAAGCTTGTAACCAAAATTAATTTCCCCTATTACTATTATTATGCCTTCTTGGTTTAAAGAATTTTCTTTTGCCACCTCCCTGGTTACGTGGCGCAGGGTTGGTGTTGTACTCGGGCACTTCGCCAAACTCTGGTGGCACGGTGGCTTTTGTTACAGGCTTGCCCAGCAAGCGCTCTATTGATAAAAACTTGCGTTGCTCTTTAGGGCTGATGAATGTATAAGCCGTCCCTTCTGCAGCAGCACGGGCAGTACGCCCAATGCGGTGTACATAATCTTCGCCGTCATGCGGCACATCGTAGTTAATTACTAAATCAATATTATCAATATCAATACCACGGCTTAAAATATCGGTGGCAACTAAAACGGGCAGGTTGCGGCTTTTAAATTTCATCAATACTTCTTCCCGCTGTTCCTGCTCCAGGTCGCTGTGTATTTCATCGGCCTTAATGCGGTTGCGGCGCAACTCACGTGTTAGCTGCTTTACGCTTTGCTTGCTGCTGCAAAAAATTAAAACAGATGTAAATTGTTTTTGCTGCAGCACATGTTTTATTAAGGGAATTTTTTGTGCTTCAAAAACCACAAATGCTTCCTGCGTAATTTTTTCGTTGGGTTTGCTGATGGCAATATTTATTTCTGCCGGTTCATGTAAAATCTGCCTGGCCATTTCCCGTATTTTGGGCGGCATGGTGCGGTCGGCTTCATCCAACACCAAATATTTTAAACCGCTGAGTTTTACATAACCCATTTTTATATGCGCCATCATTTTACCGGGTGTGCAAATAACCACATCTGCCCCCTGGCTCAATGCTTTTTTTTCCTGCACAAAAGCGCCGCCATCGCCGCCACCATATACTGCAATGCTGCTAACAGAGGTGAAGTAAGAAAGCCCTTCCATGTGTTGCGCTATTTGAATAGCCAGCTCCCTTGTTGGTACAATGACTAAAGCAGTGTTGCTATGGTTTTGCTGTGGGTCGGTTATAATGCGGTTAATGAGTGGTAATAAAAAAGCCGCTGTTTTACCGGTGCCTGTTTGTGCGCTGGCAATTAAATCTTTTCCCTGTAAAATAAGTGGAATAACTTGCTCCTGAACGGGAGTGGCATTTTCATAGTTGGATGCTTCAATGCCTTCCATCAGGCGCTCATCAAAGCCAAAATCGGTAAACTTCAAAATCTTTTGCTGTTTTAATTGAGTGTGAAGATAGGTTATTTTATGTATGCCTTTTTTATTACACGAATTTGAACGAATTACACGAATTCTATCAATTGAACAGTTCGCAATTAGTGTAATTAGATTTAATTAGTGTAATAAATATTTATTTAGGTACTTTGTAATTATGATAAAAGTTGGCCAATACAATACACTTAAAGTTATACGCACCGTTGCTTTTGGTGTTTATTTAGAAGATGGGGCAGATGGCATTTTGCTACCCACCCGTTTTGTACCTGCAAACGTAAAAGAGGGTGATGAACTGAACGTTTTTATTTACCACGATGGTGAAGACCGCCTGATTGCCACTACCCAAAAACCCCTTGGCATTTTGGGTGATATTGTAAAACTGCGTTGCGTTAGTAAAACAGATGCCGGCGCTTTTTTAGATAATGGTTTGATGAAAGATTTGTTTGTGCCTAAAAGCAAACAGCAGCGTGGCATGTTGCCCAACGGTGAATACTTAGTAAAAATTTATTTAGATGAACAAACGGGCCGCATTGCCGCCACAGAAAAATTTGACAACGAATTACAAAACACCAACCTTACTGTAAAGGCATTAGATGAAGTGGATTTAATTGTGTACCGCCGCACCGATATTGGTTATGTGGTTATAATAAACAACCTGCACACCGGTGTATTGCACCACAACGAAATTTACCGCAACATAACCGTTGGCGACCGCTTTAAAGGTTTTATAAAAAATACTTATTACGATAATAAACTGGGCAGTTACCGTATTGATGTGGCCGCTGGCAAAAGTGGTTACAAACGTGTGGAAGATGAAGGCGAAAAAATTTTACGCCTGCTTAAAGAAAACAATGGCTTTTTACCCTACCACGATAAAAGCGACCCCGATACGATTTATGATTTTTTTGGCATGAGCAAGAAAACGTTTAAGATGACGCTGGGGAATTTGTATAAGGGGAAGAAAGTGAGTTTGGAAGATGGTGGGGTGAGATTGATTGGTTAGTCTTTAACTGTGTATTCAATTTGTGTGGTGTTTTTTTGTTTTGTACCATCTTCTTTTATAAACTCAATGGTTACATTTTTTGTGTACTTGCCAGCTTTGATTGGTGTTTTAAAACTGTATTCAACATAACCATCTCCATCTTGAGGTTTAAGAACTTTTCCATCTATAAAAACACTTGGATTGGGTGATGCAGAGAAAGCTCCGATACCGGCTTGTATTTTGATACTTTCACCACCTTTAACAATAGTACTGCTTTGCCCAATAATAGTTCTGTAAACATCATACCCACATCCATCTGTAGAAGGAATTTTATTCAGACAAAACAATATTAATTCACCTTCAGTATTTCTGATTTCATTTTGCAATTTTCTAAATATTAAAATAGCTTCTGTCACATTTATGTCGTCAAAAATATTCTGTGCGTTATTACTTGCCTTGTCATTGTCTGAAATTAATAATGTACTTCCGATAGTTATATTTTTACTAAACTGGGCATTCAATTCTGGGTCAACTCCCAAGATTTCGTTTTTATACCGAAGTAATTTTGAAGACAATTGTTCAGCACTATTGTTTCCAGAAAGCACATCTTTTACAGCTTCTTTATTTGTCTCATCAAAAACCTCTTTAAAATCTATAAGCCTTAAATCTGCTTTTTTCTTAAGTTCAATAATCAGAAAATTTAAATAATTAAATAGCGAGTCAGATTTTACTTTAATTAATAGAGCTTTGGGTTGCCATATTTTAGCCCTTTCTGCACTGCTTGGGTCAAACAATCTTTGTTCTAATGCTCTATATACAACGTTGTTATTATTTGCAAGAGATTCACTGGATTGGAATAATCCTTTAGAGGCTACTTTATATATGGTCAATTGCCTTTCCGAATTGTTGTTACATGAACTTAGAAACAACAATGCAATTATTGTAACAGTTACACGAAGCATATCTTTCTATTTTCAAGAAAGATAAAACACAATCTCTTCAAAAAAAGTTAATGTTATTTTTTAGGAAACTTATACGCCTGCTGCATAAACTCCATCCCTGGCAGCACATTCCCTTCAAAGTCAAACAGCGCTGCATTTTCCCAACTGCTGCCGTGGCCCCAACGGTCTTTCATGGGGCTGGTTATCCATGCAGGCTCCCAGTACATAATGCCGCTGCCACCTGCGCTAATGATGGTTTGGGTAAGGTTAATTAAATAATCCAGTTGCTCTTGTTTGCCGGTTTTGTAGCCAATTAATTCTTTAGGGTCGCCAAATAAATTGTTGTAATTGTCAGCACCTTCAAAGGTCCAGGGGAAAGCGGTTTCAACCACCATTACTTTTTTGTGGTATTTATTTTTTAACAGGCGGATGGTGTCGCCCACTTCTTTCATGGGATGCACCGTACTCCATTTGTAATAATGCGATAAGCCTAAAATGTCAAAATCTTTTACGCCGCCAACAGTAGTTATCTTTTCCGTCCATGCAGGCGCAAACTGTAGTTGTGCCACATGAATAATTACTTGCGGCTTAATAACAGACTTCTTTGAAAAATCCCTTACCGCTTTAATACCTGCATTGAGCAAAGCGCCAAAATTTTTCCAACTGCTGTCGCTGTTATTTACCACTTTGCCCACAGGCCACAACATACCAAAATTGGTTTCGTTGCCCACCTGTATCATTTCGGGTACTAAATTTTTTGTTTTAAAATAATTTAGTACGGCCAGTGTATAATTATAAACAGAGTCTTTTAAAATATTCAATGGTAAATCTTTCCATGCTTCGGGAGTGAGTTGTTTATTAGGGTCGGCCCAGTCATCAGAATAATGTAAATCCAAATTCACACTCATGCCGGCTTGCTTTGCACGGCGCATGGTTCTTTCCACATCATATAAATCACTGTACAATTTTCCATCTGCAATGCCCTTTACCCACTGCGGATTGCACCACAAACGCACCCTTACATTGTTGCAGCCATTGGCTTTAAAAATGCTGTACACTTCCTGCTGTTTGCCGTTTATTTTGTACACACCGCCATAATCTTCTATTTGGTTTACAAAAGATAAATCAGCACCCATTACAAACTGTTTCCAGTTGTAATGGGTTGTTTTTTGTGCAAAGCCAAACAATGTAAAAAATGTAAAAAGAAAGAAGAGCGCTTTATGCTTCATTTGTTTCATAGAATAAAGTTATTAGAAAACATTAAAAGCAGCTGGCTTTATAATCCAGTTATATCTCAGCTTTATTTATTTTCTTTTTGTCTTGATACAAAAAGAAATAAAAAAATCAAGAACGAACGATGTACAGCCCGTTCGTTCAGCAGCTTTAATGAACTTTTATACTACTGTATCTTCAGCATTTGTAATGGTACTCTTAACGGCGCACTAACATTTATTAAAAGCAGCATATAATAAAATTGACCTTTTTGTTTTAAACCAGTTCTATCACACTTATCTCCGGCAACACCCCCACTCTGCCGGGATAGCCTATAAAACCAAAGCCACGGTTTACATTCAGTTTTTGTTTACCATCTTCATACAAGCCCGCCCATTGCTTGTACATGTATTGCACGGGGCTCCATTTAAAACCCGGTATTTCCACGCCAAACTGCATACCGTGTGTATGGCCGCTCAGCATTAAATCAACATCTGGGTATTTTGTTTTTATTTCAGCATCCCAATGGCTGGGGTCGTGGCTCATTAAAATTTTAAAAGGGTATTTTTCTGTGCCGGCGTGTGCTAAATCCATGCGGCCATGTTTAGGAAAGCGGCCTTTAGCACTCCAGTTTTCAATACCCAGTAATGCAATTTGTTCGCCATTTTTTTCTAAAGCCACATGTTCATTCATCATCAGTTTCCAGCCTAAATCAGCATGCACTTTTTTAAGATTTTCTAAATTCTGTTCTTTACTTATACCGTTAATGGGCCATTGCACATAATCGCCATAATCATGATTACCAAATGTACTATACACACCCATCGGCGCTTTTAATTTGCTAAACACATCCATGTAATCATCCATTTCACTGGCACGGTCATTTACTAAATCCCCGGTAAACAAAATCACATCCGGTTTTTCGTTCATTATTTTTTCAACGCCGTGCATTACCGCCTTTTTATCCATAAAGCTGCCGCTGTGTATATCGCTTATATGCACAATTTTTAACCCTTTAAATGATTGCGGCAGGTTTTCAAAACTTAACTGCAGTTTTTTAATATGGTAGTTATACTTATTGCTGTATCCATATAATAATGTTCCAAATAATGAAGAGCCTGCAGCCAGCCCCAGCCAGTTTAAAAAAGCAGAACGGCTGATGCCTTCGCTGGCAACATCGCCACCAGCCTCGTTACCTAAAAATAATTTTAAACAAACCCATTGTATGCCGCGGCGTATATCATCAATTAAAAAGAAAATAACGGCAGCAATTTTTGCCAAAAACAAACCGATTACTGTGGCAAATAAATAAGTGCGCACTTTCCTGCCTAAAAAATCAGGCTGTGTATATACAAACAACAAAAAGCTGATTAGTGAAAGTGCTGTTATACCCCAATAAACAGCATACACAATTGTTTTGGCTTTTGGGCTCAGGCCCTGACTTACAGATTTTATTGCCTGGAAAACATAGGTATCTAACAAAAGATTGATACCAATGAAGATAATTACGCCTAAAGGTGTCCGCATGAAAAAGTTGGAATTATAAAGTCAAAAATCAAAAGTAAAAATTCAAACCAAGCATCGGTTTTTACTTTTTTATAAAGTTAGACGAATGTCAAACGCTGATATTTTAATAAAATGATAAAACTTTTATTTCATCCAGCTTATAAACTCATTCAATTGATTGTTGATGGCTTTTAGTGTGCCTTCATCAATAAATTTTCCTGCGGCATCCATTAAGCGGTTTACCTGGCTAATGGGCAGTTTATTGGGGTGTACTGTAATCTTCACATAATTCAAAATATCCGCCAGGTGATCCATCCCTCTTAAATTACCGGCACGGCCTGTAGCATTACCAACAACCAGCGCTTGTTTATGAAACCATATTTCATGGCTTTTGCTGGTATCAAAAAGCATCTTTAATGCACCGGGAAAGCTGCCGTTGTATTCCGGCACTACAAAAATGAATTGGTGTGTGGGTATTATAACTTCCTGTTCAATTTTTTCAAAAGCAGCATTGTGCTGCATAACATCCACCCCTTCCAGCGAAAAGAGGCTGGCTTCTATACCTTTTTCTTTTAATAAACGCTGGTATTCTTTTGCCACTTTAAGGGTATTGCTGCCACGCCGGTTGGTGCCCGAAACTATTGTAATCATTCTTAATTGTATATGTTTATAAGTCTAACAAACTTGTGGGTTGTTTGTTGCCCAATATTATGCCGATTGGTTATTTTTGCCAAACTGGCACAAACATAAACTATGCAGGTAACATATTACGGTCATTCATGTTTTTTGGTGAAAGCAGGTGGTAAAAAATTACTGTTCGACCCCTTTATTTCTCCTAATGAGCTGGCTGCAAATATTAAGGTTGATGCCATTGAAGCTGATTATATTTTATTAAGCCATGGCCATGCCGACCATGTGGCGGATGCAGAAGCCATAGCCAAACGCACCGGCGCCACTATAATTGCCGCTTATGAAGTGGCTATGTGGTTTGCGGCAAAGGGAATTGAAAAGTTTCATCCTATGAACACCGTTGGCAAATGGAATTTTGATTTTGGAACGGTAAAGTGTGTGAATGCGGCGCATTCATCCGGCTTGCCTGACAGCAGTTATGGCGGTAACCCCATGGGCTTTGTGGTAACAGCTGGTAATGAAACCTTTTATTACAGCGGTGATACGGCGCTTACCTTAGATATGCAACTGGTGCCAAAGTACAAAGTGTTGTCGTTTGCAATATTACCCATTGGCGATAATTTTACCATGGATGTTGCAGATGCTGTTGAAGCTGCAAAAATGGTACAGTGTAATAAAATAATGGGGGTGCATTACGATACATTTGGTTATATAAAAATTGATAAGGCAGCGGCTATTGATGCATTTGCAAAAAATGGCATTACTTTACTGCTGCCGGCAATTGGCGAAACAATAACAGTTTAATTAAATTTTAGCAGGAGACAACAACATGGCAAGAATAATAGGCGTAGCCAATCAAAAAGGTGGTGTGGGTAAAACAACAACAGCAATAAACCTGGCTGCCAGCTTTGCCGTGCTGGAATATAAAACCCTTTTGGTAGATGCCGACCCACAGGCAAACAGCACCACAGGTACAGGTTTCGATTTACACAATATTACCCAAAGCCTGTACGACTGTATGGTAAATGAGGCAAAGGCTAAGGATGTAATATTAAAATCGGAAATACCCAACCTGGATGTAATGCCCAGCCATATTGATTTGGTGGGTGCAGAAATTGAAATGATTAATTACCCCAACAGGGAAAGTGTTTTAAAAAATATTTTAGCGCCGGTAAAAGATGAGTATGATTTTATTGTAATTGATTGCTCACCATCTTTAGGTTTAATTACGGTAAATGCATTAACTGCTGCAGATAGTGTGGCTGTGCCTGTGCAAACAGAATTTTTTGCGCTGGAAGGTTTGGGCAAATTACTGAACACTATAAAAATTGTACAAAACCGTTTAAATCCCGATTTAAAAATTGAAGGAATTTTAATGACTATGTACGATGGCCGCCTCCGTTTATGTAACCAGGTGGTAAGTGAAGTGCGCCGCCATTTTGATGAACTCGTTTTCAGCAGCATCATTCACCGCAACACACGTTTAAGCGAAGCACCCAGTTTTGGCAAGCCCGTAATTTTATATGATGCAGACAGTAAAGGCTCCATCAACTATTTAAACCTTGCAAAAGAAATATTGCAGAAAAACAATCTCACTAAAATAAAAGAAGAAGAAAGAATACTGGAATGATGAGTTATGAGTGATAAGTAATGAGTGCATAAAACCTCATACTTCAAAACTCATAATTCATAACTTATAATTCATAATTCACATGACTCCTCCCAATAAAAAAGACGCATTAGGCAAAGGTATACGCAGCCTGCTGCAGAATATTGATGCTGATTTAAAAACCACTGCCGGTACTTTAAAAACAGAAGTGGTGGAACAGAATACTTCCATCCTGCGCATACCACTGGACCAGATTGAAGTAAACCCCAAACAGCCCCGTCACGATTTTGATGAAGAAGCACTGAGTGAACTGGCAGCGTCTGTAAAAATGCATGATATTATTCAGCCGCTTACCGTTTCAAAATTACCAAGCGGCAAATACAGGTTAATTGCAGGCGAACGCCGTTTTCGTGCCAGCAAAATTGCAGGCTTAAAAGATGTGCCGGTTTACATTCGCCAGGCTAATGATGTGCAGTTACTGGAATTATCATTATTAGAAAACTTACAGCGTGAAAACTTAAATGCTATTGAAATTGCATTAAGCTATAAACGCCTGATGGATGAACTTGATTACACACAGGAGCAGGTGGCGGAACGCATGGGTAAAGACAGGAGCACTGTTACCAATTACATACGTTTATTAAAATTGCCACCCGATATTCAAATAGCGGTACGCAGCGGCGCATTAACAATGGGCCATGCACGTGCATTGATAAATGTGGATGTGGTGGATAAGCAGCTTTTTATTTTTAATGAAATAAAAAAGAAAGGTTTATCTGTAAGGCAAACAGAAGAGCTGGTGCGTAACATGTACACGCCAACTGTTGCTGTTAAAAATACGGTAAAACAAAGCCTGCCGCCGGAGTTTAAAAAGATTGAAGATAATTTAGCTTCCAGTTACAGCACCAAAGTAAAATTAACCCACAACAAAAAAGGGTATGGCGCTATTACTTTCGAATACTTTTCACTCAGCGAACTGAATGGTTTATTAGAAAAGCTAAACATTAAAGTAAGCTGAGAATTTTGCATGGCATGAATTACCGCTTAATTATACTTTTTCTGTTTTTTATTACACCTGCAATTGTATTTAGTCAAAAAGATACAATTGCTGCAAAAGCACCTGTTGCAAAAACAAAAAAAGAAAAAGTGAAAATCAACATTTTTCATGTTGATACTTCAAAACCTTACAGCCCCAAGTATGCTATTGTACGCTCTGCAGTTTTACCCGGCTGGGGGCAAATCACCAATAAAAAATACTGGAAGCTGCCATTGGTTTACGGTGCACTGGGCACCACTGGTTATATTTTTTTCAGGAATATAAAACAGTTTAAAGAGGCAAATGCAGCTTATAAAAATGCTGCTGATGGTATTGACTCCAATAATTATTTAATTCCGGAACCATATTACAGCGTACGCTCCCAGCCTGACAGGATAAAAAATTTTCGTAATGAAGTACGGCAAAATGTTGACTACTCTGTTTTATTTTTTATTGCTTTTTGGGGATTGAATGTGGTGGATGCAGCAGTGGATGCACATTTAAAAACTTTTGATGTAAGTGATAATTTAACTTTGCAAATTAAACCGGGGTACAGCCCTGTTGCTAACACCAATGGCGTTAGCCTTGTACTCAATATTGGCAAAAACATTTCAAAAAAATATTACAATACTCACAACAACCTTATAAAATGAAAATTGCATTAATAGGTTACGGCAAAATGGGTAAAGCCATTGAAGAAATTGCATTACAGCGGGGCCATTCCGTTCCTTTAAAAATTGATATTTCAAACCTGGATCAATTTACGGCTGCCAACCTGCAGCAGTGCGATGTTGTAATAGAATTTACCGGGCCGCACAGCGCCGTTGAAAACATTTCCAAATGCCTGGATGCCGGCATTCCTGTTGTAAGCGGCAGCACGGGCTGGCTGGAACAATGGGACAGTATTAAAAACAAATGTGAATCACTGAATGGTTCTTTAATTTATGCCAGCAACTTTAGTGTAGGTGTAAATATATTTTTTGAGCTGAATAAAAAGCTGGCGCAACTAATGCAAAACCAGCCATCGTACCATGTGAGTATGGAAGAAATTCATCACACACAAAAAAAAGACGCACCCAGCGGCACTGCCATTACATTGGCAGAACAGGTAATGGAATTTATACCCGGCAAAAACAAATGGGTAAATGAAGCATCTCAAAAAAATGAGGAACTGTCCATCATAAGCAAACGTATTGACCCTGCACCGGGTACACACTCCATTAAATACAGCTCGGTAATTGACGATATAGAAATTATACATACCGCACATAACCGTACAGGTTTTGCCACCGGCGCAGTGCTTGCCGCAGAATTTTTAAAAGGGAAGAAAGGCATTTACACCATGAAAGAAGTGCTAAGCATTTAACAATGAAAACTAAAGCATCTTTACTATTACTTACATTGTTCTGCTGCTTTGGTTTTTCATGCGCCGCACAAACGGTGGATGATTTATATGCCCAATTGGCTATGGCAAAAGGCACAAGGGCAAGAATAGATATCAGCAACAATATTTCTTACGAATTAAGAGCCTACGACCCGGACAGCGCCATAACAGTTGCTAACCGTAACCTGCAACTGAGCCGGGAAGAGAATTATGAATATGGCGAAGGCACTGCATTACTTTGCTTGTCTTATGCAAATATTACCAAAGCAAAATATGAGCTGAGTTACGATTATGCACAAAAAGCAAAAGCCATTGCTGATAAAATAAAAAATGATTCGCTGGCTGCTTACAGTTTACTGGGTTTTGCTGTGTATAATTATAACACCAGCCGTTATGATGCTGCTATTGAAGAAGGATTAAAAGCATTAAAGCTTTTTGAAACGGCAAAACTTCCGCTGGGTGTTGCAAAAACAAAGTCCATGATGAGCCAGGTGTACCAGTTAAAAAACGACCTGCCCCGTGCTGAAATATTGCTGCAGGAAAACATGGCGCAGTTTGATAAAATAAGCGATCTTAAAGTAAAAGTAAACATACTGCATACATTAGCCAACGTATATGGCATGCAGGAAAAATATGACAAGGCACTGCAACTGGATAAAGAAGGAATTGAATTGTGCAGTACAGATAATATGCGCTTCTTTCAATCGCAGTTTTACGATAACATGGCTAACTGTTATATGTACAGCCAGCGGTTTGCCGAAGCAAAAACCTACTTTTTAAAATCACTTGTTATTGATTCTTCGTTTGGCAACACCAAGCAAATGTCCGATACTTATCTTAACATGGGCAACCTTTCTTTGCTGCAAAAAAAATATGAAGAAGCCAAGAGCAATTTATTGCGTGCCATTTTATTGGCAGACAGCAGCGGTTATAAGCAGGCTAAATACCAGGCCTTACTGTTGCTAAGTGATGCTTACAAACAAAACAACGAAGCCAATGCCGCTATAGATGCTTTAAAAAAAGCATACTCCGTTAAGGACAGCGTCATCAACGAAAAATCAGAAAGTAAAATAGCAGAACTTGAAACAGTTTTTCAGGCGGAAAAAAAAGAGGCACAGTTAAAATTGCAGAAAGCAGAGCTTACCAAAAAAAATTACCTGCTGTGGGGAGCAGCAGCCGGGGTGGTATTACTGGTAATATCAGGCATTGCCTTTTACAGAAAACGGCAGGTGCAAAACAAACTGCAATTACAGGCGGAGGTAATGAAGCAGCAGGAAATAGCCACCAGTGCTGTAATTACTGCAGAGGAAAATGAACGCAAAAGAATTGCAGCGGACCTGCATGATGGAATAGGGCAAATGATGAGCGCTGCTAAAATGAATTTATCAGCCTATGAAAGCGAAATACTTTTTACTGATGAAAATCAAAGAAAAGGGTACGATAAAATAATTGACATGGTGGATGAATGCTGCAAGGAAATAAGAAGTGTAAGCCATCAAATGATGCCCAATGCACTGCTTAAAAGCGGGCTGGCAAGTGCTGTAAAAGAATTTATAGATAAAATTGATTCCCGTATTATTAAAGTAAACCTGCATACAGAAGGGTTAAACGAACGGCTGGACAGTAATACAGAAACCGTTTTATACCGTGTTATACAGGAATGTGTAAATAATGTAATAAAACATTCCGGGGCCAATGCGTTAGACATTTCATTAATAAAAGACAGCGACGGCATTGCTGCAACAATAGAAGACAATGGCAGAGGCTTTACAATTAAAGACAAAGAAAAAACAGAAGGCATTGGCCTTAAAAACATACACAGCCGCATACAGTTTTTAAAAGGCACTGTGGATTTTGACAGTTCACCGGGCAATGGCACATTAGTGGCTATTCATGTGCCGCTGAGTTAATGTTTTTTTTAAGTACCTTAACGGCGTTAATAAACCGCAACTATAAAATTGAAAAACCAAAAAATAAGCTTAGCAATTGTAGACGACCATCAGATTGTAATAGATGGGTTAAAATCGTTGCTGCAGGGATACCAGCATTTTGAAGTGGTGCTGGAATGCACCCAGCCACAATTGATGCCTTCTTTACTGGAGAAAATAAATGTAGATATTTTATTAACAGATGTAATGATGCCGGTAATGAATGGCTCAGAACTTTCTAAACTGGTGCACAAACAATTTCCCCAAATAAAAATACTGGCCTTATCTATGAGTGGCCAGGGAGATTTGGTTAACCAAATGATTGAAGATGCTGATATTGCCGGTTATGTATTGAAAAATATAGGCAAGCAGGAACTGGTTACTGCACTGGAAAAAATAAATAATGGCGGTATTTATTTTAGCGATGAGGTGTTAAAGGAAATGACCAAAGCCAGCGAAAAGAAAAAAGAAAACGAGGAAGCACACCTTACAGCAAGGGAAATTGAAATTATTAAACTGATAGAAAAAGAATACAACAACAAGCACATTGCAGAAACACTTTTTTTAAGCGAACGCACTGTTGAAACCCACCGGAAAAATATTTTTAGAAAAACAAAAACCTCCGGAGTGATAGGACTTATTAAATATGCCTATGAGCATAATTTAATTTAGCCCCGTTGCCTGTTGTTGTATTGCACTGCGTATAAATTTTAAAAACGGTAAGCCAGCCTTACATTTACTGCTCCAAGGCCTGTTCCGTTTTTACTGTAACCATCATATTTTAAAGCCAGGTCCACTGCCTTTTCAGTTTTTGTATTAAACTCATAACCCAGCATTGGAGTATATGCAAGGGCAGTACCACCACTGTTATTAAAAAATCCGGCGCCCAGTTGCGCAGCTCCGTAAAAGCCTTCTGTTAAATAATATTTTATGCCTACTCGGAGAGGTAAAATACCCGTTGCCTTATACTTTATGCCAGAGCCGGCAGATTTGCCCGCATAAGAAAGGTAGCCTGTTGTAAGCGTTAATTTGGTGGAAGGTGCAATATCAATATCAGCCTGGAAAGTAGCGCCAAAACCAACCGAATGTGTTTTATTGAAGTTACCTACGGCAAATCCAACTTCGGGGCCAATACTAAAATTAACTTTCTTGTCACTTTTTTGGGCCATTGCACTGCCTGTAATTAATACAGCTGCTCCCAATAAAATCATCTTTGTAATCTTCATATCTATTTTTTCTTCAAAATTAGTGGTTTAAAATTAAGCAGGCAAAGCTTACTGTAAACAATTAGTTAAACTGCTATTGCTGTAAATTTTTAAGCATGTCGTTAACCATTGCATCTAAATTATATTCCTCTTTCCAGCCCCAGTCGGTTCTTGCTACAGTATCATCAATACTTTGCGGCCAGCTGTTGGCAATGGCCTGCCTGTAATCGGGCTTATAGGTTATTTCAAATGCAGGAATGTGCTTTTTAATGGCAGCGGCAATTTCTGTTGGCGAAAAACTCATACCCGATAAGTTGTATGATGTACGTACACTTATTTTTTCAGCAGGCGCTTCCATCAGTTCAATAGTGGCACGTATCGCATCGGGCATGTACATCATGGGCAGGTAAGTATCCTGTTGCAAAAAACATTCATACTTTTTTTGTTCCAGCGCTTCATGAAAAATTTCCACTGCATAATCGGTAGTGCCGCCACCGGGCGCAGATTTATAAGATATTAAACCCGGGTAACGGATACTCCTTACATCCACCCCATAACGCTGGTGGTAATAATTACACCAAAACTCCCCGGCATATTTACTAATACCATAAACAGTGATAGGCTCTATTATAGTTTGCTGCGGACAGTTTTGTTTAGGGCTTGTAGGACCAAATACAGCAATAGAACTGGGCCAGTACACTTTAGTCAGCTTTTCTTCCCTTGCAATATCCAATACATTCAGCAGGCTTTGCATATTCAGGCTCCAGGCAAGATTAGGATTTTTTTCGCCGGTTGCAGAAAGAATGGCCGCCAGCAAATATATCTGTGTAATGTTTTGCCGTATTACCTGCACATGCAGCATTTCCTTATTCATTACATCCAGGCTAACATAAGGGCCGGTGCCTTCCAGCAACGGGTTTTGTTCCCTGAGATCAGAAGCAACAACATTTGCATTACCATATATTTTTCTAAGAGCCAATGTAAGCTCCACTCCTATTTGCCCTGAAGCCCCGATAACGAGAATTTTTTCTTTTACCATAGCAAAACGTTTATTACAAATGTAAGCACTAAAAGGTTTTCTGCCGCTGGCTAAATGAATTAAGGGAATGGCTCAACGGGGATTGTATTAATGTTTTTAATTAGAAAAATTTGAGAAAAATATGATTGCAGCCAGCTGTACCAGTTAACGGACAGTTCTATTTTATTAATAATTTTTCCCATCTTAAATCTCAACATTATGACTGAAAAAATTCTTAAAGACCAGAAAATTTTTGAGGCTGCAAAGAAGATTGCAATAGCCAGAAAAGAAAAAAAAAGTACGGAAGGAGACATGGAAAAATTGATTTCACTTATTCGTAAGCTTGATGCAACATCAAATGAAAACCTATCAAATTTAATTGCCGATGCTATAATTGAAAGTGAAAAGAATATTTCACAAAGTTTACTCAAGCCTGAGTCTACCGGAACTTTTATTAACAACGATAGTTCCAAAAATAAGTATATACCAAAAATCAGGGATGCAAATATTCCTGTACATTTTAATGGTGAGCAATTTTCAATGAAAGACCTTACCAAAAAAATTAAGCAACCGCTTCATTATATTTTTTTAACCGAAGGTAATGGCAGTGATCTTCACGCATTTGATAGTTATGAAAAAATTGACACTGCTTTGGAAAAAGAAAATTTGATAGACACTATCAGGTTAGAAGTGAATAAGCAATATGCTAACCTTTACAGTACAATAATTATTACTAACCCGGATGGTTCAACTTCATTCGGCTGGATACAAGACCCTCCACCCGTGGAAAATTTTTGGCCGGATGCAGAAAGGCCACAGGTAAATGCATTCTTCTATGAACATATAAATTTTGATGGTGAGGAACTGGAGCTGGCGCCTGGACGCTGGATTCCTAATCTTGTAGATATATGGATGGAATGGTTTCTTTTCTGGAAAACCGCAGACTGGAATGATAAGATCTCTTCAATAAAGGTGGGTGATGGAACTATAGTTGCATGTGAGCATATATTTGGTGCAGGAGCTACATTAACACTTAAAGGGTCGGTACCCACCCCGCATTATACCACAGCATATTCTTCTTTTGGGCGGCCATACCGGCGTATTGATTATTGGATATGTCAGCGCAGAGATATTCCGAGTTTAGTAAATATGGGCTGGAATGACAGAATATCGTCGGTTCATCATTATCATTAATAATTAAATACAACTATTTCTTCCATTTTTAAACTGATTAAATATACCATACATGAAAAAAATAACTATCGTTATTACAATGGCATTAATTTGCAACTTCATCTTTGCTCAAAAATATCCTGCAACCAAAACCGTTGACAGCAGCGATACCTGGCACAACGTTACCATCAAAGACCCCTACCGCTGGATGGAAGATTTAAAAAGTGAGGAAACCAAAAACTGGTTTAAGGCACAGAATGATTACACCAGCAGCATTATGGATAAGTTACCCCTTACAGATGAATTGTATAATGGGTTTTTAAAACTTGATTCCATACTGCCGGACAAAATTGGGAAAGTAAGACAGGTGGGGAATACCTTATTTTATTTCAACCTTAAAGTGGGTGATGCCAAGCCAAAAATTTATAAAAGAAACGGAGAATCGGGCAAAGAAGAATTGCTTACAGACGTAAGCCCCTGGGGCAGTAATTATATGTTTAGTGATTACGAAATAGACCCTTATGAAAAATTTATTGCCATTACCGCCGGCGAAGGTGGTAAAGAGATAACCGCCGTTACAAAGTTCTATGATATTGCTTCGGGCAAATTTTTAGCAGACAGCCTGCCGGGCAGGTATTCAGGTTATGCTCCCGGAGAAGGCAACGTGTATTACATGCAGCAGCCAACATGGGATGTTCATGCAATGGTTCAGGATAAAGACAGGGTATACAAGGTACACAAACTGGGTACCGACACTTTACAGGATAAGGTTATTCTTTCTTATAAATTAAACCCCGAATTGTATTCGATGGACAACACCATGCAATTATTCCCCGCCTGGCTGGATAAAGATTGCAATTACGAATGTGTGTTTGTTTCCAGTGTGTCGCCATATGCTGACATGTATTACCGCAAAATAAACAGCAGTGCCCCATGGAAAAAAATCATCAGCGCACAAGATGAAATAACCACTGTAAATGCAAGCGGCAATAAGCTTTTTATGGTAAGCAAAAAAAATGCGCCCAATGGTAAAATACTTTTTATGGATATGGCCAATCCGGACGTATCAAAAGCTATATTAATTGCACCGGAAAAAGACATCCCTATAGAAATTGATAACGGCTTAACCCAATCAAAGAATTTTTTAATAGTGCCTTATATGAAAAATGGCATACAGCTGTTTCATTATACAGTAGATATGCGTACCAATAAATTTTCAAAAATCCCCTTTGTGGAAAATACCAACCTGCTTTACATTACACCATTTAATAAAAGAAATGATGATGTACATCTTGTTCGCAGCGGCTGGACAACCCCTGTTACTTTTTCTTACAGTAATATTGATAAGCCTTTTGCAAAAGAAAAAACATTCGCATTTCGCACCAATCCAAAATTTCCATACACCGACGAAGTAATGGTAGATGAAATAGAAATTCCGGGGCATGATGGAGTGCTGGTACCTGTTTCTGTAATTCATAAAAAAGATGTAAAGCTAAACGGGCAAAACACCGCTTATGTATACAGTTACGGCGCTTATGGCATCAGCTCCAGTGCAGGTTTTAATCCTAACTTTCTTTTACTGGCACATAAGGGTATAGTAATTGCAGTTGCGCATGTACGTGGTGGAGGCGAAAAAGGTGAAAACTGGCACCTGAGTGGTTACAAACAAAGTAAGCCAAACACCTGGAAGGATTTAAACAGCACCGCCGAATACCTTATCAGCAAAGGCTACACATCGCCTGCCCACCTTGCCTGCGAAGGCGGAAGCGCAGGAGGTATTTTAATTGGCAGGGCTGTAACAGAACGCCCCGACCTTTGGGCCTGTGGCATACCACAAGTAGGTTGCCTTAGTATGGTAAGGCAGGAGTTTGCCCCCAATGGCCCGGTTAACACACCGGAGTTTGGTACAGTAAAAAACATCAACGAATTTTTTGCATTGATGGAAATGGATGCAACACTGCATGTACAACCGGGAACAAAATACCCTGCTATGCTGATAACCACCGGGTGGAACGACCCACGTGTAATTAGCTGGCAGCCTGCAAAATTTGCTGCAACAGTGCAACAGGCAAATACATCTAACAAACCCATTTTATTACAGGTAGATTATAATGCAGGCCATGGTGATAGTGAAGATAAATTTGCCGGATATAAAAAAGAGGCAAGAAAGTGGGCTTTTATACTGGGACAAACAGGTTATAAAGAATGAGTTTAGTTAAGTTAAGTTTATCTCTTCGAAATATTAGTATGCTGAAGTTAAAGAAGCCAGGTTACAAATGCTTGGCTTCTTTAATCGTTACTGCATATTAAACAAACTATGCTGATTTTCTGATAGCACATAAAAATGTATTTTTAAGAATGAAAAATAAGTACCTGATACTTGTTATACTTATTATTACAGTGCCAGGATATTGCTTTTCTCAAAATCTTTATTTTCAATCTTACTCATCGGCACAGGGCCTTTCTCAAAACAGCGTATTCAGCATTGCACAAACCAAAGACGGGTTTATGTGGTTTGGCACACAGGATGGCATTAACAGGTTTGATGGTAAAAATTTTACTTACATCACACCGTATATTGATAATGCCAATTTAAAAGAAAAAGGGCTGGGCAAATTTTCAAAAGAAATCACTGCACTATATGCAGATAAAAAAGACTGGCTTTGGGTAGGCACTTCAAGTGATATAGCTATATACAACAGGTATACCAGCAAATTTATTTTACCATCAGAAGTATATAAGGGGTTTTCTATACCCGTGGGGTTATGGATAAATACAATTACTGAAGACAGCAGTAACAATATTTGGATACATACCAAAGATGACGGCCTGTTTTGTTATAATAAATTAAGCGGGGCCATGGTAAGTTTAAAATGGCAGGGAGGTGTGCCGGCAAAATACACCAGGTTATGCAATACCGAAGGAGATATTTGGGTGAGTACCGAAAAAAAAATTTACCAATTAAAAAACGGCAGCTTTATTCCCGTAATCATTTCAAATCATTTGCTGGATAACAAGGAAGAAATTATTGACATGGCCATTGTTAATAAAAACCCCTGGCTGGTGCTTAATACATCCAAAGTAATTGTATTGCAGCAGGAAGCCGGCAGCAGTTACGTGGCAAATAATTTTGTTACTGCATTTAAAGGAAAACATTATTTAGCCGAACCAAATTTTATTCACCAAAGCGATTCCAATACCGTATGGATTGGAAGTCGCAGTGATGGCCTGTTAAAAATAAATTTACAGGAAAAAACATTTGAAAATGCAGGAGCATTTGGCACCATTCACTCCTTAAAATCTCCTTTTATTTTAAGCTTTTATACTAACCTGCAAAAAATTACATGGATAGGCTTAAGCGGCGGTGGAATTGCCAAGTACGATTTGCAAAAGATACAATTTGGTTTATGGAGGAATGAACCCGATCCGCAAAAAGCCGTGCCGGACAATATGCTGCTCAGTGTTTTTTCCGAGAACGATGAGGATTTTTACATGGGCACTTTAAGAGGCGGGCTTTTGCATAAGAATATAAAAAACGGCAGCAATGAATATTATCTTCCGCCTGTAAATAAATTTGAAAGGGGCAACAAAAATATTTATGGTATCATTCCCGGAGAGAATGGTTCGTTATGGGTGGCTACCTCAGGAGGTTTGTACAGTTTTAATAAAAAAACAAAAGCTTTTGTTTTATACACAGATACTGCAGACAGGCAAACCAGGGAATTGTGTGCTGTAATTCAGTTAAAAGATAAAAACAAATTACTCATTGGCGGTTACAATGGCGGGTTACGGATATTTAATATAGAAAACCACACGTGGGAAAAATGTGCCGATGCCATGAAAATACTGGAACATGAAAAGTATAAGTTTCGGGTGCGTTATATGAAAGAGATGAATAGCGGTGATGTGTACCTTTCTACCGAAGCCCAAAATTTAGTAAAGTATAATTACATCAGCGGAACGTTCACTTTTTTCCCACAGTTTGAAAAGCAATCCGGCACATCAAGGTATTTTTATTTTGACAGTTTGTATCTATGGATTGCCACTGATGATGGACTGATACAGGCTGATCCTGTTACAATGCAAATCATAAAATCGTGGAATACAGAAAACGGGCTTGCCAACAATTATATTTATGCAGTGATTCCGGATAATTATGGACGGATATGGATCAGTTCAAACGGCGGGCTTAGTATGATAGACTATAAGGCTGGCATTTGTAAAAATTTTACGGAAGACGACGGACTGCAGGGTATGGAATTCAATACTGCATCGTGTTATAAAGATAAGTCGGGCAAAATTTGGTTTGGCGGTATCAGCGGGCTTAACATGGTAAATCCTGAACTTTCTGCACCCAACAACTTCTCCCCTGCGCCGCTCATTACCAATATTAATGTAATGAATGTACCTTTTCAATCAGATACAGCTTTTCCATACATCCGTTCCATATCACTTCCCTATTCAAAAAATTTTATCAGCTTTGAATTTCAGTCTCCCAATTTTTCGCAGAGCGAAAATATAATTTACGAATACCAGCTTAAGGGTGTGGATACAGGATGGGTAAAGAATGGCACCAGGAATTTTATCAGTTACACACAATTGAAACCGGGCCATTATACTTTTATGGTAAGAAGCGCCAATACAAATTATGTGTGGAGCAAAAGTGCAGCTTCAATAAGTATTATTATAATTCCGCCGTGGTATCAAACATGGTGGTTTTATCTTTTAGCTGTTACGGGTATTATAGCAGTTATTTTTCTTTTACTAAGGCAAAGGTTTAAAAGCATCCGCTATAAAGCCGAAGCCAGGCAAAAAATAATAGAAACTGAAATGGCTGCATTAAAAGCCCAGATGAACCCTCATTTTATGTTTAACTGCATTAACAGTATTGATGCGTTCATCCACAGTAATGATAAATACAATGCTACATTATACCTTAACAAATTTGCGAAATTGCTGCGGAATATTTTAGACAGCAGTAAAGAAAATACCGTTGCGCTGACAAAAGACATTGAAACCTTAAAATTTTATATTGAACTGGAAGAACTAAGACACGAGAATAAATTTACAACAAGCCTTATCATTGATGATGAGCTTTTGGCCAATGATTATAAAGTGCCACCGCTTATTATACAACCTTTTATTGAAAATGCCATTCTGCACGGCATTAAAAATAAGTATGACAACAATGGATTGCTTTCTATCGACATCAGGAAAGTAAACAATAAAATACAGTATACTGTTACCGATAATGGCATAGGAAGAAATGCAGCGGCCAAGATTAAGCAAAATAAAGAATCGCATTATGGAATGCAGATGAGCTACGACAGGATAAAATTATTCAACAAGGAAGAAACAGCTTCGGTGCAGGTGGAAGACATATACCGCAATGGAATTGCAGCTGGAACAACAGTAATTGTCAACCTAAATATTATTTAAAATGATCAGCACAATAATAATTGATGATGAAGCAAAAGGAAGAGTGGCATTAAGGGAAAAAATTTTAGCTTACTGCCCGCAAATAGAAATTTTGGCCGAAGCCGCCAATGGGCAGGAAGCGTTGTTGCTGATACAGCACCATAAACCACAACTGGTATTTTTAGATATAGAAATGCCAAGAATGAACGGGTTTGAAATGCTGAACGAATTACCGGAGAAAAATTTTCATATCATTTTTACCACCGCTTATGATCAGTATGCTATTAAAGCCATTAAATATGCTGCATTTGATTACCTGCTTAAACCCATTGATATTGAGGAGCTGAAAACCGCTGTTGAAAAAATTGATATTAAACAAACGGTTCAAACTAAACACCAGGCAGACCTGCTGCAGCAAAACATACAACATCCCAAAAAACAATTTAATAAACTGGCTATTCCAGCCCTGGAAGGATTATTTTTTTACGACATTAATGATATAATACACCTGGAAGCTAACAGCAACTACACCAATATATATTTTAATAACAACCAAAAAATAATTGCATCAAAAACATTAAAAGAGTTTGAGGAGCTGCTGCCCCTGGCAGTTTTTTTCCGTACACATCATTCGCATATCATTAACCTTAATTTTATTAAACGTTATATTAAAGGAGATGGAGGACAAATAGAGTTACAAAATGGCACTTATGTAGAAGTAAGCCGCCGGAAAAAAGAGGAGTTTTTAAAAGCCATTGGCTATTAGTAACTTTGCGCCATGCAAAATTATTTACAGGACCTATTCAGCAAACAACAGTATGATGAGAAAAACTTTTTTCTTATTGCCGGCCCCTGCGTGGTGGAAAGTGAAGAACTGGTAATGGAAGTGGCTGATAAAGTAAGTACCATTTGCAAAAATCTTGGCATCCCGTACATTTTTAAAGCTTCTTACCGCAAAGCCAACAGAACAGCTGCATCATCATTTACAGGTTTGGGAGATGAAAACGGGTTATCCCTTATAAAAAAAGTGGGTACCACATATAACATACCCACCACAAGCGATATTCATGCACATGATGAAGCCGCTGAAGCTGCTAAATATGTGGACGTTTTGCAAATACCTGCTTTTCTCTGCCGCCAAACCGATTTACTGGTAGCTGCTGCGCAAACCGGTAAAATTGTAAACGTAAAAAAAGGGCAGTTCCTCAGCGGCCCATCTATGAAGTTTGCTGTAGAAAAAATTAAAAATGCCGGCAACGATAAAGTGGGGTTAATAGAAAGAGGTAACACATTTGGCTACCAGGATTTAGTGGTAGACTACAGAAATATTACCTGGATGAAAGAAATTAATGTGCCGGTAATTATGGATTGTACGCACTCCTTACAGCAACCCAATCAAACAAGCGGCGTAACAGGGGGCAGTCCGCAATTAATTGAAACAATTGCAAAAGCTGCCATTGCCACAGGCGCCGATGGTTTATTTATAGAAACCCACCCCAACCCTGCTGTGGCAAAAAGCGATGGCGCTAATATGCTGCGGTTGGATTTATTGCAACCTTTATTGGAAAAACTGGTAAAATTGCGCAGGGCAGTTATATAAAAAAGCCCCGTATAAACGGGGCTAATAATATAGGATAAACCATTAACCAAAACTTTGTACGTAATACAAATCTTAGCAAGATTTTAAAACGGGGACTTTGTTACAGCACAAAGTAACAACATATATACAATTTAATACGTGTAAATAAGACACAAAGGTATCTGCAAAAGGCATAATACTAACTGGCGCTGGGTAACACGTTAAATTCCTTTTTATAAGCAATGGTAAAATTGCTCAGGTTTTTAAAGCCCAAAGCCATACCCACTTCCTTTACATTCATTTTTTTTGAGCGCAGCATTTGCCTTGCTTTAAACATGCGGTTTTTTTGATAATATTCGTACAGGTTGTAACCATACACCGCTTTAAAAACATTTTTAAGTTTGGTTTCACTCATCATGGCCATACGTGCCAGCACAGGAATAGTAGGCGGCTGCACAAAAAGATTACTAACCAATACAGACTCCACTTTAATTATTTGCTTAAGTGTTGCTTCATTTATGGCAGCAACCTGGCCCGGGTTGTTCATTTTATTGTAAAGGCTGCGTAAAAATTTTTCCAGCAGCAGCATTACCCTGTTTTGCATTATAACCAGTTGCATGGGCTGTGTATGATCAAGCTCAAAAATATCTTCCATAAGAGCCCTGTACTCAAGGTTTAATATTTCAAAATTAAAAGAGGCTGTTTTAAGCGAAAAGTATTTTTTAAACACTTCATCGCTTGTTTTTATACCAATGTGCTCTTCCAGCCAGCGGGATGTAAAAAAAATATTTATACAACGGTCTTCAATACCGGCATTGGCTGTATAAGAAAGTTCATACAATGAATTGGACAAAAAAGCCCCTGAATAAATCACGGGATCATCCTTAAGCTTATCATCGCCTATCTGCAACGTAAACTTTTGTAAATTTTTTACTTCATCAAAACGCAGCGTATATGACTCATGCTCCACGGGCTGCCGGTGAAATTGTATATCCTGCACCGTAACACATTCATTAATTAAAACCTGCAGGCCATTTATTAATTTAACAGCTTTTATATACCCTGAGCCAATTTCAGGAGGCAGCTCAATAGCATTATTAACAACAACTGCACCTGCATACCTGGCCAAATCGTTCAGGTATTCAATATGATCACAATATTTATAAGAATAAGAAAACACAACCGGGAAATTTTAACAGGTAAAAGCTTTATTGCAGTAGAGCTGAACCAGGCGATTTATTAAATTGTTTTTTATAAGCAGACGTAAAATTTGAAACATTATTGTATCCCACCGCTTCAGCTGTTTCTTTTACACTGAATTTTCCGCTTATAAGCATCTCGTTGGCCTTTTGTAAACGCTGTTTTTGATAGTAAGAGTAAATACTGTCTCCATACATGGTTTTAAAACTTTTTTTAAGCATGGTGCTGCTCATTAAAACCATTTTAGAAAACTGCTCAATAGTGGGTGGCAACCTGCTGAAATCTTCCACCAGTGTTTTTTCTACTTTTATAAGGCGGTTTATCACATCTGTTGTAAGGTCAAATTTGCCTTTTAGCAAATTGCTTTTTTCATACAGTCTTGTAAAAAAACGTTCAATAAGCAATGTAACCCTGTTTTGCAGGTATATGTTTTGCAAAGGATCATCTTTATCCACTTCCCATAAATCATCCATCAGTTTTAAATAGTCTCCGTCCAGTTGTTCTATATCAAAACTTTCTGTTTTAAGCGATAAATATTTTTTTAGCACATCATCTTCCGCATCAAGCCCCATATATTTTTTAAGCCATTGCTCATTAAAAAGCACTTTAATGCTTTTTATGTGCAGCTTTGCAGGCAGCTCTTCTGTATTTTCAAACAGGTTGCTGGTAAGCCTAGCTACAGAGTGGCGGATATTTGTTTTTTGCAGCCGTTCGTCATCCACTTTTATTAAAGCAGTGTCAGTAATAAAAACATCATCAAAATGTAAAATAAAATAACGGTTGGGCGAGCGCTGGCGTATGGTGGTGATGCTTTCATTAAATTTTGCATCCACCAACAGCACCTGCAGCTCATTAAACAGGCTTAACGATTTAAATATCCCTTCTCCAACAGGTGGCTGCAGTTTTAAAAAATCATCTCCGGGCTTTTGTATAATATGCAGCCGTGCGGCAAAGTCATGCAGCAACTGATGATAATTAGTATGATTAATATTCAGTACTGTCATCTGTTAAAGGGAGTGGAAGGTGGTGGTTTCAGGATATTGTTATTAGGAGTTTTACATGGTTGTTTTAAAGATAACGCAGAGGGTTACGGCGGGCATTAAAAATATACCGCTTGACATTGAGCCAAAAAGCCACAAAAAAATAAACTACAACCGGAGAGCCCATAGTAAGAAAGGAAATATAAATAAAATATTTACGGATGGTGCTGGTGGCTATACCCATACGCTCGCCAATTGCGGTACAAACGCCAAACACCTGCCATTCTATAAAATATCGCACCCGGTTCATATTGCTAATTTAGTAACTATTTTTTCTATAAACAAGCACTTTAAATAGTGCTGCAGTTTCAGTAAATTTGCAAACCGCAAAGTTATAATGGCATTTTAAGCGCCAATTGTAAATTTAACGTCATAATATTTACTCAACGTAAACCTGCCTGTCGGCCGACAGGCCCAAATTTTTAAATCGTATGGCTTTCGACATTGAAATGATTAAAAAAGTGTACGCCAACTTTGCAGAAAAAGTAGCAGCGGCACGTAAAGCAACAGGCAAACCCCTTACATTAACTGAAAAAATTTTGTACGCACACCTTACAGAAGGCAACGCAACTAAAGCCTATGAGAGAGGAAAGGATTATGTAGACTTTGCCCCGGACCGTGTAGCTATGCAGGATGCTACTGCACAAATGGCTTTATTACAATTTATGCAAAGCGGCCGTGCTAAAGTGGCCGTACCATCTACGGTGCATTGCGATCACTTAATTGAAGCGAAAGTTGACAGCAAAACAGATCTTGACAGAGCTAAAAACGAAAGCAGTGAAGTGTACGACTTCCTGGCTTCTGTAAGTAATAAATATGGTATTGGGTTTTGGAAACCCGGCGCCGGCATTATTCACCAGGTTGTGCTGGAGAATTATGCTTTTCCCGGAGGTATGATGATTGGTACCGACAGCCACACGGTAAATGCAGGTGGTTTAGGTATGATTGCCATTGGCGTTGGCGGTGCCGATGCCTGTGATGTAATGGCTGGTTTACCATGGGAATTGAAAATGCCTAAACTGATTGGCGTAAAGCTTACCGGTAAATTAAGTGGCTGGACAGCGCCCAAAGATGTTATTTTAAAAGTAGCGGGCATATTAACTGTAAAAGGCGGTACTGGTGCCGTGGTGGAATATTTTGGTGAAGGTGCTGTTAGCATGAGCTGTACCGGTAAAGGAACTATTTGTAATATGGGTGCCGAAATTGGCGCCACAACATCAACCTTTGGGTATGATGAAAGCATGAGCCGCTACTTACAAAGCACCGGCCGTGCAGATATTGCAGCAGCGGCTGATGCTGTAAAGGAACACTTAACTGGCGATGCAGAAGTATACGCCGACCCTGCAAAATATTTTGACCAGGTAATTGAAATTAACCTGAGCGAACTGGAGCCCCATTTAAACGGCCCCTTTACGCCGGATTTAGCAACACCTATTTCTAAAATGAAAGAAGAAGCCATTAAAAACGGCTGGCCTACAAAAATTGAAGTGGGTTTAATTGGCAGTTGCACCAACAGCAGTTACGAAGATATCAGCCGTGCAGTAAGTTTGGCAAAGCAGGTAAGCGATAAAGGTTTAAAATTAAAATCTGAATTTACCATTACACCCGGTAGCGAACAGGTGCGTTATACAATAGAAAGAGATGGTTTTCTTGGCGTGTTTGATAAAATTGGCGCCACCGTTTTTGCAAATGCCTGCGGCCCCTGCATTGGTATGTGGGCACGTGTGGGTGCAGAAAAAGCTGAGAAAAATACTATTGTGCACAGCTTCAACAGAAACTTTGCAAAACGTGCCGATGGTAATCCCAACACATACGCTTTTGTAGGCAGTCCCGAAATGGTAACCGCAATGGCTATTGCCGGCGACTTAACATTTAACCCACTTACAGATACACTGGTAAACAGTAAAGGAGAAAATGTAAAATTAGACCCGCCAACTGGCGATGAGCTGCCGCCAAAAGGTTTTGCAGTGGAAGATGCCGGCTACCAAAAACCTGCTGATGATGGCAGCAGTGTGGTGGTAAAAGTGGCACCGGACAGTAAGCGTTTACAATTACTGGATCCTTTTGCTGCATGGGAAGGCACCGACCTTAAAGGTTTAAAACTGTTAATTAAAGCCAAAGGAAAATGTACTACAGACCACATCAGCATGGCTGGCCCCTGGTTAAAATTCCGTGGGCATTTAGATAACATTAGCAACAACATGCTTATTGGCGCTGTTAACTTTTTTAATGATAAAACAGACAGTGTAAAAAACCAGTTTACCGGCGAGTATGGCCCCGTGCCTGCCACACAAAGGCAGTACAAAGCCACAGGCGTTGGTACTATTGTGGTGGGAGATGAAAATTATGGTGAAGGCTCATCACGTGAGCATGCGGCTATGGAGCCACGCCACTTAGGTGTACGTGCCGTGCTTGTAAAAAGTTTTGCACGCATACATGAAACCAACCTTAAAAAGCAAGGTATGCTGGCATTAACTTTTACCAACAAAGCGGACTATGATAAAATTTTGGAAGACGACACCATTGATATTGAAGGCCTGTTAACTTTTGCGCCCAACAAGCAATTGCAAGTGGTATTAAACCATGCAGACGGCAGCAGCGAAACCATAGCTGTAAACCATACTTATAACGAACAACAAATAGAATGGTTTAAAGCAGGTGGCGCACTCAATATTATCCGCAGGGATTTTGCGGCTGGCAAATAATTTTAAAATTGTTTTTAAATAAAGTCCCGGTCTTGTACCGGGACTTTTGTTTTGGGTGAATATCGGTGCTCTGATTCAGCATCATTACAAACTTGTTCTGTTATTACAGCGGAAACAAAAATTTTGAATTATATCTTTTAGTTAACTTAGAAATACTAACTTTTGTAAAACTAACTTGTTAGATTCATATAAAAGTTGCACAAGCTCATAAATAGGCAACCATTTAATTAATTTCTGTCAAAATAAAAAATGAGAAGACAATTACTCTTTTTGTTTTCAATTATTTTACTTGTGGCCATTGCAATAAACTGTGGCACCAGTTCAAAACTTTATCGTTATGACAACAAAAAAAGAACATATACAGGACAATTGAATGATTCCATTTCTAATACTTTAAAAAAGTTTTTGACAAGTTTTACAAACTCAAAATTAAATGACACAATTATTATTAAATATGACTTTAACCGTGAAACCTGCTGGAGTATTTTAGACCAAAATAACGATGAATACATTATGAGTTTTGTGACAAGGCGCAAACAAAGAGTGCAACAAGTTTCAACAGCAAGACCAAATGTTTCTGTATTTAATTTCAGGGAACCTGGCAATGATTTAAACAAAATTATAAAATGGGACAGTTCAATAATTATAGACAGTTCAAAGCAACTTTTTAATTTGCTTTTTAAAGAACGCTGCACTTGCGGAAGTTCAATTATTATACTGCCTGATAAAAAATTTGTTTTTTTACGTTCAGACTCACACTCTGAAATTTTAGACTTAACACAAAAACAAATTGAAGAAGCATTAAACAAGAAATAAAAAGGGCTGTCAGCAAAAACCTAAATTAAAGCCATGCAAAAAAATAATTTTTAGCTTACAAATGAATAAGTGGAATAAAACTTTATCAATTGGTAATTTAAAAATAAATCTCACTACTGGGACAGTATTCAAATTACTTATTCCCTTTTTCGTATTTGCTTCAGTCGTCATTTTTTTTGAAACTAAATCCTTTTTTGCACGTAAGCACTTTTTTAAGAGTAAATTAAATTCTGTAATTGTAAAAAAGGAAGGCAATTGGTCAGGAGGCAGGAGCTATGATTATGTGACTAAGGACAATGTTATTGTAACAGTAAAAAATCACAATGGCGAGAACCTTGATTTAGGCGATTCAATAGCAAAAGAACCAGAAAGCTGGAAGTATCAAATTTTCAGAAAGGATGTTATTGGTGAATTCAAATTTTATAAAAAAGCATCTTATTAAACTAAAAATAAGTTTTAGCCGGCCTTGCTATTAAACTGCTATGGCTTTTGGCACTTTATGAAAACACTAATAAATATTTCAACTCAAAATTTACAATTCTATATGAACGTACAGGAACAAATTAAAGAGTACATTATCAGTCAGCCCGAACCAAAACGTACTGACATGCAGGCCTTGCACAAATTCATACTTAAGGTGCTGCCAAAATGTAAATTATGGTTCCTGGATGGTAAGGACGATAAAGGAAAAATTGTTTCTAACCCTAATGTGGGATATGGAATGTACACCATGAAATATACCGGTGGAAAAACAAGGGAGTTTTATCAAATCGGTATGAGTGCAAACACCACCGGAATTTCTGTTTATATTCTTGGTATTAAAGACAAGCAGCACCTGGCACAGGCTTATGGGAAAAAAATTGGTAAGGCAAGTGTAAGCGGATACTGCATTAAGTTTAAAGCACTCAAAGACATAAACCTTGATGTACTTGAAACAGCAATACAATATGGGGTTCAGGCTTCGCTGCAGGCATAATGGTTTTTCGTCACATGCTAACTCTTTCCACATTATATACTTAAACAGGCTGCGTTAACAAAGCATACACCGGCAGGCAAATCGGGTATTGGCGGGCATTCAATTATTCAGCTTTAGTACTTAACTTCAACAACATTTTTTTAAGCTTTGCAACCACCGGGTAAGCATTAATAATATGACGGGTATCAAAAACTTCTGGTTTAAAAATAAAGCAGCTTTTCTTTACAGCATCAGCCTGGCGTTGTTGCTGTTTTTGTTAAAGTGGCTGGAGCTGCGTTTTATTATATTTCATCATTCGTTTGAAATTTATGTTGGATTTATTGCCCTTATTTTTACGGCGCTGGGTATTTGGCTTGCCTTAAAATTATCCAAACCAACAATTAAAACTGTGGTGGTGGAAAAAGAAGTGTACGTAACCAAAAATGAAAACTTTGTTTTAAATACGGCCGCAGTTGCCCAACTGGAGCTTAGCAGGCGGGAGCTGGAAATATTAGGTTTACTGGCACAGGGCCACAGCAACCAGGAAATTGCGGAGAAATTGTTTGTATCCGTAAGCACTGTTAAAACCCACAACCAAAACCTTTTTGAAAAGCTAAATGTAAAAAGAAGAATACAGGCTGTTGAAAAAGCAAAAGCCCTGCACCTCATCCCTTAAATATTCATACTTTAGAATGAAAACAGGCCGTATAAAACAAAAATGGCCGAAAGTATGAGCTAAAAAAACCTTGCAGCAATCATATTTGCAGCATAAACAGTAAAATATGAAAAAGAATATCATCATCTACGGACTTATTGCAGGTATTATTGTTGCAGTTTTAATGCTCACATCTATCAACTACTTCAGTTATTGCGAAGGCAATGTGGACTATGGCACCAGCATGTTAATTGGCTATGCCTCTATGCTCCTCGCCTTTTCGCTGGTATTTGTTGGCATACGCAATTACAGGAATAATTACAACGGCGGGATTATTAGTTTTGGTAAAGCATTTAAAACAGGAATACTGATTGTTTTAATTGCCTCCACCATTTATGTTATTACCTGGCTGATTGCTTACTTTTTTTTCATGCCGGATTTTATGGATAAATATGCAGCGCATGAACTTGCTGCACTAAAGGCAGGTGGCGCAACTGCTGCTGCAATAGAAAAGCAAACACAGGAAATGGCCCGCTTTGCAAAAATGTATAAAAACCCGTTCTTTAATGCGCTGATGACGTACGTGGAAATTTTACCCGTAGGTTTAATTGTAACACTCATCAGTTCATTTATATTAAAAAGAAAAACAGTAAAATAGTATGTAATGAAAAGAATGTCATTTACGGTAATGATTATTGCCGTTTCGTTTCTTTCAGGTTTTACACTTAAAACAATTATAGCTAACAAAAAAAATACGGCAATGAAAAAAGTAACAGGCATAGGCGGCATTTTCTTTAAATGCAAAGACCCTAATAAAGTAAAAGAGTGGTACAACAAACATCTTGGGTTGAATGCAGGCCCTTATGGCGCAAGTTTTGAATGGCGGCAGGCTGATGACCCGGAGAAGAAAGGTTTAACCCAATGGAATGTAAATACGGAAGCCGCCAAACTGTACGAACCATCCACAAAAGATTTTATGATAAATTACCGGGTGGATAATTTAGAAGCACTGGTGGAAGAATTAAAAAAAGAAAACGTAACCATTGTTGACACAATTGAAACATACGATTACGGAAAGTTTGTGCATATTTTAGATGTGGAAGGAAATAAAATTCAATTGTGGGAACCCAAGGATTAAGAGGAACTATTTTTTCAATTAAATATCTGCTGTTTTAGCCGCATCGCTTTTATAATTATAAAGCTCGGCAGCACATTTGCAAATACAAAGCAAACTGATAATAAAAACATTACTGTAACTGCCAAAGGAAGTATTTTTTGCCAAAAACATACTGCCCACTGCACCCAATACAACAGCAATATGTATTACCAATTGCCTGCTGTCGAATAGGGGAACATAGCTGTCTGGTTGTGCTGTAAAAAAAGCGCCATTTCGAAAAAAGTAAAATACCAGGTAATAGCCCTGGCTGAAAATGCTTATTAACAAACCCAGGTTAAAAAATTTATTTTGAAACAGCAGCGTGGTTAACACGGTGCTTTTACTGGCTGTATTGTTAGCCACAAAACCAATAAACGTAATTATAAAAATGGAGTAAAATAAAAAGATACCAATGCGTATCATTAAATACCGTATGCCTTTACCAACATGATATACCAGTTGCTGTTGTGTATTTACAGCGTCTGCCGGCTGCCCCTGGCTAAACACAATGCGGATGGTATTGAAGCATGCCATAATTAATGTTTCCAGCCAAAAAAACCAAAAGGCTTCAAAAGGCTGCCAGTTATAAAATGCCACACCAAAAACGGGTACCAGGTTAAAGGCAATAATAAAAAAAATAGCCACAGTTCTGTTCATGCTGTAAAATACTGGAATAAATCAGCATGATAAAACCTTTGGGCAAAGGTAATTTTAGCGGGCCGGTAATAATATTTCAAAAAAAATTGATAATAATGCAGTAAATTGTTTTGCCAAACTATTTTATCACCAGCCACATACTGCATGGATAAACTTTACACTCCCTTACATACTGCGGCAATTTATTTTAAAAAGCAATTTTTAAGCAATGTCATTTTGCTTATTGCAACTGTTGCATTACATGTAAACATGCATGCACAATGCATACCGCCGCCTGCGCCGGTTATAACACCCAACCCTGCTTTTATGTGCTTAACCGATCCGCCGGTAATGCTGCGAAACGGCCCTCAGCCTTTTTGTTCCGGCACTGTTAATATTACTGTACCGGATAATAACCCTGCAGGCGCCTCCAACACTATTGTGGTTACTGGAATTCCACCTGCCTGTACAATCAACAGCATGTCAGTTACAATCAACATGACACATTCGTGGATTGGTGATATGGTTTTTGTTTTGAAAGCACCTAACGGGCAAATCGTCAATCTTGATTGGCACTTATCAGGCACTTGGGGTATAGGTGGTGGTACCGGTTTTTTAAATACTGTTATCAGTACTGTTGCATTAACGCCGTTAAGTGCAGGCATAAATCCATATTCAGGCACATATAAACCAGATGCTGTTGCTACATCAGGAGGAATATTTGGGGCTGCCGGCCCAACAGGCATGTTACCAACAACTTCCAACTGGAGTAGTTTGTTAAGTGTACCAAATGGTACATGGACATTAGGTTTTTATGATGGTGTTACAGGAGAAACTGGCACACTTAATTCCTGGTGTATCGATTTCAATTTTAACTGTAGTGTTGGCAGCTATCCCAGCAGCCCTGCAGTATGGTCGCCGTTTACAGGATTATTTGCTGATCCTGCCGCTGCAATTCCTTATACAGGTGTAGCTGCTAATACAGTTTATGCCAAGCCACTTCCTGCGGGCACTTACGTGTACAGCGCAACAGTGCAAAATTTACCTGCGCCTTTTGTGGTATTTAGTAACCCTTCAGCCATTACAATTCCTGTTGGCGGGGCAGCAACACCTTATTCATCCAATATAACCGTAAGCGGTTTACCGGCAACAGGTGTTAAAGTAGGCGCTGTAGTTTTAAATGGTTTCAATCATACCAAATCGGAAGATGCAGATATTATTTTACAATCGCCTTCGGGGCAAAATGTAATATTAATGTCCGATGCCGGCAGCGGCAATACAGGTAATGTTACTTATACTTTTGCGGATAACGGTTCTTTTATGACGGCCACTGCGCCCAACGCAACCGGCACTTACAGGCCTGCAAACTGGGGTGTGCCTGATGATTTTCCTGCACCCGGACCCGGTTCAATAACACAAACAGCCCCGGCACTGGCTCAATTTACCGGCAACCTTAACGGAACATGGAAATTGTTTGTTGTTGACGATGATGGTACTGCCGGCCAGGGCACTATTGCCGGTGGCTATACCATTAATTTCGATACTACTACTTACTGTACTTCTCAACCAGGATTTGTAACAGTTGTTGTTGGTGTACCCACTACCATTACAACACAACCCGGCGATCAAAATATTTGCATTGGCAAAAATGCTTACTTTACTGTGGGTGCAACGGGTGGTGCATTAACGTATCAATGGCAAACAACTACTAATGGTGGTGTAACATGGACGAATCTTCTCAATGCCGGTTTGTACAGTGGCGTAAATACAGCTACACTTACAATAACTACTCCACCAGTAAGTATGAGCGGCAGCCGATATAAAGTAGTTATTAATGGAAGTTCAGGTTGTTCAGCCGTAACATCGCAACCGGCAACACTTACTGTAAATACATTACCAACCGTTTCATTTTATCCGCACCCCTATCATTTATTATTACCGGGTTTAAGCACAACACTTTCATCAACCGTGTCACCCACTGCTGCAGCTACTTACACATGGTTACACAATGGTGTGGCAGTACCCGGTGCAACAACTGATACATTATTAGTTGATTTTAATAATATCGGGCTTTATCAATTAAGTGTAACAGATGTAAACGGCTGTACAGGTATTTCTGATACAATCAGCATAAGAGATTCGGCATTGGGCAGAATGTTTATTTACCCCAATCCCACTAATGGGGTTTTCCAGGTAAGAATGTACAGCACTCCAAACACTTCATTACCCCGTTCATTAATTGTTTACAATAACATGGGTAATAAAGTGGTAACAACAAGCTATAATCAAACCGTTTCTTACCAAAAAATTTATGTGGATATAAGAAGAAATGGTAAAGGCCTTTATTGGGTGGAAGTGGTGGATAAGGATGGTAAACGGATGAGTATTTCTAAAGTGTTAATACAATAAATAAAAAAACTCCCTGTTCTTCAGGGAGTTTTTTATGCAATTATTTTTACCCAAAGCACATAGGTTATAAGCCTGTTGCTTTTTCCATTGCCTCTGTATAACGGCTGCCTGCTATTTTAATTTGTGCAGATGCATTTTCAATCTCCTGCAATTCAACTGCAGTTAATTGTATAGAAGCTGCTCCAATATTTTCAATTAAGCGGTGTTGCTTTGTTGTACCGGGTATAGGTACTATCCACGGCTTTTGTGCCAGCACCCATGCCAGTGCAATTTGTGCGGTGGTGGCATTTCTTTTATCTGCAAACTGCTGTAATAAATCAAGCAGTGTTTTATTGGCAACACGGGCTTCTTCAGTAAAGCGTGGCAACAGGTTACGTATGTCGCCTTCACCAAATTTTGTAGTGGCATCAATTTTACCTGCTAAAAAACCTTTGCCCAGCGGGCTGAATGCTACCAAACCAATTCCCAGTTCTTCTATTGCCGGAATAATTTCAGCTTCATGCTGCCTTGTCCACATGGAGTATTCGCTTTGCAATGCGGCCACCGGTTGCACGGCATGTGCTTTTCGTATTGTTGCTGCACCGGCTTCTGACAAACCAAAATATTTTACTTTCCCTTCTTTTATTAAATCCTTTACAGTACCTGCCACATCTTCAATAGGCACATCAGGGTCAACACGGTGCTGGTATAATAAATCAATTACATCCACCTGCAGTCTTTTTAATGAGCCTTCTACCGCCTTGCGGATGTTTAACGGATGGCTGGTAACTCCAGCCATCTTCCCATCCTGTATATTAAATCCAAATTTTGTGGCAATAACCACTTTATCCCTGTATGGTGCCAGCGCTTCTCCCAGCAATGTTTCGTTGGTGTAAGGGCCATACACTTCTGCAGTGTCAAAAAAATCAACTCCTTCATCTATTGCTTTATGTATAAGGTTAATGGCATCCTGCTTTTCAGGAAAAGGGTAATAAGAAAAACTCATGCCCATACATCCAAGGCCAATAGCCGATACTTCAAGCCCGCCTGTTCCTAATTTTCTCTTTTGCATAATTATAAATTTAAAAATTACAGAACAAAAGTAAAAACACTTGTAAGAAGAGGATAACAAAAAACAAACAACTATTTACTAAATTCAAACACCCCTGAATTTTAAGGGGCTTAGCTGCACATGCTTTTTAAAGAAGTTGTTGAAGTGAGTGGTTTCTGTAAAGCCCAATGCAAAAGCAATTTCAGAAACATTCCATGGACTGTGTTTTAATAAAATTTTTGCTTCCTGTAATATGCGTTCGGCTATTATTGCAGAGGTGGTTTTATCCGTAGTTTCTTTTACAGCCCTGTTTAAATGATTTACATGCACATTGAGCTGCTGTGCAAAATCGGAAGCTGCCCGCAATTGTATTGCCTGGTGATTTTCATCAACAGGAAACTGCCGCTCCAGCAATTCCAGGAACAGCGTGGAAATTCTTTGTGAAGCATTCAGCGGCTGTTGGTTGCTGATGTCGGAGGCAGGTTGCATTTTTAAAGCAAAATGAATAAGCTCTAAAACAAGTGTACGCAGCACATCATATTTATGAACATAATCTGAAGCAAGCTCATCAAACATGCGTTGAAAAACCGGGCTCACTTTTTCTAATTGTTCATCACTTAATTCAAACACACGGTTACCGCCGGACTGATAAACAGCATATTGATTGAGATTACCAAACTGGTGAAAAAAATGCTGATCGAAAATACAAAACACTCCTCCGGTAAGAGTATCCAAATGCTCCCACTTATATGGAATTTGCGGATTAGAAAAAGTAAGTGCCTGCTGTTTTACTTCATACATTTTATCGGCATAATATACTTTTCCGCTGCCAAGTGTAATGGTGATTTTAAAAAAGTCCCTGCGGCTGTAAGGCACGGGCTGTGCATTTTTACCCACGTAAGGATCCAGCCTGAAAACATTAAAATGCCCAATTTCATTACGCAGGTTTTGCGGCACCCAGTCAAACTTGCGTTTATAGAATTGCTCTATGGTTTCTACCTTGGTCATCTCCCACAAACTTACAGATTCCTTTTGTTTATTTACGGCGCACATAATTTTTATTAAATGAATATACAAGGCTTGTATTCCACACAAAATCTTTATTACCCAAAATATTGCTGTTGATTGTTTTATTTATAATGGCTGAAACGGAGATTGGAAAATTTGTTTTTGCCAATGAAAATGAAGAAGTGAAATAAAAACCATCCCTTGCATCCTGCTTTAAATAATAAAACTGCGGAGTTAACCGCATAACAAGTTTACCAGGCAGGTGGATGTTGGAAATATTAGTGTTTACGGTAAGAAAATGAGATAGCTTCGGTACATTAACATCAAAACCTTCTGAAAACAGGTAATATATTCCAACACTCCAGTTTTTTGAAAGCAGGTAATTAGGAGCAACTTCTCCTGCTAAAAAACGCCTTGCAACAATTACATTAACAGAGTCTCCATTAACCGGCAGCCGCATAGTGCGGAAATTGATTGCCGGATGTGCCCCAACTGTTAACCTGAATTTACCTGTATTCATTGCTTTGTAACGCCACCAAAAAAGAAAGCTCCAGGGCTTGCCTTCCAGCGCAAAACGAAAATCGGGTTCAAATGTAAGCCGCTTACCCCCTGCCGAAAGCAGGAAAATAGCAGCAGGCTTACCCAAAGAAAATGTAGGCACCAATGAAATACCATTGTGTGTTACACTTACCGAGCCGGATAAGTGTTTTATTTTGGGGGCATTGTCGGCAGCTTTTGCACTATCAAGGTTTTGAGAAAAGCTTTGTAATGAAAAGAGTAAAAAGCCTGCCGCAAGCAAAACGTTTAATTTCATACTAGTAAATTGAAGCACAAAAAACGCTTCTTTAAAAAGCTGGCTTAACAATTTTCAAAGCAATCATTACAATTTTCAAACAATTACCCCCCCCCGGCAATAAGCTGTAAAAGCCTTAACAAAATTTTTAAATAAAATATTTTGATGTTTAAACATTAATTTAGTACCTTGCACTAAATTTTAAAACAATGGCAACTACAAAATGGGCATTAGACCCCACACACAGCGAAATACATTTTAAAGTAAAACACCTGATGATTACTACTGTAACCGGCAGCTTTAACAGCTTTACTGCCAGTGCAGAAACAGATGCTGAAGATTTTTCAAATGCAGCTATCAGTTTTAGTGCAGATACAGCATCGGTTGATACAGGCAATGAGCAGCGTGATACCCACCTGAAGAGTGCTGATTTCTTTGATGCGGAAAAATTTCCGGCTTTAAGTTTTTCATCAACCAGTTACACTAAAAAAAATGATGATGAATTTACCTTAACCGGAAACCTTACCATTAAGGATGTTACAAAACCTGTTACACTTAATGTTGAGTTTGGCGGCGTGGCAAAAGATCCATGGGGTAATACAAAAGCAGGTTTTACATTAAGTGGTAAAATAAACCGTAAAGATTTTGGACTTACCTGGAACGCACTTACAGAAGGCGGCGGTTTATTAGTAAGTGAAGAAGTGAAAATTTCTGCAGAAATACAATTGGTTAAACAAGCATAAGAAAATAAGTTTAGATGGTAAAAAAGAAACCCTGGTGGTTTCTTTTTTTTATTCAGTTACCTGGTGATCTTTATTCCAGCAGCAGTCTTTATATTTTAACCCGCTGCCGCAATAGCATAAATCGTTGCGGCCTGTTTTTGCTTTTTTTCGTTGCAGCAATACTTCGGGGTCTTGTTTAAAAATTTGCTCCAGCAATTGATAAAGCTGCGGATGTTTTTGCTCCAGCAAATCGGGGCGCTCAAAAAAATATTCAGATGCAACTGCAAAAAACTCAGCCTTATTAGTAATAGCATAAGGGTTAATATCCGACTCGCCTTTGCTTATCTGCTGCATTTTTTTATACAGCATATGAATCCATGGTATTGTATATTGTTTTTCTAAAAGCAGTTTGGGTATGCCGTCAGTATCTCCATCCATTTTATCAATCAGGTGCACAAACTCATGTATGGCAGTATTGTTTTTATCCGTTTCATTTTTAAATCCCTTTTCCAAAGCAGGTTTGCTCAATATCATTTTACCTTCCATAAAACCGGTGCCCACCATACCCAGTATATTTCTGTCGCCGCCTTCTGTTTTAAAACTCATATTAAATGTATCATCATAAAGTAAAACTTCATCCAGGTTTATGTATCTCCATCCCGGAAAAGCAAACACAGGTATAACCGCACTGGCAGCTACCAAAATCCTGTCAAGGTTTTCCACCTGCGTATGCACGCCTGTAATTTTTACGTTTTGCAAAAACTCCTTTACGTCAGTTTCAAACTGGCGCTTTTGTTTTGTATTTAATGCCCTGAAAAAAGCAACATTATTCTCCAGTATCACATCATTTACAAAAAACGCTTCGCCAGAAGTTGTTTCATCCGCAGATTTTTTATTTTTTGCGTAAAATATTCCGCCAATAATAAGCACTATCAATATTAACGACAGCATAAATAATTTTTATCCTGTGGTAAAAGTAAGCATCAGTAATTACATTTGCATTCTGCAAAATTACTATGGTACAATATAATCCTAAAGACTGGCTGGGCTTTATTTTCCGGTTTCATAAGTCGGAAACCTTTACCAAACTGCTGCCCATTATTTTTCTTATTGCTCTTTACTCGGGCATAGTTTCATTTTTTGAAATTGAATACTGGAAATGGGGTGAAGGCAACAAGGTTAAAAATATTGTGGTAATGCACAGCCTGCTGGGTTTTGTAATTTCCCTGCTGCTGGTGTTCCGCACCAACTCTGCTTACGATCGCTGGTGGGAAGGCCGCAAACTATGGGGTGCCCTTGTTAATAACAGCCGCAACCTTGCACTAAAAATTTCGGCCATGCTGCCTAAAAGCGATAATACAGACAGGCTTTTTTTTGCAAGCGTAATTCCGCAATACGCAGTGGCTTTAAAAAATCATTTACGCAGCGAAAAAACAAGGCTGGAGCTGGATGAAAAAGCGCACCCCGAATTAGCATCGCTTGACCTTGAAAAACATTTACCCAACCAGTTGGCTGCCGCATTGTTTAAAAAGGTAAACAACCTGTACGAAGCTAAAAAAATTACCGGCGACCAGTTGATTGTATTGAATAGTGAGCTGCAGTCCTTCACAGATATTTGCGGCGCATGTGAACGTATTAAAAACACACCCATCCCCTTTTCATACAGCGCTTTTATTAAAAAATTCATTTTCTTTTATGTAATGACGCTACCCTGGGGTTATGTATTTAATCTTGGTTATTTAGTTATACCGGTGGTGGCATTTATATTTTATGTACTGGCAAGTTTGGAGCTGATTGCTGAAGAAATTGAAGACCCCTTTGGCACCGACAGCAATGATTTGCCCATGGATAAAATAAGTGAAAACATTAACAAACATGTGCATGAACTGCTGTAAAAATATTGAAGGCAACCATTGCTTTTGATTTATATTTGCGCCCTAAAACAGTTATTATGGCAACCGTAAAAACCGCTTTGGTGCAAATGAGCTGTGTGGCCGATAAACAGCAAAACTTAAACAAGGCTATTGAAAAAGTAAAAGAAGCTGCCGCTGCCGGCGCACAAATTGTTTGCCTGCAGGAATTGTTTACATCGCTTTACTTCTGCGATGTGGAAGATTACGAAAATTTTAAACTGGCCGAAGCCATACCCGGCCCAAGTACAGACGCACTGAGCAAACTGGCTGGAGAATTGGGCGTTGTAATTATTGCATCGTTGTTTGAAAAACGTACAGAAGGTTTATATCATAACACCACTGCGGTATTGGATGCTGATGGCACTTATCTTGGCAAGTACCGCAAAATGCATATTCCCGATGACCCGGCTTACTACGAAAAATTTTATTTCACTCCCGGTGATTTAGGATATAAAGTTTTTAAAACAAAATTTGCCACCATTGGCGTACTCATTTGCTGGGACCAATGGTACCCGGAAGCAGCACGTATTACTGCATTGATGGGTGCAGAGATTTTATTTTACCCAACAGCAATTGGCTGGGCCACATCGCAGGATGAAGAAACAAATACCGAACAATACAATGCATGGCAAACCATACAGCGCAGCCATGCAGTTGCTAATGGCGTGCATGTGGTAAGTGTAAACCGTGTGGGCTTAGAACAGGATGGCTTAATGAAATTCTGGGGTGGTTCTTTTGTAAGCAATCCATTTGGCAGTATTTTATACAAAGCATCACATGAAGCAGAAGAAATAAAAGTAATTGAACTGGATTTGAAAAAAACAGACCGTTACAGAACACACTGGCCGTTCTTAAGAGACAGGAGGATTGATTCTTACCAGCCAATTACTAAACGATACATTGACGAAGATTAAACAAGTTGAGAATTGAAAGTTGAAAGTTTATAAAAACATCAACCGGCATAGTGCTAACTTTCAATTTTCAACTCTCAACTTTCAACTCATGACTACTCCCAAACAACTCGGATATTACTTCCCCGCTGAATTTGCGCCACAAACCGCCACATGGTTAAGCTGGCCACATAAAGAAGCATCATGGCCGGGAAAAATAAATACTATTTTTCCATATTATGCACAGTTTGTAAAGGAGCTGGCAAAAGGGCAAAAGGTTTGCATTAATGTAAATGATGAAGCCATGAAAAATTTTGCGCTGGGCCATTTGCAAAATGCAGCAGTTGATTTAAGTAAAGTGGAATTCTTTTTTCATCCCACCAACGATGCATGGTGCCGTGACCACGGACCGGCATTTTTAATTAATCCTGATGCTAAAGAAAATAAAAAAGTAATTGTTGACTGGGGTTATAATGCGTGGGGCAATAAATATCCCCCGTTTGATTTAGATGATAATATTCCAACCTTAATTGGAAAGCATTATAACATACCGGTGTACTATCCCGGCATTGTAATGGAAGGCGGTTCTGTTGAGTTTAATGGAAAAGGAACGATACTTACCTCCACCGCATGTTTATTAAACGAAAACCGTAACCCACATTTAAACCAGCAGCAGATTGAAGAATATTTATACAACTATTACGGCGCAGAACAGGTATTGTGGGTAAATGATGGTATTGTGGGTGATGATACCGACGGGCATATTGACGATACCGTTCGTTTTGTAAATGAAGACACCGTACTTACCGTAATTGAAGAAAATAAAAACGACGAGAATCATGCATTGCTGCAGCATAACTTAAAACAGTTACAGCAAATGCGTTTGTTGAATGGCAAGCAGTTAAATATTGCAGAGTTACCCATGCCCGATGCAGTGGTTTATGATGAACAACGTTTACCAGCATCGTACGCAAACTTTTACATTGCCAATCATGCAGTAATTGTGCCTGTGTTTAATTGTGCTAAAGATGACAAGGCGCTGCAGATAATTCAAAGCTGCTTTCCAACAAGGAAAGTAATTGGTATCGATTCAACAGAAATCATTTGGGGCCTGGGAAGTTTTCATTGCATGAGCCAGCAGGAGCCAGCGGTGTAGTTAGAAGTTATAATTTTGGATTTGCTATACAGTTTGCAATAGCTATTTACTTACAGCTTCTAACTTCATACCGCATCAAACCACAACGGTTTTTCATCATTCCAGTCGCCGTTGTAATTTATGGTAAGCTCCTCTCCTGCTTCTATTGGGCGTACGGTTTGTATGTACATCATATCCGTTTCAAAATCCATAATATATTCGCAGTTGCTTTTATAACTGTGATTGTACATAGGCACAAAACCAAGTGCCATGCAGCATTGCGTACTATCTTTTCCCCATTCAAAAATATAATCATGCAGTTTAGTTTTGTCCAGGTGTTCCCTGTCTGCCGCACTCATCACAATTACAGGTGCGCTTTCAATCACTGTATCAGCCGGTATGGCTTCAGCAGTAAAAACACCCCTGCCCATTGCAGCAGTTTGCACAATATGTAAATATGACTTCAGCATAACATTTGGTTAAGATTAAATGGATTAATTTGCGCCAACAACGAAAATAATAACAAAGCTGCAATGTCATTAGAGCTGGATGAAATATCGCTGCAACAAAAATTTGAAGAGGTAATTGCTTTAGAAGATAAACTGAAGATACAGGACTTTTTAAATCACCAGAACATAAGTGATGTGGCAGAGCTTATTTATGAAAATGAGGAATTTGAAACGCAGATTATTTCACATCTTTCCATACACCGTGCCGCCAGCGTTTTTAAAATACTGGAACTGCCCACGCAAAAAAGAATTATAAAAGATTTACCGGCATTTAAAACCGCCGAATTATTGAATGAACTGCCACCCGATGACCGCACGGCTTTTTTTGAAGAACTGCCGAGTAATGCAGTGAGGGAATTGGTAAAAACATTAAACCCCGATGAAAGAAAAGTTACACTTTCATTATTAGGTTATCCTGAAAACAGTGTGGGCCGTTTAATGACGCCGGATTATGTGTATGTATATGAACATGACACAGTAGAAGATGTATTAAACACCATACGCAAATACGCTAAAAACAGCGAAACCATTGATGTGATTTATGTGATTAATGATAAAGGCGAATTGCTGGATGACATACGCATTAAAGATTTTATTTTGGCGAACCCAGAAAAAAGGGTGGATGAAATGATGGACAGCCGTTTTATTGCCTTGCATGCGGAGGACGACCAGGAAGTGGCCAATGAAGCATTTAAAATGAATAACCGTGTGGCATTGCCTGTAGTTAGCAAAAGCAATAAACTGCTGGGCATTGTAACTATTGATGATGTGCTGTGGGTGGCAGAAGAAGAATACAGTGAAGACATTCAAAAAATTGGTGGTACAGAAGCATTGGATGAGCCATACCTTGAAATGCCGTTACTGAAACTTTTTAAAAAACGTATTGGCTGGCTGGTAGTATTATTTTTAGGAGAAATGCTTACGGCAACAGCCATGGGTTATTTTGAAGGAGAGATACAAAAATTTGTAGTGCTGGCATTGTTTATACCGTTGATTATTTCCAGTGGCGGTAACACAGGTTCACAGGCAAGCACCTTAATTATACAGGCCATGGCAGTGGGAGAAATTACTGTTAACAGCTGGTGGCGTGTAATGCGGCGGGAGCTGATACAAGGCGTAATGCTGGGCAGCGTATTGGGAATAATTGGTTTTATACGGGTGCTGGCATGGGCTAAAATTGTACCCGGTGTGTATGGGCCGCATGAAATAAGAGTGGCTTTTACAGTGGGCTTTGCATTACTGGGTGTGGTGCTGTGGGGTACTATCAGCGGCAGCATGTTGCCAATAGTATTAAAAAAAGCGGGTGCCGACCCGGCCGTATCTTCTGCACCTTTTGTAGCAACATTGGTGGATGTAACCGGCCTGGTAATTTATTTTTCAGTGGCGTTTATGTTTTTGAAGGGAGTGCTGCTGTAAAATCAATCTTTCAATTTTATACGTATTTTCTGTATATGCCATTTATCCGTTTCTTCATTTATTTGATACCGGTATTCTAATATTAAAACATCCCCTTTTAAATTAGTTTCTTCAAATAAATACTCGGGATAAATACTATTATCTTTTTTAAGTGTATATATAAATCTGCCTTTGGGCACTTGAGTTATAATCTTTTTTCCACTATCGACAAAATAAACAATAATACTATTGCAGCTTGAATCCTTGAAATAGACAACAATACCTTCGTGATAATCTTTATTGTAATAAATGAGCCTGCCTAAATTTTTGTATTGATTTCCACTCGTTTTATTAAACAAAATATATTCTGGTGGTGTGCAGCAGCCAGATATCAGATTATTCTGGATGAGAAAAGTTTTACGAAATTCACAAGCATACTGATAGCCTAAACGTTCCGTCAGGTCTATCAATCCAGCTTCTAAACTGTATATACTTTTTTTTATTCCTTGCTTTTTATTTTCGAAAATATACCATGATGAGTCACAACTGAATTGCCGATATAACTTTGCTTTATTATTAAAAATAATTTCCTTACAGTTAATAATGTCGGTTAAACTGCTATCAATATTACATGAGCATACTTGTGCAGATGCTGAGAAATTTTTAAAAAATAACAACAAAAAAAGATATTTGATTTTCATTGCTCCTATTTTAATGCATTGAAGCAGATATACCGGATTTTTCCCCATACTTCATCGCCTTCAGCTTTACCTTTCCCTTTTTGTAAGTAACCAAATACAGGTTGTCAAATTCTTTTTCATCAATGTCTTTTGCAGGAAAGTTGGTTACGCCCAGTTTCCGTATCAGCTTTAGTACCGTATTGCTGTGCCCAATTACCAATATGGTTTTACCGGCATCCTGGGCAGTTATAATTTTTGCAAAAAGGCTTTCACCAGTGGTATCTGCTTTGTAAATAAGGGTATCAATATGCAGTTGTATGCGCAGGCTGTCGCCGGTTTGCTGGGTACGGCGGTATGGTGTGGCATAAATGCGTTGTATGTTTTTATTTTTAAGTACCCGCAATAAATCACCGGCACGTTTATGGCCGGCCATGGTCAGTGGCGGATTATTACCCGTATCTTTTTCCGCATGGCGCACTAAGTAAATTTTAGTTTGATTGTTGAAGCCTTGCGGCAACTGTGCAAACAGGTTTTGCTGCAGGCAAAGCAGCATTATTATGCTAATAGTGTATCTCATATACAATAAATATGCTGTAAATTATGCTATTTACTGTTATGCGTTACAATAGCAATGCTTTAACAGCGTTAATAGCAAAATTTGTTAATTTGCATCATAATTAAACCCAAACGCTGCAATAAAGCTCAACAGCGAAATACTGCTGAAGAGTGCGACGCCACCGGAGCTGAAATTATTATTGAAGCCGGGTTCACAAAAAATAATTTAAATCTTATGTGCGGAATTGTTGGATACACCGGCCCTCGTGAGGCTTACCCCATTGTTATTACTGGTTTAAAACGTTTGGAGTACCGTGGGTACGACAGTACCGGTGTTGCACTGCTTAACGGCGGCCTTAAAGTATATAAAAAGAAAGGCCGTGTGGCCGACCTTGAAGAAAATAATATTGGAAAAGACCTGCACAGTAATATTGGTATTGGCCATACCCGCTGGGCCACCCATGGCGAACCAAGCGACCGCAATGCACACCCGCACTCCAGCAAAAGCGGCAAGCTGGCCATGATACATAATGGCATTATTGAAAACTATGCTCAAATAAAAAAAGAACTGCTGAATAAAGGATACTCTTTTACAAGCGATACAGACAGTGAAGTACTGCTGAATTTTATTGAAGACATAAAAATTAATAACGAATGCAGTTTGGAAGAAGCGGTACGGGTGGCTTTAAAAAGAATTACCGGCGCTTACTGTATTTTATTAATTGATGAAGACGACCCCGAAACTATTATTGCAGCCCGTAAAGGCAGCCCGCTGGTAATTGGCGTGGGCAAAGGCGAACATTTTTTAGGCAGCGATGCCACGCCCATGTTAGAATACACCAAAGAAGTGGTGTATGTAAACGATTACGAACTGGCCATTGTTCGTCCTGATGAATTAATACTTAAAAATTTAGGTAACGAAAAAATTACTCCGTTTGTTACCAAATTAGATATGGAACTGGCGGCTATTGAAAAAGGCGGCTACGACCATTTTATGATTAAAGAAATTTTTGAACAACCCAGCACCATACAGGATTGTTTGCGTGGCCGCTTAGATGCTGCAGCAGGCACTATAACCATGGCGGGTATTCAAAATAACATTGAACAACTAAAAAACGCTAACCGCATTTTAATATTAGCCTGCGGCACCAGCTGGCATGCCGGTTTGGTGGCAGAATATGTTATTGAAGAATTATGCCGCATACCTGTTGAAGTGGATTATGCAAGTGAGTTCCGTTACCGCAACCCGATTGTAAACAAAGGTGATGTTATTATTGCCATATCGCAAAGCGGTGAAACAGCAGATACATTAGTGGCACTGGAAAGAGCGAAAGAACAAGGTGCATTTATTTTTGGTGTGGTAAATGTAGTGGGTTCATCTATTGCACGTATCTCTCATGCAGGTGCTTACACACATGCCGGGCCGGAAATTGGCGTGGCAAGTACCAAAGCATTTACAGGACAATTAGCCGTGTTAATGATGATGGCGTTGAAGATTGCTATTGAAAAAGGCACCATCAGCAAAGAGCGTTATTTAGAGTTATTAAACGAACTGAATGATGTGCCTGAAAAAGTAGCTGCTATTTTAAAAAATGCCGATGAACTGAAAGTGATTGCAGAAAAATATAAAGACGCAGGCGACTTTTTATTCTTAGGAAGAGGCTACAACTTCCCTATTGCACTGGAAGGTGCTTTAAAACTGAAAGAGATAAGTTACATACATGCAGAAGGTTATCCTGCTGCAGAAATGAAACATGGCCCTATTGCATTGGTGGATGAAACACTGCCCGTGTTATTTGTTGCTACAAAAGACAGTTACCACGAAAAAATTGTAAGCAACATGCAGGAAATTAAAGCCCGTAAAGGCAAGGTAATTTCTATTATTACAGAAGGCGATACCATCAGCCCCACATTAAGCGACCATACATTTGCCATACCGCCTGCAGACGAATTGGTTGCGCCGCTGCTGAGTGTAGTGCCGCTGCAATTACTTTCTTACTATGTTGGCGTGGCTAAAGGTGTGGATGTTGATAAACCAAGAAATTTGGCAAAAAGTGTAACGGTGGAATAAAAGCCCCCTCCGCCCCCTGAAGGGGGAACTGACTACACACAAGATTTTAGCGAAGATTATGAATAGTAATCCAACTATTCGTAAATTCCCTTTTTAATCTATCGGGATTAAAAAGGGTTGACTAAATTGTAAACTAAAAATCTAAGTTCCCCTTTAGGGGACAGGGGCATGAACATCATCAACAAACATCCGGTTGATCAACTGGGTTATAATTTTATTGATACGGCTTATTTACCAGCCGGTAAAGACGAATACTATTTACGCAACCAGCAAAACAAAAGCGGCATCAGTTACCGCAGGTTAACTGCACTTGAAATTGAAGTGCTGGTTCGCAACCGCAATACATCCGATAACTGGAATCATATTCTTGTTTCAAAACAATTTAGTGCCGAGCTGGTTAAAAACTGTAAGTTTTTCGGGCTGGTGCGTATTGGAAAATTAGAACCGCTGTTCCTGGAATTTCACAATTTTAAAATGCCGGTGGGGCTGTATAACAGCACCATCATCAGCAGCGATTTTGGCGACAATGTAAGTATTGACAACGTAAATTTTTTAAGCCACTACATTATTGGCAACGAAGTAATGATTGCCAATGTAAATGAGCTGGCCACAACCGATAAAGCAAAATTTGGTAACGGCATTTTAAAAGAAGGAGAAAGGGAAAGCACAAGAGTTTGGCTGGAACTGGGTAATGAAAACGGGGGCCGTGGTGTAATGCCTTACAACCACATGCTGCCGGGTGATGCATGGTTGTGGAGCAAGTACCGGGATGATGCAGCACTGCTGGAAAAATTTAAAGAGTTTACAGAAAACAGTTTTGATAAACTGCATGGCCATTACGGTAAAGTGGGCGACCGCACTGTTATTAAAAACTGTAAAATAATTAAAGATGTTTTAGTGGGTACCGATGCGTATTTTAAAGGCGCCAACAAACTAAAAAACTTAACCATTAACAGCGATGAAAAACGCACCACACAAATTGGCGAGGGTTGTGAGCTGGTAAATGGTATTGTGGGTTATGGCTGCAGAATATTTTATGGAGCCAAGGCAGTACGTTTTATTATGTCATCGCACTGCCAGTTAAAATACGGTGCCAGGTTAATTAACTCTTTCCTCGGCAACAACTCTACTATTTCTTGCTGCGAAGTGTTGAACTCATTAATTTTTCCGGCACATGAACAGCACCACAACAACTCGTTTTTATGTGCAGCAGTGGTAATGGGGCAAAGCAATATGGCAGCAGGCGCCACCATTGGCAGCAACCATAACAGCCGTGCGGCAGATGGTGAAATTATTGCTGGCCGTGGCTTTTGGCCGGGGCTGTGTGTAAGCTTAAAACACAATTCAAAATTTGCATCGTTTACTATTATTGCCAAAGGCGATTTTCCGGCGGAGCTGAATATACCTGTGCCATTCAGTTTGGTAAGTAATGATGTGGCCAATGATGTGCTGCAGGTAATGCCTGCATACTGGTTTATGTACAACATGTATGCGCTGGTACGCAACAGCCGCAAGTATGTAGACAGGGACCGCCGCACAGAAAAAATTCAGCATATTGAATATGAATATTTAGCACCCGATACAGTGAATGAAATGTTTACCGGGTTAAAAATTTTGCAAAGCCTTACACCAGATGCAGAAGGCAATGCCACCATAACTGGCTGGGAAAATACCGAACGCACCATTAAGGTTTTAAAACTGGCAAAATCCATTGCAGCATTTAAAGAAATGATACAGTATTACGGCACAGTTGAAATTTTTAATAAAATACAACTGCACAAACCGGATAGCTTTGAAACGCTGAAAAAATCATTAAGCGCCAAAATACAACGCAGCGAATGGCTGAATGTAGGCGGGCAGCTCATTCAAAAATCAGCCGCAGAAACATTAAAGCGTAATATTAAAGCAGGCAAAACAAAAGGCTGGAGCAGCGTACATAATTTTTATAAAGAAGAAGGGCTTGCTTACGAAGCAGATAAATGCAACCATGCATACACATCGTTGTTAGAAATTTTAAATATTACGCCCAAACAATTTACACCGGCTTTACTAAAGCAATTATTGCAGCAGGCAGTAGCCACCAAAGAAAAAATGTGTAAAGGCATTTACCAGGCAAGGGAAAAAGACTACAACAGCCCCTTCCGTAAAATGGTATATGATACCAATGAAGAAATGAACAACGTAATTGGCCGGCTGGAAGACAACAGTTTTATACAGGAACAATTAGCAGAACTGGATACTATGAAAAAGCAGGTGAAAGCCGTTATTAAAAAATTAAAGCTGTAACCGCCGTATATTTGCTACCTAAATTTTGAATGTGAAGAGAATATTTTTTGTTTTATTTTTTGTAGCTGCCGCTTTTACCGCCAGCAGCCAAAAGTTAACCACTGCACAAATAAAAAAAATAATGGACACCACCAGCAACCCGGTGGGCTTTGCCATTTTTTTAAAAAAGAAATACTTTATTGACACCATTGCCGTGCTCAGCACCAAATCATTTTTAGGCAAGGCAGACAGTCTTGCTTACTATGGCAAAGTGGGCAAAACCTACGGGCCGTTTAAAGGCGAAAACATACTGGTTAAAATATTAGTAAAAGCACCCAATATGTTTTACCATGTACAGCATATTGTGCTGGACACAAGTTTGTTCAGGGTAAACTTTGCAGAAAATTTAGCCGACACCATTATAGCAAAAGTGAACAGCGGCCGCACCAGTTTTGCATCTATGGCAAGCACTTACAGCGCCGATGCCGTCAGCGCCGTTAAAGGCGGCGACCTGGGCTGGTTTGTAAGGGGCGTTATGCTGCCGCAATTAGACGAAGCCATTGCCACACACAAAAAAGGCGAACTGTTTAAAGTATGGACCAGCGCCGGCCTGCACATTGTACGCATTGTGGATAATCCAAAAAAAGATATTGGTTATGCGCTGATGTTAAGAATGCTTTTGTAACGGGCATTTGTTTCCTGATGAGACATCGTTGCGTCGCACAGTTTAAGGGTATACCATTATTGAGCTTTTATTAAAGCGTAGAAATGATTTTTTTCATTAACCCTGTGCGGTAATTTTTGTATAAATTTATCCTGAAAATCAATAGAAATTTATACAAGGGTTGCGCAAAGCAACGAGTTAGCGGCAACCAAAATCAACATTACGTTCAGACAAAAAATATGGACATCAGCGACAATCCAAATTATTATTTTATTGACAGACCATACAAGCCGAAACTTATATGTTGCGACTGTAGAAAAGTATTTAAAAGAAGATTAGCGACAGATATAAAAATTGACAAAGAAGAAGATTGGAGCAAAATGATTTGCCCAAATTGTGGTAAACAAGCAAATTATGTTGGACCAAAATTTAGAGCTCCAAAGTCTGACAATTTAAAAGCCTGGAAATCTATTGAAGTATTAAACAGTCTTGGGACATTATGTTTTATGGGTTTTGCAACAAACAGAATTATTATTCCGGAAAGCAATAAAGGACTTGTTGACCTTTTAACTGAAATGAAAAATAGCTACGAAGCAAGTATTAGAAATTGGGTGCGTTACGACTATGACGAAAAGAATAAAGAATACATAAAAACATTCTCGGACATAGTTAAGAAAATAGACAAACACTTGCATTTAAAAAAGTAGGCATTGACAATTTTTAATAGCTTATTCGGTGGACAGAACTTGGTATGCCGCTAACATGGGGTTTGCTGCAAGTGTGGCGGGACGTTGTTAGCATCGGCAGCAGTTCGTTATTGTGCTTCAGTCCTTGCTGGACGGAATGCTATTGGGCTTTTAGTTCTTAACTTGTACTTTTAAATCATTATTCATCAACGGCTCCGGGCAGACGGAATACTAATGCCACACCTGCAGCAAGCCCTGAACGTTACCAGCAACAATAATGCAACTACCCAAACATTTCATTTTTACTTTAATAGTTTTAATCAGCGTGTCTTGCAAACAGACTAAAAATAAAGACACACCTAAACTTGACAATACATCTATCTCAGGAACGGGAAAACTTATACCAATCAATTACTCGGACACCAACTATTTTGGTGTTGCAAGCTATACTGTTGATACAACGACTGCCGACGGATGGACAATTAAATATCTTGTAAAGGATGACACTACAAAATATAAAGACCTTTATATTGTTTGCAGCAAAGAAAATATCAAATCAATGTATCGTGCCGATAATGTTTTGGAATACAGAAGATATTTCATACCGGAATTTGAAGCAGAAACAAAAACAAATATCTACTTCTCTCATGGTTGTGCAACAGATTGCTCAGCGGTATTAATTTTCGACAAAGACACGGCAGCACAATTTTCAGATTATTTGGAAGTCGTCAAATACAATGTTCAGCTTGGACAAGTTCTTTATGTAACAGACACAACTTATCAGAATGAAGAAAAAATATACGAGTTGGCTTTGGTTGACATAACCAGACACAAAACGCATAAGTTAACATTCAACGGCGTTTGCGACGGTGTTTATAAGCCTGCCTGTGTTGACACAGTGATGTTTTCAAAGAACAAAGTTTCTGTAACAGTGAATTTGAGAAATAGTATTGAGGACGACAATCAGACTAAACAGACAAAAACGGTTCGCTTGTGAGAGAAGAATTGCTGCTGCTAACATGGGTTTGCAGCAGGTGTGGCTGAACGTTGTCAGCATCAGCAGCAGTTCGCTATCCGGCTTCAGTACGGGTTTGAAGAAATGCTATTGCACTTTTAGTTTTTAACTTGTACTTTTAAAACATCAATCAGCAGCGGCTACAGGCAAACGTAATACGCATGCCACACCTGCACAAAGCCCTGTTCGTTGTTTGCTATAATTTTATGCGGCCATCAATTATAAACTGTTTGACCAAAACCTAAATGCAATACAAATGAAAAAGGGACTATTATCAACTCCGGCTGTTATAATTTTATTTATACTTCCGTTCCTTATTTCTATTGCAATAGGCAAATATTCGCCCTATGTTGAAACAAATAGCTTTCGAACCTATATAGTAATTTGTACGGTGATATCCGTTGCTATAGTTGCTATGGCATTATTAGGGTTGAAATATTACCCCAAACCATATGAAGGCAGTTTAATTGGCGGGGTATTTCTTTTTTTAATATTATGCCCGCTTTTTGGAATTTTTGGTTTAGCCACAGCGCCTGATCTTAGTGTTAAAATGCTGGAACATCCGGAACGGGAACATTTACGGTATATTTTCGAGTTTGTTGCAGCAATACTTTTTGGTATTGCAATCTCAATTTTTTTGTTAAGCAATTCACTACAGCTAAAGAAACCAATTAAACTGGTAATAGCCCTGATTTTACTTGTTGCCTTTGCTGAATTTATTTGGGAGTTCTACCATCATTATTTATACCCGGAAGGATTGAGGGAATGGGTAGATAAAGGTAAAGACGCCGTTGATTTTAGCAAAAATTACGACAGCGTAAGTGTTTTTAACACAGGAGTGATTGGACGATATTTTCAATTCATACTAATAATATGGCTATCATTACGCTTATATAAATTGGGCAAAATAAAAATATGGTGTCCCATCATTAACACAATATTCAGCATATTAGGAATTGCTTCAGCAACAATGGTATATTTTTATGGAGTTCCGTTTCCAAAAGCAGTTGATTTTTTAATGTTGTTCTTTATTCCAGGTATACCATTTTTCCTATTGTATTGGCTGGGAGTTGCAATATTAACAAAGTTCAGAAAAAGTGAAACTGCTGCATAGAAAACTCCTTCACCCTGGCTCGTGGCTTATGAGCTATTCGCTTACTTTTTTTTCGCTTTCGGTTGGTACTTCATCTATAAAAGAGAATTTTGAATGACCTTGCACAAATTAATATGGATTATAACCACGGTTGTTTTGTTCGGCTGTAATCAGCAGACGGAGCCTGGCAATCAAAAAGAAATTAAAAACGATTCTGCCGTTGCAAAAGCATATTTACAGAATGATAAAAGAATGGAATCGCAGAAGACTGTTAACCTGGCATTAGTTAAAGAAATAAAATCAGCAGATACAATTTTAATAACAAGTCATAGTGGTAATACATTCGATACAGTAAAGTCAAAAGAAATTTTTCCGCAATTACTGATTGGCAACAGAATTAATTATAAAATTATCAAGGAGAAAAAAATACTTATTGGGAGTATTCTTGATTCGCTGACAAAAATTTTATTAATGCCTGTAAATGAAGATGACATTATACTACCCCGTTGTTGTGACCCTCATCATACCATATTCATTATTACCAAGGGTAAAGTATCTTATATAAACTTATGCTTTCATTGTTTTTGTCAGCAAACTTCAAAAGATTTGGAACTAATTAAAGGCTATGATGAACCTAAATGGATGGCATTGCTTTCATTTTTCAAAACGCTTGGCTTTAAGTACCAAATGCCAGACAAATAAATATCCTGGCCATTCCTTCGCCTCGGCTCACGAGCCGTTCGCTTATATCTCCGCTTTCATAAAAGCTCAATAAAGATTTACAGCACAAGAGTGCGACGCAACGATGTTTAATCAGCATTCAACAGCCCGTGCCCCAAATAAAATCCGTACTTTTACACAAACCTGATTTGATTGCCATGCACAAAATTGACTTAACGGATTCGTTAGAGAAAATACCTGTAAAAATATTTCCCAACTCAGCAGCAGGCTCTGTATTTGTAGCGCAGCAAATTGCTGCTTTAATCCGCCAAAAAGAAAAGGAAGGAAAAAAATGTGTGATTGGTTTGGCCACCGGCTCCTCACCCAAAACATTGTATGCAGAGCTGGTGCGTATGCATAAGGAGGAAGGGCTGAGTTTTAAAAACGTCATCACCTTTAACCTGGACCAATACTACCCCATGGATAAAGATGCGTTGCAGAGTTACCATTATTTTATGCGCAAAAATTTATTTGAGCATACGGATATTGACCCGGCTAATTACCACCTGCCCGATGGTATGATACCTAAGGATAAAGTGAAAGCGCATTGCCTGGATTATGAAAAACAAATTGAAGCCGCCGGTGGTTTGGATTTACAAATACTGGGCATTGGTGTAAACGGCCATATTGGTTTTAATGAACCCGGCAGCGGCATTTACAGTAAAACACGTTTGGTTACGCTGGATAACAGCACCCGTATGGCAAATGCCTACGAGTTTGGCAATATGAGCGAAGTGCCACGCATGGCAATAACCATGGGCATAAGCACCATTTTAAAAAGCAAGAAAATAATTTTAATGGCATGGGGCCAAACCAAAGCCCCGGTTATTCAAAAAGCAACAGAGCTGGATGATACGGAGGAAATACCGGCATCGCTGTTACAAAACCATGATGACTGCACATTTGTGGTGGATGAAACTGCTGCCAGCGAATTAACCCGTTTTAAAAGCCCCTGGCTTACGGGTGAGTGTGAGTGGGATGCAAAAATGGTACGCCGTGCCGTTATAAACCTTGCTTTAAAACTGCACAAGCCGGTGTTAAGCTTAACCAATGAAGATTATAACGATAATGGCTTAAATGATTTGTTGACTGAAAAAGGAAATGCTTACGATATAAATTTAGATGTGTTTTATATGCTGAGGGATTCTATTACCGGCTGGCCCGGCGGCAAGCCCGGTGTGCAGAGCCATAAACACCCTGAACGCAGCGAACCCTTTCCTAAAAAAGTCATCATCTTCTCCCCTCACCCGGATGATGATATTATAAGCATGGGCGGCACGTTTATGCGTTTGCACGACCAGGGGCATGAAGTGCATGTGGCTTACCAAACCAGCGGCAACATTGCCGTTACGGATGAATTTGTAACACGGTTTATTGATTTTGCTGTAGGCTTTGAAAGCATGTTTGATATTGATGAAACCAAAAGCAAAAAAGTTTTAGAAGATGCCATTGCATTTTTAAAAACAAAAAAATCAACTGAAAAAGATACAGACGAAATACGTGCCATTAAAGGGCTGATAAGAAGGTGTGAAGCAAAAGCCACCTGCAAATATGTTGGGTTGACGGATGCACAAATTCATTTTCAAAATTTACCTTTTTATGAAACGGGTACTATTGAAAAAAATCCGATGGGTGAAGCAGATGTGCAGCTGACTATAGATTTATTAAACGAAATACAACCACAACAGGTTTATTGCGCCGGTGATTTTGCCGACCCACACGGCACACACAAAGTTTGTTTTGATGTGGTATTGGAGGCGTTGAAAAGAATAAAAGCTGAAAGCATAAAGCTGAAAACGAAAAGCTGGGTGGATGATTGCTGGTTGTGGTTATACAAAGGTGCATGGCAGGAATGGGATATTACCGAAATTGAAATGGCTATACCCATGAGCCCCGACCAGGTTACTAAAAAACGCCACGGTATATTTATACACCAGTCGCAAAAAGACAGTGTACCCTTCCAGGGCAGCGATAGCCGTGAGTTTTGGCAGCGTGCCGAAGAACGCAATGCAGCAACCGCAAAATTATATGCAGAACTGGGCTTAACGCAATATGCCGCCATGGAGGCATTTGTGCGATGGAAGTTTTAAAAGAACAGTGGTTTTTGTATCTTTAATACATGACTGCATTGAGCCGGCAACCATTTACCAAATTTTATATATTACTAACCGTTCACCTGTTATTTAATTGCGCTGGCAGTTTTGCTCAATCATGTTTTAATGTAGCAGCAGGTAACGATACCCTGCTTCCCTGCAATCAAAACTGTCTTGATCTTAAAGCAAAGGTTCCCGATATAAGAACAACGGATAATTACAGTGTGGTTGCTATCCCTTACAGTCCATTGCCATTTACATCACCTGCCGGAAACGAACTTACGTTATTGTACGAGGATGATAAATTTTCAGACTCTATTACCATGCCATTTACATTTTGCTTTTATGGCCAAACTTATAATAAGTTGTCAGTTGGTTCAAATGGTGTTGTAACTTTTGATGTGTTAACCAATGCTACAAAAAATGAATCGTATATGTTGGATCCTTCCAACAAAATTCCTTACGCCGGCGGTACGCCCAACAACATTAATATTTTTTATGCACCCCGTGCAAGTATTTTTTTAGCGTATTATGATTTGGATCCAAGAACCGCATGGTCGCCAAGAGAACGCAAAATTGAATGGCGGCTTGAGGGAAATGCACCCTGCCGCAAAATGGTCATCTCTTACTATCATGTAGATTATTATCATGAACAGGCTCCGGCAACAGCTTGCGGAAACAATATATGCACCATGCAAATGATTTTGTATGAAGGCACAGGTTTAATTGATGTTTTTTATGAGCATAAACCTGTTTGCATGAGCTACCTCGGCGGGCTTGCCATTGCAGGCGTGCAAAACTGGAACCAGAATAAGGCTGTTGAATTACCTAATAAAAACTGTACTGTATGGACGGCAGATAATGAAGCATACCGCTATGTACCCAGTGGCAGTGGTTCGCTACTTAACAGGGTGGAATTATATAAAAATGGAACATTTATTAAAAACGGTATTGCCACTTCATTGGGTAATGGACAAATGGATGTTGTGTTTCCGGGCATTTGTCAATCTGAAACAAGTGCAGATTATGTGGTAAAAGCATTTTATCAAAAATGCGATGATCCGCTTATTGAAACTGAAGGCTCAGATACCATTAATGTTACCAAGAGTGCATTTACGATTGAAAAGACAGTTGTAAATCCACTTTGTAATAATAACAATGGTTCCATCACAATTACAAATCCTGTTGGCGCTAATATTGAATATTCAATTAACGGCGGTACCACATGGCAGGCATCAAATACCTTTGTGCGCCCTGCGGGCACTTACACAATTTTAATCCGCACTATTGCGAACACCTGCAGCGGCAGCACTACCGCCACGCTTACACAACCAACAATTTTAAGTGCATCCGCTACCGGCAGTACAGCCACCTGTATCGGTAACGATGGCAGTATAAATGTAATAGCTAATGGTGGCACACCTGCATACTCATTTTCTATTGATGGCGGCACTACCTTTCAAAACAATGGAATATTTACTGCTGCACCCGGAACTTATAACAACATAATTGTAAAAGATGCCAATGGTTGTAATGCTTCATCCAATGCAGTTGTAAATTTTATCGATCAAATGTATTTATCCGTGGGCAACGACACCACTATTTGTGAAGGTGCTGCCGTTACACTACAGCCGCAAACAAATACACAAACAACTAATTTTTTATGGTCGCCTGCCACATACTTAAGCAACAATACTGTTAAAAACCCTGTTGCTATGCCGGCAGACACTATGCGTTATACATTAACTGCACAATGGGGTATTTGCCAGCGTACAGATGATATTGTAATACGTGTACTGCACAAACCTGTTGTATTTGCAGGCAGCGATACTATTATATGTAATAATGATAAAGCTTTTTTAAAAGGCAGTATCAGTAATACTTCCGGTCCGGTAAGTTATGCATGGTCACCCGCAAGCAAGCTTATTACACCACTTGCGCTGGCAACCAGTACTAACACAAATGCAACACAAACTTATTTATTAACTGTTACAGACAATTATGGCTGCAATTTTAAAGTAACCGATGATGTATTGGTAACTGTACGTCCTCCCGTTGTAGCATTTGCAGGCAACGATACTATTGCAGTATACGGTATACCCCATCAGCTGTTTGGCAGTGGCGGCAACAATTATTTATGGTCGCCTGCAAATAATTTAAGCAATCCATTTTTACAAAATCCATTAGCAACTTTGTATAACGATACCCGTTTTATACTCACAGTAAAAAATGATATTGGCTGCAGTAACACCGATGATGTATTGATTAAAGTATATAAAGGCCCCACGTATTACATACCCAACGCATTTTCTCCCAATGCAGATGGAATAAATGATATTTTTCGGCCAATACCTGTGGGCATAACTGCAACCGATTATTTTATAGTTTACAACCGCTATGGCGAGCTGGTATTTAAAACAAACAAATGGCTGCAGGGCTGGGATGGCACTTACCGTGGAAAAAAAGCAGATGCCGGTACATATGTATGGATAATTAAAGGCACCGACCGGAATGGAAAAATTATTGAAATGAAAGGTGCTGTTAATCTTATACGGTAAAATAAAGAGGGCTTGCTAATTGCTAGCCCTCTTTATTACTAATTATTTTTAGTTGCATCCTCCGGCGCTATTTCATCATCTTCCTTTTTATCGTACACATACAAACTTACCTGCCAGCCGGTAATGGTGTATTGCAGCGCCACTTCAATTTTTACATCTTTATACAAATCGCTTTCATTACCCAGCCTGAAAATACTGCCTGCAAATTTTTTTTCTTCCTTAGGTTCATCGTAAACAGTTTTAGCTATTGCTGTTTTAGTACAACCGGGCAGTTGTAAATGTTTAATCTGTAAAAATAATTCCCGGTATTGTTTTTTTGCAGCAGCAAAACTTTCAGCTTCGGGCATTACAGCCTGCCAGCTTCTGTTTTTATTCTTTTGCGATTTGTATTGTGTAATAGTACAGCTTTCCGTACCCGGTAAATTTACTTTACTGTTATAGTCACTGCTCTCCACATTTTCCTGCAATAAAGTACCGGTAATGTTTTGCAGCCTGTTAGGAAAATCAACCACCACCTGTTTTAATGCCTGCTGCACGGCGGCGTTGGGTTTAAATAATAATTGGGCACGGGTTGCAGTACTGGAAATTAATAAACTGCAAAGTAAAAAAACAGTTGTTTTTGTTCTCATAGTTGTTTGGGTTAATGTTATAAATAATCTATCCTCAACGCATAAAGAATAAATTGTAGTATTTATTTAATTGCTATAGAAGCGCTTTAACAGCACTTTATCTTTCCACAGGTGTGGATTACTTGGGACATACGCCTAAAAAACATGAAACAGGCAATGAAAAACCCATTTTTATAGCCCAAGAAGGTTATGAGATTTTTAAAAAATCGTTAAGTTTGTATACATGAACTGGACAGAAAAAAAGGCCGTACGCATAGCAATTTTAGACATGAACGAAGGCAAGCCCAACCAGGGCATGCGTTGCATACGTGAAATACTGAACCAGTTTGGAGACGCTGCCAATATTGACCTTGACTGGGATGAGTTTGAAGTACGTGTAGAAAAGAAAGTCCCTTCTTTAGATTACGATATTTACATTTCAAGCGGTGGCCCAGGCAGCCCTTTAGAAAGCGAAGGCAGCGATTGGGAAAACGTTTACTTTGGCTGGCTGAATAAAGTAATGCTGTACAACGCAAACGATGCACATGTACAAAAGAAAAAAGTATTTTTTATTTGCCACAGTTACCAGCTTGCCTGCCGTTATTTAAAAATTGCCACTGTTTGTAAAAGAAAAAGCACTGCCTTTGGTGTGTTCCCGGTGCATCCATTGCCTGTTGCTGCAGAAGAGCCGGTATTTAACGGCCTGCGCAACCCTTTTTATGCAGTAGACAGCCGGGACTTCCAGGTAATAGCACCCAACCATAATAAACTGCACCAAATGGGTGCAAGCATTTTAGCAATAGAAAAAGAACGGCCGCATGTTCCGCTGGAAAGAGCTATTATGGCCATCCGCTTTAATGAATATATGATTGGCACACAGTTTCACCCCGAAGCCGATGCCATTGGTATGAGCCTGCACCTGCAAACCGAAGAAAAAAAGAAAACTGTTATTGAAAACTACGGGCAGGAAAAATGGCAGAGCATGATTGAACACCTGAACGACCCTGATAAAATTATGTGGACCTACTCCCACATACTCCCCAACTTTTTAACGCTGGCGGTAGAAAGTATGCAGCCGGTAGAAGTGTAATTGTATTGAACAAACATTTTATCCCTGGTTGAACTGAAGTGGCGACGCTCCGTTCAAAATCATCAAGAACATCAGCTTTCACCTAAGCGTATAATCCTTGTGATATATCACTTCGTCTAATTGCTGCCTTCTATCTCCTATCTCCCTTCTTCCTTCTTCTATCTCCTATCTCCCTTCTTCTATCTCCCTCTCTTCTAATTTCCCTTCATTAAGCTGAATAATTTCTTTACTTTTAATACAACAAACAGCACATTCAATTTTGTTAGTATGATAAAAGCACTCCGTCAGCAATTCAACAGCAACTTTACCAAAGAAAAATACGAAGCGTATGTAAAAGAAATTGAGGCGCTGCATCCCGGCGCACTCGATTTCCGCAATGCAGAAACACCGGTATTTGTACCAAAAGGATTCACCAATAAAATGCTGAAAGCCTGTGATGATATTGTGGATGTCATCATCAACTCAAAATTTATAGAGCTTACAGAAAGAGGCATACCAAAAGATGTATATGTGCCGGGGCAAAACAGCCACAGCCATTTTATTGCTTTTGATTTTGGTGTATGCGAAAACGAAAATGGGGAACTGGAGCCGCAGCTGATAGAAATGCAGGGCTTTCCCACCCTGTTTGCTTTCCAGGCATTTCATTCAGAAATAACAGCGAAGTATGCAAACATGCCGGACAATTTTTCACCTTACTTAAGTGGTTACAATAAGGAAACTTATTTGCAATTGCTGAAAGAAATTATTGTGGGTGATGTAAATCCTGAAAATGTAATACTGCTGGAAATTTACCCGGAGCAGCAAAAAACAAGAATTGATTTTTACTGCACCGAAGCAGCATTGGGCATAAAAACAGTTTGCCTTACCAAGCTGATTGCAGAAGGCAAAAAGTTATATTATGATAACAACGGTACAAAAACCCAAATAAAAAGAATTTACAACCGCTTAATTTTTGATGACCTGCAAAAACAGGAAGGGCTTGAAAATATTATAGACTTAACAAAGGAGTATGATGTGGAATGGGTACCGCACCCTAACTGGTTTTACCGCATCAGCAAATTCACCTTGCCTTTTATTGAAAACCCCAATGTACCTAAAACATATTTTTTAAGCGATTTAAAACAGGCGCCTGCCGATTTGGAAAACTATGTTTTAAAACCACTGTTCTCTTTTGCAGGCATGGGTGTGGTAATTGATGTTACGCAAAAAGATATTGATGCCGTTAAAGACCCGGAGAACTGGATACTGCAGCGCAAAGTAAAATATGCAGACGTAATTGAAACGCCTGATGTGCCCGCCAAGGCGGAAATACGCCTGTTTTATTTTTGGAAAGATGGCTGGCAAAAACCTGTTGCCGTGCATAATCTTGCCCGGTTAAGTAAAGGAAAAATGATTGGCACCCGTTACAATAAAGATAAAGAATGGGTAGGCGGCGCTGTAGCCTTTTTTGAAAGTTGAACATTGAATGTTGAGTATTAAATATTCAACGCTCAATAAGCAATAACCAACTAAAAATACTACAATGAAAAAAGGCCTTTCAAGGTTTGAATATTACTTAAACCAGTTACAGGATTTATTAACAAAAGCAGCCAAACAAAAAAATCCGGCGCTGTGGCTGTATCAAAATAATGCACGTACACCGTTGTTTATGCTGGAAGGCCTTGCTAAGCTGTACAGTGGCTTGCACAATAAAAAAAAATTCAGCAAAATAAAAGAGCATTTTAAATTGCTGGAAGATGCTTTAGGCGCTATTGATTATTACGATGCATTTGCTAAACAGTTCAGCATAAATAAAAATATTCCTTCCACTGTTACCAGCTATTTACAGGCACAAACAAGAGAAAAAATACAACGGCTGAACGAATTGCTTACAGAAGAAAAATGGCTGGGCAGTGAAGACAGCCGAATAACGAAAATTAGAAAAAAACTGAAAAAAGCCGACTGGCTGAAACCGGCAGCAGAAACAGATGGCATTGAAAAATTTTATGGCAAAGCCATTTATGAAATAACTGAATTTACGCAACAAAGAAAATTCCATTTTGAGAATGTGGAAGCCGATGTGCATGAACTGAGGAGAAAGCTGAGATGGCTGAGTATTTACCCACAAGCATTGCAGGGCTGCATACAGGTAAGCAGTAATAAAAAAGCAGTTGCAAAAACGCTTACAAAATACCTTACCAAAGAAATTATAAACTCCCCGTTTAATATATTGCCCAATGCCGGCAGCAACACTCATTTTTTACTGCTTAATAAAAATTACTTTTTAGCACTCAGCTGGATGATTGCAGCATTGGGCCGCCTTAAAGACAGCGGCCTGGGTGTTATTGCTATTAAAGAAGCATTACAGCAAACCTCCCCCATAAATGACGAAGCTGCGTATGCCAAAGCTTACCAGTTTTTAGGCAAACAGCAACCCCAATTACCTCAATTATTAAAACAGGCAGAAGGCATTTGTAAAACATTCTTTGCCGAAAGTAACCTGGAATATCTTGTAAAAGGCACGGCTGTTATAAAATAAATTAATAAGCCTGTTCCATTTTATCAGGACTCCCCTATCTTTGAATATATTTTTAGACAAGACTAAATTTATTTTTCAAATGATTAAATTTATTTTTTCATCACTATTAACTTTGCTATACACTACCGGGATGGCTCAAACCGAAAAAATTGAAACCGACCGGCCGGACCAGACGGAATGCCCATTTACTGTGCCCAGGGGATGGGTACAGTTTGAAACGGGTTTTAACATGCAGCGTAATACAGCAAGCACTAAAGAATACCTGCACCCGGCATTATTAAGCAAATACGGCATTAGCCATAACCTGGAGTTACGGATTATTACAACAGTGCAAACAGGCATTACTAAAATACCACATGGCAATCTTGCTAAAACAAAAGGCCTTTTGCCGGTAGAAGTTGGGGGCAAAATAAGTTTGTGGGAAGAAAAGAAACTGCTGCCTAAAACTTCTTTAATCTTCCATACTGCATTTCCAAAAATGGCATCTAAAAATTATAAAGCAAATAAGCTGGCACCCAATTTTAGATTTACTATGCAAAATACTTTAAGCAGCAATGCAGCACTGGGCTATAACCTTGGTGCCGAATGGGATGGTTTTACCACCACACCCACCTGGGTGTATACATTTGCCCCGGGTTTTAACTTAAGTAACAGGTGGTATGCTTATATAGAAGCATTTGGATTTATAAACAAAGAAGATGCACCACAGCATAGCCTGGATGGTGGCATTGCATATCTTGTTACAGACAATTGTAAACTGGATATCTCCGGCGGGTTTGGCATTAGTAAAAATGCGCCGGACAGCTATATTGCTGTCGGCGCATCTATCCGTTTTAAAACATCAAAATAATATTTATTGCAGCAGGCCTTCAACCAGTGCGTCCAGTTGCTTTCCTTCTGCATCAAAAGCAACAATTTTTCCTGCTTTATCTATCAAAAAACTGGCAGGTATTGCATCCACACCCCAGGTCTCGGCCACTTTGCTGTACCAGCCTGCAACATCGTTAACCTGTGTGTATCTAATCCTGTCCTGTTTTACCGCTTTTAACCAGGCTGCTTTTTTATTATCCAGCGATACGCCAAATACTTCAAAGCCTTTGTCTTTATACTTATTATACAAACGCACTACCGAAGGGTTGGCAGCACGGCAGGGGCCGCACCAGCTTGCCCAAAAATCTACCAGTACCACTTTACCTTTTAAAGATGAAAGTGTAATGATACTGTCTTTTGCATCGGGCAGCGAAATTTCCGGCGCCATAGTGCCGGGTTTTAATTGTGCTGATGCATTAATTACAACGCAATACAACAGGGATGCAAGAAATATTTTTTTCATTTACAACATTGTTTTTTAGTTACTAAAGATAGCAGCCATTTTATAAACCGGCTTGATATATTTATTACTGCATTCATTTTTTTGAAAATACATTTAAAAAATTATACTCTGCCTTTATTAAAAAATAACTGTTGCCCATACGCTGGGTGGTTCCTTTAAGCTGGGTACGGTAGCCAATATCCAAACGGGCAATACTGTTAAAAATAAACTGAACAGCCGGAGCAATATCAATAAAATACTTTTTATCGTCCCATGTACTGGTACCCAGTAGTTCTGTATATAAGTTAACGTTGGTTTGTTTGTAACTGGTATATTCTTTTGGTAATAATAAATAACCTGCACTTACCGTGTAATTAATGGCCCGCCATGGAACAATAACTTCTCTTTTATCATGCAGATTATTTAAACGGTAACTGTAGCTAACAGAAGATGATACCGCCAGTTTATTTACCAGTTTTGTGGCAACAACACCGCCTGTAACGCCAGAGTTGGTGCCATCCAAATCTATTTCATTATTGACAGTGGTGTTCAGCAAGTCATGATAAATAAACCCGCCATTGCCATCGGGCACTGCATGTTTACCAATAGTAGTAAGTGTGTTGGGGTTATTAACAGCAGCTAATTTTCCAAATGCTGCCATGCGGAAATGCGAATGCACTTCATCCGATGAAAGGAAGCGCCATTTGGCATAAATACTGCCGCCTTCCAGTTTTAAATTTGACTGAAACATATTGGAGGCATACCCATTTAAATGCACCATCAGTTTTTTGCTTACGCCTATCATTAATTCCGGATCTAACCGGTAAGTGCTGAATTTGCCCGTATGGTTCATTTTGTAAATTTTTGTTCCCATACGCACGCCAATACTTTTTGCCGCCATATTGCTGGCAGGCTCTGTAAATACATACAGCTCCTGTGCAAAACCAGCTGCACTTATAAAAAGCAGTATTATTATAAAGTTGAAACGCATATTAATTTTATTAAAATCACCACCGGCATTTTATACCGGCGGTGATTTGTTACATTATATAGTTACATGAAAAATACGCTTCCCGTTTTCTTCCCCTGTTTTATAACAGGGCATTTTTGTAAGCGCATTGTTTTTTTTGTACTCCTTTGCAGGTACATAACCTTTATCAAGCAGGCGAATGGTTGCTTCACCGTTGAGCGTTTGTTTTTTTACATTCAAAAAATGAAAGGTATTATTACCTGTTGTTACATGAGTGTCGTTATCTATAACAGTATTATCAAAATTTATTACTGCCGAAAATTTAGCCACAAAAAAACCGGCATCTTCCACCTTCATCTTTATTTTATCCAAATCAACATTGGCTCCGGGCTTAAACGTAATATCAAAACTTGAATTTTTAATATTCGCTTCCACCTTATCAGTAAATTCCAATGACTGCAGGCTCTTATTAATGGCATTGCTGCACATACTGCATGTTAAACCGCTTGCCTGCAAGGTTACTTTTTTTACCTGTGCCGATGCAGTTATTGAAAAAAGCATCAGCATAAAAAATAGATTTTTCATTGCTTTATATTACAGGTTAAAAATGAAACAACTTACTTGTTGCCTGTTAAATCCATACCGCATTTTGGGCATTTACCGGGTTTATCGCTTTTTACATCTGCATGCATAGAGCAGGTGTAGGTTTTTACTGCCTCAGCTTTCGATTTTTCTTTTACTGATAAATCCATACCACATTTAGAACACTTACCGGGTTTATCGCTGGTTACATCCGGATGCATGGAACAGCAATAGGATTTGGAGGCAGCAGGTGCCGCTTCTTTTCTGTCGTATTTGCAGCAGGCATGCAGTTTATTATAAGCTGCATCGTCTCCGGTGGCATTCTGTGTATCATAACCGGCTTTTGCAATAGCGTCCTGAATTTTTTGTGAAGATGTTTTTGCGGCAGCATATGAAACTTTTAGTTCCTTGCTTTCTTCATTCCAAACAGCAGTGGTGGCCCCGCCCTTTTTAGCCGCTTTTTCAATATTGGTTTTGCACATACCGCAGTTACCCCACACTTTTATGGTTTCTTTTGTAACAGCCGCTTTTTGTGCATAAGATGAAAGAGTAATGGTGCTGAGCAGCAGCACAGCAAAAAATGATAACGTTTTCATTATTATAAATTTTTTTATTAGTAATAGATATAAATGTTGCAAATACAACAGGTACCACAGCTATCGCTGCAGCACACACAATCCTAAAACTAATTTTATAGCCTGAAAACGCAGTTTAATATAGTGGCCGATGGGCCGCTGTATTCCGGTGGTGAATGATTATTTATGGCAAGGGCTGCTGCATCAGCAGGCAATTGCCAGTTAAACAAAGGGTAAGTATGTTCAATAATTGCAACAGGCGCTGCAAAACTTACATCATTTGAAACATTCTTGTGAGAGTCTTCAATTTTATAAAACTGATGTTCATCATGGCAGCAGCCTTTCTTTTCCACCATACCACATTTGCCGCATTGCTTTTTGTCGCTGCCATACAATTCCACTCCCGCTTTCGAGCCCATACAATAATGAATTTCCATGGCTACGCCGCAGGCAAGCACCATGTATATCATTGTTATTATGGCAAGAAAGAATTTTTTCATCCGTACAAAGGTACAGTCAAATTTTAAAACCGGCAATTAACATTGTTAAAATTGGGCAGGCATGCTTTAATTAACAAAATTCCATTGAATACCAAAGCGGATGATAAGGCCCTGTGTTGGATAATGCGGCGCTGCAAAATTATTATTTATAAAGCCAAAGCCATTGGCAAAGCTTACGGTATTCAGGTTTTCGGCACGTATATATGCGGTAAAAGATTTTATGCGGAAATGAAAGTAAGCGCTAATATCGGGCAGGTTTTTAAGCTTAAAGGTATCCTGCGGTGTAAACTGCCCCATTACAGGCGAATAATTATACGCTTCATAAGGAGTGTAATAACGGAATTCAAGCCCCGTACTTAAGTTGAGGTTTTTATAAAATGTGCCTTCCAGCGCAAAACGGTTACGTGTAAACAGCAGCGGTACTTTTACAGGTGCACTGCCATCTGTTTGCTGCAGCACCACCTCTGTGTACCAATTGAATTTTTTTGTAAGCTTTATCTTTTTTGAAACCGACGCCTGTATTAAGTTGATTACTTTGCCGTATTGCGCTGTTTGATACCTGCCGGAGAAATAAGCAAGATTGGTTATTAAATGATTTTTAAAAGCAAGATTAATAAAAGGGTTGCTTGCTTCTGCACCAAAAGAAATAATATTTTCCTTTTTAGTAATGCCGGCATTTTTATGATTAAAGGCTGAAAATGCATCATAAATAAAAGAAGGCGTGCGGTTGGTATTAATAAAAAACAAACGCACATCACCCAGCTTTTTATTAAGGTACCGGTCAATAGTGGCATAGGCATTATAATCGCCGCTGTTAAGGCCATTCAAATAAAATTCACCTTTTAATAAAACATCCCACAAACGGTTACGGGTTTTGTTGCGGTATTCGCCGTGCAATACAATGTTGTAAAAATTTTTTGTTTGTGTAGTGGTATCGGTGCGGTAAAAAGTGCCTTTCATATTTTCCAGTCGGGCACCTGCTAAAAAAAACTGTGCTGTATTTTTTGTATCAGGAAACTGGATCAGGGAGAAATCGTTGGTAACAATTTTCCAATGCTCCCGTTGAAAAAAATACGCAGTAGTTGCTTTCAATGTAGTATCGTACCATTTTTTGTATAAAGCGGAGTCTGCTTTTTCATCTTTATAAAAATAATCCTGCGTATTATAAGTAAAACTGTACTGCACCCGCAGCCTGGGGTAAAATAAATATTCTGTGGTGGAATCATTTACTGCAACAGAATCTCGTTTACCAATGTCGTAAGTCTGCCGCAGAAAAAAAGTAAAGTCTTTATAAACATTACCGGTGTTTACAGTGGCGTTAAAAGGATTGGGCTGAAATAAATTTGCACCACCCAAATTTACCGGCACACTAAAACGTTTCTTTTTATTGGGGTCTGAAAGTGATGCATCATTTTGAATGCCGCCATTTTCAGAATTTTTTATGGTATTGCCCAGCAACACAAAATTTAATGCATAACGTTTGCGCAAACCCTGGTAGGTACTGAACAACCGGTAACTTTTATGATTGGTATTTTGCGTTACAAAAAAACCCGGTGCACTTATCAGGCGGTAGTCCAGCCCAAAATTCCAATTGGGCCGTGGGTTTTGCGTATGCAATGCCCGTATCATTTGTTCTTTGCCCGAAGCAAGCTGGTAACCTAATTGGGTAAAGGGCTTGGTGGTTTTATAAAATTTTGTTTGCTCCAGTGTGTAACGGTAAATATCAAATGCATGAAAACCTGCATCAAAGCCCGGCCTTGTATTGGGCTTATAAATTAAAGAATATGCTGCAGCCCCGTTATTGCCTAAATATTGATAAGATGAAGGCAGAGGAAAATATTTATCAAAATCATTAATAGAAGAATCCAGGCGTACATTACGCACACTGTCTATAAAATGATAACTGATATTGATGGAGTCTTTCTTATCATCCCGGTGCTCAAAACCAAGTGTTTTATCTTTTTCAGATTTGCTGGTATCTGATTTATTACTGCTGCTGCCGGTGCCGCCAAAGCGTGACAATCCTTTAAGTACAGGCTCCTGTGCAAGTGCCATGCACCACGCAGTAACCAGCAGCATCATCAGAACAATTTTTTTTATAGTACAGCGCTGCAGCAATTATAATCTTGTTACCAGTTCTTTAAAAATAGTTGCAAATTTCGGCTCGGCATCTTTAGCTGCCTGCAATACTTCATCATGCGTAATGGTATTTTCTTCATCACGTATGCCAATATCGGTAATTACACTCATGGCAAAAACGGGCAGGCCCATGTGTACCGCAGCAATCACTTCCTGAACGGTACTCATGCCAACAGCATCTCCACCTAAGCGAAAAATTAATTCATACTCAGCACGGGTTTCAAACGTGGGGCCGGTTACACCAAAGTAAACACCTTCACGCAGTGCAATACCTTTTTCTGCTGCAATTTCTTTTGCCTTGTCAATTAAATATTTTTTGTACGGCTCACTCATATCCGGAAAGCGTGGGCCAAACTCATTTATATTTTTACCTACTAACGGGTTGGGTGTAAAAAAACTAATATGGTCTTTAATAATCATCAGGTCGCCTACTTTCCATTCTTTATGTGTGCCGCCTGCTGCATTACTAATTAATAATGTTTCAATGCCTAAATACTTCATTACACGTATGGGAAACACCACTTCCTTTGTATCATACCCTTCGTAATAATGAAAACGGCCTGCCATGCACACCACTGTTTTGCCACCCAGCTGGCCAAAAATCAATTTGCCGCTATGCCCTTCCACAGTACTTACCGGAAAATGCGGTATATCGCTGTAATGAATTTCTTTTTCAATAGTAATTTCTTTTGTAAAGTTGCTAAGCCCGCTGCCTAATACAACACCCACCTGCGGTTTTTTACTGTACTGCTGCTGTATAAAAGTTACGGCCTCATTAATTTTCTCCAACATAAATAGTTTAAGTTTTAGTGCGCCAAAGGTAAGGCAAGATGTGTTAAGGGAAGCTGAAAGTGAGTGATGAGTTATAAATTATAAGTTATGAGTGTATCTATCTCCAAGATGATACATTACATATATAGCCTAACAACAAAAAACACTCATCATTCATAACTCATAACTTATAACCGTAAAAATTACAAACCTCTTCATCGCAAAGCAATTGCTTAAACACCGGGTGCTGCAGTACTTCCTTGTAATTGTATTTTTTACCGTTAATAATAATGGTTTCATACACCAGGCGTACGCCATGGCTGTAATCCACATACCAGTTTACATGGCCGGTGTATAATGGTTGTATGGGCTTGCCATCTAATTTGTGCCAGCCGTAAATAGCCAGGCGGTTTGGTTTAGCATCTGCCGTAATTTTTGAGGAGATAACCACATCTTTTTTTATACCGGCAATTAAGCCCTTGCGGTTTTGCCGCTGGCCTTCTATTATTAAATGATGGTGATAAAAAGTAATAGCACTGTCCCGGTAAGCAAACAGCGGCACCGGCTCCAGTTTTACTTTGGCAGCCACATAAATATCGTTTACCATTTTTCGGGTGGGTAAAAAGCAGTGCAGGCTGTCGGCAATTTGCTGCGCCGCAAAAGCAGTAAGCGGCACACGGGCAAAATTTTTATTGCTGCCCACCATTAAATAATCGGCTGTAACAAAAAAAGTGGCGTTAATTATTTTACCGGTTGCGGTATCGGTGGCAGTAACATGCACCGGCACCAGCCGCTTTATAAAACCGGGAACGTTGCCATTTAAAATTTCTCTAACAATAATGGGTTCCCTCTCCTTCCAGTTGAGTGCGCCAATTTGTTTGTACAGTTCGCTGCCTGTTATGGCAGTATTTTGCCGCTGCGGCAATGCCAGTTTGTGCGGCGCTTTGCAGCTTAGTAAAATGGCGGTTGCCCCAATGAAAAAAGCCCTTATCATACAAGAAAGATAACCAATATTTGGGCTAACCGCACTGGTAAAAGATGATAAAAGATATGCCGCTGAAAGTAATGCGACGCAACGATGCTGCCATATGCACAAATGTTGGCAAGCCAAAAACAAAAAACACAAAACTGTAAGCCCTTTTACCTAACTTCGCCAGCAAATTTTTAAACTATGAATTTGCACGAATACCAGGCAAAAGAATTGCTGAAAAAATACAATGTTCCTGTACAGGAAGGAATTGCTTGTAACACACCTAACGAAGCGGAAGAAGCTTACCGCCAGATACACACACAATACGGCAGCAAGTTTGCCGTGGTAAAAGCACAAATACACGCCGGTGGCCGTGGTAAAGGTAAAATTGAAGGCACCGAACAACGTGGTGTGGCTGTTGGTAAAAATGCAGAAGACATAAAACAGATTGCACAAAATATTTTAGGCGGCACATTGGTAACTATTCAAACCGGCCCTGCCGGTAAAGTGGTTAACAAAGTTTTAGTGGCGCAGGATGTTTATTATGATGGCCCCAACCCGGTAAAAGAATTTTACTTAAGTATTTTGCTTGACCGTACTAAAGGGCAAAACGTAATTATGTACAGCACCGAAGGCGGTATGAACATTGAAGACGTGGCACATGATACCCCTGAAAAAATATTTAAAGAGTGGGTACACCCCGGCGGTGGCTTACAGGGTTTCCAGGCAAGAAAGATTGCTTTTAATTTAGGCTTAAGCGGCGAAGCTTTTAAAAGCTGCGTAAAGTTTGTTACCAATTTATACAACGCTTATGTTGGGTTGGATTGTGGCATGCTTGAAATTAACCCGCTGTTTAAAACCAGCGACGATAAAATAATTGCGGTGGACTGCAAAATGAGCATTGATGAAAATGCTTTAATGCGCCATGCAGATGTGGCGGCTTTACGTGATGTTACTGAAGAAGACCCTACCGAAGTGGAAGCCGGTAAATTCAATTTAAACTTTGTAAAATTAGACGGTAACGTAGGCTGCATGGTTAACGGCGCAGGTTTGGCAATGGCCACTATGGATATGATTAAATTAAGCGGCGGCGAACCTGCTAACTTTTTGGATGTGGGCGGTACTGCTAATGCACAAACAGTGGAAGCCGGTTTCCGTATAATTTTAAAAGACCCTAAAGTAAAAGCGATACTGATAAATATTTTTGGTGGTATTGTGCGTTGCGACCGTGTGGCGCAGGGTGTTATTGATGCTTACCAAAGCATTGGCAACATCAGCATTCCTATTATTGTGCGCCTGCAGGGCACCAATGCAGATGTTGCTAAAAAACTTATTGACGAAAGCGGCCTGCAGGTGCAAAGTGCTATACTGTTAAGTGAAGCGGCAGCGCTGGTGAATAAAGCAGTAGCTTAATTAGGAATTGATAATTAGGAATTAGGAATAGAATCCCGTCTTTTAAGACGGGATTTTTTTGTAGTGGGCTTTTAGTTCCCTTATTGGGCATCGTTGCGTCGCACAGTTGAAAGGCATACCTCTGTTGGGCTTTTACCAAAGCGTAGATAACATTTTGCATAAAAATATTTTTGCTAACTTAGTTGTATTAGTTTTTGTTCTACTAAATATTGAAGTTCAATAAAAAATGGAACAAAAGGTACGCCAATACAAATGTTGTATGCAACCCTGTTTGACACTTCGTAAAATAATATCATTTCAGAATCATCAATTTAGTATTTGCTTAACACAATACTTGCATTTTCTATTGTCTCTAAATTTCAAACTTAATTATGACAAAAATATTTACTACTATTTTAATACTCACACTAAGTACAGTGACATTTGCCCAAATTAATAAGAAATCAATCCTATTAGGTGGACAGTTGTTCTATTATAATGAGAAAAATCAAGTTGACATTCTAAAGCAGAAAGCAGAGAGCGGAACAATTGGAATTTCACTTGGAAAAGCTTTTAAAGAAAACTCTGTTATAGGAATTAATTTAACTTATTCACCAATTAGACAGACAAATTTTTTAAATGGCAATGACACAGTTACAACAACTTATAAACGTTACGATATTGGAGCATTCTTTAGAGAATATAAAAGACTTGGAAAAGACTTTTACTTTTTTGGGCAACTTGACGGAGCTTTTATAATGGCAAATCAAAAAGATGATTATACGATTGCCGCAGGAGATGTTAAAGCAACACAAAGAGGTGGCTTTACTTCGTTGACAATCGGAGTTTCTTATAAGATTTTTAAAAAAATGCAGTTAGAACTTACTATTCCAAATATTCTAAGTGTACAATATCTTGTAACTAAATTCAATTCTCAAAACCCTCAAGTTAAAGACTCAAAAAAGGAACAGTTTCTCTTTTACTCAAACTTGACAAATAATACAAGTTTAGGATTTTTAGGCGTTGGATTTCGTTTCATACTTTAATTATTGACAGAGAAGGGTATGCATACAACATTGGTATTGCCAATAGTGGGGCTTGACATTGAAGCAATCAGCAGCGGTAATTTTGCTGTACTGTGGTTCGGGGCTCGACGAATAAAGCCCAGCTTTAGTTCTTAATATTTAACTTTATCAAAAAGCCAGGCAGCAGTTCCGGCGGACGGAATTCTAATTCCCCACCATCGGCAATACCTGACCGTTGTGCGCAACTTCACAGAAATCCGCTATTATGCAAAAGCAATTAATCTATGTTATCTCGATTATTACTCTTTTAATTGTAGACTATAATTCATTTGGACAATCTCAAATGTCTAAAAAAGATTTGCTTAGTTTTTTAACTGGAACATGGATTCAGCAAAGGCACCATGGCAAACACACTATAATTTTTTTCGATACAAAGAATCAAAATGTGACTATAACTCGTTTTAGTGGCCTGATTGAAAAATATCCTTTTGAAATAGTGAATGATTCATTAAAAATTTTTGACTCCAGTAAAAATATATGCGGAATTCAAGTGATAGATAAGAATAGAATGAGATTGCCATTTGTTGCAGGCGATTTGACGGTGAGACCCTTGTATATTCGAAAAGATAGACGCTAAGTCATCATTAGCTGCGTACAACATGGGGTTTGGCGTAATTGGGGCGGACGGAAAAACTTTCAGCATTTGTCCGTTATTCATCTTCAGCTATGGGCTTGACCGTTAACTGGGACTCGCCAGCGGCAGGTTGCATACGCTCGCAGTGCCGTTGGCTGGTTTTCGTTAGTCAAATTAATTTCGTTTCTTTATAAGCAGTCTGGGCCGGGCAGACGGAATACTAATTCCCCAACTACGCCAAGCCCTGTCCGTTGGCTGTAATGCCACTGGCTACTCTTAAAGAAATGCAGACTATTTATATTTTGTAATAATTCTAATCATTAATTTATCGTCACGATAAACAATAAGCGACATGGTAAAAAAACTTCCAGACGACTTCGACTACTTGAAAGACATGTATGCGGATGACTATTTCCCAAATTTCTTGGTTGACAAAGTAAAAGACCTAATCCGAAATACGGTATCATATATTGAGGGAGGCAATCGCTCAAAAGAAGAAATTCAAGCTTCATTCGACAAAATGACAATTGGTATTAATGAGCTTGCAGAAGAATTTGAAGAAAATGACAGTGAACTTGAAACTGGTGCTAGAGAATCAATCGGTGACACGGTTGACAAAATTTTGACCTACTTCAATATTGACATTGACATAGAAGAAGCAATAAGAGCAAGAGATTGGTAACAGCTTCTACTGAAGGCACTACAGCCAACATTGGGTTTGCTGCAAGCACAGGATCTCTTTTCGATATCAAAAACCTAAACTTTTGACAATGGCTAAGACAATTAATCAACGAATGACTGTTAAAATTGAAGGAGACTTTGTGGTCTTCATAATCGGAATGCGAATTAATCATTTTTGGAAATTTCATAAATGGATTCCTGTCGCATCAGTAATGCCGAAGATGATAAAAGAGCTTTCCAACAAACTGGAAAGCGGTTTTCTAGGCTTTCAAATGTTTGGTGGTTTTCCTCCTGTAATGGTTCAATACTGGAGATCATTTGAACATCTTGAAGCATACGCCAAAGACAGGAATAGCCTTCATTATCCTGCATGGAAAGCTTTTAATTTGAAAATCAAAAGCAATGGCGATGTTGGGATATGGCATGAAACATATAAAGTCAGTGCAGGAAACTATGAATGCATTTACAACAACATGCCCAAATATGGACTTGGAAAAATTGGCGAAATGATTCCAGCCACGGGCAGAAAAGAATATGCACGTGACAGAATTTCAAAATAACTATAATTTGTTCATAGAAGTCTGTTTACTTAAAGTGCCTGCAGCCAACAGCCGGTTTGGCAATATGGCGGGGCGACGAATATATGCTCAACTTTTTGTTCGCTGTTCGGCTTCAGTTCCAGCCGACGAATAACGCCGAGCAATAGAATAAACAATGAGCTTTTAATTATAAATTTAGCTGCGGTTACGGGCTGACGATTTTCAAATACCACCACATCGCCAAGCCGTGTCCGTTGGCTGTAATGTTCAAACACCCTACAAGCTTTTTGGCTCACCATGGATAAAAAAATCGTACTTACGGCTGCAACAATTATTTCTTGTCTTTATTGTTTCCGTTTTGGTTATATACTTACGGGGTATGGGCATGGTGGGCAACTTTTAGGAATCCCCTTTGCCCTAATAATGATATCTCTAACTGCAATTTATTTTACAACTATTGAACCCAAAGCGAAAGAAAAAGTATTTAGTATAACCGCAATATTCTTCATTACATTTTCCTTCTTCAGTGTCATTGTTGAAGCCATTATTAATAGCCATCCCAAATACTTTGACTTTTTATATTTGGAACCTAAAGGGCATGTTAATCAAATATTTTTCGCCTGTGTAGGATTAGGCATCATTGCAACAATTATTTCATTTATAAAGCTTAATAAAAGGCATCGCATTTAGCCTAAACTAACACTGCAGCCAACATGAATAAAAAACAAGCAAACGTTCCGCCGTTGTAGGTCGCCTGACTAACAGCTTACGCTTAAAACAACAAACCATCATTTTCTTCCCAACACCGCTTGCTAAAACATAAGCCTTCATAAAATCACTTACTGCATTTGCAACAACTGCAATTAATAATTTCAGTAACTTCATTGCAATACAATTAAACCTTCACCTGTTTTAAAACCCTGCAATGAACAAATACAAGTCCCTGCACCAATGGATGCTTATTCCCATGCTGGTAATGCAAGCCGGCATTTTTAAAGATTACTGGGGCGATTTTACAGACAATGTATGGGCCGTACACATTCATTACTGGACGGGCACTGTTTGGTATTTATATCTTATTATACAACCTTACTTTGCCACGCATGGGCAAATGGCAAGGCACCGCACCAATGGCATTATCGGTATGTTTTTAGCAGGCGGTGTTTGCTTAACCGCACTGGCAATGATGCACCGGGACCTTGCCAATGCAGATATGGCAGCAAAAATGCGTGACAATTTTGGCCCGTTTGAACCCTGGTTTTTTTATGGTGTGGCCGTTGTTGAAATTGTAATGATGATGGCATTTGGTTTTGCCATAATAAAAAGTATTATTCACCGTAAAAAAATGGAAGACCATGCCTGGTGGCTGATTGCATCTGTATTTTTAATTATGATGCCGGCACTGGGCCGTGGTATACAAAATGTGTATGTGGGTTTGCACCGCAGCCAATGGCCGGCAATTAATATTATTACACCGCTGTTTTATGCACAGGCAATTATTATTGTAATGCTGCTGCTGGCCGCATGGAAGTATGGCAAACTAAACCACCCCGCCACGTTGCTTACACTGGCTGTAAATATTTTTATTTTGTTTTTAGAACCAATAGGAAGGTCGGCGGGTGTACAATCATTGCTTAAAGCTGTAATTAAAGGATAATCATGCTGTACAATTCTTACCCCATCATTCCCAAATAAAACAAACCGTAGCATTGCTGGTTTTCTTCCAGTTGTAAATATTCGCTGATATGGTCTTTTATATCCGGTGTGCTCCAGTAACAGCCCACATTATTGGCAGTGCAGGTTAAATACATATTTTGAATGGCCATGGCTGTTGCTGCAATTTCTTCCCACTGCGGCACTAAGCCAGAAAAGTTTATTACAACTGCCAGCACCACATCCGATTTTGAAACTTTATCAGCCAGGTCTAAATATTTTTTTTCAAGAAATAAAGGCGGAGGCGTTATTCTTTTATAAGTTGCTGCCAGCACTTCACCAAAAGCATTTTTTTCTTCCCCGCTGAATACTTTAAAGCGCCAGGGCTTTGTGCGTTTGTGATTGGGTGCATAATCAGCACTGCTGAGTATTTCATTAAGTACAGCTTGTGGTATTGCCTTGACGGAATATTCTTTTGGTACAATGCTTCGCCGCTTTTGGATAAGCTGTTTTAAAATTGCTGCTTCGTTCATATTGCTAAGATAAACGAAACGCCTGTTTATTTGTTCAATAAAGATATACTGTTGAAGAGTTCCCGATAAGATCGGGATTTGCTTTGCCAATGTGGTTGAAGAAAGATTCAACAGCTCGTTCCAAAAAAAATTAAAACGTTATCCTTACACCACCCAGCACATTTAAACCATACACTTCGTAATTATGCCAGCGCTGGTATTTGTTGTTTAAAATATTATTTACATCCAGCCATGCGCTGAAGGTTTTGTTTACTTTAAACTCCATACCTGCACTCAGGTCTGTGCCGCCGTTAAACGTTTTTGTGGCATTGCCTTTATCAATATAATTGCCGCCGCCAAATGCATAAAAATCACTTTTAAGCAACACCTGTTTAAATGCCCACCAGCGCAATGAAGCAGACAGTTCCAAAGGAACAGTGTTCCATGCTTTGGCGGCAAAACCGGTATAACCATTTAATGTAAGCCCTGTTGTTACTGTAAATTTGTCCTGGCTGATGTAACTAAGGTCGCCATGTATGCGCAGGTTGTTAGCTTTGCCTTCATACACCACTTTAAATGCTTTTCCATCGGTTGCTGTATCATTTATGTACAACGGAAAATCGGTGTAACTGATAAACCCTGCTTTTGCATTAAAGCTGAAGTGCTTGCCAAGAGTAGCTTTTAAGCCACCATAATATTCCACCTCTTTAGTATTTTTTTGGAATGTAATGGGCAGTAAATATGGGTTAACCAATGATAAATTACGGAATGTATTCTTTGTGTAATTGCCCACCCAGCCTGCCTGTATCATAACCACTTTTTCTTTTAGTTGTGCTTCGGCATATACATTGGGCAGCCAAACAAAACTACCGTTATCCCATGTAGGTGTTATACCTGCGTTAATGGTAAACCGTGGAGATGCAAATGCAAGCGAAGGCATTAACTGCATCACATTGTTGCTTAGCTTTATATTGTTTGCTAAATTTTTTGAACTGTAAGAAGTAATATCTGCACGGCCTGTTATTTTAATGGCCATTGCTTCGCCAAACCACTTTTCAATGGGTGCATCCACTATTAAGGAGCTTTCACTTGCTTTATCTTTCAGCGTAAAATTATTTACCGTAACGCTAGGATTGTATTTAATTCCAAAGTCGCCTACTGTTGTGTTGCGGATGCCCGCTTTTAAATTTATATCCTGGTACTGGTTGCGGATGCTGTCTTTTTTATAGTTGTACAAAGTGTGGTTGTAACCATACAAATAAGTGTCGTGCTGGTTAAAACTTACACTGCCATAAGCTTCGCTCTTTGGTAAAAAATAACTGCCGGTGGCTTTTAAATTAAGCTGTGCATAATCCTGGTATTTAATTTTTCCTTTAGAAGCAATATAATCTGCATACAGGTTCAGCAAACTTTTTTTACCATCTCCAAAACTAAACCCTGCTGCCACATATGGCGTGGAGAAATTACCAAACCCAACTTTTAAGAAATTACGCTGGCCTAAATTCAGGTTGGTATCCTGCTGCAATGCCAATGGCTTTAAACTTACCGGCTGGTATGAGTAAAATAAATTTTGCGCCGGCACGGTATAAAACATTTTTGGCTTGCTGGTATCTGCATTTAAATGCGATGCTGAAAAATTTATTTTTACCGCATTGCGCAATACAGGTTTGTAGGAAGAAGTAATATCGATGGTGGTTCCCTTCTTTAATGTGTCTCTTTGTGCAAGAGCTGGTAATGCAGCTATTACCATTACCAGGGCAATTGAATATTTTATATTGAACATTGAATATTGCTTATTTAATTTTTTCATTTTTGCTTTTTTAAGGTGCAGGGATTAGTTACTGCTTACTTTACTGTTTGCCTTTTCTTCTTCAATTGCTTTATCCAGTTTTTGCTGTGCTTCATTTTTCAGTTCGGGTATTACTGCATTTTTTGCAACACTTTCGTAAGTGGCTTTGGCATTGAAGTAATCTTTCTGCTGCATAAAAATATCTCCCAGTAAAATGTACGATTTGGTTACCCACATATCATACGAACCGGTTTCTTTAATTACTGCCAGCGCCGATTTTTCTGCTGCTGCCAGGTTATTAGTTGTAAACTGGCAATTGGCAATTTCATACCTTGCTTCTGCACCCCATGCTGTTTTATTTATTGCTGCGCATGATTTGTAGGATGTAATAGCACCTGCACAATCATTAGCCAGTTGCTGCGATTTACCCAGCACTAAATAGGCCACTGCCTTATCATCGGTGCTGATACCTTTTTTAGTAAGCAAGGTTTTTGCTTTTTCATTAGCAGTGCTGTAATCTTTCAGCAGGTAATAGCAACGTACCACACCACGCAATGCTTCTAATTGATTGTCCTGGTTAATGGAGTTGCTTAATAATGATTCAAAATATTTTTTAGCGCCGGTATAATCTTTTAACTCAAAGTAGTTGATACGGGCAGCTTCCAGTGTAGCTTTTTCAAAAAAGCGGTTGGCGCCTTTTGCATTTACATAATCATAACCGGTTAATGCATTTTTCCAGTCTTTTGCCTTTAAATAACATTCACTACGGTAATAGTTTGCCTCCAGTGCATAACCACCGTTGGGGTATTGGCTTAAGTAATTATTAAACCCGTTAATAGCTGCTGTGCAATCATTATTATTATATTTCAGTTCTGCAGCAATATAGTTAAGTGAATCTGCCTCAGACACAGAAATATTTTTTCCATTTTTCCGCATCAGCTCCACGTATTCATTCGGCCTGCCTTCTTCTACATAAATGTTTTTAATATTGTCCAGCGCATCATCTGCCTCCGGGCTTTGCGGATATTTTTGAATGAGCGTTTGATAATTTGTCAGTGCATTTTTATTATCATCAATATTATAATAACTCAACCCTAATTTTAAATACGCCTGTGGCTGCAAACCTCCTGCTTCAGGCATTTTGCTCAGTTTGTCTAAATAAGGAATAGCATCACGGAATTTTTCATCGGCCATATAAGTATTGGCAATTTCCATAGTTACATCAGGCACTAAACTGCTGTTAGGGTATTGCCTTGTAAGCGTATTCAATGTTTTAATTTTATCCGTACTGCTTTTTACGCCTGCAATCATGGCTTTTTGAAAATACGCATAGTCACTTTGCGGCAGTGCATTATTAATTACCGCATCGTACATGCTGTTGGCTTTTGTGTAATCCTTATTCATGAAATAGCAGTCGGCGCTGCGTACATACGCATCCTGCTCCATTGGCGGCGCTGTAACGCTGGCTGTTTTTGTAACCTGCTCAAAATAAGTAAGCGCTTTTTTATAATCTTCTTTCTTCAGCCAGTTGTAGCCTAAATTATATCTTGCTGCTGCAGGCGTTGCTTCACCTTGCGATGGTGCACTGCTTTGCAGGTATGCAGTTAAATAACGGATGGCTTCATCCTGTTTTTGCTCACGTGAAGCAATTTCACCCCTCCAGAAATTTACATAAGGCATAATAGGTGCTGCATACTGGTCGGCAGCAACTTTGGTGAGTAATTCATCGGCACGGATAATTTGCCCGTCGTTAATATATTCAACAGCCCTGCCAAACAAAATACGTGGATACACTTTTTGCATGGCCGGTGTTGGCTTGCCCATGGATTCATATAATCGCAGCGCTTCTGCAAAATTGTTAGTATTGGCAAGCAGGCCCACCAATAACTCTTTTGCTTCTGTTTCATATTCAGAATTAGGATAATCGTTTAAAAAAGTTTTCAATTCCTTTAATGCAATATCCTGGTAGCCCAGTTCGTAAGAAAGTTTGGCATAAATAAAACGGCTTACTTCCTGCTGCTGCCTGTTGCTGTTGTTGTATGCACAATATTGAAATGCATTGCGTGCATTTTCTTTTTGCCCGGTACGCAGGTAACAGTCGCCTAACAGGTACATACTGTTTTGCCCCATGCTGTCTTTAAGGCTGCTTAATTGTTTAAAACCATTAATGGCTTTAGTAAGCTGGTTAGCGTTGTAGTAACAGTAACTTAATTCATACAACACTTCTTTATCTACTTTTTTGCTGTTGTTTACATAATATTCCAGTAAAGGCAATGCTTTCGAAAATTCTTTGCGTTCAAAATGCAATTGGCCCATCAGCAATTTCATTTCTTTATCATACACAAGGTTACCGCCACGTGCCAGCACACTTTCGCCATAACGCAATGCTTCATCTTTTTTTCCCTGGAAGTAATATATTTCTGCAATGTAATAAGGCACCACGCCTTTGTATTCTTCTACTGTTTCCACCAGTTTAAATGATTTCAGCGCTTCATTGTACTGCTTGTCCCTGTAGCACAAAAAGCCATAATAATAATTGGCTGGTATGTAATATTTGTTTTTGGGTAATTGATGCACTTCATCAAACAATGGTTTGGCTTCATCAAATTGTTTTAAATTAAAGTAAGAATAAGCCATTTCAAATTTGGTATCGGCAATTTCGTCATTGCTGATGTTATCCAGCCCGGCACGTTCGTAATAAGTAATTGCATTATTAAAATCTTCTTTAGCAAAATAATATTTAGCCAGGTGATAGCTCATTAACTGGCGGCGTGGCTCATTAGCCACCACTTCCACATATTGCTTTGCATCATCTTCTGCAGCCTGCTGCATCAGCTTAAGCCCGCAGGCAGTGTAATAATAATTTACATCATCATTAATATAGGTATGATTGCTGATGCTGTTATCAGGGTATTGCTGCTTTAAATCTTTTAATAATGGATAAGCCAGCGCATATTGTTCCCTTACAAAAAGCTCTTTGGCATCTTTGTATTTTTTTTCAGGATCAGTAACAAAATTGGTGGGTTGTGCCACAGCGCTTGCAATAATTCCTGCTGTAAAAAACAGGAGTAGAAATTTGTGCTTAATCATGTGTGTATGTTCAGGCTTTTTGCCGGTTGTAAAATTAGTTATATTGCCACCTTGTTCAAATACTGTTCCACTTTATTGTTAATAAGTGGATAACTGCTGTAAGCTAAACGAATGTATTTTTGTTTTGCTGTTAAGGATTTTATAAAATTTAAAATACAATAACCTAAAAACTGAGATGATGAAGAAGCTGTTGTCAACAAAATATTCTGCCGGCGCATTTAATACTGCCATGCTGCTGTTACGAATTGGCTTAGGAGTTTTAATGATGATGCATGGCTATAATAAACTGGTACATTTTGGAGAAAAGCATAACAGCTTTATGAACTTTTTAGGTATTGGCAGCACCATGAGTTTAGCCCTGGTGGTTTTTGCAGAATTTTTCTGTTCACTGTTTATAATTTTAGGATTATTTACAAGACTGGCCACCATACCGTTAATAATTGCCACATTAGTTATGATTTTTAAGGCACACAATGGCGATATTTTTGGAGACGGTGAAGATGCTGCACTATATCTTACCGGCTATCTTACTTTATTGTTGGTGGGGCCTGGAAAAATTAGTGTAGATAATATGACAGGTAAATAATTTTAATTCATGTTTGTAACCGAAACCCGGCTCCGCATACACTACGCACTTACCGACCAGATGGGCATTGTATATTATGGCCACTACGCACAGTTTTATGAAATAGGCCGCACCGAAGCCATCCGCCAAATTGGTTTTACTTATAAGGAAACCGAAGCAATGGGCATTATTATGCCGGTGGTGGAAATGAGCAGCCGTTTTTTACGCCCTGCAAAGTATGATGACCTTATTACCATTAAAACCATTGTAAAAGAAATGCCGGCGCATCATAAAATTGTATTTCACTCAGAAATTTATAATGAGAAGGATGAATTGCTGAACACCGGGCAAACCACTTTGTTTTTTATTGATGCCAAAACAATGAAGCGCTGCGATATGCCACAGGTGCTGAAGGAAAAGCTGCAGGGATATTTTGCAATGAACAAATAACAATTTACAATTAACAATAGAAAACAGCTTAAATATTATTCATTGTTCATTATTCATTGTTAATTGCTACACCCTGTTATAATCAGCCCGCCAGTTTTGTATAGCCGCTTTAATATCTTTTGATGATAAATTTTCCTCTGCCGCTTTTTTAGCCAACGCAACAAACTCTTCATTACTTGCAAAACGTAATGCAATGATATGACGCATACGCAGGCGCTTGTCAAGTAATTTGCCAGTTAATGCAAAATGGCGCAGGTTTTCTTCGGCACGTATGGCACGGTCTTGTGCACGTAATGCAAAAGAACGGGCAAACCAAAGCGCTAAAACCACCGCAAGGCAAAGCGATACCATTGCTGCTGCATGCAACACATTTCCGTCGCCAAAGCTTTTAAATAAATGTATAATGCTTGATACTAAAGGAAACCCTGCTGCCGTAAAAGCAACATAATGAAATAACGGCACCATACGGGTATGGTTTTTAAAATTCTGTTCTGCCATTTTTTACTTTTTAATTTTGACTTTTTATTTTAAAATATCCAAAACTTTCCACATTTTTTCACGTACTGCGCCGGCGCTGCCGCTAAAGTTATTTACAATAAATGAAAAAGTGTATTCGCTGCCACTTTTACTTTTTATATAACCGGTATAACTTCTTACACCGTTAATATAGCCATCCTTCATTTTTATCCCGTTCATTTCTGGCAATGCATTGTAAAAAGATGCAAACCAGTTTTGCTTTTTTGCATACTGCATTACTGTTACCAATGCATTGGTGGTAACACGGTTGGCAGGAGATAAACCGCTGCCATCAATAATATTTAATGCAGAGGATTCAATGCCTTTTTGCAGCCAGAAGTTTTTAAGTATATCAATTGCCTTTTCGTAAGTGCCTTCTCGTACTCCAAAGCCAAGCTTTTGTGCAACAAGCGACTTTAAAAAAGCTTCCCCATATAAATTAATACTCCGTTTAAGAAACCAATAATTCATACTGTCCAGCGGTGGTGAATAAATGGAGTCAATAAAATGTGTGGCAATGTGAACCGGGATGTTTTTTAATATTGCTTCATTTCCTGTAACGGCACTGCCTTTAAAAGTTATTTTATTTTTATACAGGTAACTGAATAATTCCTTTTTAAATACAGCGGCGGGATTAGGCATGCTGCCACTGATTGTAAATGGGATATTTTGAGAAGGAACAGTGCCTTTCGTAAAAATATTATCTGAATATGGGCTTGAATAAATGTATCCGTTATCTCCCGTTCCGGCAGCCGCAATTGAAATATCGTTTTGAATATTTACACCTGGCATTTCAGGTTTTGTGCGCAGCAACTTTGCAGCACTGCCCTTACTCCCCGATTGCAACACCATGTCATACTGGTTTTCATGCCAGTTAAAACCAAAGCAGGCAGCGCCATAATAGTTGCCTATATCCTGCCAAATCCATCCTTCGGGTAAGGGCGTTAAGCCATATAAATAATCAACCACCACAAGGTTTCCATCAAAAGAAAATAAATTTTGTTTTAGTAAAGCAGCCAAAATTTTTGCATACACTGCAGTATCCTGTGTTTGCTTCCAGCGCCAGCTGCCCAGCGTTGGGTCGCCGCTTCCAATTATAAAAAGGCTGCCTGCATCATATTTATTTTCCTGTGGATAGTCTTTACCAATATAAGTCTTGTATTTAAAATCCTTCCCCAGCATTTCAAACGCACTCACACTTGTAACCACTTTCTGGCAGCTTGCCGGCGCCAAACCTATTTGTGCATTTTTATCAAATACCACATTGCCTGTTTTGCTATCCACCACATACATGCTTATGATGGCATGTTTAAACTGGCTGTCTGCCTCCAGTTTTTTTATGGCGTTGTTTAATTGCAATGTTATATCCTGCCCGTAACAAAAAGCAACACTAAATAAACCAACCAGCAACATTTTTGTTTTCATATCAAGAGTTATCTTGCAATAAAATTAATCTATTATACACAACAATGGCACAAGCTTCCATCATCACCATTGGCGATGAACTACTGATAGGACAGGTTATTGACACCAACAGCGCATGGATGGCGCAGCAATTAAACAAAGCAGGTATTAAAGTTACCCGCCGTGTGGCCGTGGGTGATGAATGGAATGAAATATGGAATGCACTGGATGAAGAAAGCAAACATGCGGAAATAATTTTAATAACCGGCGGCCTTGGCCCCACGGCTGATGATATTACGAAACCATTGTTATGCAAATATTTTAATGGCAGCATGATTGTGGATGAAGCTGCCAAACAAAACGTCATCAATATTTTTACAAGGCTGAACAGGCCTTTGATTGAACGCAACCTGAAGCAAGCAGAAGTACCGGATGTTTGTACTGTTATTCAAAACAAACGGGGCACTGCACCCGGTATGTTGTTTAAAAGAGACGGAAAAATATTTGTAAGCATGCCCGGCGTGCCGCATGAAATGAAAGGCATGATGGAAGATGTGGTGATTGATGTATTAAGCAAATCATTTAAACTGCCTGTAATTATACACCGCACTTTATTAACCGCCGGCATTGGCGAAAGTATGATTGCAGAAATGATACAACATTTTGAAGAAGCACTGCCTGCGCATATCAAGCTGGCGTACTTGCCCAATTATGGCATGGTGCGTTTGCGGCTTACATCAAGTGGGTTTGACAAAGCAGCCATAGAAAAAGAAATAGATGCCCTGTTTGCACAACTGCAGGTTTTGATAAAAGAATATTTAGTTACCAACGAAGATTTGCCCATGGAAAAAGTATTGGGCAACCTGCTGCTTTCAAAAAACCAAACAATGTGCACGGCAGAAAGCTGCACCGGCGGTTACATTGCACATTTGCTCACTTCCATTCCCGGCTCATCCGCTTTTTACGATGGCAGTGTAATCAGTTACTCTTATGGCGCTAAAGAAGATTTGCTGAATGTACCGCATCAAATATTGTTAGAAAAAGGCGCAGTGAGTGAAGAAGTGGTTACCGCCATGGCAAAAGGCGCTTTGCAAAACATAAAAAGCAATTACGTAATTGCTGTAAGCGGCATTATGGGGCCCGGCGGCGGCATGCCCGAAAAACCTGTAGGCACTGTTTGGGCAGCCTTTGGCAATAAAGACAAAATAGTTACACAAAAACTCTTCTTCCGCTTTGACCGTAATAAGAATATTGAATTAACTGCCGTTACGGTGCTGAATTTGTTGCGGAAGTTTATACTGGAGCAGGGTTCATAGCTTGCAGTTGATGGTTCATAGTTCATGGTAAAAAGCCCTGCCGTCAACTAACATCTATCAACTATAAACCATCAACTATGAACCATCAACTATGAACCATCAACCATCAGCCGTTTTTTCCCTACATTTGCCCTGCCAGAACAACGATTGTTAACACCTAATATTTTTTATGAGCGTAGTAGATTTAGTATTGCCAAAACTGGGCGAAAGCATTATGGAAGCAACCATATTGCGGTGGCACAAAAAGCCAGGCGACCCCGTTAAAATGGACGAAACCGTTTTAGACATTGCAACCGATAAAGTGGACAGTGAAGTGCCCTCTACCGCCGAAGGTGTTATAGAAGCCGTTTTATTTAATGAAAATGATGTGGTGCCCATTGGTACCGTTATTGCAAAAATTCGTGTGGGCGCCAATGCCGCTGTAACCAGTGAAGCACCTGCCGCACCAGCACCACAGCCACAATACGAAGAAGCAAAAGTGGTGGAAGAAATTCCCTACCAGCCAACGAACAACGAACAACGGGCAACCACCAGCGGTTCTTCTAAAATCCGTTTCTACTCCCCGTTGGTTTTAAACATTGCACAACAGGAAGGCATTGGAATGGCCGAACTGGAAAACATTGAAGGCACCGGGCAGGATGGCCGTGTAAGCAAGAAAGACATTTTAGCCTATGTAGCAAATAAAGGGCAAGCACAAAGCTTAAAGCCAAAAGCAGAAAGCACAACTCAAGCTCCCGTTCAACAACTGTCAACTGTCAACCAACAACTATCAACTGCAAGCCCCCAACCACCAACCGTCTTTACCGGCAACGTAGAAGTAATAGAAATGGACCGCATGCGCAAGCTCATTGCAAAGCACATGGTGGACAGTAAACACACTTCTCCGCATGTAACCAGTTTTGCAGAATGCGATGTTACCAACCTGGTAATGTGGCGGGAGAAAGTGAAGAAAGAATTTGAAAAACGTGAAGGCGAAAAAATAACTTTTACCCCGCTGTTTATAGAAGCCATTGTAAAGTGCATTAAAAAATACCCCTGGCTCAGCAGCAGTGTGGAAGGCGATAAAATAATTGTAAAAAAAGATTTGAATATAGGCATGGCCACTGCTCTGCCCACCGGCAATTTAATTGTGCCTGTAATTAAAAATGCCGACCAATTAAACCTCGTTGGCCTTACTAAACAAGTAAACAACCTGGCCAATGCAGCCCGTACCGGCAAGTTAAAACCCGATGATACCAATGGCGGCACATTTACGCTTACTAACGTAGGCACATTTGGCAGCATAATGGGCACACCCATTATTAACCAGCCGCAGGTGGCAATTATGGCTGTGGGTGCCATAAAAAAACGCCCCATGGTTATTGAAACACCACAAGGCGACAGCATTGCCATACGCCACATGATGTACATAAGCCTTAGTTACGACCACCGCATTATTGATGGCGCACTCGGAAGTACTTTCTTAAACGCTGTAAGCAAAGAGCTGGAAAATTTTGATGTAAACAGGAGTATTTAATGCTGTCTTGCTGTTCTCATCTTGAGATGGAGCAGCAGGCTTTATGCATAAAGTCAAAAGTAAAAATTCAAAAAAAGCCATTACGCAAATGTTAAGTTTTGAATTTTGACTTTTGACTTTTTTATTGCGGGCATTTGTAACATTGCTGAGCATCGTTGTGTCACTCACTTTGAGGGCATACCAATGTTGAACTTATTTTTTTGGGCGCAAAAGAATAAACGGTATATTTAATTTAAATTTTTATTTACATTGAAAATATTTGTTTCACTTTTTGTTGTTTTTATTTTCATTATTGGCTGTAAGAAATCAGATCAGTCATTACCAGTTCCATCGGCATCGCCAATCTATGATTCCATAAAAATTATCAGCAGCAATTATATATTAGGAAACAGACAGAAAAATATACCTGATTCCTTTGTTGTCCAGTTCAATAAGAAAATTAGTGTAAAATATATTTTACTCAAAAGTCAGTTTTGTTTACCTGAAATTAAATATGAAGTTGTAAATAATGGGACAACAGTTAAGTTCTATAATATAATTTGTTCGGGTCTTGGTAGTGAATATACTTTCGAGCTATCTGTAAAAGACAATTCGGAAGTGACTAAAATTGACAGTGTAAATTATAAATGTTATAGAAATAAAATTGAAATGGGAGGAGATATTAGGTACTATTTTGTTACGGATGATAATAAATACTGTTGGCTTACCACCAACAACCCTAACCAGTTATTGCAAATTGAAATTGAGTCCGGGCAAATCGTTAAAAAAATCCCTTTAGATTTTATCCCCCGTAAAGTTGTATTAAACCCATATAACAATAAGTTGTATATTCTGCGTGCAAGTTGGGAATATGTATTCCCTGCAAAAATATTTGTAATGAATACTGAAACAGGTGTGATTGAAAAAACAATTCCGATACTTCCAGATCAGTATGAACACCCACAATATCGAGATGTCTATGCCTACGATATTGAATTTACAAAGAGTGGCTATGGCGTTTTATTAATGGGAGTAAGTCAAATTAGTACTTTAAGATGGAAAATTATAGATAGCCATTTAAATGACTCTATATATATTCATCCGGAATGGTTAAAAACGCATAGTGGCTATGGAAATCCAAAGTTTGATGAGTTTCAGTCAGCTTATGTAAACTATGATAAAACAAAAATCTTAATGTTAGAAACAAATGGTTCAACTCGTGTTGGTGAGCTTGATTATTTAACACATAACCTAATTGAGATAGCTCCACCAAATGCCGGAAGCTATTACAATAATTTCATTGTTCCTAGTAAAATTAATTCATCAATTTTCTTTGGAAATTTAGACTATCAGTTTATATTTTCAGGCAATCAAATTTGGGGTTATAAATCAAATTTTAATATTGGTTTTGAAAGAAGTGCAAACTTCACATATCGCATAGGAGAAGAACAGAATATATACTTTCTTATAAGACCAGAATTATACATTGTTGATTATAAAAACGGAATAATTCAAATGAATACAAGAGTCGCTTATGAACTCCATGATGTTACTGCAACCTCTGATGCAAAGTATATAATTTTTGCTGGCAATAAGCACCTCTTTATTTTTAATACCGCCCCATTTTATACATACAAATAAAAAAATCTTTGCCGTTGTTGGTATCGAAGGGAAAGCGACAAGCGCAGGCGTACCAACAACAATGGGCAATACAAAAGCAGTCCGCCTCGTTTAGTGGCACATCATAACCACTACTTGTTTTTTCCGCCTTCGTTGGTAGCCCACCTTCCCCCCGCACACGCCGTTGTTGGTATCGAAGGGAAAGCAACAAGCGCAGGCGTACCAACAACGATGGGCAATACAAAAGCACTTTGCGTCTCTTCCCAGCAACATCTCTTTTCCAAACCCAGTGCGCAAACTAAAGGACGTTGATGCAAGCCAGTAAATAAATCATGGCTTACAACCTTAATATTGCAGCACTTCACTTCTTACCAAATACGGGGAACTTGCTGTGCTCTCCGTAATGTTCAATTTGTTCCATGTTCTTCAATAGCTCCATATCCTCTTCCGAAATTGTAAAATTTATCTCCGCATTTGTTTTCATATGATGTGGATTGGCTGTTTTGGGTAATGGTAATAAATCAAACTGCAGGCAGTAACGAATAGCTAATTGAGAAACGGAAACATTGTACTTAGCAGCCATCGTTTTTATTTCTTCGCTCTTAAATAATTCTCCGTGCCCAAATGGTGAATACGCTTCTACCAGAATTTTTTTGTCCTGGCAATATGTAATCAGTTCTTTCGGCGTATTGCTGATGTGTGCTAATATTTGATTGACCATTGGTTTTACAGAACAAACTGCAAGTATATTGTCTATGTCTGCTTCTTCAAAGTTTGAAAGACCTATGGCATGTAGCTTTCCATTTTTATAAGCTTCTTCCAAAGCTCTCCATGCTTCCCGGTTTCCTTCAAAATAGGATTCGCTTTCAAGAAATTTTGCCCAGGGTTTCGGGCTATGTATAATCATCAGGTCAATGTAGTCAAGTGTTAACTTTTTAAGAGAACCATCAATAGATGCAACAGCTTCTTTGTAAGTTTTTACTTCGGCAGCAAGCTTGGTGGTAACAAATATTTCTTCTCTTTTCACCCCGCATACTTTAATGCCTTCACCAACGCCGCTTTCGTTTCCGTATGCTTGTGCGGTATCAATATGCCGGTAACCAATTGTTGCAGCATCCTTAACGGCCTGCACAACATCTTTATCATTTATAAACCAGGTACCCAAACCAAGTTTTGGAATTGCGATGCCGTTTGACAGCGTATAGTTTTCTTCTAAAATCATAATTAAACATTTTATTCTTTTAATTAAACCGGAATTATTTTAACTGTAGCAGCACGGGCCCTGCTGCTAATCATAGGCGACAGATAAGGACTGCTTTTATATTTTTTTTGGTAGGCTTCATCAATTGCATTGTTTACATCTCCATGCACAAATTCAAACCGTACGTCTTTTATCATGCCTGCTGCAATAATGCGACCTGCTTTTTGTTGTACTGCAGATTTATACCAGCCTGAGTTAACACCATTATAGGCTCGTACATACAATTCACCGTTTACCACAACTTCCCATATCCATGTAGGTGTGCCGTATGTTTTTCCATCTTCCCGAAAAGGAGCAATTTTAAGGTCATCTGCTTCATCGATTTTTTTCAATTCACCGGGTTGAAACTGTTTGCCTGCTGTATTCATCACTTCATTTTTTATCAATCTGTGTTACAAATTTATTCCGAATCATGATATGATTATTGAATGCTGTAACCACCATCCACCACCAATGTATGGCCTACTACAAAGCTTGCCATATCGCTGCAAAGCCAAAGTACCGCATCAGCTATTTCTTTTGGCTGTCCTAAACGCTTTGCAGGAACGGCTGCTATCATTGCATCCAGTATCTCTTGCTGACCACCAGCCATCATTTTATCGACCATTGGTGTATGAATGATACCGGGACAAATAGAATTGATACGTATTCCTTGAGCCGCATACTCTAACGCTGCACTTTTAGTAAGACCGATTACACCATGCTTGGCTGCATGATAGGTTCCTCTTTGCGGACCGCCCAAAATTCCACCGATTGACGAACAGTTTACAATAGAACCGTTGCCCTGTTTCCGCATTTGTTGCAATTCGTATTTCATGCAACTCCATACACCACGAAGGTTTACACCCATTACTCTATCGAAATCTTCTATGGTTTGGTCAGCAGCATCTGCCAATACATTCTGGATACCTGCATTGTTAAAGGCTGCATCCAGTTTTCCAAATGTTTCTACCGTTTTATCAACCATTGCCTTTACTTGTGCATCATCCGAAACATCGCAAACAATAGCAAGTGTTTTATAGCCTTCTGCCGTTAGTTCTTTCGCTGCTTTATTCACTAACGCTGCATCCCAATCAGCTAAGGCAACCGACGCACCAGCTTCTGCAAAAGTTTTTGCAGCAGCAAATCCAAGACCCTGTGCTGCTCCTGTAATCAGCACAACTTTATTTTCCATTAGTTTCATAATCAATTTTATTTATTGTTATTGAAAAGTTTACACCACAAAGGTCGTACTCCATTCATTTGTTTGCCTTATACAATCCACGGATTGTGCTACCATTTTCACTGATTTTGCACCGGATTTTAAATAAGCGAATAAATAGCTGGTAAATTTGTTCTGACTTAAACAAAATTATAATGAGCGAAATTTTAAGAATTGATACGGTTAGTGAACACGACACTTTTTATCATAAGGAAAATTTGCACCCATTAGTAAGCATTATGGACTTTGACGGCAGAGTGCCGGAAATCTATGCTGCCAAAATGAATTTTGGGTTTTATGCGGTGTATTTAAAAGAAGTAATGTGCGGTGATATGAAATATGGACGGCATACTTATGACTATCAGGACAGAACATTGGTTTTTGTTGCTCCAGGACAAATCATAAATGTAGACATCAATAAAGATTATAAACCCAAGGGTTACGCTTTGCTGTTCCATCCCGACCTGATACGAGGTACATCTTTGGGCAGGCAAATTGAGAATTATACATTCTTTTCTTATCAGTCAAATGAAGCATTGCACTTATCTGAAAAGGAGCGAAAAATTGTGTTGGATTGTTTCGACAAAATCCGTTATGAACTGGAACGTGGTGTGGATAAGCATAGTAAAATGCTGATAACAACGAATATTGAATTGTTCTTAAACTATTGCATACGTTTTTATGACCGCCAGTTCGTATCTCGTAATGAAGCAAATACTGACATATTAAGTCAATTTGAAAACCTCTTAAACAAATATTATCAAACGGACAAACCACAAATGATAGGCTTGCCATCGGTTACTTATTGTGCAGAGCAACTACATCTTTCGACCAATTATTTTGGTGATTTAATAAAAAAGGAGACCGGTAAGACAGCTTTAGAATATATTCAATTAAAAATAATGGCATGGGCTAAACAAAAAATCTTAGACGACAAAAAGACCATTAACGAGATAGCGTATGAATTAGGGTTTAAATACCCGGCACATTTTACGAGGGCTTTCAAGAAAAGTACAGGTGTGACACCTATCGAATACAGGTCACTAAATTAACGCATACTTCGCCGTAACGTTTAACTTTATTCGACATTCCAAAAAAAACAAGGCAGCCGCTAACATGAGTATTGCTGCAAGTGGGGCTTGACCTTGCATCTTCGGCATTAGCAACATCGCATCCACGCCGTTGTTGGTATCGAAGGGAAAGCAACAAGCGCAGGCGTACCAACAACGATGGGCAATACAAAAAGTACTCCGCCTTATCAATTTTACTTGTTAACTTCAGCAATATAAGGTTTCGTTTGGTGGGAACACCTGCCTGTAAAAAGGTTAAAAAAGAGATGCAAAACACTTTAAGCTGACATTGCCCTGGTACTTAATCATAGTATATATTTTAGTGGTAATTACAGTTGCTGTAATTATCATCAACACAAACTCATCGAGTAAGGCGCTGGCTTATTTAATGTTGATTGGCTTGCTGCCAATAGCGGGCATTATTATTTATTTTTCTGTAGGCATCAATTACCGCAAACGGAAACTGTATAAGAAAAAGCTGGAGATAGACAAGCATAAATACCCGTTGTTCGAAGAAAAGTATAAATCATTCTCTCAGCATCTTTTAACTAACAATAAAGAGGTTTTCCGGGGTTTTTATTCTTTGGCCAATAGCCATGCCTCATCATTGCTTAATTGCTGCCACGATGTTGAGCTGCTGATTAATGGTGAAGAAAAATTTCCCCGGCTTTTGGCAGATTTACAAAATGCAAAAACATTTATTCATTTAGAATATTACATTTTTGAAAACGATGAAACAGGAAATGCAGTTGCAGAAATATTAATAGCCAAAGCAAAACAGGGATTAGCAGTGCGTTTTATTTATGATGATTTTGGAAGTGCCGGGCTAAACAGTTCGTTTATTAATAAACTAAAGAATAGCGGGGTGGAAGCTGCGCCCTTTTATAAAATAAAATGGTGGTTGTTTGCCAACAGGATTAACTACCGCAACCACAGGAAAATTGTAGTGATAGATGGGCTGGTGGGCTATATAGGCGGCATTAATATTTCTGATAAATACAATAACGCAAATAAAAAGAACAGTTTATTCTGGAGAGATACCAGTGTGCGTTTAGAAGGCCTGGCAGCAGCAAATTTGCAATATATTTTTTTAGTTGACTGGAATTTTTGCGCCGGGCAAAACCTGGCTTTTTCTGAAGGGCTGTTTCCTTATAAAGAAAATATAAATACCCAAAAACATTTGGTGCAAACGGTTTTTAGCGGCCCCGATTCTGATTACCCTAATATTTTATTTGCAATGGTGCAAGCCATTTGTTTATGCAAAAAAGAATTGCTGGTTACAACGCCGTATTTCATTCCTCCGGCAACTTTTATGGATGCTATTAAAATTGCCAAACTGAGTGGTGTGGAAGTAAAGCTTTTAGTACCGGGCATTTCCGATTCAAAACTCGTAAATGCTATTTCAAATTCATACTACGGCGAATTATTAGAAATAGGCGTTGAAATTTATAAATATCAAAAAGGCTTTGTTCATGCTAAAACCATGGTTTGCGATGATGAGGTTGCTTTTGTGGGTACTACCAATTTAGACCACCGCAGCTTTGAACTAAATTTTGAAGTGCATGAAATTATATACGACAAAACAATTGCATCGCAATTAAAAGCGGCTTTTAACAATGACATACTATCTTCCTTACAAATTGATAAAGTAAAATGGGATAGCAGGAGCCGGGCAACTATTTTTATTGAACGGGTGCTTAGGTTACTGTCACCATTGATATAAAAGCATAAGATTTCAATCTTCGCCGTTGCTGGTATTGAAGGGAAAGCAACAAGCGCAGGCGTACCAACAACAATGGGCAATACAAAAAGCACACCGCCTAGTTCCCAGCAACGTCTCTCCCCAAGACCAGTGTGTAAGCCGAGGACGTTGCTTCGGTTATGTAATACTATCTCCTTTTGCAAAATCCATGTTTTGCATTTCCATAAAATTAGAAACAGCATAAATGCCCTGCTTGACTGCTGGTTCCGGCCCTGCAAATAAAGCCCTACCAATAGCAATCAGGATTAGCTCTTAATATTTAACTTTATCAAAGAGCCAGCTATGGTTAGGTTTACGGATAAAAATTCCTTACTATCTGAATGCCTGCCGTTTGTTGCTTATTTTAAAATCAGCAATGCTATAAAGCAATGAAGGAAATCATACGTTTTCTTTTTATTCTGTTTATTGAAGTTATGAGTGGTTTCACGTTAACCTTCCTGCTTTACTTTGTTTCAGGTTTATTTAGCAACAATAAATTAAGTGATGGAATATATTGCCTGTTTATACTGTTGCCACCTTTCATTTGTTGCATGGGCGGGTATCTGCATCTAAAAAAGAACGGCGAGCAAAAAAAGGCAATAACTGTTCTTTGGGGTGGAATAGTGTACCTAATTGGTGGAGGACTTTATTTACTATTTTTATTTTAGCAATCTTTTCTAAGCATAAACTTGCGGTTCGGGCCTTTGCTTTTGTTGGTAAGCCCCTATCTAACAAACGCCAGGGCTGGTAGCTGTCTTATCTTAAAAAATTAACCCACCACAACAGCATCCTTATAATACTTCCGCTTATACTCCAGTGGCGACATGCCCGCAATTTTTCTAAACACTTCCCTGAAAGCTTTTACATCCGCATAACCCACTTCATACATTACTTCATTAATTGTTTTGCGGTTGGTTTCAAATGCTTTTTTAGCTGCTTCCATTTTCACCCGCTGAAAATATTCTACCGGTGTATTGCCGGTGGCTTTTATAAAGCGCCGGTCAAAATTCCGTCGCCCCACATTAAACCTGGATGATAATGTTTCCACTGATATTTTTTCTTCTACATTTTTTTCAATATACAGCTGTGCCTGCTGCACCATTTCATCATCATGCATTTTTTGCCCGTTAAATATGCTGAAGGCGCTTTGACTTTGCCGGTCAATTTCCACCTGGAATATTTTAGAGCAGTACACAGCGGTTTGCCTGTCGTAATATTTTTCCACAAGGTACAGCACCAGGTTTAAAAAAGAATAAGCGCCGCCATTGGTGTAAATACCGTTTTCATCAGTAATCAGTTTATCGGGCTACAGCTTGGCATTGGGAAATAGTGCCCTGAAATTATCTGCCGCCAACCAGTGTGTGGAGCAGCTTCTTCCATTAAGCAAACCTGCAGATGCCAGCATGAAAGTGCCCGTACACATGCTGGCCAGTTCGGCGCCGTGATTATATTGCTGTTCAATCCAGCTTATAAATAAACGGTTTTTCTTTACGGCTTTTTCAAAATCCCTTACCAACGATGGAATAATAACCAGGCTGGTCCTTCGGATTTGTGAAATATCCACATGCGGTTTTACTGTAAGCAACCCATGGTCAAACTCCGCCTTCTTTGATACGCCAGCCAATTCAATTTTATACAATTCTTTTTTACCATTCCGCTTACTGTATTCATTTGCCCTTAGCAGCATTTCGTACGCACCTACAATACAGGCTACTGTACTCAATGAGCTCTGTCCATCGGGTACAATAATGGTGATGTGTTTCATAAAAAATTTTGCTAAAGATATAAAATACCATTGTCCAAATCAACCCGCCAGAAAGTCTATTTTACACCCTGCCAAACTGGTACACAAGTGTAACTTTGCATTCTCAATTAAAAAAATACTTATGGCACAAACTGAACTAATGGTAAAAATGGTGCTGGACCGCTGGTACGGCTCTATCAAAAACTTCGACAGTATTTTAAGCAACATCAGCAATGAGGCTTTGCAAAAGCAAGTGGCACCGGGCAAAAACAGGGGCATTTATTTATTAGGCCATTTAATTGCTGTGCATGATGATATGCTGGTACTGCTGGATATGGGCAGCAGGCAATACCCGGACTTACAAGAACCATTTTTAAAAGAAGCGGATAATGCCGCAGCACAAATGCCATCAGTTGCAGCGCTGAAAAGCATATGGGCAACACAATGCGAAATGCTGAAACAAAAATTTGACAGCCTGCCGGCAGCAGCATGGTTTGAAAAACACACTGCAGTATCTGCAGAAGATTTTGTAAAAGAACCCAACCGCAATAAACTAAACATTATAATTACAAGAACATCCCATTTGCAATACCATAGCGGGCAGGTGGTGTTGCTTAAATAATAAAAACTAAATACAATGGCAACAACTGATTTTACAACCACAATTACGGTTAACGAAAGCGCAGCAGCCGCTTTTGCTGCCATCAATAATGTGCGTGGCTGGTGGCAGGGCACCATTGAAGGCCCCACAGATAAATTAAATGATGAGTTTGACTACCGCATGATGGAGTTTCATTTTTCAAAACAAAAAGTGGTGGAGCTGGTGCCCAATAAAAAAGTGGTATGGCTGGTTACAGACAGTAAACTAACTTTTGCCGGCAACCAAAGCGAATGGACAGGCACCAAAATTATTTTTGATATAGAGGAAGTAAAAGGCAAAACACAAATCCGTTTTACACACGCAGGGTTGGTACCAGCATTTGAGTGCTATGGCGATTGCAGCAATGCATGGGGCGAACTGGTACAAAAAAGTTTATACAGCCTTATTACAACCGGAAAAGGGATAAAGGTTTTTTGAATAGGAAAGCTGTTTAAAAAAAGGCGAATTGAAATATATTTACAGCAGTTAACCTGCCATGAAACAACTGGATAATTTTTACCTGCAGCAAACCGAACCCACAAAAGCCATATTCCTTGCTTTAAAAGAAATTATTTTAAAGCAGGACAGCAATATTACCAACACCCTTAAATATGGAATGCCATTTTTCTGCTATAAAGGAAAAATGTTTTGTTATTTGTGGCTGCATAAAAAATACCGGCAACCCTACATAGGCATTGTAGAAGGAAACTATTTTGACGAACCTTTTTTAATACAGGAAAGCCGCAGCCGTATGAAGATTATGTTGCTTGACACGGGCAAAGATTTACCGGTTAAAAAAATTGAAGCCCTAATAAATAAAGCTATCGGCCTTTACAAAACAGGCAAAGTAAAATTAAAAAAGTAATCAACTTATTTATTAAGCAGTTAAATAAAGCTAGCCTGCTTTTTCCTCCTTACGCAGCTGCATATTAGGAAACACCGTGGCAATAAAAATCATTAACGAAGAGAAAAGCATTAAAAACACGCCGGCTTTTTTTTCGGGGCAATAAGCCATATAGCAACTGGTGTATAAAATGTACGATTTAATGGCGTAGGCAATTAATAAAGCGCCTAAAAATAAATTGGTGCGTTTAGCCCACAGCTTTGGCAGCACCATAAATACCCCAATTGCCGCAGCAATAATTATTAAAAACTTACCGGGTTTTCCATATTTGTTTTGTTCACTGAAAAAGCCGGTAAAATCTTTACCCAGGTCTGCATGAAAAGTCCAGGGCATAAAGCAGGCAATTATTAAAACAGCACATGCAGCAAGGCCCAGCCAGTAAATAATGCGTTGTATCATAATTATAAAAAAAGCCAGTTAAAAACCGGCTGATTGGTGGAGGTCCCGAGCGGATTCGAACCGCTGTACGAGCTTTTGCAGAGCTCTGCCTAGCCACTCGGCCACAGGACCACTTTTTTAGAAAGGTTGTAACACCCCTCATTTTTTTAGTGTTGCAAAAATAGGGTATTTTTAGGCATTATTTAAACTTACATTTTTAAAATTTTACTGCATGAGCCGCATTGCAGAATCAGAGCTGATTATTAATAACCGGGGTGCTGTTTATCATATAAACAGCAGGCCCGACGAAATTGCTCCAACCATTATTACTGTTGGCGACCCCGACCGTGTTACTGAAGTAAGCAAACACTTTGACAGTATTGAACATAAAAACCATCACCGTGAGTTTGTGGTACATACCGGTTATATTGGCAAAAAACGTATTAGCTGCGTAAGTACCGGCATTGGGCCAGATAATATTGATATTGTTTTAAACGAACTGGATGCATTGGTAAATATTGATTTTGAAACAAGGCAGATAAAAGAAAAATTAACAGCGCTGAATATTATACGTGTGGGCACTTCCGGTTCATTACAACAGGAAATACCCGTTGACAGTTTTGTAGCCAGCACACATGCCATTGGTTTGGATAACCTGCTTAATTTTTATTTGCTGAATAATAACGAAGAAGAAAAACAACTGCTGCAGGCGTTTAACACACATACGCAAATGCACCAGCGCATCAGCAATCCTTATATCAGCAATGCAGATATATCACTGCTTAAAAATTTTGTAAATGGTTTTTACCAGGGCATTACTGTAACCTGCCCCGGCTTTTACGGGCCGCAGGGCCGTGTGCTGCGTATGGGCCTTACGCATCCTGAGCTTATAGATCAATTAACCACATTTAGTTTTGGGCAGCACCGCATTACTAATTTTGAAATGGAAACATCGGCCATTTACGGCATGGGCAAAGTGCTGGGGCATCATTGCCTGTCGTTAAGCGCCATTGTTGCCAACCGTATTTCAAAACAGTTTAGTAAAGACGGCGCTAAAGCTGTAGAAAATTTAATTATAAAAACATTAGAAATAGTTTCAAGCATTTAAGAAAATGAAAATAGAATTTTATAAATACCAGGGCACAGGTAATGATTTTGTTATTTTAGATAACCGCAACGGTGCATACGGTGAGCTTACACAAAAGCAGGTAAAAAAAATATGCGACCGCCGTTTTGGAATTGGCGCCGATGGTTTAATGATGCTGACAGAAAAAGATGGGTACGATTTTGAAATGATTTATTTTAATGCCGATGGTAATGAAAGCAGTATGTGCGGCAATGGCGGCCGTTGTTTAACCATGTTTGCGTATGATATGGGCATTAAAAAAAGCACCTACAAGTTTATTGCGGTGGATGGCGAACATCTTGCAGAAATAGACATTAACAACCTGGTGCGCCTTAAAATGAAAGATGTGGATGAAGTGGATGAACATGCATCCTATGCAGTGTTAAATACAGGCTCTCCGCATTTTGTAAAATTTGCAGCCAATATTAAAGATGTGGATGTGGTGGAAACAGGCCGTGAAATACGCTACAGCAAAGAGTTTAAAAACGAAGGCATTAATGTAAATTTTGTTGAGAACCTTAGTGAGGATACCATTTTTGTGCGCACGTACGAAAGAGGTGTGGAAGATGAAACCTACAGTTGCGGCACAGGTGTTACTGCCTGCGCTTTAGTGAGTGCACACAACGAAAAAGGCTTTAACCAGGTGCAGGTGCAAACACCCGGCGGCCGCCTTAGTGTGGAATTTGATAAACTGGATGAAGAACATTTTGAAAACATTTGGTTATGCGGCCCTGCCACTTTTGTTTTTAAAGGAGCAATAGAAATATAAACAGCCTGCCATTAATCAGCCATGATTCAGTATTTTAAAATTGAGGACCAGCAAACCATTGCCATTGATAAACCGGAAACAGGTTCATGGGTAAATGTGCTGCCCCCATTAAAGCAGGAAGAATTTAGTGAGCTGAGCGAAACACTGGAAATACCCATTGATTTTTTAAAAGACTCACTGGATATTGATGAACGCAGCCGTTATGAAATTGACGATAATGTAAAGCTGATTGTAATTAAAACACCGGCAGAAAATAATTCGTTTAACGAAAGCGATGCCTTTTACATTACCATTCCTATTTGTATTATTTTAACGCACAACCAGATTGTAACGGTAAACTCTTTTGAAAACGAAGCCATCAAAAAATTCCTCAACACTTTTCAGAACCGCAATGCCGATAAAAAGAATATGATGGTGCTGAAGATATTTGAAAAAATAACCACCAACTTCCAGGAATACCTGAAAGAAATAAATCAGCGCCGCAATATTTTAGAACAAAAGCTGTACGATGCAAACAGGAATGAAGAACTGCTGCAGTTAATGCGCATACAAAAAAGCCTGGTGTATTTTATTACAGCCCTGCGCAGCAACGAACTGCTGATGATGAAGCTGGCACGTACCAATATTTTGCAGCTGAATGAAGATGAAAAGGATTTTTTAGATGACTTAATTGTAGAAACCTCTCAGGCATTGGAAACAGCCAATACATACACAACTATTTTAAGTTCTTCGCTGGATGCTTTTGCCAGCATCATCAGCAATAACCAGAACGAAGTATTAAAACGTTTAACCACCCTCACTATATTTTTAAGTGTACCGGTATTAATTGCCAGCATTTATGGTATGAATGTGCCTATTCCTTATAAAGACACTCATTGGGCTTTTTGGGTGCCGGTAATATTATCACTGGGCATACTGGCTGTTGTTTTATGGAATTATTATAAACGTTTTAAAAGATGAGTACTTTCACCATTCGTGTATACGGAATATTATTGAACGATAAAAAACAAGTGCTGGTAAGTGATGAACTGATAAGGGGCATGCAGATTACAAAATTTCCCGGCGGCGGCTTAGAATTTGGCGAAGGCACCAGAGATTGTTTAAAACGGGAGTTTATGGAGGAAATGAATTTGAACGTGAAAGTTGGCGGACATATTTACACCACCGACTATTTTCAAATAAGCGCCTTTAACAACAAAGACCAGATAATTTCCATTTACTATTTTGCCGAAGCGCTTGAGCCCATAACAGCACCCCTACGCACCACACCATTTGATTTTGATGAACAGCAAATGCGGGTGTATAAAGAAACATCCGAAACAGAAACCTTCCGTTTTATTAACTGGAATGAATTTTCTGCAGAACAACTTACACTGCCCATTGATAAAATTGTGGCAACACTTTTAAAAGAAAACTATTAACACTACTTGTACTAATTACACCCAAATGGATTACAGTAATTTTTTTGAAACACCGCTTGTTTTAGAAGACAGTGTTGTGCGTATTGAACCACTAGAAGAAAAACATTTTGAATTACTGCTGCCAACAGCACTGCAGGCCGACTTATGGCGCTTTACCATACAAAAAATAAATACGCCGGATGATTTTAGAAAATACTTTGACATTGCATTAAAAGAACGGGCAGATAAAAAATCATATCCCTTTGCATATTTTAATAAACAAACACAGCAATATTGCGGCAGCACCCGCTATGGCAATATTGATTTTGCAAATAAACGGCTGGAAATAGGCTGGACATGGCTCAATCAATCACTGCATGGTAAGCATTTTAATAAGCATTGTAAATTCCTGCTGCTCTCCTATGGTTTTGAACAATTAGGTTTAAACCGCATTGAATTAAAAACAAGCCATTTAAATGAGCGCTCACAAAAAGCCATGCGTAAAATTGGCGCTGTGCATGAAGGTGTTTTTCGCAACCATGTTATAAATGAAGACGGCAGCATACGCCACAGCCATTATTTTAGTTTTATAAAAGAAGAATGGCCTCAAATAAAAAACACCATTTTTAAGGATCATGCAGTAGCCTGATCAATATTTATTTCCCAATATCATTTTATTTTTTAAATACTAAGTAACTCTGTTTTAATTACTATTCATTTTCTCCCGGTATTTAAATTTGCTGCCTGTTGCATTTGCACATAATAAGTTTTATTTTACCATACTAAAACTAAAAAGCATGAGCAAACTATTTTTACTGGCAGGCATCATTGCTCTTTTATCCTGCAATAACAATGCTGAAAAAACACCGTCATCAACCACAGCAACTGCAGACAGCAGCCTGTATAAAGAAATACAAACCGGCGGCATTAAAATAATTCCCATCAGCAGCAACGGGCACACATTTAATATATGGACAAAACGCATTGGCAATAATCCAAAAATTAAACTGCTGTTACTAAATGGCGGCCCCGGCGCCACACACGAGTACTTTGAATGCTTTGAAAGCTTTATGCCGCAGGAAGGCTTTGAAATTATTTATTACGATCAGCTGGGTTGCGGCTTATCAGACAATCCTAAAGACACCAATTACTGGCAACTGCCCCGCTATGTAGAAGAAGTGGAACAGGTTCGCAAAGCATTAAATCTTACAAAAGATAATTTTTATTTACTGGGGCATAGCTGGGGCGGCATACTGGCAATGCAATACGCTTTAAAATACCAGGATAATTTAAAAGGCCTTATTATAAGTAATATGATGAGCAGCTGCCCGCAGTATGGCAAATATGCACAGGAAGTTTTAGCGCCGCAGATAGATCCAAAAGTGTTAGACACTATTCGTCAAATAGAAAAGAAAGGCGATTTTGAAAACCCTAAATACATGGAATTATTGTACCCTAATTTTTATACCAAACATATTTTGCGTTTGCCGGTGGAGCAATGGCCCGAGCCGGTAACCCGTTCTTTTGGCAAAATGAACCAGTCGCTGTATGTAACCATGCAGGGGCCCAGTGAGTTTGGTGTTGGCGGCAATTTAGTTGCGTGGGATGTAAGCAAACAATTACCACAAATAAAAACACCCACACTTACAATTGGCGGCACATACGACACGATGGATCCTGAATACATGAAATGGATGAGCACACAATTTAATCATGGCCACTTTTTATTATGCCCCAACGGCAGCCACATGAGTATGTATGATGATCAGCAGCATTATTTTCCGGGGTTAATACAATTTATAAAAGATGTAGACAAAGGACAATGATGAGTGATGAATAACGCAATGTAAAAGGCTCCGTAAAAACGGAGCCTTAATAATTTTAAAAAGCCATCAGCCTGTAAGCCGGATTCTGTAGTAATGGGTCCTGCTGAGTTTATCAAAGCAAAACAACATTACTGGTTATCATTTATCTGGCCCCGTCATTACTGGCGGGGTCTTGCTGCCTACCCTTCAGCATCGGGCGGGCCGCCCTCAAACGCTGATATACGTGGCATTACAGCACACAAGGTTTACCCAATTAATGCATTACTGCAAAAACCCGTGAGCTCTTACCTCACGTTTTCACCCTGGCCGTTGTCTTGTCATGCTGAGCTTGTCGATGCATGTCAAGACAACGGTGGTAATTTTCTGTGGCACTTTCTTTATTTGTCACCATGCCTGTCCCGATTAAAATCGGGAAGCAAGTCGAAGGCGGCAAATAACCGGCCGTTAACCGGTGTGTTGCCCTGTGCTGTCCGGACTTTCCTCAACGCAATAAAGCGCAGCGATAACCCGGCTGATAGCGGGGCAAAGGTAATTTTTATTTTTTTGTGATGCCGGTGAAATTACTATGAGGCATTATTGTGAACTTGTTCTGTTATTCTTTCCTTTTGGGGAAAGGAAAGAATAACCTCACTTGTACGGCCTATCGCTTTTGAGCTTTTATTGAAGCAGAGATACCGTTTTGCAATAAATATTTTTGCTAACTTAGATGTATTAACTTTTGTTCTACTAAATATTGAAGTTCAATAAAAAATGGAACAAGAAGTTACGCCAATACAAATGTTGTAGGCAACCAATAATCAGCAGACCGTTTTTTATTCGGCGGGGACAGACCTGGCTGTTGTAATGCTATTGGACTTGACGAATATATTCTCAACTATATTAGCACAGACAAACTATCTTTTATGACATTCCCATTTGACACTAAATATCAAGGCATATTAATTCGTACACACAGCGAGTTTATGCAATCTTCATTTTCTGAAATGGATTCTACGCAAAGGACGACAGGAACGGCACTTTCTTTATTATGGATACATCATGCAGAAAGAACAAACTTAATAAGTGACGGTGGACTTACTTTTAATATAGCGTTGATAGTAAAAAACCAAAGCGATTATAGCAATATAATAACACTAATGGGAATGTATTCAGCAATATCGCAACACACAGAGAAAGCACCAGAACGAATATTACTTCTTTTGACAGAAAGCCTTTTTGACAGAATAAAAGATTATGTAGCTTTAAATGAAATTAAAGGATAGGATGGACTTGTGTTTGAAGTGCCAAGTTGTAACTATACGGACGATTCTTTAAAGAGAAGGCTTACATGGAAATTTGAGCATTACACCCAGCAAACGAGTTCATCAGGTTGACAAATTCTTGTTCGTTCATTCGTTTGTTTCCGTTTTCATCGGTTGGACAATTTTCTAAATATGCTTTGACAGTTTCAAAATGCTGTATATTTTTTTGTGGGACACCTATATTCATGGGGTGCGACCATATATTATTTCCATTTTCTGTACCGTGACTTTGGCTGCCTACAACAAGCGGTTTTGCGTTATGCTGGCTGACGAATAAGTTCTCATCGTTCTGTCCGCTATCAGCTTCAGTCCGGCATGGACTTTTCCTATCATCTTTTTGCATATTTTCGGCTGCGATATTTCTATTCAGCTTCGGTTTGGGCTGATGTGACATAGAATATCAGCACAACGCAAAGCCGTACCGTTGGCTGTAATGGTAAAATGACATTTCAAAATTTCATAGCAAGATTAAATTGGCGACAAATTTTACTGCACTTTATTGCGTTCTGGTTTTTTATTCACGCCTTTCAGACTCTTTCATACTTGTATGACACAAAACTTATAGACGCAGTTCGCCAATCAAATGGACAACTCAATAATCAAACTTTAATTGATAATAACATTGAGGCTTCTGACTTAACTTATTTTGTGCTATGGACGAGTGTTTCTGGATTCGTGGGACTGTTGGTGGCTTTTATTATTTCGCTGGCCATTTCAATTAAGCGACATTGGTTTTGGATAAACGCTTTAATCGCCTTTCTCTTGACATACATTCTTTATCGGTTTAACTTGTTGGGTTGGACTTATGTAAAGCAGTTCTTTTGGTACTTAGGACAAAAGTTCAATAATTCGACAATTGAATTTCTTTTTAATGGGCTTATACTTTTGATAATTGGAGTTCTAATATTCTTTTTAAGACGACCAAACCGATTTATTGAAAACAACAAACTGATGACAGTGTAAACCACTACAGCCAACATTTGGTTTTATGCAACCCTATTGACCACAATCATTTCATTATTACATAGGCAACTCTATAAAATCAAAAAAGGAGTTATTATAAGACAACTCCTTCAAAAGCATGGAAGACAAAATGAAATATTTGTTTATTGCATTTGTTCAATCAGGCGTTTTAAATTTTGTAAATGCTGCCCATATTCTTTTTTAAACCTCCTCTTACTTAGCAATATCATAAACACAAATCCGGCGATATAAGTTAAGACGCGGATGTAAATACTTACCTGCCCCCATTCCTGAAAGTCCTTTTCAATATTAAAATACAAAGCAAGTTCTAAAGCAACAGGTATAAGGGCATAAAAAATGGATGTTACTACATAAAACCACTTAAACCCAGTCTCCAGCTTTTTTAATTGTATTTCCATATTATGTTTGACGGCATCTGACGGGTTTTGCAATTTGCTTGCTAATAAATAATTATAGCCAAAGTAGATACTCAGCATTAAGCCAATCGAATAAAGCACCCAAATTGACGGACTATGAAATAATTGCGGTTTGGTAATTACTTGATAAATAATCAAGCCAATAAATAATGGGATAGCAAGTAGCTGCGTTTTGAATTTAGAAATCAGTGAAGCCAAGGGTCCATAACTTTTGTTCCGGATAAGTTCCATAGTATTATTTTTTAAAGATTTTGAAATATTTGATGACTCCTGCCATGTTTGTTTTAAATTGTCAAGTTCCATACATTTAATTTTTAGTGAGGTTTCGTAATTTGTCTTTAATTCGATTCATTTTAACTCTTAGGTTTCCCTGGTTGATGCCTAGCACATCTTCCATTTCTTCATAAGTCTTATTTTCCAGATAGAGCATGACTATTGCTTTTTCTGTTTCATTGAGTTTTTCAATTGCTATATATAGTTCTTTTAGATTTTCATCTTGCTGTTTATCGTAATCAGTATCGCCCAATTCGATTGGCAGATTATAAGGTTCATAGGATTGTATTAAATGTTTCTTCTTTCTTAATCCTGAAATGGCTGTATTTAATGACACACGATACAACCATGTACTGAATTTAGACTCTGCCCTAAAGGTTTGGTAGGCTTTCCATAACTGGATAATGATTTCCTGATACAAGTCTTGTCTATCAACATCATTATATGCATAGATTCGGCAGACCTTATAAATTAACAATTGATGTTCCTTTATCTGCTTTTCAAATTGTGCTTCTAATTCCTTTGCTTTCAATAATTATTTCATTTTAATATAGTAGTAGTAGTGTAAGTTGCATTTTTGTTACACATTTTTTAAAAATATTTCAAAAAATAAGACATATTAAGTTCTTTATAGCCTCGAAAGGGCTGCATACAACAAAAGTATTTGCAAAAGCAGGGCTTGACAATGTAACATCAGCTATGTACAAGCATCAGCAGTGGTTCGGGCTCGACGTTCAATGTTCAGCTTTAGTTCTTAACTTCAACAACATATTTTCAATTGGGCATTTGTACCGGGCTGGACAATCAACGAATTCCCTGCCTTCACAAATGCTTTACCGTTAGCGGCAATTCAAACAACACAATGACAGAAATTTTCTCCTCAACAATTTCTTATTTACCAAACAACTTAAGGCGATGGACAACAGGATCTGTCATGATTTTTAGCTTGACTGTTTGCCTTATTAGTTGTAACCGTTCATCGAAATTTGATTCGGCAGAATGGAAAACCAATGGTAAGTCCAGGTACATGATGACTGATGATATTATTGAAAATAAGTTACTAATTGGCAAGCCAAAAGCCGAAATAATTCAACTTCTTGGAAGTGAGTTTGAAAAGGGGCCATGTGATAATTGCATTGGCTATTCAACAAATAATCCCAATATAGGTTTTTCAATAGACCATGATGTACTTGCTGTTTATTTTGACAAATCAAGCAATGTAACCGAAGTAAGAATTGACATGTGGTAAACAAGACTGCGGCTTTACTGTACAGCCTTTTTAACCGGCAAAAAACAGGCATAACATATTACAGACAACTGCCGCTAACACCGCATGGGCAATATGACGGGGCTGGGAAATATTCTCAGTTTTTTGTTGGCTGCTCAGCTTCAGTTTCAGCCCACGAATAATGCAAGGCAATAAAATAAACAATGAACTTTTAGTTATAAATTTAGCATCGGTACGTGCTGATGATTTTTAAAAACCGTCACATCACCAAACCATAATCGTTAGCGGCTATGCTGTAACCGCAGTGCGGACATAAAACATTTAAATTAAACAGGAATACATTCACCAGACATGACAGTAACTATTATTATAACATTTTGCATCCTTCTGCTCATTGCGTATGTTTTTGACCTTACATCTTCCAAAACTAAAATACCTTCTGTAATTCTTCTTTTAGTTTTAGGCTGGGCGGTTAAACAACTTACCCTATTGCTTAACATTCATCTCCCTGACTTTTCTCCTATTCTTCCCGTTTTAGGAACAGTCGGGCTTATTCTTATTGTGCTGGAAGGTTCATTAGAACTTGAACTCAATAAATCTAAGTTCGGGTTAATCAAAAAGTCTTTTTTTGGGGCTGCAATTCCAATGATTACTTTGGCATTTTTACTTGCGTTTGCATTCAGGTATTTTGGAAACTTTGGACTAAAAGACAGTTTAACAAATGCAATTCCGTTTTGTGTAATAAGCAGTGCTATTGCAATACCAAGCGTCCGGAATCTTTCCTCTCAAAACAAAGAGTTTGTGATTTATGAAAGCAGTTTGTCTGATATTTTAGGTGTGCTTATTTTTAACTTTTTTGCTTTAAATGCAACCATAGATGTTCATTCAATCGGGCACTTTGCACTGCAGCTCCTCATCATCACAATTGTATCTTTTATTGCAACAATTGGACTTTCATTTTTGCTCAGCAAAATTGATCATCACATAAAGTTTGTTCCAATTATTCTACTGGTCGTTCTAATATATGAGGTATCAAAAATCTATCATCTGCCGGGACTGATTTTCATTTTAATTTTTGGTTTGGCAATTGGCAACCTTGACGAGTTGAAACGGTTTAAATGGATTGAAAAACTCAAACCAAACGAATTAAACAAAGAAGTAGGCAAATTCAAAGAGCTGACTATTGAGGGGGCATTTTTGGTAAGAGCATTATTCTTTCTGTTGTTTGGCTTCTTAATAGAAACCACCGAAGTGCTGAACACGGACACTTTCTTGTGGGCTTTAGGGATTGTAATTGCAATTTTTATTCTTCGGGCAGTGCAGCTCAAACTTTCGAAACTTCCGCTGCAGCCACTATTGTTTGTTGCACCGAGAGGGCTTATTACTATTTTACTTTTCCTATCCATTGACCCGGCACAAACTATTTCACTTGTAAATAAATCACTCATCATTCAAGTAATTATATTGACAGCATTGATGATGATGATTGGTTTAATGACAAACAAACCTAAAAGACAGGATTACTAACATTACAAGCCACATTAACTGTAAGACAGAAACATGTGCCGCTAACAAAAGTATTTGCAAAAGCAGGGCCTGGCAAAGAAACATCAGCTATATACAAGCATCAGCTGCTGCCCGGGCCCGGCTTTCAATTTTCAGCTTTAGTTCTTAACTTAACACCATATTTTAAATAAGCATTTGTGCCGGGCCGGACAATCAATGAATTTCCTGCTTTTGCAAATACCCGAATGTTATTTTCTAAGACCAACCCCACAACTTATGGACAATAAAAAAGCAAATAGAAGAAACTTTTTAAAAAACATTAGTTTAACAGTTGGAACAGGGCTTGTATCATCAGGTTTTGTAAATCACTTAGCCGGCTCAAAAAATGACGAATGCCAGGCTACGCCTATTTTAGAAATAGGCCCCTATGGTGTTATGAAATACAAAAAACAAGCTGACCACGACATTGATTTAACACAGATAAATGGAAACTTTGCTACAGCATTTGGACAGGTAATAAGTGTTTTTGGTAAAGTTTCTGATAAAAATTGTAATCCCTTAAAAAATGCTGTTGTAGAAATTTGGTCAGCCAACCACTATGGAAAATACCATCACGAATATGATTACAGTGAACGAAAGGACGACCCGAATTTTCAAGGCTGGGGACAGGCAATTACCAATGAAAAAGGAGAATATCGTTTTAAAACAATTTTACCGGGGCAATACAACAACAGGACAAGGCATATTCATTTTAAAATTTCAAAAAAAGATTACCACGAACTGACAACCCAGTTGTTTTTTGAAGGAGAAGAGAGAAATAAAACTGATTTTATTTTAAACTACCTTTCACACGAAGAGCAGCAATTAGTAATTCGCCCAATAGTTGAAAAAGACAATGCAAAGCAAGTTGAATTCAACATAACGCTTGACAAAATTGACCATTCTGTTTTGCCTGAAAAAGTGCTGAAAGAATATGTTGGGAAATATACCTTAAAAAATGAAACCTGGGATTTAGAGGCATTTATGAAATTGCTGACAGGTAAGGAGTTTAAAAATATTCAGCTTCAATTAACACAAAGCAACAATCAATTATTTATGACCTTGCCTTTTTCGCCAAAAGTTGAAATGGGCTGGACAGCAAAAGACGAATTTCAATCATGGGGTTTCAACAATACATTTGTACGATTTAATAGAAATGAAAAAGGTAAAGTTGTTGGGCTTAAATTGTTTATGGGTGAAGACAATTATGCTGTTGGCACGAAGAAAAACAACACCTAGCATTGGGTTTGCCGCAGGCTTATGGAAAACTGAGACATTTGCATCATTAGAAAAATGACAATGCACAATTCCTTTGTCAGATTGTTTGACTAATAAAAGTTATTAAAAATGAAAACAGCAATTTGCATTCTATTCCTGACAACCATGGCATTGACATCTTCCTTCAATGCAAAAAGCCAGGCAAGTACACAAATCAAACCACCTTCATGGGCAGGCATCTCCATTGGTTCTACAAAAGATGGAGCATCGCCGGAATTAATGAACGAATATGCTGCTATCGTTTCAAAGTATGGCGACACTGGAGAACAATGGTGGACAAAATTTGAGAAAAACATTTCAGCAGAAGACCGAAACCGCCTTGAGCAAATTTTTAAACAAATGAGTACTGACCAACAAGCTAAGCAAAAAGTTGCATTCATTAAACCGGCACAACCTTTGAAAAAAGTTATCCCTACGGACAAAGAGTTTAATGCCTGGAAAAATGAAAATGTTTATGGCGTGTGGATTGATGGAAAAAAAATTAAAAATTCTATTTTAGATAATTATAACAACACCGACTTTGAACAAGTAACTGTAAGCAAATTATATGGTGCTGCAAAGCAGAATAAAAAATATTCTTACCAGGTGAACTTGATGACAAAGGAATATTACCGTAATTATTACGAACTATCCACAGCAAAAAAAGGGAACCAAATGGTCTTTAGAGCCTAACACAGGTGACAACTCAGCAGTAAATCGCTATTCTACTTCTGTAATAAGCATACGTTGTATACTATAAAAAATGAACAGCAACTTTATATTCAAGAAATACAGGCAAAATGTTTTTTTGGCTATGATTTTTTCTGTTTTATGGACAACAATACATGCCCAGCAAAAAAATCGCAGCGATAGATATACTGACGCTTATAAGAAATATTTGAATGCTGCATGTCCCGTTAAAAAGGACAGCATTAAGCATTTTGTATATTTTGCCAAAGACAGGGAGTTAATAAAAAATCATCCGCTACTCAGGCATAAAATGTTTGAAGGCGCACAAATTATGTACGCATGGCGGGACCTTGAACCTGAAAAAGGAAAATATGATTTTTCAATTTTAAAACACGACTACAGGTATTTAAAAAAATATAGTAAGAAACTGTTTATACAATTGCAGGATGTAACCTTCAACGCTGCATATAAAGCTGTTCCCGATTATTTGTTAACAGCTGAATATGATGGCGGCGCTGTATTACAATACAATGACAACAATAACCCGGAAGGATGGGTTGCAAAACGCTGGAATAAAAAAGTAAGGGAACGGTTTTCATTACTCCTTCAGGCTTTAGGAAAAGAATTTGATGGAAAAATAGAAGGCATTAACCTCCAGGAAACATCAATTGGTGTAAAAGATTCAAGTTTTTCTGAGGCAGAATATATAAACGGCTTAAAGGAAAACATGCTTGCTTTAAAAAAAGCGTTTCCAGCTTCAACTGCTATGATATATGCCAATTTCACTCCCGGAGAATGGTTACCAGCGGATGATAAAGGTTATCTGCGTGGCATTTATCAATACGGAGAAAAAATTGGTGTTGGGCTTGGCGGACCAGATTTAATGGTAAAAAGAAAAGGGCAACTGAATCATATACTTGCCATGATGCATGAAGGAAAATATACAGTGCCGCTTGGCATTGCAGTACAAGATGGTAATTACATTGGTGAGACAGGAGACACTGATGAGGAAACAAAGAAAAAAGCACATGATAACATTGTTCCGTTATTGCACAGTTTTGCAAAAGATTTCCTGAAAATAAATTATATGTTTTGGGCGAACCAGGAACCGTATTTTAAAACAGATGTGTTAAGTTGTTTCAGCAAATAAAACTGCTGCATGCAACATTGGATTAACAATGTTCATCAGCATTACAAATACCTTTCACAAAAAACATCAGGGCATTTTATACAACCCTTCCCACTTTACTTTCCATTTACCGTTTGCAGGAATACCGGGGTTATTTATTTTAGCATCATCATAACCGGCCGTCATCATTGCAATGGCTGTAAGCAAACCGCCATTGCCGGGCAGGTAAATGGTTAAACGTCCGTCCTGGTAATTATGGCCGTTGGGTAAATAGGTGTTGGTGGTTATGGGCATCAGCAACGCATCAATCGCTTTGTTTGCATTATGCAGCCTGGTGGCCGTCATGGCTGTCATAGGAAAATCCCAGCCCCATGTATCGTTCCAGCTCCAGTTATTCCAAATCCAGTCAAAAGTATTTTGCATAAGCGCTGTATCCAGCATAGTTGTTTTGGGCAGCATACCCAATGCACCAAATACAGAAGGATGATCTGTTTTAAACTCCGGATTGGTATAGGAATCAGTGGCGCTTTCAGTAAACAAATATTTATTGCCCAGCACCGGCAGTGGAGAAAGGTTTGCAATTACATCATTCCACTTTTTATTTTCGGGTAGCCCAAGCCTTTTGCGCCATTGCTGTGCGGTTTGCAATGCCCAATGCCAGTACACTAATTCATACGTTGGGTTAAATGTTTCTTCTGCCTTAAAACGTTCCTGCGCTGCAATTACACCTTTGCCCAACACATATTTTTGTTTAACAGAATCGTAGCGTGCAAACGAAGCCATAAAATCTGCCGTGGCAAAAACAAAATCTTTGTACTTATTTAAAGTTTGCAGGTTGCTTTTTTGCCGGTAAATTAATTCTGTAAAATAAATATAGTGCGGCTGCTGCCATATTAAAAAAGCGCCGATTGAAGAAGGCACTTCCCTTCCGTCGTTATCCGTCATCTTTTGCCAGCGCATACCATCATAACCCTGGCGCTGTGCAATGGCTTTGGCAGTTGTGGCAGCACGGTTGTACCAGTTTAATTGTTTTTCCAGTATATCAATGTGGCCCCACAATGCAAAATCAACCGCATGCCACCAATGCATTTCCATGTGCGGTTTACCAAACCAGCTGTTGTAAGTTAAACCCGTTTCCTGCGGCGGGTTGCCGCCACCACAATTTACTTTGGTGATGTATTGGGATAATATAATTCTGCGTTCCAGCTCATTGGCACGTTCATCGGTACTGCCGCTAAAATCCACCACGCCGCCGCTTTGCCAAAATTGTTTCCATTGCATAATACTGTTGCTTTGTATTTGTGCAAAAGACAAATTATTTGTTTTAGCAGCAGGCAAAAACAAACAACTGAATGTAAAACTTGCAGTGCCGTAAGGAGATAGTAAATAATAATGCGCCTGCTTTTTATTAATGTTTGCACGGCCGCTCCATTGCAGGCTGGCATGGTAGGTTGTTGTGTCAAGTGTATGTGTTATTTCAGCCGAGTTGTGTGATGATTCGTTTAATGAAGACAGGTGTTTATCATCATTGGTAAAATTATTTCCCATATCGCCCCAGTTACCTGTTGGGTAAGGCAAACGTAAGCGTACTTTAATTTTACCCTGCTGCAGCAATGCAGAATTTATTTTTACGCCAATGGCATCCTGCTGCTGGTGGCAATAGGTGATTACTTCTACAGGAATATTTTCTACAGTAAAAGTTGATTTTATTTCACCCGTCCACATGTTGAGTGTTTGATGAATATTTTTTACATCTTCGGGTTTATATAATGAGCCATCCTGCTTTGTTATTTCCAAACCAATATTGGCTAAATGCAAACGGTGTAAATTTTGCCGGAAATAATTGGTGGCATTTTTATTTTGTTCCGGGTTGTTCCATTGCACCATATATTTTACATCACGGCCGTTAAGATGATAGGTTTTTAATCCTTCTTCTTCTTTATAATTTTTTGTATTGGGAAAACTATGCCAGCCCCATTCACTTTGTGTACCCAGCGGAACGCCTTTTGCATACACATCAGGAAACGATTGCAAACCCGTAGCATCTACCGTAAAAGCAAAACTGCCGTTGCCTGCAGAAAGCGAAGCCAGCGTATCCATTGTTTTGTTTACAACGGTATGACGCTGCACCAAAGCCTGGCGGTTTATTTTTTGTGCAGTAACCTCATTTATTATAAACAGTATGATTAATCCCGTTAATTTTTTCATTTTTAATTTTTACTTCTCTGTTTGCTGAGTTGCGTTAAAAATTTATTGACTTACTGATATTATTATTCCTTGTTCATTACCAATGTTACACTCATTAACCCTGCCACCACTTCATTGGCAGTTGTTTTTAATTCCAGGCTTTTCAGTTCTTTGGTTTCATCTAAAGGCATTTGTACAACAGTGGCGGCTCCTCCGTCAATAGCACGGTTGGTAAATCCTTTAATGCTGGTATATTTATCCAGTTTTGCAGCCAATACAAACTCGCCTGTTTTTAGTAGCAGCCTGTATGGTTTGGCGCCGCCTGTTGTAAAAGCATAACCATCTTCCAGGTAATCCTGTTCAATGGGCCACCAGTTTTGCGGATTGATTAAAGGCAATTCATCGCTGCTGCCATCTGTATAAGTTACCACAACTGTTGCATTGGTAAACTGCGACTGCTGGTGATTGGTACTGCCTGCCATTAACAGGTAAGCACCTGTGGCTTTACCGTTTAACGGCACTGTAACCGATTTTGGATAATTATCCCATTGTGATGTGTAAATAATATTGTTTGCATCCATGCCGGATGGTGTTGCAAACGGAATTTTATTTAACCAGATTTTATTTGCAGCACCGGCTTTAATTCTTAAACCACTGTCATTAATAGCTGCATCTGTTAAAGGATAACACCAGTTACCAATACCCTGCCAGGGAATTTGCAGCGTAGGCGACTGCGGCCTTGGTGATAAATATTTGTTCTTAAATATTTGTGTAACCTTATCATTAAAATAAGGCTGTAAATTAACTGTTGAAAATACAGCATCATTGCCGGGCATTGTAATACTGCTTTCGGGTGCAGGCAATTCAGGATTGGCGCCCCATAATGTACTTTTAAAAGTTACCGGCGCCAGCCAAACTGCATCCTGCTGTTTTAATTTTATAAATGCAGTGTAATTATTTTTTCCACCACCATTACCACACACCAGTTCAATATTATTTTTATTAACAGCGGTTTTACTAAACGCATTTTGCACATCTTCAATTTCAAGTGCAGTGGCTTTAACTAAACTGATTTTCTCAGTCATGTTAGTTATATAAATATCACCGGGCTTTTTAATGCTGATGTTTTCGAATGTAGTGCCTGCCCATTTTATTTGAATAACGGCGTTTTTTATTTTTCCTGCTTGCAGTTCAATCACAGGCTGTCCAACTGCCGCCTGCATCCACTGCCATTTTACAGTTTTACCATTTACTGTTACACTTTCAATTTTATCTTTTACTGCTTTCAACTGCAGCGTTATGCTCAATAATTTTTTATACGATTGATTAATAGCATACAAAGAAGTGTTTCCTGTTTGTTTAAAATCAATACTAATATCCGGCACAGCCAATTTTGCAAAATGCCAGTTAGTGGGGAAACCGGGCTTAATTAATAATTTATCATTCAGCGCATCGGGCAAAACACCAAACAGGCCTTCCGTTAATGTCCTTGCTGTCATACCAATACCATCAGCAAAGTCACGGTACAATTCTCCCCGTATAGCATCGTAAAAAGACAATTGCTGCAAACCTCCGGGGCTTGCGCTGGCATACATACTTTCCAGCAATGTGCTTTTCCATAGTTTAAAAGCATTGTCATTTTCGCCACCCTGCCAGTATGCTAATGCGGTGTGCATGTTTTCTCCCAACGCCACATTATTTACGCTCCATGTATACGGCTGCCAGTTGGTGGTACTTAATAAATAATAACCTTCATCTTTAACACCATTTAATTTTACAGGAATATGCGGAATAAAATTGTCAACATAACGCAATAACTGATATTGCTGTTTTGCATTTGCTGCGCCTTCATCAATGGCATGATACACCGTCCAAATTGCGGCGGAAGGATGTACTTGTTTTAAACCAAGCAAATCTTTATACTCTGCATACCAGCCTTTATCTTTTAACCATAAATTATTTTGCATGGCTGCAAAAATTTTATTCGCTTCTGCTTCATATACACTGCCATCTTCGCCAATTAATTTTGCCAGTTGTGCGGCCGTTTTATTTGCCCGGTAGTTATATGCAGAAGAGTGCGTTACACCACCGCCACTATACTCCAGTGCATCGCTTGCCCATATTGCCGCATATGCATCATACAATCCATCGCCATCCGCATCAAAATTTCTTTTTTCCCACTGCAGGTGCAGTTTCATAAGCGGCCACATTTTTTTTACATAGTCAATGTCGCCGGTGTAATTAAAATGATTTAATAACTGGTCAATAAAAACCAAATTCATATCATAATGATGCGGACGAATATCTCCATTAGGATTGCGGCAGATATAACCATTGCTGAACATGGATATACCCATTTTTTCCTGCTGGCGTGCAATATGCAAAGCTGTATCAAAAACCAGCAGGCCTTCGGGCACTGTGGTTACCTGCGATAAAGCGTAACTGGAAAAATGCATTCTTGCACGGTCATGCCAACCCAGCGGATCCGCACAATAAGCGCCACGCCATGCAGGCAAACGCATGCGCCATGCAATAGCGCCATGCATGTAAGAAGGTTCTTCCCAAACAGCATCGGCGGCAATGGCCAATGCGCCGCCCAATGGATTGATGTATGGATCGGGTGTGTTTAAAATAATTCTGTCTGACAGTTTTTTTCTTGCAGCTTCTGCTTTTGAAAATAAAGCTGGAATATCTGCGTATGTAATTTTCGATTGAGGTCTTTCTATTAAAAAGTAAACTGTTTCATTTTGTTTGGCGGCTAATGCAGCTGTAATAACCGGTGTTTTTAAATTAGCCGGTGATGCCAGCAGTTCTTTCGGTGTTGTTTGTTTTTCTGCATCTGCAATTTGTATGGCTGCATGTTCAGGAAAAATTCCAATTAATTGTTTGGGTTTCTCTTTTGTGCCGGTATCCGGTTGTTTATTCCCGTATTGAATTTCATAACGTTCTTCTTCACTCAATGCTTTTGTTAAACCATATGAAAGCTGAAAAACATTTTCCCGTATGGTAAACCGGTTGTCTTTACAATAAGCAGGTTGCAAATAAAAAGATGATTCCGGGTCTGCGCCAATATCGCCATCCCGGCTGAATTTTTTACCCGTAGCGCCGCCATACACCATTGTTAAAGAAACACCCAAAGGCATATTTACCGTTTCCATTTTTATTATCATGCCTTCTGCATCTGCCATTGCCAGTACCATGATATTGATTTGCCCATTGCCCAGCAAGCTGTCTTTAATTTCATACAGCATAGCACCGGGCCGGTAAATGGTTTTAATATTGTTTGCTTCTGTAATCCATTTACTTTTAGCATTAGTGGTGATACCAATTTTACAGTTGCCGCCCATACCCGGCATATACATTGCAAACTCCGGCAGGTCTCCTGCTTCCACCCTGAAGGCGGTATTTGTTCCATACAATGCCCGGTTAAATTTTCGTGTGCCTTTGTACAAAACAAAATCGTTGCCCTGCGGCAGGTAGTGAACAGTGCGTTCTTTATTATGCCATAAGCCTGTAGTGATTTGTGCTTCTGCAACTGTTGCAGAAAGTAAAAAACAAAGTGCAGTAACGCTTTTAAATAAAACCCCTTTTTTCATATTACTGTGCAGTCGTTTTTGGTTTAAGCTCATCAGGCGTTGCCTTTGTAAACGCATCGAAAACAAATTTAGAAGGTTTATTTACCAAATCATAAATCAATGCCGCATCAATTGCAGTGGATGGGTTAAACGCAGGGCTGTTCATATATTTTTTTATACTGTAAAACAATTGTGTGGCAGCAGGTTTGTTTTTTAAACTGTCATTTAAATTTATACTGCTAACAATAATTTTCCCTTTACCAATCTTTGCTTCAAATAACAATGCCAAACGGCGGTTCATAAACCATGTATCAATGGGGCGGATAAGCGGTTTAAAATCCTTTGGAAAATCTTCCAGGTGCATCACTTGTGTTTTGTTTACAATTTCCCACCATTGTAAATCGCTGTAGTAAGATGTTGGAAATTGGCTGAACACCGTATGTTGTTCATTTACGGTAATACCCAGCGTATGCGGCGGCCGCATTTTAAACCAGGATGTATTCCAGAACACAGGCAAAAATGTTTGCGCCACTTCTTTGCCCTTTATCACTTTACCTGCAATGTTTAAAAATACATTGCCTCCGTTATTTAAAATATTCATGGCGGCTACATCCAGCGTATCAGTATAATAAACAGCATCGTTTGCAATGGCCGGAAGCACTGAGGGGTATACCCAGAAATTCCATTCGTTATAAAAAAATGTATTTGCAATAGTTAGTTCCAGTGTAAGCTGTTGTGCGGTGGTGAATTGCTGCAGCGGAATTTGCAGACTGTCAATAACTGTATTTCCTCCTGCTGTAATTTGTTTTTTATTAAAATTTCCTCTTAATAAAATGTCGCCTTTTACATTTTTTATCTTCCATTGTACAGTAGCGTTGTTTAGGTCGCTACTGCCATAATGAAATATTTCAACAGCAGCTTTTAGTACTTCGTTATTGGTGTATACAAATTTTGCTGTGCGTATTAAAGGAACAGTGGCGTTGCAAAAATGACTGAAGGCACCTTGCTGCATGTAACGTTTATCTTCCCAAAAAGGATTAATGGTTCCCACCAATGCTGTACCCTGCCCCGGAAAATCCTGCAGGCCCAGTAATTGAAAGCCGCCGAGCCCTTTTGTACGCAATGTTTTTTCAATTTCATTTTTATAACAAAGTGCCTGCAGTTTGCCGGATGCCAAATGAAATTTTTCTGCCTCATCACCCATTCCCTGGTCCTGCAGGTCTTCTTTAAACATTTCAAAATTCTTTGCCTTGTACACGCCGGTGTATTTTGTTATCTCTTTAAAATCAGGAAACACACACCATTGCCCCATTTCATGCGTTACATAAGGCACATTAAATTTTTCAATAGCAGCAGTATAATCAGTAATATTTTCAGGTGCGGCATTGGTCCAGTTTAAATTTCTGGCGCCTGATTTTACCATGTATTCATTCTCCGGCACCAGCGGCCAGCTCATGCCCACACTTGCGCCTGTGTACACACGGCGGCTGTCCTTTTCTTTCCAGTATTGAATAAAGCCGGCTAAATATTTTGCCTGGTTTTTACCTGCAGGCTCATTACCTGCAGCCAGCATGCAGAATGATGGATGATTACCATACGCTTTTACCATCCGGTTGGTTTCATCATAAATAAACTGGTCAATAGGTTTGCCATCTCCTAAACTTACACCATGATTGGGCCATGTGGGTGCTTCGGGTTGTAAATAGAATCCTGCAAGGTCTGCCGCTTCAAAGGCTGCTTTCGGCGGGCACCAGCTATGAAAACGCATGTGGTTTAACCCATGTTCTTTTGCAATGCGGAACATTTTATACCATTCTTCCATTGTTGTGGGAGGAAACCCGGTTAATGGAAAAACAGCACAGTCAACAGTGCCTCTTAAAAAAACCGGTTTATCATTTACTGTAAAATGTGTGCCGTTGATTTTAAAATCCCTCATGCCAAAGGATACAGTTTTTTCTGTTACACCTTTTTTTAATTGCAGTTTTATTGATAACCGGTACACATTCGGCTCGAATTCATCCCACAAAAAAATATTTTCTCCTAACGGATAATTCAGTTCAATTTCATTTGCGGTTAAACCGGATGTTTTTATAAAAGGCTGAACCTTATTGGGAAACTTGCGGTTAAAATTAACAGCAGATAATTTTAGTTGTTTTATTTCCGATACAGCTCCGCCAATACGCAGTTTTACTTTTACCTGTTTATTTTTTACATCGGGGAATAGCTGCACTTCATCAATATATGCAGCAGGCAACTGCTGCAATTCCATTTTTCCAATAATACCATTCCAGTTTCCTTGTGTATGATCGGTAACACTGTGCGAATCTTCTCCCACATTCATTTCTTTAATGCGGTTGTCAACACAAATGCTGATGGTATGTTTTCCCGGTGTTAAAAGTTTGCGCAAATTATATTCATGCGGTGCCACCAAACTGTTTTGCGTTCCGGCAAAAGCATCATCCACCCAAACCATTGTTTTAATATGGCAGCGCTCTAAAAAAAGAATAACGTCGTTTTCCTTCCATGCGGCAGGCACAACAATATCTTTTTGATACCATGCGGCACCTGCATAATATTTTTCCGGCGTTAGCCAAAAAGGAAATTTTAAATTACCAGGCTCACGGTATTTTGCAAAGCGGGGAATAAAATACCAGCTGCTGTCATAAATACTTCCGGTCCATTTTGTTTGCAGTGTTACGGCATTGCCTTTGTGGTTGGTGAGCATGGAGCCGGGCAACTGTACCGTTTCATTTAATTTTTTGATGAACCATTTTTGCTGAACACCTTCATCATTGCTGTCTATTGCAAAACGCCAATCGCCTGACAAAGAAATTGTGGCTTGCGATAAAATGCTGCTGTTTGCAGACAGCAGCGTGAACAGAACGAATAGCAGCTTTTTCATAAGCATGATACGCTTACAGTGTATATTTTTTCAGCACACATTTATCAAGTGCCTTTATTGCCTTTACAATATTTGCAGCATTTAATGCAGCACCTTCTTTTGAAGTGTGTGTATGTTCATTCGGGAAAAATGGCTTTACCGCATCCGGTCCCATTGCATCATAGGAGTCTGCAGTTAAACTGTTCAAATCAATAAATGCAGCGCCGGTTGCATCTGCAGTTTGCTTTGCCCACAAGCCATATCCTGTTCCATTATACCGAATCACTTTTCCATCCTTCCAGTCGTTACGTGGTATGGGCGAACAAATAAAAACAGTAGCGCCTTTCGCCTTTGCTTCGTTTACAAATTTGGAAAGATACCAGCCGTAAGTATGCACCACTTCATCCTGCCTGGTAATGGGATTATAAATTTGTTTTGCAGAATCACCCACGCCTTTTATTGTTCCTCTTGCCCGTGAAGTATCATCCAGCGGCCCGTTATCATTATGCCCAAATTGTATAATTAAAAAATCGCCTTTCTGAATTTTTGCCAACACTTTATCCCACAAACCTTTGGTAAGATAAGTACGGCTGCTGGTGCCGCCCAACGCATCGTTCTCCAAATTAATTTTATTGGTATCGAATAAGGGTTTCATTAAATCGCCCCAGCCCCACATACTGCCTGCGCCATCGCCCCGGCCATTCTTTACTGTGCTGTCGCCAATAAAGAACAGTGTGGGTTTTTTCTCCTGCTGTAAAACAATAAATGAAGAAAGCAACACTACCGCTGCAATTAATACAAGATTTTTTTTCTTACCCATGTAATTTTATTTTACCAGTAAATAATTATTCAGGCTTAAATTTTTAAGCAACCGGATGCCTTCTGTAACGCTTGCCGCATTAATAGCCGCACCGGCTTCATTAGTGTGTGTATGGTCTCCGGGAAAAAGCTCTTTCACTTTATCAGGCCCCATTGCATCGTATTTATCTGCGGTAATGGCATTTAAATCAATAAATGCTGCGCCTGTTTGTTCTGCCACTTCTTTTGCCCATTTGCCATAATCATTATCGGCACGTTTTACTTTGCCATCTTTCCAATCGTTGCGTGGAATCATGGAACATATAATTGGTATAGCGCCTTTTGCTTTTGCTTCTGTAACAAACTTGCGCAGGTACCATCCGTAAGTATGAACAATTTCTTTACTGCTGTCGGGCCAGGTAAGCTCCACCGTTTCTTCACCCGTTCCTTTAAGCACACCACGGTAACCGGCTCTGTTGGTATCGGGTTTACTGCCTTCATTATGGCCAAACTGCATAATAAGATAGTCGCCCTTTTTTATTGAGTTGATGACTTTTTCCCAGCGCTTTTCTTTTATAAATGTTCTGGTACTTCTTCCGGCCATTGCCTGGTTGCTGATGCTGAGCTGTGTGGTATCAAACAATTCTCCAATTTTTTCGCCCCAGCCGCATTGTGGCCGGTTGGTGTTACGCACAGTTGAATCGCCAATGATATAGAGCGTTGGTTTTTCTTTTTGAAGCAGCACAAAAGAAGTTAATACACCAAACAATACTACTACAGTAAGTGTTTGTTTGTTTAAAAATGATTTCATGATTTTAAAATATTTCAATACTCAATTTTCAATGTTTCTTTCATCTTTTCTTCATCACCACAATATTTGGTTTTGGTGGCTGTGGCATTCCAATACCCATAAAAAAACCGGTGTGCGGCGGCTGGTTGTAAGCAACATTTTGCCAAACAATGCTTAACCTGTATTGCGGATCCTGCATTAGTGTATAAAATTTCCTGTCTGTTGAAATGGTGGTGGTGAAAATCCGCAGCTCTTTACTGTCTTTTGTACGGCAAACAACTTCCTCACGCCAGTCGCCAAATAAATCTGCAGATAAGCATGGGTTTGATTTGGTGCCATTGTTACTTACACAATCAAAATTTCTGCCATCAAAAATGGTTTGCGTTTTACTGCTGTCGTAAATCCATTTGCTGATGTTTACGCCATTTAGTATTTCACTCAGCACATCACCATCCCAAAAAATACCCATGTTACAGGCCGGTGTTTTTTCTGCAATTACATTTCCTTTGCAATCAAACATACCACGAATGCCTGCGCCAGCCACCCAGCATTCGTAACCGGGATAGCGTGGATCCACATCCAGCGCAAGGCCACGGCCGGGCCCTTCGCCATCATCACCGGCCTTTACAGATGCTTTCTTCCAAATTACTTCACCTGTTTTTGCATCACGAAAATTTGCTCCTGCATCATCAAAACGTTCCTGTATGCTAAACACTTCCAGCCCCGGCCTTGAAGGATCCAAATCACTTACATGCAATGCATCGGCATGGCCAATTCCTGTACTGTATAAACCTTTCCCATTATCATCAATGGTCATTTGCCCGTACACAATTTCATCTTTACCATCACCATCCACATCTGCAACCGTTAAATTATGATTTCCCTGCCCCGCAAATGCTTTATTGCCTTCATCATTGCTGTCGAACACCCAGCGTTTTACCAGTTTGCCATTTTTTAAATCCCAGGCAGCTAAAATGGTTCTGGTATAATAACCACGGCACATTACCACACTCGGGTGCACACCATCCAAATATGCAACACATGCTAAAAAACGATCCATCCGGTTTCCATAACCATCACCCCAAACAGCTTTTAATTCATCTGGTGTGGGATTAAGTTTTGCATGGCGTGGCGGCACATAATCGGTAGTATTAATTATTTCCCCGGTTAATCCATTAAATACAGTTAAGTATTCCGGGCCGCTTAAAATATATCCTTTTTCATTGCGGAAATCTTTTGTGCTGTCGCCAATAACATTGCCTTTGCTGTCCATCGTTCCATCCGCAGTTTTCATTACAATTTCCGCTTTGCCATCACCATCTAAATCGTACACCATAAACTGTGTATAGTGTGCGCCCTCCCTAATATTCTTTCCTAAATTGATTTGCCACAAAAATGTTCCGTTTAATTTATATGCCTGAAAGATGGGAGGATCGGTAAAGCCTGCCTGGGAATTATCTTTTCCCCTGCCCGCCATATGAATGATAATCTCGTATTCGCCATCACCATCCAAATCTCCCACCGATGCGTCATTGGCACTGTAGCCTTCCGGTGTTTTTAAAGGAATAGACAAATAAGGTTTTGCCAATGCAGGCACTGTATATTTTTCTGATGCAATACCTTCTTTGCCATTTACCACCGGTGTAACAAAATAAGTGTATGCTTTTGTGCTGTCAATTTTTTCATCGCTGTAATGCGTGAATGCGTCAACAGGTTTTGCAGTAAGTTTTGCGGCTTTACCATTACCTGCAGTGCGGTAAACATTAAAGGCAATTTTATCATCATCGGTTACCAGCAGGCGCCAGCTTACAAAAATATTTCCGTTGCCATCCGGCACGGCAATAAGGCCACGGTTTAAATATTCCATTTGCCGCTGGGCTATTGCTGTACTGTTATATAACAAAACAAGAATAACAATAAAAACTTTGGAAATTTTGCCGCAGCAAGCCACCGGCAATTTTTTAGATGCAAACAGTTTCATATAGCAAATTGTAAACACAATTTAGCATTGTGGCAGTGCTGCTGCATCCTGTTGCATCCTGCGAAAAAAGAGTGCAAAATTTGCACTTATCCCGGCGACGGTTTATTTTAATTTTATCTTCTTAGCGGCAAACAGCAATACAACCGGTAAAAAAATCCGGCAGTGCAATACCGCCGGATGTAACATTATAAATTAAACTGTTTATGCTTTTTGTACCTGCGGTTTCAATGTTGTTAAATCACCAATCATAATGGGTTTGCCACTGTCGCAGCTTTTACGTGCAGCAATACCAATAAGGCATGACAAAGAACCATCTCTTGTACCGGCAGCCTGCCGCAAGTTATCAGCCGTTCCGGGTATAAAAATTTTATCCTTTAGCAATTTATCGCCACCGCCATGTCCGCTTTGTGCAAAAGGCACACGGATAAATTCCGGCTTATCAAAATTTTTGGTAAGCATCAGTTCATCATAATCTTTCTTTTCACCTGCCGGCGGGTTGCTTTCCTGAATCCATGCTTCCAGCCTTCCTTCTGTACCATTAAATGCAATGCGGTAACCTTCATAAGGGCTGTAAGTGGTAAGGGAATAACTCACCTGCACGCCATTGGCATATTTTATAGAAGCACCCATTTTATCAAAAATGTTTATATCTTCCTTAAATACACAACCATCACGCAGGTAACCATCGTATTGCTGGTTGTCAGCGTACAATGCCATAAGCCGTTTATCTTTCGTCATGTCCCAATAAAACCTGCAATTGGTTTTATGCTCGCAGGTGCGGCAACTGGTGCCACGCAATTTTCCATTTTTACCATAATGTTCTAATGACCCAAAAGCAAAAACCTCAGCAGGGTCACTATCAATCCACCAGTTTAATAAATCAAAATGGTGGCTGGCTTTATGTACCCAAAGGCTGCCGCTGTTTTCACGCAGGCGGTGCCATCTTCTAAAATAATCTGCGCCATGGTGTATATCTAAATACCAGTGAAAATCTACAGAGGTTATCTTTCCAATAACACCAGAGCGCAGCAATTCCCAAATTTTTGCCCTGTGTGGGGAATAGCGGTAGTTAAATGTTACCGTTACTTTTTTACCGGTGCGTTTTTCTGCATCAATAATCATCTGGCATTTTGCTTCATCCGTCGTCATGGGTTTTTCGGTAAGTATATCGGCTCCCATTTCCATACCTTTTACTATAAACTCGTTATGTGTGGCATCTACCGTTGTTACAATCAGCACATCAGGTTTAACCGTTTTCATCATCTCTTCAAAATTGGTAAACGTGGGGCAGCTAACACCCAGCATTTTCTTTGCAGTTTCCACCCGGCCTTTATTTATATCGCATAAGCCAACAAACTCCACGTATTCGCTGTAATCTGCCAGCACATCTTTTCCCCACATGCCTGTGCCACGATGGCCAGTACCAACCATAGCATAACGTTTTTTGGTTCCGTTAAATGCACTTGTGGCAGCTGCCAGTCCTGTATTGGTCAATATTACTCCGGCAGTGGCGGCACTGGTAGCTGTAATAAATTTGCGACGGGAAAATTTGTTTTTCATTTTACAATTGTTTGCGTTTGAAAAAATTATGGTAAACCGGTTAAATGATAAAGATATTTTAAAACAAGTGAAAGTTTAATAAAAAATTAAAGTAATTGTATTGAAAATAGTATACATTTGCGGTCTCTTATTCAATACACAAATTGAACAACAAACACATTCATATCATTTCTATTAACAACAGCCCCGTGAGGGTTATGTTCTGCATTGAAAATGTGTTTGAAATACTACCACGACCGCGACGTGGATGCTGATAGGCCGAGTAGTTAAAAGCTGCCCCTGTCAGTGAAAAAATCTCCGAAACGTTTTCTTTTATTTTTTAACCTTCTTTCAATTTTTAAAAATTGGAAAACAATAACATTATAATCAGGGCAGCCTCCGCAGCAGATACTCATTATGCTGAAACTATTACTGCCGAAATGGAATCATCTGCCAAGGCACGGGGCACCGGTATTGCCAAACGTTCTCCAGAATATGTAAAAAAGAAAATGGAGGAAGGCAAAGCCGTAATTGCACATACAACAGATGGTGAATGGGTGGGCTTTTGTTATATAGAAGTTTGGAAAGGCGAATATGTTGCCAACAGCGGTTTAATTGTAGCGCCGCCTTTTCGTAAAAGTGGTGTGGCCAAGCAAATTAAAAAGCACATTTTTAATCTCAGCCGGGAAAAATATCCTGAAGCAAAAATATTTGGGCTTACCACCGGTTTGGCTGTAATGAAAATTAACAGCGACCTGGGTTACGAACCTGTTACTTACAGTGAGCTTACTGATGATGAGGAATTTTGGGCGGGCTGCAAAAGCTGTGTGAATTATGAAATACTCATGAGTAAAGACAGGAAGAACTGTATGTGCACTGCCATGCTGTACGACCCCAAAGACCATTACGAGCCGGCAGAAACCAAACAGTTTTTTGAAGAGAACAAAACCATTTTTGAAAGGCTGCTTCGTTTTAAACGCTGGAAGTTTTTAAAACCATTTTTCGATAAACAGGAGAACAAGGGCGGCGGCAGCACCGCAAAATCTTTATTCAGGAGTTTTTTCAACTTTTAATTTTTAATATCAACCAATAATGAGCAAACAGGATTTACCAAAAGGCGCAAAAGTAGTTTTAGGTTTCAGCGGCGGGTTAGACACTACTTATTGCGCTAAATACTTTACCGATGAAAAAGGATATGAAGTGCATTCGGTAATTGTAAACACAGGCGGCTTTAGCGATGAAGAGTTAAAAAAAATTGAAGCACATGCTTACAAACTGGGTGTAAAAACACATACCACTATTGATGCCGTAAAAAGTTATTACGATACCATTATTAAGTATTTAATTTTTGGCAATTGCTTAAAAAATAATACTTACCCGTTAAGTGTAAGTGCCGAACGTTTAAGCCAGGCATTAAGCATTGCAGAACATACAAAAAAATTAAAAGCCGATGCAGTAGCGCATGGCAGCACCGGTGCCGGTAACGACCAGGTGCGGTTCGACATGATATTTAACATCATGATACCCGGTGTGGAAATTATAACACCGATACGTGACATGAAGCTGAGCCGTGAAGAAGAAATTACTTACCTGAAAAGTAAGGGCGTGCAAATGAATTTTGAAAAGAGCACTTACTCTATTAACAAAGGTTTGTGGGGTACCAGTGTTGGCGGTAAAGAAACATTAAACAGCAAAGGGCTTTTACCTGAAGAAGCATGGCCAACGCAGGTATCTAAAACAGGCAGTGAAGAAGTAAAACTGAATTTTGTAAAGGGTGAACTGGTTGGTGTAAACGACAAAACATTTAATCATCCTTCAGAAGCCATTCAGTATTTACAAAGTATTGCCGGTGCTTATGGTGTTGGCCGTGATATTCATGTGGGCGACACCATCATTGGCATTAAAGGCCGTGTGGGTTTTGAAGCCGCAGCGCCTATGATTATTTTAAAAGCACACCATGCTTTAGAAAAACATACGCTTACCAAATGGCAGCTAAACTGGAAAGACCAGCTTGCATTATTTTATGGCAACTGGCTGCATGAAGGGCAGATTATGGACCCTGTGATGAGAGATATTGAAGCCTTTTTCACCAACAGCCAGCAAACGGTAACAGGCAGTGTGTTTGTACAATTGCAGCCTTATCATTTTCAAATAATCGGTATAGAAAGTGAGTTTGATTTAATGAGCGCCAAGTTTGGCAAGTACGGCGAAATGAATACCGGCTATACGGGTGATGATGTACGTGGCTTTAGTAAAATATTCGGCAACCAGGTTTCTATTTATCATAAGGTAAATAACGGCCAATAAGTTTTGTTACCAACTGTTGAATCATTTTTCAACATCGTTGTGTCACTCACTTGTACTGAATAAACTTTATTCAACTTTTATCTAAGCGTAATGAGCAAACAAAAAAATATACGGGTTGGCATTATTGGTGCAGCAGGCTATACCGGCGGCGAACTGATACGTTTGCTCTTAAATCACCCCAATGCACAAATTGCATTTGCACAAAGCGGCAGCAATGCAGATAATTTAGTAAGCAAAGTGCATGGCGATTTAGTGGGTGAAACCGATTTAAAATTTTCTGCCACACATAATTTTGATGTGGATGTTATTTTCTTTTGCGCAGGCCACGGCGAGGCAAAAAAATTTGTTGCGGCAAATGATATTCCTTCAACAGTTAAGTTGATTGACATTGGAAATGATTTCCGTTTACAAGCAGATGCTGTAATTAACGGAAGAGAATTTATATACGGCCTTCCCGAATTACAAAGAGAGAAAATAAAAACTGCAAATAATATTGCCAACCCCGGTTGTTTTGCCACATCAATTCAATTAGGTTTATTACCGCTGGCAAAAACCGGTTTATTAACTGATGTTTATACAACCGGTATTACAGGCAGCACCGGTGCAGGGCAAAGTTTGGCACCCACTTCACACTTTAGCTGGAGGGCAAATAATATACAGGCATATAAAACTTTAACGCACCAGCACAATGCAGAAATACTGCAGTCAATTAATTCGCTGCAATCAAACGCTGCATTAAACGAAGGCAACTTTTCTTTTGTGCCCTGGCGTGGAGATTTTACAAGAGGTATCTTCATCAGCTCACAACTAAACTGCGATTTAAGTTTAGCGGAACTGAACGCATTGTACAACGACTATTATGCTGGTCATCCTTTTACTACTGTTACAACAGAGCCTGTGTTTTTAAAGCAGGTGGTAAACACCAACAAGTGTATCATTCAATTAGAAAAAGTGGGCAGCAAACTGGTGGTGCATTCAGTAATTGACAATTTAACCAAAGGCGCCAGCGGGCAGGCTGTACAAAATATGAATTTGATTTTTGGACTGGAAGAAACGACGGGGCTGAAATTAAAAGCAAGTTTTTTTTAAAAAAGCTGAAAGCTAAATGCTGAAAGCTAAATGCCAATAGCACTTCGTTGCTTTACGCTTTATGCTTTACGCTTTATGCTTTGAGTTATAAGCTAATAAAAGATGAAACTATTCGACGTATATCCGCTTAACGACATTGTAATTGAAAAAGCGCTGGGCAGTTATGTATGGGATGATAAGGGTCAAAAATATTTAGACCTGTATGGCGGTCATGCCGTGATTTCAATAGGCCATACACATCCTTATTATGTGGACAGTATTGAAGCACAGTTACGCAGGGTGGGTTTCTATTCCAACTCAATAAAAATTCCACTGCAGGTGCGGCTGGCAGAAAAGCTGGGCAAGGTTTCCGGCAAGGAAGATTATAATTTGTTTTTGTGCAACAGCGGTGCCGAAGCAAATGAAAATGCGCTGAAGCTGGCTTCATTTTATAACGGACGTAAAAAAATTGTTTCGTTTAGGAAAGCTTTTCACGGAAGAACATCATTGGCAGTTGCTGTTACAGATAATCCAAACATTGTAGCACCCGTTAACCAAACCGACAATGTGGTGTTTTTACCTTTTAATGATGAAGCAGCGTTGCAGGAATATTTTGATGCACACGGCAATGAAGTTTCATCTGTAATTATTGAAGGCATACAGGGCGTTGGCGGTATTAATGTGGCAAGCGAATCTTTTTTAAAACTTATAAGAGCACTATGTGATAAACATGACGCTGTATTTATTGCCGACAGTGTGCAGTGTGGTTACGGACGTACCGGCAAGTTTTACAGTCATGATTTTGCAGGTGTTGATGCTGACATTTATACCATGGCAAAAGGCATGGGCAATGGTTTTCCTGTTGCCGGTGTTTCTATTGCACCCAAATTAAAAGCAAAGCATTTTATGCTGGGCACCACATTTGGTGGCAATCATTTGGCATGCGCTGCGGCATTAGCGGTTTTGGAAATTATTGAAGAAGATAAGCTGATGGAAAATGCCGCCACTGTTGGTGAATACTTAATGACGGAATTAAGAAAGTTGCCTAATATTTTAGAAGTAAGAGGCCGTGGCTTAATGATAGGTATTGCATTGACGGAAGAATTTAAAGATGTAAAAAAGAATTTACTTTTTAAACATAAAATTTTTACAGGAGAGGCAAAGCCAAATGTTATCCGTTTGTTGTCTGCACTAAACATTACGAAGGTGGAAGCGGATATGTTGTTAGCAGCATTAAAGGAAGAACTTGGTGCATAACATAATTAAAGTTCAATAAAACTAAATTGCTGAAGAGTGCGACGCCAATGAAGCTGAACAGAATTACAAAAGCCCGTTACAAAAAATAAAAACATAAAACATTGAAACATTTTATTTCTGTAAATGATGTAACTGACATCAATGCATTAGTAAAAAAAGCATTGGAGTATAAGGCAAGCCCTTATGCAGACAGAATCCTGGGTACTGATAAAAAAATTGGCATGCTGTTTTTAAACCCCAGCCTGCGTACCCGTTTAAGCACACAGGTGGCTGCAAAAAATTTAGGACTGGAAAGTATTGTGTTTAATGTTGACAAAGAAGGCTGGGCACTGGAATTTGAAGAAGGTGCTATTATGAGCGGCACAACTGTTGAACATGTAAAAGATGCTGCACCTATTTTAGGACAATACTTTGATATTTTATGCATCCGTGCTTTTCCTGCATTAAAAAATAAGGAAGAAGATTACAGCGAGCAGGTGATGAATGCATTTATAAAATTTGCAGGCATTCCTATTGTAAGTTTAGAAAGTGCCACGCTGCACCCATTGCAATCGCTAACGGATATTATTACCATTAAAGAAAGTTTTAAGGAAACCCGTAAGCCTAAAATTGTTTTAACATGGGCTCCGCATATTAAACCGCTACCGCAATGTGTGGCCAATTCGTTTGCACAATGGATGAATGCATGGGGCGAAGCAGATTTTGTAATTACGCACCCGGAAGATTATGAACTGGATGAACAATTTACAAAAGGCGCCACCATCACACATGACCAGGACGCCGCTTTAAAAGACGCAGATTTTGTGTACGTAAAAAACTGGAGTACTTATACCGACTATGGTAAAATTTACAGTAACGACCCGGCATGGATGTTAACAGAGGATAAGTTAAAGCTTACCAACAGCGCTAAAGTAATGCATTGCCTTCCTGTAAGAAGAAATGTGGAACTGAGTGATGAAATTTTGGACGGCCCAAACAGTTTGGTGTCCACCGAAGCTGGTAACAGGGTATGGGCAGCGCAGGCTGTGCTGGCAGAAATAATAAAAGCTAAATAATGGAACAGCTGTTTGTAATAAAGATTGGAGGGAATGTAATTGACAACGAAGAAAACTTACGGGCTTTTCTTAAAAATTTTGCTGCAATACAAGGAAAGAAAATTTTAATACACGGTGGCGGAAAAATTGCGACGAAGATTGGAGACAAACTGGGCATTGAATCAAAATATATTAACGGCAGAAGAATAACAGATGCAGAAACCATTGATTTGGTAACGATGGTGTATGGCGGACTGGTGAATAAAAAAGTGGTGGCACAGTTGCAATCGCTTAATTGCAACACCATTGGTTTAACAGGTGCAGATGCCAATTTAATTCCGGCAACCAAGCGCCCCATTACAAAAGAAGGAGTTGATTTTGGTTTTGTGGGCGACGTTGCTGCTCAACAACTGTCAACTGTCAACTATCAACTTTTTTTGAATAATGCATTAACGCCGGTAATAGCGCCGCTAACGCATGATGGCAACGGGCAAATGCTGAATACGAATGCAGACACTATGGCTTCATCCATTGCTGTGGCTTTATCAAAGCAATATGCAGTGCGGTTAATTTATTGTTTTGAAAAGAAAGGCGTATTGCAGGATGTAAACGATGATAACTCTGCCATTACTTTAATTACAAAAGATATTTACCAGCAATTGAAAGACGGTAATAAATTGTTTGATGGTATTCTTCCAAAAATTGACAATGCCTTTGCAGCCATTGACAGCGGCGTGGCAGAAGTATTGATTGGCCATGCAGATGATTTATTGCAGAATGTTACCGAAACTACAACGGGTACTTTAATAAAATAATTTATGAACGAACAACTATACACTGATGCGGTTGAATTGTTGCAACAATTAATCAGCACACCTTCTTTTTCAAAGGAAGAAAATGATACTGCTGAAATACTGATGGCGTTTTTTGAAAAACACGGTGTGCAGTATGCAAGGGTGGGTAATAATATTTATGCCAAGAATAAATATTACGATGTAAACAAACCGTCTATTCTTTTAAACTCACACCACGACACCGTAAAACCCAACAAAGGTTATACCATGGACCCGTTTACACCCGTAGTGAAAGACGGTAAACTCTTTGGACTGGGCAGTAACGATGCCGGCGGTTGCCTGGTAAGCTTAATTGCCACCTTCCTGCATTTTTATAATGAGCAAAACACAAAATGCAACGTGGTGTTTGCTGCAAGTGCCGAAGAAGAAATCAGCGGGGTGAATGGTATTGAGTTAGTGTTGCCTTATCTTGGTAATATTAATTATGGCATTGTAGGCGAGCCCACAAAATTGGAAATGGCTGTTGCAGAAAGAGGCCTGATGGTTATTGATTGTACTGCTCCCGGCCGGGCAGGCCATGCGGCCCGTAAAGAGGGCGAGAATGCATTGTACAACGCCATGGATGATATCAACTGGATACGCAATTACCAGTTTGAAAAAATAAGCCCGCTGTTAGGCGAATCAAGACTAACGGTTACTGTGATTGAAACGGAAAATAAACAACATAATGTAGTACCGGCACAATGCAAATTTGTAATTGACGTACGGGTAAATGAATTGTATACTTTTGATGAGATACTGGATGCGTTAAAGGCAAATTTAAAAAGTACTTTCAAGCCACGTACTACCAGGATGAAATCTACTTCCATTGCATTAGACCATCCTTTGGTAAAAGCAGGTATAGCTTTGGGTAAAGGTTATTATGGCTCACCCACAACAAGTGATAAAGCATTAATGCCTTTCCCTACTTTAAAAATGGGGCCCGGCGATAGTGCAAGAAGCCATACTGCCGATGAATTTATTTATCTGGATGAAATTAAAGACGGCATAGCGACTTATATTAAAATGGTGGAGCAAATTGTGTAACCAACTTATAATTTATAACTCATAACTCATCATTATTATGAAGCTGTGGCAAAAAGATAAAACCTCATTACAGGAAGTAGAGAAATTCACTGTAGGTAAAGACCGTGAAATGGATTTGGTTTTAGCACCCTTTGATGTGTTGGGAAATATTGCCCACGCAAAAATGCTGGCTACCGTCGGTCTGCTTACTAATGAAGAAGCGGCTTCATTAACTGCTGAGTTAAAGACTATTTATAAAAAAATTGAGGCTGGAGATTTTGTGATGGATGAGGGAGTGGAAGACATTCATTCACAGGTGGAATTTTTACTTACAGAAAAACTGGGTGATATTGGCAAAAAAATTCACAGTGCACGCAGCCGTAACGACCAGGTTTTAGTGGATTTAAAATTATACCTGCGCAGCGAAATAGAAAAACTGGTTAACAATACAAAAGACTTTTTCGATTTGCTCATTCAGCAAAGCGAAAAACATAAAGACGATTTATTACCGGGTTACACCCATTTACAATTAGCCATGCCTTCATCATTCGGCTTGTGGTTTGGTGCGTATGCAGAAAGTTTGGTGGATGATTTAACTACGCTGCAGGCCGCCTATACAGTTGTAAATAAAAACCCTTTAGGTTCTGCGGCAGGTTATGGCAGCTCCTTCCCTATTAACAGAACACTCACTACGCAACTGCTCGGTTTTGAAGATTTAAATTATAACGTGGTGTATGCACAAATGGGCCGTGGTAAAACAGAACGTATTGTGGCTGCTGCAATTGGCAATATTGCTGCCACACTTTCCAAACTAAGTATGGATGCCTGTTTGTTCATTAATCAAAACTTTGGTTTCATTTCTTTTCCTGATGAACTCACTACCGGCAGCAGCATTATGCCGCATAAAAAAAATCCGGATGTATTTGAACTCATCCGCAGCCATTGCAACCGCATACAGGCATTGCCTAATGAAGTTATTATGATGACGAATAACCTGCCTTCAGGTTATCAGCGTGATTTACAATTACTGAAAGAACACATCATCCCCGCATTTGAAAATTTAAACAACTGCCTGCAAATGGCTGGCCTCATGCTCAGCAACATCACCATAAAAAAAGATTTATTGGCTGATGAAAAATATAAATACCTTTTTAGTGTGGAGGAAGTAAATAAGCTGGTGTTGCAGGGCATGCCTTTCAGGGATGCGTATAAAAAAGTAGGAATGGATATTGAAGCCGGAAAATTCACCTATTCAGCAACGGTTAATCATACACATGAAGGAAGCATTGGCAATTTGTATAATAAACAAATTCAGCAGCAAATGTCAAATGTTATTCAAAAATTCAATTTTAATAAGGTCAAAATTGCGTTGCAACAATTAATAAGTTAGATTTGCTTTACAACATTTTTACCAATGGTTGATAAGGCGGCTAAAAAACGCATTGCTATCTTCGGCTCCACAGGCTCCATCGGCACGCAGGCATTAGATGTCATTCGTGCCAACCCCGCTATGTTTGAGGCTGAAATCCTCACCGCACAAACCAATGATGATTTACTGGTTAAACAGGCAATGGAATTTAAACCCAATGCCGTGGTTATTGGTGATGAAGCAAAATATCAAAAAGTAAAAGAAGCATTAGCAAATACTGATGTTAAAGTTTTTGCCGGTGAAGCTGCGCTGGAAGAAGTTTCTGACTTTGACAGCTATGATATGATGCTGGCAGGTATTGTAGGCTTTGCAGGCCTTAAGCCCACATTTAAAGCAGTGGAAAAAGGCAAAGCCGTTGGTCTTGCCAATAAAGAAACACTGGTGGTGGCTGGTGATTTAGTAATGCAAAAAGCCATTGAAAAACGTACTCCCATTATTCCGGTAGATAGTGAACATTCCGCCATATTTCAATGCCTTGTAGGCGAAGGAAGAAACAAAATTGAAAAAATAATTCTTACGGCAAGCGGCGGGCCCTTCCTTGGTAAAAAGCCCAATTTTTTAGTAAACGTAAAGCGTGACCATGCTTTGCAGCATCCTAACTGGGCAATGGGCGCAAAAATCACCATCGACTCCGCCACACTCATGAACAAAGGCCTGGAAATGATTGAAGCCAAATGGCTCTTCAATTTACAGCCCGAACAAATACAGGTGGTCATTCATCCGCAAAGCATTATTCATAGCATGGTGCAGTTTGAAGATGGCAGTTTAAAAGCACAAATGGGTTTGCCCGATATGAAATTGCCCATACAATATGCTATGGCATTTCCGCAGCGCTTAAAAAACGATTTCCCACGGTTAGATTTTCGCAAATACCCATCACTCACTTTTGAGGAGCCGGATGTTAAAACTTTCAGAAATTTAGCGTTAGCAACAGAAGCGCTTTATAAAGGCGGCAACATGCCCTGTGTGCTGAATGCCGCCAACGAAATAGCCGTGTGGGCCTTCTTACGCAACCGTGTAGGCTTTTTAGACATGACGGCCATGGTGGAAAAAACCATGCAGCACGTGCCTTTTATAGCCCGGCCCACTATGCAGGAATATTTTGACAGCGACGCCGAAGCCCGTAATTTTGCGGCATCATTAATAAACCTGTAAAAGTTTTTTGAGACAAGCCGTCGTACTACTATGTAACATCGTTGTGAACTTGTTCTGTTCTTCTTTTCTTTTGAGAAAAGAAAAGAAGAATCTCACTTCAACTTTTTCAGCCATAAAAACATTACAGCATTTAAACTAAATGGAAACATTAATAAAAGTAGCCCAGTTTTTTTTATCACTTTCCATACTCATTGCCCTGCATGAGTGGGGACATTTCTTTTTTGCCAAACTGTTTAAAACAAGGGTAAACAAGTTTTACCTGTTTTTCGACTTTTTATTTCCCATGCCCAACGTGTTAAACTTTGCGCTGTTTAAAAAGAAAAAAGGCGATACTGAATACGGCATTGGCTGGTTTCCTTTAGGCGGTTATGTGCAAATAGATGGTATGATGGATGAAACACAGGATGCAGAAAAATTAAAAGCACCACCACAGCCATGGGAATTCCGCAGCAAACCGGCCTGGCAGCGTTTGTTGATAATGATGGGAGGTATTTTGGTAAATGTAATTTTAGCTTTTTTGATTTATGCCATGGTGCTGTGGGTATGGGGCGAAGAAAAAATTGTAAATAATTCAGTTTCCAATGGTATATCAGTTGGAGACAGCCTGCTCTATAAAATTGGTTTCAGAGACGGTGATAAAATTGTTTCGGTTAACGGTGATACAATAAAATACTTTGATGATGTTCCCAAAAAAATATTAATCAACAGCAAACAGGTTGTTGTTAACCGTAACGAAGAGAATATAACCTTACAAATACCTACCGACATACTTGGCCAGTTATCAACAAAAAAATTAGACCGCAGGGGTTTAATTGGTGTTAGAAAACCTGCCATTGTCGATTCGATGAAGGATGTATCCAAAAGCAATGCTTTTAAAGCTGGTATAAAAACCGGCGATAAAATTGTAATGCTCGATTCAACACCAATACATTACTGGGATGACCTTACACATTATGTTGATAAAGCAAAAGACGGGGCAGAAATTGCAGTAACAGTTGAACGCAACGGAACACAACAGCAATACAAAGTAAAGCTTGATGAAAATCGTCAGTTAGGGCTTGCATTTTTATCTTACGACAAAATGAAAGAACTGGGCTGGTTTAAAACAGATATAAGGAAGTTTGGTTTTTTTGAAAGTTTCCCCGCAGGTGTTTCAAAATCAATTGATATACTGAGTGGTTATATTGAGCAGTTTGCGTTGTTGTTTAAGCCAAGCACAGGTGCATACAAAGGCATGGGTGGCTTTGCCAGTATGACACAGATATTCCCTTCGTACTGGAGTTGGGAAGTATTCTGGAATAATACTGCCATGTTCAGTATCATTCTTGCGTTTATGAACTTTTTACCTATACCCATGCTGGATGGTGGTTATATTTTATTTACGCTGTTTGAAATAATTACAGGTAAAAAAGTACCAGATAAATTTTTAGAAAAAGCCAACATGATAGGTTTCTTCATCATCATCGGTTTAATGGTGTTTACAAACGGCAATGATGTGTTTAGAAAACTGAAAGGTTGGTTTTAATAAACTAGGAATTAGAAATTGTTAATTAGGAATAAAACCGGCTCAAACACAATTCGTAATTCCCAATTTTCAAATTCTTAATTGAATATCCGGGGCTGACCGGTTTTGACAGCATAGTTCTTTGTAAGTATAAGCATGTGGTGCGTTGTATAATTAGCACCTTAATCTGAATATACAAAACTCAAATGGCAATACTCAGTATGCCATGGCTGCTTAATCGATAGATTAGCATCCATTAGGGCCGCCGAACAGGTCAGTTCTGTTACCATGTTCCGCCGCCGACTCAAAAACAAAACGGAATGCTGCAACGGAATGATGTGACCGTTGCTTAAGACTATTCTTCTAAGGTTACAGTTGGTTGGTCAGGTTCCTGCTGTTTCCCGAAAAACAATAACTGAATAAACATGTAGAAAGCTTACGGCGGATATGTTTGGACCAGGGTTCGATTCCCTGCAGCTCCACAAATTTTAAACTGCTAAGCGTTGAAGATTTATTCTTCAACGCTTTTTTAATTTTGTTTTACAATGGCACAACCCAAAGCATTTTTATTTGACCTTAACGGTACTATGATTGATGATATGGATTTTCACATCCGTGCATGGCATGGTATTTTAAACAGCCTTGGTGCCAATGTAAGTTTAGAAGAAACAAAACTGCAGTGTTACGGTAAAAATTCCGATTTACTGGAGCGTATGTTTCCCGGCCGCTTTACACCCGAAGAAATGGATGTAATGAGTATTGAAAAAGAAAAACGCTACCAGCAGGAATTTCGTCCGCACTTAAAACTGATTAATGGCCTGGATGTTTTTTTACAAAAAGCAGCAGAACAAAAAATTAAAATGGCCATAGGCTCTGCCGCCATTATGTTTAATGTAAATTTTGTGCTGGATGGCTTAAACATCCGCCATTATATTGATGCTATTGTTAGTGCCGACCATGTTGTAAACAGCAAGCCCGACCCGGAAACTTTTTTAAAAGCTGCCGAACAACTTCAAATAAACCCTGCTGATTGTATTGTGTTTGAAGATTCACCCAAAGGTGTTGAAGCAGCATCCAGAGCTGGTATGAAAAGTGTTGTGCTAACAACGATGCATACCGAAGATGAATTTAACGACCCCAATATAATCTGCTTTACTCCTGATTATGCAAACGGGCTTTTTGAAAAAATCATGAAGCTATCCCTGGCATAAGTGCCTGCTTTTTATTTTTAAGTAACCAGTAACATACAAGCCAAACACTTAAAACCGGCAGTAAAAAAATTACGATATATGCTGCTGTTGAAACAGTAACAGGCGTTTGTTCTTTTGCAAGTACTAAAATTCCGTTACCGATAGGGCCTTTGGAAAAAACAAAGCTTTGCACAAAATTCCAGCCAAAATGTATGGCTATTGGTATGTATAACGAAAATGCTTTTGCATAAGCATACGCATATACCAGGCCCATAATGCCTGTAACAAAAAAGTATATTGCCATTTGCGGCACATTACCAATAATGCCATAAGAAAACCAATGATAAATACCAAATGCAGCGGAAGAAATAATGATAGCTTTTGCAACACCAAGCCGCTTTATTAAAATATACAGCAGCACCCCACGAAAAATAAGTTCTTCAAATAATACCGATTTAAGATTCCACCAAATACCTTCCCAAACCAGTGACGTATTTAATACCGGGTTTACAACCCACTTTTCATTGCCCCACCACATACGCAATAAAAAACCGGACGCACTGCACACCGCTCCAATCAATAAAAACAACAGCAGGTCAGCCATTCTTTTTTTTGTGGGATAAAAACCCAGCACACTCAAATGCTGTTTTTCAACAAACCATATTATAAGCCACGAAATTGCAAGTTGAACAAGTATGCCAATCATAATATTTGTGAGATTATAAAAAAGGAAGTTTACTAATTCTCAACAAACGGTTGCAATGCCTCCGCAATTTTGCGGTCGTTGCTTAAACGGGGCAATTTATTTTGGCCACCCAGTTTGCCAATGCTTTTCATGTAATCTATAAAGCCATTCTTTTTTACTGCGGATATTTTAAGCTCCTGTAAAATATTACCGGCAATTAAATCATCGTAGTACACATTTTTATGGCGCAGGTTATCATTTATTTTGTGTGCAAACTGAGACATATTTGAAGGCGCCTGCTCAAATTCAATAAACCATTCATGATAACTTTTACCTTCATTTTGCGCTATCATAGGCGCAACAGTAAATTCAGTTATGTGCACATTATCTTCTTCGGCAGCTTTTAAAATAGCCGCTTCCACTTCTTCGCCAATTACATGTTCGCCAAAGGCAGATATAAAATGTTTGGTGCGGCCGCTTACAATTAAACGGTAGGGGTTGGTGGAAACAAACTTAACCGTATCACCAATATTATAACCCCACAAACCGGCATTGTTATTTATAATCAATGCATAGTTCTCTCCCACTTTCACATCTTTTAAACTAAGCCTTGTTGGATTATCACTAAATATTTCTGCCGCAGGTATAAACTCAAAAAATATTCCGCTGTTAGTGTTTAATAATAAACCTTCAGCATTTTGACTGTCCTGGAAAGCAAAAAAACCTTCGCTTGCAGGAAACAATTCTATTGTGTCAATTTTCTTACCAATACTTTCAAACAGTTTTGCTTTGTAGGGTTCAAAATTTACACCGCCCTGTACCATCACACTAAATTCAGGAAACAATTCACTTATTTTTTTACCGCTCTTTTCCATCAGCCTGTCAAAATACATTTGCATCCACGGAGGTATGCCGCTAATCAATGTCATATTTTGATTAATAGTTTCCTCCACAATCTTGTCCAGTTTTTCTTCCCACTCTTCAATACAATTTGTTTCGTAACTGGGCAGTTGGTTACTGCGCAAATATTTTGGTACATGATGGTTAACAATACCGCTTAATCTTCCTGTTGGTATTCCCCCTACTCTTTCCAACTCTGGTGAGCCACTTAAAAAAATCAACTTACCATCAGCAAATTTTGTGTTGCCAGTTTCAGCCATATAACACAACAGTGCATTACGTGCTGTATTAATGTGGTTAGGTATGGAGTCTTTTGTAATAGGAATATATTTTACACCGCTGGTTGTGCCGCTGGTTTTTGCCAAATAAATTGGCTGGCCTTTCCACAGCACATTGTGCTTGCCATCTTTAATTCTTTCAATGTAAGTTTTAAAAGCCTCGTAGTCTCTTATAGGAACTTGCTTTTTAAAGTCATCATACGTTTTGATATTTTCAAAACCATGTTCTTTACCAAACTCAGTTTTAAGTGCAGTTTTAATAAGATAGTTAAAAGTGGATTGCTGATCTTCCACTGCATGCTCCATTCCTTTTTTAAGCTGCTTGTATATATAACCGGCAAAAGGTTTTGCCAAAAAAGATTTTATTGCCATTCCTTTGGGAGGATTTATAAAATAAAAAAATCCGCTTGCTCACCATCGTATTTCACTACCCAAAATTAAAGGAATTAACAGGAAGTAACCCGCCATTTATCATAAGTTATACAGTATTATTTACAATCGCAGGGCCAGTCTCTTTCAAGGTCAATTACTGTTACAACAACAAGATCGTTACGTTTTGGCGCAAACACAATACGCACATGCTGTTTATCATGTGTAAAGCCTTCTAATGGATAGCTTTTGCCTTTATCGCTTTCTTCTACCTTATTATAATTAATTACACCATCTGCTAAAACTTCTTTTACCTCACTCTCATCAATGTGCCTGCATTCCATCCTGCAACGGGCATGTTTTGTAAAAATTAAATGTTCTGGTGTTCTGTCAATGGGGTCGTTTGCCGGTGCATTATCATTTGTATTATTAGGTACAACCGGCTCCACCTTTTGGGTAGTTACCGAAGGTTGATAAATATTTTTTCCACGTTGATGCGTTTTTACATACCACAACAAAAAAGCTGCGGCCACCAAAAGTATATACGGTAAATATTTTTTAAGCATAATATTATATGCGAAAGTATATTAAAAGCGGGTGTTTATGAAAAACGGCTTTATACAACTACTTACAAGCATTATTCACGTGGCATGAACTATGAACCATGAACCTTAATTATCTTTGCGCCCATGAGCAAAACCGTTGCATTACACACATTGGGCTGCAAGCTTAATTTTTCAGAAACCTCCTCGCTGGGCAGGTTGCTGGAAAACGACGGTTTTATTAAAAAAGATTTTGACGATGTGGCAGATGTGTATGTAATAAATACCTGTAGTGTTACTGACAATGCCGATAAAGAATGCCGGCAACTGGTGCGCCGCATACAACGCAAGGCTCCTGATGCTATGGTGGTAATTACGGGTTGCTATGCTCAGTTAAAGCCGCAGGAAATTGCTTCAATTCCCGGGGTGGATTTAGTGCTGGGCGCTGCCGAAAAATTTAATATTACACAGCACTTAAAAGAAATAAGTAAAGGCGATGCTGCTAAAATTTGCAGCTGCGATATTGAAGATGTAAACACTTTTACTGCATCGTTTTCTAAAAACGACCGCACCCGTACTTTTTTAAAAGTGCAGGATGGCTGTGATTATACCTGTTCCTTTTGCACCATACCAATGGCAAGGGGTAAAAGCCGCAGCGACAGTATTGCAAACGTGGTTGATAATGTAAAAGAACTGGCAGTAACCGGCGTAAAAGAAATTGTATTAACTGGTGTTAACCTGGGTGATTTTGGTAAAGGCTACACTGGTGGTAAAAAAAATGAAGAAAACTTTTTTGACCTGCTGAAAGAGCTGGATGAAATAGAAGGCATAGAACGTTACCGCATATCATCCATTGAACCAAACCTGCTTACCAACGAAATAATTGAGTTTGTAAGCAACAGCAAAAGAGTAATGCCGCATTTTCATATTCCCTTACAAAGCGGCAGCAATAAAACTTTGGGTGCCATGCGCCGCCGTTACAAAAGAGAATTGTATGCAGAACGTGTTGGTTTAATAAAAACACTGATGCAGCATTGCTGCATTGGCGTGGATGTGATTGTTGGCTTTCCGGGAGAAACGGATGAAGATTTTAAAGAAACATTCGATTTTTTACACAGCCTCGATGTAAGCTATCTACATGTGTTTACATATTCTGAAAGAGATAATACACATGCGTTAACAATTCATCCGGTAGTTCCTGTACATGTGCGTAACGAAAGAAACAAACAATTACGTAACTTGAGTTACCAGAAGCTGCAATACTTTACGCAACAGCATATTGGTGAAACAAGAAAAGTATTGTTTGAAGGAAATACAAAAAACGGTATGATGGAAGGATATACCGACAACTATATTAAAATAACCGCCCCTTTTAAACAGGAATGGGTGAATAATATTGTATCATGGACTATTTAAACGAAAAAGAACTGAACAAGTACCAGGTTACCGTTCATTTTGAAATGGATGATGAGTTCATGAGTTTTGTGCCGCCGCACAGGGTATACATTAATGCGCTTATTGAAAAAAACACCATAGACTATTATTCAGTAAGTATGGAAAGCCAGCGCAGTTGGATGATTATAAATGCCGGCAGCAAAAAAGAGGTTGAAAAAATATTATCAAAATCTCCTTTATATAAATACTGGACAGTTGAAATTGATGAACTGTTTGTGTATGATGGACAAACATACCGCCTGCCTGCACTGCAATTAAATTAGTGAGTTGTGAGTGATGAGCCGTGAATTTATATCTTTTAAATTAGAAGAATCTTATTTCATTTCCTGCCTTCTCTTCCAATCAATAAATGATTTTATAGTTGGAAAAATTACAGGCTGTAAGCCTTGTGCCTGAAGCAATGTTGCGGTTTTACCCGATGGACAAACATGCTGTACTTCTTTTTTTATAATTTCTTTGCACAATTCATATTGCTGGTAGCTTGTCCAAAAAATAATATCAGCGCTGGCAATTTTATCTTTTATTTCTTTTGATAAATTTCCTTTTAACCCGTAAGTATATGCTGCATTAAAACCATCATCCACCCAATGTTGTATGCTGTTTTTGTTTGTGATAATTTGAATACTGTTTGCATCAATATTTATTAACGGGCTTTTAAAAACCGGTGACAGAAAATGGAAACCCAATCCATCAGCAGCACCTTCTACCCAAACACCTTTTTTTGCCAAATCGTACCATGTTTTTGTGCCCGATGCCCATACTCTTTTATTTTCAATTTGTTTTTTCAATGCATCGTTGTGCACTACTTTATAGCTTGAAATAAAAACTGCTGCTGCATGTTCATCCACTTTAGCATCATCCACATAATTATATTCAAAAAAAGATTTCATGTAATCGGCAGATGAAAAAAGGATTTTATCTTTTAAAGACAAAGCCGCATCAAAATCCCATTCAGTAAAATTTCCTGCATTATCACTGCTGCCGGATGCATAGGTAAATGCAACCGCAGGAGTATTTAAATGAAAAACACCAAATGGTTGTGAGCAGCCGTAACCATAGCGGCCTGCGTATACTCTTTCTTTTCTAATAGCTTCTGTAAACTGTGTATCGGTAATTGCTTTTAAAATAACTATTCCATCTGCATTATCTTTTTGTGTTTCTGCAACCACAGCGCCTTGCCCGGCTGCCGGCGGGCATTCAAACAATGGCAACAGCATTATTTTTTTATCCTTCAGCAATTCATTCACTTTTTGTTTTGCCGGTTCATACTGCAACAACCGGTTTAGCCCTGCTGCTGCCAAAATAATTCCGTCATATTGCCCATCATGTAATTTTTGCAGCCTTGTATCCACATTACCTCTTATAGAAACAGCTTCAACATTTGCTACTGCATTATTAAACTGCGGCAATGCTTTTTGCAAAAATGCAGTGGCCATATTGCTTCGCCTTGGAGAAGAAGTACCAATTACAACAGTTTCTCCTTTTTGCAGTTTTGTAATTACTGATGCGTTAAAAATTGCCACATCCTGCAGCAGTTCCCTGTCAAACACAGCATAATGCCCTTCATTAAAAAAATCAAGGCTGCTCACATCTTTCATGGAGTGTATGGCAAAATCAGCTTCGTTGCGGTTTAGGGTTTGCTGTATTTCTTTAGTAAAAAAATCTTTCCCTTCAACTAAATGTAAAGGCATTGATTGCTCCCTGTCGCCAGCCGTTTCTACAATTTTTATACCCAGCTTTATATGCGGAAAAAAAGCATTTACCTTTTTAATGAATAAATGCGCCTGTGCCAGCGAAAGCCAGGAGCCACGGCATGCTATGGTAAAGGATGATTTCATTGAAATTGAAACAAAATTGCTGCTAAATTTCGTCAATTCTAAAATAAAAAAGCCTCACAATATTGTGAGGCTTTGTGGAGAGAACCGGGGATTTGTCGAACTTTTTTGCCATAGATATGGAAAAATTTATTACTATGTAATTAACAATCAACGCATTCTGGTTCAAAACTATTTACTTAAATTATGTTGTCAGCAACGCGTAACAAACTCTGCTCTCCCTCATTTCTACCTAATAGCTATTTAAAGTCAATACATAACCTAAACGCCGTTTTTATGAAACATGGATATACCGAATAACTGGTTTTAAGGGACTTAAGACGGGCAATAGAAAGACTGTTATACAAATGCACTGGCCCAAGAACCGCTAAACCAAAAGTGTTGCAACAATTTAACCGGCAATGAGACCCCAAGCCTGAAATCCGGTTTAAAAACACCTACCTATTGGAGTTTCTGGCACTAGAAGATAAAGCTGCTTACACGAAAGCAATTTAGAAGAACCCAATATTATCAACCTGCAGCATTTTTTAATTGACTTGGCCGTTGGCTTTTGTTTTGAAGACCAGCTATAACTAGCATTAGCGTATTGACCAGGTGTTTTACCACCGCACTTTAAAATGCCATGTTACTGGATTTAAAGATTGGTGAATTTTACAACGGCGTTGCCGACCAAATGAATATGTAACTGAACTATTATAGGAAAAGTGAAAGCCAAAACAGCGATAACCCGCTCATTGGTATTATACTTTGTACTGGTAAAAATGAGGCATTATTGAAATATGCTACAAATGGGCTTTGCCGCAGCAGGCTTTTGTAAGCAAGTATTTAGTGAACCTGCCGATTGAGGAAGAGTTGTTGAGGATTGTGGAGGAAGAAAAGGAGAAGTGATTTTTTGATACCGGCCTCAGTAGAATTTTATGGCATTTTCGTTGCGTCGCAATCACTTCATCGGTTGGTTAGAAATGGAGCAAGGAAATTTAATTTTTAATATTGCCAGAAAAATTAAGCATTAAATGATAAAGAAGTAATTCAATGTTATTGCCGGTATGAGTTGAATAATAAGAGAAATCAAATCCGTTAACTATCCCTCTTTGGGAAATATTTTTCGCTGTCTTTGCCTCTGGAAATTGCGAACTTAAAAGAGTATTTAAAGAGGAAATGTTTTTATGAATATCCAAATCATCAACAATAAAACCAATCATTCCGTTTGTTTGATGATAGCATGAATATTTTTGAGATACAAATCTGCAAACACCTTCAGCTATGTATTCCCCATTTAAACCCGTTTTGCCTGAAGTATTTTTTGAATTAAGCCTTTTACACTCAATAATATAGTAAGCATTATCAGAAATGAAAGGATTAACAGGCATTATCCTTATGTCTATCCTGCCTGTATTTTCTTCAAGCTCTTTATCAAATAAAAAGTCAGTAATGTTATTTGCCCTTTTGAAAGCGGATTTTTTCAGGTAAGAATAAAGTAAAACATCTCTGATACTATTTTCATTATTGACCAGGGTTACATTATCTGTTAGCATTTGTTTGTAACCTGCGATTACATGGGAAAGTACTCTTTCAAATTCGGCATGAAAGAAATTGCCATTTCCATTGTAACCGATAGCATTTAATTGGGAGAACATTATTTACCAGCCCTCCCTGCTTTAAGAATAGCATCAGCAAATTCATTTACATCCCAATATGCTATTGCTTTATGCCAAAGTTTTTTTTCATTAGGCTTGATGATATAGAAGTAGTCTTTTTCAAACCCACGAATATCTTTTTGAATAAATAATTTGTCGGTTATTTTCTCAGAACTCAATTTTGAAAGAAAAGAAAGCACACTTATATCCTGGCCTTGCTTATTTTCCCAGCATACATTCTCGGTGTATTCGGTTTGGGGGATTGTTTTAAAAAACATTCCAACTATTTGGTCTGTAACCCAAATTTCAGCAATAAATTTTTTATTTGTTTTTTCGGTTACTGATTTAAATCGTTTTAGAAAAACTGTAGCGTATTTTTTTAAAATATCATCTTTGAAATGCAGTTTGGAAAACAACATTTCTCTATCACTATCAGTTCCAGTTATTAAAATTTTACTGACGTTTAAGCTGTAATCAATTAAACTTAATTCGGTTTCAGTTATTTCAAGTTTATCATAAATAATATCGTTTATTACGCTAAGTTCACTCTTGATATTATTTGCTGCTGACTGAATTGCAAAATCATCCTGTAACGCTTTAGATTTTTCTTTGTGTATGATTTTATTTTGTTTTTCAATAGCCTCAATATTTTGCTGTGCCTTTAACCCAACGAAGGGCAAGCTAAATTTATCATCGCTGTGAGATTGTTCTCTTTCAATACCAACTGAACTAAACGAACATATTGCATAGTAGGAAAAAAGATTACTGCTTAGTAATGCCCCTATATCATATAAAGAGTTACTCTGGTTCTTATTAACCGCTGCTATGCTTGTAATAGAATCTTTAAAAACCGCTTTTTTTGTACATACAGCACAATAGGATTTTAATGAGTCCATGTCAAGACCTTTTCGAATTAACAGCATTGGGGGCTTAAAAAGTTTCTCATCCCGAAGTCTATGTACCTTCGATTTATTAAATACAGATACTTTTTCTGGTATGATAAAAAACGGCATTACTGCATACGCATCAATGAAAGGTAGCCCTTTTAGATGACTTGAATTATATGTAGGGTTACTACTGTATTGCAAACCAGTTCCCACAACAAAATCACTACTATTTGAAATTATATCTTCTATTGTTTTATAATCATTTTTTAACCTTTTTAAAAAGTTAAAATCCAAATATGAACCATGTAATAGTAATTTAAAAAGCCAATCAAAATTCTTCAAATTTTCTTGCTCTACTTTTTTAAAATCCGTCCGGTGAATAGTGAAAATTTTAAATAAAGAAAAAAAACGACTTGGCTTTATTGAAATATGCTCAACAATATTATTTCCTGTTGACTTTCTATTAGCATAGTTGTAGAATAAAACACAAGCTGGGGCTATCGCCTTATCGTTTGATTTGTCAAACACTTCTCGTCTAACAGGAGCAAGTTCAAATATTCTATCCAGCTTAAAATAATGTAAAAAGTATTTTCTGAATTCAATACTTTGAAGATTGTATAAAACTTTGCTTGTTGCAATCAAAGCACACTTTGTATTTGCGGCAGAAAAATCACTGCTTCTCAATAAAAACGATTGTGCAATTTCTTTATTCCCTATTTGAATTTGAGGCCCCGATAGTTCTTTTTCTTTTTTCCTTCTTTCTTCAATATACTGAACATATAAGGGTTTTTGTACCTCTCCTTTACCCCTCATCCAGGGTGGATTACCAATTATAAAATCAAATTCAATGTTTTTTAATTGACTATTATAAGCAGACGATTGGTCAAAAAAATCTGCATTGAAAAAATTGCCATTTATAAGATTAGGGAATTTAAAAGTTTCTATTCCCGGTGGTTCTAAATAATCTAATAGCGTCAAGTAAATTGAGAAAACCGCTACTTGCACTGCACTCAAATCTTTATCTATTCCAAATATATTTTCCTTAGCTAAATTTCGAATAACTGTCTTGAATTTTTCCGACTTGGTATCTATACCTGTTTCATTAATATATTTTTCAATAATCTTTCTTAAAGTCTCTACTAAAAAAACACCAGAACCACATGCAGGGTCCAGCACTTTACAGGTATAGTCAGATTCAATTTGGCTTAATTTTTTATCAACCGTTTCTTTTAAAATGTAATCAACTAAAAATAAAGGAGTATAGTAGGCTCCTTCTGCCTGTTGGTTACTTTCCCCAATAAATAATTCATAGACATTGCTGATAAATTCAATTGGGATTATTGAAAAATCGTAAAGTTGAAAAAGAGAAAGTTGTCCGTTAGTAATATCTTCTCCTTTTAATAGCCGTCGCAATACCTGATAATCTTCCTTCTTTATTTTTTTGTATTCTCCTGTAGTAAGTGGGAACAAATCACCATTAAACCCTTTTTCATTATCCTCCAGATAGTCAAAAAAATCTTTAATCATTTTCGGCTGATTCAACAACTCACAGAATTCATCGTTTGACCATGTTCGAAGCTTGCCATCAAATTTCATCTTAACCTTACGGTCAATCAAATACCTTACAAAAATTGATTTACCAATTATGGCATTTACAATTTTTGTGTCTAATTCATGAGTTGAAACAAGTAAATCCCTTGCAGCTTTAATATTTTCTAACAGATGATAATCAATCCTGTTTTTGTAACCCAACTGTTCATTGTATTGCTCCCATGTTCGTCCGGTAACTAACTCAAAGTAACTAAAGTCATTAAGTTTTTCAGTGCCGCCAATTTTTTCAAGAGAAGCATTCTCTTTAAGATAATTAAACCCATTAAAAATTTCGATATTATCCTGCTCAACTATTATTGTAATTGGGCATTCATTAAAATTCCATATTGCTTTATGTAACTCTTGTTTGTTAGAAGGGGTATCAAAAAATAATATTAATGGCTTATTGTCAAAACAGAAAAAAGCATCGGGTAAAATCTTCCGTTCAAGTAATCGTTTAACACGGTTTGGGAATGCAGTCTCTGTTTTCCAAAGTTCTTCTTCGGTAACATAAAGCCCATTGGTTTTATCCAATCCTAATTTTGTGAATAAAGTTTTTAACTCAGTCATCTGATATCAGTAGATGTCAAAAATACTAAAAAAATTAGTATTATTGCAAACTTTTCCAAAAATAATGGATAACAAGTGTTTAGAGCATAAAAGTTTCCTACAATTTACTTGACTATGAATTACCTAATTCGCCTTCACCCCCTACTTTCTCTCTACTCAGCTTTTTTACTCCGTCCTCTATTGATAATCACCCAGCACCTATTGAGTTACAGTGAGCTGACGGCAATGATTTTATAGGCATCAACTTCAGCATTCAGCTTTTCAGCATCATTGATTATTTCTGCTTGCAACATTTTAAATCTTATTTTTTCCTTTTAGTTTATAGGCAACCAAGCCTACAAACTCACCCGAAGAAAGACCGGCCATTTTGCTGGCAAGTATGACAGTCACCAATATTTCGTATAGCTAAACAAGTAGACATCCTGTTGACAAATACACTTTACCAGCCCTTGGCAATCTTCCAGATTATTTACTTCACAATTTGAATGTTGATAATATTGAAAGGAATTGTTGGAACTATGGATTAATATTCCAGCTCTTGCAAAAGAAAATTTATAGAAGAACGTTGCGTAAACCTAAATCCTTCTTACAAATCTAAATGCCGCATCAAGATTTCGTGTACTCCCACTGCTGATTAATTTAACATCAAGAGTGGAAGGAGGTGGAGTGCCGTTGAGATAAAGTGGCAAATAAGTTCCAAATGGAAAGCTGAGTTTTTCAATATACCCTGAAATTGTATTTGTTTTACTGTCGTAATTGATTTTTATTGTTCCTGAAACCGGGGTATCACAACCAGCCCCGGTAAAAGCCCAGGAGCCTACACCAACTTGCTGGGAATGTATTATGCAAACATCAGATGATGATGTAGAATATATACCTGTAAGGTTGGTTGTGTTCCTGTTAAGGAAATAAATATCAATTGTTCCGTTATAATTCTTATAACTGGTATCTATAATAGTAATCTTGGCATCACTGCCGCTTTGCATAAATTGCATTTTTAGTTGTGGGGCGCTTCTGGCAAATTGCTTGTTATTGACAGAAACATAAAGAGCAGAATCCATCGTTTGCGCATAAAAGGAAGAAATTTTCATGCTGTCTGTCATAGTGAATGTCACTTCTGCTGGTGGCGGCTCCTGAATGACTGCATCCGGACGGCACGAATGAATGCTGAAAAGGAAGAAAACGATAGCACTAAAGGAGAAAATATTTTTCATAATTTGAGTTTGTTTTTTAAATAATATTAATTGGCTACAGTCTCCCTGCTTTTTTGTATGGTTGCTGAAATATTTGCTTGTGATGCCTGCTTCTTGTCTTTTGGCCAGTAATATATCATTAGTGCCCAGAAAGGAATAGCAAAACCGAGTACCCAATAGGTCGCTACTGAATCAAATTCAACTCCGATATCAGCCCAGGTATGCAGGGTTACAGCAACCCATAAGGAACGGGTTCTTTCAACAGCAAATCCGATAATGAAACTCAGTACAATAACATACAATATCATTATAGCTTCCTGCCTGTAAGCATGATTAAAGTAAAGGTTGGTTCTGAAATGCCATAGTTCCCATAAAAACGCTATCAGAAAGAATTTTTGATAAGATTTCATTGGAGTAAGTGTATCTTGGAGAAACCCCCGCCATCCCAATTCTTCGCCGAAAATGGAGATAAACCCTATAATACCATAGATAACCGGCATCAGATGAGGATTAATACCAGATTGTTTTTCCTGTAACCCTGGTATTACCAATGCAAGTATTGGTAACCAGTAAAATGCGATGCTTCTCATTTTATTGCCGCCCCAAAAATTGACAGTTCTTATATGATTTTTCCTGAATACATAAAGACAAACCAAAGCGGCAATGCCAGGCCCCCACATATAACTCCAGGTTTTTATAAAGCCAGGAACCTGCCACGATTGCCAGCTTCCGCTCAATTGGTCTCTCCACCAAAATAGTGGCCAGGAGATACCACAGGCAATGATGTAAAACAGGGCAATTTTCAGCCATTTTAAAGAAATTGTTCTTGTCATAATTTTTGAATTGCGGCTTTCTGTAATTAAGTTGTTATATATCAACAATTTTAAAGATAAAAAATTTCAGCCAAAGACTGTAAGTTGATACATATACAGCAGTATATACAGGGGAAAAATATTTGCAAATCAATACTAAATGTCCATTACAGTTCAGTTTCCCGATGACCAGGCCGCTCAAAAAGCCGTCTTCCTGTCCATTATGAATATTGAAAAAAAATGGAGTATGCCCATCCAAAATTGGGGACTCATACTTCATCAATTCTTAACTATCTTTGAAAACAGATGCCAACTCTAAAACAGTTACAATTGCATTTACACAAAATATTTTCTACTCTCAATTCTAATCTTAACCGTAAGAATTTCTTTTTAAAGTTCTATGGGCTAACTAGTTTTAAAGTACATCCTAAGGTTCTTCTTATTTTTTGTACCCTATCCTCTGGGGTTCTTGCTTATTCCCAAGGTGGGGCATCACCTGTTTTTAAAGGCAAAGTAGTTGAACTAAACACTGAATCCTTTAAAAATAGTATTCATCACTTTTCTGCCGTTCAACTGGAAAGTAAAAAGCTGTCCCGACTCGTTCATCAAAATACTATTTCTTCTTTCCGGTTAGATATTTCAAATGATATGCAATGGGATATTGATCTTGAGCCCGCTGGTATTACTACTGTTAACTATCATTTAAAGGTATTGACTCCACAGGGAACTCAAACGCTGACTTCACATGCAGATTTTCTTTATAAAGGAAAAGTAAAAGGAAGCACCAAAGATGAACAGGTAAGGCTTGCTATTAAAGAAGGTTTTATATATGGTTCTATACAGGTTGATAGCAAAGAATACTTCATTGAACCATCAAATAGATTTACTGGAACAAAGGAAAAAGATGTATATATCCTATATGAAGCAAATGATGTGATTAATAAGGAGGTTTTTTCCTGTGGTGTCAAGGACAAAGACGTTTCAATAAACGAAGCACAGCGGCAAAATAATTTAAGGGGGCAATCACCACAAACTATTATTTGCAAACAGATAAAATTTATCCCTGTCGCTGATTATTCAATCTATCAAAAATTTGGGGCGGATGTATATGCAGTAGAAACTGCTTTGCTTGCCAATTTAAATTTGGCAGAAGGGGCATTTACAACCCTTAATTTAGGACCGGATGGAACTACTGATGTGGGAACAGACGAATTGAAATTTGCAGCCGAACAAGTGGTAGTATCTACATGTAAGAGTTGTGATATGGTATCCAATACTGAAAAGGTAGCCGATATTAATGATCAGTTTAATACCTGGATTCTTCGTGAATTTATGCCTCCTTACAAAAATATTTTTCAGTTTTGGACAGCCAGGGATCTTTTTGATCTTGATGGCGCAGGCGTAGTTGGATACAATTATGGGGTCACAGGATGTAACAATTACAGTAAAGAATTCTTAAAGTACAATTCTGATGACCCTGCTTTCTTACGTGTACTGGTTGCCCATGAAACAGGTCATGCGTTTGGTTGCCCACATGATAATATTGTAAAATCTAATGTAACAGGGTTTATTATGTATAGTGCAGCCGATGGAAGTCGTACACGTTTTTCAACGCTTGCAGATTTTGGAGGCGTAAACTATAGTTCTCATCAAACTATACGAACCACTGTGTTTCAGAATATAAATTGTTTCAGCGACTGTGCCGGAACAATATGTGAACAAGTTCGGGATTTGAGAGCTAATTATTTTAATTCTCCTGATAGTATTCGTTTGACCTGGGCGGGCAGTGGTAATTTTCTTATTCAATACAGAATAGAGGATTCTTCCTCAAATGGTTGGCTCAAAACAGAAGCAATATCCGGGAATAGCATTACTCTAAAAGGCCTTAATTCCTGTACTCTTTACAGGTTTGAAGTACAAAGATTATGTAATGGAGATACAGGACGGGCAACTTCAATTATTTTTAACACATCCTCTCTTAACTTCCTTGCTAAATCAATTAATTTCCGAAGCGATAAATATGATCTGCAGTTATCCATAAAGTGCAATAATTGCTCCGGCCAAAGTTATATAGTAAGAATAGATAAGCGGCCTTACTTTGTAAAAGCGGATCTTTCGTCAAATGTTATTATTAAAGATCTGTTTGCTGATGGAGCTCCACATAGGGTAGTTGTGCAGAAAGATTCTTCCAATAATGTATGTCAATCGGAATCCATTTTTGTAGCTCCTTATTATCGTTTTAACAGCACCAAAATATTATCGGCTGACTGGAACGGCTGCACTATGGCAGCAGGCTGGAGAGATTCACTATTAGCAAAATCTGTTTTATCAGGCCCCGATGCCAAGTGGTTAATTGCTGATAAAAACTTCTTTACGGTCTCAACTTTCCGAGGAAGTTTTGATAGCAGCTGCATGATCTATTATAACAACCATAATCGGTTTAGAAATCCATATAATGGTGCATTATCTCTTACTTCCCCTATAGTTGATCTAAGCAGCTATAGAGATATAAAATTGCATTTTGATTATAATTTTCTTAGCTATTTGTTTCCTGCCAGCTCAACAAACGCATCTATCAAAGTGCAAATATATGATGGCAATTCCTGGCAAACGGTAATGCAACGAAAGGGAGATGAAAGACCTCCTCGTACTAATGCAGAAAGAAGAATGATTTGGGATAGCCTGCCTTCAAGGGTTTTTATTGATCTTGATAAATACATAAATAAAAATTTCCAGGTTAGATTTATTGCTGATGATGGCTCATTACAATTTGGAGCATCTACACTTTTATTTGCAGCTTTTGATAATATACAAATAGACGGATATCCGGTAGGCTCTAATACAAATGATTTTATACTTTACCCAAATCCAACCAGGGAAGAAGTGTTTATTCAGTTTAACCAAGCTGCTTTGTCAGGCATTCGTTATACTATTGTTGATGTAAATGGAAGGCTGGTCAAATATGATTTTTTAAGTAATTATAGAATTGATATAAGAAATCTTCCGGAAGGCGTGTACTTCCTAAGGCTATACCAAAATAATCAACCAATGGGAAAAGCAAAGAAGATAATTAAACAGTAAAAAAATAACTGCTGGTGATACTACTATTATCAGCTTCGACTTTATTGCCGATTGTTGTTTGTCTTTTACAGGTGAAACAAAATTAAGTAACAATACACTAACTTGTTTTAGCCAACAGCCGTAACAAGGATACACTAAACCCATGTGATTGTTATTGTGATTATAGAATGCAATATTATCTTACAGCTAAAAATAAAAGCTGGACCGCAATTTCTACTAAACATGGAAAATTTTGATTACCCCCCTTGTAGAAGGCGGCTATAGCACCCACCAGCAAGTTAAATTGAGTTTAAGAGCTTTAGCAGCATTATTTCATTACTTCAACTGGCAAATCCATACAGTCTAATTTATAAAACCAGTGACGATACTTCTTTGCTATTTCCTGGGAATGATACCTGCTAATGTGTGCCTTAACGTGATATGTCTTATGCATTTTGAAATCATAATCACACAAATGTTCTCCTTTTGCTAATTCTATTACTAAAAAGGAAGAAATGTTTTTTTTGTTTCCATAAAGATGTTTTACAATTTTAAAACTAACTATTCGTGCCATAGTTAGTTTATCTGGTAATCCCCCAGTTGTTTCACTAAGCTGAATCGTGTCAATTTTTAATATTTCGGCCTCAAATATGTAACTTCCTGTTTGACCAACCTGAGCAATCACTGTACAGTATTTAAGCAAAAGGAAAAGAAATAATATTTGCGTTGTTACTAATTTCATGAAAATCTTATTTAAATGAAGATTCATTATTAAGAGTATTACTAATTTCTTTTGACAAATATTGTTTTCTTGAATCCAGAAGTCTTTCCATCTCTGAGTTTGTCAACTTGTATCCTGCTATGTTTGATAAAAATTGTTTGCCTGTAAGTATGTTAAATATTTTTATTTGAAAATTCCATTTATCGTTTGCCATTTGCCCGGTTCGTAACGCCTGGTCAAGTTTAATCATTAGAATAATATCAGTCTTTAATTTAGCTAGCACGGGTTTACAGTATTCTTTGTCAAACACATTTTGATAAGGAACATTTATCAACTGTTTATAAGGAAACTTTAATAGATTAAACGCTGTGTCATCGGAAATAATTTGCTCAAGATATACTTGAATGGCTGGGGATATACCTTCATTAGCTATTTTGTCAAAAGGAGGAAAAACTAAAACTGAAAGTTTCGCTACTCCTTTCTTTTCATTTTCTCTTGTTTCAAATGATTGTTGGCCTTTAATTGAGTCGGTTTGTATGCTTCCTTTTTCAAGTATTGCATTATTATTGCAAGAGGCACAAAGTAATACGGCTGACAATTTAAACAGAATCTTCATAATTTATGTTCTTCAATACTGTTTTGCTTAAATAAAATCCAGGTCAATTTTCCGATATTCATTTTCCAGTCGCAATAATCAATTTTATAATCGCACTTATTTCCGTTTATGATTAAAGAGTAAGTATCAATAGTAGTACAATTATATTCTTTTGATGAAATCCTGATAAGTTCATTTTCAAATATTCTTATTGAATCAATCTGCGCCTCACTAAGTTTTGTTCTCCAGAATTTCTTTTTCACTTTTTCTCCTTCTATTTTTCCTGCCATTCTAAATGCTGCATAGTAGCTATTGCCAGTTTTTGAAATCGTTAGATAAAGATTTGTATGGTGAGAACAACCGTTTGATTCCACATTGATAGAGTACTGTTCTCCATTCTTTAAGCTGTCAATTGTTACAGTTTTTTTGCAGGAATCATTAAAATGAATTCTGTTAATTGAATTTATCTTTTCTAGCCAGACCGATGTATCCTTGCTGTTATATCCGGCAATTGATTTGATGTTTACTGAAAGTAAAATCAGGGATAGTATGATAATTCTGTTCCGATGCACTGACGCTTATTTTGTTTTGTAATGAAAATCTTTGAAAATTGTTTTAGTGTTCTTAAAAGACAACACTATAAGTTTTGTTTTAATTCCCCTTTTTCTCAACCCCCTTTTTTCTACTGCAAATGATGATTTGTCAAGTCTAATAAAAATACTCATTTGTTTATCATTATCGTAACTGAAAACTGCAAACTGTATCATATTTTTTTCTGGAGAGAAGCCGGGAGTATTCACCTCCTCGTCTGACGGTAATACCGGGAAATCGGATTGGATAAATGGATAATTTCTTACAAGATTGTCAGTGCTGAGTATCACCCTTAAATAAAAATAGAGGTGTGCCCCGCCTGTGCCTACAAAATAAAGCTGGTCGGGTTTTCCATCCTTGTCAAAATCCCAGTTGTCTGAATAATTGTGTATTTGGCGCAAACTGTCGTACTGATAGTGAAGGGACGGATTGCTTTCTTTATATAAATGAGCAAAAGAATTTGAAGGACTATAGGGTTGGGACCATATATTTTTTGTAACAGCAAAAACCATCAGGGGTAATAAAAAAAACCTCAATTTTTCAGTTTTTGTATCTTTCAAATTATACAGTTTAGGCCAATTAAATCTGTTAGCATCTTGTACACTGTATGTAAGATGCAAAATCGGGTAAAATTCACAAATATTTGATTCTGCGCAATATATTATTAGGCAATTTTATGCAGATATCTTATAATCAATTACTCTATTAACAGGAGCATTTTCAGGCACTCTAATTCTCGGATACTGCTTTGTAAACAAAGGTGCTTTATATCTAATTTAGGCTTTTTAATAGGCAGCTTTTTTCATAGGTTAATTGTCGCCAACCCCATTCAATAAAACCATAGTTGTATTTTGAGAGCCACTGTAAGATACCCTAAACATTTTAACCCAAACTAAGATTACTGATAATTTGTTCAGTAATCCGTGATTAAAATTTATAAAATTTTAAATCACTTTATGTTTATAACCCTGGTAAATACGGAAACCTTTTTTTACTATGTTCTGTGTATAAATTATTCAGGATGTCTTTTTTACTTAGCTCCTTAAGCTTCCACTCTTTAAGCAAGTTTTTGCCCAGCAGAGAGTAACGCCGGTCAAGTTCCTGAATAAATTTGGGACTAAATAGATCTTCTAAAACCTCGCCATTGGGCTCATCATCAAGGGGCCCTAAAAAAACATACCCGTCATAATTGTCAAAAAAGGAACCCTCAGCCTCATAATAAAGCCCGTCAAAGGGTTCTTTACCATGAGGGCTGTTTTTTAAGTTAAATCCCAATGGTCGGCTCCCGACATTATAAAATGCTTTATCAAACACTCCATGCCTTAGCCGTTCTGGTATTTTAGTCCAGTTACTGGCTTCAGGGCCATGAGTAAATATAGTGTAACAATTACTTCCCATTTTTTGCTTTAAAATGCTTCCGGCAGATTTAAGTGTTTTCGCCACGTGGCCTGTACCGACAATAAACAGTGTATTGCGCTTGTCTTTTGAACTTACAAAATATTTCAGTATAATTTCAGCCATAAAACTGTCCCTATTATAGTTCCTGTCACTTTTTTTAATATCGTCTTCTGTTCCGAAAGTTTTGTAAGGGCGAGGTGTGTCTGCAAGTACTATTTTAATTTTTGACCCTTTCCCCAGTTTATGGTTTGTGTTCCAGACTTGAAGAATAAAATCATACATGCCCTTGTCGTACCATCCATCAAAATAAGCTTCCCGGAAAATATCCAGAAGCAAATTGTGATCTATTGTATCCTTTGCCAAAAAGATGTCTATATCATGTTGTTTATGTGATGGCAGTTCCATAACTACAGTTCCTGATGAGACAGCAAACTTCTTATCTTGTATACATTTTCTCAAAAACTCCCAAGAGATCTTCCGTTGATGAATTTCGCCATAAATAACCAGTTTGTGAGCTTGAAGTTGCTGCAGCAGGAACGTCACAGCCGCAATACTATTTTTTTTCAGGTATTCAGTTAAAACAGTCACATTAGCTGAAGGTGCAGCAAATTCATAAAACCGTCGAAGTTTTTTCATATCACTCATAGCAATAGACTTAATATAATTTCTTGCATTTTCAACGCTGCTTTTGCCATCTTCTCCCGCATTTAACCATTTCCCATTTTCAAGATAAAAGCTCCGGATACTATAAAATGATTGGGTTAAATAACTTATCACATACGCCACAGAGTCTTTGTACGTGATAACTTCTTTGATAGTAGTGTTCAGGTACTGGTTCTTTTCGTCCTGAGAAATAGTAATATCAGGAGCTGTACTGTCAGGCAGGTCATATTGATTCATTGATACACTACTGGCCCTTATCAGCCTATCCTGCCCATTCATAAAAACAGTTGTTATATTAATAAAAGATTGCAGCGGCGTGCTGAATCCGCTCGACGAAATCAAGTCCCTGACCGGTTTATTAATTTCAAGTGTTGTAAAATATTTTGAGCCGTTTTGCGCTTCAGCATCTAAGCATAAATGGAAGGCTGACAGAAGAATTAAAAACCGCTTTCGCTTATTCCAGGCTGCCCTAATATTTTTTTCCATTTGATGATATTTAGATAAAAAGAAGGAATATTGTGATGCTTGTGCTACACAAATATATATCGCCCAAAAAATTAAAAAAAAACCAATATCATACATCCTGGCTACAAAACTATACCCTGTTATGAATTGATTTCAGGTTATTTGCGGTGATTTAAGTATCTTAAGTTATCTATTTTCAGGTTGTTAAATAAATTTTATGCCTCAGTTCCAGTTTAGCAGGTTAAATTATTACGACAATATTGAACTGTTTTCTTCTGAAAGTGAAAACGCATACTTTCCTTTTCATCTCCACGACATATACTGTGTTTCTTTAATAACAAACGGTATAGAAATACTCAACAATACCGAACAGGAATTTATTGCACCAGCTGGAACTATCAGTATAACTCAGGCCAATGAAGTGCATCGTAACTACTCTCTTAATGATGCAGGCTATAGCTACAAAACATTATATGTAAATCCAAATGTTCTTAAATACTTTAACAACCATAAGGATATTCAGCATCTTGAAAGGGTAATCTATAACCCCTCACTCTTTAAAATGATGATGAAATTATTCTCAGTAAATGGAGATAAAAATGGCATTTTAAAGCAATGTTTTAATGAACTTACACGGTATTCCACAATTCCTGAACAGAAAAAGAACTGGCGAAATACTTTTGCTCGAATTGATGAGATTATTAACGATTATTCAGACAGGCCCATTGATGCTGACTGGCTGGCAAAACAGTTTTACATGAGCAAGTTTCATTTTATACGTGAATTTAAAAAGGCAAAGGGTGTAACCCCGCAAAATTATATTATGCTCTGCCGACTTGGTAAAGCAAAGAAACTATTGCTTAACAATGTACCGGTAAATGAGGTAGCGTATTTAAACGGTTTTTACGATGCCAGTCATTTCATCAACAATTTTAAGAAGTTTTTCGGCATTACGCCTTCTTTATATTCAGGCAGCTTGCTTATTTTAAAAAAATAGCAATTTTATACAATTGCCATTGCCCCAATAAAGGTATTATTGCTGAAAAAGTGAAAATGAATAACTCTTTCGGCAAAAAAGTCATTAGAATCCTTATCTGCCTTCTGGTAGTGTTCAATGCATTGTATGGGCAAAAGAAATCTTTCGAAAGCAATAATACACCCGGAAAAATTATAGAAGTATTTAAGAATTTTAATACCACCGATATTGTGCCTGTTAAAATTATACCGGGGGATATACTGTTTATTAACTGGAGAATTGCGGTTAAAAAAGGAAGTTTGGTTGTATCGGTTAAAAACAAAAAGCAACTGCTTTGGAAAAGCGAACCAATAACACAAGATGATACAGCAGATTATTACATTCCAATAAAAACAAATGGCAATATTTCAATAAATGTTAGCGGTAAAAAGGCTGAGGGTGAAGTTGCGATAAACTATCAAACAAAACCTGGAAAAGAAATTTCTGTAAAAATCAATTCAAATGTTGAATTATTCGGATTGATGATGCAACTGGATAATGCACCGGATGCACTGGCAGTAAAAGATTCGGCAGAGATTGGCGGGCGCAGAAGCATGTGGAAAGACTGGTATTCGCTGGCAGTAAAAAATTACACCCGCTTCAGGTTGTTCGACAGTTGCACTATGATGCAGATGTACCGGAAATATGTGGCAGCAGGGTTGTACAATGATTTTTTTATCAGCTTATTATTGCAGGCCAACCAAGTGCCTCAGGCCGCACTCAATGACAGCATGGATGATGATGTAATTCTTGCTTTTTCAAAAACCGGCAATATGCAGGAAGCCAAAGTACAGGCCGCTGCATTTTTTAAAGCCTTTAACCAGTTTTATTACGATGTGCATTTTGACAAATACCTGCAGGAGTATCAGCCTTACCTTGATAAGATGCTTACTCAGGTAAGAGCCAATTTGCCACCCCTTGAATTTGTGCCGGTAATGGAACATTTTTATCAAAAGCAATTTAACGGCTATTGCTTTGTGCCAGGTTTAGACATACTTAACGGAATGGGCTTTGGTAAAATGAACAGAAAAACGGCAACGATTTATAATTCCTTTGGCCCGTTTGGTTTTATTACACACGATGACCAGCACCCCGACCCGGGTTTTAATTTTGCTGACAAAATCCAAAATCTGGCTGTTCATGAATTCGGTCATTCTTTTGTAAACCCTGCCATTGACAAACTGCCTGATGATTTGGTTCAGTCCACCGAAAAACTGTATGAACCCATCCGTGAAATAATGGCACGCAAAGCCTACACCTCCTGGAAAATGTGTCTGTATGAACACTTTGTAAAAGCAGGGGAAATACTCATCAGCCGCTATATGGGGAATAAAAAAACTGCTTCCCAAATGATTGCTGACTGCGTGAGAGATGGTTTTATCTACGTACCTTTTATTGTAAACGAATTGCAGTCTTATATCACCGCAATACCTGCAGACAGAAATTATGACATATACGTTGCAAAAATAATGGAGAGACTAAGAGATGCGAAAGAGTTTAAATAGCACGATGGTGAAAAACCTGTTATTTCTAATAGCTGTATTGTTTTTTATTGCAAAACCAAAGGCACAGGTAAAGCAATGCAACTGTAAAGAAAACTTCGCTTTTGTAAAGTCATATATAGAGCAGAACCATGCTGCATTTAGCGACAATATAACACTTGAACGAAGAAAGGAATATGACCTTTTCTGTGAAAAACTCAAGACAGCAATACAATTTGATTCATGCAAAACAAACTGTGCATATTTTATATCATTGTATTTGGAGTTTTTTAAAGACAAGCATATTTATATACAGGAAAGAATAAACAATATTAACGAAAATGATACTGCTGCTGTGGCTGCAGTACTAAACTCGGTAGCTTACAAAAGCACTGAAACAATGGCATTAAGCAGTTCGGTAATTGAAACATTAAAAAAGAAGCGGCCTGAAGAAGTTGAAGGTATTTATTATTCGTATCCTTTTCCAGGATATACAGTAGCATTAACGAGGACTGATAAAAAATATAAGGCAGTTATACTGGAATCATCCTCAGTTTTATGGAAAAAAGGCCAGGTTAAATTTGTACTCACCCCTGAAAAATGGCCAGCTTTTGACGCAGTTGTTTTGTTAAAAGACCATACCCGGCAGCGAAAAAAAATAAAGTTTTACGACGGTACATTGGAGGAACTTTATTTCACTAAGCGCAAAGAAATATACAGCCAGTCCACTCCACTTTTTGAATTCAGTCATCTAAACGACAGCACCACTTACCTGCATGTAACCACTTTTTCCGGCCCTTATTTTAATTATCTTGACTCCTGTTATAAGGCACATTACAATGAAATTATTTCAAAGCCATTTTTGGTAATAGACGTAAGAAACAATGGAGGTGGTTCAGAAAACTGTTATCAGGGGTTGATTGATTTTATTTATACCGGGCCCATGAAAAATGACATTGCCGATATGTATGTTACGCCGCAAAACCTAACTGTGTATAAAACCGAATTGCAGAAGGAATTAGCAGATTCTGCAAATTATGGAGCCGAAAGTATTAGGACTATGCAGGAGTATGTTGCTAAAATGGAAAAAGCACCCATCCCCAGTTTTATACCAATGGACGGGGATAAAACTACCTACATTACGAGGAATAAAATATTACCTTATCCCAGAAAAGTAGCGCTTATTTATAATCACTTATCTGCCAGCAGTTGCGAAGGCTTTATTTTTCATGCAATACAAAGCAGCAAGGTTATAACCTTTGGTGAAAATTCAGGCGGATACACGGGGTACGGAAATGTATTTGCGGTGGAAGTTCCGGGTTCTAATCTTACAGTTGGCTGTACCACCACCCGTTACAGGGAGTATCGTAAGTATGATGAAATTGGTATTGCTCCCCAATACAAGCTTAATTTTAATGCTGATTGGATGAACAGAGTGCAAAAAATCATGAAGAAAAAGGACGGTTGGTAATTATATAAAATACGTTTAGGGTGATAATAAATGTGCCAATAGGATTAAACTTCTGCTTTTATAATTTATCAAAAACCCTGAAACAAATTTGCCGAAAACTTTCTTTTCAGTATCATTAAGGTGTAGTGATTTATTGCTACCATTTCACAGGTGATGTTGGGTTGATAAATCTGGAAGTTAACCAGTAAATTTGACGTTATAATATGAAACTGACAAACGAATTCTGGCAGGTTTTGCAACCTGTTTTAACGGGGAGAAACTAGTTTGTACCTTATGTCGAAATGGAGAATTATTGATGTCTTAAAAGTATGAATTACTGGAAATTGCAATGTAAAATAACTAAAGATACTTAGTCTATACGGCCAAATACAAGAGCATAGTATAATTTCAATTTATGAGGTTTAAAGAAAAAATACCATACCTGTTCATCAGTTTGTTGATAATTTCCTCATGCTCAAGTTTAAGAAATATACCAATTCATCCAAACAGGGTAAGCCTTGTAGATTCCTCGTTATATCTTTTGGGAGGTAAATTCAAATCCCAGCCTTTTCACGCAGATTCCTCAGTCAGAGGTGACTTGTCCTGGTATCTGTTTGACAGGGGGTATAACCCAAAGACAAAATTGGATTTCGTAGAGATAAAAGTAAAGAAAAACAACAAACTGGAAGTTTTACACTGGGATAGTACAACCCTTATTAAGTCTAATACTTTCAAAGGGAAAATTGAAAGTGGGTATTTCGTGTTTAAAAGACGGTATCTCATTATTCCTGCTATTCTGGTCAATGTTTTCCGGGGCAGGTCATTGCGTATCTGCCTGCTGCCCAACGGTAACTTACTTGCCGACTATAAGCAAATCAGTATCGGTTCATTTTATGTTATCCTGCCAGATTTTTCAAAGCAGAAAGAATATGCGGTTGAGTTTGAAAGATTGAATTGAAGAATGTTGCCTGATGATTTTATAGAGTGATTTAAATATTTTTCAATTTTAATTTAGTAAATATGTTTTATGTCTGTAATGCTTGCAGGCAACGATTTCCGCTTGGCGATGTGGTGGCATTTGAAAATCGTCAGCCGTAACCGCTGCTAAATTTATAACTGCGATTTTGTATTTTCTCTTCATAATTTGCAGGGTGTTGTTTTATGCTTACCGCTAACGTCCGGCCGCTTTACGCAGCAAGGGTGATCGGAGTTCGTCCGCCTGGCGTGTCAGACCGTTTGAAAATGAAATGTACCAATTTATGCGAAATGTAGCCAGCGCCACTAAGAGCGTAGCCAAATCTGCGCTGGCGGGCTAAGCGTCCGCTCGGCTGATTAACTGAAGTTAAACCGAAGCCTAAATTCTCAAAACTTGCACGTCCGCCCGCGGTTGCCTAAAGTGGCGTGTTGTGTGCCGTATTTTTTGTCTGTTACTTAATAAGCGTCATTTTTACTTTGTCAAAACGAATATTTCGATTGCTTTGTCCTGTCAATTTAAAGCCAATAGTTTTTCCTTTTGTATTTCTGTAAAATTGAAACCTGCCTATGTCAGACGTAAATAAATCGTTGATAGAATTACTTGCAGTAAGTTCAAAGTCGCCACGTCTGAAATTATGAATGAAGAGTTTGCTATTTATAATGTCAACTTTATATTCAACAGAAAGTTCTTCACTGTAATAAATTCCTGAATAGTCAGTCAATGGTGAATGTTTTGAAATACCTGTTTTGATTTTATAACCTTCAACTGTCTGAAACATTAGTTTTTCAAAATTTCCATTACTTGATTTTTTGAACGTTACAACTTTGTCAGCTATTGCCAATAAAAAACTTGAATCATTTATTGTTGTCAATGGAAATTTAGGTTCGCCTGTGTATTGCAAAAAGAGCTGGCCATTTTCTAATGTAATATTTAATTCCCCGCCTCCCCATTCATAAAGTCCGATATATTTTTTCAACAACTTAGGGTCAACAATTATTTTAGATACATTTGATTTAGGTATGTTTTCGTTCTCTGTATTTAGAAATAAATTAGAAAGGAGTGATGCCGATTCTATTGCATAATTGTCGTCAGCATTTGAAAGTACAATAAATGATATTTTTTCAGGAATATGGTTTTTAATAATTGTTCTGTAACCTGCCCAAGCACCTGTATGAAAAATAATAATTGGGTCGGCATTTTTGTATCTTACTTCTAAGCCAAATCCGTAGTTAAGTGGATCGCCATTATCTAATGTTCCGTTTTGAATCATTCTGACAACAACTGGGTTTTTTGAAAGAATTGCGTTTTGAAAAAATATAACCCATTTTGTTAGGTCGTCAAGAGTAGTTCTCAAAGTGCTTGAACCATAAGCTGAGTTTACGTTTGGATAATTTCCATAATTACCATTATCAAGATAATATGAATAAGCCATATTTTTTGTCAGCAGGCTGTTGTCGTCCCAAAAATTTGATGAGTTCATTCCAAGTTTACTAAATATGTTTTCTTTTGTCCAATTCCTAAAGGATTGTCCACTTACTTTTTCAACAACGGCAGCTAAAAGATTATATCCCAAATTGCAGTAAGAATATTGAGTTCCCGTTTCAAAGTCAAGTTCTTTCTGCTTATTCACCATTTTCATAACATCATTGAAAGAAGCCAACTCTGTATATCTCCAGCCTGCTGTCTGTAATGTACCAGACCAATCCCTTAAACCGCTTATATGATATAGCAAATGTCTTATGGTTATAGTCTTTCCAAAAGAAGGAACTTGTGGTAAATACTTTCTCACATCATCGTTCAAATTTATTTTTCCTTGTTCAATTAGTGTTGAAATAGCAAAGCCTGTAAATTGCTTTGATAGAGATGCAATGTCAAAAGTACTGGAAGTTGTCAACGGTATGTCATATTCAAGGTTAGCCATACCGTAACATTTTTTAAAAGCTACTTTTCCATTTTCAATAATTGCCACTGCTGCTCCTGGCTTTGTCTTACTATTAAATCGTTGGAAGATACTGTCCACTTTTACTGTCAAAGAATCATTTAGAGTTTGTGAGTATAAACAATTTGTCAAGCAAGCGAAAAGAAAGCTCAATGATAGCAGTCTGAATAATTTTAATTTGTCCATTAGCAATTTTACTTCGTTATAAGAATGAAATTTTGAAATGTTAAGGGGTTCGATAATATTCTGACTAACGTTTTTGTAATGCCATGCAAATTAATGGTTTATATTTTTTGAATTTAAGCATTAATTTTCACCTTTTTGTCATTCCGTTAGCCAAAGAATTTAATTCTAGTCGCCGGAATAGGGGGAATGGCACACAACTCCCAAATTTACGCATTTACAAGCAGTTATACATCGCAAATGAGGCCAATTTCGTGTCACTTGCACTACGCCCTTCAGGTAGTCCTACCCAACCCACATTTCAAAAGCCTGGTGTGGATAAGTCTTTGCGGCTTATAATTCATGTCCTCCGCCTATCAAATTAATAAAGGTATCAAATCCCAATATATCTGGTACCTGGGCGGCGGTTTAGATGTATTGCTGATACTGTTTGCCATAATCTAAATCAGCGGCCTGGGTATCTTTATTTGCCTTCCCGTAATTGCAGTGCTTACCACTGCACTGTTTATACGAATTTACAAACTCAGCCGCACTTATGGTGAATATGTCACGATGAAAAAGATAGCAAGGCGTAATGTGCCTGATGTGATAAAGAGTTATTCAAAAGTGAGATTGAAAAAGCAGTTATTGAATGAAAAACTTAAATGAGATACTCCTGATATATGCAATAGAACACAATGCTATTCTCTCTAAGCTGGGTGATGTAACTATTGTGTTTGAAGTGCTGTTGCCAGAACTGTTTACCATGAGTAATGATGAGTACGAGGCATTTCATCATGCCTGGATAAAAGCGATAAAGGTGTTGTCGGTTAACAATGGGCTGCACAAGCAGGATTGGTTTACGGAAGCAAAATACAGACCTTCTTTTGTACAGGATGATAATAGCTTTCTTACAAGAAGCAGCGACCGTTTCTTTAAGAGAATTACCTTGTAGGTTTTCAAGCGAACAAGCTGCATAATGTGAAATAGTAGGTATTTGACCTTACAGACAGTGTCAGATAAAATAATATTTCTCGGACAGTTTTCTTTGATAATATTTTTTTGGCAAAGTCCTCGCACTGAGGAAGGAGGACTTGCCAAGAAAATATTTGATCCGCCAGGGTCAATGCCTAAAAAAGACAGTTTCTTTGTCAGATCAAATACTGGTTATTACACATAATGATAGAAGACTGACTTAACCCTGTCTTTCTAAAACCTTATCTAAAATAATGGGCATTTGTGTTGAAAGTTAATGCCGTGTTGAATCACCTCTGTAACCATTTGTTAATTACTCCCAAAGCCTCCGCAATTGCTGCACAATCACTCCGCAATCCCTCCACAATGATTCCACAATTCCAATGTATCGTCCTGATTTAGGTTGACAGTGTGAGTAATTAATCCTGATCTAAGTTGACAGGGCGTTTTGTTAATCCGGGCGTCGGTTGTCACCACTTTTTAAATCCCGATTTTGGTTTACATCTTCAAAGATATTCCTTTAATTTTAACAGTATCAGGTGAAGCGGACTACAGCTCTGCTGAGGAGCAACTGTAGAAGAAATACCCTGATCCGATAGCGTAATGCTGTTTATACCAGTTTCCTTACGGTGGCTGGTATTTTTGTATTACGCATTCGGTGGTATGCCTTAAAAAACCTTTATGGAGTGATACTTTCATGATGTTGTTTCCATCTTTTTTGTAAAACCCCCTTTTGCAAATGAGCCTGTCCGGGAGTCAAATAATTACAACTGCTGTGTGGCCTTTGCTCATTGTACACCTGTATTGCACTGTCAACTGCTTGCTTTGCTTCCTCAAAATTCCTAAAGGCCTTATCCAGGTTAAATTCTGTTTTTAGAATACCGTTTATACGTTCGGCAATAGCATTTTCATACGGATCCCCTTGCTCTGTCATGCTGATGGTGATTTTGTTGTCACCCAATAAATCTGTGTATTCTTTAGAACAGTATTGTAATCCTCTGTCGGAATGATGAATCAGCATCTTCTCCCTTGGGTTAATAGTTGCCAATGCCATCTTAAGAGCTGTTAAGGGGCCTTCTTTTTGCAACGTCGGATATAAACAATATCCGACCACTTTTCGTGAATAACCGTCAGTAATCAGGCTTAAGTAACTGTGTTTGCCTGTCAGCGGTATATAGGTAATATCACTCACCCAGAGCCGGTTTGGAAGCATTACAACAAGTGTTTTAATCAAGTTTGGATATTTTTTAAACGGATGGTTGGAATCTGTAGTAATAATCTTTCGCCGCTTTCGTCTTCGTATCTGTAACCCATATCCAGCCATAATATCGAAGAACTTATCCCGGCCTAATTCAATATTGTTTTCCTGAAGCGGTTCTTTTAGCAGATAAAAGAGCTTCCGCCCTCCGATTCTGGGCATTTGCGCTCTTATTTCAGCAATCATTTTCACAATAATTGCTTCCTGGTAAAGCTGCTTTCTTTCCTCTTTTAAAAACTTATAATATGCTTGCCTTGATTTACCAAACACGCAACAAATTGCCTGCAAGCTAAATTCTGGATGCAATTGTCTTACTCTTCCAACGGTTTGGTGCCAGGCTTTTTTCTGATTTCAATATCTAACTGCTCTTCTGCTATATCAATCATAGTTTCAAGAGCGGCAATCTTTAGTTTAGCCAGCTTCAGCTCTTCCTGGAGTTTGCGGACATCTTCCGCTGCATTGAGGGATGAATCATTAATTTCTAAATTATCAGGCATTGTTGACATGAATGGCAATTTAGCAAATTCATCCTGTTCCTGCTGATACCATTTAACCCAGCGCATTATTGTACCCGCTCCGGCTATTTTATACTTTCTTGAAATTTCTCCAATTGTAATAGTTCCGCTTAACAGCTCTTCGCAAACTTTTCGTTTGAGAGAAAAATCATACTGGTGCCTGCGACCAGCTTTCCCTTTTTTTATATTCATTTAGTTGACTTTTAGTGTCAACCTATTTCAGGACAAGACACCACCAAAAACTTTCATTGGACAAAATCGGACAATATCATCCCAAACTGAGAATTAGTAACAACTTCTATTAACAACTACTACAAACTGGCCCAAAGTGGAAAGTGGGTTTTTCTGCTGTAATATTTTTGTCTATTGAACTGACCATAAAGTGATAACCAGTAGTTAACAACATCAAGCATTAATCCGATTCTTATGAAAACCGATACCACCCTGAGTGAGAACCCATTTTTGCAGCCGTTTATTTCTGCAAACCAAAGCCGAATAGAGGATATCGCCCCGGCTGAAATCGTGCAATCTGACAGCTTTAAAAACCTTACAAAAATCCAGGCCGCTGAAGTAGCTAGGGTGATTAAAGAATTTACCTGCATTGTTTTTGAGGCTGTAAATGCACAGAGCCAACCCCAGGCATCTGTTATTGAGATGAAAAATCCATTATCCATTAGCAAAGTTGCATAGAACTGACCTCGGAGAAAACATCATATTTAATTGATAATCAATTATATGTATATTTGGTACAGGAAAAGGAGCTACTTTTATACACTTAAAACTGAGTAAAAATAGATGAGCAACGAATTAGGATTATTTACCTCTTTTGCCAAAGGCAGGCAGAAACTCTTACAGCGTGGAAGCAATTGTGTTATTTATACAAGGGTTTCTACCAAAGAGCAGGCTGATAACAACCTTTCGCTGGAAACCCAGCGTAAAGCCTGTGAGCAGTATGCACGAAAAAACAATTACAGCATAGTTGGGCATTTTGGCGGCACTTATGAAAGTGCCAAAACTGATGAACGCCGGCATTTTAATGCTATGCTTTCTTTTGTAAAGAAGAGCAGGGATAAAATCTCTCATATCATAGTTTACAGCGTTGACCGGTTCAGCCGCTCCGGTGCTAATGCGATTTACATTGCTGAGCAACTAAAAAAAGAAGGCATAACTGTATTTGCGGTTTCTCAGCCTACAGACACTACTACAGCCAGTGGCAGTTTACAGCAAAATATCCAGTTCATATTCTCTGAATACGATAACCAGCTCCGCCGTGAAAAATGTATGGCCGGGGTAAAGGAAAAACTGTTAAGCGGTATTTGGGTTACTGTACCTCCCACAGGGTATTCGATAGTACGCACGAATGGCAAAAAGTCGTTTGTGCTGAATCAAACTGGTAAACTCATACAAAAAGCGTTTCACTGGAAAGCTGAGGGCTTATCTATTGAAGAAGTAAAGAAACGCCTTGCTGAAAAAGGGCTTGTAATGGACAGTCGCAGGGTATCTGACTGTTTAAAAAATCCATTCTATTGCGGTTTGATAGTTCACAATGCATTAGAGGGAAAAGTAGTAGAAGGCATACAGGAGAAAGCCGTGTCAAGAGAATTGTTTTTACAAGTGAATGGCATACTTTCCTCAAGGCAGCAGGGCTATAGCATTAAACCAGAAAATGAAAAAGCCCCTTTGAAACGCTTTATCAAATGCGATGAATGCGGAGCTTACCTGAGAGCTTATAAAGCCTGGAAAAATCAGGAGTATTATTACAAGTGCAATACCAAAGGCTGTTCCTGTAACCGCAGGGCAGATGAAGTCCATAAGAAATTCTTTTCTTTTTTGGAACAGCAACAGCTAAATGTAAATGAAGATATAGCAAGATTAATAGCACTTCAGATGATTGCCACTTATAACCAGCTCACAAAAGAAAAGCAGCAGGATAGTGAACGATTAACTAAACAGATGGATGAATGCGAAAAGAAAATCCAGCGGTTGGAAGAACGCTATATCAATGAAGAAATTGACCGGGATTTATTCCTGCGTTATAAAGAAAAGTTCATTGCCGAAAGGCGGGAAATTGAGGCTAATCTGCAAAAGACGGACAGCAAGGTGTCGAACCTTGAAAACCTGATTGAAAAAGCGTTGCATTTTGGCTCCAAACTCAAGCCCCTTTGGGATTCTGGCAGATATGCAGAAAAACAAAAGCTGCAAAATCTTGTATTTCCTGAAGGAATACTCTATAACCGCAAAAGTGATGAGTGTCGAACCCCGAGAATCAATAGTGTATTCCTCTATATGTCAGAACTGGCAAGGGTTTTACAAAAATCAAAAAGCGGGAACATCAATGGCTTTACTGATGTCCCCGCTTTAGTGGGAGTTGACGGGGTCGAACCGCCGACCCTCTGCTTGTAAGGCAGATGCTCTAAACCAACTGAGCTAAACTCCCTTTTTTGTTTTCGGACGGCAAAGATAAGGCATATTACCTTTTGGCAAAATTTTTTATGAAAATACTGTAAATTTTATGTTAGCTGCTCGGCCACACGGCTTGACGGCGCTTTAACAAAGTCTCTTGGGTATTTTTTTATATACCGCCATAATATGCCCAAAAATTCGGGATAATTTCTTAAATGAATGCCCCTGCTTTTAACAGCTACAATAAACGCAAGACTAAAGCTTACAGCAAAATTTAAAAAACCTATGCTGAATACACCTGCAACAGTGTATATAATTTCTTTTAGCGGCACTGCATGATCAAGCCCAAAAAAACCAATAGCAGCATTAGCCGCCGAAATGGTGATATGCCTTATATCAAACGGAATTCCAAATATCTTTCCAAAAAAACCGGCCATTCCTAAAAAAAAGCCCAGCGCAATATTACCAATTAATGCCCCGGAATTATTTTCTATATAACGTATTATTTTCTGGCTGCTCTTCTCTCCAAATGTTCCTTTAAAAGCATGAGAAATTCTTAGCCGCTCACCAATTTTTCCATACACAATATAATTTTCAACATAGCCGGCAATAAGCCCGCTTGCAAATAAAAAGAAACCGGTAAAGCAGGCATATAATAAAGCAAGGCTGTTAAAAGGCTGTTGATCTGTTAACAGTTTTTGTGCCGCATCGCCACTTGCAATTTTTGTTCCTGTACTTTCAAAAAACAATACCGCTAATAAATACGTTAATGGAAAAACCACCAAAAGATTACCTGCAAATGAAGCCAGTTGTGTGCGGCTTACCCGTGCAACAGTTATGGCAAGGTTTCGTAAATCTGGTTTTTCGCCAACTTTTTGCACATCGAAAGAGCTGGCCATATTATTAGCAGTGTAAGCAGGTTGCTTAGTAGCCAGTGTAGAACCAGTATCCTGTATTAAAATAAAGCCCAGGGAATAATTAGTGCTGTATAAAAAGCCCTGCCAAAATGGGGCAAGTTTGATATTGCCCAGCAGGTTTTTAATTATTCCAATAAAAGAGATAATAACACCTCCACCGGCTGCACTTCTAAACATTCTCCAAAATTCTTTTCGTGTGGTCGTTATAAATTTTTCGCCGGTGCGGCCGCCGTGTTCAGCAATTTGATAAGCCAGGTAACCTGTATTTTCACTTATAAATTCTTTAACTGAATTTTTCCTGTTTTCATTTCGTACAACAGTTTTAAAATATTCCGTAAACCGTTCGGTATTAAAAATATTATCGGCATCCAATACATCCAGTATAATAAACAAACGATCTATTTGCTGCCGCAAACGGGTTATAATATATGTTTGCGCAAGGCTGGTACCATAAACTTTACGCTGGTCGGTAATCCATTGTATGCTTTGGTTGCAATTGTGTAATGCTTCATTAATGTTACTTAATAACAAGCGCTGGTTAGCAGCATTCACCCCATTTTCGGCCAATTGCAAATATTCGTTTGCAAGCCTGTTCTGTTCTAAAAAAGGATAAATAGCATCTTCAATATTTTCATACCGGTGCGTCATTTCTTTTTCAAGCCCTAATGCTGCAATACGGTAACTTAATATTTGCAGTGATTGCTGCAATTGCTTTATAAGCTTAGGCTCTGTAAGATTAATTTGTATGCCCAGCAATTCAAAAAACTGTTTCCACAGTTCGGGCTCAATGGCTTCCACCCACAGGTAATCAGTTTTTTTGTAAAAAATTTTATTTATCACAAAAAGAAAGTCATCTGAACTTTGCAATGCCGGCAAAAACTTGTGCTTTATTTTACCTGTTAATTCCTGTACAAAGCCACGGCCGCTTACAATACCACTTTCGGTTAGAGCAGTAACAATACCTGTTTTTAAAAAAAGGCTTAATAATGCCTTACGCATAGAAAACAGTGCAGACCTGCCGGTACTGAGCTGGTAAAGCATTGCCTTAAATTTTAAAGAAGCCTCTTCCCCATTGCGGGCATTATCTGGCCGTACTTTTTTTATCAGCTCCACCAAAAAATCGAGGCTGCGGTTGGGCGCATGCAGGGGCAAAACCATAGCCTGTTGCTTTGCAGCTGTTTTGGTTCCTTCTTTTTTGCGTTTATTTAGCCCCAGCATAAACAGTTATTTCTTGTAAAACATTTCACTAATGACAATTATTGTGCCCTGATTGTTGCATAAAACTGGTTTAAAATAAAATTCCTGTTATTTTTGCATTACCATGGCTGGCAATAGCAATACAAATACACAAGAGTGGCAGGATACAGATTTGCTGACTGCAACGGAAGACTTCTGCTCCTTAATTGTGTGGAATGACGAAGTGAATACTTTTGAATGGGTAATTGAAACCCTGGTGGAAGTGTGCGGCCACACAGAAGAGCAGGCCGAACAATGCTCCATGATTATACACACCAAAGGCAAATACGCTGTACAACACGGCAGCTACGAATTGCTAAAACCTCAATGCGATGCTATTACTGACCGTGGTATTGGCGCTACAATTGAAGTAGTGGCAAATTAGTTTGCCCGCATGTAATCCGTTCTTCACTCACTTCAACAGCAGCCCTTTTCATCTTTTATTTTAAGCAGAATTATCAGGGCGTTAAAAACTTCCACAACCAAAAATCTGTCTGTGGCGTACTTCCAATTGGAAAATCATGCGTATGCCCGGAATTTTCAAATCCGTATTTAGCATAAAATTTTTGCGCACGTATGTTATGCTCCCATACACCAAGGTATATTGCTTCATACTTTTCCTTAGTGCACCAATCGAGCAAAAAATCCATCAGCTTTTGTGCAATACCATGTCCGTGATATTCTTTTAAAATATAAATACGTTTTAACTCCATCGTTTTCCATTTTTTCATTAATGGAAACCCACTGTAATCTTCTTTAAACCGCATATAACCGGCAGGCACACCCCCCACTTCTGCAAAAAAGAAAAAATCTGTTGGATCACTTAATTCTTTCGTAACCTGTGCTTCATTAAAGTATTCTTCTAAAAACCGGTTCATATCATCTTCCGTACAGGTGCCGGTAAATGTATCGTAAAAAGTTGTACGTGCCATTGCGGCCAGCACCGGTACATCATCCAATGTAATTCTCCTTATTGTTATTTCAGCCATTTTAATTATTACCACTTTAATTCAAGCAAATTATTTTTTCTTTCTGTATCAGCCATGCGTTTGGTGGGGTCAATTTCCACTGCTTTAAAATCAGTAAGCCGGTGTTTTACTTCCACAATATATGTGGGGTGTGTCCAGCGCCATTCTTCATGCACTTCTCTTTTTTGTGCCGGGTTTTCATTTGGCTTTTCGCCATACATAAGATTAAGCGGCACATAATGCATTTCAGATGTACCATCATTAAAAGTCACCTGCAAGTCTATAGGCATGGGCATTTGTCCAATGCGCTTAATCCGGATTTTTGTAACGCCACTTTCTTCCCACAAACTGTCAATAGCATAATTAATTGTTTTAGTGGTATTGCACCAGTATTCTTTATACCAGTCCAGTTTAACACCACTTACCTTTTCTGCCACCACAATAAAATCATTACTGTTAGGATGTTTAAAACGCCATTGATTGTAATACTCCAGCAACACTTTATCTCTTACCGCGGCACCAATTATATAGCCCAGCTGCTCCATAAATACTTCTCCTTTAGAGTAGGCAGCTACACTGTAAGCGTAGTTGGTATTAAAGTGATCCGCATGTGTGGTAAGCGGTTCTTCAAAACCACTTTTTGCCAATGCAAAATAACTGGCATAAGCACCGCTGTGGTCATCGGGCAAAGATGGAAATATATCCTGCAGGTTTTTGTTAGAAGGATTACGCTTCAACGCTTCCTTGTATTCTTCTATTGATGGCCTGTTGTAATAAAATTTTGATACTACATCTTCTGCATAACTGGTAAAACCTTCATCCATCCATGCATACATGCTTTCGTTAGTGCCCAGCATCATTTGATACCAACTGTGCATCCACTCATGAAAAACAGTTCCTAACCCCGGACCAACCAATAATGTTCCCATCGGGTACTCCATACCACCATCGCCACCTTGTATAAATGAATATTGCGGATAAGGATATTTACCAAATTTACTTTCCATAAAAGGCAATGCTTTTACAGCAGCATCAGCCACCAGCGTCCATGCAGAATCATTCTTTGTATCGTTTTCTTTATAGTTATACAACACATGCAGTACTGTACCGTTATTCGGCATTTTGCGTACAATATGTTTGTATTCAGGATCGGCAGCCCACATAAAATCATGCACATTATTACCAATAAAATGCCAGGTACGTTTTTCTTTTGCAGTAGGTTTTAAATCCGGCGTATTTTGTGCATCGTACCCCCAGCCAATTTCGTTTGCATTTACAACTACACCAGTGCCGCCCAGTTTATAATTTTTATCAATGCTGATGGTTACATCATAATCTCCCCACACACCATAAAACTCACGGGCAATGTAAGGAGTTGGGTGCCACCCTTCATAATCATACTCACATAATTTAGGGTACCACTGGCTCATACTATACCGCACATTTGTAGTGGGATTATCCCTGCCGCTTCTTCTTATCTGCAAGGGCACTTGTGCTTCAAACTCCATTTCAATAACCGTTTTGCTTTTGGGCAAAATGGGTTTTGTAACATTTACTTCCAGGATTGTTTCGTGATATTTAAATGGCTGTTCTATACCATTAATTTTTATAGATTTTATTTTTTGATACCCGATTTCATTTTCCTTCAATTTTGAAATACGATCCCGTACCCTTGCATCCCAATCCTGGCGGCCGCTAATAACGGTTTTACCCAGCTCCTGGCTGCGGACATCCATGCTGCTTCCCGGTTGAAATGCATTAAAGTATAAGTGATAAAACAGTTTGTTCAGCACATCGGGTGAGTTGTTGGTGTATTCCAGCTTTTGTTTACCCGTAAACCGGTTTGTGTTAACATCCATATCAACATTCATGGTGTATTTAACACGTTGCTGCCAGCGGTCTGGCTGCGCAATAATAATGGATGATGAACAATGAATAATAAATAATGTGATGAATAGTTTTTTCATGCTGAAAATTTATACTGTAAAATTATGTGTTGCAAAATTATGGGTTCATCAGTTTTTCGTTAAACTTAATTAGCAGTTTAAACAAATCTTCATGTTCGTTTAAGGGCAGCGTTGCTGCTTTATCAAATACATCATGATAGGCTTTTATGCCACCCAAAGTGTAAAAGAAAAAGGATGGCACTCCTTTTTCTGTAAAAAAATAATGATCGCTGTTGGCAGCTTTGCCTCTTGCATTTACCGCAGCCAGCAAATTATTCTCTTTGTTTATTTGCTGCATCAATGCAAACTCTTTAGGAAACTCAGTGGCGTTTACAACAGTTATTCCTTCCTCGCCAGTGCCTGCCAAATCTGTATTGGTTAAAAACCTGATTTTTTTAAGCGGCACCAAAGGATTATCAGTAAAATATTTTGAACCAATTAAACCGGCTTCTTCACCAGCAAAACAAATAAAGCCGACGGAGTAGCGTTGTGGATGCTGTGCATAATAATGCGCCAGGTTTAATAATAATGAAACACCACTTGCATTGTCATTAGCACCGGGAAAATAAGTATCTGCGCCTAATCCGCCTAAATGATCGTAATGTGCGGTAATAAAAATAAACGAATCGGGTTGTGCTGTACCTTTTACAATAGCGCAAACATTAGCTGCATCAAATTTTTTAATAAACTTATTATCAATATTGATTTTAAAATTTTCAGGAGTTGATGCAACTGATTTTTTATCAACAAAAATTAAAGTATAAGGCGTTTCTTCTGCAGCCACTTCCATTGTTAATTTATCCTGTAATTTAAAAACCACCATTTCTTTGCGGTTAATAAACTGTATACTGTCTAACGGTTGTAATTTACCCGAAGCTTTGCTGCCTCTTGATTCTGCACTTACAATAAAATCTTTACCCGGCTGCAAATTGTTACCATTAACCGCCACTTCCATTTTACCGGGAAATGTATTTACAGGATAAGTAAAGTTTTGAAAATACCCTTTTGCATCTAATGGCTGCAAGCCATAGCTTTTAAACGTTGCGGCTAAAAAATCAGCCGCTTTTTTCATACCATCATTGGTATAACCCCTGCCCCAAAAATAGGGCGCAGTTAAAGTATCCACTATGTTTTTACCAAAACTTGCCTGCTGGGCGTATGCCGTTGCAGCGCACAACATTACTGCCAGTAAAATTAGCTTTTTCATACCCGGTAAATTTCGGAAAAAGCAGCCAGTAAAAAAACAATAAACGGCAGACGGCAAAATATCTGTTACAGGTTAAATTGTTTTTTCATCTTTCCAGTATTCTCGGCGTATGCCGGTTAATAAATCACCGCTGGAAATACTGCCTGAACTTTGCTGCATAGCTTTAAGTGAAGCATAATGAACGATATTTAAAATGGCGGCGCCGCTTAATTCATATTGCTGGGCCAGCAGCTGCAGGTTTACATCAGTTGCCAACGGAATATTTTGCGGCAGTGATTTTTGCCATATCAACAAACGTTCAGTTGCAGAAGGCATTGGAAAATGCACCATTGCGTGAAAGCGCCGGGTAAATGCTTTATCCAAATTGCTTTTAAAATTTGATGCCAGTATAAGCAAGCCCGGAAAATCTTCCACCCGTTGTAAAAGATACGATACTTCCTGGTTGGCAAAGCGGTCGTGCGAATTACTTACGTTGGTGCGCTTGCCAAACAATGCATCGGCTTCATCAAAAAACAATATCCAGTCTTTATGTTGTGCTTTATTAAATACTTTCTCTAAATTTTTTTCTGTTTCGCCAATGTATTTTGACACTACCTGTGATAAGTCGACACGGTATACATCTTTTTTAAACTCTTTACCCAATAATGAAACAGTTAATGTTTTACCGGTACCCGGCGGGCCATAAAACAACGCCCTGTAACCGGGTTTTAATTTTCGCTGCAGGTTATTATCCTGCATCAATGCATTGTTATGAGTAAGCCATGTTTTTATGTGTTCAATTTCATCTTTAGTCTGTTGCGGCAATATCACATCATCCCAATTCATTTGCGATGTTATTTTTTTTGCCGGAAAATCGGGACTGAATTTTGGAGATGTTTCTTTATTAAATAAAAATTTATCAACCCAGTCTGCACCCATAACCAGCCTGCCGCTCATGGTTGGTTCACCATCTTTAACATGCTCCACCCAAACAATTTGCTGTTGGTTAAAAAAATGATCTGCACTAAAAATATGTTGTACCTGCAGGCGCCGTTGTAAATTGTTGCCCGCCAAAATAAACAGTGCAGTTTCTCCCGTTGGTAAAATACTGCGCTGGTTACTTCCCTTTACTGCACCAAACTCAGCAAAATCACCTCCCTGCGGCAGAAACTCCTGTATAATGTTTTCAAAAAAGGCCGGTTGTGCATGAGGTACTAGGGCGGTTAGTAAAATAATATACTCCTCGATTGTAAGTTTGTATTGAATTACAAATTGGTTAAAAGCAGAACCATCGTCTTCAATTTTTATTTGCTGCATTGTTTCATCTTGCAACGCCGCCGATTTAGAGAAATAAGATTGCAAACGGGAGCGGATGTAATTACAAAGATTTGCAAACTGCGTATCAATATGTGCTGACATAATTTTATTTTTTTGGAGTTTCTCCACAGTCTTTTATTATTTCATCAGATTTATGTTTGCCTATTTCGGGCAAATTCATTGCACTAAGTGTAACTATAGCTTTGTCGCAGGTTTTATTAATACGTGGGTTAATAAATTTAGGCAGATGCCAGTTCATGGTATCTCTTTCTTTAGTTTTAGATGCAAGGCACCAAAACACACTTTGCCACTTATCGGGATGTACACTTGTTTTCTTTTCAAGAAAAGCATTTGCTTTTTTTTCTGACGCAAATGATTTCCCTGCAGCGCTGTTAACTGCATCCCTGTACTTAGCAAGAGTAAGATTAAAAGCCAGGTTAAAATCATCGCAATGTTCCTGTTCGCCTTCTTTAATTCTATCTGCGCCTGATGTTGTTATAAGCCAATGCCGCTCATATCTGCCTTTTGGACAATAATTATTTTCTGCACCGCCTTCGTCTTGTAAAATTACAACACCTCTGTCTTTAAAGCTTTGCGCTTTTAAAAAAAAGGAACTGGCGTTAAAGCCTGCACCTGTTTTTTGCAGTTTGCCATTTTTTAAAACCACTTCAGGAAAAGTAACATCCCCGGAATTTAAAGTTGTTATGCCAAAAGAATCATCAATGTTGCCGGTTTGTTTTAAAAACTCATCGTAAGTTACTGCTGCTGGGTTACATGAAGCGCCTGATGCAGGTGCTGCAGAAAAAGAACTTCCCCCATCCTGCTGTTCTGTTTCGCCACCATCATTTGTAACAAATGCTTTTATTTTTTTTTGAGAAGGAAAAAAATGTTGTTGCACGCTTTGAGAATAACAGGTTGCAGTTTTATTTTTTTCAATCTCTTTCATTAAAATATAATTAATAGATGATTATTTTTTTTCCGGAAGGCAAGTATTTCCATTTTTTGTAGTAAAGGTTAATGCAGGCAATGGCTGGCTTAAAACGGGTGTTTTAGACCCTTTTCCAAAACCTGTGCTTACCTCTGTTTGTGAACCTGCGGCAACCCAGTTTAAAGAACTTGACGGGTCGGCATCTGGGGATGTTAACGAAAAAGATCTTTTAAATTCAATTGATGCATTGAAAAGAAAAACCAGGTTAGTTGTTGCATTTGCAGACTCTGCACCAATAAGCCATAAATTAAATTTTCCTTCTGTAAATACTTCGTTAAGCTTAGCGCATTTAGCGTTGGGGTCTGGGTGAGTAACAGAGAGTGAGGTAGAAGGTTCATCTGCCAATATTGACAAATTACCAACTGCTGTTTCACCATTTTGCCAGGGCACCGGGGGCGTATTTGGTGATGGTAACTGATCAATTTTATTTGCTTCGCTTAAATTACGTTCCCATCCGTTTGTATATTTTGCATCCCATTTATAAAACTCAAGTGTTTGAATAAAGCCAGTACCAACTTCAGATAATCGTGAAGATCCTCCTGGAGGAATTGACTCATCCTGTAATGCCACACTACCCGAATAATCCCATGCCGGAGTATTATTTGCAACATTTTGGCCTTGAAAGCCGGTTTTAAATACCAGTTTATTTTTGTCGATAGTGGGCAACTTAGTTTCACTGTCTGTTTTAATACCTTGATCAACATGGCCGGGTCCGGTGTTAAACTTTTTCTGTCCAGTATCGCATGGGCAAAGTACAAAAACGTTTGTACCTATAGTAAGTGTTTGAGGAACGGCGGTTGAAGCAGGGCCGCAAATAGAACACTTTTTTGAGGGTTTGTTTTTGCCTGGACCCGGAACCTGGCAAGTTATACCGGGTATAAGATTTGCGGTTTGTTCCTCACTGCTTATTAGCTCAAAAGCGTTAGAAGTGTTATTGGTTGCCATCGGACATTCAGGCAGGTTATTAGGTGGTATTATTGGTTGCTCATTGGCAAATTCTTCATCCAGCAAACCCATAGTTTGCGGGCCAACCATACCATCTGTTTCTGCAAAGCTTAAACCTTTACTTTTTTGAAAATCCCTCACAGCCGCTGTTGTTTCATTTCCGTAAATACCATCGGCCCCAAATTGCGAAAGATTATAGCCCCTGTCAATGAGCGCCTGTTGTAATTTAATTACTGCTTCGCCTGTTGCGCCATGTTTAAAAATATACTCCCCATCAAAAGCCTGCTCTAATTTTTCATCAAGCCTGAAACGGTCTGCCTGTAAATCATGTCCGTCGCCAATTGTACGCTGCACAGTTTTTGGTAAACCTCCATTTTGCTGCACCACATGTGTTAACTCATGCCCCAATAATTTTTTACCATTATCATTATTGTAATCATATTGCCCGCTGTTAAAAACAATATTATTGCCGGTTGTATATGCAAGTGCATTTATTGACTGTGCAGATTTTGCAGCAACACTATCAGTATGCACTTTTACATTGCTGAAATTATAGCCAAAACGTGGCTCATAAAAATTACGCACTTCGTTTGGCAAAGGCTGGCCGCCGCCATTCAAGGCACCTATGTAATTTTCTAAATTATTGCCTGCGGTTGTTTGTTCGTTATTTATTTCTTTTCGTTGTGCCTGCTTTTCTTCTTCTTCGCAATGAGTGCATTTGCGTTGCAATTGCGTAATGGGTATTGGTTTTGCCTGTATAAAGGGTTGTTCCATCCGCATTACTTTATCAGCCATTGCATCTGCTTCTTTTTCATAAGCATCATTTGGGTTGTTAATAGTAAGTTTGGGTTGAACAACTGGATTGAAAAAATTTGTCGCACTAGATTTATTACGTTTGCAACTATAATCTTGTATAAAAGTATTGTCAAACATTTTTTTACTTTTGCAAATTCCTTTGTTGAATAAAATAATATTGCAGCCAGTTTGTTATTTATAAATTTCTAATTGGAAAAACGTTCTTGCTTTTTACAATCCCTCTTCCACCACTCCGCCAACACTTCTCACAATTGATTGACATGCTCCACAAACATATGAACCTCCTGCTCCAACTACAGCCCGGCTCCATCTTTCCCCTCTTGCACCAATCTCAATCATGAATGCGGCTATATTTTCTTCTGCATGTGGTGCAGCTTCTTCCATACCCCGTGTAACCTGAGGAGCAACATTAACTCCCAAACGCTGAAGCTCCGCAAGTTGTTCTGTTGTCCATCTGGCAGAAGAATTTAAACCTGCAATTAAGATTCTTGTGCCATCAGGCAGCCTGGCCAAAGCAACTTCAACAGTAGCTCCACGCATTTGACCCAATCTCTTTACAGAGTTGGCAAGATATGTGAGACCTCCCGAACGTGCCACTAATCTGGCTGCTTCTTCACTAAATGTTGACAGGGATGAAGCGGCTAAACGGGCTGGGAGCCTTGATCCTCCGCCGCCGGATCCCATGCTGCTCATTTCCATATGTGCAGCACCCGTAGTGCTTCTGTCTGGTATAGGCATTGGCATGCCTGAATCAGTTAAAGCATGAGGATTCATCACGGCGTCTTCAATTTCCATAAAAAAATTCCGGAGTCGTTCTAAACCATCATCTATAAGCCGAACACCGCCTGTATATAATTCATCTGTTTGCCTTATAATGTTATCTGCAACACTGGTAATTCTTAACCAAAATGATGTGGTAAGTGCATGTAGATTTGTAACTATTGTACGGTAACTATCCCTGACAAAAAGAACAATATTATCCCAGTTAGAATTAATAAAATCCAGCATGCGCCTGTAATCCAGCATATCTGGTATAAATCTTCTAAAGGGTTCCAATACATCAGCCAGTCTTGCTAATACAGCAGTAGCGCCATTTAACACTACTCTGCCAGCTCCTTTAATTGCAGACCCGAATTCTGGTATTAATCCAATTAAAGACAGGCACAATAACAACCAGCGCATTGGATCAATTATTTCTCCTCTGAAAATCATAAAATATAAATGAGCCGTAACATCTCTTGCATCGGCCAACTGATCAACTCCAGGAATTAAGCTTATTCCTGTATCCAATGCAATTTCCGCCAAGGAAGGATCTTCATTAAATTCACCTATAACGGCACCGATAATAACAGAATCCATAACTGATTGATCTGGTTCATGATCTGCGCCATGAGGCCGGTGCTCCCGAAGCCTCGGATCTCTCATTGGATCTCCTATTGGCGCATTGTCGAAGTCCCATCGTTGTATATTTGAGTTGTTTTGTTTAACATCCTGCTGCATTACATGTGTTAACTCATGCCCAAGCAATTTTTTGCCATTCTGCGTTTCAGGAGAATATTGACTGCTGTTAAAAACAATATTATTTCCGCTTGTGTAAGCCAATGCGTTTATGCTTTGTGCAGATTTTGCAGCAACATTATCTGTATGCACTTTTACATTACTAAAATCATAACCAAAACGTGGTTCATAAAAATTACGCACTTCGTTAGGTAATGGCTGGCCGCTGCTGTTTAAACTGCCAATATAATTTTCTAATCCGTGGTCAGCTTCTGTTACTTCATCATTCATTTCCTTACGCTGCATTTTTTTCTCCTCGTCTTCACAATGTGCACATTTACGCTGCACAGGTGTTACAGGCAATGGTTTGGACTGAATGAAAGGCTGCTGCTCCATCCGCATTACTTTATCTGCCATTGCATCTGCTTCCTGTTCATACACATCATTAGGTTGATTGATGGAGAGTTTAGGCTGAAAGAATAAGCCGGCATTAGCGGCTTTTCTTTCAGCATTGCTGCCCGTTATATTTTGTTTTTCTATTTTCAAACTAAAGCAAAGAGTTTAATCTAAATTAATAGTACATATACCCGTAACATTCGGTACGCTTATTACTGTTTTTTCTGATACTGCTTTAAATACAATATAAAATTGCTTTGGCACAGGAGTAAGTGTAATTGAATAATCACCACCCTTACCCGGCTCTCCAATTACCTGCAAGGGCATTCCCTGCCTGTAGTCACCACCCGGTTGCGAAGCGGCATAAACATGCAGGCGGGTGTGCGAAGGCAGGTAATCAATATGTATATCGAGATTGATTTTGTTATCGGCATTGTTTGTTATACCTCTTGAATCTGGTGTTACGAAAATATTACGGGGTGGTTCCGGGTTTTGCCCGGGCAAATCCTGTTGCCGTTGTATAGCAGTGGCAGCAGGATTAAAAAATGTATTGGCGGAAGTGATACTTCCGCCAGCCGTTTTATTTATTTTATCTGCTAAGGCCATTTGTTAAACTAAAGGTTCAATTGAAAACACATCCAGTTTCGACAGCTTGAAATTCCGTACCCGCTTTAAAGCGGCATTACCATTACTGGATCCTCCGCCGTTTGTATTGCCTTCAATAGTTTCAAAAGTATCTGTACCCACTGCGGTAATAATACCGGTATGTATCCAGTCGTGCGGTGTTTTTTGCAGCAAAAAAATATCTCCGGGTTTTGCTATAGAAGGATTATTGCGCACTGCAGTGTACCTGCTTAACAAACCATTTTGCAAACCTGTAGTGCCAACCGTATCGCAACTGTAAGTAAGCGGCATTAAGGTTTTAAAATTTTTTCCCTGTATGGATGCTGCCTGGTCAATGATTGATTGTACAAAACCCATGCACCAAAACCAGGGTGTTCCTTCATTGCCATCCATATATGCCCGTACCCACGGGCCGCTGTTGCTTTGATCTTTTATTACCAGTTCAAACGGTTTGTTTTTAATATGGTTTTGTGCAACATTAGTTATTAGCTGGCGCAGGTTGCTTCCAGTTACATTTCCTTCAAATGCTTTTTGCATGGGCTCGCATAAAACAGCAAAAGTATCCTGGGTAACAATGCCTGATTGTGGCAGCCCTTTTGCTTTTTGAAAATTAATAACTGCCTGTTCGGTGCCGGATCCAAAATCACCATCCACACCTGTGGCAGTACCTGCCGTTGGGTTTGCCATTGAAAATAACGTAAGCCACGATTGTATTTTCATTACATCCTTTTTATTGTTATTGGTACCATTCTTTTTTTGCGTGGCTGTAATAGTGAGTTCTTTTTGGTAGTGTGTTTTTTGCATGGTAATAAGTTTTTTGAGTTATTTGTCAGAGTCTAAAGGAAGACATGCTTTTGAAACCAATTGTTGCCGGTATATTTTTGAAAGAACATAAACCATATCAGCAATGTCTTTATTTGCAGTCAGGCTGTTTTTTACTTCAGTACCGGGTGGCATAATTGTTACAGTAACGTTATTATGAATTATTACAAATGGTGCCTTTCCACCTTCGCCGCCGGTTGTTTTTTCAATTGTAAAAACACTCCCATCTCTTTTGAAGAGTTGTGCAATTCCATCTTTTGCAAGTGCATTTTTAATGTCTTCTTTTGTCCAGGCATTACTACCCGGAGAAGAAAAAAGGTTTGAAGTACATTTTTTTATTTTTTTATTTTTAAAAACCCGCTCAATAACAATCGTATCAGGTTCAATGAAAATAACCCAATCAATATAATCATCAGAAACTGTTTCGGGCTTGTATTTATATTGAGCATTCATAAAATTTTCCGTTTTGTCATTATCAATATTACAACTATAGAAAAATGCTGATAAAATTATGAAGGTGATAATTTTCATTTGATATTTTTAGGGGTCAGGAGTAAGGCAAATTGGGTCAGTGGAAGCAGGAAAAACAATAAAAGCAGCATTGCCAATTGTATTTCTTGTTGGGTTGGGGGTTGAATGAGAATTACTTGGCTCCATAATAGTTCCTGCTTCACCATTTGCCGGTGGATGCCCTACACTATTACTTAAAGTATGGCCAAGCTCATGAGCTAATAATGTATCGGAAGTGCCAAAGTCAGACAATACACTAAATGAATTTGCTAAATTTATTCTTGTTGCTCCCCCCCCAGCAAAAGCAATATCATTATCTACAAAAAAGATTTCTATACCAGCTCCTGTTCTTGTGGTGCCTATATCAAGTATTTCAGCAACGGTGGAACCTTGTGTTTTGTGTGCCGCATCATTTAAAAAAACTGGAGAACTTGTTGTAAAAGTTACTCCAAGTTTAGACCATATCCGATTTGCAGTGGTTAATTGATCGAAATAAGTGCTACCTGTTGGGTCAGGGTCTGCTGTATTATCTCTAAAAAAAACTGGTTGTAAATTCAGAGTACGTGCCTGACCTGGGTTTGCACAAACTGGTGCTACTACGGGTCCTACTGTAAAAAGCCCATCTAACATTTCCATGGTTTTAGGCCCAACAACTCCATCAATAACAAGACCGTTAGCCCGTTGAAAATCTTTTACCGCTGTCTCTGTTTCCGAGCCAAACCGGCCATCAGCTCCGAAGTTTGGAAGTGGATGCCCTGCATCTATTAAAGCAAGTTGAAGTATAACAACATCAGGTCCATTATCACCATTTTTAATTACTCTTTCATTATCGAACGCTGCTTCTAATTGCAACCGCCCCTGAAAACGTTCAGCCAACAGGTCATGCCCGTCTCCTAATGTCCGCTGTATTTGTTTTGTTTGCACTGCATTTCCCTGCTGCACCACATGCGTCAGCTCATGCCCCAATAATCTTTTACCATTTTCATTATTAGGCGAATATTGCCCTTCGTTAAAAACAATATTATTGCCGTTTGTATAGGCTAATGCATTGATGCTTTGCGCAGATTTTGCAGCAACCGTATCTGTATGCACTCTTACATTACTGAAATCGTACCCAAACCTTGGTTCATAAAAATTTCTTACTTCATTTGATAAGGGTTGGCCGCTGCCATTTAAATTACCAACATAATTTTCCAAAGAACTGTCAGCTATTACTTCTTCATTGTTTTTTTCTTTGCGCTGGGCTTGTTTTTCTTCCTCTTCACAAGCGGCACATTTACGCTGCACTTGTGTAAGCGGTATCGGTTTTGCCTGTATAAACGGTTGCTCCATCCGCATTACTCTGTCTGCCATTACATCTGCTTCCTGCTCGTACACATCATTGGGCTGATTAATGGTGAGCTTGGGTTGAATAAATAAACCATTTGCTTTTGTAAAAGCATTTTCACCACGTACAATTGATGTTTTTTCCATAGTAATTAATTTAAAATACTACTGCCATACCTGATTTTACATCGGCTGCTTTATATACGGCATCCTGAACAACAGTTCCACTGGGGTTTACCAGGCTTATGGTTCCTCCATTGTTAGACAGCTTTATTTTTGATGCATCTGCTTTAATGGTTACAGCTTGTCCACCATTAATTTGTCCGCTCAGCAATTGCTTTTTTCCTTTTACTGCAAAAGCCCATCCTCCAAGATTTATATTTTGTGCGCTGCTGTTTAAAACAGAAATTGTTTCATTGCCGGCATCCGTGCCTGCAGGGTTAACCAAAGCTGCAATTATTTTTAATGTTGCCTGTCCGTTGCTGTTGCTTTTTAATTCAAGCGCTTTTTTTACTGCATTAAAAGCATCCACTTTTCCATGCCCAAACCAGGGGCTCCATGTTCCGTCTGCACTGCCGGTATTTTTAAAATCACCTTTATCAAATGGCGCAACAGGAGAAACATCCCATGAAGTATCGGGATCAAAACTGGCAGGCGGTGTTTTTGCATAAGCCTGCATGTTTAAATCTTTACCGGCAGTTTTTTGCAATACACTTATAACTTCAACAGTGCTGAGTGCAGGATTGGCGCTTATAACCAATGCTGCTATTCCGGCCACCAGCGGTGTGGCGCTTGATGTGCCGCCAAAACTGTGCGTTACATTTGTACTGGTTCCGGTTGTGGTGGATATTCCCAGTCCTTTAACTGTCATTCGGGAATACTCATGAGAATTACTGGATGGTGCACATATTCCTATGCCCGGGCCGTAATTGGAATAATGGCTTCGTTGTGCAGTGCTTGCCAATGCAGCTACATGCACTACCCCCGGAATATTCACCAGGTTATTTGCAAAATGTTTGGTTGTTTTAACTCCTGCCCACACCCATTCATTATTTTCCAGTTCAAGCCCATCTGTATAAGGCACTTTAATAGTTGCATCATAATTAATCGGGCAGTTTTCGTTACCGGCAGCAAAAAGAAACAATATTCCCTTGCCTCTTTTACCACCTGTTTGTGCAAGCTGTGTAATTTTTGAAACAATTTGTGATGACCATAAACTTGTTGGTGTATTACCCCATGAATTAGAAAGCACATCTACTTTATCAGAAAGATAATTGAGTACAGTTAAAAATTTAGAGTCGCTTATAAACAGGCTTGAATCATCAGACTCCCATTGAACAGGAAACAAACGGCAACCAGGTGCAGCGCCAACTGTTAATGATGCATCTGCTTCGCCTCCTATTACACCCGCACATGAAGTGCCGTGGTTAGCGCCTGTTTTATACATTTCATTGGGATCTGCATCCACATCTGCATTATTTATTAAACGGGTGCCACGCATGTAGCCCCAGCCTGCAAATTTTCCGGGAGAATTAAAATCGGTATGGTTTAAGCGGCAGCCATCATCTGTAATACCCACCACCACATCACTGCTTCCGTAATTATCCAATAACAGCCATGCTTCTTCGCAACGGCTGCAAGAACGTGTATCATAATCAGCATTTGTAAAATGTGTTTGCAAATGCCACTCCCTGGCATATACAGGGTCTGCAGGCAATGTTAATGCATATGATTTCATACGCTGGTTCAAATCATTTTCTGCAAAGGCAATTTCCGGTTCATTTTCTGTAAGCTCCACCACCAGTTTTACAGGGTTTTTGCCACTGTATTTTGTTACCTGGAACAGAAAATCTTTGTCGCTGTATTTATCCAGTATCACCAGCCCATATTTGGCCATCAGCTTATCTACACTTTCGGGTGCAGGTTCTTTTTTATACGTAACTAAAATACGGTCGGTTATTAAAAACTCTTCGTCACTTTCTTTTAAATAATAGGCATGATGCGTGGGTGCAATTGTCCTGCTTTTTACCATTTCAGCATCCAGGTCTTCTTTTTTAACAACCACTTTGGTAGATACGGATGATACTTTTTTTTCTGACTCGATATTAAGCGCCCCGAGTTTATCTGGCAATGCCCGTACAACAAACTCATCAGGAGATTTATCGAGCAATAATTTTTTGCCACCGCGGTAAGTATATACTTCAGTTGCAGCTTTTATTTTTTTTGCCATGGTTGAATGTTTTATAATTATAAAAATTACCAGTTCACCCGCAATGGATATTCCATCCACGGATGCCTGATATAACCAAATCCCCAGGGTATTTTTTCAAGCAGTATATCCACTGCCTTTTTTTCCAAATGCAGTACCCAGCCATTTTCTGCTTCACTAAAAAATAGTTTTCCTGAGCGTTGTAAAAATGTTTCCTGCAGTGCTCCGGGTGATGAATTTTTTAAAACCGTCCAGTGTGTTATTACTGACTGCAGCAGCTTATCAGCTTCAGCACATTCATCTTCCGTTAATTTAACAAACCTGTCCAGGTGTTCTGACTGTGGCTGTCCGCATAAAATTTTATTAAGCGTTAAAAGATATTCTGGCACCTCTGTTTCGCAATTCACCACGTATTGCAATAGCTGAACAGCCTTTTTTCTGCTGGCTTCGTCATTAAACTGCTGTTCCTGCATAAGTGCTGCTGCAGTAAAAAAATTATCTAAAAAAGGATGCAACAAAACAAGCCCTGCATTTTGTATAAATAGTTCATTGTTTTTTTCTTCTTCCTCAGCAGGTGTTTCTTCAACGGGCTGTAAAACATCTTTTTCAGTTTCAGAAACAGGCTGTTCCGCAATGGGCTTTGTATTCTTTATTGGCATTGAAGAACGGGCAGGCGCTATAACTTTCAGCAATTCGTTTACGGCTGTTTCAATAGCATTTATATTTGTTGTACTATTTTCCGATTTTATTGCGGCCTGCATTGGGGCTGTAATGAACAAGGCATCTTTTTGAAGAGCCGGGATATTAAACGCAGCTGCTATAATTTGAATAAACAAACCTTGCACCATTTCATTTTGTAATGCAGCCGGTGCTTTTTGCTTTATTAAAATGATACTATAGCTGATTTTGTTTTTTAAAAAGGGCAGTGCTGTTTCAATTATACCGGTAATGAAAACTTCATTAAACTGTGCAAGCAACCGTTTAGCCGCAGTTTCATTATTGCGGAGTAAGCTATAAAAATGCTGAGCGAAATAATAGGACTGCCTTTCTATTGCAGCCAGTACACTTTGCTCCCAAACATCAAAATCAATATTATAGCTCGTCCATGGTAAAACACCCTTTTTCAAAAAGGTTAAGAATGCTTCAATACGTATTAGATCTTCACTAACCGGTGTTTCTTCATTTACTGCAGCTTTTCTGTCAGTTGCTATTTTTTTAATCTTTTCTGTCAGCGCCTGCATCAGTTTATTTGCAAATTCTTCTTCCAGCTGTGTTTCGTAAATATTACCCAGGTCAATTTCAATTTTGCTTATACGCACATTCTCTTCGCCGGTGAAATTATCTGTAAGCAGTTTATCTAACCCTGTTGCCAGGTTCTCTTTTACAAGGCTGGTACACCGCCGTTGTATTGCATAGTTCTGCTGGTAACCGGGCATATCCAGTTGCAATAAAAATTTTTTAACAATATGGTTTTGTATAACCATTGCTGTGGTTTAATCAATTATTTACGTGCCAGCTTTTTTGCCTCCCCAAACCATTCCTTTTTAATTATTGCTGGCGTCTTTCCTATTTCTTTTGCCAGGTCTTCAATATCTTTTTCTGATAATGCAGCTAATTGCTTATAGGTTACAATACCTGCTTTATTAAGATCCGTTTCCATTACAGGACCAATACCGGCTATCCGTTTTAAATCATCTTTTCCGTTTGCAATACCAATCCTGTCTTTAATCGGAATGACTATTTTTCTATTCAATTCAGCCGCCTGTTTAAACCATTCTGCATTTATCTCTTCTGGTTTTACATCTATTACAGAAGCAAGCGGCAGAATATCATCTTTTGTAAGCTTACTCATTTGCTCATAAGAATTAATACCTGCGGTTAACATCCGCTTTTCCATTTCCGCATTTAAACCTGTTATTTGCTGCAATGCATCGGGGCTTGCTTTTGCTCCTCCAATTCTCTCCAATGCTTTTTTCCATTGTTCTCTTAACCGGTCTTTTTCATTTGTGGGTATTGGAGAAGGCGGTGGTGCAGGTGCTGGTGACGGTGCAGGAGGTGCAGGAGGCGGTGGTGGTGCAGCCTTTTTTTCATTCAGTATCATAAATGGCAACTGAAAATCTGCAACAATGATGGACTCATCTGCAGCGCCTTCTTCACCATCATGCACCAATAAAAATGTATAACCTTTTTGTACACCGCATACATGATCCAGTCCATAGGCAGGCATATCGTCATCAGTGCTGAATAATTTTTTAATCTCCTCAAATGAAACAGCAGCCACATCAAAACTTAATGCATATTGCCTGCGCAATTTTTTTATTTGCGCTTTTGCATCCTTCACCTTCATGCCGGTATGCCCCTCAATACGGTAAAAAGGATATTGTGCCAGTGAGAATACAAAAGGATGTATTACAAAATTCATATTGGTATAACCGGGAATTTCTTTATTAAAAAAAGAAAGCTGATGATCTTCCCTGTTGTGTTTGGTGGAAAGATAATCCCAGTAATATTGTATGGAGTAAGGGCTGTTGGAAAGATTGTAATAAAAAGGAATTGTTTGCCTCCCCAGCAATTCATTAAACATTCTGCCCGGTGTTATACGCAAGGGCAACTTAGGATCTTCACTGCCTAAAATTTTTTCACCCTCAATTTCCAATACATCATAATAGCTTTCATCACTCATATCGTCCCGTTCCCAATCGGGCACAAAAAAACATTTCATCATAATCACCATACGCCAGTGTAAAAAACGTACTTGCTGCAGCCTGTTTGCATTGCCATTGTAAACGGGCGGCTGCTCATAACCCTGCCGGAAAATGGATGGCTGAAAACTCACCTCATCTTTTATTCTGCCCAGCATTAAATGTTTAGGGAAGCAATCTGTACCACCACAGCAGTCATTCACCAGCTCATACAATTCATCCAGCAATTCGTTGTAGGTATCAATCAGGTCTTTAATAAAATCGTAAAAGTATTGTACGCTTTCTGCCGGCTGCCGGTTTTTTTTATACTGTGCCCATTTTTTATTGATGTAGGTAAAATAGCGGTTGAATATTTTTATATTATGCACCTGCAAACCGGTTTCTGTTTCTGATGTGGCGTTAACAGGATTGCACGGGGATTTTACTGATTCATCTGCGTCTTTATCCTTACAATGACAGGCATCTATCATACAACCGAAATAATTGTGCAGTTTATCCACTTCATCATCCAAAGCCTTCAGTGCTTCATCAATTATCAGTTCATATTCGCTAAAAAATTTTTCTCTCCGTTTTGCCGCAGTTGCCTCTGTAAAATCAAAATTGGGCAGCAGGTTTTCCGCCTTGCTGTCGCCAACGTTTAAATCTCCAATATCAACGCTGCCATAACCAAAGCGGCGTATGGCAAGGCGATTGAGCATGTATTTTTTATGTACGGCATTAAACAGTTCTTCATCGCCAGGTATAGCACCTGCATTTTCCTTATCAAAAATTGAAATGCCTTCATCTTCCTTTGGCTCTGTGGGAATGCAATGTGTAGTAAGTATACAGGTGCATTTTAAAATTGCCCACATATCCTGTTCGTCTATCAGTAATATGCGGATGGTCATCTTTATTTCATCTTCCAGATACAGCAATACCACTTTGCCGTCTAAAAAAGGCTTATCAACAGCCGTTATATTCTGGGGTACAATTGAAACTGCATTTTCTTCCTTATGTTCCAGCAATTCAAACAACTGGCATTTTATTTCATCTTTACTTTTGTTGCAATTAATGAGTGTATTAAAATAATTGTTGGGGTCAGTGTATTCCTTGTAATACTTCAATGTTTTATCGCTTATGCAAACCACATTTCCTGCGGAGGTTACACCAATGCCTTTTGAAATACTTATAAAACATTGCGAATCCCGGAACACATCAAGGCCACACACAATACCCATACCTAAAAGTTTAACACGGGTTATTTGCTCGGGTGCAAGCGTGGTAACATTATCACAGGTTGTCATAAAAAATCAGTTTGTACAGTTAAAAAAATCGCCGGTTTATTTTTCATATTCAATATCATGCTCCACAGTTGCAGCCGCACCACAAGGGTCGCCAATTTCCCTTATAGCAAAAGTGCATTCCTTCATTATCTCAACCAGGTTATTTGCATGTTCTGTCAGCTCCCTGCTGTTAGGTTTTTCCAGTGCATTTTCATACAGCCATTTTAAATAGGCAGTTTCAAAGCGGTACATTTTCTCCGGTGTCATCCAGCAAAAACGCACCAGTACATGAGCCGGAGTTTCACGCCTTACCATTTGCTCAAACTGGTATTGCGCATTTTGATTGTTTTTAAACAAAGGCAGCCATTCAGGCACAGCCACTGTAATCCAGAAAGAATAACCATCTTCAATTAATAAATTTTGAACAACCGGCGGCGTGACCATCGCTCCCAGTTTATCCTGTACTATTATCGGGTCAAATAATGGTGTAAAGTCATCGTCTGTTGGGCGCAGTAAAATGTGCTCCACTACATGAAAACCATTTACCGCACAACAATCGGGGAAAGCCATATTTTTTATATGAGTGAGCAATGCAGTTGCATCAGCGGCTTTCAGCATTTCACTTTGCAGGGCAATATTATCTTCCCTGTCTTTTACAACCACCCGTACATAACCATTTGCATCCGGATTAGTAGTATTAATATAGCCACGCAGTATTTGCTCTTTTAAATCTTTAGCATCTTTAACAGCATTTTGCTGTTGCTTATAATCTTTGGTACCATCTAAAAGCATATTGCCTTCTTCATCATCCAGCTTTAACCGCTGTACCTGTACTTTGCCTTCAATAATTACACGGTAAGGTTTTATATCAAAATCGGGCGGACATGTTAATGTTTTACGTTTATGGTCTTCAAAACCCAAATAAGCGCACACTCTTTTTTTCACACCTTCCACATTGTTGGTGTCCCATACATCCGGCCGGCCACAATCAAGTGCTTTGTAATTAAACCCTTTGCCTCTTTCACTGCTTAACTCCGGTATATTAATAAGAAAATTTGCTTTGTCTTTTAATTTCTTCACATCAACCTGTTTCCCTTCCTGTGTTTCAGAGCAAGTACATTGCTCTTCATACATCTGCAATACATAATCAGAAAAAGATTCGCCAAAGCGTGCCAGCAAATGGTTTAAGAAAATTTCTTTGCGCTGTTTTTGCTTAGTGGGAGTTTCAATAATCTGATGCAGTTGTTTTATATAGCCATTGTCTGCTGCGGCTGTAAATTGCTGCCATTCTATTTTTTTATTATCCCGGTTTACAAATGCCTGTATTAAATCCGGCACGCCGGGTATGTTGTATAATGTTTGGTAGAAATAAGAGTACTCTTCCGGCTGGCTTACACTCAATAAGTCTTTTACACGGGCAAGCTGCATTAAATAATTTGCCAGTAATTCATCAAACAGCATTAAATAACCTTTTAACTGGTTAACCTGTGCTTTACGCAGAAGAGAATCATTTTCTATTATTTGCCCTTCTGCCAGTTTATAAGTAAAGGGAAATTCATTTTGTATGGTAAAATATTCTTCCAGGTTGCGGTCGCTTCCGGCATTAAGCAATGGTTTTTTGTTTGATTTTTTTACAGGCGCATGCAGCTTCTTTTGCAGGAGTATACGTTCTTCCACTTTTCTTGCATCGGCATAAATACAATCAAACTCCTTTTGGAAATAAATTTTAGAACAGTTAACAGAAAGTTTGGGTTTATGATACGCATCTACTTTAAGGCACCACTGTTTATTAGTAGTTTCTGTTACAACCACATCATCTCCATTAGTGCTGCATTTTTTAATTGTTAAACTTTTTATGCCCGCCACACCACATACGTCCATTATTATTTGCCATAAGTCAGAAACATATATTTCCTTGCGCAATTGTGCTTTATCCAGTTCGGTATCGTCTATAAATCCGTTACACAGCACGGGGCCTTCAAATATTTCTTCGCAGCTTTTCTTTTTGTCATCATACATTTCTTTAAAGCTGTAAAAGTTAATGGTGGGTGTAAGAAACTCCTGTATAAAATAATAAATATCACCTGCCACTTTATTTACATCAGCATCGGGGCATAGTTCTATTTTTGCTTCAATGCCAAACTCCATTTCTTCAATAACATTTACGGTAACATAATCTTCGCACAGGTTGCGGTGCTTCCATAATTGCTGCCAGGCGCATTGTGTAATATCGTTCACCCGGTCCAAATCATTCAGATCAACGCCGTCCTCCAGGTCAATATATACATCGTACAAGCCATTTAATTTTATTTCAGCTGATTGTGTTCCTCCGGCTGTTAAAGATGCCGTCCAGTTATTTTGAGCATCTTTATTAGCAAACAGCGGCATTTCCTGTTTTGCCGTTTTTAATAGCCAGGCATTTTTTATACCATCAAGATCAATTAATATTTTTCTAAAATCATTTACAGTTACAGGGTTGCAGGTTAAAATTTCAAATGCCGAAAAAAATTGTTTTTGTTTTGGATGACTGTCTGGTGAAGCCAGTATATCTTCAATTGGAAAATTGGTGCGGTAACCCAAATCTGTAATAGCATAACAGAGTACTTCTAAAATAGTAATGCCGGGGTCGTGCAAATTATAATCAGTCCATAATTTGCTGCCCATTTTTTCAAAATGTTTAATACCAATTTCACGCAGTGCTGCAAAATTCATACTGGTGAATGGTGGCGCCGCTTTAGATATGGTTATATTTTCCGTCATAGCAATTTGTTTAAATTATTTACCAGTTATTTGCAGCCACGGCTGTAATGGCACATTCAGGACAGGGCTTGCTTCAGCATAAGGCACATACTCAATTGCATGCTCATACTCATTGCCTGTATCAATTGTATTGTAAGAAGTAAGTACAGAACGGGATGTAGTGGGAATAATCCAGTCAGCATCATAAGCAGGCTGTGCAACACCATCTTTAAAATGGGTTACATTAAAGCCAAGCACAACATCCACATATTTTCTTTCTTCAATAAAATTGAGAAGGGCAGATTTATGATACGGAGCTCCAAAATTTATTTCCTTGTTTACATCAAAAGCCCAGGGAGAAAGAAATTGTTTTAAATCATCGTTCAGCACATATTTATAATACGCAGCATCAAGCCCTTCATAAAAACGTACACAGGCTTTTACTTTCAGCTGTTCATATAATGGATTTAACACCTGCAGGTAATCCAGTTTTTCAGTATAAGGCGATGCAACAAACAGGTTAGTGTGTTTTCTCAAAAACAGTTTTATATCATCCAGCGTACCAACGGGCACCCTTGGTTCCAGTTTATTAACAGCATTTTTATTTTGCAAATCAGGAATAACAGAAACAGTTACAAAGCCAGGAGTCAATTCACGCAGACGCTCCACACCAGGCTGCAAAAGATTAGTGGCAATACCTGTATGATTTAAACATTTTACTTTATGCAGTTGTGGAAATTGCTGCAACACCAGCCGCTCATAATCCCAAATGCAAATAGCCCTGTTTTTATGGCGCAGCCGTTCACTGATGCGGCGGTAAAATTCCATATCGTTTTCCGGCAACCGTCCGTCGAATGAATAAAAAGGCTGATCCAGTTTTTTAATACCTGCCCTGCTGTCAATAAATTTTGCGATGGTTTTTGCAGGCAGTGGTGCAGCAAGGTGTGTTAAAGAGTTATTATGATTTTCAAATTGAGCAATGCCTGCCTGGGCAATTACTGCCACCAAATTGGGCAATGCAGCAATGCGCCTTATACCCGGCATGGCATCACTATCCGTTGTTGTTACAGCATCTTCATGTGCATTGGCACGTATCCAAAGTAATTTTGAATTTAAGATGGTGGTTTGAGCGCTTGAAATATTTTCCGGCAAACTAAACTCTATAATACCTGATTTTAGCAGGCTCTTACGTGAGCTTTCATCCGCCCTTGTATGATCTTCAATTTCAAAAGGCTTAAATGGCACCCATGTATTGTTTACTAAATAACACCACTCAATATCCGGCGGCGCAAAACGGTTATCGCCGGTTCCATCCAATACCTGGAATAAAATGTTTACTTTTTGCCCGGGCTCTGCATCTTTTAACCCAATATATAAATTGCCTTGTGTAAAAAGCGGCTGCAGGCCCTGCTGTATTGCCGCCAGCTCTGCTGTTGTGGGTTGATGTCCATATAAAAACTGGGGCAGTAAAAACACTTCGCTGTATACTGCAATATCCAGTTTCTCGTAGCCAAAAGGAGTGATGTGATAAAACTCTTCAATAGTTGCATTGTATTGATTGGGGCCGAAAAGTGTACGTTCAGTAGATACATAAAACAGCGATGTGTTTTTTAATTTAGGAGTATAGGGTTCATTGGGCAAATCTGTATCAGCTAAGTCTTTACCCTTTTTTGCAACCACCGCTGTGTAAGCCAATGGATATTTAGTGTGCAAAAAATCTTTGTTTAATGAAAGGCGCATAAATCCCCGCCTTACGGTTGTATTATAATCTGCAAAATCATCTATGTAAGGGTCCCGCTCAAAGGAATGCAGTTCAAACCCTTGCTGTAATCTTGATAATGATGCTGCGCCAATTTTAATTTCTGCTGCAGCTTTTGTTTTTTCATTTTTCTTCAGCGCTTGTGGTTTAAATTCAATACCGCCGTTTTCATTGTCGGCATTTTCATCTTTTACAGCACCCAGGCCAATAATTGTTTTTCCCTGGAATGTAGTGTTAAATAATTTTTGACCATTGCCTTTATAAATATCCTGGTAAATACCGCCATTCAGTAATTCTGCATTTACAGTAAAATCATTTTCGGAAACAGCGGTTGCTGAAGGCGGGCTAAAATAATTTTTATAATGTTCTCCAAAACCCGATAATGGTTTATCTGCCCATTCCATTTGTACGCCTACAACATCCAGCTTCTTTTGAAAAATTTCTTTGCTCCCTAAATAAAAATAGGAGCCCCTGTAAGGTTTTGCTGTAAATGGTTGTATTTCTTTTGAATTATCCAGTATAGCCACATCATTTTGCACCACCACATCTTTCATACCATATGCCGCCGCTCTTATATCAACGCCTGTAACCAGCAGTGATTTAATATCATTATATGCGCCATAAGTTTCTTCTGCTGCATTAACATTATTTTTTACCAGTGTTTTAATTATTGGCCATTTTGATTGGATGCCGGGATTTTTCTCATCGGTTTTTAATGGAGTAAAAGCAGGTGCATTAAAATTAGCGATAAAGAAAAAATCCAGTTCGTTCCGTTGCTCATCATTATGGCTTATAAAAGCATTTTTAATAGCAACTATATCGCTCCGTACCTGCAAAATCTCTTTTACCAGTTCTTTTTGATATGCAGCAGGATCTTCTTCTGCACCTGCAGCTGCCTTTTTTACTTTTGTTACAGGAGCGGCTGCATGGCTTGTTTCTGCAACTAAAAAATCTGCAATAGTTGTGGCATCGGCTGTTTCAATAAACTGTAACACCTTTTCCGCATCAAAACCGGCTTCTTTTACTTTAGTGGCTTTTGCTGCTTTTGTGGCAATACCCGTTGCTGCTGTTGCTGTGGTTGCTTCGGGATATAATTTTGCGTAAAGGCTTTTTAATGCATCAAAGCCTTTATCAATTAAGCTTCTTATTTTTCCGATATTATCATTATATAATTTTTGCAGCAAGGGGTATTTAAGCAAAATACGCTGCAGCACATCATACAGGTTTTCAATTTCCACCCAATCTTTATCGGAACTGTACATAAGCCGGAAAGCATGCGGCTGATTGAGTGCCTGAATACCAGTATTGTTTTTTAATTTATAACTGAGCATTCCTGCACGCAAACCTTCTTTTAAAAAAAACACAGGCGATGCCAATGCAAAACCCACTTCGGTTGCAGGCATTGCAGTGCTGCCCAATGGCGGCCATTGTGCCTGTTCATCTTTATTGAATGCGGCTTCAATACCATCCTTTGTATCAGCCTTTATTGCTGCATGCAATACTCCTGCGGTTTCATTTATATAAACAGTTTTCAGTTCTTCCACCTTTGCTTTATTCACCACCACTTCTTCCATTAATGCATACACCATTTGTTTGCTGGTATCATCTTTTCCTGCATTCAGCAATGTTCCTTCTTCCACCAGGTGTGTATGAAAATTTTTTGCCAGTTCAAAAATTACATGCACTTTATCAGGCGTTTCCTTTTGTTTATGCAAACACAACACCTGTTCGTAATAATACAGTAAATGGCTTCTTGTAAGCGTGTTTAAATGAGCAATGGCATATTGAAACAGGTATAAAAAAGTTAAAAACAATGTTACATGAGGTTCATGGGCATCATTTTTTTCAATGCATTCTTCAAAATAATTTTTAGCCCGCTGTTTAATTTTAACCAGTACTATAAAGAAAATGTAAAACAGCGCTTTCAGGCTTTCCAGGTTAAATGAATTGTCCGGGTAAATACAATCATAGCCTTCACTATCCAGCTGCCATGCTTTGGTGCAAATGCAATAACTGTTTTTGGGGGTTTGAATAAAACCGGCGTAGTCATTAAGTGGCGGCAAGCTTCCTTTATCGTAACCAATTAATTTAACCAATGCATCCTGTTGATTATTATCAATAACAGCAAGATGTAAATCGCTTTTTATAAAAGTGATAATTTCTTCTTTGAGTAAATGGCCATCAGGTAATTTTTTGCATGTGCTTTGTATGGTGACAGCCACTTCATAAATTATGTTAATGATGGCATCATAATAACCGGGCAAAGGATCGGCTTCATCAGTATTTGCAGGGCCGCATTGTTCATCATTGAGCAGGGCATTTATTTTTTCTTCCCAGCTTTTAAAAGTTGTTTCAATTGTATCTGTATCGGTGGCAGCAAGCAGTGCCAGTAAAATGCAAGGGTCATTATCATAAAAACAACTCCAGTCTCCTTCGGGTTTATTACCGGTATTGTAAAAAGTTATCAGCTTGCTGTAAGCAGCAGCAAAAGCAAGTATATCTTCTGTTTTCCTGTCGTCAATCTTTGCATTTTCTGGTAACAGCGCTTTAAGCAACCGGTCTTTTTGGCTGGTGCCATCCCGCTGTAACGGATTTTTTATTGTTGCACACATAGCAAATTATTTTGGTTGTTGTTCTGCTTCTTTTAAATAGAAAGGATACACCAGGTTGTATCTTGAGTTAGTGCTCCGCACTACATAATCCAGCTGAATAAGCAATACTCCATCCAGCACCTGGTCTGTTACAATGTCAATTTTTTTCAGTTCTATCCTTGGCTCATGATACAGTATGGCTTTTTCAATAAGGTCTTTTACAAAAGTGAGCAGCGATGTGTTTACTGGTTCAAACAACAGCACATCCAGGTTACACCCATACTCCGGCTGCATTACTCTTTCGCCATGCCTTGTTGATAATAATATTTTTAAGCTCTGTTCAATATCCAGCTCATCACTCACCATTTCCACCCTGCACGGATTTTTAGTAAACGTTGGCGGAAAAGCCCAGCCAACACCCAGAAAAGATTTTTTTGCTTCCATGTTTCTGCTTTTAATTTATCAGCCGCCAATAATTACTTTAAAACTGCCTTGTGTTATGGTGCCTCCGTGAGCAGTAGTATCTCCAATACGTGCTGCCGGTTTGCCTCCAATTTTTACAGTGGCAGACCCTTTGGTAATACTGTCTGGCGGACCGGTGCATGTAAGTAAGTCCCCCATGCATGCGGCAGGCTGCCCTTCAATTAAAACATTTACACATCCCGGTGGATTAACAGGCCCGCCAACATGTGGCACTGGTGGTGTGCCCGGTGTTGACATTGGGCACACGTGCATATCTCCAACTCTTGCTGCTCCCGGCATAAAATAATTTTTAGTTTATCATTACAGTACCGCCTTTAACTTCTGTTTGCCCGCTGCTTTGCAATGCCGCCTTTGTATTTCCTTTTGCAGCAAATTCACTGCTGGCATTTGCTTCAATCTTTATTCCTTCTGCTGTAATATTATTGGCCGCTTTCAGTATAATATCTTTTGCACTTTCAATGGTAATACCATCGCTGTTCATGGTTATTTTATTACCACTCTGGTCGCTTAATAAAATGCTGCCTTCATCATCGTTCACCACAATTTTATTTTCGGCGGGTGTTTGCAGGGTTACAATTTTTTTATCATCATCAAAAGTGAATTTGATTTTGCTTCTTGTTACAAAACCCTTTATGTTGTTATCATCTTTCTCAGGAAAAACATCCGTAGGCACCGGCATGGCACTGCTGTTAAACATACCCAGCACCACGGCATCTCTTGGGTCATCATTTATAAAACCTACAATAACCTCATCGTTTACTTCGGGTCGGAAATAACTGCACCGTTCATTACCTGCATCCACACAGGCAACCCTTGCCCAAATTCCGTCTGCTGCTGCATCAATTACCGGCACTCGTACCAAAATGCGGTGCTCTCCATCGGGATCGTTTTCCAGTTGTGTTACAATAGCAATTTGCAAACCGGATATGGCAGGAATTAAACCAGATGCAGGCGGCGCAGATACATCTCCTTCTTGTGAAAACCATTTAGTTGTTAAGCCCACATTAATATCCGAATACCAGTTACCATCTGCAATACTGTGGCGAACGGCAGAAACAAATGCAATACCATTAAACCGGTCTCCCACTCCCTGCAACTCCACCAAACATCCGGGTTTTACATCTGCAAAACCTAAAAATTTTATTCTGCCTTTAATTTTACTCAGTTTGCTTTTTAATAATTGTGTGCTTGCCCAGCTTCTTAACTCCTGGTCATTTACTTTACCGGAGTGTAACAGTTTATATGTATCAAGGCCAAGTACATCGCTTAATTCACTGCTGCTTATATTTCCTTCTTCCTGTATCACAGGCTCCACTGCATCCTGTTCGGATAATTCCTGGTTGGCATAGCTCCAGCCTGCTGCAGAAACTGCAGCATACTGATGTGCAGCATCCATCACTGCTTCCAGCTCCAGTATATTACCACCATATTGCAGTAAAGCAACCGGTTGCTGTGTAAAATCCGGTTTCTTCACAATCACGGTTCCATCATCGGGCATTACTAATTTGCCGCTTACTTCTGCACGGCTAACAATAAAATCCCAATCTGTTGAGTAATACTGCACCACTTCCTTGTGTGTGGCATCAGCCGCATCGGCAGTAATATCATTATCGATTGAATAAGTGTTTAAAATATCACCAATTACATCTGTGTCTTTACTGTCGTAGTAATATTTATTTTTTCTTCCTGCAGTGGTTTTAACAGCAGCATCTTTACATTCTATTTCCAGCAGCGATTGCCTGTCTCTTAAAATTTTAATGCCGTGTTTTACAATAATGCCTTTAAAAATTGTTGCTTCATTGGAGTGATAACCGGCCTGTATTTCAATTTCATTTCCCGGTTTAAAAGTTTCCTGGTTACTTACTTCAAAATCTTCTGCAGCAACATCACCATCCTGTATAATTATTTTGGCCCAGGGTATTTTATTTACTTCTTTATGCACTGCAACAGACACCACGCCAATTTCTTTACCCACAGGTAAACCATTTACCAGTATGGTAAATGTTACCAGGTCTGTATTTCCCTGGTTGGGTAAAAGACGGAGGTTAGGCATTTTTAATTATTTATTGCAGCTATTTAGTTTTTTCTACTGGCGGAAATACAATTTTATCTCCCACTTTTAATTTACGAAACTGGTTAAGGTTATTAACCTTTGCCAGCTCCATGTAATACTTTGAATCTTTATAAATATTATAGCTCATTAAATCCAGCCTGTCGGTGGCAGTTATTGTGCGTATATGTGTTACATCCGGCGAGCTGAGGAAATTTTGCAGTTGCTCCAATACGGGTGTTGTGTATTCAGTAAAACTGGCTTTTAATGTTGCCCTTAATGGTGTGCCGTCTGACCGGAAAAGTGTGTAATCAATCGTTAAAGATGTTAGCACACACCTTGCTAAAAAAGTGCCCCATTGCAGAATGAGATATGTTGGCCGGTGTGTATCTCCAATAAAACCACAAGTGGCCCTGAACAAAATAATATCTGCAAGCACTTCTCTTTTTTCTCCGGATGCACCTGTACCGTCCACTAAAAAATCAAAATTAAAAGTGCGTGGCTGTTCCCTGTTAAAACGTTGTTCGCTGCCTGTTGCGCCCGGTCTTCTGTCATTATTAAAAAGGCTGTTTTTGGTAGTGCTGTATTTTTCAGGATTAAACATGGCAATGTAAATACTGAACGGCACACCAAGCGATGACTCCGTTGCATCTTTAAAGCCAATTATTTTAAGCTTATCTAAAAAACCACTCATGATAATTTTTTTTAGCGTTCTGTTTGATGCCTTAGTATTTCCAGCACCTGCACCACACATTCCTCAATTAATTGCTGGCGCTCTGTACCGCTGTCGGTAACATTGCCGGATGCAGGCGTTGCTGCAGGTGCATTTTCCTGCTCCTGCACATTGGCTCGTACTACTATTTCTAAAATTTCTACAGGCATGTTTACACTATTCAGGCAACTTTAAAATATTGATAACTCAGCTCCATTGTTTCCACCACTATTTTACTTTCCTGCGCATTAAAATCGCTTACCGACCATTTTTTAGGCCATGCGTTAACGATATTATACGTTTGCAATGGTGTGCCTTTTTCGTTAAGCAGGCTTATCACTACAGTAATGGGTTTAATATCCAAATTCTCGATAGCATCTTTACACCATTTTACAATAGCAGAGTTTACAATAAGGCCACGTTTTAAAACCAGGTCGGTGTATTTGGCACGGGTTGGCAATGTTTGCACATAACGGTTTTCACCGCCCTGCCTCACTTCCTCAGTTTGCAGTTCGGCATTAAAACCATTTACTTCCTGAAACATTGCATCGGCTGCGCCCACACCGCTCAGCTGAAACTCTACACGGAAATAAAAACCCAGTGGTGGATAAATGGTTGCCATTGTTAATCGCCGTTTTGAATTACAAGCCCTTCATGCACCAGTTCAATAGTTTCAATAGCAACACCGTTATCGTCACTCTTTAAATCTGTTGACTGTACTTTTGAGGGCCATGCATTTTTAATTTTCCATACTACAACCGGTTCATGATTTTCATTGAGCAGGCTGATGGTTACATCCCTGCGTTCGATGGTGTTTAATGCAACAGTGTTCCACCATTTGTAAAAATCATTATCACCCTGGAATGTGCCACGCTTCATAGTAATGTTGCCAAACTTTTGCATGCCGGGCATTTTTATTTTATGAAACTCCGGGCTGCTGCCGTCACGGTATTCCGCCATTTCAGTTTCCACCGAAAGGCCGCTTACTTCTGAAAAACCAATTTTTGCACCACCCCACTCCACACGGAAGTGAAATTTAGGTAAGGGATAGTTTGCCATAATTTATTATGTTAAATGTTAATTGAAAATTGTTAACTGATGATTGCTGTCATTTATGATTCCTGCATTTTGTGTGAAAACTTCAGCACAATAAATTCTGCAGGACGTACAACAGCCATTCCTATTTCCACATTCATGTATCCTTCCAGTATGTCTTGTGCCGTCATGGTTATATTAAGCCCCACCTTTACGTAAAATGCATGTTCCGGTTTTGCTCCGGCTAATGCACCCTGCCGCCATAATACAGTCAGGTAATTTTCAATCATGGCACGTACTTTAGTCCATGTGTTGGCATCGTTGGGTTCAAATACAAATTGATACGTAGCCTTTTTAACAGACTCTTCCACCATATTAAAAAAGCGGCGTACAGAAACATAACGCCATTCATTATCGTTACCTGCCAATGTACGTGCACCCCATACCAATGTACCTTTACCTGTAAAAGCACGAATTACATTGATAGATTTACCGGCAGTTACATCTACGTTCAATCCGTCCTGGTCAGCATCTGTTACTTTCACATCAGGGCCTACCACATTGGAAACGGGTACATTTGCAGGCGCTTTCCATACACCACGGTCACGGTCTACCGATGCATAAATACCGGCAACAGTTGATGATGGTGGCAGTGTGAGGAAGAAAGTGTTTAACCTGGCTTTAATTTGATTGTACAGGTTATTATCAACACCTGCAGGTGCAGGAACAATGGTGCTGGTTAATTTATCGAGTGTATTACCAGGCAAAGCAACAGCAACATTGGTGCGGTTGTCTTTTACATCCACATCAGCATCCTTGTATGCATAAGGAAATGTTGTTTTAATATAAGGATAATATGCGCCGCCATATTTCAATTCATCAATTGTACCGGAAACATTATCCCGGAAAAGTTTTGCATTTTCTGCAATGGTATCAGCTTTATCCACCTTTACATCTATTATTGTAAAGCGGTCTTTCAGCTCTTTACACTGTTTTAATGCGTCACTTATTAATCCTGCATGATTGGCATCATCCAGGCCTTGTATTGCTTCTGGAAAAATTAAGAGCGTGGGCTCATCTTCTTTTTTAATAGCATCCAGCCCTTCCTTTAATTTGGCTTTGTCAATTACACCGGCAGCTGTGGCAGTTTTACCAACCGATACTATGTAACAGGGACCACCGCCATTTGCAAAAAACATTTGCAGTGCATAATACATAATATGATTGCTGGGGGCTTTGCCTGCTGCAAAATTTACTTCAATAATTGTTTTTACTGTGGCATCGCCGGAAAGTGTTATTTCTACATCTTTTTCAAACTCCGGCAAACCGTAGTATTGTGTGTATTCCACCAGCGATGTAATACGGGTGGGCACCATTTTCAAATCGTCTTCAATATCTTTTTTTAATTTTTCGGTGTACCCTATAAAAGCCGGTATAGCAGTTTCCACCTGTGCCACCGATGGCGGAAAAAGGGCTATTTCCTCAATGTAAACGCCGGGTGTTTTGTACGTTCCCATAATTTATAAGTTTTGTTGTTAAAAATTTTGTTTGTTTTTATGTGTCTATTTTAATGTACATATTTGCTGCATAAAAACCGGTTGCTCCATCCTGTTCAAAAACCAGTTTTTCCACTTCAGGATTTTTAAGATTTTTAAGTTGTTTGCCACCGGGTGTTTTTGTTGCAGTTAAAGTAGCCAATGGTGTTTCTGTTAACGCAATAGCCTGTTTTGATTTTACCAATGCCGCACTTGCAGGCTCAAACAATTGCGGCATGGCGCCTGCATCAGTTACACCAATGTTGCCGTTTTGCGAAATATACTTCCAGGTAACGCTGCGGTTTTTAAACCAGATGGTAAAAACTGGTTCCGGTATTTTTATATGCGCTGCCGCAGTAAGTATTTGAAAATCTGCCGGCACTTTTTCAAACTGGTGCAATTCGATAATGCCATATACATTTTGCTTACATGCTTCCGCATCCACATACACCCAGTTATCCTCTTCGCTGTTTATTACAATTTTGTATTTACCGGGCTTAAGCATCGATACATCTATACTAACCGTTTGCTGGCTTTGCGTAAAGGCTTGTTCAATTGTTTCTATAAGATTGTTATAAGGGATACTGCTGTCTGTTTTGTCTACGCTAAAAATCTTTGTAATGATATTAGCCGCAGGCGCATTTAATGTATAAGTAAAACTGCTGCCGCACAGTACTACCTCATCTGCATTATTAACATATGGATTATTAGCAACTGTTTTTTGCCAATAGTTTGTATCAGTTAAATCTTTTGACGCCGCAGTGCCATCACTTGTGCGTAGTGCTTCATAAAAATTATTATCAGGCCCTTTTATTAAATTACCCGGCACATAAACTTTACTTAGCGCATGCACACTAACAGGGTTTGACAATGACAAAACACTTCCCTCTTTATTTTTACTGAGGTTACTGAAATAAAAACACTTTTTCGCTGCATGGTCTAACGCCACTGATGTATAATTTGAAAAATGTGCATTATTCAATTTTATATAATAGCGAAAAACAGTTACTGTATTAAAAGATATAAATGGTGCATACTTAAAACCTGGCGGTGGTGTATCGTTTACTTCTTTGGATGCATTAACAACTGTAAGCAGTTTATTGCCATAATTTTTGTACAGCACCTGCATATTTTTCATCAATACATCACAGTCTGCAGCGGGCACAATGCTAAAATCGGGGCATTTAATATTATGCCTGTCATAATAATCATGCAATAACTGCACTGTAAACAACGATTGAAACTGAATACTCATAATTTAATTTTCAACAACGTTTACATTTTTAACCAGCTCACCCATGCCACTTTGCAAGCCTTCGTCAATAACCACCAGCCGCATTTTATATAATACCGAAGGCAGGTATTTGCCTCCCATTACAGCCCACAAATGATTCAACTGTTCAAACCCCAGTGAGTTCATTTCCATTAACAGCTTTTCTATTCCTGCATCCAGTGATGGAGAGTTGCTTGCAGTAAAAACATTGCGGTGCTGAAAAAAACGTATTACATAAGAGATGTACAATAATGCTTCTTCGTAGTGATTGGTATTTTCCTGTTCGTTTTCTCCATGGTTGTAAGCAAACAAACAATAGAGGTTTAAATGCACAGGTGCATTTTTATACACTACTTTATTATCGTCTGTTTTAAAAAAATTATCCGGGTTTTTACTTATCCTGTCTTCTTCAATATTTACCAGCGATAAAATAATTTTATTGGTACTGCCGCCGGCTCCTCCATCCTGTAACCTTGCTATATTGCCCAATATTATTTTTGGAGGATCGGGAAATAATAATTTCGTTAAAAGGTAATTGTTAACTTCTTCCGCAATAAATTTAAATGCCTTATCTATCATACAACATGCTGTTAAGTTTATGCAATACTTTATCACTAACCCGGTTTTGTATTTTTTAACCGGGCTTTAAATCAATACTGTACCATCTGCAGTTTATTGCAGATAATAACACTCAAAAAATCTCATGCTTAATACTGGTCAGGAAGGGAATGTTTGGACAGGAAGTGGATTTGTGAATTACAGTACAAGGTTAGATCATGTAAACTATTTTGTCAATACCCTAAACAGGTAATTTTTGTCCTTAACGATTATTTCATACAAAAATGAATGTTTCGCTTTTTTATAAAAGCAAAAAATCATTTTGTTTATTACACAAAACACAGCGTTGTGAATTATTTAATGCTGTTTGTTTAACTACCGGCATTTTAAAATGATTAAATGAAAAATTATTAAAAAAATGGTTTTGCATTTTTTACGTGCAAGAATTACAGCAGCAGTTGATGAAATTACGGTGGAGTTATTGCTGAGAAAAGATGTGTTAGTTTTTTGATTGGCCGGAGAGAGATGAATTTTTATTTTACATGCCGCTAACAACAATTACAATTTCTCCTTTTACAGGCTTTGCTGCAAAATAATCATGCACTTCCTGCAAATTGCCTCTTTTATTTTCTTCAAATTTTTTTGTAAGCTCACGGCTTACACAGCATAAACGTGCTGCACCAAAAAACTGAACAAACTCATTGAGTGTTTTTACCAGCCGCATGGGGCTTTCGTAAAAAACCATCGTGCGTTCTTCTTCAGCTAATTTTTTAAGCATGGTTTGCCTTCCTTTTTTTAAAGGCAGAAAACCTTCAAAGCAAAAACTGGTTATTGGCAACCCGCTGTTAACCAATGCAGGCACAAATGCGGTGGCGCCGGGAAGGCACTCCACTTTAATATCATTCTTTACACATTCCCTTACTAATAAAAAAGCAGGATCGCTTATTCCCGGTGTGCCGGCATCTGTAAGCAGTGCCATTGTTTTACCGGCAGCTAATTGCTGGGTAAGATGCTGCACAATTTTATGTTCATTATGCTGATGGTATGGAGAAACCGGTTTCTGTATATGATAATGATTAAGCAATACAGAAGAAGTACGGGTATCTTCAGCCAATATTACATCTACCGATTTTAAAACTTCTACTGCACGAAAAGTTATATCTGCAAGATTACCGATGGGAGAAGGAACAATGTAGAGCATGATTGGAGTTGACAGGTTGATGTAGCTGATAAAGTTCACTGAGTTGACAGGGTTAATAAAGTTTAAGCCACCGTTGCCCCGTCAACCGTATCAACTTTATTAACTGTTATCCTTTCACTTCAATTTCAAAATACTCCATAACAGGATTAGCCAGCAGTTTTTTTGTAGCTTCTTCAGCAATAGCTGCGGCTTCTTCTTTTGTGGCAGCATCCACCTGAAGGTCAATATGCTTTCCTATACGCACATCAGCCACATTAGTGATGTTTAAATTTTTTAATCCGCCCATCACTGCTTTGCCTTGTGGGTCCAACAAATCTTTTAAGGGCATTACTTTAACCTGTACTGTATATGTCATGTTGTTTATTTCTGTTTGTAAAGCAAAGATAAAATAATGTAAGCAACGAACACCACAGGTACTGCAAGCCATTTTAATAATATGGCTGCAATAATCGCCAATGCTACCAAAATATATTTAGGCAGGTTGTTTTTTACAGAGTAGTCTTTAAACTTTAAAGCCATTAATGGCAAGGTTGATATCATAAGCCAGCTTACCACGGCTATTACAGCATATAAAAACCATCTATTGGTAAGTAAGTCATTTACATTTATCAGGCTGTTGCCGTAGTGCAGTATCAGCGGAAAAGATGCAATCACTAATCCTGCTGCAGGAATGGGCACCCCTTTAAAACCATAGCTTTGCTCTGTATCAATATTAAACCGGGCAAGGCGGTAAGCTCCGGCACATGCCAATACAAAAGCAGGCAGCAGCCATAGCAACTGAGTATCTAACCCATTTTCTTCTTTAATAAAACTAATACGCAGCAGTTGGTACATAATTACAGCGGGTGCCACACCAAAACTTACCACATCGCTCAATGAATCCAGTTGCTTACCCATTTCACTTGTTGCCTTCAGCAATCTTGCCACAAAGCCATCCAAAAAATCCACCACGGCTGCTGCAAAAATAAACAGCGCTGCCACCGATAATTTTTCAGGAATATTAAAACTGCTTACACCCTCTCCGTCTACCTTTATAATAAAGCTTTCGGTTTGTAATGCAAATACAATCGCTATGCAGCCTAAAAATAAATTCAGTAATGTAAAAAGATTGGGAATTTGTTTCGTCATTATACTTTGCTGTTTTTCATTAAAGCTTCAATTTCGTCCGCTTCAATAGGGATATTTTTCATTAAATCTTTATTGCCATTCCGGGTAACCCAAAAATTATTTTCAATACGCACTCCCATGTGTTCTTCTTCAATATAAATGCCGGGTTCAATTGTAAACACCATGCCTGCTTTTATAGGTGCTGTTCTTGTTCCCAAATCATGTACATCAATACCTAAATGGTGGCTTATACCATGGTATAAGTATTTTCTGTATGCCCTGTCATTGGGGTCTTCGTTTTTAATATCGCTTTTTTTAAGCAGCCCAATTTTTTGAAATACAACAGTTGCTTCATCGCCAATTTTTTCAGTGTAATCAACAATGCTGATGCCGGGCTTTAAAATACTTGCAGCATATTTATGCAAGTGCAGGCAGGCATTATAAACCGTTTTTTGCCTCCTTGTAAACTTACCGCTTACAGGAACCGTTCTTGTTAAGTCCGCACAATAATTACCATACTCTGCGCCAAAATCCATCAATATTAAATCGCCGGCATTACATGGCTTGTTGTTTTCTATATAGTGCAGCACCCGTGCATTATCGCCACTGGCAATAATGCTGCTGTAAGCCGGCCCGGTACTGCGTTGTTTTAAAAACTGGTGATAAATTTCTGCTTCAATTTCATACTCTGTTACGCCGGGTTTAATAAACTGCAGCAGGTGGCGGAATGTATTATCGGTAATATCAATTGCCTTTTGCAATACTTCCACTTCCAATGCCGTCTTTATTGCACGCAGCTCTTTCATAATTTTTGCACTGCGTTTATAATTATGCAGCGGATAACGCTGCTTCATCATTTCGGCATAACGGTAATCCCTTACAGGAACCAGGTTTGCCTTTCGGTCGTTTTCGTTTGTATTTAAATAGATAGTGTCACTTAAATGTATCCACGGCTGCAGCATACCGTCCAGTACATCTAACCAAATAATAGTTTGTATGCCGCTTATTGCGGTGGCTTCATGTGCACGCAAACGGTGTCCGTCCCATTTTTCTTTTAAAGCATTGGGGCGTACTAATACCAGCACTTCCCTGTATTTAGGGTCTGGATTATCCGGGAACAAAACCAGCATTGTATCCTCCTGTTCAATACCCGTAAGCCAAAGCAAGTCGCTGTTTTGTTTAAATTTATGCTGGGCATCACCATTCATTGGCAGCTCATCATTGCTGTTAAATATGGCAATGGAGTTTTTTTCCATCTGTGCCGTAAACCGCTTACGGTTTTCTATAAAAATTTCAGGATTTAAAGGAAGATACTTCATACTGGCAAAATTTATGGTGCAATATACAGAATAGGTTTTTATGTTTTACCCGGGAGAACAAAAGTGAAAAACAGGTGTAATGTAAATCTGCCTCTTCTCTTTATACAACTTTATTTATCCATTTTGCTTTCTCACATATTTTGTTAGTATCACAATTAACTGGCCTTCAATTTTTCCTTCAATTTGTGCTGTATTATCTGCCACAATACGTATATTTTTCACCACGGTGCCCATTTTTGCATTTAAGGTACTGCCCTTAACATCCAGCGATTTTATTAATGTAACACTATCGCCATCTTGCAACACATTGTTATTGCAGTCACGGTGCAAATCAACTGCGGCATCGTTTTCATCATCGCCGGTTTGCCTGGCCCATGCTAGCGTATTATCATCTAAGTACATCAAATCTAAATTATCGCTGGCCCAGCTTTCGTCACGCAGGCGGTTAAGTAAACGCCACGTCACCACCCGTACAGCTGTTATTTCACTCCACATAGCTGCTGGCAGGCAACTGCCCCAGTGGCTACTATCCAGTTCCTGTTTTTTATTTAACTGTGCAATACATTTAGGACACAATAAAAGGCAGTCTTCTTCTCTTCCTTCGCTTTTAAGAGGTATTTCATATACCGATAAATCCAGTGTGGCTTTACATAATTCGCAACTATTGCCGCTTCTTTCAATCAATAAATTTTCCGTTGACATAGTTAATTTAATTGTACGCAAGTTAAACGCTTTAACTTATCATTGCTGCCAAATTGTATTTACTTCGTTTTTATACATTTATTCACTTTAGCAGCCCATACTTTATTGTTTATACCCGGCTTAATTTGCTTTGCCGCACCCAGCCACGGGTTTTACAGGTTTATGCCCCGCCTGCAACATATATGTAACTTTTGATAATTGCCATAATCGTTGAATTGCAAAAAATTCAACAAATTCAATCATTTAGCATCAAAATTCATTTGCTTTCAAAAAAAATGGCAATAATTAAACAATCGCAAACGTTTGCGTAAAAGCAGTTTAAGCCTTTCAAATTATCAAAGGTTTAAAACCGGTTGTACAAACTTACCTGTTATACCTTTGTGGCAACGATTGCGTAACTATAAATTAAATTATTACCCATGTCAGTACCAACCTTAATTTCCCTACCCAAAAAAGCTCTTGTAAATCTAGGTTTAAAAACAGCCAACGATGTTCATTACCAGCTTGCTCCCGATGAATTAACACAGCAAACCCTGCAACGTGGCGAAGGTGTTTTAAATGACACTGGCGCCTTAGTAATTAAAACCGGAAAATTTACCGGCCGCAGCCCTAAAGACAAATACACGGTTAAAGACGATATTACAAAAGACACGGTGCACTGGAATAACTTTAATATTCCTATTGATGAAAAGTACTTTTTTCTATTAAAAGAAAAAATGCTGAATTATTTAAGCGAAAAAGAAATTTGGGTACGTGATTGTTATGCATGTGCCGATGAAAGATACAGGCTGAGTTTACGTGTTATAAACGAAAACCCATGGAGCAATTTGTTTTGCTATAACATGTTTATTCGCCCCGAAGAAAAAGACCTGGAAAACTTTACACCGCAATGGCATATAATACAAGCCCCGGGCTTTAAAGCCAACCCTGAAACCGACGGCACTTGTGCTGAAAATTTTGCCATAATGAGTTTTACACATAAAACCATTTTAATTGGCGGCACCGGTTATACAGGCGAAATGAAGAAAGGCATATTCTCCATGCTTAATTATGTATTGCCCGAACGTGCTAATGTATTAAGTATGCACTGTAGTGCCAATATGGGTAAAAAAGGTGATACTGCTATATTTTTTGGTCTTAGTGGCACCGGCAAAACAACATTAAGCGCCGACCCCAGCCGTTTATTAATAGGCGATGACGAACATGGCTGGACGGAAGACGGGGTATTTAATTTTGAAGGCGGCTGCTATGCAAAATGTATTGACCTGAGTGCTGAAAAAGAGCCTGAAATTTTTAACGCCATACGCCCCGGCGCTTTGGTAGAAAATATAACATTTATTGAGGGCACTAATAAAATTGATTTTGCCAGCAAAAAAATAACAGAAAATACCCGTGTAAGTTATCCGCTGGATTTTATAAGCAATGCGCTGGAACCATCGGTTGGTAAAATGCCTAAAAATATTTTCTTTTTAACCTGCGATGCTTATGGTGTATTACCACCTATAAGTAAATTAACTCCCGGCCAGGCCATGTACCAGTTTATTAGCGGTTATACTGCTAAAGTTGCCGGTACCGAAGCTGGTGTTACAGAACCAAAAAGCACTTTCAGTGCCTGCTTTGGCGCACCTTTTTTACCACTGCACCCTGCTAAGTATGCAGAAATGCTGGGTAAAAAAATGAAAGAAACCAATGTAAATGTATGGCTGGTAAATACCGGCTGGAGTGGTGGCCCTTATGGTGTGGGCAAGCGTATGAAGTTAAATTATACCCGTGCTATGATTACCGCTGTTCTTGCAGGAGATTTAGATAATGTGGAATATGATAAAACCCCATGGTTTAAATTATCTATTCCTAAAACATGCCCCAACGTGCCCAGCGAAATTTTAAATGCACGCAATACATGGCCAACACCAGAAGCATTTGATAAAAAAGCACAGGAACTGGCTCAGGAATTTGTAAAAAATTTTGAAAAATATGCCAGCGGCGCCAGCCAGGAAATACTGGATGCTGCTCCCCGTACTATATAACGGGTACCAAAACTAACTAAACTAAAACGCCAATTTGCTTTGCCGCCCCCCCCGGATTAAATTCCGGGGGGATTTTTTTATGTCATTCCGAGGTACGAGGAATCTGCCGACAGTATTACTTGTACTAAATATTTTAAACTTTGCCGGGCACCCCCTTCGCTTTGCCCCAGGATGCCAGGCCTGTTAAACACGATACTGTATACTGTTAAGCAGACTTTGGTATGCAGTATCTACGGAGTAACCTGCTTGCTTATACGGAGTAACCCGCCTGTTGTTTGCTTTTATCCTGCCCTTATACCCGGTTTGTGGTATTGCCGCATGAAGTTTTACAATTATATTTATGATACCTAATAACTCCATCATGCCCCGGCAAAAAGGCCCTATAAAAATTAAAGGCACCATTGCAGGCCTTACCTATTACCAAATGGATGGCGACCATTTTGTACGCCGCAAAACCTCCTTAAATAAAGCTAAAATTAAGAACGACCCAGCATTTGCCAACAGCCGCAAGGCCAGTGAGGCATTTGGGCAGGCGGCGGCTATTGCCGGCAGTGTGTACCATACATTACCCAAAGAAAAAAGAAAGAAGGGTGTTATTGGAAAACTTACCGGCATTGCTAATAAGTTATTGAGAGAGGGTAAAAGTGAGGAGGAGGTGAGGGAGGTGTTGGGGAAGATGTAGAAATAAAAAACCGACTTGCGCCGGTTTAATAAATTTCACTACGGAATTAATCCTTATTGTGATTTGCTTTCAATAGCAATAGTAGGAAGAAATTTTGATACAATTAAATAAAATTATAAATACTGATTTATGAGCAAAAAAATTCTAGGACTTGATTTAGGGACCAATTCAGTTGGCTGGGCTTTAATTGATAAAGACGAAAGCAAAATATTAGGAATGGGCAGCCGCATTATACCTATGGGAACTGATAAACTTGATTATGAAAAAGGAGTTGGTATAACAAAAAATGCAGAGCGGAGAACTGCCCGTACTATAAGGAAAATGAATAAAAGGTACAAGCAGCGGAGAAATAAGCTACTCTACATCTTAAACGAATTAGGGATGCTGCCTGCACAATTCCAATTTAAATCTGAAATACCTGCCGCAAAAAAAATAGCAGAACTGGAGTTATTGCCAATTGAAAAAGGTACTATGCAATTAGATTCGCTGCAGCATTACCAACTAAGGGTAAGGGCGCTAACAGAAAAAATTGAATTAAAAGAATTAGGAAAAATCCTTTATCAATTCAACCAGTTAAGGGGATATGCCGGAGGTAATGCAGAAGATGATAATAAAAAAAACAAAAAAGATGACAATGAAGAAGAAGCAGGAAAAAAGAAAAATTATGAAGTAATAACCCAAAAAGTAAACATACTCAAAATTGAAAAATCTGAAAGAACTTATAAAGCCAAAGGAGGAAAAAACAAGGGGCAGGAGCTTCCATTGTATGAAGTAACATTTTTGTTAGATGATGAAGAAAAGGAAGGCTCTACCCTATTGCAAACGCTGGAAGCAGGCAAAGAAGAAGAACTGGAAATAAGGATAAAGCAAACCAAAGCTGGTGAAAATATTGTACTGGCTTTGCCCCAAAAGACGAACTGGAAAAAGCAAATGGAAGCTACTGAAGAAACCCTGTTAAAAGAAAAGCTTACAGTGGGGCAATTGTTATTAAAAGACTTAACAAACAACAAATGGGTTAAGGTAAGAAACAGGGTAATTTTAAGAAACAGGTACAAGCAGGAGTTTGATATTATTTGGGAAGAACAGGCAAAACATTATCCAATATTAAACAATTGCCCTAAAGAAAAATTAGATGCAATTGCATGGTATCTATTTCCCGGTAAAGGCACACTTGAAAATTCAAAACAAGAGCAATTAAGAAAAGAAGCAATTGAGAAAGGGCTTAAACACATAATTAAAGAGCAGGTTATATATTATCAGCGCCCATTAAAACCCCAAACAGAACTCATCAGTAATTGCCAGTTTGAAAAAGGTGAGAAAGTTGTTCCCGTTACCCATCCTCAATTTCAACAGTTCCGTTGCTGGAAACAAATAAACCAGCTTTACATTACTTCAAAGGAGGAGGTATTTAATGAAAAGAAAAAAAAGAACCAGTTCAAATATCAAAACAGGTATTTGACAAATGAGCAAAAGAGCGACATTCTATTAAAACTTCAAAACCAAAAGCAACTTGGCTTTTCCGAAGTGGCAAAAATAATTGGTTTAAAAAATGATAAAACGGAATACCTCAACGGGTTGAATGTAAAAGCTAAGCTGAAAGGTTGCGATACAGAAATTTCTATTAAGAAGGTTATAAAGGATATTGCCGGACAGGAAGCAGCCGCCGCTTTTGTTGAAAAAGACAAAGATTTAATTACTAAATTATGGGATGCCTTGTACAATAATACAGGCAATGAGTATGATATTGAAAGCCCTAAAGTTTCTTCCGTATCACTATTACTTCAGGATGTAACTGATAAGCACGCTGCTGATAAAATTGCCTTAAAGCTTGCACAAACTATTACGCTGCCCAGGAAGTATGCCAGCCTTTCGTTAAAAGCAATTGATAATATAATGCCGTTAATGCAATTAAATCCAACAAATCTTTCTGAAACAATTACAACAAACTATAACAACATTGTTCATACGCTTAATACCGGAGAACTTATTGACGGCATTGAACCTTATATGATAGATTATGTAAGGGATAACCAGCACATACTTGTTACTGGTGGCATGATGGAAGCATTTGCGATTTCATTAGTGTATGGAAAGCATACGGCAAAGCATGATAAACCCGTTATTAAAAACTACCATGATATAAAATATAATCCAAACAGGAATTTAAGAAACCCTGTGGTGGAACAATTAACCAACGAGACTTTGCAAGTGATAAAAGCCCTGTGGAAACAATACAAACTAAACCCCGATGAATTAGAAATAAGGGTTGAGCTTTCAAGGGATTTAAAAAACAGTGCAGCTGAAAGAGAGAAAATTTATAAAGCACAATTAAATAATCAAAAGAATAATAACCGGATAAAAGAAATACTTGCCGAGCATCCTTCAATTGCTATTACGGAAGAAAATATTTTAAAATATAAATTATATGAACAGCAAAAATTTCTTTCGCCATACTCAGGTGAACCATTAGAATTAGCCGAATTTGACAATTATGAAATAGACCATATAATACCTAAATCAAGGCTTTTTGATGATTCAATTTCCAACAAAGTGCTTGTTGAAGGTTATTTAAACAAGGAAAAAGATAACCGTACGGCATGGGAGTATATAACACACCAGGTTAGTAAACACAAAATATTATCTGTACAATCTTTTATTAACCATGTTAACGAACATTTTTATGGAAGAAAAAAGAAAAATCTTTTGCTTGAAAAAATACCGCTTGATATGGTAAAAAGGCAGATAAAAGAAACACAGTATATAAGTGTAGCGGTAAAAAATGAACTGGCAAAAATTGTAGATGCTGAAAATATTAAAACCTCCACAGGGGAAATTACAAGCTTTTTAAGAAGCAAATGGGGATTAAAAGAATTGCTGATGCGGTTAACAGAGCAAAGATTTAAACAGATGGAGCTATGGGATGAATCTGTTAAATGGGTGAATAAATATTATGACAAGGAAAAAGAAAAACATATTTATGAAATAAAAAGCTGGAGCAAAAGATATGACCACCGTCACCATGCAATTGACGCACTTACTGTTGCTTTAACCGAACAGCGGCATATTCAAAGGTTAAATGACTTGAACAAAGAATTGCAAAACTGGATTGAAGCACATAAAGATGAAATAAAATTAGAAGTGCCGGACGATGAAACAGCATTAGAAGCTTTTTTCAATCTTGATGAAGACAAGCGCAGGGAAGTACAGAAAAAAATTGATGGATTTAGAAAAATAGACAAACCATTGGAAGGGTTGATAAAACAGGCAGAAACATTACTTGAAGCAATGGTAGTTTCACACAAGCCTAAGGATAACCTGGTGGTACAGTTTAATGAAAAAAGCAAAAGAAAAGAATTGAAGATAAGGGCGGCATTGCATGAGGCAACCTTTTACGGGAAACATAATGGCCAGGATACAAAAACGATGGACATATCGAACCTAACGGCTAAGGATATTGAAAAAATTGTTGACCGGAAACGGAAGCCGGGAGATAAAGACTCTCTTAAAGAAGAAATTGAAAAACACAAAAAGCAATATGATTCTGTTAAAGAAGCCTTTACTGGTGAGGGCTTAAAAGCCTTTAATGAAAACAGATTAGCTAATAAGAAGCATCCCGTTTATAAAGTAAAAGTTTATTACAATACAAAAGAAGTTAAAGAGAGTTCATTGCAAAGACTATATGAAAACAATGATAAGCTTAGTGTAAAAACTGGAGGCAACTATTTGTTCCTCGTTATGGAAAAAACAAACAAAAAAACAGAAAAGAAAGAAAGGGTTTTTGATATAGTGTCATTGTATGATGCTGCAGAAATTGCAAAAACAGAATTAAAAAATGGCAATGCAGATTTCAAAAGAAAAATCCACCAGGATTATACCTCGATAAATAATGCCGAAAAAGTCCTTTTTTCGTTGCAGCAAAATGAATTGGTTTATTTGCCCGAGAATGCAGACGACCCTATATTAAACTTAACAGCTAGTGAATTTTCCGACTGGATTACTGTACCGCTCAATAAGGCAAAATTTGCCAAAAGGGTATATAAAGTTGTAAAATTTACAGGCAAGGATTGTTTTTTTATACCGCATAACTATGCAAATACCATAAGCATCCCAAAGGACTTAAGCCCTGAACAAAAAGAAAAACTAAAAACCCAATACGGTGAAAAAAAGATACCCAAAAGAGAATTAAACTTTGAGGAATTAGGCTCTTTTGGCAACAGCGCCAAATCAGAAGTAAATACTCATTTTGTAAAAAAACTAATTGATGACAGCTATTTAACCGAACCTGTAAAAATACAAGAGCATTGTATCAAGATAAAAATTGATTGGCTAGGTAATATTAATGTCATAAAATAATCCACATATTGATGACTGTTTAAAAAAACGTCATCAATATCCATAAGCTATAAAACCAGCACCATGATTAAACGCACTATCTGTATCCAAAACGCATGCTTCCTAAAATTCCGTAACGAACAGATGGTGGTTAGCTACAGCCATATTAAAGGCATGGAAGAAGTGCCTGATAAAACCGTGCCGATAGAAGACATTGGTATGTTAGTATTGGAGCACCAGCAAATAAGCCTTACACATTACCTGCTTGATAAATTAGTAAGCAACAATGTGGCTGAGGTTACCTGCAACGACAGCCACCACCCTACCGGGCTGCTGATGCCGCTTGAAGCAAATACATTACAAAGTGAAAGATTTAAATACCAGATAGAGGCAACAGAGCCATTAAAAAAACAACTGTGGCAGCAAACTGTAAAAGCTAAAATAACCAATCAATGCACAGTGTTAAAAAAATGGGATAGCAAATGGCTGATGCTGAAAAACCTTGCTGATAGTGTTAAAAGCGGCGATGCAGATAATAATGAGGCTGTTGCTGCTGCTCATTACTGGCAAAATATTTTTCCACCTGCATGGAATTTTTACAGAAAACGTGACGGCCTGCCACCGAATAATTTACTTAATTATGGTTATGCTATTGTACGTGCCGGTATGGCAAGGGCCATTGTGGGTGCAGGGCTGCTGCCCACACTGGGTATATTTCACCGTAACCGTTATAATGCATATTGCCTTGCGGATGATATGATGGAGCCTTACCGGCCTTTTGTGGATGTGGTGGTAAGAGGGATTATTGATAAAACATCGACGGTTACAGAGCTTACACAAGATTTAAAAACAGAATTGCTTAAAATACCTGCAATGGATGTAACACTTAACGGTGATAAAAGCCCGTTGATGGTGGCGATGCAACGTACTGCCGCATCGCTGGCACGGTGTTATACAGGTGAGCAGCGCAAGTTGCTGCTGCCGGAAATACCTTAATTGTGTTGAGGTATGCTGTCATTCCGACGAAGGACGAATCTGCCGGGCAGATCCTTCGTTCCTCAGGATGACACAGCTATAATGAACTTTAAAGCACACTTGAACAAATGAAAATAAACGATTGCCATATTTACTACGTTTATATAACCACCAATAAAAACAAAACAGTTTTATACACCGGCGTTACTAACGATTTAAGAAGAAGGCTGGCAGCGCATGAAGAAAGCGCCATACCATTTAAGAGCAAAAGTTTTGCCGGGCAATACAATGCTTATTTTTTAATTTATTACGAAAGCTTTGCTGATGTAAAAGCTGCCATTGCAAGAGAGAAAGAAATTAAAGGCTGGCGAAGAAGCAAGAAAGAAGATTTAATAAAGACTGTAAACCCTGACTTGAAGTTTTTGAATGATGAAATATAGATGATGCTGAATTATTGTTGTTATTCTGACGAAGGAGGAATTTGCCGGTCATAATACAAATGTTAAGCATTTAAAACACTGCCGGGCAGATCCTTCGTTCCCCAGGATGACAGCATGCATGAGCAACAAACCAACAATATGCAAAACCGCTTAAACGCATACCGTATTATGTGGGTACTTGTTTTTTACGACCTGCCAACGGAAACTGCTGCCGAACGCAAAGTGGCTACGAAGTTTCGCAAAAAAATTATGGAAGATGGTTTTGCCATGTTCCAGTTTAGCCTGTACCTGCGTCACTGCGCCAGTATGGAGAATGCGCAGGTGCATGTATTAAGGGTTAAAAAAATACTGCCGGAAAAAGGAAAGGTTGGCATTATGACAATTACTGATAAGCAGTTTGGCAATATGGAGATATTTCATGGCCAAAAAATAGCTGAGCCCCAAAATATTTCCCAACAATTAGAAATGTTTTAGACATATAAAAAATGCCTTCCGGGTTTATCTCTGGTAGGCATTTTATACATTTTTTCGTTCCTGTTTTAGCTACAAACAATTGAAATTAAATCAATTACCCATTTGCTGTTGTAACCAAAAGTAGTAAGAACTAAAGTTGAAAGCAAATCACAACATCTTCATCAGGCGTAAAACTTACTTTTAGTTGTAACCAAAAGTAGTAAGAACTAAAGTTGAAAGCAAATCACAACCGCATTTTCGCTTCTATGCTTTCTCCAACAGTTGTAACCAAAAGTAGTAAGAACTAAAGTTGAAAGCAAATCACAACGGTAACGCTGTTATCCACCCATGAAAACTTGTTGTAACCAAAAGTAGTAAGAACTAAAGTTGAAAGCAAATCACAACATCTTATCGCTACGAATGTCAGTCTCCCTGTTGTAACCAAAAGTAGTAAGAACTAAAGTTGAAAGCAAATCACAACGCAACTGCGTTGAAGGTTTTTTCACCCACGGTTGTAACCAAAAGTAGTAAGAACTAAAGTTGAAAGCAAATCACAACAGCTTAAGCCGCTGTATATGCACAATACTGTTGTAACCAAAAGTAGTAAGAACTAAAGTTGAAAGCAAATCACAACCAAAAATGTGGCGAAGTATGAGCGGTTTTGGTTGTAACCAAAAGTAGTAAGAACTAAAGTTGAAAGCAAATCACAACACAAGGTATTACGTTTGAGCAGCCACTCAAGTTGTAACCAAAAGTAGTAAGAACTAAAGTTGAAAGCAAATCACAACTATGGTATAGTGTGTGAAATAGTTATTGAGTTGTAACCAAAAGTAGTAAGAACTAAAGTTGAAAGCAAATCACAACGTGGGGGTCAGCAGGGCCTTTTTCTGTTAGTTGTAACCAAAAGTAGTAAGAACTAAAGTTGAAAGCAAATCACAACCACGGGTTTAATGATGTGCCTGTGCCGGTTGTTGTAACCAAAAGTAGTAAGAACTAAAGTTGAAAGCAAATCACAACACAAGGTATTACGTTTGAGCAGCCACTCAAGTTGTAACCAAAAGTAGTAAGAACTAAAGTTGAAAGCAAATCACAACAAACAGGCACACTCTAATTTTACGGGTACCGTTGTAACCAAAAGTAGTAAGAACTAAAGTTGAAAGCAAATCACAACTTAATGCAGTACGATTGTGAAAATGATTTAGTTGTAACCAAAAGTAGTAAGAACTAAAGTTGAAAGCAAATCACAACAACGATGCTAAACAGCGCAAGGAAAAAATGTTGTAACCAAAAGTAGTAAGAACTAAAGTTGAAAGCAAATCACAACATACTTGATACAGTACCGGTTCCTGTTACAGTTGTAACCAAAAGTAGTAAGAACTAAAGTTGAAAGCAAATCACAACAGCCGCTGCCATTCTTTTACTCACCAGCTGGTTGTAACCAAAAGTAGTAAGAACTAAAGTTGAAAGCAAATTGCAGCCATCATTTCGGGAGCTCCCATTACAAATTTCATTGCTGCGTAAAGAAAATTATTTTTTGGAATTTTTATGTAATAACACCTGCTGCAACATCCTGAAGAAAAAATTTATGAAAAAATATTTTCTTTCGGCAGTTATGATGGTTTACTGTATGAGTGCAGTTGCAAATAATGAAACACCTAAAGCAGCTGCCAGCCTGGATGCTGTTACTGTTTACCGATCCGGCGCAGAAATGACCCACTCTGCAAAAGCAACACTTGGTAAAGGCAATGGCGAACTCATCATCAGTAATTTAAGTAATGCCATTGAAATAAACAGCATACAGATAAAAACCAGTGATAACGTTACTGTAATGGGTATGGAGTTTACCACGGATAATTTAAGAGATGAAATAAAATCGCCGCGTATTAAATTATTGGAAGATTCACTGGAGAAAATTACAGGAGAGATTGACCGGATTACGCTAAGCGAAAGTATTAGTGCTGACCTGCTGGCTGTATTAAAATCAAACAAAGAAATAAAAGGAACGCAAACAGGATTAAGTGTGGCAGAGCTGATGAAGCTGATGGATTATTACAAAACAAAATCAGCAGAGCTGCAAACGGAGTTGTTACAATTAAAATTAAAGAAACTAAAATTACAGGCCGCTGCACAAAAAATAAATTTGCAAATTGAGGAAGAAGAAAAGAAAAATGATAAAACAGGCGGCAGCCTTTTACTGCAGCTGAATTGTGCTGTTGCCGGCAAGTATGATTTTATAATTACGTACGTTACCAGCAATGCTTACTGGAATGCATTTTACGATTTAAAAGCATCGGGCATTAATAACCCGTTGAAATTAATTTACCGGGCCAAAGTTTTTCAAACTACCGGTATTGACTGGAAACAGGTAAAATTATCTTTATCCACATCTACCCCAACACAAACAGGCAATGCGCCGGTTTTTAAAGCGTGGTTTTTAAGTTATATAGACCCGTATCAAAAAGTAGCCAAAAGCCTTAGCAACAATGTACAATCTGTAAATGCAAATATGCTCAACAGCATACAATCTATAAATGCTAACGATGCTTTTGCAGGCAGGGTTCCGGGTATGCAGTTAAGCGAAACTGTAGTAACACAAGGTTATGGGAAATTAAAAATACGTGGGGCTAACAGTACAGGAGCAATCCGCAAACCGTTGTATGTTGTTAATGGTGTGCCCATGGATGAAAACAGTATAGAAAATATTGATCAAAGCACTATTAAAAATATAGAGGTATTAAAAGACGCCAACGCAACAGCTATTTATGGTGCAAGAGGTGCAGATGGTGTGGTGCTGATAACTTTAAAGGATGGACTGGATGATTATATTTCTGTAACCGACCGTGAGCTGGACGTAACTTTTGCCATTGACCTGCCGTATGACATACCCACTAATGGCAAAGCGCAAATAGCTACATTAAAAGAGTATGATGTGCCTGCATTTTACAAATACTATTCGGTTCCTAAATTAGATAAGGATGCTTTTTTACTGGCAGAAGTACCCGATTGGGAAGGCCTTAACTTATTACCCGGCGAAGCAAATATTATTTTTGAAGGAACTTATATAGGCAAATCATTTATAGACCCATCATCTACACAGGATACCATTAACCTTACTATGGGCAGGGATAAACGTGTTGTGATTAAACGGGAAAAATTAAAAGACTTCAGCAGTACAAAGTTTTTGGGCACCAATAAAAAACAAATTTTTACTTACGAGTTAACAGTAAAAAATAATAAGAAAGATGAAGTGAATATGGTTTTGAAGGATCAATTCCCTGTATCGCAAAACAAAGAAGTGGAAGTGGAATTACTGGAGAACAATGATGCTGCAGTGAATGAAGAAACCGGTGTGCTTACGTGGAAGTTAAAGCTGGCCCCGGGAGAAACTAAAAAAATACGAATCAGTTACAGTGTTAAATATCCTAAAGACAAAACGCTTAACATTAATTAAGCCATTACAGTGTGGCTCATAAATATTATTTCCTCCGGTTGTTCCGGGGGATTTTTTATTCTTTCTTCGGCGGGTTGCTTCCAAACACACACTGCACTTTTAACTGAAGCGGAGCATAATATTTTTGAAGTATAAAGCGTATGTTATCTTCTGCCAGTTTTATATTGGTGGCATTACTAACAAGCTGGCTGCTGCATTGCTGGTACAACTGCTTTTGCACATCAATATATTGATCCAGTGTTATGGAATTAAATAAACCGGTTTTGCTTACTGCATTTACTTTATCTAATTGCAGTTGCAGGCTAAGCAATTTACATGCCGGCAGGTAAATAACAGCAGTGCTGTCTTTAGTATTAATATCCATTTTTTGATCATTAATGCTTACACCATATTTAGCCTGGTACGGTATGGCAATCTGCAGTGTATTTTCGGCAAAGTAATTTTTAAATTTATTCCAAACACTGTTGTTATCGCCACGGTTGCTTACGCTTACTGTTGTAGTTCCGTTTACTTCCAGTGCGCCCAGCTCTGCAATTTGCTTTATTATTTCAGTGTTTTGAATGATGTCTGTCTTAACCTCTTTACTGCCGTTTTTCTTTCCTAAAAAATAAAATGCGGCAGCAATCACCAGCACCAAAAAAGCTATTAGTAAAAAATTCTTCATTATAATTTCATTTCAGGCACTTCGTCCTCTACTATTAGTTTGCCGGCAGTTTTATTTACTATTTCTTCAGTTGAAACACCCGGTGCTCTTTCCACCAGTTTAAAACCACTGTCAGTAACATCCAAAACAGCCAGCTCAGTAACAATTTTTTTTACACAGCGTTTGCCTGTTAATGGCAATGTGCACTGTGGCAATAATTTACTTTCTCCTTTGGGATTGGTATGCATCATTGCAACAATAATATTTTTGGCGCTTGCCACAAGGTCCATTGCACCACCCATACCCTTCACCATTTTACCGGGAATTTTCCAATTGGCAATATCACCGTTTTCACTTACTTCCATCGCACCCAGTACTGTTAAATCCACTTTACCGGCACGTATCATTCCAAAGCTCTTAGCACTGTCAAAAAAAGATGAGCCCGGTACAGTTGTAATGGTTTGTTTGCCTGCATTTATTAAGTCCGGATCTTCTTCACCCTCCCACGGAAAAGGCCCCATTCCCAGTAAACCATTTTCGCTTTGCAGCACCACATCCATACCTGCAGGAATATAGTTTGCAACTAATGTTGGAATGCCTATACCGAGGTTTACATAGAAACCATCTTTTAACTCCTGTGCAATCCGTTGTGCAATTTGATTTTTATCTAAGGCCATTGTGTAATAGTTAAATTGTTTTATTGCTTAATGGCTTTACCGTTCGTTGCTCAATTCTTTTTTCATAATTCTTTCCTTCAAATATTCTGTGCACATAAATGCCCGGTGTATGAATTTGATTGGCATCCAGTTTACCTGCAGGCACCAGTTCTTCCACTTCTGCAACCGTAATTTTTCCGGCCATTGCCATAAGCGGATTAAAGTTTCTTGCAGTATCCTTATAAATTAAATTACCGTCTGTATCGCCTTTCCATGCTTTTACCATTGCAAAATCTGCATCAAATGCATATTCCAGCAAATATTCCTTACCGTTAAATGTTCTTGTTTCTTTTCCATTGGCCACTTCGGTGCCAACACCGGCAGGAGTGTAAATTGCGGGCATACCATAACCTGCAGCCATGCATCTTGTTGCTAATGTGCCTTGTGGTATTAATTCCACTTCCAGTTCGCCACTTAGTAATTGCCTTTCAAATTCTGCATTTTCGCCAACATAAGATGATATCATTTTTTTAACCTGCTTTTTTTGCAGCATCAGTCCAATTCCAAAATCATCCACCCCTGCATTGTTTGAAATGCAGGTAATATTTTTTACGCCAGATGCCACCAGCGCTGCAATACAATTTTCCGGAATGCCGCATAAACCAAAACCACCCAGCATAATGATGCTGTTATCTGCAACATCTGCCACTGCGGCTTTTGCATCTGTATATACCTTATTCATTTTATTGTACCTTTAATGTGTCTGTAATACGTGGCCTGCCGCCTCTTAAAATCATTTCCTTTTCTCTTGTGTATTTTGTAATCATACTATCAAGCATGGGCTGCAGCATATCTGTATGCGCTTTATAATAATCGTAACTTCTATAAAATTCTTCCCGGGTGGTTTTGTGAGAGGCAAAAATTTGCTGCTGCAGTTTTACAGCCTCTGCTTCCGGTTTTTTTGATGAATCTTTTGTGATGAATTGAAATGTAAATGCATCTGCCTGCAGCACATCCCATAACACCAGTTCCATTTTTTCTTTTTTTAAAATACCAGAGGGCAGGTTATTTTTATCGCTGCATGATGAAAGATAAACCAGCAATACAAACATCGTTATAACTGATTTCATTTCAGCTCGTCTTTATATTTATTAGCATTGGTAACATCCAGCTTTTGTAATAACTCTGATGCTCTTATTTTATCCTGTTGCTGTGCTTTGGAAAATAGTTTTATCAGTTCTGCAGATTTACCCTGGAAAAAAAACTGGTTAATCATTTTGTTGGGGTTTTCTGTATAAAAATTATTAAGCAGGTTCAGCACATTTAATACTTCTGCCCTTGCCTGGTTTTCATCTTCATACATTTTGTCCATTCCCATGCGGTAATAATTATAATACACATCATGCATTACTGCATAGCGGCTGTTAAGCATATTTTCCACCAGCCAGTAACGGTTACGTACACCATCAAAGGCTTTCCAGCCTGAAATACCACGGCCGTCAGGCGCATTATTTACAATGTTTTGTGCTTTTTGAAAATAGGCTTCTCCGCCACGAAGTGAAAAAGAGTCGTAATCAAAACCTAAAATCATGTATACATAATAAGCCATTACCGCCGTAAGATTTGATGCTACCGCATCTGAACCAGAAACTCTGTTTTCATTAAAATCCAGCTGCTGAAACTCCACATATTTAAATATTACATTTTCATCTCTGTAATTTACAATTGGAGAAAGGTAAGATGTATTGTATATGGGGCGTGCAGCCTGTATGGTTAAATCTGCATTAAAAGTGTTGGGATCGCCGGATGCTTCAAGGTTTAATAAAAAGTGACATTCAATTTTTTCGTTTGCCTGAAAATTATCCTGCGTCCATTTACGGTTATTAATAAAATTGTTTAATGCTGTTTGCAGTGTACGGAATACTGAAGGGTTTACGCTATTACCCACCCGGCTGCTTACGATGGTAATAGTGGCTTTTATTTCCTGCGCCTGTATATAACTTACTGCTGCAGTAAAAACAAGCAAAAAAAATATTTTACGCATGTAATGCTTTTATAATTGTGTTTACAATATCTGCTGCCACTTCTTTTTTAGATTTTACCGCAAAAGGATGCTCATTGCCTTCTTTATCAAAAATAGTGATTTTATTAGTGTCGTGCCCAAAACCTGCGCCGGCATCATTCAAAGAATTCAATATTATAAAGTCGGCATTTTTATTATGAAGCTTTTTTAAAGCGTACTCTTTTTCATTATTTGTTTCTAATGCAAAACCTACCAGTAATTGTTTGGTTTTTTGCTCACCAAGGGCTTTTAAAATATCTTTTGTTTTTGTAAGCTGTATAGAAAACTCATTTTCTGTTTTTTTTATTTTTTCCGGGGCTTTGTTAACAGGCGTATAATCTGCAACCGCCGCACTCATAACAGCAATATCAGTATCCGGAAAAACTTTTACGCAGGCATTATACATTTCTTCTGCAGATTTTACCCTGACCGTATCAATGCCCTTTTTTACCGGCAAATTTGTAGGCCCCAGCACTAAGGTAACAGCAGCACCACGGTAATGCATTTCTTCTGCAATAGCTATACCCATTTTGCCTGTTGAGTGATTGCTGATAAAACGCACCGGGTCAATTGCTTCATAAGTTGGCCCTGCTGTAATTAATACTTTTTTATTTTTTAAATCATTGTGGTGCAAAAAAAAACCTTCCAGCCATTTTATAATTGTTTCGGGCTCTGCCATTCTTCCATCGCCGGATAAGCCACTTGCAAGTTCCCCATTTTCAACAGGTATTATTTTGTTATTGTATTGGCTTATTTTTTCAAGATTATTTTTTGTTGAGGGATGCAGCCACATATCTTCATCCATTGCAGGCGCCACAACAACCGGGCAGGTAGCAGAAAGATAAACAGCCAGTAACAGGTTATCGCATTGTCCTGCAGCCATTTTGGCAAGTGTATTGCAGCTAAGCGGAGCTATCAGCATCACATCGGCCCAGCGGCCCAGCATTACATGATTGGCCCATGTGCTGTTATCCGCAATTTCACTCAGCACTTCATTTTTAGATAATGTGGAAAGCGTAAGCGGTGTTATAAAATCTTTTGCTGCTGTTGTCATTATAACTTTTACATCTGCACCTTGCTTAACAAGCAGGCGTACCAATATTGCTGTTTTATAAGCAGCAATGCTTCCTGTTACACCCAGTAATATTTTTTTTCCCTGCAGCATAAAAAAACCCGCCAGCTGTTAACTAACGGGAATAAAATTATGATTAAATCTGTAAATAAATTTGCTAAAATATCAGCTAAACAGGTCTTCATCATTTTTACGGAAGTATACTTTTCCCTCCATAAATTCTGTTGTTGCCAAAAGAGCCGGATTAGGCATACGTTCGTAAGCTTTAGAAATTTCAATCTGCTCTTTATTTTCATGAATTTCTTCCAGGCTGTCTGTATGGCTGGCAAATTCTTCCAATTTGTTATGCAATTCTTCTTTAAGGCTAATGTTTATTTGGTTAGCTCTTTTAGCTATAATGGCAATGGATTCATAAACGTTGCCTGTTTTATCTTTTATATCAGACAGTTTTTTAGGTTCCACCACGCTGCTGGTGTTAGCGCTTAGCTGACGACGTAATTTGCTCATTTTTTATTGCTTTAATATTATTTTGACTTTGATTGTTATAACTTTCTGCTTCCTTCAGTAATTTACTGTCAGGATAACGGTCTGCAAAATCCTGGTACTCGGTTATTACTTTTTCGTAACGCTCAATTTGCTTTTCTTCAAAACTCAGCTTAGCAAATTTATACCATGATTTTATTGTCTTCAGCTTATACGCATCGCCTCGTTGTGATTCAGGATAATTGTTGAGCAAATTGGTAAATGCTATAGCCGCTGCCCTGTATTGCCCCAGGTTATAATAAAGATCTGCTGAGCGTTCTTCTTTTTGCTCCAGTTTAATCCGGCATTTGTCAATTATTTCCGTTGCTGCTTTTATTCTTTCCGAACCCGGGTGTGTATTAATAAAAGTCTGCATCATCCCTATTGCCTTGGTGGTATTAACCTGCTCCAGTTCCAGCTTAGGCGATTGCTTGTAAAAGCAATAAGCATGCATATAATCCACTTCTTCTGCTTTTACACTGTTAGGGAACACTTCCAGAAAGCCTTTAAATAAAGACTGCGCCTGCAAGTAATCTTTCATATAATAAAAGCAGTAAGCATCTTTATAGTACAATTCTTCAAATTTTGCTGTACCCTTAAACACAGGAAACAGTTCTTCATACAATGCCTGTGCAGTTTTGTATTTTTTCTTTGCAAAGAACTCATCAGCCATTTTAAGCTTGTAATCGTAATCTTTACTCTTAAAAACTTTATTGTATTTATTACAGGAGGTAATTGCAGTTATAATTATCAATCCCGCTAATACTGTTTTTATCACTTTCATATAAAGGAATGCAAAATTAAAGGAAATAACCCAAAAATGGCAGTAAATGAGCAATTTGGCAAAAAAACTCCGTTAAGAATTTGATAAACAGCTATAAAAGAAAAGCCCTCCCGCTAACGGAAGGGCTAATCATTGAGCAAAAAGTGAAAGAGTTATAGTTGATTAGTTAGATTTAACGTCAACTGTATTTTTATCGCCACCACCAACTTCGCAGTTAGTAGTAATCCTGTCTGCACTAATACCTTCTTTTTCAACAAGGTAGTTCTTAATTGTTTCTAAACGCTTATTACAAGCTGCCTGAGAAGCTTTAGAAGTTTCAGGATAACCAGTAATAGTAATGCTGCAATTAGGGCTTGCTTTCATTTTAGCAGCTACAGTAGCCAGCATTGCTTTATTATCTGCAGTTAAAGAAGCAGGGCTGCCTTTAACAGTCAGGCTTGGATAATCAGAAGGACATTCACCTTTGATACCGCCTTTAATTAACTCTTTAATTTCGTTGCAGCATGCTGGATCCGGGCATTTACCTACACCATCAGCGTCAACAGGCTGGCAAGAAGTTGGAGTAATCAGTTCTTTATCTTTACAATCCGGAACGCCATCACCATCAGTATCAGCAGTTACACCATGTGTATTAACTGGGCAACCAGCAGGAGTATTAGGCTCACGGTCTAAGTGATCGCAAACGCCGTCACCATCAGCATCAGGACATTCTGGTTTTGGTATTTTAACGTTCCTGTGGTTCATTAACTCATCATATGCATAATCCAGTGGATTTTGCCACCATAATGGTTCAACAGATTTAGCACCCAGGTTAAAGTTTAAGCCTACTGATGCATAGTTGTAAGAGTCAAAATCACGTGTCATTACAGCATCACCATAAGCATGCTCCTGCCAACGCTGACCATCTAATAAATCATCTTTTATAAAAGTCCACCTGTCTTCTATAGCCAGGTTAATTCTTTTACCTAATTTAAATGCAACACCCATTAAAATAGTACCAGATGGCTTTAAAGTGTTATTACCAATTTTAGGTCTGCGTGAGCCATGGTTTTCAGCATCTGTTTCGTATGTTTTATCCATACCTGCTTTTAAAGCCTTAAGTACGTCTTTACGGCCAGAATAGCTACCACTTGCAATACTGTTAAATAAACTTGTATAAGTAGCAGTTCCGTTTAATGCATTTACTTTAGTTTGATAAAGTGTAGCACCAATACCACCACCACCATAAATTACAATTCCGGTTTTTTGTTTATGAAAACGGATGTTATTTAAAGTAACAATACCCTGTAAACCCAGGTCCTGCACTTTAGTTTTATAGTTGTAAAATACTTTTTCATACAATCTTGTACCTGTTGGATCCAGTGTTCCTACTGTTCTGTCAGGTGTACCTGTTTTTCTTACAGGAGCATTGTATTTAGTATTCCATGCGGTATTTTTTCCATAGTTGTTAGAAGCCAACCAGCTCATGCCTTTACCTACAGTATTAATGTATTGCAGACGCAGTGAAAAAATATAACCGAATGCTTTTCTTACATGAACACCAAAATTTGGTGCAGTAAATACAGTGGCAGGAATATCTCCGCTTACAGTGAAAATACCGGTAGAAACACCTACTTCCCATTGGTTACGAGGTTTTGCTGGAAAATTGTATTGCTTATTCCAGAATTCGTTTTGCTGTGGTAACCTTTTAGCAGGAATCACAGAGGAATCATAAACACTTCCACTACCGCCTACCTGGGCAAATGCCGCAGTTGTAAGCAACAGTAAAGCGCTTAGTAATAAATTGTACTTTTTGCTTGTCATAATTTAATGATTAAGAGAATTTCTAAATGTGTACGAGTCGATTTCCCTGCAAAAATATCATTTGAGCTTAATAAACCAAAATTTTTAATGCTTTATTTTGGTCATCTAAATCCCTGATGATACGGCAGTTTTGAGGCTAAGACACGCTTTAAGTGTTTTACGTTGCATTATTGAGTATTAATTGTTATGCTATCTTTAAAAAATGCTGCTTAAATTTTTAAAAAGTTTGATACCACCCTGTAAGTGAATTATATTGCCCTTCTTTTCTAACACATGCAGTTTGTTACCAACATTATCGGGCAGGAATTAAAAATTTTTGAGCAGCGCTTTGAAGAGGCTGTTAAAAGCAAAACCGCTTTGCTGGACCGCATAATGAAATTTATTATTAAGCGGAAAGGCAAACAAATGCGGCCCATGTTTGTTTTGCTGAGTGCTAAACTGCATGGTGAGATAAATGAAACTACTTACCGTGCCGCCGCCCTTGTAGAATTATTACACACAGCCACGCTGGTGCATGATGACGTGGTGGATGAATCACTGGAACGGCGGGGTTTTTTCTCAATAAATGCTATTTGGAAAAATAAGATTGCGGTATTGGTGGGTGATTACTTATTGTCTAAAGGACTGTTGCTTTCCACCGGGAATGATGATTTTGAACACCTGCATATATTGAGCGACGCAGTAAAGCAAATGAGCGAAGGCGAATTGCTTCAAATAGAAAAATCACGAAAATTGAATTTAGATGAGGCAGTTTACTTTGAAATTATTCGTGGTAAAACAGCCTCCCTGCTTTCTTCCGCTTGTGGTGTGGGTGCATACAGCTCTACAGGCGATAAAGGCATTACCGAAAAAATGAAACTTTTTGGCGAAAAAGCAGGCATCGCTTTCCAGATAAAAGACGATTTATTTGATTACGGCAAAGAAAACGTGGGTAAACCCACCGGCAATGATATCAAAGAAAAAAAATTAACCCTGCCTTTAATTTACACACTGAATAATATTGATGCCGCAAAACGCAGAGAAATCATTTACATTATTAAAAACGAAAACAAAAACCCACAAAAAGTAAAACAGGTTATTGATACTGTGGTGCAGTTTGGGGGCATACGTTATGCTGAAGAAAAAATGAACCAGTACCGGGATGAGGCATTGGCCATTTTACATGAATTTAAAGAAAGTGATGTAAGAACTGCATTGGAACAACTGGTACGCTACACCACCGACAGAAAGTACTAACCTGCATGCAAAAACGCTGGAACATATTATATGCTAATGATGAAAAAGCAACCGCTTTACAGCAACAGCTTAAAGTAAGTAAAACACTTTGCACCATTTTAGTACAGCGTGGTTTTGATACTTACGACAAAGCAAAAAACTATTTTCGGCCGCAGTTAAATGATTTACACAACCCATGGCTGATGAAAGATATGGACAAAGCTGTGCAGCGCATATCTTCCGCCTTTGAGAAAAAAGAGAAAATTTTAGTATTTGGTGATTATGATGTAGATGGTACCACCAGTGTTGCAACAATGTACCAGTTTCTCTGCAAAATTTATGATGCATCGCTTTTAGAATTTTATATTCCGCATCGTTACAGGGAAGGTTATGGTGTAAGCAAAATGGGTATTGACTTTGCAAAAGAAAATAATTTCACTCTTATTATTTCTTTAGACTGCGGCATAAAATCTGTTGACTTAATTGCCTACGCAAAAACTTTAGGAATTGATTTTGTAGTATGCGATCACCACCTGCCCGATGCAGAAGTACCTGATGCAGTAGCTATTTTAAATCCAAAACAAACAGACTGTAATTATCCTTATAAAGAGTTATGCGGTTGTGGTGTGGGTTTTAAATTAATCACCGCTTTATCTCAACACTTTAATATTGATGAAGAGCATTATAATTGCTATTTAGATTTAGTGGCCACCGCTATTGCCGCCGACATTGTACCCATGACAGGCGAAAACCGCATACTGGCTTATTATGGTTTGGAAAGAATAAACAGCAACCCCAACCCCGGTATAAAAGCGCTGATTCATTTGGGAGGCTTACAAAAAAAATTATCTATTAACAATGTGGTGTTTGTAATTGCGCCACGTGTAAATGCTGCCGGCCGTATGGATGATGCCCGTAAAGCCGTACAACTTTTTATTGAACCGGATTATAACAAAGCATTACTTATTGCAGAAATGCTGCACAGTGATAATACGGACCGCAAAGAAGCCGATGCATCCATTACAGAAGAAGCATTGGCAATAATTAATAGTGATGCTGAATTAGTAAAGCGAAAAACAACAGTAGTATTTAAAGACCACTGGCATAAAGGTGTAGTGGGCATTGTAGCCTCCAGATTAATTGAAACTTATTATCGCCCCACGGTGGTGCTTACACAAAGTGGCGATGTGGTGGCTGGCAGTGCCCGAAGTGTGCCGGGTTTTAATTTGTACGAAGCCATACATGCCTGCAAAGAACATTTACTAGGCTATGGAGGTCATTTTGCAGCAGCAGGTTTATCTATGCTCCCAGAGAATGTTCCTGCTTTTTCTGCTGCATTTGAAACAACTGTTAGTGAAACAATTCCGCCACAATTATTAATACCTGAAATTATTATTGACGCACCAGTTTCATTTACAGAAATAACCAATTCTTTTTACAGCATTATAACACAAATGGAGCCTTATGGGCCCGAAAATATGCGGCCTGTTTTTGTGGCACAGGGCGTAATAGAAACCGGCTACTCAAAAATTGTAAAAGAACTGCACGTACGGTTTGTATTAAAACAAAACAATGTATCGCTTACCGGCATTGGCTTTAATATGGCCGAAAAATTTCACCTGCTGCAACTGCAAAAACCGCTGGATGTTGTATTTACCATTGATGAAAATGAATGGCAGGGCACAAAAACACTGCAATTAAAAGTTATTGATTTCCGCCTGGCAGAATAATTTTATGTTACCAGCATTTGTTCATTTATCAACTTCATTGGCGTCGCACACTTCAGCTGTATTTCTTTATTCATCTTTTCCTGCAGCTTAAATTTTTTATCAATTTCATTTTCCATACGCTGCAGTTTTCTTCCTTCGTTTATTGACAAATAAGGCACCCCATTTTTATGATGGGTAACGGAAATTTGATACATTATTTTCCAGTGCTGCAAAATAATTTTCCATGCCTGCCCAATAGTTTTTTGTGGGTCGTAAATATGTGTGGGTTCGCTGCCGCTGCCGTTCAGTTCAATAATCATAAAATTTTTTCCTTCGTATAATTCCTGCCAGCTGTTAAACTTAATATCATACCTGCCAAAGTAAAAAGTGTTATACGCTTTCGAAATATTGTCCATCACCGCCTCCAGCTTTTCATTATTATACTGTGTAAGGTCCGTAAATAAACTGCCTCTTGCATGGTTACCAATATCACTCAGTAAAATTGTTTCACCTTTTACAGGAATACTAAACAGTTGTTGCTGGTATTTTTCAAACAAAAATTTTCGTTGAAAATAATAACGGGGTACACTTTCAATCAATTCTTTTAGTGTGCTTACGCCATCCCCTTTAATTTCTATTACCGCTTTGCCAACAATACCACTAATAAAACCATTAGGTTCATTTGGTTGCCTGCAATAAAAAATACCAATCTCATTTTTAAAAGGTATAGCTGCCTGTAATAAATAATTTATTGGCGCATTTATATGATAGCGGTGCAACTGAAATTCGTTTTCAATTTTTTCCACTCCCCTGCCCTTGCCACCAATATCGGGCTTGCAAAAAAAAGGGTATTCAATTCCCGATTGCTGCAATTTCGTTTTAACCATTACCCAATCCTCGCCGGGTTTTATTAAAATTGTTTGCGGCACTAAATGCTGCGGCAATTGATGGTGAATGGTAAATTTCGATTCCGCCAGGTAACCGCCATTTTCCATTGCCGGGTTAGCAGCCACCATAAAAAACGGTGTTCTTGCTTTAACAGAATAATACAAATACACTGGTGCCACCGGTGCATACACCAGCCATTGCGGCCAATATTCCCAGTGCATTATTTTATGCAGCCAGTATTGCAGTTTTTTCATTTTCAATTAAAAACAATTTGATGTTGATATTCTTTACCGGTTATCAAATCCACATGTTTCATTTCGGCAGCATCTGCAGTAATAACCAGTTGCGAAATGCTTAATGTGCTGCATCCTCCCAATCTTTCTATAATTAACCCGTTTTGTTTATCATAACTTTTATAACCACTGTGAAACTGAAACATTGCATTGCTTGTTATTTGTTGCTGCTGTATAAAAAAATCAGCCAGCCATAATCTTCTTTGTTTTTGTATTGCTTCATCATATAAAGTGGCAGAAGAAAAAATATAACTTGTTTCATTGAACAGTGGTGTTATATGTTTTACAGCATTATCCCATGTAAGCCTGAATAATTCATCGCTTTCAAAAAGCAAAATTGAAAATGGTTCTACACCTTCCAGGTTTTCTTCTTTGTAAAACTCAAGCATATTTTGTGCTGATATCAATTCTAACAAAATAACACCCCGGCTTTTTCTATATGCTTCTTGCTTCTCATGTTTTTTAAATGCCCCATTAAAAAGCATTGCGGCATTACCTGCACTATCTGCAGAAAACCAGGTACCGCCAGCCTTACTGTCTTCAGCATAATAAATCTCTTTATGCCCAAGTTTTCTATTCGTTATAAAATGCGGCGTGTACCTTTCGGGCTTTTCATCCCGGCTAAAAGTAAACACACGCCCATTTTTTATTGGCACCACACTTACTGTACACATGCTTTGCGGTATTTTAAAGTAGAGGCAGCCACACCAAATTCATTGGGCAAATCAATATTAAAAGCAGACTTGAATGCAATTTTTATTAATGCCTGGTGATGCACAGTATGCTCAATATTGTAAATCATTTCACGGGCAAAATTTGTCTCTGCGGTTATACAATCATTGTTTTCTAAATCATAACCGGTTGTAAGCAATACTTTCTTATCCGGCTTGTTCATTTCTGCAAACAATAGCTGCATTTGCTGTATGGCAAAATCTTTATCCGTTTCAATTAAAAAATTACGCTGACGGTTTTCGTAATTAATTTCACCGGTTTTATACCCTGTTATCATCTCCTGGTATAGCTCAACAATATGCCGCACATGCTGCCCCACTGAGGCATTGCCCATTAAACTGTTTTTAAACTGGTATTGTGCAGCAGAAATTATTTGCAATGCACTTTCTATTTGCACAAATAACTGCTTTACGGTTTGTGTTAATTGCTGCATACTTAAAATTTCAGTTTTAATAGTGCAGGTATTTGCCTGCGGTTAATTAATACCAATGCAGCGCAGCATAAAAATGTTATTACTGCGTAAATAAACAGCACCGGGTCGCCATCAAAATAAATTCCAATATTGCTGTTGGTAAGGTGAAAGAAAATGGCGCCGCACATTAAACCCACGCCCAGTAATGCACCCAATAAAACAGTGCGGTTTATCAATAACAAAACAGCGGCTATCAATTCAAATACTCCAATTCCTATTCTTCCCCAGGGTTCCATACCTAAAATAGTAAACAGTTTTACCGACTGCGGGTGTGCCGTAAACTTAAAGTACAGCGTTTGCAGCATTATTACTGCAGGCACAATGCGTAATGCCCAAATAAAAATCTTGTTCATAATTATTTAAAAAAGTTTACCCAGTTTTTATCTGCTTTGGTTTTTAAATTGGTTTCGTCTTTGTTCCATTTGGTAAGGGTGTTGTTCGTCCAGCTGTGGTAAAACAAATACAGCTTGCCATCAGTTATTTTAAAAGTTTCAGGGTCTACTTCCACTTTTTTTCCATAATCACCCATGGCAAAAGCACACCAGCCGCCATATTGTGGTTCATACTTTTTCCATTCTTTTAAAAACAAATTTTTATTTGCCTGGCTGCTGAAGTAATACAGCACGCCTTCTGCATTTACTGCAAATTGTTTATCGCCTTTTATGGCTTTGTTTTGAGTGAAATAAGCCACCACATCATAACCACTTACTGCCACACCACTTTCATCAATATTAAACTGCGCCTTGCGTATTGTTTGCTGCGAAAAAGCAAAAAGGCTGCTCATCAGCAACAATATTGCTGTTACTAACTGTTTCATGTGTTATTTTTAAAATGAAATTTTATATTCTATACCTGCTGTAAATTCTCGTGTTAAACCATCAGGCCGTACTTCTCTCACCACAAAAGGTGCAGCAAGCGACAACTCAATACTGTTTGTTTTATTAATGGCATATTTTGCAATAACATTTGCATTCAGCGTTAATCCATCAGAGCCCGGCAATAGTTGCCGCTTTGCATAAATATCTTCGTAACTGTCTTTACCCAAATGATAAATGGCAAGCAGGTTTGGCTTAAAAGAAAATTTGTTTCCGGCTTTTTTAATATTGTATGCTGCCCTTAATAAAACATCGGCACGGCGTTTAAATTTATTGGTGGTGGGAAAATCATTCGATACAGAATACTCTTTAATAAATGTGTTTTTATTTTCGCCGCTTACCGGTATTTGCCAGGCATTGGTAAACTCCCATTTATTCACTTGTAAACTGCCTCCCACTAATAAATCATATGTACCCAGCGATACCTGGTAAGCCATGGGCAACGGCTTACCGCCGGCTTTATCATTGGCTGCGGTTAAAGGAATTTTAATACCCGCCAAAGCAGTAAAACTGTTTTGCTTTGTTTTGTTTTGCCATGCGGCAACTGAAATATTGGTGAACACATCACCCACATTAAAATTATTGGCCAGCTTGCCGCTTGCATAATTAGCAGTCAGCTTTGTATCCCACAAAAAACGTTTACTTAATTGTTTTGCGTAACTGATATATGTGCCGTTTACAAATGTTTGTCCATCGGTAACGCCGCTAACATTGCCAATTGCAATACTGTTTTTATTGCTGTTGTTTGCTGCATATTTTAATGAGCAAAAACCGGCATCGCTGCAGCCTTGTGCATTAACAGCATAAACAAGTACTATAGTAACCAACAATAAAAAAAGTTTTTTCATCCTTTTATGGTTTAAGTTGTGCAATGGCAAATAAATGATTGTACTGCTGGCAATGAATTAATGCATATTTATACACAGCAAAATCAACTCCGTTCGGCACTTCATAAGTTTGGTTACCGCTGTTGTTTTTTAAAGCACCAAGATTTATAAATTCAAACGGCGTATCTTTTTTAGATAGGTACACTTTTAAATCAGGCCCTGCGCTAACCATGAAACTATCCAGCAGCAGCGAAAAACCTGTGCCATTAGAAAGTATTTTAGCCTTACCATTTACAACAATACCGCCAGTAGGATAAAACACCCCAATTAGTTTTAAAGTACCATTTGCAACAGGAGCACTGGTAATACTTGCTGTTTTGTCTTTACTGCATGATGCAGCTGCAAAAGCTATTACTATTAAAAACAGAACAGGTTTCATACAATGGTTTTAATTTAAAAGCAGGTATTTATGCTATGTACAAGAAAACAATGGCTTCAGTTTTAAAAAAATAAAAAATTTTTTTAGCCCCGTAGTTACTTTTATTTTTATGGCGTACTTCACCTTAACCTGTATTGGGCAATACCATCACATATACCGAAACTGAATTAATAACAGCGCTTCAGCAGCATGATAAAACGGCTTTTGAATACCTTTATCATAACTATAAAGGCGCTTTGCTCACTGTTATTAAACAGGTAATTGCCGATGAGGAAACTGCCAGCGATGTGTTGCAGGAAGCATTTGTTACGGCATGGAAAAACATAGAAAAATACGATGCTGCAAAAGGCCGATTGTTTACGTGGCTGTACAATGTAACCCGTAACTGCGCCATAAATACCACAAGAAGTAAAAATTTTAAGGCGCAGCAAAAAAACGATTCTATAGACAATTACGTTTCTTATACTGAAAACCTGGAAGGCGCCGCTTTAAATATTAACAAAATTGGCCTGCGCCAGCAGGTGCACCAGTTAAGGGAAGATTATAAAAATGTGTTGGAATTATCGTATTTTAATGGTTATACACATGAGGAGATTTCAAAAATTTTAAACATACCCGAAGGCACTGTAAAAACAAGATTACGAAATGCGCTGATTGAGCTGCGAAAACAATTTGTGTAAATGAACAGTACTGAATTTATAGCAAGTGGTATTATTGAAGCCTATATAATGGGGCTTTGCACACCGCAGGAAAAAGCGGAAGTGGAAAGCATGCGCCTGCTGCACCCGGAAGTTAACAGTGCCATACTGCAGTTTGAAACAGCGCTGGAAAAACAATTTACTGCAAACGCATCTGAAACAAGCCCGGCGCTTGACAATAAAATACTGCAAACAATTAATGAACTGAATGAAACCCCAGTGGTGCCAATGCAACAGGCCGTTGTTCGAAAAATAAACTGGCTTAAACCTGTTGCCGCCGCCGCCATTTTATTATTGGCGGGCAGTACTGTTTTAAACTTTATTTTATATAATAAAACGCAACAGCAGCAAACTGAGCTGGCTATTGCGTCACAAAAACAAAACGCACAAAACAACAATACGCTGCCTGCTGCCGATTTTGCGGTGCTTACCAATAAAACCATTACACCTGTTGCCATGTACGGTGTGGGCCTGCATGCCATTTGCCGCTGCACCATGTTTTGGGATAAAAATACCGGTAAAGCCTACATCATGATTCACCATTTGATGGCTGCACCACAGGGAAAAAAATATCAATTATGGGCAATGGTTGATGGCAAACCCATCAGCGTTGGAATGATTGATGATAAAATACGGGGGCGTTTTATTGAAGTGCCCAATGTACCCAATGGTGCCAATGCCTTCAGCGTTACTTTAGAAAATGAAGGCGGTAGTGCTGCGCCAACTGAAAATGAAACATACTTAGTGGGAAGAATTTAAATTTTTATAACAGGCATTTACAGCCATCGTCAACATTGTTGTGTCACTCACTTTAACTGCATACCGTCTTTCATCATTCCAGCATTTTACTTGTAAACCCATTTATCAAACTGCTATTGCATTATCTCAGGGCAATTTGTAACTTTCAAATTAGTGAAAGCATGGGCCTACATAAAATACTTTTATTACTTAACCCGTAATTGGGATATTTCCATTGCATGGCATGTATTAAGCAATGAAATAAAAGGCGAAAAAAAATACGGCATTAACACCACCGGTGCCGATGATTTATTATCGCTGGAAGAAAAAGGAATTGATATTACACACGCCACCATTTACATGCCGGTAAGCTATGATTTGCTGGAAGAAATTTTTGCATATTTAAACCAGCTGCCCAACAAACCACAACAACATTTTTTAGATATTGGCTGCGGAAAAGGGCGTGCTTTATGCGTGGCGGCACATTATGGCTTTACGCAACTTACGGGTGTTGACTTTTCGAAAGAGCTAATTGATGCAGCAGCAGAAAACTTAGCATTAATAAAACAACAACTGCCGCAAATTGATTATGAGTTGTACAATAACGATGCCTTCTATTTTGAAATACCGGATGATACAGACTGTATCTTTTTATTTAACCCGTTTGATGAAGTAGTAATGAGCGGTGTAGTGTATAATATTTTAGAAAGCTTAAAAGAAAACCCGAGAGTAATTACAGTAATTTATGTAAATGCCTTGCATAAAGAAGCATTTACCATTGCCGGGTTTAAAGAAGTGTATTATAAAAAAATTATGAAGTATTTAGAAGTTACTGTTTTACAAAATGAATAAAAAAAGTCAAAAATCAAAAGTAAAAACTTCCATCACTTTTGATTTTTGACTTTTATCTTTTGCCTTTTAACTCATCATCTCCACACTCCTGCTGATAAAACTGGTAAGGCTGTTACCTTTTAATAATCCCTGCGATAACAAGGCAAGGTCTGCAAGGTTGTGTACCAGCTTTTCCTGTTTTTCTTTTTCTGCTTGTGCTAATATGTTTTTATACACCGGGTGGTTGCCATTTACTGTTAACGTCACTTCATCGGGCATGTTGGCATAAAATGCTCCCATACCGGCGGCGCCCTGCATAGCAGCCATATCTTTCATGCGCCTCATAAATTCAGGGCGGGTGGCAACAACAGGTGGTGCATCAGTACTTAAGCCTTTTACTTCCACCGTTACATTTAAGTCGGGCACTTTAACACCAAACAATTCTTTTAATTTTTCACTTTCATCTTTGCTTAATACGCTGTCGCCGCCTTCCTGTTTATCAATAAGATTATCAGTTATATCACTATCAATCCGCACAAACTGCACCTTTTCCCATTTCATTTCCATCTGGCTTATAAAGCCGTTGTCAATAATGGTATCCAGTTTTGCAACTTTGTAACCTTTGGCTGCCGCCTGCTGTATGTAAGCGTCCTGCTGCACTGTATCGGTGGTGTATAAAATAACATGATTGCCTGCTTTATTTTTTTGCAGTGCTTCGGTAGCCAGTTTGTATTCTTCCAATGTGGTAAAATTATTATCCACTGCATCCTGCATTATAAGAAACTTATTGGCTTTCTCTAAAAACTTATCATCCGTCATCATACCATACTTAACAAACAGGCCAAGGCTTTCCCATTTTTCTTCAAAAGCTTTACGGTCGTTTTTAAATATCTCTTCTAATTTGTCGGCTACTTTTTTAGTTATATGGCTGCTGATGCGTTTTACATTCTGATCACCCTGCAAATAACTGCGGCTAACGTTCAACGGAATATCCGGGCTGTCAATTACACCATGCATCAGCATTAAAAACTCCGGCACAATTTCTTTTACTTCATCTGTAACAAAAACCTGGTTGCAATACAGCTGAATTTTATCTTTTTGTACCTCGTAGCTGTTTTTAATTTTAGGAAAGTATAAAATACCGGTAAGGTTAAAAGGATAATCCACATTCAGGTGAATCCAGAACAACGGCGGTTCACTGAACGGGTATAATTCCTTATAGAAATTTTTGTAATCTTCATCTGTTAATTCAGATGGTTTCTTAGTCCATGCAGGAGAAGGGTTATTAATTGATTTTTCAGCAGGTACTTCTTCACCCTCTTTTACTTCGGCAGGTTTTTCATTAGCGTCTTTAAAATAAATGGGCACCGGTAAAAACCTGCAGAATTTTTGCAAAATACTTTCAATGCGGTGCGCCTCTAAAAACTCTTTACTCTCTTCGTTAATGTGCAAAACAATATCAGTTCCTCTTAATTCTTTTTCCACTTCTTCCAAAGTAAATTCCGGGCTGCCATCACATTCCCATCTCACTGCTGTTGCACCTTCTTTAAAACTTTTACTAAATACTTCCACTTTATCACTTACCATAAAAGCACTGTAAAAGCCTAAACCAAAGTGCCCGATAATAGCATTCTCATTCTGCCCTTTGTATTTTTCTAAAAATTCTTCTGCACCGCTAAACGCCAGTTGGTTTAAATATTTATCCACTTCTTCACTGGTCATACCCACACCACGGTCGCTGATGGTTAGTGTTTTTTTCTCTGCATCCAGCGTTACATCAATTCTTAATTCACCTAAATCGCCTTTAGCCTCTCCTATAGATGAAAGCGTTTTTAACTTTTGCGTGGCATCAATAGCGTTACTCACCAGCTCCCGTAAAAAAATCTCATGGTCGCTATATAAAAACTTTTTAATAATCGGAAAGATGTTTTCCGTCTGTACTCTTATATTTCCTTTTTGCATATACATAATTTTTTCAGTTCATACCAGCCTGTCAAACAAAGTGCCATTTATACTTATCTGACAGGATGGCAATTGTTAATAAATTCTTTACTTAAAATGTGGCTGCAAATGTAGTTATACTACTACTTTTGGCAGCTCAAATTTGCACTAACTAAACTATTCTAAAATGAGAAGGAATTTTACTGTCCTCTATGGTGTTTTATTCACCATTGTTTCTTCATTTACATTACTAAACATTAATACGGCGCAAACCATTGCCTGGAACTTTACTGCAGGTACTGCTACGCCTTCCACAACTTCGCCTGCCATTGCAGCATCAAGCGATTTAATACAAGGTAATAATAATGGTACCACCACATTTATTACAGCCACCTCTGTGTCGTCAGGTTATACAGGTGCATCTGGCACTAATAACGCCGGCCTGGCAGCAAGAACAGGTGCATTAAATACTGCAGCAACAGGCAGTGCATATATTGAATTTACTTTAACGCCTGGTGCCGGGCAAGCTGTAACACTTACTGCCATAAGTTTTGGCACCCGCAGCACAAGTACAGGGCCGCAGGCATATACATTACGCAGCAGTTTAGATGCTTATGCCACTGATATTGCTACCGGCACAATTGCGAATAACAGTACATGGGCTTTAAAATCAAATACAGGGTTAACTACAGCTTCGGGCCTTGGCACAGCTATAACTTTTCGTATATATGGATACAGCGGCACCGGAACTGCAACCGCTGGTACGGCTAACTGGAGAATTGATGACCTTACACTTTCCGTATCAGGCGGTGTAAGCAATAATGCTGATTTATCAAACTTAACATTAAGTGCAGGTACCTTAACCCCTGCTTTTGCATCAGGTACCACCAGCTATACTGCCAGCGTGGCCAATGCAGTAAATTCAATGACGGTTACGCCAACAGCAGCGGATGCTGGTGCAACCATTACTGTAAACGGTAATGCTGTTACCAGTGGTACTGCATCAGGCGCTATTGCACTAAATGTGGGCAGCAATATTATTACCACTGTAGTAACTGCACAAAACACCACCACTACAAAAACTTATACTGTTGATGTTACAAGAGCTGCGGCAGGAACACCAACCATAACATTAGTTTCTTCTTTAACCGACTTTGGAAATGTTTGTATTAACACCACCACTGCTGCCAACTCATTTACATTAGATGGCAGCAATCTTGATGGCAGTAACAGCAGTACCATTAGTTTGGCGGCATTGCCGGGTTTTACTTATAGCGAAACACCAGGCGGCACTTACAACACTACATTAAGTTTTACTTATACAGGCAATTCATTTACAGGTAAAATTATTTATGTAAAATTCAGTCCTGTTGCTGTTCAGTCTTACAACGGCAATATTGCAGTTAGCGGCGGCGGTGCAACCAATTTAAATGTGGCAGCAACGGGCTCTGGTGTAAATACGGCTACTGTTGTTACAACCAACGCTGCCACCACCATTACTGCAAGCTCTGCAACATTACCTGGTACTATAAGCACTCCGGGTTGCAGCAATGTAACTGCATACGGTATTGAGTACAGCCTTATAAGTGGTTTTCCCAATGGCAGTGGTACACAGGTGCCGGCATCAAATTTAACAGCAGGCAACTTCAGTATTAACTTAACAGGCCAGGTACCAAATTCAAGAGTATATTTTAAGGCTTATGTTACTGATGGCAGTGGTACCACTTATGGCGCACAACAGGCATTTAATTTAAATCCTTTGCCTGTGCCAATGGCATCACAATCCAACTTAACATTTACAGAAACATTTGCTGACATTGTAAACTGGGATAACTTCTTTATTAACGGTACCGGCGCAAACCATTGGGACGGTTTATCTGCCGCAGGAACATCTCCTATCCCATCGGCACCAGTATTAACCACACAAACCAACACTTTCCAAACACCCTCCACACCGGGTGCAAACGTTGCAAGCGGCGGTGTGCAAAAAGGAACAGACCAGTTACCTGCACCGGGCACACAATCAATTGTATTATTATCAACCGGCACTACTAATAACACCACCAGCGCCGCCATTGATTTATGGGCTGATTTTACAGGTGTGAATGCAGGAACATTAAGCTTTGATTACACCACTATTCAAAACAACCTTATTGGCTCCGGCGATAACAGGCCCGGCTCTTTAAGAGTATATGGCAGCCCCGACAGAGGTGCTACATTTACAGAGCTGACCAATGTGCTTAATTTTACAAATAACCTCGTACTATCAGGTTCAAAAACAAATGTGCCATTACCGGCATCGTTTAATAATAACGCCAATACGTTAATCCGTTTTTATTATTACAATGGAGAAACAGGCGGTTCTTCCGGCTCAAGGCCAAAAATTTCTTTAGATAATGTAAAACTTACAGCCATTGCCACCACACCCTGCGTGGCACCAACAGCACCTGCCACTAACTTAACATTTGGTACAATTACCGATGTTTCAATTGCAGGCAGTTTTACTGCGGCCAGCCCTGCCAGTGATGGATATGTTGTAGTGATGTGCACCAACAGCAATTTAAATGGTGCACCGGTTAACGGCCAGTCATACAATATTGGTGATAATATTGGCGATGGTACTGTAATTGCAAATGGCAACAGCACATCTTTTACAGCAACTGGTTTAACGCAATTAACAACTTATTACTTCTTTGTGTTTCCAGTAAACAGTGTTTGTACCGGCGGACCATTGTATTACACCACATCTGTATTAAATGGAAGTGCCACAACCATTGCAGGCTTACCGCCATGTGCTGCGCCTGCAGGCCAACCAACCAGTTTAGTTTTTGGTACAACCACAACAACATCTATACAAGGTTCATTTACTGCAACTACTGCTGATGAATACCTGGTGGTAAGAAGTACATCTGCAACGCTGGGTGCAAATCCTGCCAACGGAACTGTATATAACACCAGTGATGCATTGGGCAGCGGCATTGTGGTGCAAAGAGGAACAGCCACTTCATTTACTGCAAATGGCTTAACTCCTAACACACCTTATTACTTCTTTGTATTTGCAATAAACTCGGCTGCATGTATAAACGGGCCGGCATATAATACAGTTAGCCCGCTTACAGGCACGCAAAACACACAGCCATTGCCTGCATGTTCTGCACCGTTATCTCAACCAACAGGCTTAACATTAACGGCTACCAACACCGCAGTTTCCGGAACATTTACTGCTGTAGCAAGCGCCGATAACTATTTAGTAATAAGAAGTGCATCTGCAACATTAGGCGCCACACCTGCAGATAATACTGATTATACAGTGGGTGCTGCATTTGGCAGTGGTGTGGTTATTGCCAACAGTGGTAACACCAGTTTTGTAACTTCTGGTTTAACGCCCGGTACCACTTATTATTTCTTTGTATTTGCATCAAACAAAATATGCAGTGGCGGCACAAAATATGCTGCAGGCGCACCGTTAAGCGGCAATATTGCCACTAACAGCACACCTGCCAACAATTATTATTTTGGTACACTGCACTCACACTCCGATTATTCGGACGGTAATAAAGACAACCCCGGCTATACACCAGCAGATGATTATGCGTATGCGAAAAACTCATTGTGTATGGATTACCTGGGTATATCAGAACACAACCATTACTCTGGTGGCGACCCCGGTAACTTAGTTGCCAACTATCATTTAGGTTCGGCACAGGCTAATACATTTACAAGTAACAACCCCGGCTTTGTTGCCATGTATGGTATGGAGTGGGGAACCATCAGCGGCGGCGGCCACGTAGTAATTTATGGTAATGGTATGGATAATTTGTGGGGATGGGAAAGTGGCAGCGGCGCATGGGGCTCTTCTAACAACTATGATGTATATGTACCAAAAAGTGTATACACAGGCAGCACCGGTTTATTTAAAACAGTAAACGATAATATTGCCACCAATACATTTGCTACATTAGCACACCCCGGCTTAAGCGATTTTAATAACCTTGCTAATATTGCATACGATGCTGTAGCTGATGATGCTATTACCGGTACTTGTGTTGAAAGCGGCCCTGCTTCATCAACAAATACAACATACAGCAACCCCGGTTCATCTATGGCAACATTATGGTATTATCAAACATTGCTGGCTAAAGGTTATCACTTAGGCCCTACTATTGACCATGATAACCATTACACCACTTTTGGCCGTACCACTTATTCAAGAACTGCTGTTGTAGCGCCATCCAATACCAAGGCAGCGCTTACAAATGCATTGCGTAATATGAACTTTTATGCAACACAGGATTGTGATGCAAAAGTTGACTTTACAATTAACACAAGAATTTTGGGCAGCATATTTACAGATAAGTATGCACCAAATATTGCTGTTACATTAACCGATGCCACCACATCTACCGCAGGTGCTATAATAAGAGTAATGTATGGTGTACCGGGCAGTGGTGTACTTGCAGTTAAGATTGACTCTGCCATTGGCAACACCTTAAACTTTACAGATGTTAACCTTGCTAATCTTGCCACCGGTTATTATTACATTGATATCAGCAACGGCAGCACCCGCATTATAACATCACCCATATGGTACACAAGAGATGATGCTTTCGGCGCTTTACCAGTACACTTAAGCGCATTTACTGTAACTAAAACAGATAATGTGGCAAGGCTTAACTGGACAACGGAATTTGAAATAAACAGCAGTCATTTTGTAATTGAACGCAGTACCGACGGCCGCACCTGGAACAGTATTGCCACTGTTGCAGCTAAAGGCAACAGCAGCATTAAGACCAGTTATGAAATATATGATAATGCACCGGTACGTGGCATTAACTATTACCGCCTGCGCCAGGTTGATAAAGACGGCCAGTATGAATTAAGCGGTGTACGCAATGCACTGTTTGATGCAAGAAATACTGTTGAGATAGCACCAAACCCCGCTAAAGATTTTATTAACCTTTACATTGGCAAAACTGCAGCAAGACAAACAACTGCCAGCATACAGTTACTGAATGCAGCAGGTAAAATTGTGTACAGCACAGTATCTGCACAAAGCCATATACAAATACCTGCAGTTAGTTTGGCTAAAGGCTTATACTTTGCAAAAGTTATTACGGCAGATGGCCCAACTACTATAAGAGTGGTGGTGGAATAGAATTGTTTTAGTCATTTAAACAAAACCCTGCGGCTATGCCACAGGGTTTTGTTTTTAAATAAGCAACTTAAAAAGGTATATCAGGACTTTTTTTACAACCATTTATATTGCAAGTCAAAGACGTAAAGAGATTAAAGAATAAAGGCATTCATAACCAGTAGTACAAAAGTTTTTTAGATAGAAAACATATCCGGATAGGTTTTCACAATATCGTCGATGTATCAGTTGTTTAGCTATAAATATTTTATACTTAATTTTGAGGTGTCAATTTTCTATTGACTTTCTGTTGGTCAATGACAAACCCAATATCAAAGAATAAGAGCAATTAAAAAATGAAAAATACCGCAAAGAATAATTTACCTATATCTGTTTTATTAGAATCGGAGCTTGAAGCCGAAGGTGTACAAAAAAAATTTACTTACGATAAAAAAAGGCTTTTAATCATTTCATCGCTTGCTGTGCTGGTGGCTGTTGCTATCAGTTTTATTGCAAAGCTGCTGGTTTACTTAATCAGTTTAATTACCAATATTTCTTTTTTCGGAAAATTTTCTATTGAAGAAGCAAGCCCTGCAGGCAATGCACTGGGCATTTGGGTAGTACTCACTCCTGTTATAGGTGGCATCATCATTGGCTTTATGGCGCTCTATGGTTCAAAAGCTATCCGTGGGCATGGCATTCCAGAAGCAATGGAACAGATTCTTACTAATCAAAGTAAAATAAAACCCACCATAACTTATCTCAAGCCTGTTTCATCGGCAATTTCTATTGGTACCGGCGGGCCATTTGGTGCAGAAGGCCCCATTATTGCAACAGGTGGTGCATTGGGTTCTACATTCGGGCAACTACTGCATATATCACACAACGAACGAAAAATATTATTAGCAGCCGGAGCAACTGCAGGTATGTCTGCAATTTTTGGCAGCCCCATTGCTGCAATTTTTTTAGCAATAGAATTATTATTGTTTGAATTTTCTCCACGTTCTATTATTCCTGTTGCGCTGGCTTGCATAACAGGCGCAGCAGGCCATCATTTATTATTTGGGCAACGGCCAGTTTTTGAAATGGCAGCCGAAATAAAATCAGCAAGTAATATTGCATTGCTTGCATATAGTTTTTTAGGCATCATTATCGGGTTGCTTTCTATCGCCATCACCAAACTTGTTTATTTAATTGAAGATGGTTTTGAAAAATTACCAATTCACTGGATGTGGTGGCCTGCCATTGGCGGCATTGCAGTGGGCATTGTTGGTTATTTTGAACCCAAAACTTTAGGTGTGGGCTATAGCAATATTACCGATATCCTTTCGGGCAATATGGCTTTGCAAATGGTAGTGTCTCTTTGTGTTTTAAAATTTATTTCATGGGCTATTGCATTAGGCAGCGGAACATCTGGCGGAACATTAGCGCCATTGCTTACAATTGGTGGTGCAACGGGTGCGATTATTGGTAGTTTTATTTTAAACTTGTTTCCAAATTCCGGCGTTAGTATTCCTTTGGCTGCATTGGTGGGCATGGCCGCAATGTTTGCAGGTGCATCAAGGGCATATATCACTTCCATCATTTTTGCATTAGAAACTACGGGGCAAGCCAATGCGTTGCTGCCCTTGCTTGCTACATGCAGTGCAGCTTATTTTATTTCTTTTTTCCTGATGAAGAATACCATCATGACGGAAAAAATTGCACGCCGTGGTGTAGCTACTCCCCACTCCTACGAACCCGACATTTTAGAAAAAATAAATGTTGAACAAGTAATGGATAACAGCGGTTTGGTTTTGGACAGCGATAATTCTATTGAAGAAACCATTGATTGGCTGGAAGAAGAAACTGAAGATAAAAGCAATTACTACATTGTAACCACAACTGATGGCGAATACCAGGGTATCATCAGTTCATCGCAATTATACAGCAAAATAAATCCGCCGGAAACAAAATTGAAAACGCTTATTAAGCAACAGCCTGTTTCTATTGCTAACGATAACAATTTGCGTAAAGCCATTGAGCTTATGGCCAATGAAAATATTGATGTGCTTCCTGTAGTGGATAATCAAACACAACATATTATCGGTTTGCTTTCTTACAAAAACATTATTGCCAGTTATAAGCTGGGGTTGAATGACCACAAAAAAAACCGTCCGCATATTTCACTAAAAAGACGCAGCCTGAAATTATTGGTGCATGGCAAAAAAATAAAACGCATATTTACTGCAACAAAAGATTAGCAATCGTTTTCGTAAATAAACCATATAATTTATTAATGACGATTTACGAAAAATACCAATCACAGTTTGATAGTCCTAAAAACTTTTCAACGCTGCTATCTGCGGCTTAAATCTGTAGCGGTAAAAAAGCAATATCGCCTTCGGCACATAAAGTATTTAAGTTTTATTTTACTTCACCACCACCATCTGCTCCTCGGTTAACAGAGGCAAATTTTTAAAGCGTAAAATTATATTGGCCACCGTAAGCACATCTTTTTGGCAATAGGTAACAATGCGTTCTGTATTTTTTTGGTTCCAATATACATCGGCCACCATGCTACCGTCAATATCATCTTTAGGTGATGGCACACCTAATGCAGCGGCTAAAAGTTTTAAAGAAGTGTAGTGTTTATAATCTCCAAAGCGCCAGTACTGGAAAGTATCAATGGTATTGGTTTCCCATGGTTTCATATTCTGAAAATCGAGGTAAACCGGAATGGGTAAATTATTTACCAGCAGCCGGCGGCATATAAAAGGAATATCAAACTCTTTTATGTTGTGCCCGGCAAAACACCATTTGTTATTTTTTGTTTCCACTCCATTCAGCATAGTTATTAAATCCTGCAATATTTTTTTTTCATCATCGCCATAAAACGATTTAATGCGCAGCTGTAAATGTTCGCCCTGTTTTGTAAAATAGCCCATGCTTATGCACACAATTTTTGCAAACTCTGCCATTACACCGGCACGCTGCGGATAAAACTCCGCAGCAGTTATATCTTCCGGCAACTGGCGTTCTATTTTTTCCTGCCACAGTTCCTGCCACTCGCTGTTTAATAAATTAAAGTCCGGTTGCTGCGGTACCGTTTCAATATCTATCAGCAATAAATTTTCCAGTTTGGTGTTTTGCATAACACATGATTATATTGTAAAATACAACCACGTTTGCGAATTACCAACTGCAAAAGAGAAAGCCTTTGCTTGCCGCAAAGGCTTTATTTGCTGGTTATCATTCCCGTTAAAACTATTATTAAAATCTTCTCCAGTGTCCGGGCACCCAAACCCATCCGCCGCGGCGGTGTTTCCAGCGGCCTTCTGCCCACCGAAAACCGGGACGTGGCGCTGCCCAATACCCTTCTTCATACACATACTGGCCACCACGCCATGCATAATTACCGCCAATCCAAACATGTCGGGGCGATGGTGCAACAGGCCTTGCCCGTAATACAGGTGCTGCCGGACGGATTTTTACTACAAACTGTGCTTGTGCAACGGCTGCTGATGAAATGAATACTGCCAGCACTGTTATCATTTTTACTATTGACCTCTTCATAGTACTTTACGTTTATGGCAGTATGACTTTGCAAATACATAATGGTTTAATTAATAAAAAAAGCGGCTTTTAAAGCCGCTTTAATAAAAGCTGAATAAAATTAACTGGCTGAAGAGTGCGACGCCAATGCAGCTGACCGGTGCACTGCAGCCCGTAACAAAAAATTATCTTGCACCCGGCAAACAATGTGCTTTTAAATAGGTTGTATACAGTGTGGTTAAATGCTCCCATGTGCCTGCACCTTCGCTAATACTGTGTGTGCGGTTGGGATAAGCCATAAACTGAAACTGTTTATTGTTTTTTATCAGTTCATTTAATAATTGCTCTGCATTATCATAGTGTACATTATCATCTCCGGTGCCATGTATGTACAATAAATTTCCCTGCAGGCCTTTTGCATAAGTAATGGGGCTGCCTTTAATAAAATCATCTTTATTTTCCTGTGGCAGGCCCATATAACGCTCCTGGTAAATATTATCGTAGTTTAACTGGTTGCCCACTGCAGCAATGGAAATGCCTGTTTTAAAAATATCCGGGTATTGAAACATTAAATTTAATGTGGAGGAACCTCCACCGCTCCAGCCCCACACAGCTACACGGTCTTTATCAAAATAAGATTTATCGGCTAATAATTTTTTCATACCCATTGCCATATCACGAATGTTTATAACACCAATTTTTCTGTAAATGGATTTACGCCATTTAGCGCTTTTTAAAACCGGTGTGCCCCGGTTATCAATGGCCACCTGTATGTAGCCATCTTCTCTCATATCTCCATTGTATAAAAAATTACGGTGCCCGCCGTAAGCATCTTCTACAGTTGCAGCAGCCGGTTCACCATATACATACAACACTACGGGGTATTTTTTGGAAGGATCGAAATTGGCCGGCTTGTTAATCCATGCATCCAGTGTTACATTATCTTCTGTGGTAACCTGCAGGTATTCCACATCATTGCTGTTATCTGTTTTAATAGTGGCTGCAATTGTTTTAGCTGCATTCAGTGGTTTGTTATCCGGCAGGCTCACCCATTCACGTACATTAGGTGTATTATGATTGGAGAATGAGTGCATGGCAAACTTTCCGTTGGGAGAAATATTGTAATTGTGTGTGCCTTTTAAATTAAGATCGCTTACCGGTTCAGGATCTTCTTTAGATTTTTTTATTTTATCCAGCAACGAGGTTTTATTATCAATACGCACCCGGTACAAATACTGCTGTGTGGCATTGTATGGTGATGCAGTGAAGTAAATATAATTACCTGCTTCGTCAATACATTTAATAGCGCCAATATCATAATTGCCTTTTGTTAACAGTGTTTCTGTTTTACCATCCCGGCTTATTTTGTAAATGTGGCGCCAGCCGTCTTTTTCGCTTACAAAAATAAACTCCTGCCCTTTGTTTATCCATTTCCAGGGTTGTTCAAAAGCATTTGCATCCACCCATGCATCGTCATTCTCTGCCCAAAAAGTTCTGGCGCTGCCATCTGTTACATTGCAATATATCAGTTTGCTTTCCTGTTGCTTTCTGTCCATTTGCTGCACCATAATTTCGTTAGGGCCGCTCCATTCCATACGTGGTAAATAATGCTGCTGTGGGTCGCCTTCAATCTGCATCCATTTAATTAAACCCGATGATACATCGGTTACACCAATTTTTACAGGTGATGGCGCTTCGCCTACTTTTGGGTATTCCACCGGTATCACTCTGGAGTAATTACTGTCGGTAGTATTCAGCATATAATAGTCACGTATTTTATTGGCATCCACCTGCCAAAAAGCAATTTTGCTGCCATCGGGGCTCCAGCGAAAACCATCCCGGCAATCAAACTCTTCTTCATACACCCAGTCGAATGTGCCGTTGATTAATTTTCTTGTACCATCATTGGTTATTTTTTTACTGATGCCGGTGGCAATATCTTCTACAAACAAATTATGCTCACTCACATAAGCTGCTTTTTTTGCATCGGGAGAAAATTTTGCAAACATGAGCGATTGGGAAGGCCGGTCTTTACCCAGTTGTGTTAATGTACCGGAAGGAATATCCAGCACCCAATAATCGCCACGGGTATTATAACGCCATACTTTTGCAGTGTTTGTAAACACAAGCAGTTTGGTATTAGTGCTGTTAAAAGCATACGACTGTGGATTTAGTGTTTTACCGGCAGCAGTAGTAAGCTGTTCTTTTTTTATCAATATCGTTTCTGCTTCTGTTTTTGGATCAACTTTTACAATATTACCTGCGCTGACCCTGGTATAAGCATTTCCATCGGCCATCCAGTTAATGCCGCCACGCTGTGCAGTTAAAAACTGCACGGCAATTATTAAAACAAAAAATAAAGAGGAGGTTCTTAATTTCATATAATCCGTTTTAGAAACTAAAAATAAGTAAATACCTTAAGCAAGCGTTACCGTTGGCATAAAACCGTTTATTTTTGGGCAATGGACAAGGAAAAACTACGGCTGGACAAATACCTGTGGGCCATTCGCCTTTTTAAAACCCGTAGCCAGGCGGCAGATGCCTGCGATAAAGGGAAAGTTAAATACCATGGTGACAATGCCAAAGCATCAAAAGCTGTTGCCGTAAACGATGAATACGAAGTAAAAACGGAAGCTAAGCGCTGGGTGATAAAAGTTACAGGATTACTGGACCACCGGGTGCAATACAGTGAAGCCATCAATTTTTATATGGATATTACACCGGCTGAAGAAATTGAACGCATTAAATTCCAGGCGGCAGTTTTTCATACAGGTAAACGACTAAGCAAACAAGGAAGGCCTACTAAAAAAGATAAAAGGGATTTAGATGAATTCATGAAAGAGTCCTGAAAACGTCGCTTAAGTTGATCAATACCAATAAAATTATTTACAAAGGTTTATGAAAAAAATACTTTTAATTCCAATCTTCTTTTTTGCTGCACTTACCGGCATTGCACAAAAAACTGTTGTATCAACAGAACGGCCGGCAAATATCCAGGCACCGGTTGAAGCAGCAGCTTCTGACAATGACTACAAAATATATTCCGTTGTTGATGTACCGGCTTCTTTCCCCGGCGGGGACAGTGCCTGGAAATTATTTTTAAATACTAATTTAAATATTGCAAAAATAAAAGACAGCATTAAACTGCCCGAAAGGAAAACAACATTTTCTGAAACTGTTTTAGTAAAATTTGTTGTTGCTAAAGATGGTGCTATAAGCGATATAAGAGCTGTAAACAATGATGCCAACAAAAATTGTATTGAAGAGGCTATACGTATTATAAAGAAATCCAGGAAGTGGGTACCGGCACAACTAAATGGCAAACTGGTAAATGCATATTGTATACAGCCTGTTAATTTTTCTTTTAGCAATTAAAACAGCAGTGTATTTAATACCAGCTGTTTTTTCTGCGGTTAAACTGTTCGAAACTTAGTTTAAACTGCACCGGGTTTTTAAATTGGTTAGCCACACTGCCCACAACATATACTCCCATTTTATACCGTTCCCGCCAAAAGCGTATTATTTTTTCTATGCCTGCAAACGCTTCTGCATATTGCAGCTTTCTTTCGGGCACATACAACACGCCGCCGCCTGCCACTTCCAGCAGGTTTAATTTTTTAAGCAACGGAATTTTATTAAGTATAGCGCCATGAAACTGGTGCAGGTAATGCCCTTCGTAAAACCGTTTAAATACAGGAAAAGAAGAATCCAGCGCCTGGAAACTTTTGGTAGGGTTGGAAAAAAGTACAGGGTCGCCCTGCCGCATGAATTTATAATCCACCAGCCGTAAATCTTTTTTACTGATGAAACTTCCGGTTACAAAAGAATAATTGCCTTCTCCTGCAAGCCCTGTTTTTATTTTTTGGCTGATGCCGTATTCCAGGTAGTCGAAATTAATATCGCTGTTTAAAACACCTTTTACTCCTTTGCGCCAGGTTACAGAAAAAGTGGGCCAGCTGCTGCCGAGTATAATTTTTTCTTTAGGCTCACGGATATATTTTTGGAGTGGTGTAAAATCTAAACCTATGGTATTATAAAAAGCATTGTATGATGGAAAATATACTGCTTTGTTATTAGTCAGCACAGTTCCAAAAATGGTATCAACCCTGTCGTTTGTTTTATAACCTGCCACGCTTTTTCTTCCTGTTAATTCAAAACGGTTACGCAATACCAGGCCGTTGGCCAATTCAACAGAATGACTTACTTCCACTCCATCTTTTAAATACACATTACTGCGCTTTAGCTGGTTAATCCATGCATCGCCTTCAAAAATTTGCCCAAAGCTGCGGCCTGCAGATACATAATAAGTTCCCCTGCTGAAGGGATTATATAATTTTGAAAAGCTTACCGTTCCCTGTAAATCCTTATTACGCAATCCATAACTTAAATCGGTATGCAGCGTAATACTCTTCCTGCTTTTGTACCGTTTGCTTAAAAAGAAATTAGTTTCAATGCGTGTGCCGCCAAATTGCAGTGGCTGGTAAAATTCCGGAATGGTGCCAAAGGCCATAAACCGTTCTTTTTTCCAGTTATTATGTGTAACCCCATTTAAAAACAATTTTTTCAGCGTGATTTTGTTGTTGTACCTGTCAACAGAATCTAAATACGCAGCTGTATTGTGCGCCCTTACAACACTATCCCTGTATTTAATAAAACGGATTTCTTTTTCAGTTAATGGCTCTTTACGCACGGTATTCCAAAAACTGCTGTCCCGTTCATATGCCTGTTGTGTGGTAGTGCTTACTTCTGCAGTAAAATGTTTTTTTGCAAAGCTGGTATCTACATTATAATTACTGAATAATGCAATGGTGCTGCCGCTTTGTTTGCTTTTACCTGCTTTGGTTAAATAAGTAAATTGCTGCCGCACCGGCATCCATGCTTTATTATTTACCCATTCATATTTTTGATCAACAGCAAAATAATCGTACTCCACTAAATGAAACTTGGGCATTTCAAAATGTGTGTTTAAAATAACCCAGGCACTGTCCATAATTTCTATTTCGCCGCTCACTAATGCATTGCCTAGTTTAGTAGGCGTAACACGTATAGTGTAAATATTTCTTCCCCGTTCTTTTCTTGTATTGATGGTTTTGTATTTATATGCCACCAGCCCGCTGTAACTTATTGGGCTCAACATAGGGATTTTTGCAAGCGCTGGTAAATCCACCAGGTTATTGTAAAAATTAAAATCACCATCGGTAGTGGTTAAGTAAAAAAGGCCGTCACGGTTGCCTCTTACTTTTACACCAGTGCGTTCTTCTTTTATTTTACCGGGGTATGTATAATCAACATTTAAATATACTTCTGCCATGTTCATACCTGCAACAGGACTTTTTATTACAGCCGTATCTTTTACTTTTTTCTTTTTTACAAAGTCGTTTTCATCGGTGGCTTTAATATACACGTTGCAACTGTAGCTATGTGCAGCTTCCAGTATTTTTTCTTTATTGCGTATTACATTACGCACATATTCCTCCGCCTTGTCTTTTTTAATGCCCACCACTTCCACTGTTCCCAATACTTTATCATCCGGCTCCATTAAAATATTCTGCGTTTCATTTTTGGTAATGGTTAAAGTAATCAATTGGGTTTTGTAACCGAGAATGGAAATCACCAAATCGTATTTACCGGGTTCCAGCTGCAGTTTGTAATTGCCCTCTTTGTCTGTTATGGTGCCTGTTTGTAATTCCTTAATCCGTACCGATGCATAAGGCAACGGTTCTAACCTGGTATTCGTAACTTTTCCTGTAAGTAAATATTCCTGCGCCCCCGATTTAATCACTGTAAAAATTGAAAACAATAAAGTAAGAGAAAGCAGTTTTGAAAGCACAGTAGTAATTTAGGTAAAGAAACCACAAGCTATAAAAAAACTGATTTTTTATTTAAGCTGTTGTTACAAGAATTTGTTAATTAAGTTTGCAGTATGAAAATAGATATTATTTCTGTTGTCCCCGACTTGCTGCAATCGCCTTTCTCCCACTCTATTTTAAAAAGAGCAAAAGAAAAGGGCCTGCTTGAAGTAAACGTTATTAACCTGAGGGATTACACCACTTATGCACGTGCACAGGTAGATGATTATGCTTTTGGCGGCGGCGCCGGCATGGTAATGATGATTGAACCGCTGGTAAATGCTGTAGAGGCTTTGCAAAAAGAAACGGCTTACGATGAAATTATTTATTTAACGCCTGATGGAAAAACACTGAACCAGAAAATGGCCAATGGCTTATCGCTTAAAAATAATTTACTAATGATTTGCGGCCATTATAAAGGTATTGACCAGCGTTTTAGAGACCATTTTATTACACAGGAAATTTCTGTTGGAGATTATGTACTGAGTGGCGGCGAACTGGCAGCCGCTGTTTTAACGGATGCTATTGGCCGCTTAATTCCCGGTGTGCTGAATGATGAAACCAGTGCACTCACCGATTCGTTCCAGGATAATTTACTGGCACCGCCAGTGTATACAAGGCCGGAAGAATTTCGTGGATGGAAAGTGCCGGATGTATTAATGAGCGGCAATCATAAACTGATTGACGAATGGCGGCATGAACAATCGGTGCAACGTACAAAAGAGAGAAGGCCGGATTTGATGGATGAAGGATTGTAGTTGGTTAAGGGTTCATAGTAAAACAGCCTTTAAAAATTTAAAGCTGCTTACCATGAACCATTAGCCATTAATTAATCTTTCTTCACCCCAATAATCATCAATTCTTTTTCACGTATCATTTTATTCAGTTGCACAACATCTTCATTTAATATTTTCTTCAGTTTGTTTAATTGTTCATCTGCTTGTGCGCCCAGTTCTGCAAATGCTTCTTTAACCTGTTTGGCCGGCGCTGCTGTGCCGCTTACAGCAAAATCATACAGGCCGCTTATTTTATCATCTAACCGTATGGGGAAGTTTAATACATCCTGCCCGCTCTTTGCTTTTGTTTGGTGCAGGGCTTCTTCCACGGCAGTCATTTGTTTGTTAATAGTATCTGCCTGCTGTTTTATTTCTTTTGGCACATCTTTGCCTGCCCTTGCCGTAAAATCATTTATTTGTTTACGTATTTCCTGTATGTTTTTAATCGCTTTTTGTATATCGCTGAATTTATCCCGTACACTAATTAAAAAATTAAACTGGTCTTCATAATCCTGCTGGCTTAATTTATATACCGGGTTGGCTTTAATAATAAAACTGCCCGTTGCAGAATCTTTATCGGCCTTAATTTTAAAATGATATGTGCCGGGTGCAGCTTTGGGGCCACCCACCACGCCATGCCATAAAATTTGCCCTTCAATTTTTTCTGCAGGCGGATAATTCATATCCCACACAAACTGGTTCATGCCTTTGCTTACTTCAATTTTATTTTCTTTTGCATCAGCAGCAAATAATTTTATTTGTTTATAGTTTTTATCCATTATTTCAATACTCACTTTTGATGAGTCGGTGATGTTCTTCATCCAAAAATTTATTACACTGCCATTGGGCAGATTCATCCCGGCATTTTTTGCATTCAGGTTTTGATAGCCATCGTACCGGTATGCATCATTCACTGCAAATACATGCAGGTTCTTTTCTGTAATACCGGCAGCTTTTTGCTGCACCACCGTTAAATCATCCAGCACCCAAAAACTGCGGCCCTGTGTAGCCACTATCAAATCATTTTCCTTTATTGTTAAATCGGTAACAGGTACAAGTGGCAGGTTTAACTGAAAGGGTTTCCAGTTAGCGCCATCATCATAACTTATATACATGCCATATTCGGTACCGGCGTATAATAAGCCTTTTACTTTTTTATCGGCACGCAGGCATCTTGTAAAATGACTGGCTGCAATACCGTTCGTTATTTTTACCCATGTTTTACCATAATCTTCTGTTTTAAAAATGTAAGGAGCATAATCATCGCTTTTATATTTGGTGCCAACAAAATATGCTTTGCCTTTTACAAACGGATCGGTCTCCACACAGTTCCACATCATCCACTGGCCTGCTGCAGGCGGTGTAACATTTTGCCAGTTGCTGCCACCATCTTTACTTACATTTATTAAACCATCGTCACTACCCGTCCACAATACATCTTTTTCCAAAACAGATTCTGCCGCCGTAAAAATGGTGCAGTATACTTCCACACCCGTATTATCTTTTGTAATGGGACCTCCGCTGCTGCGCTGGCGGTTTTTATCGTTGGTGGTTAAATCGCCGCCTAATGCTGTCCAGCTGGCACCTTCATTTTCTGTGGCAAATAATACATTGCCGCAGGCATATAATTTTTTAGGGTTGTGTGGGCTAAAGAAAATGGGGAAGTTCCATTGAAACCGGTACTTGCTTACGTCAGCACCACCACCTAATGGATCATCAGGCCATACACTCACTGCACGGTTCTCCCCAGTTTTATGATCTAAACGGGACAAGTAGCCGCTGTAATTGCCACCATACACCACATCCGGATTCAGCGGATCTGCCACCACGTAACCGCTCTCTGCACCCGCAGTTTCCTGCCAGTCGTTTTCTGTAATTTGTCCACCATCGCTCCTGGATAAAATACGCACCGTTGTATTATCCTGCTGTGCGCCCAATATTCTGTAAGGATAATGAGTATCGGTACTTACCCTGTAAAACTGGGCCGTAGGCTGATTGTAATAAGTGCTGAAATTATTGCCCCCATCAAAACTTATTTGTGCACCGCCATCATCAGCAATAATCATGCGGCTGCCATCTTCGGGGTCAATCCATAAATCATGATGATCTCCATGCGGTGTATTGATATTTTTAAAAGATTTACCTGCATCGGTACTTTTTAAAAAATTTACGTTTAAAGCGTATACTATATTTTCATTTTTTGGGTCGGTAAAAATTTTACTGTAATACCATGCCCGCTGCCTGATATTATTATCGCTGCTCTGCAAAACCCATGTATCGCCACCATCGGTACTCATAAACAAACCACCATCTTTATTTTCTATAATGGCATATACTTTATCGGTGTTTGATGGCGCCACTGTTACACCCACAATACCCCAAACACCTTTTGGCAAGCCTTTACCGGCAGATATATTTTTCCATGTTTCCCCACCATCTGTGCTTTTCCATAAACCACCGCCCTCGCCACCACTTTCCAAACTGTAGGGCGTACGCTGTATGCGCCATGTGCCTGCATACAACACAGCAGGGTTTCCGGGCTCCATAATTAAATCACTACAGCCGGTTTGGTTATTTACATACAATACTTTTTTCCATGTTTTACCGCCATCAACAGTTTTAAAAACACCTCTTTCTTCATTAGGACCAAATAAATGGCCAATGGCTGCCACCCAAACTATATCAGGATTTTTAGGGTGAATGATTATACGAACGATATGCCTTGTTTCTTTAAGCCCTGTATTTTTCCAGCTTCTGCCGCCATCATCACTGCGCCATACACCAAAGCCTTCGCTTACATTACCCCGCAATGTACTTTCGCCCTCGCCAACATACAAAACGGTATTGTCGCTGGGTGCAACAGCCACGCTGCCAATGCTGCCACCAAAATATTTATCCGAAATGTTTTTCCAGTTACTGCCGCCGTCAATCGTTTTCCAAACACCACCGCCGGTACTGCCAAAATAAAATGTATTTTTATTTTTAAGATCGCCGGTTACAGCACCGCTTCGTCCGCCACGGTACGGGCCTATGCTGCGGTATTTTATTTTGCTGAATAAAAGGCTGTCGTCGTTACTAACAGCCGTGGTTATTTGTTTTTTTTGAGCAGGTAATGAAGATGCAATGCAAATAATTGCCGCCGGCAGTAATAGTTTTTTCATTTTGGTAAATTATTGGTTAAGATACGTAATACAAATAAAAAAGTGCTTCTTTTTAAATGAAGCACTTTTTAAAAGTATTCGTTACTTAGTTAGGCTTAAAAATATTGGGATCAACCGGTTTATTTACTTCAATAGAAGAATAGGTGATGGTGCCACGTGGCGATGTTTGCGAATAAGCAAACACATAACCGTCTGCATTCTTTTTAAAATCGCTGAACACAGATTCAACATCCATTTTTTCTCCGTTTACCTCTACAGAAGTAACTGATTTAATTCTGTAATTAGTAACCGTATCAATAAAAACTGTTGTTACTTTTCCAAACTTGTTGGTAAGTTTTAGTTTGTAACAATCTTTACCTTCTGTTTTTTCTTTACCAAGCAGTTCTACTGTATTGCCTTTTTCTTTATAGTTTAAAAAAGGGCTTTGCAGGTCTAGTCCATTTTGCCCGGCTTTTACCTGCTCTTCTGTTGCTTCTTCAGGCGCTGTTTGCCCCTGGAAAGGCATAAAATTCCAGCCTTTTGTGGGTGTCATAATCTGGTAGCCCTCGCCCATGCCCGGCACACTAATATCGGTACGGCTGCCCACACCATGAGCAATTGTGGTAACAACCCCTACATCAAAACCCTGTACACTAAGGCTGCCGTCCATTTTAACGGTTTTTAATGCCAGCATTTTTTCTTTACCGCCAATAGCAGCAATGTACTTGTCAATAACTTCATCTGCAGTTTGCGCCTGTGTAAACTGTACCAGCACCAGGCATAGCAGGAATAAACAAAAAATCATTAAACTCTTCATGGTGAATATTTTTTAGAGGCACAAGGTAAAAGAAAAAAATATACAAACATTTTTTGCCAGGTTCGTTTATAAAGCTATACTGCCATTCGTATTTTTGTATAAAATTTACGGCATGAGCAGCTTTAGCGTTACAGGCAATATAACAGACATTTTTAGCAAAGAAATTTTTTATGGTATAGTACATACTCAAAATGGAATAATTGCAGCTATTGAAAAACTGCCAGCCAATAACCAACAAACAACAACAGCAAACTATATACTTCCCGGTTTTATTGACAGCCATGTGCATGTAGAAAGCAGCATGCTGGTACCATCTGAATTTGCAAAAATGGCGGTGGTGCATGGCACAGTTGCCACCATTAGCGACCCACACGAAATTGCCAATGTATGTGGCATGGCCGGTGTGCAGTTTATGATTGAGAATGGAAAAACGGTTCCGTTTAAATTTCACTTTGGTGCACCCAGTTGTGTGCCTGCCACTGTTTTTGAAACCGCCGGGGCAGTACTGGATGTAAAAGATGTGGATACACTTTTGCAGAGCGATGCTATTTTTTATTTGAGTGAGATGATGAATTTTCCGGGTGTGCTGAATAATGATGCAGCTGTAATGCAAAAAATTGCTGCCGCTAAAAAATATAACAAACCGGTAGACGGCCATGCACCGGGTTTACGGGGCGATGCTGCAAAAAAATATATTGATGCAGGCATCAGTACCGATCATGAATGCTTTACAGCAGCAGAAGCGCTGGATAAATTACAATACGGCATGAAGATTTTGATACGGGAAGGAAGTGCCGCAAAAAATTTTGAAGCACTGATTGATTTAATGCATGAACATTTTGAGAACATGATGTTCTGCAGTGACGATAAACACCCGGACAGTTTAGCCATTGCACATATTAACCAGTTATGCGCACGTGCCATAGCAAAAGGCATTGATGTGTTTAAAGTATTACAGGCAGCCTGCATTAATCCTGTGCTGCATTATAAAATGAAAGTGGGGTTACTAAGAGAAGGTGATGCAGCAGATTTTATTGTGGTAAAAGATTTGAAAAATTTTGAAGTATTGCAAACGTATATAAATGGAGAACTGGTTGCGGAGAAAGGAAAGTCAAAAGTTAAAAGTCAAAAATCAAAAATTATAAACCAGTTTAGCTGTGATGAAAAGACGGTTGATGATTTTAAGTTTGCTGTTGCTGATTTTGGCAAAGATATTTATGCTATTGAAGCACTGGACGGGCAACTGATAACAAATAAAGTTGCCTGCAAGCCTTTAGTTAAAAATGGTTTTTATGAAAGTGATGTAACAAACGACATTTTAAAGATAGTAGTGGTTAACCGTTACAATAATGCACCCGTTGCAAAAGCATTTATAAAAAACTTTGCATTAAAAGAAGGCGCCATGGCAAGCAGTGTGGCACATGACAGTCATAATATTGTTGCAGTGGGTGTGGATGATGCAAGCATTTGCAAAGCAGTGAATTTAGTTATTGCCGAGCAGGGCGGTGTAAGCGCCGTTAGCAATAACAAACAAATGGTGCTGGGCTTACCGGTTGCAGGTTTAATGAGCAATGAAGATGGTTATGTAGTTGCTGAAAAATATACAGCCATAGATAAAATGACCAAGGAAGAATTGGGCAGTACATTAATGGCACCTTTTATGACTTTATCTTTTATGGCGCTGCTGGTAATACCGCATTTAAAATTAAGTGATAAGGGGTTGTTTGACGGAGATGTGTTTGAGTTTGTTTAAACCAGCTAATAATGTACAGCCTGCATTAAGTTATCAGTATACATTTACCCGGCATTTTATCTTCGCCTTAAAACGAACTTTACAAACAGTACAATTAAAATTATAAAGAAGACGATATACCAAAGATGGGTGTAAATAAAAAACAACCACAGTCCTTTATCTGTTAAATCGAATAAGTATAGCATTTCGTTTTATGAAATTTTAATTTAGAAAAATGATTTAATTCCGGGGCTCTATTCGTTCTTTGCATTCACCACTTTCAGCACCACACTATCCGTTCCTTTTGGTGCGTAATATTTAGTTTTAAAATCACTTTCTTTACCGGGTGCAATGGTTTCGTAAATGGTTTCATTGTCTTTTTCCAGCAGTGTGCCGGTTTTGCTGAAAAAGCTCAGCTCTACCTCTACATCTTTATAACTGGCAACTGTAGCTTTATTTTTTAATGTGCCTTTAATTACTGTTTGGCCTATCAGGTTTTTTTTATCGTGGCTGCTCACACTTAAAAAACGCACCGGGTCTTTCTTCTCCATTTCTTCCAGAGTCTCTTTTTTCTCTTCGTACTTATCTTTTTTTACTGCACTGGCATTTTTTGCGTCACTGCCGCCACAGGAGTTAAGGGTAATAAATAACAGGCAAAAAGAAATTATTAATACAGGATTTTGCAGTTTTTTCATTTTTTATTATTTGTATGCAATAAAAATACATTTTTTTGGAAATGCTGTGTTAAAATTCTATTGCCCGCAGATTTTGCAGAATACGCAGAAAAAACATATTAGAGAGTGTTTTTTATTTTAGCTTTGTTTTTAACCGCTTTGGTAAAAGTTCAGCAATGAGATGAGGCACAAATGAGTGACACAACAATGCTGATTAATGTAAACAGCCGGTAACAAAAAACAACCAACCACAAACTGCAAACAAACCATGGTAATTAATTTAAGCGAAAAGCATTCTTTAGTAAGCAACTGGGTGGGAGAATTACGTAATGTGGATGTACAGGGCGACCGTATGCGCTTTCGCCGCAACCTGGAGCGTATTGCCGAAGTGATTGGCTACGAAATAAGCAAAACGCTGGAATGGGAAGAGCAGGAAATTACCACGCCGCTGGGCACCGCACCCACTAAAGTGTTAAAACAGCAACCGGTGCTGGCCACTATTTTGCGTGCCGGGCTGGGTATGCATACGGGCCTTTTAAACGTGTACGATAAAGGCGACAACGCTTTTATAAGTGCCTACCGTAAACACCATGCCGATGGCAGTTTTGAAATTAGCCTTGAATATATGAGCTGCCCCGAAATTGACGGACGCACCATTATAATAAGCGATCCTATGCTGGCAACCGGTGCATCATTGGTAAAATCCATTCATTTTTTAAAGGAAGAAGGCGATTTTGCAGCCATACATATTGTGTGTGCCATTGCCTGTACCGTGGGTATTGAATATGTAAAACGGGAAGTGCCGCAGGCCACTATTTGGTGCGCCGATATTGATGATGAAATTACCGCCAAGGGTTATATTGTGCCCGGTTTAGGCGATGCCGGCGACTTGGCTTTTGGTGCAAAAATGCAGTCGTAGTGTTGTTTTGGTACAGTATTTGCAATATTCTGCTGTTCCGTACCATCGTGCCCAACTCAGGCATATATTTTAAGCATTGGCTTATGTTGGCTTTATGGCCGTAACAAATGAATTAATTCTATGCAGCTTTTAGCCGCAAAATCTTATCTTTAGCTTTCTGAATTGTATAGTAAAATGAGAAAATCAGTAGTTTTTATTAGTGCCCTGCTTTTAGCGGTTAGTGTATCTGCACAAGACCCGCATTTTTCGCAGTTTTTTGCTTCGCCGTTAACATTAAACCCTGCTTTTACGGGTAAGTTTAACGGTGTTTGGCGTCTTGCTGCAAATCACAGGGATCAATGGCCATCCATACCAAAAGCATATGTTACTTCAAGTGCTTCGCTTGATTTTCCTATTTTAAAAAGCAAAATTCCGGAAACGGATGTGTTTGGGTTGGGTGTTTCCGGCTTAACAGATGCAAGTGCCAACAGCATTTTAAAATTAAATTACGGTTCTGTATCCATGTCTTATCACAGAGCGCTGGATGAAGACGGTTATAATACTATCGGTGCAGGTTTCCAGGGTACTTTTTCAAGCCTTAACCTGGATATTACCAAATTGCAGTTTGAAGATATGCTTACCCAAAATGGTTTTACGGGTACCACATCGGATATAATTACCAATGGCGCCAATCAAAACTACTTTGATGTAAATGCTGGCGTTTTGTATTCAGGTTCCAGCAATGGCGTTAATAACTATTACCTGGGTGCCTCTATGTATCATATTAACCGGCCCAAGGTGAGTTTTAAAGATAAAAACTGGTATTTAAGCGGAAGGATAACAGTACACGGCGGGGGCTCTTTCCCTGTAAGCGACCAGCTAACTGTACATACTTCTATCATTCATCAAATACAAAACAAAGCCAGCGAAACCACTTTGGGTGCTGCCATTGCCGCTAATTTAAACCAGGACCAGGATAAACCCACCAGCGTTTATTTAGGCACCTGGATGCGTTTTAATGATGCGATTGTGCCATACATGGGGTTGGAGTTTGGCGGCCTGCGTATTGGCGCCAGTTACGACTTTAATATTTCCAGCCTTAAAGCTGCCACCGGCAGCCGCGGCGGCTCTGAAATTTCATTGATTTACATTAAACAACCTGCAGAAAATAAGGGCATACCCTGTCCGAAGTTTTAATGTACGTTTAATAATTTTTTGTTCGGGCGCAGCAATGCTTTTACAAAACACTTTTTGTGCTTTTGTTTTCAATTATTTTCTATCCTTTTTTAAAACCATCTGTAAATAAATTTGCTGGTGATTTTAAAATTGTGGCTGCTATAATTGTTTTGATTATGCAAAGCAATTATCTTTATTTAAGAAAAAACCTGTTTACAAATAAGCGCCATTGAAGGCGGGTTCGTTCCCTAGCAGTAATTTATAAACCTAAACCTAAATGTGAGGCAAATTATGCCTGTAGTATAATTCTTTCCATCCAACCAAATTTGTAAACTCACCATAATCTCAATTAACCATTTACTTTGCTTTTAAACAACAATTTTATGAGAAAATTTTACCTGTTTTTATTACCGGCAGTTGCTATTGCCGCTATATGCTTCTTTGTTTTCAGGGGAGCAATAGAAAATGAAGGCTTTGAAGAAGATGAAGAATATGATGGTCCGGACAAGGCCATGTTGTGGCAAATGGAACGCACAAAAGATCCTGCAACAGGAATTGTGCCCAGCGACCAAATGTGGCAGGCTGTATTGCAAACGCAGCAGATGAAGAACAACTTACTTAATTCCCCAAGCTCGGTTTCAGCATTAACATGGGCAGAACGTGGCTCATATACCGATGTTGTTGGCCCATCTAACGGTAATACCCGTGCAAACAACGGCATTACCAGCGGCCGCATTGACGCCATATGTGTGGACGCAGCTGACCCAACAGGTAAAACAGTATGGATTGGCGGCCGTGGCGGTGGTATATGGAAAACCACCGATATTACTGCTGCACCGGCAACATGGACTATTGCAAACGATTTTATGGGTAACCTTTCTATTGCTGGTATTTGCCAGGACCCTACAAACACCAATACCATGTATGTTTGTACAGGAGAATCCTATTTTGAAGGTGGCGCATTACAGGGCAATGGAGTTTTTAAAAGCACTGATCATGGTGTAACATGGAATCAATTAAGCAGCACTACTACCTACACATTTTGTACAAGAATACTTTGTGATAATACTGGAAATATTTACCTGGGTACCAGGGGCAATGGTTTATTACGTTCAACTAATGGCGGTACCTCATGGACGGATATTACACCTACAGGCCTAAGCACAAGGATTTGCGACCTGGATTTAAGCAGTACCGGCCGTTTGCATGTTGCCACTGGTATATTCAGTGCTTCATCATACCGTTATACTGATAATCCTGCAACTGTTACTACAGCAACATGGACAGCTCCAGTAACTGCTTATACCTCATTTAACCAGAGAACAGAAATTGGGGTAAGCGGAAATAACCTGTATGCAATACCAGCAAATGGTTCCTATCAGGTTCCAACAGTTTGGAAATCTACAGATGGCGGTGCTAACTGGACAGCAACAACAACCCAGCCAACCAGTGGATGGGCCAGTGGCCAGGGATGGTATGCACTAACTGTTGCTATTAATCCAGCCGACCCCAATCAATGTATTGTAGGTGGTTTGGATAATTACCGCACTTTAGATGGTGGTGCAAGCTGGGTTAAAATTTCCGCATGGGTGGGTACCACAGGCCAGTATGTACATGCCGACCAGCATGCCAGTGTATGGTATGATAACGGGAATAAACTACTTTTTGGATGTGATGGCGGTATACATATATCCACAGATGGTGGCACCACAATGACTGACCGGAATGCAGGATTACGATTGAAACAGTTTTATTCCTGCGCTATACACCCTTCTTCTACTAATTACTTTTTAGCTGGTGCACAAGATAATGGCACACACCAGTTAAATGGTGCCGGCTTAACCAGTTCTGTTGAAGTTACTGGTGGTGATGGTGCCTATGTGGATATTGACCAGGATCAACCGCAATACCAGTTTGGTGCTTATGTTTATAATCAATACAGAAGAAGTACCAATGGCGGTGCCAGCTGGAGCAGTGTAAACTTTTCTTCTTCTGCAGGCCAGTTTATTAACCCTTTTGATTATGATGATGTTGGCAACCGTATGTATTGTTCATACTCTGCAGGCCAGTATTTAAGATGGGAGAACCCCCAAACCGGCAACACTTTTACCCCGATTTCAATTGCAAGTTTTGCCGGAGGATCTGTATTTGGTATAACAGTATCCCCATACACAGCTAACAGGGTTTACTTTGGTACCAACAATGGCCGTGTTGTACGGGTAGATAATGCTGACCAGGCAACACCTACTGAAACAGCTATTACTGCAGCAGGTATGCCATCAGGCACTATCAACAGCATTAGTGTTGGCAGCAACGATCAAAATTTAGTGGCCTGCTACACCAACTATAATGTAAACAATGTTTGGGTAACAAATGATGGCGGTACAACATGGTCTCAATGCGATGGTAACCTGCCCAATGTACCTGTTTACTCAGCAATATTTCATCCGGACAATGCGGCTAAAATGATTATTGCCACCGAAACCGGTGTATGGGAAACCGACCAGTTAAATGGCGCAGCAACAGTATGGGTGCCCAGTGTTAACTTCCCTACAGTAAGAACAACCATGCTGCGCTACAGGAGCAGCGACCGTACTTTACTGGCTTCTACTTACGGCCGTGGTTTATGGACAACGAATATACCAAACGGTTGTACAACTGCTGGTATTACAACGCAGCCTTCCAGTGCTTCCGGTTGTGCTGCATCTAATGCAACCTTTAGTATAACAGCAACTGGTGTAAGCTACCAGTGGCAGGAAAGCACTAATGGCGGCGGTACATGGAATAATATTACCAATGGTGGTATTTACAGTGGTGCTGCAACAACTACATTAACGCTTACAGGTATTACTGCCGGTATGAATAATTATCAATACCGCTGTGTGGTTACAGGAGATTGTTCGCCCACTCCGGTAAACTCCAATGCTGCCACACTTACTGTTACCGCAGTTACCAGCATAACTGCACAACCTGCACCAAGCACCATTTGTGCCGGTTTAAATACATCATTTAATGTTGCTGCCACAGGTGCTTCACTTACATACCAGTGGCAGGTAAGTACAGATGGTGGTGTTACTTATAATAACATTACCAACGGCGGTGTTTATACAGGTGCCACCACCACCACACTCAGCATTACAGGTGCCACAGCCGTAATGAACAGTTACCGTTACCGCTGTGTTGTTAGCGGTACGGCACTTTGCGGCGCTGCAAATTCAAATGCTGCCATTTTAAGTGTTAACAATGCACCGGCAGCCTTTACTGTAACAGGAGGTGGTTCTTATTGCGCTGGCGGTACAGGAGTTCCGGTAGGGCTCAGCAATTCTGTGTCTGGCGTTAGTTACCAGTTACAGCTTAATGGTATTAATAACGGCAGTGCTTTAGCAGGCAACGGTGCGGCGTTAAGCTTTGGTAATAAAACAACAGCCGGTGTTTATACAGTTGTTGCAACAAACACCACTACAAGCTGTGCTGTTCAAATGCCAGGAAGTGTAACAGTAGCTATTTATCCGCAGCCAACAGTAACATTAAGTGTATCGCCTTATCAAAATGTTTTCCCGGGCCTTACAACAACGCTTACTGCAACTGCAGCCAATGGCACTTCGCCATATACCTACAACTGGTTTAAAGGCAGCCAGTCAATAACCAATAGTGGAAATACTTATGCGGTAAATATTACCAACATGGGCAGCTACAGGGTTGTTGCTACAGATGCTAACGGTTGTGTGGCACAAAGCCAGGTTACAACTATTGCTGACAGCGCTAACAATAAACTGTTTATTTACCCAAGCCCTAATGACGGCAGGTTTAATGTTGTTTATTACAATGTAGGCAATACTACAATTGAGCGTACATTGGCCATATTTAGTGCAAAAGGTGAAAAAGTGTATTACAATAAGCTTACTGTAAGCCAGCCTTACCAGGTAATTCAAATAGACCTGCGCCGTAATGGAGCCGGTGTTTACTATGTGGTTTTAGGCGATGCTAACGGAGCCAAGCTTAAAACAGGTGAAGTACTTATACGATAGTTTAGTGAATATTAATAAAATAAAAAACTCCGGCAGATATGACCGGAGTTTTTTATTTTATTTAAAGCCAGCCTTATATAAATATTTTACAGGTTTATTTCAATTGCATAAGCAAAACCCATCTTTAAAGTCAACCGGCTATGTTGTAAATGTTGCCTGTCAGCCGTATATTTACATAACCGCATTATACCCGTTCGCTTTTACTTTTAAACTAAAACTAACGCATGAAAAGAGCTGTACTCCTTACGTACATACTGTCATTTTTTTCCATTACTGCTTTTTCGCAGGCCGACAAATTTTGGGCTGCTGCAACAGCTGATGTTAAAACAATTACGGCTGATAAAGCAACTACCCGGCTTACCTTTCCAAAGCATTTTAAGCTGTTTAATTTAACACAGGCAGCTTTACGGCAACAATTATTTACGGTGGTAGACGGCACCAGTAAACACTCCACTGTTATTTCATTACCAAATGCAGATGGCGGTATAGAGCAATTTGAAGTATTTGAAGCTTCTAATTTTGAACCGGCATTACAAAAAAAATTTACTGAGATAAGGGCTTTTTCCGGCAAGGGCATCACAGATAAATACGCCACACTTAAGCTTAGCATTTCTCCACAGGGTATACATGCAATGGTGTTTCGTACAGAAAAACAAAACGAGTTTATTGAGCCTTACTCAAAAGATCATACTGTTTATGCAGTTTTTATATCGCAAAGAGAAAAAGGAAAATTGCCCTGGGCCTGTACTACTGAAGACAATGTAATTGATAGAGGAGTAAAAAAACAACTTGAACAAATAAATGGTGTTTCAAGCTCAACAGGTGAATTAAAAACCATGCGGCTTGCACAATCTGTTACAGCTGAGTATTCTAATTATTTTGGTGCAACCACGCCGGCACAGGTGGGCCTTGTATTGGCTGCTGTAAACACCACATTAACACGCTGTAATGGTTGTTATGAAAAAGACCTGGCACTGCATTTAAATCTTATAGCCGCAAGTGTAAACGTATTTTATTATGATCCGAATACCGACCCGTATTCTCCCGGTGCTGTTGGTGCAGGAGGCGCCTGGAATGGAGAGCTGCAATCCACACTCACCTCTGTTATTGGAGAAAGTAATTACGATATCGGGCACTTGTTTGGTGCTTCCGGCGGCGGCGGTAATGCCGGTTGCATAGGTTGTGTTTGTGTAAATGGATCGAAAGGAAGTGGTTTTACAAGCCCTGCAGATAACATACCAGAAGGAGATAATTTTGATATTGATTATGTAGTGCATGAAGTAGGCCACCAGTTAGGGGGCAACCATACTTTTTCGCATTCGCTGGAAGGTACTGGCCAAAATAAAGAGGTAGGTGCTGGTATTACCATTATGGGATATGCAGGTATCACCAATTACGATCCGGCTCCTCATTCCATCGATATTTATCATGAAACATCCATTGCACAAATACAGGCAAATCTTGCAACAAAAACATGCCCTGTTACAACCAATATTACCGCTAATAATGCAACCCCGATTATTAACCCTTTAACTAATTTCACCATTCCTATAAGTACGCCTTTTGCTTTAACAGGATCTGCAACAGATGCCAATAATGATCCACTTACTTATTGTTGGGAACAAAATGATAATTCAACAGTTTCGGGGGCTAACAGCATTGCATCTCCTGCTAAAGCTACCGGGCCAAACTGGCTGTCATTCAGCCCCACGGTTTCCCCGGTTCGTTTATTACCAAGATTATCAACCATACTGGCAGGCCTTTATGTTACACCTACTTTAGGAGGTGATCCTGTTTGTGATGTTGAAGCGTTAAGTTCAATTGCACGCACTTTAAATTTCAGGCTTACTGTAAGAGATAATCATCCATACAGCTCAACCGTACCGGTGGCAGTTGGCCAAACTGCTTTTGCGGATATGGTTGTTACTGTTTCCGCCACCGCAGGCCCGTTTAAAGTTACATCACCCAACACTAACACTGCATGGTGCCAGGGTACTACACAAACAATAACATGGGATGTAAATGGCACTGATGCCGGTGTAATTAGTTGCGCCAACGTAAAAATTACTTTGAGTACGGATGGAGGCCAAACCTTTCCGATAGTATTGTTTGCCAGCACTCCCAATGACGGTTCTGAAACCATTACAGTTCCTAACAACTTTACATCAACAGCAAGAATTAAAATAGAATCTATTGGAAATATTTTCTTTGATATTTGCGACAGCGATTTCAAAATTATAAGCTCACAAGCCATTAATGTAACTACCCAGCCGGTAGCTGCGTCTGCCTGCCATAACGGGCAAGTTTCTTTTACCGTGGCAACCACGGGTGGCTCTCTTGTTTATCAATGGCAGGAAAGTACTGATGGTGGTACTACATGGAACAATATTACCAATGGTGGTGTGTACAGCGGAGCAGACACTGCCGTATTGAATATTAACCCGGTTACCGTGGGCATGAATGGTTATAAATACCGCTGTACTATTACGAATGCATGTAACCCGGTTACTACATCCGATGCTGTTTTATTAAGTATTAATGCAGCCACAACAATAACAACACAAATTACAAATGCAGCAGCATGCTTAGGCGGCAATACTACATTTTCTATTGCAGCAGCAGGTACCGGCACACTTACTTACCAATGGCAGGTGAGTACTAATGGCGGCTCTACATGGACATCGCTTACAAATGGCGGTGTATACAGTGGTGCAACAACGCCAGTACTTACACTCACCGGAGTTACAATTGGCATGAATAATTATCGCTACCGTTGTTATGCAACAAGCCCCGTTTGCACTCCATCTGCTTTATCTGCAACAGGTGTATTAACAATTGGAACTGCCGTAATTATAAATACACAACCGGTTGATGCTGTGGTGTGCGAATTTGGAGTGGTTAATTATACAGTAGCCACCACCAATGCCACCACCTATCAATGGCAGGAGAGCACTAACGGCGGCACAACATGGACTAATATTACCAATGGTGGTGTGTACATTAATGCAACAACTGCCACTCTTAAACTTTCCGGCATACCTGCCAGCATGAATAATTACCGTTACCGCTGTATATCATCAGGCATTTGCCCGGGTGTAAACTCAAGCAGTGCTTTGTTAACAGTAAATACTTCTCCGCTAATAAATACACAACCACCGGCAGCAGTTGCAGTTTGTAACGGGCAGGGCACAGCAATGAGTTTAGCAGCTTCTGGCACATCATTAAACTACCAATGGCAGTTAAGTACCGATGGTGGTATTACCTACAACAATCTTTCTAATGCAGGCATATACAGTAATGTTACCACCGCAACAATGAACATTGCTTCCAGCACACCGGCAATGAATAATTACCGGTACCGTTGCTTGCTGAATGGCAGTTGCACTCCTTCTGTAAACAGTAATGTTGTAACGCTTTCAGTAAATACTCCTGTTGCATTGGTTGCTAACCCAACCAACTACACCATTTGTGAAAACAGTAATGCATCCTTTAGTGTAACTGTATCGGGTACATCACCATTATATCAATGGCAGGTGAGTACTAATGGTGGTGCAACTTTTACAAATATTACCAATGGAAGTGTTTATTCCGGCGCTTCGCAGTCGATATTAGCTTTAAGTAATGTTTCTGCTGCTTATAACAGTTATCAGTACCGCTGTATCATTGCAGGTGCAGCACCCTGTGGCAACATAACATCTGCCACAGCAACTTTAAATATTAACAGTGCCCCTGCTGCATTTGTAATAACAGGGGGCGGATCATATTGTGCAGGAGGTATTGGTGTACCGGTAAGATTAAGCGGCTCTGCACCGGGTATAAATTATCAATTACAATTGAATGGAGTTAACACCGGCGGTTTCTTAAGCGGAACCGGTGCAATATTAAATTTTGGAAATAAAACTGCCGCAGGCACTTACACAGTACTTGCTTCAAACAGCGCAACAGGATGTTTGGCACAAATGCCCGGTAGTGTAACGGTAGGCATTTATCCGCAACCAACTGTTTCATTAACTGCTGCTCCTTATACAAAAGTATTTCCGGGATTATCCACCACACTAACTGCTGCGGCAGCATCCGGCACTTCGCCTTATTCGTACACATGGTTTAGAAACAGTTTACCAATAACTAATACAGGAACCACATATCCTGTTAATGTTACCAGCATGGGAGATTACAGGGTAATTGCTACAGACGCAAACGGCTGTACAGCATTATCGCAAATTGTAACCATTGCTGATTCTGCTAACAGTAAACTGTTCATCTATCCAAACCCCAGCGCCGGCAGGTTTAATGTGGTTTATTATAACCAGGGTAACATTCCAGTTGAACGCACACTTGCTATTTACAGCAGCAAAGGCGAAAAAGTTTATTATAATAAATTTACTGTAAGCCTTCCGTATGAAACTGTGCAAATTGATTTACGCTTAAATGGTGCTGGTGTATATTATGTAGTTTTAGGCGATGCCAATGGGGTAAAACTTAAAACAAGTGAAGTTTTGATTATACGCTGATAAAAAAACAAATTGTTGAATAAGGCTCCCTTGTAAAGGGAGCCTTTTATTTATTTGGATAACCGCTTACATATTTGTTACCCTTTATGTAAAAACGGTAAGGATAGTGAACAGCTTCACCAGCTCCGTTAATACCTATACGTTTACTGATGCCTAATGCCGCATTATTTAATTCATATCCATCAGCACAAATATAAATTTGCTGGCCAAGCAGGTTTAAGCCCGAGTGCTGCTTTGTTATTCCCAGTGCTTTCCCCATATTACCGGGGCCTTTGGTAAGTGTGTAATCTAATTTCTTTTTACCAGTTCGTTGCAGCATACTGTCAATGCCTGTAACCGGCTCTGCAGCTCTTATCAATACCGCATCCGGAATATTTTTTTTATTGGTTACCACGTTAAATAAATGATGCATACCGTAACAGATATAAACATAAGAAAGCCCTGCCTGGCCATACATATGCTCATTACGTTCTGTTCTTTTTCCTTTATATGAATGAGATGCCTGATCTGTTACAGCAATGTATGCCTCTGTTTCAGCAATACGTGCACTTGTTATAACACCATTAAAATTTGTAACTAATATTTTCCCCAGCAGTTCTTTTGCTATTTCAATTACATTGTCCCTCTCATAAAATTCAATTGGCAACTTCTTCATTATATCGTTAACTTTAAAGCTAAAATACACAATCTGCCGGCTGATTTTAACACAGCGGCTGTTCAAGCATGCTAAAAGAAATAGTCACCGCAATACAAGCTTATTTTCAAACGCACCGCTTTATTAATAAGCACCGGTTATGGAAGTGGATAATAATTCCCGGCCTGTTATACATGCTGCTTTTTTGTGCAGGCATTTACTTTTTTTGGACAAGCAGTACCGCCGCAATTGAATGGATGTTTGTAAAAACAGGTGTACGTGGCTGGATGGATAAAATGAATGAAGGCTGGTTAAGTTTTTTACTCATTTTCGGCAGGATAATGATACATCTAGTTTTCCTGATGTTCTATTTCTCACTGTTTAAATATATGTTTCTCATTTTGGGTTCACCGCTGTTTGCGTACCTGAGTGAAAAAACAGAAGCCATACTGGAAGGCAAAGATTTTCCTTTCAGTTTTACACAACTATTAAAAGATATTTTACGGGGCATTCGCATTGCATTGCGTAATATGCTTTGGCAAACGGTTTATGCTGTATCAATTTTTATATTGGCATTTATACCTGTTGTTGGATGGATAACGCCACTTATAAGCCTGCTGGTGGAATGTTATTATCTTGGTTTTTCTATGCTGGATTACAGCTGCGAAAGACATAAGCTGTCCACTTCGCAAAGTATTGGCTTTATTGGCAAGCACAAAGGCCTTGCCATTGGCAACGGGCTTGTTTTTTTATTAATGCACCTTATTCCTTTTTTGGGCTGGCTGCTGGCACCCAGTTATGCAGTTATAGCTGCCACTATTAGCCTTTATGGCGATAAAGGAGATAAAACCGTAGTTTAATATAATTATGCCTGCTTCTGTTTATTTAGTTCCCTGTGTGCTGGATGATACTGCCACCCACACCATTCCATTATATATAATTGATGCTGTAAAAAACAGCCAGGTAATATTTGCTGAAAACGAAAGAACGGCAAGGCGTTTTTTAAAAAGCATGTGCAAAGAAATTGTGATTGACAATTACGAGTGGTTTGCCATACACAAAGCAGAAACTGAAGTATTAAGCGCATTTAAACAAAAAATAAAAGAAGAAAAAGCAATTGCCATAATAAGCGAAGCAGGTTGCCCAGGCGTTGCAGACCCCGGGCAAATTTTAGTGGAAGCTGCCCAGCAATTAAATGTTACTATAAAACCATTGGTTGGACCCAGCTCCATACTGCTTGCATTAATGGCCAGCGGCATGAATGGGCAACAGTTTGAGTTTGTGGGTTATCTTCCTGTTGATAATGGCGAACGAATAAAACGCATTAAAGAGCTTGAACTATCATCTGCCAAAAACAACAGCACTAAAATATTTATTGAAACGCCTTACCGTAATAACCAGTTAATTGAAACAGTTTTAAAAACATGTAAAGACAGTACTACGTTTTGCATTGCTGCCGAACTAACCGGCGCCGCAGAATTTATTAAAACAAAAACAATAGCAGCCTGGAGAAAAGAAAAAACCGACTTTCATAAAAAGCCGGTTATATTTTTATTGTTAGCGTAATTTTTTTATTGGCTGGGCATTTTTTCCATTTTGTAAACAAAGTACTTGGTATCTCCCCTAAAAAACAATTTAGTGTAATATTCTTTGTAGTACAATTTTACAGCAACCCGTTGATCCAATGATGTTATCTGGTTGGCAACACTGTCGTTTGCCACAGAAAACTCCCATTCTTCATTTGGAGTGGTGGTATTACCAATATTTACAAACCCTGTTTTTAAAATGCCCTCATTTGTTTTAAAAATATATCCCTTATTACTGAATTTGTAAATGTATCCAATACGGTCGCCTTTGCTGTACACAAACACCGCAGCAAAAAGATACATAATGCCTATGTAAAGCACTGCAGCAATAACGGTAAACAGTAATAGTTTCTTCATAAATCGTTTAAACCAGCTTGCTTTTTTTGGTTGCTCAGCAGGTAATTTAACGTCTTCCATAATTAATTTTTTTGCAAGATAATTATAATCCGTATTTATCAACCAGGTAAACCATTGCCGCCATAACTACAGCCCCCATGTGCAGTTCACGTTCATGTACGTTTTCAAAAACATCTGTTGCAGCATGATGATAATCAAAGTAACGGTTACCGGTAGTATTTAAACCAAACTGGGCTGTTTTAAAATTTGTTTGCAGCGGGCCAATATCTGCACCACCGCCACCACCTTTGCTAAAGTTAAGCCTGTCTGCATCCAGCATGGTAAACAGTTTTTTCCAGTTGCTCACTTTTGCAAATTGTTCTTCCGTCATTCCGCAGCTAAAGCCACGTGGTGTTTCTCCGCCCCCATCGCTTTCCATCGCCATAATATATTTTTCATTTTTTGTTTTTGCCTCTTCCGCATATTTCGTTCCGCCTCTTAACCCATTTTCTTCATTGGCAAAAAGCACAATGCGTATAGTACGTTTAGGTTTATAACCCAATGCCTTTAAAACTCTCAGCACCTCTATACTTTGCACTACACCGGCGCCATCATCATGTGCGCCTTCTGCAGGGTCCCAACTGTCTAAATGGCCACCAACTGTTATAATTTCATCTGGAAATTCACTCCCTTTTATTTCACCAATAATATTATGGCCAACAGTATCTGCCAGCATCTGGCAATTGGTTTGTAAATAAAAGTTGCTGCTTTTGTACATATTCATCAGCATATTGCTTAGCCTGTCTCCATCTCTTGGACCAATTGCCACCGCCGGAATTTTTGGAAATGAATCATTATACCGCATTACGCCTGTATGCGGATTATTATCGTTTGCCGCTGTAACTGCACGAACAATAACTGCCAGTGCACCATATTTTGCAGCAGCAGAAGCGCCATTGCCCCGGTAACGTACCGCATCTCCATAAGCGCCGCCAAGCAATGCTTTGTTGTAATGATAATTGTAAAAAACTATTTTACCTTTTATTTCATCTTTACGCCGTTCCAGTTCATCAAAATTTTTAACTTCAATAATACCTGCTTTTATCCCTTTATTACCCGAGCCTGCTGAGTTTCCCAATGCCAGAATATTAAACGGTGCTGCAGTTGATGCTCCCTGTATCTTCAGCACTTCTTTCTTTCCACGTACCCAATGCGGCACCATGCATTCCTGTTTGTAAACATTGTCTGCTCCCATTGCAGTAAGTGTTTTTACACCCCAATCTTCTGCCTTATACATACCTGCACTGCCGCTTAACCTTGCGCCCACAGTTTTACATAAAGAGTAAAGGTTCGAATAGGCTTTTCCATTCACTAAAATTTCATCGCTTATTCTTTTTATCATTAAAGAATCATCATTCTGCGAAAAAGCCGTAATACTTACTGTAAAGGCAACAGCTGTAAATAAACTCTTTGTTATCATTATCTGATTGTTTACTAACAAACTTAATAATTTATTACCAATACATAAGTGGCTAATTGGGGAGAACAATAAAACACTAAATTGCATCCTGCTTAAATTTTAAAAGCCCTTACTATGAATATTGGAATTGTTTGTTACCCTACGTTTGGCGGAAGCGGTGTGCTGGCTACCGAATTGGGTAAAGTACTGGCTGATAAAGGCCATAATATTCACTTTATAACTTACCAGCAGCCTGTAAGGTTAAGTGGTTTTCATGCCAATATTTTTTATCATGAAGTAAGGGTGCCAACTTACCCGTTATTTGATTATCCGCCTTACGAAACCGCATTAGCCAGCACTATGGTGGATGTGGTGCTGAATAATAATGTTGAGCTGCTGCATGTGCATTATGCCATACCGCATGCTTCTGCCGCATATATGGCAAAACAAATACTGGCTAAACACGGTAAAACAATTCCTGTTATAACTACTTTACACGGCACAGATATTACTTTGGTGGGAAGGGATAAAACCTACCAGCCCGTAGTTACTTTTTCCATGAACGAAAGTGATATACTTACAGCAGTATCTGAAAACCTGCGTGACGAAACGTACAAAAATTTTGTGATTGAAAAACAGATTGAAGTCATTCACAACTTTGTAGATGTAAAACGTTTTAATAAAAAACCGGTGGATGCATTTAAAAAACTGATTGCGCCCAAAGGAGAAAAGATATTAGTACACGCCAGTAATTTTCGTAAGGTAAAGCGTGTGGATGATGTGGTAAGGGTATTTATGAAAATAAACGAAGCAATACCTGCCAAGCTTTTGTTACTGGGTGATGGGCCAGAAAGGCCATACGTGGAAAGTATTTGCAGGGATTGTGTAATAAGCGACAGCATTAAATTTTTAGGTAAGCAGGAGCAAATGGAAGAAATACTGCCCATAGCAGATTTATTTTTGCTTACCAGTGAATACGAGAGCTTTGGTTTGGCTGCACTGGAAGCTATGGCTGCCGCTGTGCCCGTAATAACCACCAACGCCGGCGGCCTTCCCGAAATAAATATTAATGGCTACTGCGGTTATATGAGCAATGTGGGTGATGTGGATGACATGGCAAAAAATGCACTGCTGATTTTAAAAGACGATGCAACTTTACAACAATTTAAAGCCAATGCACTTGTACAGGCAAAAAAATTCGATATTGAAAATATAGTGCCTGTTTATGAAGAGCTTTATAAAAAGGTAATTTAACTTTTACTTGCGGCGCAGCCAGCGTTCAGGATCCTGGTTGCTTTTTTCATCGCTTATGTAAAAATCCACTGCACCCACACCATCTAAGTTTGCAGCAGCACGGCCAATTACCTGGCCACCCTGCACCTGCTGCCCCTTTTGTACAGATACGCTTGAAAGATTGCTGTACGTACTGAAATATTTACCATGCTGTATTATTATAACCTGCATTTCATCTACATAAATAATACTGGATACTGTGCCAGCGAAAACAGTTTTTACCGGGCTGCCAATATCTGTAGCAATAGTAAGCCCTGTAGTTACCAGCGTGGTTCCACTGGGTAATGTATTCGAACCATAATGCATTAGCATATAACCTTTATCAACGGGCCATGGTAACGAGCCCCTGTTTTTTACGAAATCTGCATTAAGGGCAATATTTGCATCATTCAGTAATATACTTTCGGGTGTTTTTTTGGGTTCTGCTTTTTTAGGTGTGGTTGTAGTTTTTGTTGTTGCGTTTGATGGTGTTGTTACCGGGGCAGTAACAGGTGTAGTATTTTTAGCTGCGGCTTTTGCTGCAGCAGCATCCCTGGCGGCTTTATCTGCAGCTTCTTTACGGGCAATATCCAGTGCTCTTTTAATAGCAGCAGCAATTGCATTGTCTACTTTTTTCTGCTGTTTCTTAATAGCCGATATTTTGTCGTTTAATTGTTTGCCCTGTTTCTTAAGTTCATTCATTATTCTGTCCTTCTCCCCCTTTTCTTTTTCAAGAGCAGCCATTTCTTTGTCTTTGCTTTGCAGCACTACATTTTTTTGCTGTTTTGTACCTGTTAATTCTTCAATCCTTTTTTTGCGCAGCTCCTGTGTGCGTAAAATATTTTGCCCCTGCATTTCCCTGTAGTCCCGGTAACTTTTTAAGTAAGTAATACGCTTAATGGCATCATTAAAACTTCCTGCAGAAAAAATAAAATTTAAAAAGTCGTAGTTGCTGCGGTTCTTATATGCGTATACCATGCTCTTTGCATATTCCTGCTTTAAAGTATCCAGCAGTTTATTGTAGCGGTTAATGTCACGCTGCGTACTATACAGGTTATTGTCAAGCAGGTTTATATCACGGTTTATATTGTCAATAATCCTGTCCTGTAAATTCACTTTATCATTTGCCAGTTTCCACTGCACGTAATTTTCTTTGGACTTTGCTTTATTATCATTCAGCATGCGCTCAGTTTGCTCCAGTTCTTTTTTTAACTGGTTCTTTTGCTTTTCCAGTTCTTCTCTTGTGGCAGGTGGTTGTGCCAGCGCTATAATGGCTGTAAATAATGCAAGTGCTGTAAACAAAGATTTTAACATAACTAAAGGGGTGTTTTCAAAAATACAATTACAAAATCAAATATGGGCATATACAAAAACCCACACCTGTGTATAATTATACTGAACGCTTACTTGCGCTTATAATTTTTCGGCACTTTAAATGCCACTGATAATTCTTTGTTAAACTCATACTGTTTATAGTTAAACCGGATGTCCAGTTTATTTTTCTCAGACACAGTTATCTCCCTGTAAGTTGAAAAACTAATACCGGTTTTATCTTCATAATCACTGTAAGTAATATCTGCTGTGCGGTTACGATTTACATCTACATCATCCAGTTTGCTGTGCATTACCAGGTTTTTATCTGCCGAAAGTGTAAGCAGGTTTTTAAAATATGCGCCTATTGTTGATACCAGTATTTTATCATCCAGTTTTTTATACGATACAATGGTACTATCTAAAAAAACAGGGTTGCCTACCAGCAAATCCTGTATGGTTTTATAATCAAAAGGTATTTGTGTTACTTCCTGCAAATAATCCAGCGAGCGGTATTGTACTTCTTTATCCCGTATATTCATTAATACCACGCTGTCTTTAGTAATAAGCATGCGGTACACTTCAAAATTTAATATAGTGGCTGAAAGAGATACCCAGATAGCACTGTCCTTATAAATACGCACCACAGCTGTTATATCAGGTTGCTTACCTTTATTATCCTCGTACTCAACTTTTATTTTTGCATTAAATGTTTTGTAATTAATATAATGACTGCGCAATTGCAGCATTGTTTCCTGTATCATTTTAAGTGAGTCTGCAGCGTTGGATATATTGACAGTTACTGAAGTGGTATCCTTTGGAGCAATTACCTGGTTAATTTTTTTTGTAGTACGGCAACTTTGTGTTGCCAAAATTATCAAAAACACCATTGCTGCTACTGCTAATTTTTTCATACTGGTTTTGTTAATCTTTTATTGAACGCCGGTATGGCCAAAGCCACCGGCACCTCTTATTGTATCATCCAATTGCTGTACCAAAAACAAATTTGCCTTTTCAGTTTTTGCAAAAATCATTTGGGCAATCCGATCGCCATTACCTATTTGCTGCTGCTCATTGCCCAGGTTAATTAAAATAACTTTTATTTCACCTCTGTAATCACTGTCAATTGTACCCGGGGTATTTAAACAGGTAATCCCCTGCTTTATTGCAAGTCCGCTTCGTGGCCTTATTTGTGCCTCATAACCTTCGGGCAGTTCTATAAAAAGGCCCGTAGGAATTAATTGCCTTTCTAATGGTTGTAATGTAACGGGGTTTTCTAAGTGTGCTCTTACATCCATGCCTGCCGCACCTTCGGTTGCATAAGAAGGAAGTGGATTGCCTGATGTGTTAACTACTTTAATAGCAATTTGCTGCATGGCGGCAAAGTTACTATTGCACAGGCATAATTAAATATGTATTTGATAAAAGAAGTTAATGAATTAATAAAACTGTGCCTTTAAGCCATTTGCTGTAACCCAGCCCGTTAATGTAGCTTATTTGCCACGTGTAAGCGCCATTGGGCATACGCTTACCTTTGTACGTACCATCCCATTTGCCGGATGTATTAGTGGTTGCAAAAATAATATGGCCGTAGCGATCATAAATCTTCATGGAAAAATTTGAAAGCGTTACGCCATTTAAAATACCGAAGTCATCATTCTTTCCATCGCCATTTGGCGTAAAAGCATTGGGTATAAAAAATGGACAGTCTCCCCAAACTACATTTACAGAATCGGATGCACTGCATGTGTTTTCTGTAACTGTTACAGAATAAGCACCGGGTTTAAATACTTTTATTGATGCAGTTGTTTCACCTGTATTCCATAAATATGAGGAAGCACTGAAATTTCCTGATGTAAGCACAACACCGGATGCGGCACAAACAGTGGTGTCATTACCGGTATTCACAAATGGTTTTGGCTTTACAGTAATGTTAATGGTGTCGGAAATTTTACAGCCCAATTGCTCTATTTCCACCCAATATTTTCCAGGCTTTGTTACAGCAATTTTGTTGGATGTAGCGCCTGTATTCCATAAATAATTTACGTTTGCTACTGTTACACTCAGTTCAAGGTTCTCGAAAGAACAGGCCGATATATCGCTGCCCAGTAACGGTGTATTTTCTGCAATCCAAACTGTTTTTTGAATATTAGATACAACAACTCCATTGCATCCATTTGTATATACTAAAAGCGTAACTGTAAAAAAACCGGTAGTTGCATAAGTATTTGAAGGCGATAATGCGGTTGATGTGTTTCCATCGCCAAAATTCCATTTTACCGAGTCGATATCATTTGTGCGGTTCATTACAAACTGTATATTGTTTGATACGCATGAACCGGGTGCACGGCTAAAATTATATGGCACTAAATTTCCGTTAAGGTCTGATTGTATAAAGGTGGGTAATCCAAATTGCACCGGCGTGCCTATTGGGCCAAACGTTATTTTATTAAGTGTATAATTACAGCCAGTACCATACACATTGGGGTTTTCAATTACAGATATTGCAGTATCCTGCCATTGGGCCATATATATTTTTCCATCGGGCCCGGTTTGCAAAGCGCCGGCATACCAGGGTTTAGGTTGTGCAATTATTTGTTTTGATGTTAGTATTGAAGCAGCATTTTGAGTGGTTACATCAAACTGATAAAGTATACATGGATCTGTTGCCGAATTGCTTGCATTAACATACAACAATTTACAATCAGGCGAAAATTCTGCTGCATAAGCCCCGGTAAAGGAGCCGGAGTGCGTTGTTGCATTTGGTTTAAATGTTACAGGATTATAAATCTGCCCGGTTGCATTATCAAACTGCATTAATTCAACCAAATCATTTTCTGTAGAATGTACTGCTGCAAGTTTTTTACCGTCTGAAGAAAATTTAAGTGTGCCGATTGCATTGTTAACAGTACCACCTACAACAAGCCCTGTATGGCTTACTACAGGTGTGCTTACAAAACCCGAAGAAGTAAGTAAGTAAGCATCATATTCATCCGACTCCCATTTACGGATTATAATCCAAATATCTTTTTTGTTGCAATGCCTTACTGCCGCCATTTTTTCATATGCCTCATCAACAAAAGTATTTTTTTCGATAACTTCTCCAAATCCGCCATCGCCTTTCATATTTATCACATTATAGCGCAGCCCTTTTGCAATTTGAGAAGTGGCACCAATTGTAAAAAGATAATAGATGCTATCGTTGTCCGGCTGCCGTACAATAATTGTATTGCTTGTACTGCTTAAATCTCCCCTCAATCCGTTACCATTAAGCATTATTTCATGCTTTCTGTTAACTACCACTAATCCGTTAGTATAAAAAAGAAGTTTGCCGTTATTGTCCGAAATTGAAGCACAGCCTTCCTGTGAATTTGCCTGTCCGCTTCTTAAAGGTGCAGGAGGAGTATAATTAAAATCCAGGCCAACCCCCGTTCCAAAATACCAAATGTTAGCCTCTTTTTGTGCCAGCACATTTGTATTTAGCAAAGTAATTATTGTAAAAAAAAGCAGTATTTTTTTCACTTCAGATAAGCTTATTTATTTAAGACTCTTTACAAAGCAATATTGTTGCATAGGCGGTTAAACCTTCTTCCCGCCCAATAAATCCCATTTTTTCTGTTGTGGTTGCTTTTATAGAAACGTCTGTTATTTCAATATTCAATATTGCAGCAATTATTTGCTGCATTTGCGGTACGTAAGGTTTTATTTTAGGTTCCTGAAGACAAAGTGTTGAATCTACATTGACTATTTTGTAACTCTTACTTTTTATTAAATTATATGTTTCTGTTAAAAGGATTTTACTATCGATATTTTTAAACCGCATATCTGTATCAGGAAAGTGAACACCAATATCGCCTAAAGCTAATGCGCCCAGCAGCGCATCACATATTGCATGTAATAAAACATCTGCATCACTATGGCCTAAAGCCCCTTTTGTATGAGGAATTTTTACACCGCCAATCCAAAGCTCTCTACCCTGTACCAGTTGATGAAAATCCACGCCTGAACCAATCCTGTAACTCATGCTATTTTTAAACAAATATCAGCATTTTTAACCGCAGTAAAAACAAAAAC
>JBGAIJ010000002.1:0-747012 GCA_044225605.1 Ferruginibacter sp.
GGATTATAAAGGAAAAAAAGTTGTTTTATTTTTTTACCCGGAAGATGACACCCCGACCTGCACTATACAAGCCTGTAATTTGAGAGATAATTTCGGGTTATTAAAAACCAATGGCATTACCGTAATTGGCATTAGCCCCGATGATGAAAAAAAACATAAAAAATTTGAGGCAAAGTTTGATTTGCCTTTTACATTAATTGCCGATACCCAACACAGCATTATTGATAAATACGGCGTTTGGGGCGAAAAGCAATTATACGGACGCAAATACATGGGCCTGCACCGCACCACTTTTTTAATTGATGAAAAAGGCTACATCCGTAAAATATTTTTAAAGCCACGCAACAAACAGCACAGCGAAGAAATTTTAAAAGCCTGGCAACTTATTGAAGCGTAACTGCGTTCTTACTAAGGAAGAAACTTACTTACAAATAAAATTCTCTTATGAAAAAGTTAACAGCGGTATGCCTGCTTATAACCGGCTGCATCATCTTTGCCGTATCCTGCAGCAAAAAAAGTGATACTACAAGTACGGGTGGCAGTGGCAGCGGTGGTACAAGAACATTTTCCTGCACGGGTATATCTCCTAAATTTTCTGCAGATATTCAGCCTATATTAACTTCTGTTTGTTCTATTAACAGCAGTTGCCACGCCAGCGGCAGTACCAACAGCGGCGGGCCGTTTACCACCTATGCACAGGTAAATGCAAAAGCATCCAACATACGTGCACAAATTTTATCTGGCGCCATGCCGCAAACAGGCAGCATTACACAGGCGCAGGTAAATGCATTTATTTGCTGGATAGACAGTGGTGCTCCTAATAATTAACAGTTGAAAAAATATTCGGTAAGTATTAAGGAAAATTCGTGGGTGGCAAAAATTGCCGCCGCTAAACTACGCACCAGCGGTGTTGCCATTGTAATAGGCAGCACCATTCATTTATATAACACCCGGCAAAATGAATTTTTACAAAACCAGCATTGGCTAAAGCATGAGCTTTGCCATGTGAGGCAGTTTAAAGAACATGGCTTTGTTTTATTTATTGTAAAATATTTATGGCAAAGCCTCAAACACGGATATTACAATAACCCTTTTGAAGCAGCGGCACGGGCTGCGGAGCTTTTATAAAAGCCATTCCACTTCCCCAAAATCAAACACTCTTTCTATTGCGTCTTTTGTGTGCAGTTGCCCGTGGGCCGATACGCTCCCCACTACTGTTTCAAAAACAAGGCTGCCTTTTTTTAATTTAACTTTTTCGTTACGGCAGTATAAATGGCTGTTATATTCCTTCAGCAATTTTTCAAAAGGCTGTTCATGCAGTTTATTAACCCGCTGCATAATTTTTTCATACAGCTCTTCAATAACTTTATTTATATCAAACTCCCTTTCTGTAATCTGCCTTAACGAAACAGCATTGGGCAGGTTTTTATTAAACCGTGTTTGATTTATGTTTATGCCAACACCTGCCACTGCCCATTTCCACCTGCTGCCGCTAAGTACATTTTCTATTAAAATACCTCCTGTTTTTCTGTTGCGCCAGTAAATATCATTGGGCCATTTTATAGCAATTTCGCCGGGTACATATTTTTTTATAAAATCATATGCAGCCAATGCCACCGCCATGCTTAGCGGAAACTGTGCAGCCGGTTTAAGCATATCGGTTTTAATTATTACACTTAATGCAATGTTTTTACCGGGCTGGGCCTGCCAGCTTTTTCCCCGCTGCCCTTTACCTGCGGTTTGTTCCAGTGCGGCAATAGCCAAACCATGTTTGCCCCCGCCTTCATGTATAAGGCGCATGGCATAATTGTTGGTACTGTCCGTATGGTTTAATATTTTAAGCAAAGCTTTGAATTTATCACTACATTCAAATGGTAAAGAAGTGCTATTTTTGCAGGTAGTTGCAAGCTACAAGCAAGTTTGTAAAAAACAAAAGTTTACAAGCTGCGTTATTAAGCAATAACAGCAATCTATTTTAAATAAAAACAGGTTTACGTTTGACTAATTTAACAATTTTAAACACCCGCAAAAAAAGCAGTGTTGTAAGGCTTACCCGAAACAGCAAAATTTTCAAAACCATTATAAAGGCCATACAGGATAAAAAGGGCGAAAATATTGTAAGTGTTGACTTAAGGAAAATAAATGAAGCCGTGGCCGATTTCTTTATTATTTGCCAGGCAGGCAGCACCACACAGTTAAAAGCCATTGCAGATTCTATTGAAGATGCCGTAAAAAAGAAATGTGAAGAAAACCCTTATAAACACGAAGGCAGGCAGGCGCTGCAATGGGTGCTGATTGATTACGTAAATGTGGTAGTACATGTAATGCTGCCCGAAACAAGAAAGTTTTATCAACTGGAAGAAATGTGGAGCGATGCACCTCAAATGGAACACATTGATGAATAACTCCTGGAATCTTTTTTGATTTCAGCTAAAATAATTTTCACCCGCAATCGTCTGTACACTTTATACGTTACAGCAAAATAAAAGAACATTCTAAAACATGAATCAGCAGGATAATAACAGAAAAAAAGTTGGCCCAGAAAACAATATGCCTCCCGGAAGCGAAGATCCCAAAAAGAAAAGCAGGTTTAATATATACTGGTTTTACGGATTGCTTTTTATTGCCATAGTTGCGTGGAACCTGGTAAGGGGCGTTACAACAGAAGGCGTGGAATCGGACAAACTGAAGTTTTACGAAATGGTAAAACAGGGCGACGTTGAAAAAATATTAATTGTATCCAACAAAACACCATCAATTGTACGGGTATTTTTAAAAGAGGCCAGTATAAAAAACAATCCCGGTTTTTATCAAAAATTATTTGAAGGGGATGATGCTGCAAAAAAATATGAAGCTTTTAAAAAGTTAAAAGCACCACAACTGTACTTTACTATTGGCGACCCTAAAACTTTTACTGCACAAATGGAGGAAGAGTTTTACAAAGCAAACCCAACAGTAACAAAAGTACCCGATGGTTTTACCACAGAAGGAGAACTCTTCAGCCAGATAATAAGCACATTACTGCCTATTCTTTTAATTGGTTTATTGTTTGTACTTATGATGCGCAAGGTGGGCGGGCCCGGTGGCGGTGGCGGACCCGGTGGTATTTTCAATATTGGCAAATCAAAAGCCACACTGTTTGATAAAGGCACACGTGTAAACATCACTTTTGCAGATGTTGCCGGGCTTGATGAAGCCAAAGTGGAAGTAATGGAGATTGTGGACTTTTTAAAAAATCCAAAAAAATACACCAACCTTGGTGGTAAAATACCTAAAGGAGCTTTATTGGTTGGCCCTCCCGGCACCGGTAAAACTTTATTGGCAAAAGCTGTTGCAGGCGAAGCGCAGGTACCTTTCTTCAGCCTTAGCGGCAGCGACTTTGTAGAAATGTTTGTAGGTGTGGGTGCCAGCCGTGTACGTGACCTGTTTAAGCAGGCAAGGGAAAAAGCGCCCTGCATTATTTTTATTGATGAGATTGATGCCATTGGCCGTGCCCGTGGTAAAAATGTAATGATGAGTAACGATGAAAGGGAAAACACCCTTAACCAGTTACTGGTGGAAATGGATGGTTTTGGTACCGACCTTGGTATTATCATACTTGCTGCAACCAACAGGCCGGATGTACTGGACAGTGCTTTGTTGCGCCCGGGCCGTTTCGACAGGCAGATTACTATTGACCGCCCCGATTTAGTGGGAAGAGAAGCAATTTTTAAAGTGCATTTAGCGCCAATAAAAGTTTCGCAAACACTCGACATTCATAAACTGGCGGAACAAACTCCCGGTTTTGCGGGTGCCGATATTGCCAATGTTTGTAACGAAGCGGCATTAATTGCAGCACGTAAAAACAAGGAGGCGGTTGATATGAGCGACTTCCAGGATGCTATTGACCGTGTAATTGGCGGTTTAGAAAAAAAGAACAAACTTATTTTACCGGAAGAAAAAGAAATTATTGCATACCACGAAGCAGGCCACGCTATTTGTGGCTGGTACCTGGAACATGCTTACCCGTTATTAAAAGTAACTATTGTGCCAAGGGGAACCGCAGCATTAGGTTATGCACAATACACGCCTAAAGAGCAATACCTGTACAATACCGACCAGTTGATGGACCAGATTTGTATGACATTGGGCGGACGTGCCAGCGAAGAAATCTTCTTTGGTAAAATAAGCACCGGTGCCAGTAACGATCTGCAGCAGATTTCTAAAATTGCCTACAGCATGGTTACCGTGTATGGTATGAATGATAAACTGGGTAACATCAGTTATTATGACCCATCGCAAGAAAATTATTTTACCAAACCCTACAGTGAAGAAACTGGTAAATTAATTGATGAAGAAGTGCGTAAGCTGATTGAGGACGCCTATGTAAGAACCATAAAACTCCTTACAGAAAAGAAAGGGGATGTAGAAAAACTGGCGAAAGAATTGCTGAAAAAAGAAGTACTGTTTCAAAGCGATGTGGAAGCACTTATAGGCAAACGCCCTTTTGAAGAAAAGAAAGTGCTGGGTGTAACGGAAGAAGAAGTAAAGAAAGAAGCAGCAGATGCACCAAACAATGATGTTATAGACCTTGATGCTATAAATAAGAACCAGATGTAAATAACATGGCAGTTTCTCCCGCAAAAGAAAATATTTTAAAACGTATAAGACAGGCACTGAGCAACCCGGTGCCTGTACCTTTTCCGCAAAGCGAAGGTGTTAATTCTGTATTTAACCCTGTACCCGATGATTTGGGTGTGGTGTTTGCAGAAGAGTTTGTAAAACTGCAGGGCAGGTTTGCTTTTTGTGCAGATGAAGCAGATATGCTGCAACAGGTACAGCAATTAATTGCCGCAAAAGAATGGACAAAAACTTATTGCAGTGAAGACAAATGGAGCAATGCATTCAGTAATACCATCAGCCTTTCCACCTGCGATGTTTCTGTTACCGGTTGCGAATTGTTAGTAGCACGTACTGGTACCATTGTAATGAGTGCAGCACAGCAAAGCGGCCGTACGGTAAGTGTGTATGCCCCCGTTCACATCTGCATTGCATATACCAACCAATTGGTGTATGATATTAAAGATGCATTGCAGTTGCTTAAAGAAAAATATGCAGGCAATATTCCCTCTCTTATAACTTTTGCCAGCGGCCCCAGCCGCACAGCAGATATTGAAAAAACGCTGGTAACAGGTGTGCACGGCCCTAAAGAAGTTTATTGCTTTTTAGTAGAAGCATAATTACATTTTTACGTTTACCTTTATGGTACTATGAGTAACAGTAATTACAACCTGTTTGTGTATGGCTCCCTGCGCAGCGGATTTCACCATGATGCGTATCAATACATGGCGCAATATTTTACATTAATTGGCTCTGCCACTGTAAAAGGTAAATTGTTTGATACGGGTGAATACCCCGTTGCATTACCTTCAGCAGAAGAAACATTTATACAGGGTGAGCTATACACCATTACCCGGCCTGAAGAATTTTCATACATCATTGGCCAGTTAGATGATTACGAAGGAGTACATGCAGAAGAAGGCGAAACTGCATTATATAAAAGAGAAGTAGCAACGGCGTACTGCAATAACCAGCAATTTACTGCCTGGATATATTGGTTTACAGGCAATGCAGATAACCTGCCGCAAATACCATCCGGCGATGTACTGCAATACCTGAAAGAGAAAAACAAATCATTTTCCTGATGCAACTGGCTGCCGGTAAAAAAATTTACTTCCTTTCCGATTTTCATTTGGGTGTGCCCGATGCTGCAGGCAGTTTAGAGCGTGAAAAAAAAATTATCCGTTTTTTAGATGAAGCAAAAACAGATGCTGCAGTAATTTTTATTGTGGGTGATCTGTTTGATTTTTGGTATGAATATAAAACTGTGGTACCCCGTGGTTATGTACGCATACTGGGTAAAATGGCCGAAATTACAGACAGTGGCATACCCATTCATTTTTTTGTGGGCAATCATGATATGTGGATGAAAGATTACTTTACCAAAGAACTGAACATACCGGTTTACTTTGAGCCTGTTGCTTTTGAATTTAACGGCAAAAAATTTTTAGTTGGGCATGGCGATGGGCTGGGACCCGGCGACCATGGTTATAAATTTTTAAAGAAAGTATTCCGCAATCCTCTTTGCCAATGGCTGTTTGGCATATTACCGCCGTATATTGGTATGGGTATTGCCGGTTATTTTAGCCGCAAAAGCAGGGCAAAAGCACTGGCACAAAATAAAGAGGCTGTATTTTTAGGAGAAGACAAAGAATGGTTAATTATTTATTGTAAAGAAGTTTTACAAAAAGAACATTACGACTTTTTTGTTTTTGGCCACAGGCATTTACCCATAAATTTTAACTTAAACCAAAGCAGCCTTTATATTAACCTGGGCGACTGGTTAAAATATTACAGCTATGCCGTGTTTGACGGGAATAACCTGGAGTTAAAATATTATACAAAATAAAATTGAAGCCTTTTTTTAAAATAGCGTTTCTGCTGCTTTGTTGCTTTGCCTCAATAACTGCAAAAGCACAAAGCGATTCGCTGTTTACCTTTCTAAAAACTATTAAAGGAACGTTCACAGATTTTTCTGTAGATAATCTTGAAAATATTTACCTGCTCAATGCCACCAACCAGCTAAAAAAAGTAAACAGCAACGGCGATTCGCTTGCTGTGTTTAACGATGTTAAACGTTTTGGCACCGTATCTCAAATAGATGTAACCAACCCCTTAAAAATTTTACTGTACTATAAAAACTTTGCCACCATTGTGGTGCTGGACAGGTTTTTAAACATACGCAACACCATTAATCTGCGTAAGCAAAACATTTTTTCGGTTAACAGCATTGCCACCTCTTACGACAATAATATATGGCTGTATGATGAACAGGAGTATAAATTAAAAAAAGTGGATGATGACGGGAAAGTGATTTTAGAAAGCAACGATTTTAGAATGCTGTTTGATTCTGTACCATCTGCCACACAAATTACCGATCAAAATAATTTTGTTTACCTGTACGATACTGCAAAAGGCTTTTACAGTTTTGACTATTACGGCAGTTTTAAAAACCGGCTGCCTTTTTTGCACTGGTACAGCACAGCCGTTTCAGATAAAACCATTTATGGCTTCAGCAACAATAAATTGCTGAGTTACCAGCAGCAGTCATTAAACCTTAAAGAATATGTTTTGCCCGGCTTTGCAAAAAACTGCATTGCCATTAAAGCTGCTAACAATAAATTGTATTTGTTAAAAGCAGAAGGCATCAATATTTACCAGGTTAAATAGTTTGGGTAAAACAGTAATTTTGCTGCATGGATTTTTTAGATAAAGTTTTTCTTGATAATACTGTAAGAAGTTATTTAGCTGTTGGCGGCACTATTATATTAATGCTGCTTATAAAACGGTATCTCTCCCGCTACATTACATGGTTTTTATGCCGCATATTAAGCCGCATTTGGAAAACGTTTGACAAAGACAGCTTCACCAACCTTGTGGTGCAGCCGTTAGACTGGTTACTGCTGGCAGTAATTACAATTTTCGCCATTGATAAACTTAATTTTCCAACAGAACTGCATTTTAAAATTTATGGGCATGCTATTGAAGAGATAACAGACAAAATCGGCCTTGCCATCATTATTATTTCATTTACCCGTTTTTTATTACGCATTATCGATTTTATGGCACTGGTGCTTGAGCAGCGGGCATTAAAAACACGGGATAAAACTGATGATCAGCTGGTAATTTTCTTCCGTGATTTTTTAAAAGTGGTAGTGGGCATTATCAGTGTTTTAATGTTACTGAAAGCCTGCTTTAATCAACCCATTACCGGTTTATTAACCAGCTTAAGCATTGTAGGTGCTGCTGTGGCACTGGCGGCAAAAGAAAGTTTAGAAAACCTTATTGCTTCATTTATTATTTTTTTCGACAAGCCCTTTAGAGTAGATGATACCGTAAAAGTAAACAGTGTAACCGGCACAGTGGAACGTATTGGTTTACGCAGTACAAGAGTACGCACTGCAGAAAAAACATTGGTTACTGTACCCAATAAACAAATGGTGGACAGTGTGGTGGACAACTGGAGCATGCGCACACAACGCAGGGGAGAAATTAAACTGGAACTTTCGGCAGATACAAGTGTACAGCAAATAGAGCAGTTAACTGCTGCATTAAAAGCCATGCTTCAAAAAAATGAAGCTGAGTTAATTTCCAGCAATGTATTTTTTTCAGAAATAGCCAAAGGCAGCAATATTGTTACTGCAGAATTTTTTACGGATGTTGTAAACATGGATAAGTTTAACCAGCTTAAAGAAGTTTTTTACCTGGAAGTTAAAAAAATACTGGAAGCAAATAACATTGCATTAAGCAGCCCGGCGCCGTCAGTATAGAAGTGTTTGATTATAGAACATTGTCCCAGGCTGCTGCATCCTGTTTAAGCGCTATGCTTCTCTTTTTTAACTGGGCCGCTGTTTCATCAATATATACAACAGCAGTAACAGCGCATAAATACAGCAGCAATAATACCAGCACCAGCGAAAACGCCAGCGAAAGCATCATTAAAATTTCAACAAGAAAAGTAAGTACGGCGCTTAGCAGCAGCAGTAAAGGTGCAGCAGCATTTTTTTTCATCAGTAATACAAACCCGGTAATGCATAAAATATATACAAGGATTATTACTACCGTTATCCAGCCCGGCACCATAAATATCATGTATTGAATAAGGCAAGCAATACTTATTAATACGCCTACCAGCCCGGCATTATCACAAAAGCTTTCCTGCTGTTTACTAAGGTGTTGCTCCATTTATTTATTGTACAGATTTTATAATATCTGCCAGCTCTTTGTCCCACTTGCCGGTTTTACCATATTCCACCACACGGCCTGCTTCTTTACCGTCTTTCATTACAATTATTGTGGGCACGTTTACTACGTTAAATGCATCGGCAATAGATGCCAGTGACTTTTTTGCCCTGTTAACGCCAAAAAAAGTAATGGCAGTATCCGGCACACCACTCATTTCCTGTAATTTAAAAAACTTGGGTAAAATAAACTGTGTGTCTTCGCACCAGGTACCGCCAAAAATTACAAACTGTATTCCTTTCCTGGCTTTTTCAAAAGCGGTGAGCGTGGCAGTGTCGGGAGTGTAATAACTCATGCTGCTGCGGTACCATTTGCCATACACGGTATCGTTTTGTACAAGGTATTTATTAATAATTCCTTTTAAATACACCTGCTCCGGGTGTTTTTCGTCTTGTACAATTTGGTATTGCGCCTGGCTAAATGATTTACTTATGAAAAAAGCAAATAAAATAACTGTTGAAATAAGTTTCATCATAATTAATTGCAGAAATTTTGTGCAGCTAAAGTTCCTTGTAAATTATGTACGGTAAAAAAGAGTTTTGTTAAGTATTGGTTACTATAAATTGGCTTTCAGCTCCAGTAAAAACCCTTTAATTTTTTTAAGCGATTCTATCATGGCAAATTTTTCATCTGCTTTTTTGCTGTTTTTCAAAAACTCTTTGGCCCCTTCAATAGTGTATTTGCGCTCACGCAGTAAATTGTAAATCAGTTTCAGGTTTTTTACATCTTCGGGCCTGAAAAGCCTGTCGCCCTTACCATTTTTGCGGGGCTTTAAAATATCAAATTCATTTTCCCAAAAACGTATCAGGCTTTGGTTTACCTTAAACATATCGGCCACTGTGCCAATGGGGTAATATAATTTTTTAAACAAAATTTCATCTTCGGGTATTTCAATTAAATCTGCCCCTGCATCGGCATCTTTTAAACTCATGCGGCCACGGGTGCTTTTTTTATTATGCAGTTTTTTTCTTTTTACTGCAGGCGCAGTTGTTACTGCAACAACGGGCTCAGAAAAATCTATAACCGGCTCTTCCGTTTCTTCTGTTACAACAGGCAGTATTTCCTTTGCTGCAGGAATTACAACAGCCACCTGCTGCTTTTCTTCCTGCACCGGTGTTACAGCTTCAAAGTCAAATGCTATTTGTTTAAGACCAGCCATATTATTATAAAAATACGCAAGTATTTGTGCTTAGTCAAAACTTTTGGCACTGCCGGTGCTGGCAATTTTAAGCACACGGTCGTATTGTTCTGCGTTTAAGTCATTATAAAAAAAGTAAACTGGGTCAACAGGCGTGCCGTTAATATGCACTTCGTAATGGCAGTGCGGCCCTGTACTGGCACCGGTGCTGCCTACCCATCCAATTACTTCACCACGCTTTACATGTTGCCCGCCCGTTGCTTTTATACGTACCATGTGCATATACACCGTTTCATAACCGTAGCCATGGTTAATAATTACTTCGTTGCCAGTTCCGGTGCCTACGCCTGCAGTTGTTACTGTACCATCGCCTGTAGCGTATATGGGTGTGCCCTGTGGTGCAGTAAAATCGAGCCCGTTGTGCATTTTAGCAATACCATAAATCGGGTGAATACGCATACCAAACCCACTTGCAATACGTGTAAGCTGTTTATTGCTTACAGGCTGTATGGCGGGTATACTGGCTAATTTATTTTCCTGGTTGTTTATCAATTTTACAACAGCATCATAGCTGGTAAACTGAAAAGCCATACGGGCAGAAAGGTTATTGAGTGTTTTTGCAATAGAATCTCCCAGCTGATCATCATTCAGCAGGTTTACTTTATCAATTTCCTTTTTCTGTTCAATTTGTTTTTGGCGGGCACTGTCAGTAAGCGGTGTGGCTTCAAAAATAGATCTGTACACTTCATTATCCCGCTTTTCCAGCTCGGTCATTTGCTGCTGCAGGGTTTTTACCTTGCTTTGCAAAACACCATAATTGTCTTTTAATATACCGTACTTCAGTTGCGCCTCCCTGTCAGAAAAAGATGCAGGAACAAACTGCTTATACAATACAATTACTAAAAAGCAACTAACAGCAATAGCAGATAAAAAGCCAAAAAAACGCAGCAGTTTCACCCGCAGTGGCGTTACCAGCTTTTCATACCGCAAGGTATTGGTGTTGTAGAAATATTTTATTTTCTTCATGCTGCCCTTTAAAGGGATTGCTTAATTTTTTTTGTTACCAGCCTCGGTAAGGTTTTCAACTTCATTGGCGTCGCACTCTTCAGCTATTTCTCATTATTGAACTATTATTTTCGCTTTCAATCTTCTCCATAATCAGTTCTCCTTCAGAAGGCGGAGGGAGCGCCTTTTTCTTTACTTTTGCCAAGTTTACAAATATAGGTTTTACAACACAAAAATCAACCCAAATAAAGAAGGTGGCATTATGATAACAAGCGCTGAAATACGACAACAGTTCCTGGATTTTTTTAAATCGAAAGGGCATACCATTGTACCCTCTGCACCAGTGGTTATTAAAAACGACCCCACCCTGCTTTTTACCAATGCAGGTATGAACCAGTTTAAAGACTATTTCCTTGGTAATAAACCGGCTCCTTATAAAAGGGCGGCCGATACACAAAAATGTTTACGGGTTAGCGGCAAACATAACGATTTGGAAGAAGTGGGTGTAGACACCTATCACCACACACTTTTTGAAATGCTGGGCAACTGGAGCTTTGGTGATTATTTTAAAGCTGATGCTATTGCATGGAGTTGGGAGCTGCTGACTGAAGTTTACAAATTAGATAAAGACCGTTTATACGTTACCATATTTGAAGGCGACAGCAAAGAAGGCTTGCCAAAAGATGAAGAAGCATATAATGAATGGAAAAAAGTAATTGCAGAAGACCGCATTTTACTGGGCAATAAAAAAGATAATTTTTGGGAAATGGGCGACACCGGGCCCTGCGGACCCTGCACCGAAATACATGTGGACTGCAGAACTGATGAAGAAAGAAAAGCTATTGATGGAAAAACATTGGTAAACAACGACCACCCGCAGGTGATAGAAATATGGAACAATGTCTTTATGCAGTTTAACCGTAAAAAAGATGGTAAGCTGGAACCTTTACCTGCGCAGCATGTGGATACCGGTATGGGCTTTGAACGTTTGGTGAGAGTGATACAGGGCAAACAAAGCAATTACGATACGGATGTATTTACTGATACCATTGCTAAAACGGCTGCCATAGTTAAAAAAGAATACAAAGGTGGTGATGATAAAGCTTCTATTGCTTTTAGAGTGCTGGCAGACCATATACGTGCCATTAGTTTTACCATTGCCGATGGGCAATTGCCCAGCAACACCGGCGCAGGCTATGTAATACGCCGCATTTTACGCCGTGCAGTGCGTTACTATTATTCTTATTTAGATTATAAACAACCGCTGCTGCATCAATTGCTGCCTGTAATTGCAAAACAATTCTCAAATGTTTTTCCTGAACTGCAACAACAGCTGGATTTTGTAACTAAAGTAATTAAGGAAGAAGAAGAAGCTTTTTTAAGAACGCTTGAAAAAGGGCTAAAACGTATTGACGATATTATTAAAGGCGCAGAAATAAAATGCACACCAATAATAGAAGGAAGGGATGCTTTTGAATTATACGACACTTATGGTTTCCCTATTGACCTTACAAGATTGATAGCAGGCGAAAATGATTTAAAAGTGGATGAAATTGGTTTTACCAATGCACTGAATGAACAGAAGGAACGCAGCCGTGCCGCCACTGCTTTAGAAACAGAAGACTGGGTTATTGTTAACGATGGTAATTCAGTAAAATTTGTTGGGTATGATGATTTAAACACCACAACCAAAATACTTAAATACCGCAAAGTAGCAGCAAAAGGCAAAGAGCAATACCAGCTTGTTTTAGAAACAACTCCTTTTTACGCAGAAAGCGGCGGGCAGGTTGGCGACACCGGTACTTTGCAATTTGATAATGAAATTATTGAAGTGGTTGACACCAAAAAAGAAAATGACCTTATTATTCATTTCACCAATAAGCTGCCGCAAAATGTGGGTGCGCCCGTTACTGCAATTGTAAATTATGAGCAGCGGCTCAATACTATGTACAACCACACTGCCACGCATTTACTGCATGCGGCATTGCGCAATGTATTAGGTAAGCATGTGGCGCAAAAAGGCTCATTGGTATCGCCTGATGTACTGCGGTTTGATGTATCGCACTTTTCAAAAATTACCGATGAGGAATTGAATAAAGTGCAGGCAATGGTGAATGATAAAATACGTGAAAACATTGCCGTGCAAATAGCCGAACTGCCAAAAGATGAAGCATTAAAGCTGGGTGCTATGGCTTTGTTTGGAGAAAAATATGGAGATGTGGTAAGGGTTGTTACCATTAACCCCGATTACTCGGTTGAGTTATGCGGGGGCACACATGTGGCGCATACAGGCATGATTGGGTTAATGATTATTACATCTGAAGCTGCTGTGGCAGCAGGTGTGCGCCGCATAGAAGCTATTACCGGGCCTGCGGCTTTTCATTATATAGCTGAAAAAATAAGCCAGAACAAACAGTTAGGCGAAGTATTAAAATCCAACACGCCGGTAAAAGCCATAGAAAAATTAATTGCCGATAAAACTGCATTGGAAAAAAGAGTGCAACATTTAGAAGCAAAAGAACTGGTTGGCATCCGCAATGAATTATTGCAGAAAGATGAAATTATTAATAACGTAACATTCATTGGTGAAATAGTGGAAGTAAGCAGCATTGATAATTTAAAAAAATTGTGCGCCGATTTAAAAAGTAAATTAAATGATTACGTAGCGGTGTTATGCAGCAATATTGATGGCAAGCCCTTTGTTGCCGTTGGCGTTAGTGATACGGTGGCTGCTGCAAAAAATTTAGATGCTGCAAAAATTATTAAGGAACATGTTGCGCCCCTCATTAAAGGCGGTGGCGGCGGTCAAAAAAACCTGGCTAGTGCCGGCGGGCAGGATGCAAGTAATTTAAAAAGTGTGATTGAAAAGGTGAAGGGGTTGTTATAAAAAATTACAGCAATCGGTAATACCTTGCGAAAAGTGTCACCTCTTCGCAAACATTGCCGTCCATCATAAATCCTTACAGTAACAACACTGTAAATTTTTGTGTCTTTCGTTCAGTTTATATATTTGACTTCATAACCTCAACTAATGCACAAAACATCATTGCTGTTTTGCAGTTTATTAACTGCAATTACCGCCACTGCACAATTACAATCCCTTACTGTAGAAAAAATAATGCGTGACCCTAAGTGGATAGGCACTTCACCATCAAACCTGCAATGGAGTAACGACGGCCGCAGTGTTTATTTTAAATGGAACCCTGATAAAGCGCCAGCGGATTCGCTGTATTACATCACCACCAGCAATACCACGCCGGTAAAAGCAAGCCTGCAGCAGGTGCAGGATATTAATAATACCGGCACATACACTTACAACTTAAACCGCACAGCGTATGTATTTGGTAAGGACGGCGATGTTTTTTACACCGAAATAAAAACCGGTAAAACAAAACGCATCACCCAAACGGTGGATGTAGAAAGCAATCCGCAGTTTTCTTTCAGCAATACAAAAATTGTTTATACCCGTGCACAAAATTTATTTGCGTGGGATATTGCCAGCGGCGAAACACTGCAGCTTACCAATATAAAAAGCAGTGATGCAACAACTATGGCAACCCCTGCCGGAAACAGGCCTTTCAACAGAACATCCGGCAATGCAAACCAGCAGGAAGAGTGGTTAAAAAACGACCAGCTTAAATATTTTGAAGTATTGCGCCAGCGCAAAGAAGACCGTGAAAAAAGTGAAGCTTATAATAAATCGTTACCCAGGCCTAAAGAACTCCGCAGCATTGCTATTGAAGATAAAGTATTGCAGGGCCTAAATATAAGCCCCGACGGACGCTTTATAAGCTACCGCTTATTTAAAGCGGCAACCAATAACAAAAACACTATTGTTCCCAGTTACGTAACAGAAAGCGGTTTTACAACAGATATACCGGGCCGCACCAAAGTGGGTAATTTACAAGGCAGCACAGAATTTTTTATTTACGACCGTATGATGGATACCCTGTTTAACATTAAAACAGATTCCATACCCGGTATTAAAGATTTGGCAGATTATGTAAAAGATTATCCAAAACAATTAGAAGAGCTTACTAAAAAACCGGTAAACCGTGCGGTTAGTTTCAGTACTGTTTCATGGTCGCCCAATGGCACGTATGCTGTGGTGGAAATACGCAGCAACGATAATAAAGACCGCTGGCTGATGTTATGGGACACGGCGGCAAAAAAACTGCAACTGCTCAACAGGCAACGGGATGAAGCATGGATTGGCGGGCCCGGCATTGGTTTTCGTGGCAATACAGGCTGGATTGATGAACAAACATTTTGGTACCAGAGTGAAGTGAGCGGCTACTCACATTTATACAGCGTTAATGTTGCCAGCAAACAGGTTAAAACCATTACATCGGGCAATTATGAAGTACAAAGAGCGCAATTAAGTTTAGATAAAAAAATATTTTACATCACCACCAACGAAGTACACCCCGGCGAACAGCAGTTTTATCGTTTAACATTAGCTGACGGAAAAAAAGAACGCATTACCACAATGACAGGTGCAAATGATGTAAGCATTTCTCCGGATGAAAAATATTTTGCCTTTTTATATTCTTACAGCAACAAACCGTGGGAACTTTTTTTACAGGAAAACAAACCCGCCAGCAAAGCCACACAAATAACCGCCAAAGCGCAAAGCGAAGAATTTAAATCATATGCCTGGCGGGAACCTGAACTGATTAGTTTTACTGCAAGCGATGGCACCACTGTGTATGCCCGTATTTACAAACCTGTAAATCCGCACCCCAATAAACCTGCCGTGTTGTTTGTGCATGGCGCCGGTTATTTGCAAAATGCACACAAATGGTGGAGCAGCTATTTCAGGGAATATATGTTTAATAATATGCTGGCCGATAATGGTTATTATGTTATGGATGTTGATTACCGTGCCAGCTCCGGTTATGGCAGAAATTTCAGAACAGGAATTTATCGTTTTATGGGTGGTAAAGATTTGGATGATAATGTTGATGCCGTAAATTATTTGATAAAAACTTATGGTGTTAATCCGCAGCATGTGGGTTTATATGGCGGCTCTTATGGTGGTTTTATTACACTGATGGGCATGTTTAATAAACCAGCCGTTTTTGCTGCCGGCGCTGCACTACGGCCTGTAACAGACTGGGCAAATTATAATCATGGTTATACTTCCAATATTTTAAATGAGCCTTTTACAGACAGTATTGCTTACCGTAAAAGTTCGCCTGTCTATTATGCCGAAGGGTTGAAAGGACATTTATTAATTTGCCATGGCATGGTGGATGTGAATGTGCATTTTCAGGATGCAGTAAAATTATCGCAGCGCTTAATTGAACTGGGAAAAGATAATTGGGAACTGGCTGCTTACCCAATGGAAGACCACGGTTTTGTGGAGCCCAGCAGCTGGACGGATGAATACAAACGTATTTTTAAATTGTTTGAAAAGGAATTGAAAAAGTAACCGGCTTAATTTAGCGTTATGCATCTTATTCTTCAAACACCCCGGCTTTATTTGCGCCGTTTTACATTGGCCGATGCACCATTGGTGTACCAGCTTAATAACAAACCCGAAGTGCTGCAATACCTGCATGAGCCCATTGTAAAAGATGAAGCACATGCAACGGAAGTATTAGCCAATATTATTCTGCCGCAGTATGAAAAAAATTTGGGCCGCTGGGCTGTTCACTTAAAAGACAGTGATGAATTTATTGGCTGGTGCGGTTTAAAGTTCAGGCCCGAAAGAAATGAAATTGATTTGGGCTATCGCTTTTTACCTGTACATTGGGGTAAAGGTTATGCAACAGAAGCCGCCAAATACACCATTGAGTTTGGGCTTAACAATCTGCAATTGAAAACCATTAATGCCTGTGCACATATTGAAAATACTGCTTCTTTACACGTGCTGCAAAAAATTGGTATGGTATATATAAAAGATGATGTGGTGGATGATTGCCCGGTAAAAACATTTGTTATAGAAAATATCTCCCGCTGATTTCGCAGAAGGCGCAGAAAAACTCATCTGCGAAATCAGCGATATCTGCGGGCAATTTGCCTCAACCCTCAAAAATTTGTTAAAGCCCTAAAATAATCTCCGAAAAATTTCGTAATAAACAAAAGCGCCCTATATTTGTTCTACTAAATATTTCGTACATAAAAAATATAGCAATGAAAAATGTATTATTAACGGCTGCGGTTTTAGGCTTTACCGCTTTAGGCTTTACGGCACAGGCGCAGGAAGATAAAGAGGTAATTATTGAGAAATCGAAAAAAGACAAAGCTGCTGCTGAAAAGGACAGAAAAGAAACACAGGAAATCATCATTCGCAAAAAAGGCGATAAAGACGCAAAAATTACGGTAGAAATTAAAGGTGATAAAATTACCGTTAACGGTAAACCCATCAGCGAATTTAAAGATGGTGATATTACCATTAACAAACGTGAGTTTAAGGTTTTTGATGGCCAGCATAATTTTTCATTTGGCCCCGGCGAGGATATTGAAATGCTTTTTAACGGAGACCGCATGGGTGAATTTGGAATGAAAGAAGGCAAACCACGTGCTTTTTTAGGTGTAACCACCAACAGCAACGATGAAGATGGTAAAGCAGAAAAGAAAGGAGCTGAAATAACCAATGTAAGCAAAGGCAGCGCCGCAGAAAAAGCCGGTTTAAAAGAAGGCGATGTAATTACAAAAGTGAATGATGCAACAATTGAAGACCCATCGGACCTTACCGAAGCCATTGGCAGCCACAAACCCAATGATGAAGTAACTGTTTATTATAAAAGAGACGGAAAAGATATGAGCGCCAAAGCAAAACTTGGCGAAACTAAAGCAAACCGTACAATGTCATATTCTTTCAGCGGGCCCGGCGGCCAAGCGCATTCTTTTACTATGCCACGTGCTTTTGCTACTCCCTACACTCCCGGTGCGCCAAAAGTGCAGGCCATGCCCAATTTCGACTGGAATGGCAATGGCAATTTTGAAGGATTGCAGGATTTAGCGTTCAGCAGTTTTCCCCGCCAGCAAAAACTGGGTTTAAAAATACAGGATACCGAAGATGGTGGCGGCGTTAAAGTACTGGATGCAGAAAAAGATTCCCCTGCCGACAAAGCAGGTTTGCAGAAAGATGATGTGGTTACAGAAATAGGTGGCAAAAAAATAAATAATACTGATGATGCAAGGGAGCAATTAATGGAAAACGCAGAAAAATCATCTTACACCATTAAAGCAAAACGCAATGGTAAAGAAATGAGCTTTGATATTAAGATTCCTAAAAAACTTAAGACTGCTAATCTATAAATATATAGCCATCATAAAACAATCTGAGCAAACCCGGAATAGTTTCCGGGTTTGTTGTTTTGTATCTGTACCACTTCGCAACAATTGCCTCCATAATCAGTGCTGCCTTTAGGAGGGGGCGGAGGGGTTTTTCTTTACCTTTGCAACAATGAATATTTTGGATAAATACCAGGTGGTAATTGGCCTTGAAGTACATGCGCAACTGCTTACCAGCAGTAAATTATTTTGTGGAGACAGTGCCGCATTTGGCGCAGCCCCCAACACAAACATAAGCCCAATAACATTGGCACACCCCGGCACTTTACCCAAAATGAATAAGAAGGCAATTGAATACGCCGTAAAACTTGGTTTGGCTTTGCACTGCGATATTGAACAGCATAATTACTTTGCCCGCAAAAATTATTTCTATCCTGATTTACCAAAAGGCTACCAGGTAAGCCAGCATACCACACCCATTTGTAAAAACGGCTATGTAAAAATAAAAACGGCCGAAGGCGAAAAAAATATTTTGCTCAACCGCATACATATGGAAGAGGATGCCGGTAAAAGTTTACATGACGTAGATGAAAATTATACCTGCATTGATTTAAACCGTGCCGGTGTGCCGCTGTTAGAAATTGTTACGGAGCCGTGCCTGCACAGCAGCGATGAAGCTTTTGCTTACATAACAGAGTTAAGAAAATTAGTGCGGTGGTTAAACATTTGCGATGGTAATATGGAAGAAGGCAGTATGCGGTGTGATGCTAATATTTCCATACGGTTGAAAGGCGAAACAAAACTGGGCACAAGAGTAGAAGTAAAGAACCTGAACAGCATACGCAATGTAAAACGTGCCATTGATGTGGAAGTGGCCCGGCTGGTTAACATTACAGAAAGTGGTAAGCAGATTGTGCAGGAAACGAGAAGTTATGATGCTGATAATAACAGTACATTTTCTTTACGTACAAAAGAAGATGCGGACGATTACCGCTATTTTCCTGAGCCGGACCTGACACCTTTTTTTATTGCAGATGAATTTTTACAAAAAGTAAAAGATGCCATACCTGCATTACCGGAATTATTAGAAAAAAAATACCAGGAAGTATTAAAGTTACCCGTGCAGGATGCACAAATAATTTGTGCCGATAAAGAAACAGCTGATTATTTTGAAGCAGTTATTAAACACACTGCCAATTACAAAGCAGCCGCCAACTGGTTATTAGGCCCTATTAAAAGTAATCTTAATCAAACCCAAACAGAAATAAAGGATTTTGTTTTACAACCGCAAACTATAGCAGCATTAATACAATTGGTGGATGATGGTAAAGTAAACTTCAGCAATGCCAGTACTAAAATATTTGCTGCATTATTAAATCAACCGGCTAAAGCACCGCTGCAAATTGCTACGGAGTTAAACCTGTTGCAGGAAAGTGATGCCGGATCTTTAGAAACATGGGTGGATGAAGTAATAGCCAAAATGCCCGATAAAGTAAAAGAATACAAAAGCGGTAAAAAGGGTTTAGTGGGATTATTTGCAGGAGAAGTAAAAAAATTAAGCAAGGGTAAAGCTGATATGCAGGCTGTAAATAAATTACTGGCAGAAAAGTTAAACTAAGCCTGCAAAAAACTTTTGCTGTTTTTTCAGCGTATATTAAAATCTAAAAGCCGGCATACCGGCATATATCAACAATGAAACAATTATTAATTGGCGCTGTTTTTTGTAGCGTATTGTTTTCCTGTAACAATGAAGGCAAAAACAATCAATTTACCGTTAAAGGGCAGCTAAAAAATGCAGCCGATCAAAAAGTTTTCCTGGAAGAAGTATTTTTTAATAAAAAAGACCCGGAAGTGCTGGATACAGCAGAAATTAAAAACGGCCAATTTACTGTAAATGGCATTGCTGTTCAGGAAGGCATATACCGCATAAGGCTGGAGAAGATGAACCGTGGGTTTTTGTTTATTAACGATGAAAAGCAAATTAATTTTTCGGCAGACTTAAATGATGTAAGCCTTAGCGGCCCCACTTTTTCAACCCCGGCAAATGCATCGCTTAAAAATTTTATTGGAATAAACGACAGCCTTATGAAAGGGCTGAACAATTGTTATGTACAATTGCAGCAATTAGAAAAAGGCGGCGCTAAACCATCAGACAGTATTTTTGTTGCAACAGAAACAAATTTTAACAGCTTAAAAGAAGAAGTTGCTAAGTTTTGTTTTAAATATGCAGATACTGCTAAAAGTCCCTCACTTGCTTTATTTACTGCAACATCTGCCCCTGTAACGCTTGAGCAATTGCAAAAACCATTGCAGAACCTGTCACAACGTTTTCCTGAAAACAGTTCAATAATAGGTTTTACCAATTTTGCAAAGCAGCAGTTAAGTATGCAACAGCAGCCGCAAGATGGTAAAATTGCTATTGGCAGTATTGCACCGGATATTACAATGAATGATGTAAATGATAAGCCTTTTTCATTAAGCCAGTTAAAAGGTAAATATGTGCTGGTTGATTTTTGGGCAAGCTGGTGTGGCCCCTGCCGTGGCGAAAACCCAAATGTGGTAGCTGCTTACAATCAATTTAAAGACAAAAATTTTACAGTACTCGGTGTATCACTCGATCAAAATAAAGCAGCATGGATAAAAGCCATTAAAGATGATAACTTAACCTGGCCGCATATAAGCGATTTAAAATACTGGAGCAGTGCTGCTGTGCCATTGTATGGTTTAAGCAGCATTCCTTATAATGTTTTAATTGATCCGCAGGGTAAAATAATTGCCACAGAATTACGTGGTGCTGCATTATCGGCAAAGCTGAGTGAAGTATTGAAATAGTTTTTTAAACACACGTTAATTGATACATCAAATAAAAAAGTCTCCCGAAGTTTCGGGAGACTTTTTTATTATTCAGTTAAAAGCTTAAACGGCTTCGCTGCTCATTTGCTTTTGTGCTTTTTTGCGGTCTTCTTCATTCAGTATTACTTTACGCATACGGATGAAGTTTGGCGTTACTTCAATACACTCATCCTGCTCAATATATTCCATACATTCTTCCAGCGTCATTAAAGTTTTGGGTGCAATACGGGTAGCATCATCACTGCCGCTGGCACGGTGGTTGGTTAATTTCTTTCCTTCCGTAGCATTCACTACCAAATCTCCGGGTTTAATATGCTCTGCAATAATTTGCCCTGCGTAAACATCTTCTCCCGGGTCAACAAAAAACGTTCCCCTGTCCTGTAATTTATCAATTGAATAACCGGTTGTTTTTTCCTGGTTTTTGCTGAGCAATACACCATTATTTCTTCCGGGTATTTGCCCTTTCCATGGTTTGTATTCTGTAAAGCGGTGTGCCATTACTGCTTCGCCGGTGGTGGCAGTAAGCATTTGCGTACGCAAACCAATCAGTCCACGGCTTGGTATTTCAAATTCCAAATGCTGCATATCGCCTTTGGTTTCCATTATCTGCATTTCACCTTTACGGCGGCTTACCAGGTCAATTACCTTACTGGCAAATTCCTGCGGCACGTCCACTACCAGGTTTTCGTATGGTTCAGATTTTACTCCGTTAATAGTTTTAATAATTACCTGTGGTTGGCCAACAGTTAATTCATATCCTTCCCGGCGCATGGTTTCTATTAAAATACCTAAGTGCAAAATACCACGGCCGTATACCACAAATGCTTCACCACCTTCACTGTCTTCTACACGCAGTGCCAGGTTTTTTTCTGTTTCTTTCATCAGCCTGTCACGTAAGTGGCGGCTGGTAACAAACTTACCATCCTTACCATAAAATGGTGAGTTGTTAATGCTGAACAGCATGTTCATTGTCGGTTCATCCACGCTAATAATAGGTAATGCTTCAGGGCTTTCAAAATCAGCAATGGTATCGCCAATATTAAAATCTTCAATACCCACCACAGCGCATAAATCGCCTGCCTGTACTTCAGTTACTTTCTTTTTGCCCATTCCTTCAAACACATACAGCTCTTTAACACGTGATTTTTTCTGTGTACCATCTGTTTGCATTAAAGTAAACGGCATGCCTTCTTTAATAAAACCACGTGCCACTTTACCAATAGCAATACGGCCTAAAAAGGAAGAATAGTCCAAAGAAGTAATCTGCATTTGTAAATTACCTTCTTTTATTTTTGGCTCGGGTACATATTTAATAATACCATCCAATAACGGGTTGATATTATCGATTTGAGTTAATGAATCATTGAACCAGCCGTTTTTACCACTGCCATAAAATGTAGGGAAGTCCAGCTGTTCTTCTGTTGCATCTAAGTTGAAGAAGAGTTCAAACACTGCATCATGCACTTCATCGGGGCGGCAGTTAGGTTTATCAACTTTATTGATAACAACAATTGGTTTTAAATTTAAGTGCAGTGCTTTTTGCAATACAAAACGTGTTTGCGGCATAGGGCCTTCAAAAGCATCCACTAAAAGTATAACACCATCAGCCATTTTAAGTACACGTTCCACTTCACCACCAAAGTCGGCGTGACCGGGAGTATCAATTACGTTAATCTTAACGCCATTGTACGTTACCGATGCATTTTTACTAAAAATGGTAATGCCACGCTCCCTTTCAAGATCGTTACTGTCCATGATAAGGTCGCCGGTTTCCTGGTTTTCACGAAACACTTTTGTGGCGTGTAAAATTTTGTCAACAAGGGTAGTTTTACCGTGGTCAACGTGTGCTATTATAGCTATATTACGAATGTTCATAGTTCTTTTTCAGGCCGTTATAATAAATTATTGAACAGCTTATTTTTTGAAGCTGCAAAGGTACGGCTTTTATGCCGGGTTTTGGCATTAATTAAGTATGAAAGCTAAATGCTTTAAGCAATAGTAGTTTATCGTTTTACAAAGGGTTGTACGTATTTTTTATCTCCTGCAATAACCACCAGGCTATACTTACCAACCGGTAATTCTTTTACTGATACGTAATAATTATTGTATCCCCTTTCAAATAAAGGCGGCGCTGTGGTCTTTACTACCGCTCCTGCAGCATCCATAATTAATACGTTACACCTTGTTTGCTTGGTAAGAATGATATTGATATGCACCACGTCTGCAACCGGGTTAGGGTATATTATAAGATCAGTGGTCTCTTTATCAGGCTTTATAAAAACGATGTCAGAATATAAAAGTGTGTTATCGTTATTTTTAATTTTCAGGCGGTAATAATATGGCAGCGCTGTATTTATTTTTTTATCAAGATAGCTGTAGTTGCCATTCACCTTATTAACAGTAGCTATTGGACTAAAGTTGTTGCCGTCTGTACTTCTTTCAATAATATAGGCATTTACCAATCCTTCGTCACCGGCATTCCACCGCACTTCGTTGTCAGATGTATTGCTTACCCTGTTAGCGGTAAAAGAATACATACGCACCGGCAATGAAATGGAATATGTCATTACACGAAAAGTTTTCATTTCGTTATGTCCTAATCCAATTGCCAAATCCTTACCACCTGCTGGCACCGTAATGCTGTTCATATTTGTTTCAACATGCGTAGTGCGGAAGGCGGTATTAAAAGGAAGTCCATAAGTTAATGTTTGGGAGGCATCTGTATTTGCAAGGTTCCAAATACGGGTTATAACTCCATTTGTAGTTTCCTCTTCTGCTGGTTTTACTGCCCATATTACAGAGCCCGGGTCGCTGGTACTTACAAACGAAAAATGATCCGGCAGCAGAAAGTTTACAGTACTGGTTACTGTATCGCACACAAGAAAGTTTTGATGCTCCAATGCTTTTTTCATTTCTGCAGGAGCGCTGTATGATGCATGTGTTGTAACAGCAAAACGCTGGTTAAACTCCTGGTCATCTCCCTGGTTTACAAAACCAAGCCCTCCAATTGTACCACCTGTAAGTACATTTAGTTGTGCACTGTTTTCATCAAGGCTGCTAACAGAACTGTTACCTATTTGCATAAAATAACAATCCTGGTTAGAAAGCGAAACGCCATATCCGCCAGCACCCTGGTTAACACTTGCAAAATGATTAAGTGTACTCCAGTCGTAACGGGCATTTTGTACTGCATAATGCCCGCCGTTGGTTAAAAGTTTGGCTTTAATTACAGCTCCTGTTTCTTCGTGCCACACTTCGGGAGTTGCTACATTAAATGAGTAACTCCATGTTCTTACACTATCTTTAAAATTTTCTGTTATCTTATTATCTATCTCTAAACGTGGTATACCTTTAAAAAGCGTTATTTTGGTGGTGTGTTTTGGAGTTTGTAAAGAGTTGGTGGTTACTGTAATTGAAACCCTCCCCACTTCAACAACAGGAGTTGTTCCGTTATTGCCATTGCCGGCGCCCATGTCATTTACATATTTTCCGTTAGTAACCTGTACCAGTTCTTTGTTGGCAGCTGTTTTATCCAGTATGCTTGTTAACACTCCCTGGTTGGTATATGTTACTTTAAAATAATCGTTTTCTACAACATTTCCTGTATTAGTACCTGCTGGCGGAAAAAAAGAAGGGGCAATGTTTTGAATTTCGAAAACCTTATATCCCATGGATGGAATATTTGAAGCCAGTATACGTATATAACTTACACCGTCTTTTGTTATAAACTGGTATGGCACTTCTGCACCACCACTAACATCCATTACACGAATACTGTTATTAACATTAAAACGAAAATCTGCATAATCAGTACGCTCCCATCCCAAGGGGTTAAACGCAAAAAAACGGGTGTTGGTGCCGTTTCCGTTTGTAATAAGGTACGCTAATTTTTTCTTTGAAATGTTATACTGTGCATCCACGTAAGTTGCTATATCCTGTTCCAGCCGGCGCTGGAAAGCATCTCTTTGTTCTAGCGGAATACTGCTGCCATCGGGAAAACCCATTGAGTGTTCCCAATATAAACCCATTGATTCCCACGCTTGTTTCCGTAGTGGTATTAAACCATTATCTCCCATAAAAGTGGGATCGTAATTTATTACTATTGCTGCCATTGCCTCTGCAGCACGTAACTTTTCTAATGATCTTTTTACTTTTGCACTCACTTCTGCAATTGAAGTACAGTTTAAATCCCATTCGTTACCGAATGTTTGTGTGGCACTGTCTAATACTGCGCCATAAGTATTTTCTACGTCTTTAAAAAAATCTTCTTCATTACTTACAATTACTCTTTGCGAAGCATTGCTTTTGGTTTGTGCTGCAGTTATCAGGTTATCAGTAGTAGTTTCAAGATTATCGTGCCCTACACCAAAAGCAGCCGCAATATTATAAGGATAATTTGCTGTATTGCACTTATTCGAAAGGCTGTCTATAGTTTCATTTTCAAATCTTGCTTCTGCATATCCTCCTATATAATAGTTTTGAGTTGGATCAACCATTTTATACCACTTCAGCAGGATTCTATTCGTATCAAGCCCTTTGTACCAATATAATTCCCTCTGTCTTTTGTCTGCCCCGGTTATTTTTGTTTCGCAATTACATACGCCATGCCAGGCATACTTTGCCCCTGCACCTTTCCAAAGCGAACTAAGCCCCAATGGAAGTGTTTGATTTTCCATAGCAGTAGCCATTGAAAAATCCAGGTTGTGAAGACGCTCAAGACTGCCGGCATAATACATACCACGTAATACGGCCTCTGCAGGCATTCCGCCGTAAGTAGTAACCAGTGGCGAATAAGGTACAGTAACTTGTCCCCTGCGTATTTGCGCAATAAGTGTATCTGCTTTTTCCGTAGTGCTGTATTTTTTATACAACGAAACCCAAAACGAGCCATCACAATTCCATTTGCTTTGATAGTCTGGTGCGTTTACCAAAGTGGCAGTATTATGAGCCGTCCACCAGTCTAACATATCTAATATAGCTGTTTGATAACCGGCTTCATTGGCGCTCCACATATAGTCCGTATGATCGTCGTTTGAAATATACAGCCGCTTTTGGGCACCCGCAGAAAAATGGAGTAAAATAAATAATACGACAACTCCCGGCCTGTTATAAAATTTTTTCATAAATAGTTGAACACCCTTTTTAACAATAAAATTGAGCAATAGATTAACTAGTGGGGGTGATTTTTATGTATAGCAACAAGGGGAGGTTTTATTATAGAATAAAGTAGTATAGAGGTAATGCTCAAAGATATATAATTTTAGCATTCTAAAATGCATTGGCTTGTATTAAATTACCATTGCATGACATAAATAACTAAAGATGAAAAAAATAAGAAAAATACCCAATACAAAACGTATTGCTCTTGTGGCACATGATAATAAAAAGAAAGATTTGGCAGAATGGGCTGAGCATAATAAAGTTATGCTGTCTGAACATGATTTATTTGCAACTGGTACCACAGGCAGGTTACTGGAAGAAAAGCTGGGCCGGCCCATTACAAAACTATTAAGTGGCCCGCTTGGGGGCGACCAGCAAATAGGCGCCATGATTGCCGAAGGCAAACTGGATATATTGATATTTTTTTGGGACCCTATGCAGGCGCAGCCACACGATAGTGATGTAAAAGCTTTATTACGCTTAGGCGTAGCCTGGAACATATTATTAGCCTGCGACAGGGCCACTGCAGATTTTATTCTTACTTCTTCATTAATGCATACCGGCTACGAAACACAAATACCGGACTACGACGAGTATTTGAAGCGAAAAGTGTAACAGCTGCAATCAGTAAATTGTGTTTTGCGTTTTTAAGATGTAACTTTAAAACAGTTAAAACTAAAACATCTTGCTATGTCAAAGTATTGGAACCGCCGCTCTGCTATAAAAGCATTGGGTCTTTCATTAGGCAGTGCTGCACTGCCATTTTCAGGCTGGGCAACGGACGAAAACAAACAACGCATTTTACTGCCTAATAAAAAATTACAGTTAAGCAAACCTGTTACTGCAATTACATGCGGTGCCGGTAACAGGGGCAACGTGTATGGCGGCTACTCATTACAGTACCCTGATCAGTTAGATATTGTTGGCGTAGCAGAGCCCATTCCTGTGCGTAACGAACGGTATGCGCAAAAACACAACATAAAAAACGAAAACCGTTTTAACACCTGGGAAGATGTATTTAAGCGCCCCAAATTTGCAGATGCAATTATTATTACCACGCCTGATAATTTACATTATGGCCCCTGCATGAAAGCGCTGGAAATGGGTTATGATGTACTGCTTGAAAAACCTATTTCGCCAAGCGAAAAAGAATGCAGGGATATACTGGCGCTGGCTAAAAAAACAGGCCGCATTGTAGCTGTTTGCCATGTGCTGCGTTATGCTCCCTATTTTGTAAAACTGAAAGAAATTATGCAGAGCGGTGTGCTGGGAGAAATCATCAGCATACAACATATGGAACCGATTGAGCACATACATATGAGTCACTCTTATGTGCGTGGCAACTGGCATAACAGTAAACAAACCACGCCTATTATTCTTGCAAAAAGCTGCCACGACCTTGATATATTGAGATGGATGGTAAATAAGCCTTGTACTAACATACAGGCATTTGGCAGCCTGCAATGGTTTACAGAAAAAAATGCACCGCAAGGCAGTACTGCCCGCTGCACAGATGGATGTGCTGTAGAAAGCAAATGCCCTTACTCTGCACTGGAAATTTATTACCGCAAGCGCCAGCGCAATTATGTTTTTGATTTGCCGGATGATAAAGAAAAACAAGCCGCTTTTGTTTTGGAGCAATTAAAAACCACCAATTATGGCCGCTGTGTTTATAAAATGGATAACGACCAGCCCGACCACTACACCACCAATATTTTATTTGAAGATGTTTTAACTGCAGCATTTTCAATGGAAGCATTTACATCGTACGAAGGCAGAAGGACAAGAGTGATGGGGAGTTTAGGCGATGTGGTGGGTGATATGACGAGTTTTGTAATGACAGATTTTTTAACCGGTAAAAAAACCGAGTGGAAACAGGATACCGATGGGCATGGCGGTGGCGACTGGAGATTAGTTACTGACTGGATTAATGCTATTGACAAAAAAGATCCCACTTTACTTACTTCCACCATTGATGCATCTATTGAAAGCCATGTAATGGGTTTTATGGCTGAAGAAAGCAGGAAGAAGAAAAAAGTGATGGAAGTAAAGTTGTAATTCCCTTTAGCGCATATTTGCACCTGTGAAACCCATTTACAATTTATTTTACCGCCTGCTGCCGGTTAAAAAAATTAATACCGACGGGCAGTTATTTCTTTTAACTGACGAAGAAATAAAAACCATACGCCGCAAAGAAACCATTGCAGTTTGGCTGGCAGCATTTTTTGGTGCAATGGGTGTGGTGTTGTTGTATGTGCCGCAATATTCCTTTCCTCATCTTTTTACTGATACTGCTGTTACATTATTTGGAAAAACCTTTTCCGTACCCATAACCATGCTGGTGTACAGTGTTATTTTGGTGATAATAGAAATAATGCTGCTCACTTTTTTAAATATTTGGTGTGCACATGAAATTGCTGTGGCAACCGGCTTTCTTAATTATCAAACAAAAAAAGAAAAGGATAAACGCAGCCTGCTTATAAACATTGGGCTTGAGAAAAAGAATAAAGAAGTACTGAAATACGGTATTGACCCTTTGCAGGGCATTAATAAAAAAGCATTGTTTGTGTGGAACTTCTTTTTCATTTTAAAAGCCACACTCAGCAATATGCTGTTTAAAGTTTTAATACAGCGTTTATTGGGGCGTTATGCAATAAAAGCTGTGCAGGATTTTGCCGGCATACCCATTTTTGCTTTATGGAATGCTTATGGAACAAAAGTTATTTTAAAAGAAGCCCGTGTAATTATTATGGGCCAAAACCTTGTTGAAACAGTGGCCGAAGCCATAAAAAAAGACCAGCCCGCCACTGATGAATTTAAAAGCCTGCTGTATGATACGCTGCAATACATTGCTGTAAGCAAACGGGACTTTCATCAAAACCATTTTATACTTACTAAAAACCTGTTTGATATATACAGCATTTCTCCAAAAGAAAGCCACTGGCTGGAAAAAGGCTATTATCAAAAACTGCATAACGCAGGTAAAGAAGAAAAAGAAGTATGCCAGTTATTGATTTGCATTGGGTTTATTTTAGATGGTAAACTGTCGTTGAATGAACGCCTGCAAATTAAAGAGCTGCAACAGGAAGGCTTGATTAATCTTTCTTACCACGAAATAAAAAACTACCAGCTTGATTTTTTAAACGGAAAAGGGATAGAAGGGCTGATTAAAAAATTTATCGTGTAACCATCCTATTCAGTATTTTAACTTTTATTTTTTCATTAATAAAAGGCTTAATATTATATTTATACAATAAAACTGAAATTTGTATGAATAAAATAGTAACCCTCATTTTTTCAGCAGTATTGGCATTATCAGCTGCTGCGCAGGTTAAGTTTGAAGCGCTTCAGTTTACGCCGCAATTTCCCAAAGCCGGGCAAACCGTAAACTTTAAATACAATGCCCAGCTGTCACCTTTAATAGATGAAAAGAATGTGGACGTGGCCATTTATCTTTTTACTAAAAAAGGAGTGAGTGTTATTGAACCTAAAACTGTAAAAGCAGGCAAGCTTTATTCGGGCAGTTTTAAAGTAGATAGTACGGCTTCTGTAATTGCATTTGGGTTTTCATCTGACAAGGAAAAAGATGCCAATGGCGGCAAAGGTTATATTGTACCGGTTTACAATGCAGGCAACAAACCCGTTAAAGAATATTTTATTGCTGCAAGCTCTTTACAAAGTGGATATGGAGAATACCTGTTTGGTATGGAGAACAGTACTGCTACAGCTTTTGCAACGCTGGAGGAGGGGTTAAAAATTTATCCTGGTGCAAAATATGAACCGGCATATTTTGGCACTTACATCCGTATGCTTAATTCTGCAAAGAAAACGGAAGCCAAAGAACTGGTGCCGCAGGAATTAGAAGCTTTTGAAAAAAAGGGAAACTTAACCGAAGAAGGTTACAATCTGCTGATACAATGGTACAGCCGTGATAAAAGAAAAGAAAAAGCAGACAGTTTAACTGCTGCAATGAAAGCTGCTTTTCCCAATGGAACATGGAAAAAAAATGAAGCAATTATGGCTTTTAATAAGGAAAAAGACCTTGCAAAAAAACTAGAACTTTACAATGCCTATATCAGCAAATATCCTCCCACAACTGATAATATGCCGTTGTTGAATAATTTTAAATCACAACTGGCAAATGCTTACGCAAAAGCGAAAGATTATAAATCATTTTACGAATGGAGCAAACAGAGCGACAAGGAAACAATGGCATCAGACTTTAATAATGTTTCCTGGAATATGGCAGAAAAAGATGAAGACCTGCAGGAAGCAAAAAAAATGTCATGGGTTGCTACTTCATATATAAAAAATGAAATAGAAAAACCTACTGCAAAAAAGCCGGATAGTTATACTAAAAAACAATGGAACGGGCAGCTGAAAAATTCTTACGCCATGTATGCAGATACTTACGCATTCATCTTATATAAACTGGGCGAATACAAAGAAGGTTTACAATATGCAAAAGATGCAGCCGGCAACAGCAACAATAAAAATGCTGAATACAATGAGCGTTATGCCATGTTGCTTGAAAAAGCTGTACCTGCAACAGAAGCACAAAAAATAATTGAACAATTTGTAAAAGATGGCGCAGCATCTTCCAAAACAAAAGAAATACTAAAAGCGCTTTATGTAAAGCAAAAGAATTCGGAGGATGGATTTGATGCATATCTTACCAATCTTGAAATGGCAGCTAAAATTAAAAAACGTGAAGAGCTTGCTAAAACCATGATAAGCGAAGCTGCCCCAAAATTCAGCCTGAAAGATATGGAAGGTAACACCGTTAGCCTGGAAGGATTAAAAGGCAAAGTGGTGATTGTGGATTTTTGGGCAACATGGTGCGGCCCTTGCATAGCATCTATGCCTGCTATGAAAAGAGCGCAGGAAAAATACAAAGACAGGGATGATGTAAAGTTTGTGTTTATTGATACATGGGAAAACGTAGAGAACAAACTGCAAAACGCCTCTGACTTTATGAAAAAGAATAACTATCCTTTTCATGTATTGATGGATGATGAAAGCAAAGTGGTGACGGATTTTAAAGTAAGCGGCATTCCCACAAAATTTATTATTGACAAAACCGGCAATATCCGTTTTAAAAGCGTGGGTTTTGGCGGTAATGACGATGCGTTGATAGACGAAGTGGATACTATGATTGAGCTTGCTTCTAAATAATTGGAGTTGCATAATAAAGAACAGGCCGGCTTTGCAGCCGGCTTTTTTATACATACAAAATGGCAGCCCATAACACATGGCAGGGAAATTGATATATTAATTCCAAAAAAGTACAGCATGAACAACAAACAAATTTTTGTACCCAGCCTTGCCTTGTGCTTAATATTAGATGCACTGGGTATGGCTACCTATCTTATTCCAGCATTGGGTGAGTTTGGCGACATTGTTTGGGCGCCTATTTCGGGTTTTTTGTTTTACAAACTTTTTGGCGGCAGGTTTGGTGTAATTGGCGGTGTATTAAATTTCCTGGAAGAAATTATTCCGTGGACGGATATTATACCATCGTTTACCATTGCATGGTTCATCCGCAAAAACCAGGCAGATAAAATGCAACTGATTAAAAAGGCGAATTAAGTAAATTTGTTTTCGTCTAAAAAACAAACATGGCTTTTAATCTTCAATCACCATATACACCCAGTGGCGACCAGCCGCTGGCTATACAACAACTTACCGAAGGCATTTTAAATGGAGAACGTTACCAAACTTTGCTGGGTGTAACCGGCAGTGGTAAAACATTTACTATGGCAAACGTAATACAAAATGTGCAGCGGCCAACATTGGTTTTAACGCACAACAAAACGCTGGTGGCGCAATTGTATGGCGAGTTCAAACAATTTTTTCCGGAAAATGCCGTGGGGTATTTTGTTAGTTATTACGATTACTACCAGCCGGAAGCATACATACCTACCAGCAATACTTACATTGAAAAAGATTTAAGCATTAATGATGAACTGGATAAACTGCGCCTGCAGGCAACTGCACAATTATTAAGCGGCAGAAGGGATATTATTATTGTTGCCAGCGTAAGCTGTATTTACGGTATGGGTAACCCTACCGATTATGAAAATGGTATTGTGCGTATTCAGCAGGGGCAGGCCATTTCACGGCAGGGTTTTCTTCATTCATTGGTTAATTCATTATACAACCGCAGCGAAGGCGATTTTACCCGTGGCACATTCCGTGTTAAAGGTGATACTATCGACATCAACTTGCCTTATGTTGATTTTGGTTACCGCATTACTTTTTTTGGAGATGAAATTGAAAGCATAGAAACGCTTGAATTAAAAACTGGTAAGCGCATTAGTGCGGTTGAACATGCAGCCATCTTTCCTGCAAATTTATATGTGGCACCAAAAGATGTGCTGCACCAGGTTATAAATGAAATACAGGATGAGTGCGGCGCACAAACAGAATATTTTAAAAGCAGCGGAAAATATATAGAAGCACAACGTATTGGCGAGCGAGTGAATTATGATTTGGAAATGATACGTGAACTGGGTTATTGCAACGGTATAGAAAACTACAGCCGCTTTTTCGACAGGCGGCAGCCAGGCACAAGGCCTTTCTGTCTACTTGATTATTTTCCCCGTGATTTTATAATAATGATTGATGAAAGCCACCAAACCGTGCCGCAGGTAAGCGGTATGTATGGCGGCGACAGAAGCCGTAAATTAATTTTGGTGGATTATGGTTTCCGCTTACCAAGTGCGCTGGATAACCGCCCTCTTAACTTTCATGAGTTTGAGGCATTGACAGGACAAACCGTTTATGTGTCAGCCACACCGGGTGATTATGAACTGGAAAAATGCGGCGGCGTGGTGGTTGAGCAAGTGGTGCGTCCTACAGGTTTGTTAGACCCTCCGATTGAAGTACGGCCATCAATAAACCAGATTGATGATTTGCTGGATGAAATTGATAAACGCATTACCAAAGGCGACCGTGTGCTGGTAACCACATTAACCAAACGCATGGCGGAAGAAATGACGAAATATTTAGAACGCATCAACATAAAATGTAAGTACATACACAGCGAAGTGGATGCGCTGGAACGTGTAGAAATTTTAAGGGAATTGCGTTTGGGAGTTATTGATGTTTTGGTAGGTGTAAACTTACTGCGTGAAGGTTTGGATTTACCCGAAGTAAGTTTGGTTGCTGTGCTGGATGCTGATAAAGAAGGTTACCTGCGCAATGAAAAAAGCTTAACGCAAACTGCAGGGCGTGCTGCACGTAATGTAGACGGCCTGGTAATTTTTTATGCAGATAAAATTACCGAGAGTATGCAAAAAACAATGGATGAAACATTGCGCCGCAGGGAAAAACAAATTGCATACAATATTGAACATGGCATTGTACCAACCACAGTTAAAAAAAGTACCGAGCAAATTATGGCGCAGGGCAGTGTGCTGGATGTAAAAGGTTATGACCCCGCCAATCCGTACTCCATTAAGCCGGATGAAGATATTATTACCATTGCTGCGGAAGATGAGGCGGAATATAAAACCATTCCACAAATGGAAAAAGCCATTACCAAAACCAAAAAGCAAATGGAAAAAGCCGCCCGTGATTTGGATTTTATGGAAGCTGCAAGATTAAGAGATGAAATGTTCAGAATGCAGAAGGAGCTGGAGGGAATGAAAGGATAAAATATTTTGCGCCCTCATTCGTCTTCGCATAAACAAACAATCTCTTTTCTTATATGTTTACAGCTTTTATTGTAATTCTTGTTTTAGTACTTATCGTTTATCTTTTTCTTCAGCAGCCCATGTTTGGCAAACAGCCGGCAGGCGAAAGGCTGAAGCAAATACAGCAATCATTTAATTATAAACAAAATGCTTTTCAAAACCAAAGTATAACGCCCAATTTTACCGGCGGCGCTAATTTTTTTACGGTACTCAACAAATTTTTCTTTGCAAAAAGGGTAAGAAACAAACCTTCCGTACCATTGCCTTCTGTAAAAACTGACTTAAAAAATTTAAGCAAGGATGAAAATATATTGGTGTGGATGGGCCACTCCACTTACTTTATGCAAATAGATGGTAAAACATTTTTGATTGACCCCGTGCTGAGCGGTCATGCTTCACCATTTAGTTTTACCACCAACAGTTTTGCGGGCAGTGATATTTATACACCGGATGATTTTCCTCCAATTGATTTTCTCTTCATAACCCACGACCATTGGGACCATTTAGATTATAAAACCGTTACACAGCTAAAGCCAAAAATTAAAACTGTTGTAACGGGTTTGGGTACAGCGCAACATTTGGAGCGCTGGGGTTTTAACACCAATAACATTATTGAAAAAAACTGGTACCAATCAGCAACACTTGCAGAAGGGTTTAATGTAACATTTTTGCCGGCCCGCCATTTCAGTGGCAGAACATTTACAAGAAATAAAGCTGTTTGGGTTTCGTTTGCCTTACAAACACCCACGCAAAAAATTTATTTAGGCGGAGACAGCGGCTATGATAATCATTTTAAAGAAACAGGCAGCAAATACGGGCCGTTTAACCTTGCCATTTTAGAATGTGGCCAGTATAACGAATACTGGAGTAACATACACATGATGCCGGAAGAAACGGTACAGGCAGCCATTGATGTAAAAGCAGAAAAATTATTGCCTGTGCATTGGGGCAAGTTTGCGTTAAGCATGCATGCATGGGATGAGCCCATTACAAGAGCAAATAAAGCTGCTAAAGAAAATAATTTACCCATACTTACGCCAATGATAGGGCAAAAAGTAAATATTACAGCCACCAATCAATTTACTAACTGGTGGCTGCAAATAAATTAGGGGGTTACTTATTTTTTGGTAAAACGCAGTATACTTTTTTCCTGTGTTAAGCTATTTACAATTTCAAGCATGTAAATGCCTTTAGCAAAATTTGCCATGCTTATTTCTTTACTGTTGTATCCTTTTGTAAACGCAACTGTTGCCTGATGCATTACACGGCCAGCAAAATCATACAGCTTTATTGTGCCCTGTGTGTTTTTTAAAGAGTGATAAGTAAACACCAGTTTTTCATCTACAGGGTTAGGATATATTACTAAGTTATCCGTAGCACTGTTGCCATAAGTAAGCCTTATAATATTACTTACGGTACTTCTTCCATCATTATCAACCTGCATCAGCCTGTAATAACTAATACCCGGCAATGGCTGGTTATCTGTAAAATTATAATTGCTGTTTCCTGCATTTACAATACCGATATCATAAAAATCCTGGCCGTTTGCAGAGCGTTGAATACGAAAATGTTTACTGTTTATTTCACTGGCCGTTTGCCAACCAAGCAATACACTGCCGTTTTGTGAAGACGCACTAAAACTTAACAGCTTTATTGGCAAAGCACAGTTAATATTTACAGATGAGTTTAGTGTAATTACAGTACAGGTGCCATTACCAATTTGGCAGCTGATTGCTTTTGCACCTGTTGCACTCCAGGTAACACCAGTTGGTGCAGCTGATGTGGAAGTTGCCGGTGTGCCTCCTGTAAAAGCCCAGCTGTAGGTAACACCTGCTCCACCGGTTGTGTTATTCACAGACCAGTTGGTAGCCTGCCCCGTACATGCCGTTGATGGACCTGAAATAGCAAGAGCAGGGTTTATTACTAGTGAAGCATTGTCCAGCATTACACCACAAGTAGTGGCATTGTTAAAAACAGAAAAGCTTAATACAACTTGCTTATCCGTTGCGCCTGCAGTAAAAGAATACGTTTGTGTTACAAGTCCAAATGTGGTATTGGAATAGTTATTGTTTACGTTAACATAGTTAGTAGCAGATGTTACGCCGGTAACTTTTATGTTCATCCCCACCGTGGCGGGTGTACAACCTCCGCCTGTTCTTCGGCAGGCATCATAACTTAAAGTGTAGCTTAAGCCGGGCACAATACAAATAGTTTGCTGGGCACAACTGGCCGCATCAATTTCTCCTAATAAGTCGGAAGTGCTGCCACCATAAACAGATTGAGAGTTAACTTCCAGGGTACAGCCACCATTGTTCCAGGAAGCATTTCCAGAACTAAAATCGCCGTTAACCACAAGGTTTTGAGATAATAAACTGGTACTGATCAGGCAGCATATGCCGGTAATTAATTTTCTCATAATTTAATAGCTTGAACCTTTATGACCGTAAAAATACGGTAAATGGTTGCATATACACGTATAAATACTATTGAAAATGTAAAAATATTTCTACTTATTAAATTTAATATTTCTATGTTTGACTCTAACAAGTGTTTGTCTTATTTATTTTGCTATCTTACTTCTACTAAATAATTAAGGGTATGACAACAATTGCATTGTATAATCTTAAAGGCGGCGTGGGCAAAACTGCCAGTTGTGTAAACTTTGCTTACCTGGCTGCAGCAGATGGCTTTAAAACCCTTTTGTGGGATATCGATCCGCAGGGTTCATCATCTTTTTATTATAAAGCAAAGCCGAAAACACACCCCGGTATAAAAAAACTAATTACTAAAGATGCCGATTTGGAAAGCGCTGTTATGAGCACCGATTTTGAACTGCTGGATGTAATACCTGCCGATAACAGCCACAAAAGTTTTGACGTGATGCTGGAAGAGATGAAGGGGAATAAGAACCGGCTTAAAACAGTATTGAAACAATTAGATAAGGAATACGACTTTGTGTTTATTGATTGCCCGCCTGGTTTTAGTGCATTGAGCGAAAATATTTTTAATGCAGCAGATATTGTATTAATGCCTGTTATACCCACCACGCTTTCCATACGTACGTATCAAATGGTGAAAGAATATTTTAAAGAAAAAGATTTAGACATTAGTAAAATGATGTGCTTTTTTACCATGGCAGATTTGCGTAAAAACCTGCACAACGAAATAATGGAAGAATTATATAAAGACAAACGCTTTTTCCAAAACTATATTCCTTATTTATCAGACGTGGAGAAGATGGGCATACATAAAGCGCCTGTTATGGAGTTTGCCAACAGCAGCTATGCAGCACAATGCTACCGTGAGTTATGGACAGAAATTAAAGAAGGCGTATTATAACAACTCCTTACATTTACATTACCAAAACTAAAAGGCCTTTACATTGTAAGGCAACTATTTATTTATGAAAAGAGAATTAACAAGCTGGTACAGCCCTTCACTAGACAAAGAAATGCCAATAGTAACTTACGGTGATTATGGTTTTGCACTTTTATTAGTGCCTACTGCTGCTGCGGATTATTTAGAGTACGAACGCTTTCAGCTAATTGACAGCCTGGCTCCTTTTATTAACGAGGGCAAGGTAAAAGTGTTTTCGGTAAACAGTATTAATACCGAAAGCTGGCTGAATAAGCAAATGCAGGGTGAACATAAAGCCATACGTCAAAACCAGTTTAACCAGTACATTTATAACGAAGTAATTCCTTTTATAAAAAACAGCACATCGTGGGATACGCCCATAATTATTGGCGGCGCTTCGTTTGGTGCATTGCACAGCATGAACCTGTTTTTAAAACGTCCTGATTTAATTAACGGCGTAATTGCCATGAGCGGCGTTTATAATTTAATGGAATATACAGATGGTTTTTATGATGAGCAGGTTTACTTTAACTCACCGGCACATTACATTCCTAATTTAACCAACCACGACATACTGGAGCAAATACGCCGCAGCAACCACATTCACATTTTAAGTGGTAGCGGGGATTATGAGGCACCAGATGCAGCCCGTGATTTTGCAAGTATTTTATATAACAAAGGAATAACCTATGAGCTGGATATTTGGGGTACAGAATGGAAGCATGACTGGCCTACCTGGCGTGCAATGTTACCTCAATATTTATCTACCCGTTTTTAATAGCAGTCTGCACAATAAAAAATGGTTTTTTCAGTTATAAACAGGAAATCCTAATTAGAATCCTGGCAAATGAAAAAACCATTTTTACTTTTCTCCCTTAAATGCGCTGTTATTGTTTATTTCGCTGCCTGTTCCGGCATCGATTCGTTTACCACAGCAAAATCTGTTACACCACAGGTAACAAAAGGCAACTGGAAAGTAAACTGTTACAGCAACATACAAACTGATAACACCTGTATTTTTGAAGGCTACACTTTTACTTTTGACCCAACCGGCAAAGTAACTGCCGTAAAAGGTAATAATATTGTTGAAGGCAACTGGCTGGAAGATGAGATTAATAAAAAGGTAACCATCAGTTTTAAAAATTCCGGTACTGCTCTGGATGAATTAAATGAATACTGGAATATTGCTGCTATAAAAGATGGTGAAATTAGTTTTGAAAAGAAAGAAGGCAACAGCACAGATAAACTATACATTACTGCACTATAATATTCCCCTTGAAAATAATAATAAAAGCCGCTTTAAATTAAAGCGGCTTTTTGTTTTTTATTGTAAAATTGTTTTAAGCATTTACAGCAGCTTTACTCAATACCTTCTTAACTGCAGCAACAATTTTCTCTCCTTTCTCTTTTAATTGTGCTTCCGTCCATGCTAAACTAATGGCGGTTGAAATACAACGGCTCATTATAGCATCACTCACACTAAAATCTTTATTGGCATGATGCATTACTTTTTCTTTCAACTCGGGGCTTAATGCATTTAATGTAACAGCATTTTTTAAATGGTCCCATTTGCGTATGTAATGCCAGTTGTTATTAAACCAGTAAAAGTTGCCGGCTAAAATTCCCTGTGCTTTCAGTTCATCCACTAATGCCTGTGTAAGTTCTGCCGTTGGTAAAAACCAGCTTAAAAAAGTACAGCTATCGCCATCAGCATCCGGTATTCTTCTAAAACTAATTTCCGGTATTTGAGAAAGTATGGCTTTTAAAGCTGCATGGTTTTTCTTTTGTATTGCAAGAAATTCATCCAGTCTAGAAATTTGTGCTAACCCTACAGCGGCGTGCAATTCACTTATGCGGAAGTTGTAACCAATAAAAGGATGCAAATCTGCGCCACGGTCAACACCTAAATGGTCGTGGCCATGGTCGCTGTAACCATCGCTGTTAATATACACATCTTCCCTGTTTGTCATTACTACACCACCCTCGCCACAAGTCATGGTTTTTACATAATCAAAACTAAAGGTGCCGGCATCGCCAATGGTGCCTAATTTTTTTCCTTTGTAAGTAGCACCAATTGCCTGGCAGGCATCTTCCAGTAAAATCAAATTATGTTCTTTGCATATTGCCTGCAGTGCATCTAAATCTGCCATACTGCCGCACATATGTACAGGCATAATGCATTTTGTTTTTGGGGTGATGGCGGCTTTTACTGCAGCAGGGTTCATTGTTAATGTATCATCCACATCTACCATTACCGGTACAGCACCCACGCTAAGAATCGCTTCAAAACTTGCTACAAAAGTAAAAGACGGGCAAATGATTTCATCGCCATAGCCAATACCCAGTGCACTCATTACAGTGGTTAATGCAGCTGTGCCACTGCTTACCAATTGCGAATATTTACAGCCATAGTAATTATTAATGGCGGCTTCCAGTTCTTTAGCTTTCCAATGGCCGTTGCGGTTACCATCAAAACCATAGCGCATTAACACGCCGGTTTGCACCACATCATTTAAATGTTTGCGTTCAATATCGCTCCATAATTCAAAACCGGGCATAACAATTAATAATTAATAATGAACAATGAATAGTTAACACAACAAAAGTAAGCAATAACTTGTAATGGTTATTTTACTGCAGGTGTTGGCACCGGCACTGAAAAATAATTCGTCCTTAAACTGTCGTTCCAGCCATTAGGATTATTATTGAATGATTTACTGCTGAAGAAAATCATGCCGTTAATATTGGGCGTATTGCGGATGAGTTCAATCTGCCTTGGCAGTTGTGTTTTATCTTTCCATGCCTCATTACTGCCGGCACGGTAAATGCCCAAACCTATGTAACAATTTTTGCCGTAAGTATGTTTGCTCCACCAGTCAACCAATACTTCAAAAGGAGCGGCTTTGTGGCCAAACTCCCAATACAGTTGCGGTGCCACGTAATCTATCCAGTCTTTTTTAAGCCACAATAAAATATCTGCATACAAATCATCGTAATTGGTTTGGCCGGCATGGGTGTTACTGCCCTCGGGGTCTTTATCTGCATTGCGCCACACACCAAAAGGGCTAATACCAAACTGGCATTTAGCATTTGCCTGTTTTATAATTGTTTTCAGTTTTACAATTATAGAATCCACATTACTTCTGCGCCAGTCTTCTTTATTCATGCCATTACCATAGCGCCGGTAATTTTCATCATCCGGAAACTCTTTGCCTGCAATGCGGTAAGGGTAAAAATAGTCATCAAAATGCACGGCATCCACAGCATAACGGCTAACCACATCCTTAACTACGTTAGCCACATAATTCAGCACTTCTTTATTACCTGGGTCAAAATATTTGGTATCGCCATATTGCAAAAACCAATCAGGATGCAGGCGTGTAATATGTGTTGCAGAAATGGAAGAACTGTTTACATTAAACATGGCCCTGTACGGGTTCATCCATGCATGAAACTCCATGCCCCGTTTATGCGTTTCTTCAATCATAAACTTTAATGGATCGTAATAAGGCGATGGTGGCTGCCCCTGCTTGCCAGTAAGCCATTGGCTCCAGGGTTCGTATTGCGATGGATAAAACGCATCTGTTGCAGGGCGCACTTGCGCCACAACAGCATTCATACCATTGGCTTTATGCATATCCAGCAGGCGGATAAATTCTATACGCTGAGAGTCGGGGTTATAATTGCCGGAAGAAGGCCAGTCAATATTACTTACTGTTGCCACCCACACAGCTCTTAATTCTGGTTTATTTTGTGCCGCTAATTCAAAAGAAAAAAAACAAAAAAACGAAAAGATAAACAGCTTCATACTTTAATTGGCTTTACGGATTTTATCCAGCAGAAAATTCAATTGCTTTGCTTCATCTTCAGACAAGTTGCCTGTAACTTTATCCATATCATCCTGGTGCTCATCTAACTTACTCAGCAACTTTTTGCCTTTATCGGTTATTACAACATCCACCAGGCGTTTATCTGTTTTGCAAACCGATTTTTTTACAAGGCCTTTTACAATCAGCCTGTCAACAATGCGGCTGGTGTCGCTCATTTTATCCAGCATGCGCTGGCGTATTTGCAGGGTTGAAATTGGTTGTCCTGCGCCACGCAAAATACGCAGTATGTTAAACTGCTGCGATGTCAATTCATGCTCTTCAAACAGGCTGCGCATTTTTTCATTCATCCAGTTAAATGTAAAAATGATATTAATACCCGCTTTCTGATATTCGTTACGAAATTTTCGCTGGTTTATATCTTCTTCTATTGACATAAAGATGGATTTTAAGTTTGCGGAGGCAAGTGATTAGCGGCCCCGCCAAATTCATTTATATAAATTTTTACAAGTACAATAAAGTAGCTGATAAATAACGGCCCAAAGATAACACCCCAAAAACCAAAAAGCCCAATGCCTACAATTACACCAAAAATGGTAATGAGCGGGTGTACATCTATTAAACGTTTTAAAATGGTAAGCCGTGCCACATAATCAATATTAGTAATTACCACTGCTGCAAAAATAAACAAACCCAATGCTGCCCCTGTTTTGTTAATTGCATACAAATAAAGTACCAGCGGTACCCATATTATAGCTGTGCCCACTACAGGAATCATAGAACAGATGCCGGTTAAAAAGCCCCATAACATAAAATCTTTTACGCCAAAAATCCAGTAGCCAATTGTGGCAACAATACCTTGTATTATTGCAAGCACAGGTATTCCTATAGCATTGGCCTTAACCATATTTTTTGTTTCTGCGCCCAGCAGGTCAATATTTTCTTCTTTAAGCGGAATAAACCGGTCTAAAAATTTTTCTGTTTCCCTGCCATTTTTAAGTAAAAAATAAAGCAGAAAAAACATTACAGCAAAGTTACTGAGCAAATTTGCTGAGCTGTTTAATATTGCCGGAACAATAGTGGCAGCCTTTTTTTGAAAGCCGGCAATATTTTCATCTGACAATACCTGAATACCCGTTTTTTCAAAAATTTTCTCTCCCACAATTTTTGCGTCAGCCACAATTTGCTGTGGGTTGCTTATTAAGCCACTTACTTTATCTGTAAGCAGCATTATGGAAAAATACAGCGGAATTGCAATGGCTACAATACTGGCAGCTATTAACAAAATAGCCGTAAATGTTTTATTCCACTTCTTTTTTATGGTTAAACTGTAATAGGTTTCCCTGAAAAGAATATAAAGTGTAATGGCGCCTAAAAAGCCCGGCAAAAAAACATATAACTGCTTAAGCAATAAAATTGCAAGCAGAATGATAATAAGCAGTAAAATTATTTGACGGAGCCGGTTGTTAAATGTTGAAGGCATGTGACAAAATTAATTAGTTTTATATAAAGCAACATTTTAATCATTGGAAGTATCTTGTAAAAAAATGTTATGAATAAAGGCCTTTTTATAGCTGCTTTTTTTGCATGGATAACACTTAACAGTTTTCAATGCGGTAAAAATGTAACTGACCCCTGCCCACAAAGTAAAACAGACACTATATTGTTAAATCACAGCTTTTCAAACTTAAAAGCAATTTTTAAAATTGGGGATACTATTAAAATTGACGCAGCTATTTCTGATAATTTACCTACAGTTACAGGAAATGTTAGCTTAAGTGCGCCACTTAATACATTATACTTAAAAGTTCAGCCTTACAGTATTATTAAAAACTCAACATTGCCCGAGTTACAATACGCCAATATTGAATTTAACCCTTACGTTTCAGACGGACAGCTTATAAACAGCAGCAACGGCGGATATAATTATTTGTACAGGCGTTCTAATAATGTTAATAGCCTTAAAATTGGGTTTATAGCAGGAAGGGCAGGCTTGTATATATTTGAATTGAATAATGACAGGTATGCCTATATGATAAGCGGAAACATGCCGCTGTATGCTGTGGGAGATAATTGCACCACTTATTGGGGAGTAAGCAATTTTAATAAAGCTTCTCAAAATTTGCAATACTGGGATTCATTAGGGGTTTCCACAGTTTCTTTTTCATCAACATATGGAAGCGGCTCTGTTTCAAAAAATAACAGAAACTATTTTATTTTTAAAGTTATCCCTTAATCTTTCCAAACGCTTACACCTTCGCTGCAGTTAGCGCATATATCAATATTGCGGCGGCTTTTCATCAGTTCCGTACGAAATTGTTTGTAGTTATCATTATGCCATATTTCTTTAAAACGCTGTGTTTTTAAATTACCCAGGCGGTGCATGGCGTCTTTATCAAAACAACAGGGCACTACTAAACCATCCCATGTAATTACATTGGCATGCTGCAGTTTCCAGCAGCGGTTGGCCAGTTTATTTTTGGCAGTGTAAGTACCATCCGCATTTTTCCTATACCGGCTGAATTTATCAATGGTGGGAATTAAATTATTAGGATCAGTTTCGTAATCGTACACCTGCGCTGTTTTGAACCGTACTTCATCCACGCCTACTTCTTTGGCAAGGCGTTTTACATCTTCAATTTGATGTTCGTTGGGTTTTACCACTAAAAACTGAAAGAAGATAAACGGCGTTTTACTGTTGAGTTGTTTTTTCCACTTAACAATATTTTTAGCTCCTTCAATTACTTTATCAATATTGCCGCCTACACGGTATTGTTTGTACACATCCTGTGTGGTGCCGTCAATAGAAATTATTAAACGGTCCAACCCGCTTTCAACCGTACGCTTTGCGTTTTCATCATTTAAATAATGTGCATTGGTGCTGGTAGCGGTGTAAATTTTTTTGCCGGCTGCATACTTCACCATGTCTAAAAAATCAGGATTTAAGTAAGGCTCGCCCTGAAAGTAAAAAATAAGGTACAGCAACTCTTTATGTATATCATCAATAGTTTCCCTGAAAAAATCTTTTTGCAGCATGCCTGTTGGCCTTGTAAACTGGCGTAAACCACTTGGGCATTCGGGACAGCGCAGGTTGCAACTGGTGGTAGGTTCAAATGAAATAGAAACAGGGTACCCCCATTGCACCGGTTTGTTCAATATTCTGCTTGCATAAAAACTGCTGAGTACTTTAATGCCGTTAAAAAACCTGCGGAAGGTAAGTTTGCTTAAAAGGTTGGTACTGTCTGCAAAATTGAACTGCGGCATGGTGCAAAGGTATGCCCGTTGCTTTTATTTATTTATTACGATACCGGTAATATTTTCTTTCTTCACAAATCCGGTAAACCGGCTGTCCATAGCATTATGACGATTGTCACCTAAAACAAAATAGCAATCTGTAGGAATTTTTAAAGGTCCAAAATTATCAGGCATCCACTTTGTAGTATCACTAAACCATTTAAAACAACCTGTTGCGAAAGATGTATCGGTAATATAGTATGGTGTTAATTTAATTTTGTCTGCATATTTTTTATAAAGGCTGTTATCAAATGTAACTATTATTGAATCTCCAATTTGAATAAATTCGTTGGCATTATCATCAGGGATATCTTCTTCAATTAAACCAAAATCTTCTTTGCCTATTTTATATTGATTTTTCAAATTAAGATATTCATCAAAATTTTTATTATTTATAAAGAGTACCCCATTTTTCATTTCAACAACATCACCGGGAACACCGCATAACCTGGAAATAAAACTGTAACCAGGGGTGTAATCAGGTTGATATGATGAAAGAACAGAATCTTGATAAGGGCTTTTGAAAGCGATAAATTTATAAGATGCAGGCTTACTAATGCCGGAAACAAAAATTAAGGCCCCCTTTTTAATAGTTGGTTCGCTGCTGGTAGTTGGAACGGTATAAAAAAGCAACATTCCGGTTACCCTGGCTATTAATAAGAGTACTACAAGTATTCCTATAATAATTAAGAGCCAAATGCTGATTTTTTTCATCGCACAATTTATAAAATAAAAAAGACCAGCGCAAAAGAACCGGTCGTGTTTAATTATACGAAATGCTAAATCCTAATCAATATTCATTTATGGCAGCATCGGCTATGGCGCTTATATTGGTGCCAATATTTTCTGCTTTAACCTTTACCGGTTTAAAGTTGAGTGTATTGTTTGCAAATTTTTCGTAGTTATGAAAAATAACATTCAGTGCAATAAAATTCATTACATAGCTTCTTGTTTCGGCTGGCAGGTAGTTTTTCACATCCCAAAAATCAGGATTTGACAAGCCAGTTTTCTTCATGGCTTCCCACACATTACCCACACCACAATTATAACTTGCCACCACCAGCAAAGGGTCATTATCCAAATTCCTGGTGCGGTCTTTTAAATATCTTGCTGCAGCATAAGTCGATTTTAAAAAATTTTTACGGTCGTCTTTTATAACAACAGGCTTTTTTATTTTTTTTGCTCCTTTCTTGCTTTCCGCTTTTTTCATTTCTTTTTCAAGCTTCTTTTTTTCAGCTGCAGATAATTGCGGCGCATACTTTAAACCATATTCCGCTGCCACTTCATCCATAATCTGCCAGTAACCCACGGCGCCTGCTTTAGAAACGGCATTGCCATTAAAAGCACTTTCCAGCGCCAGCAGCACTTTATACTCTTCCGGTAACCGGTGCTTGCGCAAAATGGTAGCCGCTTTAGGAAAAAAAGTTTTTCCCTTTTTATACATGCGCATTAAATACTCCCTGCGGTTGGCAGAAAATTTTTCAATGTAGTCTCCGGTATTTTCTTCGGTACCACAAAGCAAATCAGGATAAACAACATTTGCCTGTTTAACCACGTAATTACCGGTTTCTTTTTTATCCACTGCTGCCAGTACTATTTTTTTTGTGCTGTCTTTGGCACGCTGCGCCTGTACAGGTGTAACGCTGCAAAAAACAATTAATAATAAAATACTGGCGGAAAAGATGGATACGGGACGATTTCTTTTAGTCATATTAGTAAAATAATTATGGCCGGATTTCGTTTTAAAAGGGACAGGATTTATATAAACGAACCATTGTTTTGCTTATTGCCTGTTCACAAAATTTTAAGAACTTTAATAAATAATTGTTATAATATTTTTAACTGCTTACCATGCGGCTTTTTTTAATCCTTTTGCTGTTTATTCCTGTTGCAGTAAATGCACAAACGGCTGATGAATTTTTTAACCAGTCAAAAAAAATTGCCGCTTCAGAAAGACAGGCACATGCAAGATTATTATCACCATCATCTCCTGCATCTGCCGAAGGACTTACCGGAGCCTCCACAAATTTTGATGTAAAGTATTACCGTTGCGAATGGGAAGTTGACCCGGCAGTGCGTTACATAACGGGTAAGGTTACCATTTACTTTATCGTTACCAGTACATCTTCGGATATTACTTTTGATTTAATGAGCCCGTTAACAGCCGATAGTGTAAAGCAGCGAAATGCTTTATTAAGCAAACAACAGGCCAATAATACCTTGCAGGTTTTTTTTCCTGCAAGCATTAATGCAGGCACACTGGACTCTGTAAGTATTTTTTACAAAGGGGTTCCCCCAACTACCGGTTTTGGATCTTTTATACAGGACCAGCATTCCGGCACACCTGTAATGTGGAGCCTGAGCGAACCATATGGTGCAAGAGACTGGTGGCCCTGCAAAAACGGCAATGATGATAAAGCAGATTCATTAGATGTTATTATTACCAACCCGGCACAATACAAGGCAACTTCTAACGGGCTGCTGCAAAGCGAAACCCTGATTAATGGCGGCACAAAAAAAGTAACATGGTTTAAACACCGCTATCCCGTTGCCACTTATTTAATTTGCTTTGCTGTTACTAATTACACTGTGTTTAACAGAACGGTGCAGTTAGGTAACATAACATTGCCCGTTATTACCTATTGTTATCCAGAATCAAACAGTACATTCCAGGCATATACACATTTTGTACTGGATCAACTTTCCTTTTACCACAACCTGGTGGGTGATTATCCTTTTATAAATGAAAAATATGGCCAAACACAATTTGGCTGGGGCGGTGGAATGGAGCATCAGACCAATTCATTTATTGTGGTGCCTTATGAAGGCCTGCAGGCGCATGAACTGGCGCACCAATGGTTTGGCGATAAAATTACCTGCGGCAGCTGGGAGGATATTTGGCTGAATGAAGGTTTTGCCTCTCATATGGTTTACGGTTATTATGCAGAAAAATATTACCCAAATGATTACATAGGTTTCCGCAAAAGTGAAATTGAAGACATAACATCGCTACCCGGCGGCTCAGTTAAGGTAGATGATACCACCAGTGTAAACCGCATTTTTGATGGAAGGCTTACATATAACAAAGGTTCGCATTTACTGCACATGCTGCGCCTTAAACTAACCGATTCTGTTTTTTTAAAAGGGATAAGAGCTTATTTGAAAGATCCTAAAATTATGTATGGGTTTGCACGCACTGCCGATTTAAAACGCCACCTGGAAGCAGCCAGCGGTAAAGACCTTACCGAATTTTTTAATGACTGGTACGCTGGCCAGGGATACCCCACTTACAATGTGCAGTGGACACCGGTTGGCAGCAGCAGGGTGCGTATAAAAATTAATCAAACCACCTCTCACCCGTCCGTAAACTTTTTTGAGCTGCCTGTGCCTGTTAAATTAAAAAACGCCACACAGCAAAAAACAATTTTGCTTGATAATACAGTTAACGGCCAGGAGTTTTTAGAAAATATTGGTTTTACTCCCGACAGTATTTTTGTAGACCCTGATTACTGGCTGATAAGCAAAAACAACACTGTAACGAAAGTGGCCGATAATAATACCACACCCAACAGTGTTACTGTTTTTCCTAACCCCATAAAAACACAGTTTAGCATTTGGCTGCGCAATTTTGCCGCAGCATCGGCAGATGTTGTGCTGTATAACGCAGCAGGCCAATTGGTTTTAAAGCAGAAAATAACACTGGTTAACGGAGGCGAATATGCAGATATAACCAGCGCACATTTACCTGCAGGCATGTACACACTGCGTATAACAGCAGGCAATTTTAAATACACTAAAAAACTGGTGAAGCAGTTTTAATAAAAAATTGACAACTGCATTCGTTGCTTTTATTGCAAATTTGCACACAGCTTTATTACAGGCTGCTTATATATTGTGGCAAAAAAGAAAGGCATTGCAAAACCCTTAATAATCATTTTTATTTACCTGGCTGCAGCCGTTGTGGCCATTTATTTATTTACCTGGCTGGTAAACCGTCCAAAGTTTGTGCGCTACCCGGCCTTTGGCATTCCCATGCCGGTAAATTATGCAATACATGGTATTGATGTTAGCCATTACCAAAGCACCATTGACTGGGGCGATGTGCAAACCATGCAGGATAAAAACATCAAAATCGGTTTTGCGTTTATTAAATCAACCGAAGGGTTAAATGATATTGATAATGCCTTTCGCCGCAACTGGGTAAATGCAAAAGAAGCCGGTATGCCCCGTGGCGCTTATCATTTTTTTACCCCTAATAAAAGTGGTAAGGCGCAGGCAGAAAATTTTATTGATAATGTGGTGCTGGAAAAAGGCGATTTACCGCCGGTGCTTGATATTGAACGCACCTATGGCGCATCTGCCGAACAAATACAGCAACGGGCAAAAGACTGGCTGGTAATGGTTGAAAAAAAATATAAAACAAAACCCATCATTTATACCAACGTTGCTTTTTATGAAAACTTTTTAGCCAGCCAGTTTGATGATTATCCTTTGTGGGTGGCGCATTACCTGGTAAAAGATAAACCCCGTATAAAACGCAACTGGCTTTTTTGGCAGCATAACGAAACAGGCCGGGTAAACGGCATTGATGCGTATGTTGACTTTAACGCCTTTAACGGCGACAGTACAGATTTTAAAAACCTGCTTATTAAATAAAATTGTTGCCGAACTTTACAGTATGGGTATGGAAGATGAAACAAGAGCGTATTTAATTAAGATAGCAAACACTATTGCCGTTATACTTTTATGGATGATGCTGAATGTTTTTTTTGGCATTTACAAGCAACTGGGCTTTTTTGAAAATAAACCCGGCTGGCAAAACTGGTTGTATTATGTGCTCGCCGTTGCTTCGCTGGTTTGGGTAATACTGCACATCCGCCGCAAATGGAAATTTTAACTAACTGCTGTGGTCGGCCACAATTACCCATTTGTTTTTTACCTTTTTAAACAGCAGTGTAAAATGCCCTTCCACATCGCCAATGCTCCTGGTTAAATGCCACTTGCCCACCACAAAAAAATACATTACACTCAAGCGTTTTACTTCCAGTATATTAAAAATAAGTTTGCCCATTGCAGCCGTATCGGGGTAGCCTTTTTTATAATTCTCCAGCGTTTTTTGCCATCCATAAGTAACACCGCTTTTGCCAATAAACATCAGCGAATCACTTTTCCAGTAACCTTCCATAAACTTCTCCACGTTGCCTTCATTCCATGCAAGGCGCTGTGTTTCTAAAACATCCCTTACTGCGGTTTCGTCTTTTGATTGTGCTTTTGCACCTGCTAACACAAACAGTACAGCAATAGATAAAATGATTTTTTTCATTGTTCAGTTTTAATAACAACAAGATAATAAAATCAGGACAAAGTTTTGAAGGCTTACTAAGCTTTAGGGTTGGGATTTTTAATGCGTATGATGTGGTGATGCACATTTGCTTTTATGACAAAGCTGGTAGTTATAATAATGAGCAGATATGATAAGCAATACTGCAATACCGAGAAACAAATATTCGTACTGATGAAAAAATTGCTTCAACACTAAAAAAATAAACCCCGCCGTAAAAATATACACGGGTATATAATTATGGTGATGTTTTATAAAACCATGATACAGGGAATACACCCCTACAAAAAATGCCAGCGTTATCATACTCCATTCAAAAAAAGCATTGTGCACAATGTTAATACCAAATACAGGCAACGTGGCTGTAATGGCCGGCAGCAGCGCACAGTGTATGGCACATATAATTGATGTGGCAATACCCATTTTATCCCAATTCAGTTTCAGCTTCATTTTTTTGTGGACAGCAAATATACGATATTTGCAATGTTGTTGCAAAATATAAAATTAATTATAACAGCAGGGTGCGGTTGCAGCAACGTAATTTTGCAAAAAAATTATTGTATGAAGCGGAAGATTTGGGTGTATGTAGGCTTTTTTGCAGCACTGCTGGTGTTCTTCTATATCCTTTTGTTCAGGGATTATGATTTTAGCAAAAGCAACCTGCCAGTTATAAACGACAATGTGCAGGATTTTGCCTTTACCGATCAAAACGGTAACTCCATTACACAGCGCAATGTGGAAGATAAAGTTTATGTGGTGGAATATTTTTTTACCACCTGCCGCAGCATTTGCCCAAAAATGAACGCTAATATGCGGCGTGTGTATGATGATTTTAAAGATGAACCGGGGTTTATGATTATATCCCATACCTGTATGCCCGAAACAGATTCTGTGCCTGTACTGAAGGCGTATGAGCAACGGATGCTTGCAGGCAAACTGGTAACACATCCCGATGGTTCATACCGTTTAGAAAATGATTCGCTGTACATGAGAGAACGAAATATTGCCAACACCAACTGGTTTTTTGTAACGGGTGATAAAGCGCCTTTATACAAAATGGCACGGCAGAGTTATATGATTGATAATAACAAGCCCGATACTAATCAACTGGTAAAAGACCAGTTTATACATACCCAGTTTTTTGCACTGGTAGATAAGCAGCGCCGCCTGCGGGGTATTTATGATGGCCTTAAAAATGACGAGATTGAAAAACTAAAGCATGACATTAAAGATTTGCTGAAAGAAAAAGTTACTTCAAAAAGATTTATGAACGGCTTTAGCAATAACCCGGGGTAGTAATGATTACAATTCACCCCCGCAATTTTTTATATTTACAACAGCAATGAGCGACCTCCTTGACATACTTAAAAAAAACCAGCTGAGCGTAACTGACAGCCGTAAAAAAATACTGGAGCTTTTTTTAAAAAGCCCCGGCGCACTGGCACATGCCGATATTGAAAAGAACACCGGCGAAAACTTTGACCGAGTTACTGTTTACCGCACGCTGCAAACTTTTACGGAAAAAGGCATCATTCATAACATACCCACAACGGATAATTCTATCCTATATGCACTTTGCAAACACAATTGCGAAGCCGGCCACCATCATGATAACCATGTACATTTTATTTGCACCCAGTGCGGCAAAACAATTTGCCTGGATGATGTTACTGTGCCGGAAGTAAAACTGCCCAAAGGTTTTATGCCGGAACTTGCCGAAATGGTGGTGAAGGGTGTTTGTGATGATTGCAAGTAATAAGTGAACTGATTAGATATTGATGTACACCACTGATTAAAAATACAGGCACAGATAGTTTATTTTCGATAATAACGTGAACATTTAGTATATCACAACCGGAGTAACGGCGATGAAAGAACACCAATAGCGGATAGGAGTAATCATAAATTATATACAAAATGATGGATATAAAAAGAATAGCTTCTATTTTAATTTTAGTTGTTTTTTCAAGTAAAGTTTATTGTCAAAATAATTATACGCTTTCTGGCACAATTGCTGGGGCTCCAGATAGTAGTAAGGTATTTCTGTATTCTACTCAAAATGAAAAGGACTCAACATATATTGTAAATGAAAAGTTTAATTTCTTGAAGCATGACATAAAGCAAAAGGGTATTTTCTTCCTCACCTACAAGTCTAAAACTTTTGGCCGTTTTGATTTTCCACTTTTTCTTTTAGAAAATGGGAACCTTAAATTTACACTTAATGATAGTTTAAATGAATATAAAATTACTGGCGATAAAAACGCTGTATTTCAAAACGATTTTTACCTTAATCGAAAACAGCTTTTTAGAAATAAAAAAGAAACTGAAAACAAGTTTAACCTCAGCATTGATAGCTTTAATAAAACTAGTTTAAAGAAAAAACTTACCGAAATAGATAAACAAATATCAGATTATCCTGCAAATTGGGTAAGGTTACATAAAAACAATCCTTTTTCTGCTGCTGTAATCAGATTATATATCGCTTCAAATCCTAAATCAGGAAAAGAAGATTTTTTTGCAGAAAAACTGTATAATTCCTTATCAGTAAATGCAAAAAAAAATAACATTGAAGCTGATATTTTAGAAAGCTGGTTTGAAATTTATAATGATAAATACTCAAGACTGCAAACAGGTAGTCCCTTGCCTGATTTTAAATTATATGATACAGGCAGGAATATAATTAGGCTATCAACCTTTGATGGTAAATATTTACTTATAGACTTTTGGGCAAGCTGGTGCGGACCTTGTAGAGCAAATAATCCTTTCTTAAATGAGCTGTACAATATATATAAAAGCAAAGGATTAATTGTACTTAGTGTTTCATTAGACACAGATGCCTCAAAATGGAAAGCTGCCGTAAAATCAGATAAAATGAACTGGGTGCAAGCAAGCGATTTGTTAGGTAAAAATGCAGGTATTGGCAACAGGTTTCGTATCAATTCAATACCAGAGTATATTTTAGTAGGCCCTAATAAAAAAATTATTATTAAAAGCATTGGTGGAGATATAAATATAGTTAAATCTGAACTTGATAAAATATTTCGTTTATAAGTTTCGCCAACGTCCCGGTTTTGTAAAAGAAGTACCTTGCAATTGTAATAACTGCAAAAACCGTTCATTAATTTTTTATCCCTGTAAAATATTTTCCTTAATCCACTTTTCAATATTTATCTTAGCGCACAATTTCGAACTTACTCCCAAAGTAAAAACCGTAACCCAGTTTAACTGTACGCTTTACCATTAAAACTTTAATTACATAAATTAATAACAGGATGATGCTGTTTAAAAAAATTGCTTTTGCAGGTATTTTATTTATAAACGTAACTGCCCATGCACAAAAAATAAAAAGCCAGGCTGCCTTCCGAACGTTAAAAACCGCCGGCTCTTTACTGGAAGCACAGCAGTTTGAAGCAGCAGAAGAATATTTTAGAAAAGGCCTGCAGAGTGCCCGCCAGTTTAACGATTTATATTGCGTGGCATTTGCTTACGAAGGGCTGGGTAATTATTTTTCAAAAACAGAACAGGCCGATTCGGCAGTGGTGTATTATAAAAAAGCCATTGATTTATACAAGGCACAGCGGCTGAATATGAGCGCCTCCATTACCGAAGCGCTTTTAAAAAGCGTGCAGGGCATTGGTGATTTATATGCGGGCATTGAAGTGGGTGCAAAAGGCATTAAGCTAAGTGTAATTGAAGTAAAACTGAATAAAGAAAAACAGTTTGATTATTCTTTAAAAGCCGATACCTCTATTAATACGGATGCGGCATCTCTCTCCTATCAAAGCGAAAAAGAAAGCAGGGATGCCATTACAAAATTGATGGAGATGGTGGTAACACGTTTTGCGGTACCCACCAAACGCACGTTTGTGGTAGTAAGCAGTGGTTTAAAACAGGAGCTGGATAAATATGAAAAAACAGATTATTTTACACAGGTCATCCGCCCCAAAAATTTAGATACCGCCATACGCATCAGTTATATAACTCCCGAACAGGAAAGCGAACTGAGTTTTATGGGTATTGTGCCGCAAAAAAACAGGTTTATAAACAACCAGCTGGATGTGGGCAGCGGTAATACAAAAGGCGGTTATTTTTCTAAGGAGCGAAAATTTGTACCGGTGAATTTTTCGCTGGGCACAAAATCATTTCAGCGGTTAATTGAAGGCAAAACAAATGGCGGCACCGATGCATTTATAAAAACTGCCGAACAGGTTTTTAAAGACAGCTTAAATAAAGTGCTGATTGATGAGCTGGTGAGCAAAGCAGACTTTAAAGCAAGGGATGCCATTTACCTTTCCGGTGGTATTGTATGGTGTATTGCCACACTGCTGCATCCGCAAAGCGCTGCCATCAATAATTATACAGAGCTTAGCAGTGAAGACATCAGCGATTTTCGCCGCCGCATAACAACCGATTACAACAGCCTTATAAAACCGGATTTATCGCTTGTAAAAAGTTATGAAGACCTAGTGGTGATTGAAAAAAACATTACCCGTGCCGTAAACACTTACGACCAAAAAGCATTGCTTGCAGGCACTACCTGGTTAGATGAACTGGTGAAACAAATAAACAGCATTAACCCCGGCAAAAAATTTATTTACCCCAAGTATGCATATGTTGGGTGGATAAGCGGTTATATTCTTAAAAAAGTAAACCAGCAGTTTACGAGTGCGGCAAGGTGATTGAGTTGAATTACATCTCCCCTTTCACAAACTCCATTAAGCCCTTAATTTTCTCCGGGCTAAAATCAAACTGCAAACCAGCTGCGGCAAACAACTGTGGTAAAGTTTTAGTGCCGCCCAATGCAAGCGCATTGCAATAATTATCAATTGCCTGCTGCTTATTTTTTTTGTACTGCATCCACATACCAATAGCACCCAGTTGTGCAATGCCGTATTCAATATAATAAAACGGCACTTCAAATAAATGCAGCTGCCGCTGCCATGCATTGCTGCGGTAGTTTTCCAAACCGCTGTAATCAATCACATCATCCTGAAATTCTTTCAGTATCTCCGTCCATGCAGCAGTACGTTCATCATTTGTATGCGCAGGATGGCTGTATATCCAATGCTGAAATTTATCAATCACAGCAATCCATGGAAAAATAGTAATCACTCTTTCCAGCTGGTGTTCTTTTGCCCGTTGCAAATCTGCTTTGTTATCAAAAAATGTTTGCCAGTAATCCATACTAAAAAGTTCCATGCTCATGCTGGCCACTTCTGCAATTTCCATGGGGTATTCTTTAAATCCGCTTAGTTCTAAATTATGCGCTAAAAAAGAATGCACAGCATGGCCGCCTTCATGCACCATGGTGGTAACATCATGCATTTGCCCGGCAGCATTCATAAAAATAAAAGGAGCGCCGCTTTCTGCCAGCGGGCAATTATAACCACCGGGAGCTTTGCCTTTGCGGCTTTCTAAATCCAGGTGTTTTAATTCGTTCATTTTTGTAAGGCAGTCGCCAAAAAAAGGTTGCAATGCCGTAAAACATGCAATGGATTTTTGCAGCAGTTCATCGCCTGTTTTAAAAGGGCGCAATGCTGCTGTGCCTTCTGGCTCTGCATCAATATCCCATGGGCGTAATGTTTCTACACCCAGCTTAGCTTTTTTCTTTTTATAAATTTCATTTACCAGCGGCATTACATGCTGCTTTACGGCTTCATGAAACTGAAAACAATCTTTTTCAGTATAATCAAATCTTCCCAGTTCTTTAAAACGGTATTCGGTATAATTTTTAAAGCCGGCATTTTTTGCCACTTCGTTTCTTTTAGCCGCAAGCTGGTTAAACAAATCGTTTAATGTGGCTTTGTCTTCCAGCCTTCTGTCCTGTATTTTACGGTACACTTCTTCCCGTTTACTGCGGTCGTGGCTTTCTAAAAATTTAGCAGCCTGTTGTAATGTGTATTCCTGTCCGTCAACAGTCACCGTCATTTTACCGGTGGTAACACCATACTGCTGTTGTAAAACAGATAACTCTGCCTGCAGCGGAATATTTTCTTCTTTAAATAATTCAATGCTCTTTTTTACACTGCGTAAGTAAGTAAAATATTTATCTGCATCCAGTTCATTTAATAAAGGATGGTTTACCAGCTTTTTATTCAGTGCATCTGCATACGGCTGAATTTTAGGCTGTATTTCCATTACAAAAAAGTTAAAGGCTTCTTCCAGTGTTTTGTTTTCTGTATCGCAGGTCATGCGTATCTGCCGCCAGCAGGCATCTTCGTTTACCACGGCTTCCAGTTCACTCTGGTCTTTCAGCCATTGCTCCAGTTGCTCTTTTGTATCAACGCTTCTTTCTAAAAGGTTTTTAAAATAAGGTTCTAATGTTTCCCAGTTTGTTACAGTAAAATCAGCGGGTAAAAAGTGGCGGGGCAATTTTTGTATGTTGGCAGAATACATAATAGTTGGATGGTGCGTTATAAAATTTAATATCCTGCTGCAATTTTAATTACAGCAGGATATATTTATTTAAAATCTGTGTTAATCTGTTCAATCAGCGTCCTCTGTGTTCCATCAGGCCATTTTACGTGGCGCATTTATTTTTTTAGCGGGTGCATTTTTAACTGCAGCGGCTTTTTGCTCGGTTGGTTTGGCCTTTACTGCAGCAGTTTGTCCTTCTTCTTCTAATGGCAGTTCAGACAATTTTATTTCGATGTTATTTTTAACCAGCACTTCAAACCATTTTACCATTTTCTTCATATCGCTGGCATATACCCTTTCAAAATCCATTTCCGGGTAAGTTTTTTCAAAATATTTTTTTACTGCTTTTGCATCTCCTGCATCGGGCAGTTTTTCTTTGCTTTCTTTCATCGCCAGAAAAACATCCACCAGGTTTACATTATCTTTTGTTGTGTAAACTTCTATACTTTCTAAATGAGAAAAGTTATGAATGCGGTTGCTCACAAACTTGCTGCTGTTATCTTCCAGCGAACGTACCACGGCACCGTCTGATTTTGAAGAAAGCAATTCAAATAATCCACCCAAACCGGTTACGGAAACTAACTTATTATACTCCATACTGTAAATTTTAGGGCTGCAATTTACTTGTAAAAAGCATATCTGCCAATGTTAAAAAAACTGCCGACTGTTTTTTGCACCCGAATCGTCTAATACGTATGCACGGAAAATCAACCTTAACAAAAACATTTTTTATTACGCTTTTAATCTTTTTATCAGCAGGCAGTTATGCCCAAAATATTACTTTAAAGGGCAAAGTGGCCGATGGAGCAGATAAAAGTGCTATTGCAGGTGCTACCATAAAAATAAGTTCGTCAAGAGATACCGCCTTTGCAAGGCAGACTGTTACCGATGGAAAGGGAACCTTTCAGTTCAGCAATCTTGTACCGGGCGCTTATGTGGTAAATATCAGCAACAGCGGGTACGAAAAAATTGAACAAAAAATTAACTTACAGGCAAGTAATAAGGATGCCATCCCTTTTTCAATAAGCAAAAAAGCAACGGAATTGCAGGGCGTAACTGTAGTATCAAAAACGCCGCCCGTTAAGCAAAAAGGTGATACTTCGGAATTTAACGCCAGCCAGTTTAAAGTAAACCCGGATGCTACTGCCGAAGATTTAGTAAAAAAACTACCCGGTATTACAGTGGCTAAAGACGGTACTGTAACAGCCATGGGCGAGCAGGTACGTAAAGTAACTGTAGATGGCAAAGACTTTTTTGGTGATGATGCCACAGCCGCATTAAAAAACCTGCCGGCAGATGTAATTGATAAAATACAGGTGTTTGACCGCCTGAGCGACCAGGCACAACTTACCGGCTTTGATGACGGTAACTCCATAAAAACAGTAAATATTGTTACTAAAAGCGGTATTCGCAATGGCCAGTTTGGCCGTGTGTATGCCGGCGCAGGAACAGACAGCCGGTATTCTGCAGGTGGCAACATTAGTTTTTTTGACGGCAACAGGCGTTTATCGCTGGTAGGTAACTTTAACAATATTAACCAGCAAAACTTTGGCGGACAGGATTTACTGGGTGTTACCAGTGGCGGAGGAGGCGGTGGTGGTAACCGCGGCGGTGGTGGCAACCGTGGCGGTGGCGGCAACTCTGATAATTTTAGTGTGGGCCAAACAAGTGGTATAAGTAAAACAAATGCTGCTGGTATTAACTTTAGCAACCAGTATGGTAAAAAATTTACATTGGCCGGCAGTTATTTTTATAATAACAGCACCAATACTAACGAAAGCCTTACCAATACAGAAACTTTTTACAATCCAAAAAACCAGTTCAGCAGGCAGCAGTACAACACTGCTTCTAAAAATACCAACCACCGGCTTAACCTGCGGCTGGAGTATAAGCTGGATTCTTTCAATTCAATTTTTATTATACCCAGCATCAGCTATCAAAAAAATAACTCCGGCACCAATTCTGTTTCGCAAAATTATTATGGTGTAAATGATTCCATCAGTACATCTAGCAGTACCAGCACGGCTGATAAAGATGGTTACAACATACGTAACAGTGTAATGTTCCGCCACAGTTTTAGAAAACAGGGGCGAACTTTTTCAATAAGCCTGAATACAGGGTGGAACAAAAACGACGGGGAAACATATACCAATGCTGCGTATAAATTTTATAACGGCAGTATAGCAACAGACTCTTTACAAAACCGCTTTAGCAACAACATTACACACGGCAACAGTTACAGCGCCAGTTTTGCCTATACAGAACCTATTGGTAAAAAAGGCCAGTTGCAAATTGACTACACTCCATCGGTACAAAAAAATAAAGCCAACCAGGAAACTTATAATTATGATGGTGCCAAATACACTGTTTTTGATACCACACTTTCTAACCTGTTTGACAATACAATAACCACAAATAACGCCGGTATTAATTACCGCCTTGGTAAAAGCAGGGATGAGCAATTATCTTTTGGTGTTAACCTGCAGCATTCAAAACTGGAAAGCCAGCGCATTTACCCTACAGCAACATCGGTAAACCAAAGTTTTGCTAATATTTTACCTAACCTGATGTACCGTAAAAAAATGGGCATGTATAGTAACGTAAGGGTTTTTTACAGGGCATCTACCAACTTTCCTTCTGTAACACAGTTGCAGGATGTGGTGAACTTAAGCAATCCTTTACGTGTAAGCAGTGGCAATCCTGATTTACAGCAATCATACACACATTTCCTGTCAGGCCGTTATTCATACACCAATTCTAAAACAAGCAAAAGCTTTTTTGCCAATTTAATATTACAAACTGCTGCAGATTATATTTCGTCCGGAACATATGTGGCAACAAAAGACTCTGTTATACAAAAGGGTATTGTTTTAAAGAAAGGATCGCAGCTTATTAAACCTGTTAACCTGGATGGGTACAAAAGCCTGCGTACATTCTTTACTTACAGCATGCCGTTAAAATTTATTAAAACAAACATTAACGTTAACACGGGCTTCAGTTACTCAAGGTTGCCGGGTTATATAAACAACATTAATACAATCACCAACAGTTATGCATACAATGCTGGTGTGGTATTTGCAAGTAATATAAGTGAGTTTGTTGATTTTAATGTTTCTTACACAGCCAATTTCAACAATTCAAACACCACAAACACCAACAACTCCAGCACTAAATATGTAAACCAAACTGCCGGTGTGCAGGTTAACCTGTTAAGTAAAAAAGGATGGTTTTTGCAAAACGATGTATCCGGCAATACCTATAGTGGTTTATCAACCGGCTTTAACCAAAGCTTTTGGTTATGGAATGCTGCAGTAGGTAAAAAAATATTAAAGAAACAAGCCGGTGAATTAAAACTGTCTGTATTTGATTTATTAAAACAAAACCAAAGTTTGGTAAGAACTGTAACCGGAACATATATTGAAGATGCCCAGACACAGGTATTGCGTCAGTATTTTATGCTTACGTTTACATACAAACTTAAAAATTTTGGTACGGGAGCAACCAGGCAAAATGGTGGCGGAAACTTTAACAGGCCCATGGGCGGATGGGGCCCTCCGGGTGGTGGAAATATGGGGCCGGGCGGATTTTAAGTAACTTTAGCTAGGATATAATTAAATTGTGTTGAACCAGCCGGAACTAATTGAACAATTACAGAGAGGAGATGAAACCGCTTTTAAAAAGCTGGTGGATGAATGGCAGGATATGGTGTACAACACAGCGGTGGGTATTGTACAGAATGAAGATGATGCAGACGATATAACACAGGAGGTTTTTATACAGGTGTACCAGTCTGTAAGTTCTTTTAAAGGCGAAAGTAAACTCAGTACGTGGTTGTACCGCATTACAATTACCAAATCGCTTGATCATTTAAAGCGAAAAAAAACAAAAAAACGCTTTGCATTTGTGCAGCGCTTGTTTGGTACCAGTAACGAGGAAAGTATACACCCGGAAGATTTTACGCACCCCGGTGTATTGATGGAACAAAAAGAAAATGCAGCCACTTTGTTTAAAGCACTGGAGCAGTTACCCGATAACCAGCGTACTGTTTTTACCCTTCATAAATTAGAAGGATTAAAACACCAGGATATTGGGGAGATAATGAATTTATCAGTTACCGCAGTGGAATCACTAATAGCAAGGGCCAAAAGCAACCTGCGTAAAATTTTAAAAGATTATTATTCACAAAATATTGCTTAAGAATTATGAAAAACGAACAAATAAACAAACAGATTGATGATACGCTTAACAGCCTTGATGGTGCAAAGCGTGCCACACCCAAGCCTTTTTTATTAACCCGGCTTACAGCCAGGATGCAAAAAAAGCAAGAAGGCTCCTGGGATAATGCCCTGCGCTTTCTTTCCCGGCCAGCTGTGGCTATTGCATGCGTGGTGCTGGTAATTACTGTAAATACAGCAGTTTTTACTTTTAACCAGCCTGCTAAAACCGGCACCGGGGACGAGCAGTATTATGCCGCAACAGAAGATTACAACAGCGCTGTTGCTGTTTTAAATGACATTGAAAATATAGAACCATAAATGAGCACACAAGCAAAAAGTAAATTTTTTTTACTGATAATAGGCATTTTGGTGCTTACCAATATTGCTATGCTGTATTTTTTATTTACTAAAAATGATGCTGTTAAACCACCTGCAAGACCGAACAGGGATGCTGTTGCCAGGGATTTTTTACAAAAGGAAATTGGCTTTAGCCCGGACCAGATGCAGGAGTACGACACGTTGGCCAAAAAGCACCGGGAGAAAATGAAAGGCACTTTTGATGATATACGCACTGCTAAAGAGCTGCAGTTTAAAGAACTGGGCAAGCAGGCCTTCAGTGATTCTGCTATTACCAATGCCATAACCCTTTCGGCTGAAAAACAAAAAGGAATGGAACGGCAGTTTTATAACCATATGCTGGAAGTGCGCAAAATATGTACTGCTGCTCAGTTACCAAAGTTTGACTCTCTTTTTTACAAAATGTGGAGCCGCAAGCCTAAAAAGCCCGAAGAAAAAAAATAAAAAAACTGCGACGGTTTTTTTTACGCCGGTCGTCTTATGTATACTGTCATCAATAAATAATTAAAAATAACACATGAAAAAACAGGCTTTATTAGTTGCCGCAACAGTTTTAAGTGTTGCAGCAATGGCACAGGGAGGCGGTAATTTTCAACGCCGCACACCAGAAGAACGTTTAAAACCTATTCATGAAAAAATTGACAGTGCTTTTAAATTAGATGCCGCAAAAATGGCACAGGTAGATACCATCTTTATCCAGTCCTTCAGGGAATCGGATAAAAAAATGGAAGAAATGAGGGCTGCTGCAGGCGGCGGACAAATGGACAGAGATGCAATGAGGGCTGCAAGACAACAAGCCACAGATGAAAGGAATAAAAAATTAAAAGCTGTACTTACTGAAGAGCAGCTGAAAATATGGAAAGAACAAATTGAGCCAACCACAATGTCTCAAAGAGGTGGTGGAAGGCCTCAAGGACAATAGTACAAAGGTGAATACGAATAGCAGGAAGCTCCCCCTATTTTTAGGGGGGCTTTTTTTTATATGCCTGCCGCAAAGTTTTTATTAAACTTATGGTTTTGCCACTGAGGCACAGAAGCACTGAATTTAGCTGCGTTTAATAAAAAGCCCCCAATGAAACGGGGGCTGTAAACCAAAACCTGTATAACATAACTAAAACCTAAACAAAACCTTTCCATTTTAAAAAACCTGCACTGCCCAGTACTACAGCACTAAAAATTACTAAGCCTGCCGGGCCGTTGTTATTGCCTTCGTTTTCCACTTCTTTTATTAATGTAGTGTATTGCGCTGCTGTTACATCTTCTTCATCGTTAGCAGCAGTGGCATCATCCTGCCAGTTGGTTAAGTTGGTGCCGGTTAATGCAGTTAGCTCACGCAGTTCTTTTTTGCGTCTTGCTTTTAAATCCAGTAAATATTTTTTACCGGCATCGCATGTAAACTCTCCTGTTGCAGGATGCGTAATTACATAGCGTGCCTGGAAGTTTTCTGTATTGGGCGTTACCTGGAACATTAAATCCTGTGGAAAAGATTTGCGGTTGTAACGAAAATGCAGCCTTGTAAAATGTACATTCTTACTGCCGTTATCAGGCTCATCCGCATCTACATCACTGTAATCGCTCCAGTCTTTACCGCCCAGCCACCACACACCGCTCTGCACCAAATCATATTCCGTTGGTGGATTGCCCACACAAGGGTCGCATTTCATTTGGTTAACAGGTGTAACATTCCAGGCATATTCTAAAAACGATACGCTCTTGTCTTCATTCTTCCATTGATGGTTAAAAAGATTGCCATAAAAAGCGCCAAAATTCTTTTGCACAAATAAGGGTACATTATTACCGGTAGGCATATTTACATTACGGTAGTTGGTACATTCAATTCTTCCTTTTCTTGTAAAGGCATAAACAATTAAATCCTGGTCGCCATCTGCATTCGCCATACCCAAACGTATGGGCAGCATAAATTTTGGTGAGGTAAAACTGATTTGTATTGGGCGTAAAAAATTATTGTTGAGCTTCGCTTTTTCCTTCTCATTTACTTTTACCACAAAAAATTTCAAATTACTTTTTATGTAAGGGTCCAGCACTTCTTCCGCACCTTCAGGAATTTTATACCCATTTTCATTGAGCCATGTTTTTAAGCCACTGCTTTCTTTGGCGCTTAGGATTAAAATGTCGTATTCACCAACTAAATATTTGGCTTCAATTTTTACCGATTCTTTTCTTTTGTATCCACTGGTAACAACAACATCATTAAGTTGTACCCCGGCTACTTTACCCTGTAACATCATATCCGCTTTCGACTCATAGTCGTAGCAAGGGTTTTGGTCCCAATATTCCACCAGCCTTGGCGCACTGTAATCATTCAGCTTTTGAAAAATACTCTGGTCCACCACTTTAATATCATCCTTACGCAGCACCACCGGCACCGGCACCACCATGGCAAAATCTTTGGTGTCTCCCTTAAAATCATTATACATAGTAACTACGTTTTTATTACCATCACGTACTAAAATAACCTGGCTGGTTTTGTTTTTTAATCCGCCATCTGCCTTGCTTACATAAAAGCCGCAAAAGCTCATTAATGCAAAGGCTGTAAATACCAATGCCGTTGTTGTGATTAATTGTGTTTTCATAATTTAAATTGTTTATTGTTGAATTGATAAATTGTTGTTTGTAAGCGAATGGAAATTATTTTTTGCAGTAATACTTTGTTTACGCCACTCATACTTTTTTGCTTTAAACAAATAATCCACCAGCGGCACCAATGGCTGCAGGCAAACCAGTACATAAACCGGGGCTCCGTTTATCCATTTAAAAGTGGCTAAATAAAAAGCTGCAGCAGCCACCAGGGCACTCCAAATTATTCTTGCAGCCGTATGGTTGGGAGTGGTTTTAGGGTCGGTAATCATAAAAAAGGAAAACAATAAAAGACTGCCGGTGCTGATGCTTTGTACAAAAAAATCGAGCGGCCAGCCTAAATAAATTATTTGCCTTGCAAAAAGCAATGCGGCAAATGTTCCTAAAAAAGCTAGGCTGGTATCTAATTTTTGCACCCTTGTGGTTACAATAATACCCAGGCAGCAAACACCAAACAATATAACGGTACTGCTGCCCCATTGCCCGGGGCTAAACCATGCATTGCCGGTTAAAAAAATGGCAGCCACTATACCCAAAGCACTGGGGTTAAAAATGTGTTTGCCTTTAATACGAATTAAAAATTTTGAGGCTATAGAAATAAATGCTGCAAGTGCAGCCACCCACAAAAAATTTGTTTTAAGCAACAGCGTTAAACCAAAAGAAGAAATGAGTACAGAGGGAATGGCGGCTTTATATCTTTTCCATAATGGTATTTCCTTTTTACCAAGCCACCCTTCAAACAGTAATTGCGTTATTAAACTGGTGGCAAAGTAAGTGCAGTACAACCACCACTCTGCCCTCCATTGCAGGTAAACAATACCATAGGTTAAAAAAACAGTTTGAAACAGAATTTGAAAGTAACGGGCATCTTTAAAAATTTGTATCCGCATAACAATTGGTTTGCTATGTGGATGAAAACAACTGCGCAATTACACAAGCGCTTTGTTAATTAAATGCAAACGCATACAAAATAAATTTTTATGGAATTTACAGAACAGCTGCATCGCCGCCGGTAAAAAAAGCTTGTTATAATGCGCAGGTATTACTATTTTACTAATCAAAATTTTTAAATGAAAAGAGTAACAGGAATAGGCGGTATATTTTTTAAATGCAACGATACCGAAGCCCAGAAAGAATGGTATGCCAAACACCTTGGAATAAATATGGATGAATACGGTACCAGCTTTGAGTGGCGGCATGAAGATAACACCCAGCAAAAAGGCTATACTGTGTGGAGCCCTTTTAAAAAAGACAGTGACTACTTTGGTAATACTAATCAACAATTCATGATTAATTACAGGGTAGATGATTTAATTGCACTGGTGGCACAATTAAAAAAAGAGGGTGTAACCATTGTAGATGAAATGCAAATTTTTGAATACGGCAAATTTATTCACATACTGGACTGTGAAGGTAACCGGGTGGAACTATGGGAAGCCAGCGACGAACAATACAGTAAAATGGTAAATGCAGTTACTAAATAAACCACTCATAAAAATAACAAAATGAAAAAAATAAACTTACTGCTTGTTGCCCTTATACTTGCGGCCTCAGCATTTGCACAAATGGACTTACCACCCGGAGGTGGCAACCCCCGTGCTATGATTAGTGAAGAAGTAGGCATTACATCTATAACCATAAAATACAGCCGCCCGGATGTAAATAAACGGGAAGGAAAATTATTTGGCAGCAAAGTGCCCTATGGTTTTAAAGAACAAAATAATGTGAGCGGAAAAAATGATGCCCCCTGGCGTGTGGGTGCCAACGAAGCTACTACCATAACTTTTGAGCATGATGTAAAAGTGGAAGGCAAAGACATTAAAGCGGGTACTTATGCTTTATTTATGGCAATGGGGGCAGATAATGTTACACTTATTTTTAGTACACAAAGCGAAGCCTGGGGCAGTTTTAGTTATAAACCGGAAGATGATGTGCTGCGTGTGGATGTAAAACCAGCAAAGCTTGATAAAAGCGTGGAGTGGTTAAAATTTGAATTTTTACAGCACGGAGAAAAGCATTGTGTGGTAGCCATGCAATGGGAATATGTAAGTGTGCCTTTTAGAATTGATGTGGATGTTGACAATATTGTAATTGCCAAACTGCGTAAAGAAATGACCAGCCGCAAAAGCTTTATTCCTGCGCTTGAATTACAGGCTGCACAATATTGCCTTAATAAAAATATAAACCTGGAAGAAGCACTGGCATGGAGCAAGAATGCCATTGTTGGCCCTGCCGGGCAAAAAACATACATCACCCTGCGCAACCTTGCTACTGCTTACGAAAAATTAAACCGTATACCAGAAGCAGACAGCACCATGAATGAAGCACTGCTTATTGCAACTGCTAATCAATACACAGCTTATGGCCGTATTTTAATTGGCCAAAAACGAACAGACAAAGCACTGGATATTTTTAAAGCCAGCCAAAAAAGATATGGAGATATTTTTGGCGTAAACAGTGGCCTTGTAAACGGCTACAGTGCCAAAGGCGATTTTAAAAATGCTTTAAAATTTGCTGAAAAAGCTATTGCGCAAGCGCCGGATGAAAACAGTAAAAAGCAACTGGAAGATTTTATAATAAAGCTCAAAGAAGGAAAAGATATCAATCAATAATATGGCCGAAATAAAAACCAAAAAGAATGATGCATCTGTAGCAGACTTTATTGCTTTAATAAAAGAAGAACAGAAGCGAAAGGACAGCGAAGCCATTTTAAAAATAATGCAACAGGCCAGTAAGCAGGAACCCAAAATGTGGGGCGACAGTATTGTTGGTTTTGGAACATGGCATTATAAAAGCGAACGCAGCAAACGGGAAGGCGACTGGTTTGTTACGGGCTTTTCGCCACGTAAACAAAACATCACACTGTACATTCTGCCATCAGTTAACAGCTATAAAAATATTTTGACAAAACTGGGTAAATACAAAACCAGTGTATCTTGTTTGTACATTAATAAATTAGCCGATGTGGATATAAAAATATTGAAAGAGCTTATTACTACTGCATATAAGAACATGAAAGAAACTAACAACAAAAAATAAAACAGGCTATATGAAAAATGCTATCAGCTGGTTTGAAATACCAGCCACCGACGCCGACAGGGCACAAAAATTTTACGAAACTATTTTTAATATTAAAATGGTGAACATGGATTTTCCCGGGGTAAAAATGCGGGCCTTTCCGCTGGACGACCCAATGAACGGAATAGGCGGCACCATTATTGACACTGGTGGTTTTCACAAACCTTCCGGAACGGACGGGCCGCTTATTTATTTAAATGGCAATCCTGATTTACAAATAATTTTAGACCGTGTGGTGGCTGCCGGCGGACAAATTATGGTTCCTAAAAAAATGATTTCGGAAGATTATGGTGATATGGGAATTTTTATTGACACCGAAGGCAACCGTATTGCATTGCATAATATTCCTGCAAAATATTTTAACCAATAAAATTTAACTGACATGAAATTTTTGAAACGCTTTTTAATAGTAATTGCAAGCATAATTGCACTTATACTTGTTGTGGCATTATTTGTAAGTAAAGACATGAAGGCCACCCGTGAAATTGTAATTAATAAACCAAAAGCTGAAGTTTTTGAATACATTAAGTATGTAAAAAACCAGGACAATTTTAGTAAATGGAATAAGATGGATCCCAACATGAAAAAATCATATACCGGCACCGACGGCACTGTTGGCTTTAGTTATGCATGGGACAGTGAGAATGGCGATGTTGGTAAAGGCTCGCAAACCATTACCACAATTAAAGATGGTGAAAGCATGGAAACAGACCTGCATTTTATAAAACCCTGGGACTCTCATGCCAAAGCAACTTTTACAACTACAGCTATAGATTCAACCCATACCAAAGTTACCTGGGGTTTCGACAGTAAAATGGCTTACCCCATGAACATAATGAAACTGTTTATGGATATGGATAAAATGATTGGAGATGATTTCAGTACTGGCCTTACCAATTTAAAAGCAGTAATGGAAAAACAATAAGAATTATATGCTTAAAAAAAAATTGACTGCCCTTTTTGTTTGCACTGCAATGCTGTTAATGGCTTTTGCAGGCTATAATAATACGGTTAAAAGATTTGAATGGTTGAAAGGTTCGTGGATAATGAAAAAGAAAAACGGCAGCGCCATTATGGAAAACTGGCAGCAGTTAAACGACAGCACACTGGCTGGCGAAAGCCTTAATTTTTCTGTAACAGGCATGTCTTCTGTTTCAGAAAATATGCAAATTACTTTTCGTAATAACCATTTCAGTTTTGTTTCAATTGTAAATGGGCAAAACAATAACGAGCCGGTAAGTTTTACAATTTCTTCTTTTACCGACAGCAGTTTTACAGCCGAAAATCCGGAGCATGATTTTCCAAAACGCATCGTTTACCGCTTAATCAATAAAGATTCCATTCATGCTTTTATTGATGGCGGGCTGCAAATGCCGGATAAGAAAATAAATTTTTATTACAGCAGGTATAAAAATTAACCCATGGCATATAACGAAAAGCTGGCAGACAATGTAAGAGAGTTAATAGCCCTTACGCACAAAAACGTAGAAGAAAAAGCCATGTTTGGCGGTTTGTGTTTTATGGTAAATGATAAAATGGCTTTAGGCGTGGAAAAAGAACGGCTGATGGTGCGCCTTAATCCTGATGTATATGACGAAGTGATGGAAAAAGAAGGCTGCACGCCCATGGATTTTACAGGTAAAATAATGAAGGGATATGTTTTTGTAGCTATTGACGCACTCGCTACAAAAAAGAAATTAAATTACTGGGTACAACTGGCGCTGGAGTACAATAAAATTGCAAAGGCCAGCAAAAAGAAAAAGAAATGAATTACACCATTCCGCAGGCAATAGAAATTTTACAACGTACACCTGCAGTTTTACAAGCGTTGTTAGGTGGTTTAAGTGATGATTGGGTTATGCAGAATGAAGGCCCGGAAACTTTTTCACCTTATGATGTGGTAGGCCATTTAATTGAAGGAGAAAAAACAGACTGGACAGCCCGTATAAAAATAATACTGCAATACGGCGATGCAAAACCTTTTGAGCGCTGGAACCGTTTTGCACAATACGAAAACAGTAAAGGCAAAAACCTGCAACAATTGCTGGATGAATTTGTAGCTGTACGTAAAGAGAATTTAATTTGGTTTACATCACTAAACCTTACCGAAAGTGATTTTGAAAAGAAAGGCATGCATCCTGTATTGGGCAGCGTAACTTTAAAAAACCTGCTTTCTACCTGGGTGGTGCATGATCTTACGCACATTGCTCAAGTAACCCGAGTTATGGCCAAACAGTATAAAACCGAAATGGGGCCATGGCCTGAATTTTTCAGAATTTTAAATTTTTAAAAATACCCGTATGCAATCTAAAGCAACAACTGTTGATGAATACCTTGCTGAACTGCCCGAAGACAGGCAAAAAGCAATTACAGAATTAAGAAAAGTTATAAAAAAGAATTTACCAAAAGGTTTCCAGGAGTGTATGGGCTATGGTATGATTGGCTATGTGGTGCCGCACAGTAAATATCCTCCCGGTTATCATTGCGATCCTAAATTACCATTGCCATTTTTAAACATAGCATCACAAAAAAACACCATTACTGTTTACCATATGGGTATTTACGGCGACCCTAAGCTGGAAAAGTGGTTTGTTGATGCATACACAAAACTTACAGGGAAAAAAGCTGACAAAGGCAAAAGCTGCCTGCGCTATAAAAAAGCAGAAGACATTCCATATAAACTTATTGGAGAACTTGCAACAAAAATTACTCCCGACCAATGGATTGAGCGCTATGAAGCGGTAATTAAAAACAACCGCAGTAAAAAGTAATTATTAACTGCTTTTACTTAGAAGGGCTGCCAATATGGTTTTCCTGCAATATATTTTCAATTCTTGCATGCACATCTTCATAGGCTGTAAACCCCTGAGCTACTAAATAAAATTTAGTTTCACCTGTTTGCAGCAACACGGTGGGAAAACCCGTAACCTGCAATTGCTTGCACAACGCAAACTCGTAGTATGCTTTCTCTTTGTATTCGGGGTTTTTAAGTTTGCTGTAAAAATCGTCTGCATCTAGTTTATATTTTTCTAAAAGATGACGGTATGCTTCATCGTCATCTAAATCCCTGCCTTCATAGTTTAAGGCGTATTGTAAATCTGAGGCAAATGCTAATTGTTGCTCAGGAAAAATTTCTTTGAAAATGCAAAGTGCTATGGCTGGCTTTTCGCTGTTCATCACCCAATCACTTTTATCGGGGTTAAATACATGCCATAAAAAATCTTCGCCAAATTTTATTCCGGTTAATTCTTCCACACGTTTATAAGCGCCTTGTATGTACGGACCAATTTTTTCAATAGGCATTTTGCTTTCGCCAATCATCATGCCGCCGCTTAAAACTTCAATATCAAGTTTGCCTTTATACGTTTCTACAATTTTTTTTATTATGGGGCTAAAGCCGTAGCACCAGCCGCAGTAGGCATCGTAACAATATATAAGTAGTGGTTTCAAAATAAAATATTAACTGGTTGTTGATGATGATGAGGCAGATGCCTGTGTGGTTTGATGATTAGCAGCTTCTGCTTGGCTTTGGTTAGCAAATATTACATACCCATAACCCCAGCCAGTTAAAGAATTTGTCCAAACAACTTCGCCATTGTTTTCATTAATACATACCAGTATACCGTTGGCGCCAACAAAAATTTTATCTCCATCAATTTGCATATTGGCTACGGTGGCACCACCTATACACATGTCTTTTAATTTTGTTTGCCAGATAATTTCTCCGTTTTGCTTATTTATTTTAGCAACCCGGCCACTGCTGTAAATATATAAGTACCTGTCGTTGTATTTCATTTTAATTTAGTTGTTGATTTTGCAATTCGTTTGTTTGATTTTTTACTTTCTCAAACCTCTCATCGTAATCTTCCCTCAATGTTCCCATCATCCGGTCCCAAAACAAAAAGTATAAACCATAATTGCCTTTAAAATACTGGTGATGCTGGTTGTGAGAGATGGAAGTATTAATCCATTTGCCCAGCCAGTGTTTGCTAAAGCCTTTTGGATATAGCTCCCAACCCAAATGCCCGTACACATTGTAGATTATCATGAATAAAAAGAAAAACAGCAGATGGAACAAATGAACCGGTATTGTAAAAACAAAAATTAAAAAAATGCCCGACTCCACTACCGCTTCCAGCGGGTGAAACGCATAGGCTGCAAACGGGCTGGGGTTAGTGGACTTATGGTGTACCAGGTGAACCCATTTAAATATTTTGGGGTGATGCATCAACCGGTGTGCCCAGTAAAAATAAGTATCATGCATTATAGCCATTAGCGGAAACGCCAGCACAAAATATACCATGCTGTGCTGGTGAATATCTTTATAATAGAAAGTATGCTTTGCTATTTGTGGAGTGTTAAAAACCAATGTAGGTACAAAGGCAAGTATGCATATTGAAAGGAGGGAGAAAAAAATTTCCCTTGCATAATCACCAAATTTTGGAAAGCGCTGCTGTATTTTTTTGGATGCAATAGCACGGCGCAGCAACACATAACAAAGTAAAAATGCTATACCTGATATAAGCAGGTAGCGGCTGCCAATAATGTTTGTGTTTTTAAAAAAAGCTTCCCAGTTCATTGTGATATATTAATGTGCTGCCAGCCAGTTGTCTCCCATTCCCACTTCTGCATCTGTAGGCACACCATTGGGTAATGCCAGTGCAGTTTGCATACATTCTAATATTACGGGTTTAATAATTTCTATTTCGTCTTTATGTGCATCAAACACCAGTTCATCATGCACCTGCAGCAACATTTTACTTTTAAAGTTTTGCTTTTTAAAAGCAGCATGTATTTTAATCATGGCCAGTTTTATCATATCTGCAGCCGTGCCCTGTATGGGGCTGTTAATGGCGTTGCGTTCTGCAAAGCCACGTACAGTAAAGTTGGCGCTGTTAATATCCCTTAACCAGCGCTTGCGGCCCATGAGTGTTTGCACATAGCCTGCTTCTTTTGCAAAGTTGATGGTATCGTCCATATACTTTTGAATGAGCGGAAATTCTTTCTTGTAATTGTCAATTATTTCTTTTGCTTCTGCCCTTGCAATGCCCAGGTTTTCTGCCAAACCAAAAGCACCCTGACCATAAATAATACCAAAGTTTACACTCTTTGCTTTATAGCGCATTTCCTTTGTTACTTCCTTTTCGTCTACATTAAAAACTTTTGCAGCAGTAGCAGTATGAATATCTTTTCCTGTACGAAATGCGTTACACATATTTTCATCTCCACTGATAGATGCTACAATCCGCAACTCAATTTGTGAATAGTCAGCACTCATTAACACATGGTCTTTATCACGGGGAATAAATGCTTTGCGTATTTCTTTTCCTCTTTCGGTACGTACCGGAATATTTTGCAGGTTGGGATTATTGCTGCTCAACCTTCCTGTAACTGCCACCGCCTGCGCATAGGACGTATGCACACGGCCGGTTTTTTTGTTTATCATCAGCGGCAGCGCATCCACATAAGTGCTTTTTAATTTGGTGTATTCTCTAAAAATTAAAATATCATCTACAATTTTATTTTTTGCAGCCAGCTTCAATAACACGTCTTCGCCTGTGGCATATTGGCCGGTTTTTGTTTTTTTTGCTTTTGGGTCTAATTGCAATTTTTCAAACAATACTTCACCTAATTGCTTGGGGCTTGCCAAATTAAAACGAACACCTGCTTGTTTATATACACTCTCTTCTGCAACTTTCGCTTCTGCTTCCAGTTGCTTGCTGTAATCATTTAAAAAACCTTCATCAATGCGAATGCCCTCAAACTCCATATCCGTTAACACTTTCACCAATGGATTTTCCACTTCGTAAAAAACTTTTTCTACTTCTTTTGTTTTTAATTGTGGCAGAAAAATATTTTTTAGTTGTAGTGTAATGTCGGCATCTTCAGCAGCATAATCTTTTATTTTTTCCAATTCAACATCTCTCATGCTGCCCTGTTTGCTTTTGGGAGTTTTTTTGCCAATCAGTTCATCAATATGCACCGGCTCGTAACCTAAATACTTTGCACTTAACGCATCCATGCCACGCTTGCCATCGGGCTCAATTACATAATGTGCCAGCATGGTATCAAAAATAGTTCCGGCAAAAGAAAAGCCATACCATTTCAGCATCAGCATATCATACTTAAGATTCTGGCCTATCCATGTTTTGCTTTTATCGTCAAACAATGGTTTGAATTTATTAAGCAGTGTAAGGCACTCTTCTTTATCTGCCGGGCATGGCACATAGTAAGCTTCACCAGGTGTGTAAGAAAAACTCATGCCCACCAGTTCTGCGTCATTGGCATCTATGCCTGTGGTTTCGGTATCAAAACAAATTTCTGATTGTTTTGCTGCGCCAGTTATAAATTGCTTTATTGATGCATCATCATTCAGTAAAATATAATTGTGCGGTGTGTTATTGATGTTTTTGTCAACCGGTAAAACACTGCCTTCTTCATCATCTTCTATAACTGCTTTTACGGTTTCTTTTACAGGTTGCGGCGCAGGTTCAATTATATTTCCAAACAAATCCATTTGCACATTGGCTGTTTCTTTTGCAGAGCCGCTATCGGGACTTAAAGCCGCCGACGGGGTTTCCCCCACAACATCTTCGCCCAGCAACCGCTTACCCAATGTTTTAAATTCAAGTTCCGCAAAAATTTCTTTCACCGCTTCTTTGTTCATTTCTTTTATGCGGAAGTTTTCTTCATGAAATTCTGCCGCAGGAATATCAGTAATAATAGTGGCCAGTTTTTTACTCATTATGGCAAGGTCTTTACCGGCTACAATTTTTTCGCCCAGTTTGCCTTTTATGTTTGTGGCATTTGCCAGTACGTTTTCAAGTGTGCCATATTCCTTTAATAATTTGGCGGCTGTTTTTTCTCCCACACCGGGTATGCCCGGAATGTTATCCACTGCATCACCCATCATGCCTAAAATATCAATTACCTGTTCCACTTTTTCAATGTCCCATTTTTCACACACTTCTTTAGGGCCTAAAATTTCAAAGGTGTTGCCCTGGTATGGCGGCTTGTAAATTTTAATATTTTCACTAACCAATTGCCCGTAGTCTTTATCAGGCGTAACCATATAAACTTCGTAACCTGCTTTTTCTGCCTGTTTAGCTAATGCACCAATTACATCATCTGCTTCATAACCATCAATACCAATAACAGGAATATTGAAAGCCTCTATTATTTTTTTTATATCGGGCACAGCAGCAGAAATATCTTCAGGTGTTTCCTGCCGGTTGGCTTTATAATCTGCAAAGTCTGTGTGGCGTTCGGTAGCAGCGCTGGTATCAAAACACACCGCCATGTGTGTGGGCTGCTGATTTTTTATTAACTCAAGCAATGTATTGGTAAACCCAAATTGTGCATTGGTGTTGCGGCCTTTGCTTGTAATGCGTGGGTTGCGTATTAACGCATAGTACGCCCTGAACACAAGGGCAAATGCATCCAGCAGGAATAGTTTTTTTTGCATGGCATAAAAGTAAAACAAAAAGCCATTGCGCTGCAATTATGCTGTAAGAATGGTAAACGAAATGCTTATTGAGTGATAGCGATATTTTTTCCTTCAAGCCTGTCGCATTGCTGCACACTGCCCAAACGGAATTTAAAGGGAATGGAAGTTAATTTTTCCAGCTGCAATTCTTTTTTGCAAAAAAAACCAAAGTTGCTGGTGTAATAATTAGCCGGAATAACCTGAGGTGAAGTGTTTGTTTTTAATAACCGGAAAGTATTGGCGGTTTTTTCATTCTGCGTATTTACCAATGCCAGATTTTGCTTTTTAGCCGGTTTTAAAATTGATAATTTATAAAACTTCAGCCCTTCATTTACCGGTTTTAAATGAGTTGTATTTTGACCAAAAGCCCGCCCTGCCACAAAAACCGTGCAAAAAAATAAAATTTTAACTTTTCCGTTCATTTAAAAGCGGGTTTGTAACTAAATTTACGTCGAAATTGTGAGCAAAGATTTGTGAGAAGGGAAAATTTACGCTTTGGCAAAGGCTGAATAAAGTGTCGGTGCACAAGAGTACGACGCCAATGAAGCGGAATAAAGATACCAAAGCCGGGATAACAATATTAATAACAAAACACTATCAATTCCCCTTTAGGGGTTAGGGGCAAATATGGCTTTAAGTCAGGGATTATATCAAAAGCAATTACAAAAACTGTCGCCGCAGCAAATTCAATTAATGAAATTGCTGCAGGTGCCTACTGCTGTGCTGGAAGACCGCATTAAGGAAGAGATGGAAGAAAACCCGGCGCTGGAAGAGGCAGAAGAAGGGCATTTGGATGAATATGATGAAGCAAATGATGAGTTTAAAGACGGTGATGATGAAGATTTTGAAAAAGATGGCAGCGAGGATGACTATGACAATATTGACATTAGCGAATATGTAAGTGAAGGCGATGATGATATTGCAGATTACAAACTGCGTGATGATAATTACCCTGAAGCGGATGACAACAAAACCATTCCGCATAAAGTGGAAACTGGTTTTAATGAGCTGATGCTGGAGCAACTGGGCCAGTTAAATTTAGATGATCATAAACAGTCTGTTGCTGAGCAGATAATTGGAAACCTGGATGATGATGGTTATTTACGCAGGGAAATATCATCAATTGTTGATGATTTGGCTTTTCGTCAAAACATTATTACCAGCGAAGAAGAAGTGGCTGAACTGGTATTAAAAATACAGCAGTTTGATCCTCCGGGCATTTGTGCCCGTAACCTGCAGGAGTGTTTACTGCTGCAACTGGAGCGTAAAATGGATGAAGGTAAGCATGTGGAGATGGCTATTAAAGTTTTAGAAAAATACTTTGATGAGTTTACGAAAAAGCATTACGAAAAAATTCAGCGTGGGCTGGGCTTAACCGATGAACAATTAAAGGAAATAATTAATCAAATTATAAAACTTAACCCCAAGCCAGCCGGCAGTGTGGGTGAAGGAAGCCGCAACGAAAGTTATGTGGTGCCCGACTTTTTTATTTTTAATAATGCCGGTAAACTGGAGTTAACCCTTAATAGCAAAAATGCACCTGATTTACGAATAAGCGAAGGCTACCGTGACATGCTGAAGGATTATGAAAGAGGCAGCAAAAAAGATAAACGCCAAAAAGAAGCGGTGCTTTTTATTAAGCAAAAAATAGATGCTGCCAAATGGTTTATTGATGCGATTAAACAGCGCCAGCATACACTGCTTACCACCATGGAAGCTATAATGGATTACCAGCGTAACTTTTTTATTACGGGTGATGAAACAGAGTTGCGCCCCATGATTTTAAAAGATATTGCAGAAGCAACAAACCTTGATATTTCTACGGTAAGTCGTGTGGCCAACAGCAAGTTTGTGCAAACAGAATTTGGCACTTACCGGCTTAAATTTTTCTTTAGTGAAAGTTTGCAAACAGAAAGCGGAGAAGAAGTGAGTACCCGTGAAGTAAAAAAAATATTAGGTGATTTGATTGAAGGAGAAAGCAAAAAGCACCCCTTAAGTGATGAGCGCCTTACAGAACTGCTTCAGGAAAAAGGTTATAATATTGCACGGCGTACTGTTGCAAAATACAGGGAGCAATTAAACATTCCGGTAGCCCGGTTAAGAAAAGAATTATGAGTGCACAAGCAGTAATAAGCAATCAAGAACTAACATCTGACCGGAAATTTCCTTTGCCAATAAAAGTGCTGGCTCATTTTTTCTCTTATGTTTTTCACCCTTTGTTTATTCCCTTATATGTTGTTTATTTTCTTTTATTCATCCATCCATCATATACAGCCGGGTTTGATGTAAGGGCAAAACTACAGGTGCTGCTTATTGTTGCGCTTAATGCAGTTTTTTTCCCTTTATTTACTGTTTTGCTTTTAAAGGGGCTGGGGTTTATTGATTCTGTATTTCTGCATACCCAAAAAGATCGCATCATACCTTATATAGCCTGCGGTGTTTTTTTCTTCTGGACATGGCATGTATTCCGCCAGCAAAGCCAGTACCATCCCATTTTTGCATCCTTCTTTTTTGGAGTATTGCTGACAGCATCGGCAGCATTGCTGGCAAACATTTATTTTAAAATAAGTATGCATGCAATGGGCATGGGGGGTGTAATTGGTTTGTTTTTGGTAATAATGGTGTACAACACCATGTTAATGACATGGCCGCTAAGCCTTGCTTTTATAATTACAGGCCTGGTATGCACAAGCCGTTTAATTGTAAGCAATCATTCTGCAGGAGATATTTACCTTGGCTTAATACTTGGCGCTTTATGCCAGGTTGCAGCAGCTTTTATTATGCTGTAAAAAGAATTCCCCACTTTTTAGGGTGGGGTATCTTTTCCTGTCGTGCCTAACAATAAAAATTTACATTGCTGCTGTTACTTAAGCCTTGCTGTTTAATATTTTTGAACGGGTGGTATAATTTTTTTCCGGGTGATATAAAAAAACACAACTTCCTCCCTTAATTACATCAATTAATTTTTTACTTATGTTTTGTGGTATGGCCGGGCAACCGTGGCTTCGGCCCAAATAACCATTTTGTGCTATAAAATTTTCATTTACATAATCTGCGCCGTGCATTACAATAGCACGTTGCATGGCATTGTTATTAATGCCGCTTTCGCAGCCATTTAATTTTAAAGAGTAGCCATTATTACCAATATAAGTGTTGCCGGTAATAAAAAACCCCAGGCTGGTTTTTAATGATGATTGCTTATTAGAAAAATCGCTGGCATATAATAACCCGGAATTTCTTCCATGCGCTGCCAGTGAATGAAAAAGCACTTTGCCATCTGCCATATCCAGCACATACAATCTTTTTTGTGTGGAGGGTAAACTGTAATCAACTATGGTAATTACATTGGCTTTTTGCAGCATGTTTTTTTGCATTAATTGCTGGTATCCTTTCATGGCAAAATCAAATGCCTCTTTGGATAAACCGGCAGCAGTAAGGTTCCATGCAGTATAACAATCTGAATTTTCTGAAACAACCGGCTTGCTGTGAATAACAACAGTGGCAGAAAGCAGTGTTTTACTTTTAACAACAGGAGCATAAGTATTTGCCATAAGGAGCGGCAGAAATAAAGCTGCTGTTACAGTACGGGTTAATCTCATTCTTGTTGGGTTTTCAGTTGGATGACGGATTTTTCAATCTTGCTTATAAATCGTTGTTAATAACCTTTTTATTGTGTGTATGGCCTGCTGAAAAAGATATATTTTCTCTTTATTGTAAAACTGCGTAGTTGTACGTGGGGCGAATACTGAAACAGCTTAGTAAATATCATTATTATTATTGATAAATTTTATACAACCGCTTTTATATGGCCATAAAAAAATGTATCTTTTACAGGCAACTTTAATGCGCCTTTAGCCGATTTATAAAAACCGGTAACTACAAATTTTGTTAGCAGAAGAAGAATTAAACTTGCTTATAAGAGGTTGTGCTCTTAACGACAGGGAGAGTCAAAAAAAATTATACCACTCTTTCTACGGATATGCTATGTCCGTATGCGACCGTTACACAAGCCGGGATGAAGATGTATCGGAAATACTTAATGATGGTTTTTTAAAAGTGTTTAAAGAAGTACACCAGTTTAAACCGGCATATGCAGATGTAGTAAATTCCTTTAAAGGGTGGCTGCGTAAAATAATGGTATATACTGCTATTGATCATTTTAGAAAAAATCAAAAACATAAAAACGTTTCTGAACCTGACACTGCTATTATCCACCTTTCTGCAACTGAAACAACACCCATTGAAAAAATTTCTTACGATGAAATAATCCGTTTTATACAGGATATGTCGCCGGCATACCGGACTGTGCTCAACCTTTTTATTGTAGATGGATTTAGCCACGAGGAAATTTCAGCACAGTTGGGTATTTCGGTAGGCACATCCAAATCTAACCTTGCAAAGGCAAGAAAGCAATTGCAAAAAATCTTATACCGTGAAAACATAACTAAACTGGTAAAAAATGCAGGATAACGAATTAGACAAAATTATTAACGATGCCGCTAACCAGCATCACCCGCCTTATGATGATGAGGCCTGGGGAAAAATGCTGGTGTTGTTAGATAAGCACATGCCGCAGCAAAAAGACAGGCGCAAACCTGTGCTTTTTTGGCTGTTGTTTTTATTAGTGGGAACCGGGTTGTTTTTTGGTGTGCAGCAATTACGTAAACAGAATAATGCGGCTGCCCCTGTTGCAGCTGCTGAAAGTAAAACCGGAACTAATCAGCAAAGCACCACTTTTGACAAAACTGAATTAGTGAAAAAAGAAACTAATAGTTCAAAGGAGCCCAATACAATTACGGCTACAACAAATGCAACCCAAGAGCCAAATATTACCTTAAATAATGCGAGCCAGGCGTCTATAAGCAGCATAGGCATTTCGCAGCCTGTAGTAACAAAAAACAAAAACATTGTTTTAAAAACCAACAGCAGGTTTACTGTAAAAATTAAAAAGCCTGCTGCAACTGAAGATGATTTTACCAATACTGAAAAGAACAGCGCACAAAATAAAAGAAATACAAAAACAACTGTTGTAACACCTGATGAACAGGCAGACAATGATACTGCTATTATAAAAACATTTGAACAGCCTGAAAAAGCTTCCAATGTTGTTGCTCAAACTACTGCTGATGTTGAAAAACAAAAAACTATAAAAAGCGATTCTGCTGCAACAAAACAAAAAGAGCAGCTTTTGGTAAAATCAGCTAATAAAAAGGAAAAGAGCAGCAAGGCATTTGCCAATAAGTTTGCTTTCACTGTTTCCGCAGGAGCAGATATGAGTTTTGTTGATTTGTCTTACCCCGGAAAAATAAAACCGGTTTTGGGTGCCGGTGCTGCGTATACATTTAGCAATCATTTACGGGTGAGCAGCGGATTCTATGTTTCGAAAAAGGTATACGATGCACAACCCTATCAATATAAATTTGCCAATGGCACAAGTTATCCAAACCTGTATAACATAAATGCCAACTGCAACGTATATGAAATACCGCTTAACATTTATTACAATTTTAAACAGCAAAAAAAGCACAACTGGTTTGCCGGCGCAGGCATTTCTTCTTTTTTAATGAAGGAGGAAGTTTATAATTATCAATACAAATCCAACTGGGGCACCATATACAGTTACAAAAAAACAATTTCAAATCAAAACAAACATTATTTTTCGGTACTCACACTTTCGGGCGGCTATCAATATAAATTAAGTAACAGAATTTTAGTAATGGCGGAGCCTTACTTTAAAATACCCCTTGGTGGTGTAGGAGACGGTAAAATAAAATTAAACAGCACAGGGTTGTTATTTACTGCAGCAATAAAACCATTTATACAAAAACCAAAAAAATAAACAACGTATACACTTAAAATACAAGAGGCTTCCGTACAGAAGCCTCTTGTATTTTATCAAGCAAAAAAAACAAGCACTTTATTTCTTCTTATCTCTAAAAATTACAAAGTTTCTTGCAATTGTAAATCCCCAGCGGTACTGTCCCTTTCCCCATGATGTGTATGTACGTGGAATGAAACGGTTTTCTAAAATATTAGTGGCATTGGTAAAGTTTAAATGAAACAGATGCCCTGCTGTTACTATTTCTATACCAACGCCAAATACATCATACCGGTTAGCATCATACTGTCCTGCATATTGATTTTTCAGTGCATTTTCAGACGAAGCGGAACGGAACGGATGAAAATAATCTGCTACCAGTATAAATTTTTTACTAAGCGGTATTCTTGCCCCGCCGCCTATTGCAAACATTCCTTTTTGATCATTGGTTACAACATAATTTGTATGTACGTATGTAGGGTTTAACTGTAAACTTATTTTTCCAAAGCGGCGTGCCACCATTAATTGTACTACCTGGCTGAGCCTGTCTGAAAAATTTACAAAATGATTTTCTTTTAACGCAAGCTGCTGTGCGCTTCTGTTAGTATCGGCCGGCATTGCACTTATTACAATATTAGCAAACGCTGTAACAGAAACAGGATGACGGCTATCATTATCTATCTGTTTCAAAAATTGATATTTGATACCGGTTTCATATAACTGCTGCAGGTTGCCGCCGCCTTTTACTCTTGCAAACAATATATTTAATTTATTGGTAAGCCCCGCCTGGAAAGCAATTTTTACATCCGCAGCATTATCTAAACCAAAAAACCGTTTTATACCACCTCCCGTTCCGGCAACATCGCCAAAATTATGTACCACTTTAAATTCAAGAATGCCTTTTTTCAATACTTCAACAGTATTGGCATTTATTATTTTTTGAGAATAAAATACAGGGGTAATTGTTTTTTCCGGCACTGCTTTGTCATCCATAGAATTCATAAGGTTTGTAACCGCAGTATCATTTTGGGCAACTACAAATAAACTGATGAAGAGAAGCGGAGTAAAAAAAATCTTTCGCATAATGTTGGTTTTTATTTTAAAAACGAAGTAAAGCTCAATTGGGTTGCTCGTTATAAGAAGCAAACTGCTATATAAAGCACAATGTACTTTTTAAATAGTAGCCGCATATACACAACAACCCCGTGTTTACTCAAAATTTTAATAGCCTTATATAGGCCTAAAGCAAATTTTTTAATTAAAAGGTGGTTTAAAGAAGCCGTTTTACAGTTTTTTAACACGGCCGGCAAAAAAAATAAAAAAAATTTTTTACAGGCTGAAACCCTTTACAGTAAAGCGTTTGAGGGAATGATCGGGTTAATAAAAACCGGCTGCAGTTATCCCCAAACACTCACAATGGCACGGTTTTGGAATTTCTGGCACAGGTGAAACGAAAAGTGATACGCCTTAACCTGAATCCTTTTCTATTTTAAAAAAACTTATAAATCTATTATCATGAGCACAACTAACTTTCCAACTCCTGCACAGGAAAATCAACCTAAAGCTTCTAAGGCAGGTATGTACAAAAATGCAGCAATTGGTGTTTTATCTGCAGGCATATTAGGCCTTGGCGGCTATATGATGTATGATAAAAATCAAAACGCTGAAACAATTCAGCAACAGCAAACACAAATTGCAAAAGTATCTGACGAAAAAGGCGACATACAGTCAAGCTTTGATGCGTCATTAGCAAGGCTGGATTCTATGACAACAGCAAATAACGGTTTAAGCAGCCAGCTGGCAGAAAAAAATACGGAGATTGGTAAACTTAAAACCGAGATACGCAGTATTTTAAATAAGAAAAACGCAAGTGCTGCTGAACTGGCAAGAGCAAAAAAATTAATTGATGAGCTGAATGAAAAAATTGGTGGTCTTGAAGCTGATGTGGCAAGGCTTACAACAGAAAACCAAAATTTAACCAACGACAAGGTTGTTTTAACACAAGAAAAAGAAAAATTAACTCAAGACCTTACAGCCACTACAGAAGTAAAACAAACACTGGAAAAGAAAGTGGATGTAGCTTCTACTCTAAACGCTTCTAACATTTCTATTACACCGGTAGATGTAAGGAAAAATGGTAAAGAAAAAGTTTCAACAAAAGCAAAGCGTGTAGATAAATTAGTGGTAAGCTTTGATGTTACCAACCGCATAGCAGAAGCTGGTACTACAGATGTATATGTTGTGGTAATTGGGCCTGATGGCACACCAATGACTTCTGGAGCTGAAACTTTTACAACACGTGAAGATGGCAGCAAAACCTTTACAGCCAAACTGCCTGTAGAAATTGAAACTGCTAAAAAGAAAAATGTTGAGTTTGCTTTTGCACCCGGTGATAAATTCCAGCAGGGAAATTATAAAATTCAAATTTATCAAAATGGTTTCCTCATTGGCGAAGGTGTACGTGAGCTGAAGAAAGGCGGTTTATTTAGTTAATCCTCTCCATATATATAGTAATTACTGTATCCGCAGAAGATAACAAAAGGCCAGGATGTTACATTCCGGCCTTTTGCTATTTTATAACGATTCAACTGCTTTACTCACTTTGACGAGATTAATAATGACTTTAAAATCTGCACTTGCTTGCACACAAAACACTCTTTAATTACCTGCTATCTAAATAAAATCCTGCCCCTTCGATATGAAGAGGCAGGATTCTATTGTGTAATTACGCCGGGAATTTAAATTTAAACGGCGGCCGAAGCAGCCATTACAGTGTTACCCAATTCAAATACTTTGGCTGTTTGCCTGCCTTCATCGGCTTGTTGTAAAAGCGATACTCTTACAGCAGCATCTGTAATACCCGCAATGCTGCAGGCCTTTTCAAAATTAGTGTGCATACCATACGATTCCATAACCGGCGGCACATCTTTTAATTCAGGAAAGGCAGTGAATTTTTTTACGAAATAATAAATTTTAAAGTCAAGCATTTTTGTGTAAGCGGTGTAAAAAGTTTCCATACTGTTTCTTTTTAAATGAGATAATTAAATACAAACAGTGTTTTTTAAAGCGCAAATTGTTACGCAAAAAAACAATGCTACGGTTTAGCTCATGCAAAGAATACGGATTTAACGGTCTGCGTTTTAAGCAGTAATCTCAGTAGTTGTCAAAGGATAAGCTGGAAATGTTTTGGTTTATCGGAAGGGATTGGAAACAGTTTAAAGACAGTGTCAGTGCTGTTTTGGTAGTGTAAAAATATATCAATTATAATGCTGCATAAAATTTCAGGCTATCTTTTATTACTTATAAACCAATGAAAATACACTTAGTAGTTTTACCTGTTTTTTCTTAATTAAATGATTGTAAGCTGTTTAGTTTAAATTGATTTTCTTTGCACTGTTATGTCATTATATATTGCATCCTTAAACTCGGGCAGTAATGGTAATTGCTACTATGTGGGCAATGATGCGGATGCTGTACTAATTGATGTAGGCATATCATGCAGGGAAACTGAAAAACGCATGAAACTGCTTGATTTACCTTTAAAAAACGTACGGGCAATTTTTGTTTCGCATGAACATGGCGATCACATAAAAGGCGTATCGGTACTTGCCAATAAATACAATATACCCGTTTATATTACTGCAGCAACTGCAAAAAACGGCCCTATTTTAATAAAGCATTTATCAAAAAATTTTTTGGCTGATACGCCTGTTACTGCAGGCAGCCTGTTTGTTACAGCATTTTCAAAACAACACGATGCGGCAGATCCGCACAGTTTTATTGTAAGCAGTAATGATATTAATGTTGGGGTGTTTACAGATATTGGCGTAGTTTGTAATAATGTATTGCAGGGTTTTAAAAAGTGCCATGCCGTTTTTTTAGAATCGAATTATGATGAAACAATGCTTGATAACGGCAGTTATCCGCTTCATTTAAAAAACCGTATTCGTGGTGGTGAAGGGCATTTATCAAACCGGCAGGCGCTTGATTTATTTATAAATCACCGGCCTTCTTTTTTATCGCACCTGGTATTATCACATCTTTCTAAAGAAAATAACACACCGCAAATTGTTACAGAATTATTCAATGCACATGCTAACGGCACTAAAATAATTGTTGCATCCCGTTATGAAGCTACAGAAGTATATCATGTAACTGCCAATGGTATAACAGCACCTTTGAAAAAGACAGATCCAATTCAGCTTGGGTTATTTGCATAAGTTTTTTACCTGCACAAAGCCGTTATAATTTTTTTGTGGTTTGGATACTGCGCAGTAAGTGCTGCAGCACTTGTCAATTCAAAATCTGAAAAATCAAAGCCGGGAGCTACTGTGCACCCAACAAAACAAAAATTACTTTCAGCGGCAGGGCGGCTTGCAAACCAGCAACCAGCAGGTACCACATATTGAAACACCTGGCCGTTTTCTATAGCTGAACCTAATGTAATTACCTGCATATCCTCATTGGGGAAAATGACATATATATCCAAAGCACCGCCGGCGTAAAAATGCCAGCATTCATCACTTTTAATACGATGAAAAGCCGAAAAATTACCCTGTTCCAATAAAAAATAAATGGCTGTAGAAAAAGCTCTTTCTCCCAAAAACCGCTTTGGTAAAGCGTTTGAAGGGATTACCTCTTTGCTTTTATATGTTTCTTTATACCATCCACCCTCTGGGTGTGGCTGTAATTTGTACTGCTCAATTAACTGTAATGCGGTTAACATAGATGTTCTAAAATAGCATGGTTTTCCCAATGTTATTAACAGGTTATACCAATGCTGTTAAATTATTTTTTTTAGTGTGTACAGAGAACGGAAATGGTTTATATTTGATACTGTTAATAATTTGAACAACCCATTAATTTCTAAATTTAAACAACATGGCAAAGAAAGTTGCAAAAAAAGCTGCGAAAAAACCTGCAGCAAAAAAAGCCGCAAAAAAACCTGTAGCTAAAAAAGCAGCTAAGAAAGCGGCACCTAAAAAAGTTGCTAAAAAAGCAGCACCTAAAAAGAAAAGCGCACGTAAACCAAATGCAGCATTTATGAAAGCACTTACACCAAGTGCAGCATTAGGCGCAGTGGTAGGAACAAAAGCATTGCCTCGTACAGAAGCGGTGAAAAAAATATGGGTTTATATTAAAGCTAACAAACTGCAGGATGCTAAAAACAAGCGTATGATTAATGCAGATGACAAACTTAAAGTTGTTTTCGGCGGTAAATCACAAGTATCAATGTTTGATATGGCTAAGCACTTAGCTAAGCACCTGAGTTAATTAACGATTCAGCAAGTAATTTAAAAGAGCAACTGTAATGGTTGCTCTTTTTTAATGTGCAATAAATTGTTGTACAAATAAAAAAGCCACCAAATTTGGTGGCTTTGCTCCCCCTGCTGGACTTGAACCAGCGACCCTCTGATTAACAGTCAGATGCTCTAACCAACTGAGCTAAGGAGGAATTTCCCGTTTAAGGGAGGGCAAAAGTAAGGCATTTTACTTTTAGGAAAAAAAAAACATGCAACTATTTCAGCCAATCGAAAAAGCCGGTTTCTGTAAAACCAACATAAACACCATCTTCCTGTATTTGTACAGGAAATGTTTTTAAATAATACCCCTCTCCGCTGGTATTTCTGCCATTTTGCAGGCTGAACTTATAACGGTGCAGGGGGCAAACAATATTCCCCAGAGCATCTGTATAACCTTCTGCCATAATACCTCCGGCATGGGGGCATTTGTGGGTACAGGCATAGAGATGATTATTTGCTTTTATAAGGCAAATTTGTTTACTCCCTGCATTTAATTGCACCATCCCGTTGCCCGAAAACTCAATTTCACTTACAGAATCTGCAATTTTGTGCCAGGTGTATTTTTTTTCTGCCATTATTTTAATAAAAAAATTCTGCTTTATATGGATAGCGGATGCGGTATGCGTCCCGTACAATATTTAAAATTGTTTGGCGCAAAATATCAATATTCGTTTTAGCTGCGGCAGAAACAAAAACACAATTGCCTTTAGTTTCTGTTTGCCAACGGTGTTTTAAATCGTTCAATATTTCTTTTTTCACTGCATCTTCCAGCCACTCATCAAAAGTCTGATCTTCGTACCTGTCCATCTTATTAAATATGGTGATAACAGGTTTTTCGGCAGCGCCCAATGCCGCAAGTGTGGTGTTAACCACCGTTAATTGTTCTTCGTATTGCGGATGAGATATATCCACCACATGCAATAAAACATCTGCTTCCCTTACTTCGTCCAGGGTACTTTTAAAGCTTTCCACCAAATGATGCGGCAGCTTGCGGATGAAACCAACCGTATCACTCAATAAAAAAGGGGTTTGTTCAAACACTACTTTTCTTGTGGTGGTGTCTAATGTTGCAAACAATTTATTTTCTGCAAATACATCACTCTTGCTTAACAAATTCATTAATGTTGATTTACCAACATTTGTATAGCCCACCAATGCCACACGGATGAATTCGCCTCTGTCCTTACGTTGTGTAAATGATTGTTTATCTATTTCAGATAAGCGCTTTTTTAATAAAGCAATTTTGTCTCTTACAATACGGCGATCCGTTTCAATTTCGGTCTCACCGGGCCCCCGTGTACCTACGCCGCCGCCCTGGCGCTCCAGGTGCTTCCACATACCTCTAAGGCGTGGTAAAATGTATTGATATTGTGCCAGCTCTACTTGTGCTTTTGCCTGTGCTGTTTTTGCACGGCTTGCAAAAATGTCCAGTATTAAATCACTCCTGTCAATTGTTTTAACTTTCAGCTCCTTTTCTATGTTTTGAATTTGCGAACCGGTTAACTCATCATCAAAAATTACCACATTAATGTTGCCTTTAAAAATGATGAACTGTTTTATTTCTTCCAGTTTTCCTTTACCAACAAATGTGCGGCTGTCTGGATGTGATAATTTTTGAGTAAAGCGTTTTACAGCTGTTGCGCCTGCGGTATCTGCCAAAAAAGCAAGTTCATCCAAATACTCGTTTACCTGGCTTTCTGTTTGTTCCTTATGAACCAGGCCTACCAAAATGGCATTTTCTTCTTTATTAAAAAGTTGTTTTTTTTCTATCAAAATATACTGGTTTAAAACGGCTGCTTTGTATCAGTCTTATATTAGTGCAAAAATAAAACGTTCCTGCAATGTGCAGGAACGCTGAGTTAAGTATTTAAGAAGTTTATTTCTTAGCGGTGTTTGCTGTCCATTTGCTCATTTCCGGGCAGTTTTTGTAATCGTCATCCACCATTATAAAATAAGTGGGTATTTTTTTAGCAAACCATATGTCCAGAGCATCATTCTTTTTTTCTTCTAATGCCCTTTGAGAAATACGATTATAGTCATCTTTCATATTTTCCCTGTGCGGCTCTGTTTTTGTTTTTAAATAAACAATACGCACCCCTTTTTTGCCGCTTTCATCTGTATACTCAACCGGCTGAGAGTATTGCCCTACTTTCAAATCTTTTAGCATTGCCACCATATCCTTATCAAGCTGATCAATTGTAAGGTAGCCGCCATTCGGCCCCTGTATCATACCCCCGGTAAATTTACTGGCGTCATCATTGCTGTATTTATTCACTGCATCGCCAAATGATAATGCGCCTGTTATTAATTTAGCCCTTACAGAATCTAATTTTTCAAGAGTTTCTCTAATCTCTACTTTCGTTACTTGTGGTATGCGTAAAATATGCCTCACCACCGCATCATCACCAGCACGGCTTACCAATTGCAGAATGTGATAACCGAACTTTGTTTTAAATGGTGCGGAAATTTGTCCTTCCTTTAAAGCAAATGCTTTTGATAACCATGTGGGATCTAAATTCTTTTGGCTGCGGTTAATTTCATACTGTCCGCATTTGTCTTTACTGCCGGGGTCTTCTGTATAATTATTGGCAACTGAGCAAAAATCCCGTTTGCCATTTTCAATTTGCTGTTTGTATTCTTTTAATTGTTCTACACAATATTCTTCTGCGTCACGGCTTGCTTTGGGGAATATTACAATTTGTCCAATTTCCACCTCACTTTCATACAAAGGCAAACTGTCTGTTGGAATTTTATTAAAATATTCCTGCACTTCTTTAGGCGTAATGCGAATATCCTGCACTACTTTATTACGCATTGCCTGTGCCAGTTTTTGTTCACGTATGGCATCTCTAAAATCTTCCTTCATTTGATAAACCGATTTGCCGGCTACCCTTTCCAGTTCATCTTTAGAGCCCAGTTGATTGATGTAATTACGAATGCGGTTATCAATATCAATATCAATTTCCTCGTCAGTAATTGGTAATGAATCTTTTTCTGCCTGCAGTACCAGCGCTTTAATACCCATTGCCTGTTCTAATGACAAACAAAATGCATTGGGAGGCAATTCAATTCCCTGGCGTTGCATATCGCCCAGGCTGTTGTCTATATCACTTTTTAAAACAATTTTGTCGCCAACAACGGCTATAATTTTATCTGCAATCACCCGTTTTGTTTGCGATACCGGTTGTGCAAAAACCAATGCTGCACAAAAAATTAAAATAATGCTTAGTAAACTACGCTTCATAACAATTCAGTTATTTTCAAAAGTAAAGAGCTATTTTTTGAATAGCCCTTTACGTGTTTCTATTTAACAAAAGATTAGAGTGTACGTTTCACTTCCACCTCTTCAAAAGCTTCCACTATATCACCCACTTTAATATCATTATAATTTTTAACAGTTAAACCGCACTCCATATGGCTGGTAACTTCTTTCGCATCATCTTTAAAGCGTTTTAAGCTGCCCAGTTCGCCTGTAAAGATTACAATACCATCTCTTACAAGGCGTATACGGTTGTTACGTGCAATTTTTCCGTCCAGCACAAAACATCCGGCAACGGTTGCTTTATCAAACTTGTACGTTTCTTTAATTTCAACGTTAGCCAAAATTTTCTCTTCCACCGTTGGTTCAAGCATACCTTCCATAGCGCTCTTAATTTCTTCAATAGCGTTATAAATGATAGAGTATAACTTAATTTGTATTGCTTCTGCTTCTGCCAGCCTTGCTGCCTGCATTGACGGACGAACGTTAAAACCGATAATGATAGCGTCTGATGCATTTGCCAGGGTTACATCACTTTCGCTAATAGCACCTACCGCCTTATGAATTACACGTACTACAATTTCCTGTGTGCTTAATTTTTGTAAAGAGTCGCTTAATGCTTCTACCGAACCGTCCACGTCACCTTTAATAATTACGTTCAGTTCTTTAAAGTTACCTAATGCCAAACGGCGTCCAATTTCATCAAGTGTAATGTGTTTCTTAGCCCTCATACCCTGTTCTCTCAAAATTTGTCCACGCTTGTAGGCGGTTTCTCTTGCTTCTGCTTCGTCAGTAAACACTTTAAAAGTTTCACCGGCTTGTGGTGCACCATTTAAACCAAGTATTAAAACCGGTGTTGATGGTGGTGCAGTTTCAATACGCTGGTTACGCTCATTATACATGGCTTTTACTTTACCAAAGTATTGGCCGCTCACAATCATATCTCCCTGGTTTAATGTTCCATTCTGTACAAGAATTGTGGCAACATAACCACGGCCTTTATCAAGCGATGCTTCAATGATTGTTCCGCTGCCGCCTTTATTTGGATTAGCTTTCAGCTCCAGTATATCTGTTTCCAGTAATATTTTTTCCAGCAAATCATCTACATGCAACCCTTTTTTGGCACTTATTTCCTGGCTTTGGTATTTACCGCCCCAGCTTTCCACCAAAATGTTCATGGTTGACAGCTGCTCTTTAATTTTTTCAGGATTAGCGCCATCCTTATCAATTTTATTAATGGCAAAAATCATGGGTACATTAGCTGCCTGCGCATGAGAGATAGCTTCTTTTGTTTGCGGCATCACCGCATCATCTGCCGCCACCACAATCACCGCAATATCAGTAACCTTAGCACCACGTGCACGCATGGCCGTAAATGCTTCGTGGCCCGGAGTATCAAGGAAGGTAATATGCCTTCCGTTTTCCAGTGTTACTTCGTATGCACCAATGTGCTGTGTAATACCACCGGCTTCACCTGCAATTACGTTGGTGTTGCGTATGTAATCCAGTAACGATGTTTTACCATGGTCAACGTGACCCATAATTGTTACAATTGGCGCTCTTGCCTGTAAGTCCTCTTCATTGTCTTCTTCTTCTTCTGTTTCTAATTCTGCTGCGTCGTCTACTCCAATAAATTCCACATCATAACCAAACTCACTTGCCACCAGTTCTATTACATCGGCTTCTAAACGTTGATTTATAGACACCATTATGCCAAGGCTCATACACTTGCTTATTACCTCGGCAAAGCTTACATCCATCAGGTTGGCTAATTCACTTACAGAAATAAATTCTGTAACCTGCAGTTTATTGCTTTGTTCTGCATCGCCGGCTTGCTCAGCCATTTCATCTCTTTTGGCTTTGCGGTATTTGGCTTTAAGGCTTTTACCACGGCCACCGGCACCCGCCAGTTTAGCTTGTGTTTCCCTTAATTTCTCCTGTATCTCTTTAGCATCAATAATTTTATCTTCTCTTTTTGCAGGAGCGCCACCACCCCTGTTAAAACGGTTTCCGTCACCTTGCTGATGACCGCCACCCTGGTGCGGCCGTTTGTTTTGCCCATCTCTGTTAAAGCCTCCGCCACCCTGCGGCCTGTTATTATTGTTGTCGGGCACAGCTGGCTGTCCGCCTTTTTTCTCAATGGGAATACGTTTACGCTTACGTTTATCATCCGTATCACGTTTTGGCCTTGTATCATTGTCAACAGGCAGTTCAATTTTGCCTAAAATTTTAGGACCCGTTAATTTGTCTGCCTGTATGTTTTCAATAACCGGGGGTAATTCTTCTTCAGGTGCAGGTTTAACTTCCGGCTCTGCTACGGGTGGTTGTTCTTTAATTTCTTCTGCAGGTTTCTTAGTCTTTTTGGCTGCAGGTTTTTCTTCTTCCTTCGGCTTTACCGGCTCTTCTTCTTTCTTCTTCGTTGCTTTTTTAGGCCTTGTTGAAGAGTCAATTGCATCTAAATCAATTTTGTCAAGTACTTTAGGCGCTTCTATTTCCGGGGCTTCTGCTTTTATTACCGGAGTTTCTTTTTTAGGTTCTTCCGGCTGCTCTTCCTTTATTTCTATTTTTGGTTCTTCTGCTGCCGGCTTTGTTTCTTCTTTAGGTTTTGCCGCTTCTTTTTTCTTAATTGATAAATCTTCTTCGTCCTTCTTCTTTTTTGCTTCGGCTGATGTTTTTGTTAATTCTACCTGCTGGGCTTTGGCTTTGGCCGCCTTGTCCTGCTGAAACTCTGCCTGCGCAACCTGGTACATGTCTTTAGAAAGCTTAAAGTCACGCTGCATTTCATCGGCACTAAAACCTTTACTCAATAAAAATTCAACAAGAGTATCCTTACTCACATTGAATTCTATTGCAGCTTTCATTGCCCTTGGTAATTGCTGTATTTCTGACATTCGTTTGTTTTAATTCTTAAATAGTTGATCGTTCCGGCATGCTATTCATAAACCGGCTGTTTTATTCTTTATTAAATTCTTCTTCCAGTACTCTTCTTACATCTGCAATTGTTTCTTTTTCAAGGTCGGTGCGGCGTTCCAGCTCTTCATTGCTGAGGTTTAATACTGAACGTGCTGTATCGCAACCTACCTGTTTTAATGCATCAATAACCCATGGTTCAATTTCGTCTGAAAATTCATCCAGATCGATATCAAATTCTTCTTCTTCACCTTCGTTATCACGGAATACATCAATTTCAAAACCTGTTAATTCGCAAGCCAGTTTAATATTAACACCACGGCGGCCAATTGCCAGCGAAACCTGGTCGGGCTTCAGGTAAACATTTGCATGCTTGCCTTCCATATCCACATCCATACTGGTAATTTTTGCCGGTGTTAATGAACGCTGAATTAACAACTGTGTATTAGCCGTCCAGTTAATTACGTCAATATTTTCATTCTTCAGCTCACGCACAATACCGTGTATACGGCTCCCTTTCATACCTACGCAAGCTCCCACCGGGTCAATTCTGTCATCATAACTTTCCACAGCTACTTTAGCTCTTTCTCCCGGATCACGTACAATTTTCTTTACCACAATAAGGCCATCAAATATTTCCGGCACTTCTATTTCCAGTAACTTTTCAAGGAAGCTTGGGCTTGTTCTTGAAATAATAATTACTGCCTGATTATTTTTTAATTCAACCTTTTTAACAACCCCCCTTACTGATTCTCCTTTCTTAAAGTAATCAGATGGTATTTGTTCTGATTTTGGCAACAGCATTTCATTGCCTTCTTCATCCAGCAGTAATACTTCTTTTTTCCAAACCTGGTAAACTTCACCACTCACAATTTCACCCACACGGTCTTCGTATTTTTTAATGAGTATATTCTTTTTTAAATCGTTGATACGGGCTGCAAGGGTTTGCTTACCGGCCAAAATTGCACGGCGGCCAAACTCTTTCTGTATGTCCACTTCTTCATACAATTCTTCCCCCACCTGGTAGTCGGGTTCAATTTTTATGGCATCTTTCAATTCAATTTCTGTAAGAGTGTTGTATAAATCATCATCGTCCACAATAGTGCGGCGGCGAAAGATTTCCAAATCGCCTTTTTGGTCGTTTACTACCACATCAAAGTTTTCGTCGCTGCCGTATTTTTTCCTGATGAGTGTTTTAAACACATCTTCCATTACCTTCATCAGCGTTGGCCTGTCAATGTTTTCAGCTTCTTTAAACTCCTGGAAAGAGTCAATTAAGTTAATACTTGCCATAGTCCTCGCCGGCGCTATTTTATATCCCAGCCGGTATGGGGTTTGTTAATAATTAAAATTTTATTTGAACTGTTGTTTGCTTTATATCTGAAAAAGCAATTACCGAATCTGCTGTTATTGCTTTTTTGCCTTTGCCGTGTATCTCTTCTACAATAATTGCATCTTCCGTTGCCTCTTTTAATTTTCCTTCTTTTTTTTGCCCGTCATTAAGTGTTACCTCAACGTAACGGCCTGTATTTTTTTTATACTGCCGCAACAGTTTAAGTGGTTCATCTATTCCGGGGCTGGATACCTCCAGTGAAAAATTACCATCAGGATGCAACCCCGTTTCTTCTATTTGCCTGTATAAAGCCCTGTTAATACGTGTGCATTTTTCAATACCCAATCCACTATCTGCGTCAATATATACTTTATAGTTATTGGTGGGTTTTATTTTAACCGATACTAAAAAAATATCGTCCACCAATAGTGGCTGCAACAGTTTTTCTAATGTTTGTATCTGCGTTTCGGTAGTCATGATAAAAGAAGAAGGGAACGACTCCGTTCCCTTCATTTGCTTCTTTGTTCCGTTTGCAAATATACGCAGGGTTTTATTATTTACCAAACGTAATTCTTTTCATTTCGTTTGCTTTATCCGTCTGTAAACCGGCAATTATAAAAAAGTTAAAGGGTTTTTATACCAACATACATTTTTACAGTTTGTTAACAGTTCAGGTTTTTTGGCATAGTTTTTTCAAAACCGTTATTGAAAAGGATTTATCATCCTCATTACTTAACCAAAAAGCGTTTTATGAAAAAAGTATTTATTTTATTAGCAGTTACCGGCTCTTTGGTGGCCTGTAAGCAAAAGAAACAATCGGCAGATCAAACAATGGTTTTATCAGCTACGGATTCTACAGAATTAAAAGAATTTAAAGACTGGAAAGCAAAAAAAGATGCCGATGCTAAAAAAGCAGCACAAACTGTTGTGTATAATAACAATAACACCACTACAACACCAGCATCAACCACCAGCACAAAAAAGAAAGGCTGGAGCAAGGCTGCTAAAGGTGCCGTTATTGGCGCCGGTACCGGTGCAGTTGCGGGTGCAATAATAAATAAACGTAACCGTGCTGCCGGTGCAGCAATTGGTGCTGTTATAGGTGGTGGCGCAGGATACGAAATTGGCCGTGCTAAAGACAAAAAAGATGGCAGGTATTAGTTTACTATTGCTAACCTCATTCTAATAACACATGAGCCTGTTTTATGTTTTAGCAGCCCTTATTTTAACCGCAGGGTTTATAGCTGGATATAGAATTGGTATTATAAAACTTTTAAAGGGAGTATTTATAACAGCTGTTGCGTTATGCAGCAGCTGTTATCTTTTTATTGTTTCTTATTCCTTGCTTACTGAATGGTTTGATCTTTCAAAGACTTGGATAGTTATAATTGCATTATGTATTCTTTTCGGGCTAACAACCGGCTTTTTAATCGTTATTTTAAGATTCTTGCCTGCCAGCTTTAGTTCCGCAAACAAAAAACTTACAGGAAGATTGAGCGGTGGCATTACTGCAACAGTTTTGAGTACACTTTTATTTGTAGCAGTTATAACAGTTACAGATGTTTTAAATGTTCCAGACAATATAAACGAGCAGCTGGAAGAAACGGGTGTTACGGGTTTTATTACAACTTCTTCGCAAAGCGTACTACGGAAACTGTTTCCTGCCGAAAAAAAGAATACAGAAACAATGCTTGCGGCAACTAGTACAAAGGCAATTACTGAAGAAAAAAATACCCGTTTGCCTTTTTTTACCAATGATTATATTATTCGGTATGATTTGGAAAAACAAATGCTTGAGCTTATAAACGGGGAAAGAATAACTAAGGGCTTACAACCTTTAGCAGCAGACAGCGCTTTAACTATTGTAGCAAGAAAACATACGGCAGACATGTTTGCAAAAGGATACTTCTCTCACAATACGCCAACAGGCATAACACCTTTTAACCGGCTGCATGCTGCTAAAATAATTTATTTGTATGCCGGCGAAAACCTTGCTTTTTCCAGTACGCTTTTAAAAGCACACGAAGGTCTTATGCTATCTCCCGGGCACAGGGCAAATATTTTAAACAGGCAATATCACAAGGTTGGTATTGGCATATTAGAAAATAAGTTATACGGGCTGTTAATTACCCAGGAATTTAAAGACTGAGAAAGCTGAAATACCAGTTGTAAATTTTAACAGCATAACATTGGTTCTATTTATAACTTTGTGCTATGTTAAAAGCTTTATTCGAACTATTTCTATTGTACCTGTTGTACAAACTGATATTTGATTTTATTATTCCTGTTTACCAAACAACCAAACAGGTAAAGCAAAAAGTATCTAAAATGCAGCAGGATATGAATGAACATATTCAGTGTCAAAACAGCCAATATACTGCAGATACAAAGCAGGAAACAAAAACCAGCAAGAAAACAAGTGACGATTATATAGATTTTGAAGAAGTAAAATAGGAGCTTCCTGTTTATGAAATTAAAACAGGCGTATAAGGCAGTTCCACCTCTACCGTACAACCGTTGCCAGGGCTTGTTACCAGATTAAATTTACCTGAGAAATAGCCAACACGTTTTTTAATATTATTAATACCAATGCCTTTGTTTTGTGCATTTACGGTAAAGCCTATTCCATCATCGCTTATTTTTAAATTAACCGTATTACCTCCCTGCAAAAGCGAAATGTGTATTTTTTTTGCCCGTGAATGTTTACAAATGTTGGATAACTGTTCCTGTAAAATGCGGTAAAGGCAAATTTTCGTTTCTGAAGGCAGTATTTTTTCGTTTATAATATTTAAGTTATGTGTAACCGTAAAACCTGCGCTCACGCTCATTTGCTTAATAAGCAAAACACACTCCTGCTGCAATGATGTGGTAAACGCTGCCGGCGAAAGCCTGTGGGAAAGGTTCCGTATTTCCTCTACAGCGGCAGTAAGATGGTTTTTGCAGCTGCCGATAAGTTTCAGGATTTCTTCTTTGTTCATTTGTGCATGGCCAGCAGCGCCAAGCATTAATAATGTTCCGGTAAGCAACTGGTTTATATTATCATGAAGCTCCATACCCAGATATTGCCGCTCTGCTTCCTGGGCATCTACCACAGCTTTTGATATGCGGTTTTCTTCCTCTTTTATGTAAGTAAGATCTTTTGCAATGGCCATTAACCTGCCATCGGGCAGTTTTTTTGCCGATATGTGTACAGGAAACTGCCGTTTGTCTTTATTTACAGCAGTCAGCTCTTTTGTCATTCTTTCATTGCCGGAAATTATTTTTTCAAACAGCTGAAAGTTGTTTTCAAAATCATTTTTAGGAAACAAACGGGCAATGTTCATTGCTTTAAGTTCTTGCTTTGAATACCCGGTTAATACAGTAGCCTGTGCATTTGTTTCCAGTAAATTTCCCATAGTATCTGTTATAAAAATAGCTTCCGATGCCTGTTCTACAAGTGTATAATACTTATCTTCATTATGGCGGGCAAGCTCTTCCGAACATTTCTTTTCAGTAACATCCACCATCATATTCACAGCGCCGGTTAATTTTCCGTTTGCATTAAAAAGCGGTGCCGGGTGCATTATTACCTGGCGGTAGTTTCCGTTGGGTTGCTGTATAATAATTTCAGCAGCATCAAATGCCCTTTGCTGTTTTATAGCTAACGCCATTGGTGAGTTTTCATGTTCAATTGGTTTTCCGCTTGAATAGAAAAGACCTGCAGCCCCACACCATTTTTCTTTATTGCATTCCGGCTCTCTGCCCCACAATGCAACAGCAGCTTTATTGTATAATTGTATAAAACCCCTTTCATCGCAAGTATAAACAGCTTGCGGAAGTTGTTGTATTAATCTGTTAGTTTCCTGCTTTCCTTTTTCGGCATTTGTACCCGCCGCCGTCATACATTCATTAAAAACAAGCACTGCACCACATAAATCATCACCGGTAAAAAGCGGATTGCATGAATTGGTTATAATTATTTTTTGCTGATTGTTGTTTTTTAAAACCGTGTTGTTTTCATTTATAATTGGTATGCCGGTTTTAAGTACTCTTGTTACCACATTTTCCAGTGGCAAGGCTGTTTTTTCGTTTTCGATATGGTAAACATTTGCAAGCGGCTGGTTGTATACATCTTTAAAAGCGCTGCCAGTTAATTTTTCTGCAGCTGCATTCATGTAATGTATGTTTGAAGAAAGATCGGTAATTATTATACCATCGCTGGTATTGTTAACTGCACTTAAAAGATAATGCTGCTGTGCAGCAAGCAAATTGTTGCTGCTGGTTAATTTAAAATTTTTGCGAATGATGAAAACAACAGGCAATAAAATTGCTGCAGCCAGTACTATGGAAGATAAAACAGGAAACTTGTTTTGAAATGTTATGAAAAAATACGCTGCAGCAATAAACAATACCACTGTTATAAGCAATGCATAAACATTACCAATTGTGTTCTTTCGGTTTCTTTTCCGGATATCCTGGAAAATCATGCGTTTAGGGTTCTTTCGGTTTTTCTAAATAAAGGTTCATGCAATATTAAATATTATTTATTGCACTTTTAAATCTTTAAAAAAATAGCTTTAGTATTTTCTTATAAGCCCGGCAAAGGTTAAAGAAAAAACACATTCTATTTTTCTATTACAAATAACAGTATTATTAATACTATTACAAATAGTACCGAATTTAAATTTTAAATAGTAATTATTGACAATTTTGGTAGTATCCCTTCTACGTTTTTTATATCCATTAGTCCTTAATATCTGAAATAATATTATGGCTGATAGCGTAACGGGTAAGATCTGAATTGGTGGATTGTCCTAGTTTTTCCATAATACGGCTTCGGTGTGTGCTTACTGTGGTAAGCGCTACCGACAATGCTTCGGCAATTTGTGTAATGGTTTTGCCTGACGCCAGCATTTTAAATATTTCAAATTCCCTGTTAGACAGTATTTCATGCGGTGCTTTATCAGTAGTGCCAAACAGTAATTTTTCTGCTATTTCAGGGGTTATGTATTTTTTTCCCTGCAATATCCGGTTAATGGCGTTAATGAGTTCGTAAGGGGCTGTGTTTTTATTTAAATAGCCGGAAGCTCCTGCTTTTAAAGAGCGAATTGCATACAGGTCTTCTGCATAAATGCTTAGTATTAAAACAGGAATGTGCGGTTTAATAAGCTTAATCTGCTCCAGTGCCTGAAGACCGCTTTGTCCCGGCATATCCAGATCGGATATAATTAAATCCCAGTCTGCTAATGTTACTTCTTTAACAAGGGAACTGCCATCGCTTACTTCTTTTATTTCTGCTGCCGGGTACTCATCTTTCAATATTTGTATAAGTCCAAGCCTGATAAAACTGTGATCGTCTGCCAATAATATTTTTTTCATAAACAAGGTTTAAGCTGTTTTTAAAAGGGGGATTTTCACCATTATATTTGTGCCTTTACCCGGCGCTGTTTCTACTTCAAAAAAGCCTTTTAATGCTGCCACACGTTCTTTAACCCCTAAAATACCAAAAGAAACATTTGCTTTAAGCACTGCAGGATCAAAGCCTTTGCCATCGTCTTTAATTGAAAGCTTTACAAATCCATCTTCTTTTTTTACTGTAATCATTACTTCCCTGGCGGCTGCATGTTTTGCTATATTTGTTAACGCTTCCTGGCATACCCTGAAAATACAAACCGCCACATTTTCTTCTGCTTTTAAAACCGTTTCATTACTGCTGAATTTAACAGGTATTCCTGTACTGGAAGTAAACTGGCGGCCCAACCATTGTAACGCTTCCACAAGGCCATAATCATCCAGCACGCCCATACGCAGCTCTTTTAAAATATTTCTTACAGAGGTATTGCTTAAATCCAGCAGCTGAATTATGTTTTTTATTTTTTGTTTGGGCAACGTGTTTTGTTCTGCAATATTCTTATCCAGCCAGGCCACATCCATTTTAATAGCTGTTATTTGCTGGCCCAGTTCGTCATGAATTTCCCTTGCTATACGCTTACGTTCATCTTCTCTTACTTGCTGCAGGTGCGCTGTAAGCAGGCGCAGCTGTTCGTTGCTTTGTTTTACATCTTCCTGCGCCTTCAATCGTTCCGAAATATCAAATCCAATTCCTAAAAGGCTGGGTTTGCCTTCGTAATCAATCAACTTACCGGTAAGGAAATAAGGAAATATTTCGCCGCTTTTTGTTTTTACAATTGTTTCGGTTTTTGCTTCTCCGTTTACAAAAACATTTTTTATTTTTTCTGTTATATCAAGCCTGTCCTCGGCAGAAAAAAAATCCAGCGGGTGCATTTTTTCAATTTCCGCGGCTGTAAAACCGGTTCTTGTTTCAAAGTTTTTATTCCAGCGTATAAATTTCCAGTCGTATGAATACAAATAAAAAACACCCGGAAGGCTGTTAATTATTGAGTCAGAAAGATTTTTTTCTTTAATGATATCATTATTTGCTTTAACCCGCTGGGAGATATCCCTGATAATAATTACAGTACGTAGCTGGCCTTCTGCATCTGTAAAAATGGAAGAGCTGATTTCTGCCGGAAACAGTGTGCCATTTTTTCTTTTTTGCATTACCTCCTTTCTGGCCCTGCCAAACTTTCTTCGCTCATCTAAAAAGGCTTTAAAATCGGGGTCTGTATTATCTGCAAGGCCTTCTCTTCCGCCGGCACAAAGCTCTTCTTCTGTTTTTTCATAAATATTGCAGGCAGCAGGGTTAGCTGCATAAATTAAACCATCGGGTGAACCTATTAAAATACCATCCATACTGTTTTCGTAAAAGGCCCGGTATTTTGCTTCACTTTCCTTTATGGCTTTTTCGCTTTTTTTTCTTTCAGAAATATCTTTTACAAAAACAAGCAGCCTTCCGTCTGTAAGGTGTTTGGCTGTTACTTCTATATCAATTATACTTCCGTCTTTACGGCGCATGAGCCTTTCAGTTACCGTTATTTTACCGGCCTTCAGCTCCTCAAAATGAAAAGGGTTTTTGTCCAGGTCTTCTATTACTGCAAAGTCAGAAAATTTTTTTTGCAATAATTCATCTACTGTAAACTGAGAAAGCCTTGCAGCACTGCTGTTAACGGTTATAAAACTGCCGCCTGTATCTGCAATAAAAATTGCATCCGAAGCCTGTTCAACCAGGGTGCGGTATTTTTGTTCACTTTCGTTAATGGCAATTGAAGCTTCGTTTTTTTCAATTGCAATTTTTGCATAATTGGTAGCCCTTTGCACTGCTTCAAAATCATTTTTTTCCGGCAGGCGTGGTGTTTTATAGTATACAGCAAATGTGCCCAGTACTTTATTATCGTCGCTTAATATTGGGGTGCTCCAGCAGGCTTTTAAACCAAATTGCAATGCAACTGTTTTATAGTTTTTCCAAAGCGGATCCGTAGAAATATCTGAAACAATTACCGGTTCTTTTCTAAATGCAGCCGTACCACAGGATCCTTCGCCTTCGCCAATTGCACTCCCGTCTATACCTTTTATATATGCTGCCGGCAAATGCGGCGCAGCGCCATGGCGTACCGTTTTGCCATCTTTATTTAAAAGTAATATAGAGCATATGCTGTTGTCAATACTTGCTTCAATATTAAGTACAATATTTTCTAAAATTTTACCTATAGGCTCATTCAATGCAATTTTACTCATTACCTGTGTTTCTGCATGCACAAGCAACTCTGCTTTTTTACGTTGGGAAATATCAGATGTAACCACCAGGCTTCCTTCGTAAATACCATTTCTTATTATCGGATTTATTTCAACTAAAATCCAAATGGCCTTTTCATTGTTACCAACAAACGTACTTTCAAATTGTTCTTTAATTCCCTGCTGTACATTTTCCTCAATAATTTTTTTACGGTTGTTATTTATTATAAAATCGAAGGGAGTTATTAAAGCCGCTTTTTCCAAATCATAACCCAGTATTTCTGTAAACTGGCTGTTTATAAACATAGTGCGGTTGTTTTTATCAAGCAGCCAAATACCTTCAGGAACGGTTTCTACAATGTTCCTGTATTTTTCATCGCTTTCAAATAGTTTTTGCTCTGCTTCTTTTTTAGCAGCAGCACCTTCTGCCCGTAACCTTTTAAATGAAAATACCAGCAGCAGCAATAATGCCAGCAGGGCAAACATTAAAATTATATTTACCTGGGCGGCAGATTTTTCTCCTATTAATTTTCGTTGAAACAGTTTTGTGTTTTCTTCATTTTGAATACTGTCAATATAAATACGTATGTGGTCTGTATATAATTTACCTTCGCCGGTTTCCACCAGTTTTTTTGCAGCATCAAACCCGTATTGCCTGGCAATAACAACTGCTTTGTTGGAAAATGCAATTCTTTTTTGAAGATAAACATCCAGAGAATCAACCCGTTTTTGCTGTAAAGGATGGGTTTTTATTTTTTCTCTTAATTCGGCCAGTTCAATTTTAATTTCTGATTCCGATTTTTCAAGAGGCTCTAAAAATTTTTTTTCGCCGGAAATTATAAAACCACGGGAGCCGGTTTCATTATTAAGCGCACTTGTCAATAATTTTTCTGATAAAAGAATCACTCCCTCTGTATGGCTAAGCATTTTGTTAGACTCTTTGAGGCTGTTAAATTCAAAAAATGAAATTACCAGAACTATTACCACGCAGGTTAGTACGAGTATGATACCAGAAAGTATTACTGCTCCTGATTTGGACTTCATAAATAGAATAAGGCAAAGGTTTTTAGCTGAATCCGAAAGGCTTTCTAACTAATTATAAATTTATAGAAAAACTATTCTATTTAAAGTAGTATAATTACGACGATTGATAATTATTTAATAATATTACAAGCATGAAATATTTATTTTCAGCCCTTAATAAAGAAATTTATTTGCCGGGGTGATATGTTTTTTCGGCATGTTTAATTACTGCTGCCTTATAAAAAAGCACTTCTTTAAATGTGCCCTGTGTATACATTTTTGCCTGATCTTTAAAATGCGGAGAGGCCGTATTACCACTTTCGCCACCAGCCAATAACGACTTTGCTTTTATTGTTTTGCCAAATTCAACAGCACAAATAAAACTGTTGCCGCTTACACCATATCTTTTATTAGTGCCGGGGTAATACCTGCTGTTGTATGATGGTAACATACCCCATGCGGATGATGCAAATGCTACAGGAAGGCTTTCGGCGCTATCGTTGTAAGGTTGATTTATGTCTCCCGAAATTCTTTGAAAGCGGTTTATACTGCCCCATTCAACTTGCCAGCTGCCAAACCGTTTTGTTAAATCAGCCAGTACAGAACGAAGCGGTAAGAGTAAATCGTTTGCTGTTGCCGTTGCTGCAAACTGTTTTGTTTTTTGTACCTGGTCTGCATCTCCTGCATTAATATATACTTTTTGAATAGCCCCAGTTAATTGCTGCGCCCACTCTACAGCCAGCGTAGTGGCTACTGAGTTTTCGGCACAACGGTAATTCCATAATCTTAAAATATCGATTGGTGCCTGTAATTGCATGTGTAAAGAATCGTTTTGTGTAACGTTGTTATCAAAAGCTTTCAGTAAGGCCGGTATCAATATTTCAAAAGCGGTTAGTTTGGTATCATAACCTGCTGTAATTACTTTTTCAAGTGTAAAATCTTTTTGCTGTGCTAACAGCCTTACTGCATTAATGCCCCTGAAGTTTTCACCATCCGGTGCCATGTATGCCGGGTAATTTTCTTTTACAGGACTACTGTTGCCGCTGCATGTAAACGGTGTTGAGTTGCAATTTTGAATAAACCCACTGGCAGGATTATATACATGCACTATTTGATCCAGGGTGTGCAGTCCGTTCCATTCTGTTGCAGCTATTGAACCATCTACAGGTTTGCTCCAGTTAAATTGTTTGTTGCGCACTGGAACATAATTGCCATGCCAGTAAGCAATATTTCCATTAATATCTGCAAAAACAGTATTGTTACTGGTATTTCCCCGCAGTTGCATAACCTTTTTAAATTCAGTAAAGCCTTTTGCTTTAGTACGCTGCCAACTTTGCATTAAGCTTATTAATGAACGGTTATAACTTTTTACAGCAAGCCATTGGTTATTTCTTTTTGCCATTACCGGGCCGTGGTGTGTGTAGTAAGCAGTTATATTTTGTTGATTGATATTTCCATTTTTTACAAACGCCAGTTTTATTTGTTTTGTAAGCACTGGTTTTTGTGTGTTATTATATTCGTAAACAAGATGGTTATTTTTTTCACTTACTTTTTCAGCATACATGTCTGATACGTCTACATTACTGGAAGTGTGCATCCAGCCGCAATATTGATTAAACCCCTGGTAAATAAAAAACTGCCCCCAGGTTACAGCGCCATACACATTTAAACCTTCTTCACTAATCATATGCACTTCCGGGCGAAAATAAAATGTTACATGTGGGTTAATGTACAAGATGGCATTACCTTCTTTAGTTTTTGAGGGTGCCAATGCAAACCCGTTGGAACCGGTATATTTTTCTTCTTCCCGTTTTAAAGAATGTGTTGCAACGGAAGCAGCGGGCAAATAAAATTGACGCACTTCTTCCTCTGTTATATCACCTGTACTTATGGCGCCAATACTTCCATCTGTCCATAGCAAAGGGTACCAGGGTTTAAAACGGTTTAGTAAAGCAGGTTTTGCTTCAGGATGGTTGTACAGGTAAAAATTAATGCCGTCTGCAAAAGCATTCATTAATTTTTTCAACCACAAAGGGCTTTTGTTATAATCTGCCTCAGCATCTGCCGAATCAATTATCAGCTTTACATATAAATCGTTTTGTAAAAAATTTTCGCCTTTTATTTCTGCCATACGCCCCAGCTTTTCAATATAATTCATCTCCACCCTTTTAAAATCATCTTCACACTGTGCGTACAATAACCCAAATACTGCATCTGCATCTGTTTTACCATAAATATGCGGTATGCCCCAGTTATCTCTTATTATGGTTACCTGCTGTGCCTGGTTTTGCCAGGCGGCAATTTCCTTTGCAGAAAAATTTTGCGCAGAAAGGCTAACCGGCAACGCAAGCAGTATTATCAAATATTTAATCATAAAATCAATTTTATTATGCTTGTTAAAAGCTTACTTAAATATACGGTTAGATTTAACAGTTTTATTACCTTGTTCCTTCAAGTTGGTTTTATGCAAAACGAAAAACTGGATTTTGTTAAAAAAGATTTTATTGAATTACTGCACCACCTGCAGCCTGAAGCAAAAGGCAAGTGGGGCCTTATGAACAGCCAGCAAATGGTGGAACATCTTGCCTTTATATTTGGCGCATCTGCCGGTAAAGTAAAAACAACACTATTAATACCGGAAGAGTTTTTACCTAAAGCCATTGCATTTTTATGGAGTGATAAAGAATTCAGGGAAAACACCAAAGCACCCGAAGGTTTAATACCCGAAGCACCACAACCTGTAAGAAACGAAAACATGCAGGCAGCAATAAAAGAACTTAAGCAGGAAGTAGATTATTTTATTGAATATTTTACCAGCCAACCGAGTATTAAAGTACTGCACCCTTCTTTTGGTGAGCTGGATTTTGAAGGGTGGTTACAACTACATAAAAAACATGTAACACATCATTTAAAACAGTTTGGGTTATTGTAATGCAAGCTCCTGTTTTGCTTTACATTTGTGGTACAACGATTGAATATGTACCAACTTAAAAACTACATTACCGGCAACTGGATAACGGGTGATGGAGACGGGCAATTACTTTACAATGCCGTAACTGCCGAACCCATTGCCACTGCATCTACAAAAGGACTGGATTTTAAAAGTATTACCGATTATGCCCGTAACACAGGCAACCCTGCGTTGCGTAAAATGACTTTTCATGAGCGGGGCAATATGCTGAAAGCACTGGCTTTGCATTTGCGCAATCATCTTCCGGAATTTTATGAACTAAGTTATAAAACCGGCGCCACCAAAGCTGATAGCTGGGTGGATATTGAAGGCGGTATCGGCAACCTGTTTGCCAATGCATCATTACGTAGAAAATTTCCTGATGATGTGATTTGTATTGATGGCGAAAGCCACAGTTTTGGCAAGAACAATACTTTTATGGGCACACATATTCTTTCGCCAAAAGAAGGTGTTGCCATACATATTAATGCATTTAATTTTCCGGTGTGGGGCATGCTGGAAAAAATTGCTGTTAACTTATTGGCTGGCATGCCTGCTATTGTAAAACCTGCAACTGTTACATCTTATTTAACTGAAGCTGTGGTAAAAGAAATAATCGCTTCAAAAATTTTACCCGAAGGAAGTTTGCAATTGCTTTGCGGCAGCGCTGGTGATTTATTAAACCATGTAACATCGCAGGATGTTGTTACGTTTACCGGCAGTGCTTCCACAGGTTTAATGCTAAAACAAAACAAATTTATTTTAGAAAACAATGTGCCTTTTAATATGGAAGCCGATTCATTAAACTGTATTGTTTTAGGGAATGATGTAACACCCGGTAAACCGGAGTGGGATATTTTTATTAAGGAGATAAGAAAAGAAATGACACTTAAAGCCGGGCAGCGCTGCACCGGCATCCGCAGAATTTTTGTGCCGGAAAATAAAATAGAAGAAGTGTGGAAAGCAATCGGCACATCACTATCACAAACTGTTATTGGTAATCCGCTGAATGAAAAAGTGAGAATGGGAAGCCTTGCAGGCGAAACACAACGCAATGAAGTAAAAGAACAGGTGCAAAAACTTTTGGCGTCTTCTCAAATTGTTTATGGAAGTTTAGATAGTGTTGAAGTGGTGGATGCCGACGGAAAGAAAGGTGCTTTCATGTCTCCTGTTTTATTAATGAATGATAAACCTTTTGCTGCTAAAGAAGCGCATGAAGTGGAAGCTTTTGGACCTGTTAGCACTATTATGCCTTATAAAAATATGGATGAAGCAATTGCGTTAAGCAAACTCGGCAAAGGCAGTTTGGTAAGCACAATTGTTACGGATGATTATAAAGAAGCAAGGCAATATGTCATCGGCGCAGCCACACATCATGGAAGAATATTGGTGTTGAATGAAGAATGTGCTAAAGAAAACACTGGTCATGGTTCCCCATTGCCGTTATTGGTGCATGGCGGCCCTGGCCGTGCAGGTGGTGGTGAAGAAATGGGTGGCATTCGTGGTGTAAAACATTATTTACAACGCACCGCTATACAAGGTTCGCCAACTACATTAACTGAAGTAACACAGGTATATCAGCCAAATGCCAAAGGAAAAAGTGGTGGTAAACATCCTTTTAAAAAATATTTTGAAGAGCTGGAAATAGGTGAACAGATTATTACAGAAAAAAGAACTATTACCAGTGAAGATATTGACAGCTTTGCTGATTTAAGCGGCGATCATTTTTATGCTCACATAAAAACCACCGACTTTACAGGCACCATGTTTGAGCAACAGGTGGCGCATGGTTATTTTATTATGAGCATTGCCGCCGGTTTATTTGTGGACAGCTATGAAAAAAATCCTGTGCTGTTGAATTATGGTATTGATGAATTACGTTTTACAAAGCCTGTATATCCCGGCAGCGAAATTTACATCCGCTTTACCTGCAAAGAAAAATTACCTAACGACAAACGGGTAATTGAAAAGCCTGAAGATTTTAAACGGGGCGATGATATTGATAAAGGTATTGTAAAATGGCTGGTGGAATTTTTTGACGAAACGAATGAAGTAACAGGCGTAGCAACAATATTGACGATGGTAAAAAAGAAAAATCAATAACCGCATTACAAATATTTATTTTTTATGACAGAAGCATACGTAAAAAGCCATATTGAACACGGCATTAACACCATTGAGTTTTTTCATCCGCAAAGCAACAGCCTGCCCGGTAAAATTTTAGAACACCTTGCAAAAGAAATTCACTATGCAGGCACACACAAGGAAACCAAAGTAATTATTTTAAAAAGCGGTGGTGAAAAAACTTTTTGTGCCGGCGCCAGTTTTACCGAGCTGGCAAGCATAACAACAGCTGAAGAGGGATTAAAATTTTTCAGTGGTTTTGCACATGTAATTAATGCTATGCGCAAATGCCCCAAATTTATTATTGCACGTATACAGGGCAAGTGCGTAGGTGGCGGCGTGGGGCTTGCTGCTGCAGCGGATTATGCCATTGCCACCACACATGCCGAAGTAAAATTAAGTGAGCTGGCTGTTGGCATTGGACCTTTTGTGGTGGGCCCTGCTGTAGAACGGAAAATTGGCACATCCGCATTTTCGCAACTGGCAATTGATGCTGCGTTGTGGCGCAATGCAGATTGGGCAAAACGAAAAGGTTTATTTGCCGAAACACATGAAACCATTGAAGCCGTGGATGAAGCCGTTTACCGCCTTGCAAATACATTGTCGCATTCATCACCCGAGGCAATGGCCGAAATGAAAAAAATATTTTGGCAGGGCACAGCGCATTGGGATGAACTGCTGATTGAGCGGGCAAAAATAAGCGGCACTTTAGTATTAAGCAGCTTTACAAAAAATGCCATTGCTAAATTTAAAGCAAAGGATTAATTTTTTGTTACACGCCTTTGTGTTGCTATTATGCTTCTGCAGCAAAATTGCTCTGTTACTTTTTAGCAGACAAAAATTAATCACACTGCAGCGTAATTAATTTTGCTGAACACTATGCATAAAACATTTACCGCAGCAAATTTCAAAACCATTTGCAATAAGCTGGCTAAAAAAGACACTCACCTAAACGCCATTATAAAACAGCATGGCCATCCACCCATGTGGACAAGGCCTGCTACATTTCAAACGCTTATCCTCACTATACTGGAGCAGCAGGTTTCCCTTGCTTCTGCCTATGCAGCATTTAAAAAATTAAGGGAAAAAGTTGGGTATGTAACGCCGCAAAAAATATTGTTGTTAACTGATGATGATTTAAGAAGCTGTTACTTCAGCCGGCAAAAAATTATTTACGCAAGAGAGCTGGCCCATGCTGTTAAAAACAAACAGCTTGTATTAAAAAAACTGCAGCACTTGCATGAAGATGAAATCCGGCATCACCTTAAAAAAATAAAAGGCATTGGCGACTGGACAGTAGATGTGTACCTGATGCATGCGCTGCAAAGAACTGATTTATTTCCTTTAGGCGATATAGCTCTTGTAAACAGTTTGAAAGAAACGAAACAGCTTCATGCACACATAACAAAAGAAGAAATGCTTGCGGTTGCCGATGCATGGCGGCCTTACAGAACCATTGCTGCTATGATCTTATGGCATGCATACATTAAAAAACGAAACATAAAATTGCAGGGCTAAAAAATAACCCCGGCAGAAAACCGGGGCTATTTTTACAAGTCGTCGTATGTATACAGCTCATCAATTGGTGAGTTGGCTTTCATTTCATAAACGGGGTTTATGATACCGTCTTTTAAGCCATATACCCAGCCGTGTAAATCCGGCGCATTTCTTTCTTTCCATGCTTTTTGAATAATAGATGTTTTTGCAAGTCGCTGTACCTGTTCAATAACATTCAGCTCCACAAGCCTGTCGGCACGAACTTCTTCGTCAGCAATACCATTCAATTCGTCACGGTTGTGCCGGTACACGTCTTTAATATGGCGTAACCACATATTCAGCACCTGCTTAAAATCTCTGTTGCCCATTGCTGCCTTTACACCTCCGCAACCATAATGACCGCAAACAATTACGTGTTTTACTTTAAGGTGTGTAACTGCATATTCCAATACACTCAGCAGGTTAACATCGGTATGTATAACAAGGTTGGCAATATTGCGGTGTACAAAAATTTCGCCGGGTTGTGTGCCGGTAATTTCATTGGCAGGCACACGGCTGTCGCTGCAGCCAATCCATAAAAACTCAGGTGTTTGCAGGTGAGAAAGGCGGTTAAAAAATTCAGGATCGTCGTGCACTTTTTCTGCTGCCCAGGCTTTGTTTTCTAATAATAATTTTTCGTATGGATGCATAATAAATGGTTTAAAATTTAATAAACAGTTTTTATTTAAAATTGTTCTTCAGGAATTCTCAGTGCATGGTGCATCGGTTTTGAAGTACTTTTTTTCACTTCCATTCTAATGTTCTTCATCCATGCATGTTCCGAAAATTCATTAATAGTGTCAATAATATCTTTATCAATAAAGTCAGCCCTGGTAGCATCAATCAGTATGTAAGAGTTCTCCGGAACTTCTTCCAGTTTTCTTTTAATAACCGGTTTGTTTAAAAACGATACATCTTTACGCAGGCGGAATAAGTATTTATTATTATCGTTTACCACAAACACAGCCGAACGGAAGTTGCTTCGCAATACAAAGTAAAGCCCCACAATAATACCAACTATAATTCCTTTCAATAAATCTGTAAAAAGAATGGCGGCAATGGTTACCACAAATGGTATAAACTGGTCCCATCCTTTTCTATAAAACTCTTTAAACAGTGAAACTTTTGCCAGCTTATACCCGGTATAAATTAGCACTGCGGCAAGCGCTGCAAAAGGAATTTTATTTAACAGGCCCGGTATAAAGTAAACACAAAGCAGTAATAATACACCATGCAGTATTGCCGACATTTTTGAACGGGCGCCTGCATTTACATTGGCTGAAGTTCTTACAATGACTGAAGTTAACGGCAATCCTCCAATTAAACCAGACACTACATTGCCCACACCCTGTGCTTTTAACTCCCTGTTATTATTCGTTACACGGTTGTAAGGATCCAGTTTGTCTGCCGCTTCAATGCATAACAATGTTTCCAGGCTGGCAACAAGCGCCAGGGTAACAGCAGTAATCCAAACATCTTTATTGGCTATAAAGTTCCAGTTAGGTGTTGTAAAGAAAGAAGCAAATGATTGAAAAGAATCTGCAATAGGTATGTTTACCAAATGTTCCTTATTCAACGCAAGTTTGTTGTTACCTTCAAATAAATAGGCAATTAAAACACCTGCTATAACCACTACAAGCGGCGCCGGTATTAATTTAAAAAAACTGATTTTTTTAATTAATACTTTATCCCACAAAATTTGAATTGCCAAACCGGTTAAACCAATTACCACTGCAGCGGGAGTAAGATAGTTTACAGAATATAACAGCTCGGAAAATGTATTGTTGTTATCTACCTGGAAAAAAGCTTCATCGCCGGAAAAGTCTTTATCATACCCCACCAAATGCGGCAGTTGTTTTAAAATAAGGATGATGCCTATGGCTGCCAGCATACCTTTAATAACTGAATTGGGAATATAGTCTCCTAAAAAACCTCCTTTTAAAAAACCAAATACCAGCTGCAGCATGCCAGCCAAAACCACCGATACCAAAAATGCCTCGTAAACCGGCAATTTTAAAATTGCTGCGGAAACTATTGCTGTAAGCCCTGCAGCCGGGCCACTTACGCTTACATGAGAGCCGCTAAGCGAACCAATAACAATACCACCTATAACACCACCTATTAGCCCTGCAAATAAATTAGGCGCATTAGAGCCAAGTGCTATGCCCAAACACAAAGGCAGTGCCACCAAAAAAACCACTACCGAAGCTGAAAAATCAGCCGTTATATTTTGAAAAATTTTTTTCATGTATAAAAATTGTACACGGATGATCTGTTGCATGTATTACAGGTAACTAATTACCTGTTACATTAATTATGCAACAGCAGCAATCTGTGTTTTTGTAAAAAATAAATAGAATAGTTTCCGCCGGGGGAAAGATGTTGGATAAACTATGCGTTATTGGGCGGCGGCGTAAGTATTTCTACTGTGTGTAGTGCAGGTAAGCTTACTGCGAAATTTGAAAAAGCTTCTTTATGCAGAATAATAAAATTTGATATGGCAAAATCTGCATCATGCAGCACTTTATCTTCATCCAGCACACGTATATTTTTTGTAGCGCCTTTATCTGTTTGTGCCAGCTCCTCTGTAAGCTGGTTATCAATAAAAAAATACCTGATAACCTGCCGCACCGGAAGAATTTGTATGGCAAGTACCAAGATTAAAAAAATACTTATGATTTTTTTCCCTTTCATCAGGCTGCAAATATATAAAACAGCGCTAAAATAACCGTTAACAAAAAGCCATAACAATTTTATGATATAAAATGACAGAATAATTACTTACTATCTATAACTGCCATAAATTACCCGCTGCCCATTGAAGGCTTATAGCAGTTTTATTGTATTTAATGGTGGTTTCAATTAGCTTAAGCAGTGTTTCCTGTGTTTTGTTCTCCCTGCTGTTTACTAAAAACAACGAGCTTTCGCCGTTAAAAAATTTTACATCTTCGCCTCGTTGTAACTGTAAATAACCTGCATATGTTTTTTGCAGCAGTGCCACCTGCAGTTTGTAATTTACCAATTGGTTGTAATAATTTTTAACCTTGTTAACCACATCCACCTGTTTTTGGTTTTGCTGCAGTTGGGTTTCGTTTATTTTAAGTTTCGCCATTTTGTATTCCCCACGGCCTGCACTAAAGCGCAGTGGCATACTAAAAGTTACACCGTATTTGTAGTTGTTATCAAAAAGTGTTTTAGCGGCAGTTGATGCAATGTTGTAGCCCTTGCCTAACTGATTATATTTAAAATCAAGTTTAGGCAACAGTTCCTGAAATTTTAATTTACGCTCAACCTGCAGTGCATTTATTTTAAAATTATACAGTAATAATTCCGGGTGGTTATTTTTTGCCTGTGCAATTAATTGTTCTGAATCAGGAAACACAACAGCATCATACAACTGTTCATTTTTTTCTGCCGGGGTTACAGTTACAGGCAAATTATAGGCTGTGTTATCGTTTCGCCATAAAAAACCGCTTAGCTGCACACCTGCATTTTGCCAGTTAAGCATTGCTTCGTTTTGAAAATACTCAAACTGCTGTAACTGTGTAAGCGCCTCTGTAGTGTCAATAGCGGGCCGCTCTCCATTGCGGTAAGCCGCTTTAACTAAATTATATCGCCTGTTGTTTACATCAATAACCTGCTGCCATGTTTTATACGCCAGCCAGCCCTGCACCCATTGCCAGTATGTTTCCTGTGCTTCCATTAATAAATTATTCAGCATTACTTTTTGTTCCTGTACCGATGCCTGTTGCATAATTTTAGCCTGTTGCAACGCAGCCCTTCTTTTATCCATTAATAAATTTTTTGCCAGCGGAATGCTGATGCCTGCAAAACTTGTTTTACCCAGTGTTTCCTGTGGGTCGTTTCTGCTGCCGGCAATAAATTCAATGCCCGTTTGCAATTCAATGCCGTACCATGCCGGTATACTTAATTGTGTATAGTTATTGCGGTAGTAAACAGTGCCATCAAAAGTTTTATCATTACCGCCTGTATTAATTACCGGGTCAAATGCACCTCTTTGAGTAAGTAAACCGGCATTTGCTTTTTGCACAACTATTGCTGCCTGCTTTGCCGCAGGATGATATGCTTTTACAATTTGCAAAAACTGCTGCAGCGACAACTGCTGTAAACTATCCTGCGCAAAACAGTTAACAGTACTCAGTAAAAAAAATATCGTAATTATCTTCTTCATTTTTCCGATTCTGTTTCTGTTGTTTTTTTATAATAGTCCGGCGGAAAGCCGTTTATGTTGCGCCACAATTCATACCACACAGGTACATTTTTTAAAAGTGCAAAACCTTGTGCACCGGTGCCTATTTTTAACTGTTGAGGCCAGTGCTTTTTTGCTGTAGTATCTTCAACCACCAGTATGCGGAACTTACCGTTATAGCTTACTGCATTTTCCACCGCAATTACTTTACCGGTAAAAGTTCCATACGAGGCATTGGGCCAGCCGCTGAAAACAATGGCAGGAAAACCATCAAACAAAAATTGCACTTTCTGTTCCCTGTCAATAAGCGGTAAATCTACCGGGTCAATAAAAAGCTCCACCGCATAGTCATGTCTGTCGGGTACAATTTCCACCAGCATTTCTCCATCTTTAATTACCTCTCCAATACCTGCTCTTTTTGCTTTTGTAATTTGACCGTTTTGCGGGGCAGTTAAAAAATACATTCCCTTACGTATGCTGTAATTACTTACCTGGTTTTGCAGTTTTGCCACTTCGCCCTGGCCGCCTGCTATTTGAGACATAGATTGAAACTGGTCGCCCTGTGCTTTACTCATTTTTTCCAGGTAATCCTGGTTAATGGCGCCAATTTCAATTTGGGCAATATCAAGTTCCTGTTTTGTGTTTGCCAGTTTATTTTCTGCACTTATTTTTTTTGCCTGTGCATTTTGAAATGATGCATTGCGCTGTTCCAATTGTGTAAGCGAAACAAGGCCACTGTCGTACATTGCCTGCTGGCGTTTGTATTGTTTGGCGGCAATATCAAAGTCGTTATGGGCAGCTGTTAATTCAGCAGCATCGCTTTGTAATTTTATTTTAAGCTGTTGTATTTTGTTTTGCAGTTGCGATTGTTTTAAATCCCTGCTGCTTTCAATAGCCCCTATTTGGTTTTGCGTGGCAGATACTTTGTTTTTGTAATAATCTATCGATAATTTTTTAGCATCTAACTGCTGGCCGGTGCGTTCAATAAGGTTAGGGTCAAAGTATTCATCCTTTACTTCTCCAATTTGTATAAGAGTATCGCCGGCTTTTACAAAGTCGCCCTCTTTAACATACCATTTTACTATTTTACCGGGTATTATGCTGTTTAACTGCTGTGGCCGCTGCTCCTGCCGCAGTGTGGTTACACTGCCGCGGCTGCGTACATTCTGCGTCCATGGTAAAAACAAAAAAACCAATGCAGTAATGAACATACCCAATGCCCAGTATTTTATTTTACTGTTTTTATTGTAGCGGTAAATTTTTTTATACGCCTGTAACTCTTTCATAAATTAAATTTTTTCGGTTGGCATGTTAATAATTTTATTACATGCTGCTGCCACATCCTCTTCTGCGGAAATAATAAAGGCAGTGGTATAAGGCATTTCTTTAAGCAGCAGTTCTTTTATTTGCTGCTGGTATTTGGGTGCCAGTCCACGCCAGGGCTCTTCTAAAAGCACCAGCTGCGGTTTATTAAGTAATGCCCTTACCAATAAAATTTTACGCACTACCGTGGCTGAAAGCTTGCGGCCATTCGTGTTAAGTGGTGTATCAAAACCTTCTTTAAGCGTGGCAATAAAATCTGAAAGGCCTGTTTTTTTACAGAGATAAACCAGTTCTTCCATGTCTGGATTTTCTAAACCCATTGTAATATTTTCTAAAAGAGTGCCTTCAAAAATATCCTGCTGGCTAATCATTAAACCAATATGGCGTCGTAAATGCTGCAGGTTGTAATTTTTAAGCGGTATATCATTAAATAAAATACTGCCCTCAAATCCATTATACATGCCTGTAAGCAGGCGCAGCAGGGTTGATTTGCCGGAGCCGTCTTTTCCTTTAATACAAACCTTTTCACCAGGCAATGCATGTACTGAAATATTGTTAACCACATTATCAGCCCCATCATAACCAAATGAAAGGTTTTGTATGGTTACTGCCATACCCTTACCGGGTTGCGGTGTAAATAGTATGCTGCCTTGCTGTTCGCTTTCCTTGTCAGTTACCTGTTCAATTTTTTCAACGGCGGTAAGCACATCATACACACTGTCCAGGTTCATAATTATTTTTTCAACGGAAGTAAGAATGGTAAGTATTACAATTTCTGCAGCAATAAACTGGCCTACTGTAAGTTGTTGATTAATCATAAGTACCGTACCCACAACAAGCATGGCGGCTGTAACCAGTGTTTTAAAACCAATGAGTGTTTTATACTGCAGCAGCAATACTTTAAAATGTTCTGTACGATAGTGCAGGTAGCCGGTTATTCTTTCATCTGCTTTTTGCATTGAAAAATCAGGTGATTTAGAAAATTTTACGGACCGTATAATTCTTGAAATATCCTGTAACCAGGCAACTACTTTATATTTAAAAGTGCTTTCCTGTATGCTGGTGGTTAGCCCTTTTTTTCCGGAGAAGTATAAAATAGAAAATACCACCAGTATTAGTATTAACCCAAAAGCAATAAATACAGGGTGATAAAACGAAAGCAGTATAAGCCCGAATAATATCTGCACTATAGCCAGTGGAAAATCGAGCAGTAATTTGGCTAATTTTTTTTGCAGTGTAAGTGTATCAAAAAAACGGTTTACCAGCTCGGGCAGGTAATAATCGTCAATTGACGATAAATTTATCTGGGGAATTTTTTCAGCAAAACTAAAACCGTAACGTACAAAAATTTTCTGCTGTATTTTTTCTATAATGCGCATTTGGTTTACCTGCAGCACACCGCTTATAAAAACACTGAGCACAATAAAAATTACCAGCAGCACCACCGATGTTGATATGGCTGCTGTTTGTGCAAATGAAATTAATGCCTGGATACCTACCGGTATTACCAGCATAATTATGCCATATAGAATTGCGTAAAAATAAATTTGGGTTATTTCCTTTTTTTCAAGAGATACCAGCTTTAGTATTCTTGTAACAGGATTTACAGAATAATTCATTTATATAATAATAAAAAGTTGAAACAAACTGTTATAACCAGCCATAGCGGTTATACAATGTAAATAAGAGGGAAAATGGTATTAAGCCTTATCAGGCGGAGGAGTTTCAACTATAGAGTGTACCGGCAATGCAGTTTGAGTATTTAAAACAGCAGCAGGTATAACCACGTTATATGAAGTAAACTGAACGGTTGTGCCAGTTAAAAATTCTTTCTGGCTCTCTTTTTCTTTTTTAGTGCCTTCGTCAGTATCTTTTTCAACAAATTTGCAGGTTACTTCAGTTTTATTAACCAATGTATTACTTACAGGCAAAACATAAAATGCCGTAATTAGTAATATAAGTATGGTTAAAAGTTGTTTCATTTTGTGCCGCAAAGAAAAACCGTATCACTTACATATGCAACAAAAGATTGTAAAAGAATTGTAAAAGAAAAGCCGGTGTTTAACAGTAAAACACCGGCTTTATAAATTTGTTTGACAAATTAAATATTTAACCCGCCGCAAACGCTGATGGTTTGCCCGGTAACATAACTGCCCATATCACTGGCTAAAAACAACGTAACATTGGCAATGTCTTCTGCGCTTGCAAAACGCCCCAAAGGAATACCTGCTTTATATTTTTCGGCGCCTTCACCATCTTTTAAATAACTCGTCATGTCAGTTTCTACAAAACCGGGTGCAATGGCATTGCAGCGAATATTACGGCTGCCCAGTTCTTTTGCCACACTTTTTGTAAAACCAATTACACCCGCTTTACTGGCGGCATAACTGCTTTGCCCGGCATTACCCATTTCTCCAATAACACTGCTCATGTTTATTATGCTGCCGCTTTTAGCCTTCATCATTGGGCGAATAACCTGTTTGGTCATATAAAACACACTGTTCAGGTTTACTTTTATAACTTCTTCAAATTGCTCCGGGCTCATGCGCAGCAATAAATTGTCTTTACTTATACCGGCATTGTTTACACAAATATCAACGGTACCAAATTCTTTCAGTACATCATTTACAAAAGCTTCGCAGGCTGCAAAATCACCGGCATTGCTTTGGTAGGCCTTTGCTTTAACGCCAATTGCTGTTAGCTTTTGTTCCAGCGCTGCAGCTTTATCTTTACTGCTGTCGCTTACAAATGTAAATGCCACATTAGCGCCATGCTCTGCAAACTTTATTGCAACAGCTTCGCCAATGCCACGGGCTGCACCGGTTACAATGGCTGTTTTTCCTTCCAGTAATTTCATATAGTTGTATTTTGTAGTCAGCAAAAGTAATTCTATTCAACATCGTTGTGAACTTGTTTTGTTATTTTATTTTTTAATAAAAAAGAAAATAATCTCTCTTCTACTTTTTTCTTTCTATTTAACTTTACTTGTTTTTCATTAAAAGTATTTCTTCCACAATAGTTCTTTCATTGCTCAGCCTTGGCACTTTATGCTGGCCGCCCAGTTTACCTTTACTTTTAAGCCACTCATTAAAAGTACCTTTTTGCAGCACATGTACTATTGGCAAACGCAGGGCAATGTTTTTATGCCGCTTGGCTTCATAATCACTGTTTTGTTCCTTTAGCGATTTATCCAGTTCAAATACAAAAGCTGCTTTATCGGCAGGTTCCTTTTCAAACTCAATTAACCATTCGTGTGCCCCGTTGTTATGTTCACTAAAATAAACCGGGGCTGCAGTATAGTCACTTACCAATGCGCCGGTTTTTTCGCATGCAACAGCAATGGCTTTATCAGTATTATCAACAATTACTTCTTCGCCAAATGCATTCATGTAATGTTTTAAGCGGCCGGTAATTTTTATTTTATAAGGATTAATTGATGTAAAACAAACAGTATCTCCTATTAAATAACGCCACAAACCACCGGTGGTGCTTATCACCAATGCGTAATTCTCCCCGGTTTTCACATCTTTTAATCCAACAGTTCGTGGTTTTTCTTTTCCGTATTCACTCACCGGCATAAACTCATAAAAAATACCATGCTCTGTAAACAATAATAATCCATCATCATCCGGCTTTACCTGCCCTGCAATAAAACCTTCGCTGGCATTGTATATTTCAACGTAATTTATTTTTTTTCCAACCAGTTTATCAAACTGGTCTTTATATGGCACAAAAGATACACCGCCGTTAATATACAGCTCCAGGTTAGGCCACACTTCGGCAATGGTTTGTTTATTTTTTATTTCTAAAATACGTTTTAGCAAAATCAGCGTCCATGTAGGCACGCCTGCAACAGAAGTTACATTTTCCTCTGCTGTACTTAATGCCAGCTGTTCAATTTTTGTTTCCCATTCATCCAGCAATGCAATTTGCAAATCGGGTGTACGCAGCCATTGCCCCCAAAAAGGTGAGTTTTGCATCAGCACTGCACTCAAATCACCATACTGAATTTCGTCATTCATCTTGCTTATTTGATGGCTGCCGCCCACCACCAATCCTTTACCCGTTAATAAATCGCTGCCGGGGAAATTATTATAGTAGTTGGTTAATACATCTTTGCTTGCTTTGTAATGATTATCCGTAAGGCTTTCGTCGCTTACAGGAATAAACTTGCTTTTATCGCTGGTGGTACCGCTGCTTTTAGCAAACCATTTTACAGGAGTATTCCATAAAATATTTTCTTCACCATTCATCATGCGCTGTATGTATGGTTTTATATCATCGTACTCATGAATGGGCACATTTTTTTTAAACTCCTTAAGTGTAAATAATTTTTCAAAATGATACTTACGGCCAAATTCTGTGTATTGTGCTGCGGTTACCAAATCCTGCAATACATGGCGCTGGGCAGCTACGGGATGATTGCTCCAGTTTTGTATACGCCAAAACCTGTTACGTGCCAACCTGGATATTATAGAAGAAAGAAGCCTCATGCAGAGGCAAAATACAAAAAAGAAAAACAATTAGTGTTGACTGTATGAATCGGGTTAATTATTTTTTGCATGAAGCAAAAGGTTAATTTCACTCAATATCGACCTTATATGACGCATTTTTTCTTTTGCTCTTTTAAAAATTGGTCCGTAAATCAAATAGATTATTAATAATGGGATTCCTATAGCGATCATGCCAAAAAAGAAGAGGATAATTAAAAAGTTATCATAAAAAGAAAAACTTCGTTTAAACTCTGCATATTCAAATTCAGGTAATGAATTAACCAAAGAGCTTATTTCATTGTCAGAATAAGATGTTTTTTGAAACAATGCTGCCCTAATATCTGCATAATACTTGCAATAGTCATCAAGCTTTACATCATCCGCATAGGTAAAGTTTAGCTTGTATAAACCTATCTTATCAAGGATTTTTATTTTTTCTTCTGTATCAATAATAAATCTTTCCAATAATTTTTCCAATACTTGCTCTTTGCTATCAGTTAAAGCACTTTCATTTTCCCTTTCAGCCTCTTCATGCAAATAATCTTTCCTCCTCAATTCAAAATTTCTTCCTAAATACAAACGGCGTACCTGTTCATTGCCTGCCAGCTCTTCTGCGGTGCCGTGCTCAAATATTTTTCCGTCAATAAGCAAATACGCCCTGTCGCAAATGCTGAGTGTTTCGTTTACATTATGGTCGGTAATGAGTATGCCAATGTTTTTAAATTTCAGTTTGGCAACAATGCTTTGTATATCTTCTACTGCAATAGGATCCACACCGGCAAAGGGTTCATCCAGTAAAATAAATTTAGGGTCTACTGCCAGTGCACGGGCAATCTCTGTTCGTCTTCTTTCACCACCACTTAAGGTATCGCCATTATTTTTACGCACTTTTTGCAGGCGAAATTCATCTATCAAACTTTCCAGCTTTTCTTTCTGTTCCGCTTTAGTAAGCTTTGTCATTTCCAGCACAGCACTAATATTGTCTTCTACACTTAGTTTACGAAACACACTTGCTTCCTGCGGCAGGTAACCAATACCCATTTGCGCCCGTTTGTACATGGGCAGTTTGGTAATATTAATGTCGTTTAAATATACTTCACCCTCATCCGGCTTTACCAAACCCACCACCTGGTAAAAACTGGTGGTTTTACCGGCGCCATTGGGGCCAAGCAATCCTACAATTTCACCCTGCTTTACTTCAAACGAAACATTGTTTACCACTGTGCGGCTGCCGTAAATCTTAACCAGGTTTTTTGTATAAATAGTAAGGCTCAATCGGTTTATTTTGCAGCAAAAGTAAAGTAAAGCTGTCAATGCTAAATTGCCATATTTTATTTAACAGCAGTTTACATAATACGCCAGTACAGGTATTTGCTTATAAAATTTTAAATTAGCACACTAAACTAAGTGCATGCAGAAAGTCTTTTTTTATATATTAACCGGGATTGCCTGTATTTTTTTGTTATCCTCCTGTCAAAAAGAGGTTGACGGAAGTGTTGATGCAGGCAGCACACCGGCCGTTTTAAAACCTAAAGTAGGAACCGTTTGGGAGTATCGTTATTATACCTATCTCTCAAACGGCGGAGTTTCTACTATGGATTACATAAAACACAGGGCGGCAAGTGAGGAAGAACATGCAGGAGAAAAATGGCTTAAGATTGTTGATGTAAATACTGATACCACAGTTTATTTATTAAAGGAAAAGGCAGACGGGTTATACATATTTACAAATAATCAGCCTTATTTGCTTTGTAAAAACCCGGCGGTAGTAAATGAGCAGTATAATTCATTTTTTAGAGGCTCAGCAGAAAATATTACAGTTATTGCAGTAAACGATACCCTTGTTACCAATTTGGGGGATATACCCGTTAAATTTTACGAAGGCAAAAAAACCGGCCTGCTATCGGATAATATATGGTATAATGTTAACGCCTGGATTGTAAGGGCATATACTTTTAGAAAGCCCCCGTTAAGCACTGCACCGCCTTACAGAAACAGCGGGCTTTTTCTGGATAGCATTACTTATTAATTTACCTGAACCTTAAATTGATTTTGAATATGTTTAAAGCCTGGCTTAAGTTTGCAGAATATTCAAAAAAATGAAAGTAATCGATCACATTAACGGAGCAAAGGACACACTGATTTCCTTTGAAATTTTGCCGCCGCTTAAAGGAAAGGGCATACAATCCCTCTACCAGCACCTTGACCCGCTGATGGAGTTTAAGCCTGCATTCATTAATGTAACCTATCACCGCAGTGAGCATGTATTTAAAAAAACTGCAGATAACAGTTTTACAAAAGTAGTAGTGCGTAAACGCCCCGGCACAGAAAGCATTTGTGCTTCCATTATGAACAAATACAATGTGGATACGGTACCGCATTTAATTTGTGGCGGGTTTAATATTAATGAAACAGAAGATGCATTAATAAACCTCCACTATCTTGGTATTGATAATGTTTTAGTGCTGCGTGGCGATGCTGCAAAAAATGAAAGCGCCTTTGAACCGGAACAGGGTGGCCATAAATATGCCAGCGACCTGTTAAAGCAGGTTGCTAATCTTAATGCAGGCGTTTACCTGGAAGAAGATTTAAAGAACACCAGCAAAACAAAATTTTGTATTGGGGTGGCGGGTTATCCGGAGAAACATTTTGAAGCACCAAATATGGATAGCGACCTGAAGTACCTGAAACAAAAAGTAGATTTGGGCGCCGATTATATTGTTACACAAATGTTTTTTGATAATGAAAAATACTACTCATTTGTAAAAGCCTGCCGTGAGGCTGGCATTACTGTTCCCATTATTCCCGGGTTGAAACCCATTTACAGTAAAAAGCAATTAACGGTATTGCCCAAAACATTTCATATTGATTTACCTGCAGACTTATCGAATGAAGTATTAAAATGCAAAACAGACGAAGAAGTGGAAAAAGTAGGTGCTGAGTGGCTGCTGTTTCAATCGAAAGAGTTAAAAAAATTTGGAGTACCGGTACTGCATTATTACACATTAGGCCGCCCCAATTTAATTGCGGGTGTGGTGAAACAACTGGTATAAAACAATTACCTTTTTTACTTTATTGCATAAAAAAACTCCGGCATTTTGCCGGAGCTTTTTATTTACCCTTGCTCTTAGTTAAGTGGAATACCGACAGACAAACTTAATGTGCGGTATTTATTTTTATCGTTTACTGTATTGTTGCTTTCGGTGGAATTAATTTTAGCCAGGCCAAAACCATAATTCACTTTTAATATCAGGTGTTCAAACTCAAAGCCACCGCCTAAGTTTAAACCAAAATCAAAACGCTTTAATTTATCGTATGCAGCATCGTCCTGTTGTGATGTAAAAGGATCGTCGTTACTGAATTTGATAGACTTTGATGAGGAAGAATATAACGGGCCGATTTTACTATCGGACTTTGATTTACCTGCCACACCTACTGCAATATATGGACCGGCATGAAAAAACAACGCTGATGATTTTTCAAGCGGCGCTTTTACAACCACATTCAGCGGCACTTCAATATACATCGGGTTAAATGTTGATTTTACATAGTCATTACCACCGTTAAAATAAGTTTCTGCTTTTGAGCCACGCCCTGTAAATAAAATGCCCGATTCAAGATCGAGTGTTTTAGATAAACCAAAACGGCTTAATATGCCGGCATTAAATGTAGTGAGTAAATTATTTTTTTCTGTTTGGCCGTCATTGGTTTTAGTAATGTTTGCAAGGTTTAAGCCGCCCTGTATATATGTTTGGGCCGATGATGTAAGAACGGTTAAAGCAAACGCAGTAATTAATAGTGTCTGTTTCATAAACTGGTTTTAGATTAATAATTTCAGCAGCGCTGAGTATTTTCATGAACCACTTACGAAAAAACCATGCCAACAAGATTTTTTACACTGTCATAAATATGTAAATAAAGGCGGGCATAATAATATGCCCGCCTTATATAAAATTTTTTATTATTTATTTAAGTAACGATTGAAAAACGGTTTCGTTTACTTTAACAGGATATTTTTTCTTCAATTCTTCAATCCATTTTGCTTCCAGCACATTTTGATAGTCGTTTATAACCAGCCCACGGGCTTCTTCAAAAGTGCGTTGTTCACCATCCTTATGTAAAGCAAGTATTTTTAAAAACCCGGCCGTACCATCAGTTGGATTAACCGCAATTGATGTTATTAAGCCTGCAGCAGGTATAGTATTTGCCTGCAATGCTATCTGTGTCATTTCGTACCTGCCGGAATCTGCTTGTGTAATACCGTTGCTTTCATCCATAATTTTCTTCCAGCTTTTTCCCTGTTGCAATGCAGCCTGCGCTTCATCAGCCGCTTTTTTAGTACCGCTGTTAAATACCAGTACATCTGCACTTGCTGTCCACATATATTTACTTTTGTTTTGAGCATAATATTTTCTCAGCGCATTTGTATCGGCACCGGCAACACTCCATATTTTTCTTTCCATTACCTCAAACAGCAAATTGCCTTCTTTAAATTCATCTACCTGGTTTTTGAAATCGGCATTGTATTCTTCTAAATGATCCCTGTAATACTCCAGGGATTTAAGGTTAACAAACTTCTGCAGCAACTGGGCATTGCTTTCGCCATGATATAATTCCGGGTTGGGTTTATATTCTCTTATAAAACGCAACCAGTCTCTAAACATTAAATTGCTTTTTCCGTAACTGTAAATAATATTATTGCGAACAGGAAATTTGTTGTTTTCAAAAGCCACAGGGTTTGCTGCTGTACTGTCGGCCCAGCGAAACAGTTCTGCATCTTTAATGGCAGGGTTTCTTTTGTAAGCTATTTGTTTATAAACAGATTGATTAAAAACTTCTCTTGCAGCATTTATCCTGCTGTCCTGCAAAACCCGTTGTTTTATTTCATAACGGAAAGTAGCATCATTTTTATCAGCATTGGGGCGCACACTTAAACGTTTTACAATATGAAAACCATACGAAGTAAGAAATGGTTTTGTAATATCTCCGTCTTTTGCAAGCTTAAAAACTTCCTTTTCAAAATTCTGTTCAAAGCGTCCGCTGGTAAATTCCTGCAGCTCGCCGCCTGCCATATAAGTAAGCTTATCAGTACTGAAGCGTTTAGCAAGATCTGCAAAATCAGCGCCTGCTTTTAATAAATTATATAAAGAGTCTGCCCGCTGCTGTTGTTCCTGAAAGTTGTTATTGTCCGGTGCAATGGCAAGCAGTATTTGTGCAGCACGCCATTTACCGGGGTTTTTTCTTTCATCAAGCAGTTTAAATACATGCCACCCTTTTTGTGATTTAAATGGTTTACTTACACCGCCGGGTTTTAAACTATAAATGATTTTTTCATAATCATAAGGCAATGTAAAAGCTGTTATATAACCAATATCGGCAGTTTTTGCAGGTATATATTTGGCAGAGATGTCCTGCGCCAGTTTATCAAAATCTTTTTCGCCTGCATTTAATTTACTGTACAGTTCCTGTATTCCGTTTGCTGCTTTTAGTGAATCTTCTTTAGAAATTTTATCGGTTGCTGCAATAAAAAAATGTATTACATGAATATCCGTTTGTGCATTGGCGGCAGCTTCATCCACCAGCTGCGTCATTGAGTTTTCGTTATTCATATAGCTTTCCGCCACCTGGCTGCGAAAGTTTTCCAAATCGCTTTTTAACTGCGGCAATGTATCAAGCCGCATATCTTTTGCAGCTTTTACTTTCAGTTTAAATTTTGAATATAATTCTACATATTCCCGCAGTGCTTTTTCTTTATCTGTTGCTTCAGTTTTATTTTTATTATAGGCTTTTAAAAACTCGTCTTTATCAACAGCATTGCTGCCGTAGGTAAACAATGTTTGCGAAAAAGCAGTATTGTAACAAAGTGCCGAAACAAACAGCAGTGAAAATAATTTCATGAAACGGTGGGTTTTAAAATTAATTTTTCCATTTTACCTGCAGCAATTCATCCAGCTGTGGAATGGTTAGTTTTTTTGCAATAATGTTTTTGTTTTTATCCAGCAGGTATATTGTTGGCGTAAGTGTTATATCATACAATTGCCTGAACCCCGGTTTTTGTGCTTTGTAATCTGCGTCTTCCATTTCTTTTGTTTTATACACATGTGTCCACTCTTCCAGGTGTTTGTCTTTTATAAATTTCAACCATTCTGCTTTAGCATTTTCTTTATCGTCCGGTGTAAGTACCGCAAAAATTTTTACGTCATGGTTTTTCCAGCTTGCCCTGTAAATTGAATCAAGCCTTGGTATTTCTTCTTTACAATGGCCGCAATTAGGATCCCAAAAGGCAACAATTGTATAATCTGCTTTTAAATCATACAGGCTGGTTGGTTTTTCTTCTGTATTCAGCATCTCCAGGTTAGCCGCTTTTTCGCCTACCAAATTTGCCATAAGCATATAAGCACGGCGGTTAATGCTTTCCATTTGCTTTTCATTAAGCCACTTGGTTAATCCCTTGCTGTGGTACTGGTTAAATAAATGTACAAACACAGCGTCCAGCCCCATGTATTTAGGGTTTACATATTCATCGGTAAGCCAGTTAAGCATAAACTTATACAACTCCGGGCTGGTACGTGCCAGCAAAAGTTTGTAATCAATATCTTTTATAATTGTATCCGGTATTTGTGGAATTACTTCCCTGTAATACCTTTCAAAACGTGGAAGAAAAAATGGGGAACGTATAATACGGTCGTCCATAAAACTTACCCCATCCCAATAATGGCTTTTATAATAATAGTAGTTAGAAAGTGTGTCTTCCTTTGTTGCAGGATTTGCAATGGGCAGTTGCGGCTCTTTCATTGCTTTTAAAAGTACCGCCATCATAGAATTAGGCTGTGTTTTAATCAGGTTATCCCTGTAAACATTCAGTTCTTTATTATGCTGGTTATAATTTTTTTCGTGGTAAAGTGAATCAGCCCGGGTGGTGGATACCATGTAAGCCTTTCGTTCAGTTTCCAGCAAAGCAGCTTTTTGCGATACAAATTTTTGGTATTGCACATAAAGGTTATTGGCCGGCGAGCCGGTAATAACAGTGGTGGCTGCAATGTTTGCAGTATCTGTTACTTTAATATTTATCTTCTGCTCTTTATCAATTAAAAAATCGGCCCGCAGTCTTTTTCCCGGAAAAACCACCACATAAATACCACCCGGTAATTTTTGGCTGTTTTTAAAAACAGCCAGGCCGGTATTACTAACTGCAGCAGAGTCTGCCACATTTAAATTGGCTCCCATGTAATAAGTAAGGTAAGCTATGCCATGTTTGTATTGCGGTATTTGCAGCGTAACCTGGTAGCCCTGGGCAAAACTGCCGGCAAAAGCAAACAGTAAGCAGACAAAAAGTATATTTTTTTTCATAGTATGTATAAGAAGCAAATGTATTTAAATTCAACGATTTGATTGCTGCCGCTGGTATTATGCAGCTTTAACAATTACAAATCGTTAACAAAACGGATATTGGCTGCCAATGCAATATTTTTGCACCTGTGAAAAAAAGAAAACCGCCGGTAATACTGGAAAATATTGAAATAACTGATTATGCTGCCGAAGGCAAAGCGCTGGCAAGGCATGATGGCAAAGTGTTTTTTATAACAGGCGCTGTACCCGGCGATGTGGCTGATATATTGGTTACCAAAAGCAAAAAAGACTGGGGTGAAGGCGTTGCAAAAAAAATTAGCCATTACTCCGCAGAAAGACAAACGGCTTTTTGTAAACATTTTGGTGTATGCGGTGGCTGCAAATGGCAAATGCTGCCTTATCAAAAGCAACTGCAATACAAACAGCAGGAGGCCGAACAAAATCTTAAACGCATTGGCAAGGTAGAACTGCCCCCGGTAATGCCCATAATTGGCGCTGATGATGATAAACATTACCGCAATAAGCTGGAGTTTACTTTTAGCAACAAGCGGTATTTATTGCCAGAAGAAATTGGTTCAGCCACAGAAAATTTAGGCGCAGAAGGCGCACTGGGTTTTCATGTGCCCCGCCTTTTTGATAAAGTGATTGCCATTGATGAATGTTATTTAATGGATGAAATAAATAACAGCATACGCAATACAGTAAGAGATTTTGCCAAAGCCAATAATTATTCTTTATACGATATTAAACAGCATACCGGCTGGTTGCGTAATATCATTATCCGTTATTGCACCACAGGGCAGTTAATGGTAAACATTGTTTTTAATTATGATGATGAAGCAGAACGGAAAAAACTGCTGGATCATTTATTAAAAGAAGTACCACAAATAACCACGCTGCTGTTTACAATTAATCCCAAGTGGAACGACAGTATTTATGATTTAACACCACAGGTTTATTTTGGTAACGGTTATGTGGAAGAGAAGCTGGAAGATTTCACCTTTAAAATTTCACCCAAATCATTCTTTCAAACCAATACAAAACAGGCTGAAAAATTATATACCGTTACAAGAGATTTTGCAGGGTTGACTGGTAATGAAATTGTGTACGATTTATACTGCGGCACCGGCAGCATTGGTATTTTTGTAAGCAAGCAGGCTAAAAAAATTATTGGCGTGGAAGTTATTGCTGAAGCCATTGAAGATGCTAAAGAAAATGCCGCATTAAACAATATTACACACGCCGAGTTTTTTGCCGGTGATGTAATTAAAATTTGTAACGATGAATTTTTTGCTGCTCATGGCAGGCCCGATGTAATTATTACTGACCCTCCCCGTGCAGGAATGCATGAAAAATTAGTAAACAAGCTGCTGGAAATGGCAGCACCCAAAATTGTATATGTAAGCTGCAATACCGCCACGCAGGCAAGGGATATTGCGCTGTTGGCAGAAAAGTATACAGTAAATAAAATTCAGCCGGTGGATATGTTTCCGCACACACACCATATTGAGTGTGTAGCGCTGCTTACGTTAAAATAAAAAAGTAATTTTAGTATATGTCATTTAATAATTCAGGCAATCGTATTGGCAAAGATTTTCCAATCGTTTTTAATCTTATCATTATTAACGTACTGGTTTTTGCTGCACAAAACATGATAAAGCAGTTTGATGTTACCCAATGGGGTTCACTGCATTATTATAAATCCAGCCTTTTTCAACCCCACCAGCTTGTTACCAGTTTATTTTTACATGGCGATATTGGTCATATCTTTTTTAACATGTTTGCCTTGTATGTTTTTGGATCTATCCTGGAGCGGTTTTGGGGTTCTAAGCGTTTTTTAATTTTTTATCTTGTTTGCGGCATTGGCGCTTCAATTGTTATTCAGTTTACTATTCCTTTTAGTGCAGAGCAGTTTGCTAAAAGCTCAGAAGCACTTGAATATGGCGGGTATTCATTGCAACTGGTTGAACAATATAAACAGGAATATGCTGCATTAGGTGCATCCGGCGCCATTATGGGTATTATGGCGGCTTTTGCATGGCTGTTTCCAAACACTGAGTTATTCTTAATGTTTATACCCATACCGGTTAAAGCCAAATATGCTATACCTGTGTATGTATTAATTGATTTATTTGGAGGGTTGTATAAAATAAAAGGCGATAACATTGGACACTTTGCCCACCTGGGCGGCGCATTAATAGGTTTTTTACTGGTGCTTTACTGGAACAAAACCAACCGTAAAACCTTTTATTAATGCTTAACATGATTTTGCAATAACTCTTTGTAATTTTACCTGCAATAATATTTTGTATGGGAGAAAGCGATCGTTACCAGGATTATAAAGTTGCCCGGCGAAAATTTACATTGGGCCAGCCGGGTAATGCACTGTTTGCATTGTTTGCAATAAATATTGGCGCTTTCTTTTTAATTCTGCTGGCAAATGTTTTTACATTATATACAGTACAGGGGCAAAATATTCCTACTGAAAATGTAATGCACTGGTTTGCCCTGCCTGCTAATTTAATTACGCTTAGCGAACGGCCGTGGACGGTATTGACTTTTATGTTTGCACAAGGCGGTAATCCGCCGCTTGCTGCATTATTTGCAATAGCAGGCACTATGCTTTGGTTATGGGCTTTTGGTTATATTCTGCAGGATCTGGCGGGCAATAAATATATTTTTCCTATTTACATTTATGGCAGCCTGTGTGGTGCGGTACTTTTTTTAATTGCATCAAACACCATTCCTTTTTTTAGCCAGTATAAAAACGATTTGTTTTTATTTAGCGCACAATACGGTACCACAGCTATTGCATTAGCAGTTACAACACTTTCGCCCTCGTACCGTATATTCAAAAATTTAGGCAATGGCATTCCGGTTTGGGTACTTACCGGTTTGTATTTGCTGGTTAATCTTATTTATGCATTCAACTTAAACAGTGCGGTAAGTTTTGCCGTGCTGGGCGCCGCTGTTGCAGGTTTTGGTTTTATTTATTTTTTAAGAAAGGGCAAAGACTTAAGTAGTTGGATGCATCGATTTTATAACTGGTGCGGCAACTTGTTTAACCCACATAAAACCGAAGAAGAAAATAAAACCCGGGAAAAAGTATTTTACAATACAGGCGGCAGGGCTCCTTATAGTAAAAAATCAAACCTTACCCAACAGCGTATTGATGAAATACTGGATAAAATAAACCAAAAGGGCTACCAGTTTTTAACTGATGAAGAAAAAAACATTTTGAAACGTGCCAGCGAGGAAGACCTTTAACATTTGCTGTTTACTAAATTAATAGGGCAAAACGTTATCTTTAAGCTATGCCCAAAAGCCTTTTCCGCAGATTTAGTAAAAAGTTTTTTATTGTCTGCAATATTATATTGGCGGTACTCTTTTTATTAGGTTGCTATGGCGGTTATTTTAATCCGCAAACATGGTGGCCGCTGGGCTTTTTAACATTGGGCTCTTTTTACTTTTTAATACTGCTGCTGCTTTTTATACTCTTCTGGTTGTTTGTTAAAGCCCGTTTTAGTTTAATTTCTGTTGTTGCCATATTGCTGGCATTCCAGCCGGTAAGGCAAATAATTCCTTTGCGTTTTTCATCTTCCTTTAATAAACAAAAAGCAGGTACGGCGTTACGGGTTATGACGTGGAATGTGGAGCACTTTGACATACTGGAACACAAAACACACCCTGAAAAAAAACAGCAAATGCTGGATTTGATTAATGAACACAATCCGGATATTGCCTGTTTCCAGGAAATGGTGGGCAGCGACAGTAATGCCAGCGCCATAAATTATATACCTGAAATTTTAGAGAAATTGTCTTTTAGTAATTACCACTATTCCTATAACCGTAAATTAGATTTTGACGGTAAACATCATTTTGGCATAATTACTTTTACTAAGCTGCTCATTATTAAACAGGAAACCATTAAGTTTTATCCTTACGATTACAATTCAATTTTTCAATACACAGATGTGGTAAATGGCACAGATACACTGCGGGTATTTAATATTCACCTGCAATCGCTAAAGTTTAGTGCCGATAATTTAAAATATATTGACGACCCTGAAATAAATGATGAAAACGATTTAAAAAAATCGAAAAGCGTTATTAGTAAATTAAAACATGGTTTTTTAAAAAGAAAAATTCAGGCAGACAGGATAAAAGTTGAGATAGATAAAAGCCCTTACCCGGTAATTGTGTGTGGCGATTTTAATGATTTGCCCAACAGCTATAGTTACAATACCATTGGCAGCGGCTTAAAAAACGCCTTTGCACAAAAGGGCAGTGGCATTGGCCGCACTTTTACCGGCATTAGCCCCACGCTGCGTATTGATAATATTTTTGTGGCTGATAAATTTGATGTGCTGCAGTATACCTGTATAAATAAAAAACTGAGCGACCACTTTCCTGTAATTGCAGATATTGAATTAAAAAAATAAACCTATCTTCGGGCTGCAAATGAAAAAGTTTACTTCATATAATTTTTGCTGTTGCCCTTGGGGCATTGTATAATATCTTTGTGCGGTTCTGCACACCAAATTTTCTTTACTGTTTAATATTGATTTATGGCTGAAGAGTTTCCGATTTTATCGGAATTTGCTTTGCAAATAAAATTGAATAGCATAACTACAGCCGATACTATAAAATAAAAATTTTTATGTCGCTTACAATTTATAATTCCTACACCAGGCAAAAAGAAGAATTTAAATCTATTACTCCCGGCCATGTGGGCATGTATGTGTGCGGACCCACCGTTAGTGGCGAAAGTCATTTGGGCCATGCACGCCCATACATTACGTTTGATGTGCTGTACCGCTACCTTACATACAAAGGTTATAAAGTGCGTTATGTACGTAACATTACCGATGCAGGGCATTTTGAAGAAGAAGGCCGTGAAGCTGAAGATAAAATAAGCAAAAAGGCTGTATTAGAAAGACTGGAGCCAATGGAGCTGGTACAAAAATATACCAACCTTTTTCATTGGGCAATGAAGCAGTTTAACACTATTGAGCCAAGTATTGAACCAACAGCCACCGGCCATATTGTAGAGCAGATTGACATGATTAAAAAAATTATGGACGCCGGTTATGCGTATGAAGTGAATGGCTCGGTTTATTTTGATGTAAAAAAATATGCCGCCAGTCATGATTATGGTAAACTAAGCGGCCGTGTTATTGATGATTTATTAGAAACAACAAGAGAACTGGAAGGCCAGGATGAAAAGCGTGACCGGGCTGATTTTGCATTGTGGAAAGCTGCCGCACCGGAGCATATTATGCGATGGACAAGTCCCTGGGGCGTTGGTTTCCCCGGCTGGCATATTGAGTGCTCGGCAATGGCTACAAAATATTTAGGCGCCGAGTTTGATATACATGGCGGCGGTATGGATTTACAGTTTCCGCACCACGAAAGTGAAATTGCACAAAGTACTATTTGCAATCATCATGCACCGGTGCGCTACTGGATGCACAATAACATGATTACCATTAACGGTAAAAAAATGGGCAAGAGCTACAATAATGTAATTAAACTTACAGAGTTGTTTAGTGGCGACCATCCGTTGCTGACGCAGGCTTTTCACCCAATGGTAATTCGTTTTTTTATTTTGCAAAGCCATTACCGCAGCCCGTTAGATTTTGGAAGCGAAGCGCTGGCAGCCAGCGAAAAAGCATTAAAGCGTTTGTGGGAAGCGTATGAAAATTTACAAAAGCTGCAAGCAGGAAATAATAAACAGGCAACTGATGAAGCGCTTGATGCAAAAGTTATAAAACTGGTAAACGAGTTTGAGGAGTTTATGGATGATGATTTAAGCACTGCTAAAGTATTGGCAAATATGTTTGAGCTGGCATCAACTATAAATTCATTAAAAGATGGGTTAATTGCTGCTGATGCAATTGCGCCTGCTACGTTGCAAAAACTGAAAGATGGTTTTAAAATTTATTTAGAAGATATTTTTGGTTTACAATCCATGCAGGAAAACAACAACGGCGCTTTAGCCGGTGTAATGGATTTGTTGATTGATATTCGTAAAGAAGCGAAAGCTAAAAAAGATTTTGTAACCAGTGATAAAATAAGAAATCAACTAACAGCTTTAGGGATTAATTTAAAAGATGAAAAGGGCGGAGGAATGAGCTGGAGTGTGGAGTAATTTTATTTTATGACAAAGAGGACAAAGGAGTGAAAGAGAGTAAAGAGATAATACTAAACTCCTTTTCTCTTTTAGCCTCTTAGCTCCTTATTAAACCTGATTCTTTATTTTTATTTAATGGAACATTTAACTCATCTTACTAAAGACAAAAAGTTTAAAAAAATTATAGAATTGCAGGAGCCGTACATTTTGGTAAAGCGTAAAAATATTTACCTGCACCTGTGTACCTCCATTATGAGCCAGCAGCTGAGCACTAAAGTAGCCGATGTATTTCACCAGCGTTTTTTAAACCTGTACGGTAAAAAAACTCCTACTGCACAGCAAATTGCCGATACACCTTTTGAAACATTAAGGGGTATTGGCTTAAGTAATGCAAAAGCAAATTATGTATTAAATGTGTGCCGCTTTTTTATTGAGCAAAAAATTACGGATGCACAGTTATATAAAATGGATAACGAAGAAGTCATCAAACATCTTACACAAATAAAAGGCGTGGGCCGATGGACGGTGGAAATGATTTTAATGTTTAGCCTTGGCAGAGAAGATGTTTTTCCTGTAGATGATTTAGGTATACAACAGGCAGTATGCAAACTGTATAGTATTGATGCAACAGATAAAAAGCTGATGAAAGAAAAAATGCTGAAGGTTTCAAAAAAATGGAGCCCTTACAATACTTACGCCTGCCGTTATTTATGGGGCTGGAAAGACAATACTCCGGAAGTTAAATAATTACGCCGCTTATAATTTTTTCCAAATACTTTTTATCCGTTTCATCAAACTGGTTTAATAATTCACTGTCAACATCAAGCACGGCTGCCACATTACCACTTTTAAAAACAGGCAATACAATTTCGCTTTTGCTTAAACTGCTGCAGGCAATATGCCCCGGAAATTTTTCTACATCGGGCACAATTAATGTTTGCGCCTGTTGCCATGCAGCACCACACACACCACGGCCTTTTTTGATACGTGTACAGGCAACCGGGCCTTGAAAGGGACCCAGCACCAACTCATCTTCACCACCGGCAGTTGGTTTTACTAAATAAAAACCCACCCACAACCAATTGAATTGTTCTTTTAATGCAGCACAAATATTAGCAAGGTTAGCAATTACATCCGGCTCACCTTCTATAAGTGCATTAATCTGTGGAATGAGTGATTGATAAACTTCTTCTTTGGTACCTGTTGTAATGTGTAAGTCTTCTGCCATAAAAAATAATGAGGTATAAAGTTACAACAGCTATGCTTCTATTAATTCAGCATTTAATTTTTTAGCAAGCCCCTATGCGCCCCAGCGCATTACCACATCATGGTTCCATTTAAACGCAGGTTTTAATAATGGCGCCAGTGTATTCATCCATTTTTTTGTAGTGTTTACATCCCATGTATAGCGGATAATAGTAGTACCATTTTCTTCGGTAAAATACCAGCGGCCAATACCCTCCAGTTCTCCAAAGGCTTTTCCTTCCATAAAGCGGTGCGTTATTATTGTTGTGCTAATCATATTAAAGCTTAGTGTATAAGGCAAAAAACTCTTCCATGTGTAACGCATTTGTTTGCCAATATTATCTGTATTGCCTGGTTTTACAGACTCTACTTTTTTTACGCCTTTCCACCAACCGGGCCATTCCTCCTGGTTATATAGTATATCCCAAACCAGTTGCAATGGTGCTTTAATTTTCCAGGTGGTAATAAATGAATAGCTGTAATCTTTTTCCATAATTCCACTTACGTTAAACTCTTAAACGAGGATTTGGCACGTAAAGTAGCCAAAAAACTCACCGTTCACCATAAATTTTTAGCCGTTCATCAAACTGAAGAAAATTTTTTTATTGCAGCTTGTTTCCTAATTATTTGATTTTCAATATTTATTGGTTATACAGACTAATGGCAGTAACCAGCTACTATAAAAAAAATGGTATTATGTGTTGCATAGTACTGAAATAGTGTGTATGTTTGCATTGTGATTATGAAAAGCGCTTTCAGCATCACCTTAAAGTATAGCCATGATTAATTTAATTTTTTCGAACAGTGTTTTGCAAACAGCTTCTAAAGTACAAAGAGGCAACAAAACAAAAACAGTAAAGCCATGAACATTGACAACACAGCCAGCCAGATGCGGAAAGGAGTTCTGGAGTTTTGCATCCTTTCTGTAATTAAGCAGGGAGAGGCGTACCCATCAGACATTATTGATAAAATGAAAGCAGCAAACTTCAATTTGCTGGAAGGTACTCTTTATCCCCTGCTTACCCGGCTGAAAAACGCAGAACTGCTTACTTACCGTTGGGTAGAAAGCAACAGCGGCCCGCCACGCAAGTATTTTTCACTTACAGAAAAAGGCGCCGCATTTTATACAGAACTGGAGGCCACCTGGAACGAACTGGCCAACGCCGTAAAAGCTGTAACGGAAGAAAACAGCAATCATTTTGATAACCCAAACTTCAACCAACCTTAATACAACAAAAAGTATAGCCATGATTTTTTGTACTAAGGCAACCAACTAACGAACAAAAACTGATTAAGTCATGAAACAAGTAATTAATATCAACTTTCAGGGACGGGTGGTACCAATAGAAACCACTGCGTTTGAAATACTGAAAAGTTATACAGACAGCCTTAACCGCCACTTTATAAACGAAGATGGAAAGGAAGAAATAATAAATGATATTGAAAGCCGCATTGGAGAACTCTTCCAGGAGCGATTAAAAAAAGGCGCCACCTGTATTACTGATGATGATGTAAATGCCATTATCAACAGTATTGGCCGCCCTGAAGATTTTGAACCAATGGATGACAATGCACAACAATCATCTGCATCTTCAAATACTAATGCAGGCCAGCAACAGCAGTCATCGGCAGGTAACACAGGTTTTACTGGCCACAAAAGATTATACCGCAATGAAAATGATAAAGTGCTGGGTGGTGTGTGCAGCGGTTTAGCAAATTATTTTAACCTTGATGTGGTAATTGTACGTGTAATTTTTGCCATCTTATTTTTTGCATTTGGCTTTGGGTTTTTGCCTTACATCATTATGTGGGTGGCGGTACCCAGCAGCTCAAGCACGCAAATTGGCGGGGCTAAAAAAAAATTATTCAGAGATCCAGACGATAAACTGATTGCCGGTGTGTGCAGCGGCATTGGCAACTATTTTGGTATTAATGCCTGGATACCACGTGCTTTATTTTTACTTCCCTTTCTTTCATTTATTTCACGCTGGGGCCATTGGGGCGGCTTTTGGGACATTGGTGATGTTATCCGTTTCACCTTCAGCCCAACTTCTTTAATTGTTTACATTATTTTATGGATTGTAATACCCGAAGCATTTACTACCAGTGAAAAACTGGAAATGAAGGGAGAGAAAGTTGACATGAATTCCATTAAAAATTCTGTAATGGAAGAAATGAAAACCGTAGGCAAAAAAGCAGAAAAATTTGGCAGCGAGGCATCAAGCATAATAAATGAAAAAGCAAAAACTGTTGCTGGCGATGTACAAAACTTTAGCAGGCGTAACCGTGGCGGCTTTGGTAATGTTATTGCAATGATGGCAAGGATATTTGCATATTTTGTAATTGGCTGTGTGTGTCTTGCAATTTTTGGGGGGTTAATTGGCGTAATTGTAGCTGCAGTTAAAGTTTATCCCTTAAAAGATTATTTACTAACAGGCAACAGTCAAAATTTTTATGCATGGGGTACACTGCTGTTTTTTATTACCGTGCCTATAATAGGAATACTGGTATGGTTAATACGCAAGGTTACCAATTCAAGAAACAACAGCGGTATTTTTCGTGTAACATTTATTTGCCTTTGGATAATAGGATGGATTTGTGCGGTATTATTAGTAACATCCGTAAGCAATGAGTTCAGGCGCAAAAGCGATATTGCTCACCAGGAGGTATTATTGACTAACCCCAAAGTAAACAAACTTATAATAAGCACAGTTTCTGCAACCGAAAAGGATTTTACTTTTAAAAAGATGCGTTGGAATCATTTTGATGATTTTGAAGACTTTTTAGATGAAGACACGCTGAAAATTCAAAACGTACGTATCGGTTTTGTTAAATCTGAAGATGATAGTTTTCATGTGCGCATGCTGAAACAGTCAAGGGGTTACTCTAAAGAAGCTGCAGCAAGCCTTGCAAACAAGATTAACTATAACATACACCAAACAGACAGCCTTTTAATTTTAGATGATGGCATAGACATTAATAAAAACGACAAGTTCAGAAACCAAACTGTTTATGTTATGATTGCTGTGCCGGTAGGTAAACAAATTCGTGTACAAAATGATTTTCATCACCGGTTATACTTTAACAGCTTTGCCAATATTGATGATTATGACCGTGATGGAGATGATTACTACAGTGATGGAAACAGGTGGCAGTCTGGAGTGGATTATATAATGAAGGAAGATGGTTTATATACCATAAGCGGAAGAAAAGCTGATGGTTACAACGACAGGAAAAGATATAACAGTAACACAGAAAATAATAACAGGGATAATTACCGGTATAATGACTATGATAAAAAAGCTGATTCAATAAGAAAAGTACAGGAACAAAAAAGGCAGCACATTAATGATTCACTGCAAAAAGTAAAAGAAAAGATAGACCATATTCAGGACAGCCTTGATAATGCAGGACTTATTAATACCGAACCTGCAAACATAAGCTCTGTATTAATGCCCGGCGGCCCCGTTTACAGCAATATATAATTAAACTTGTTTCATTAGTTGAGTTGAAGTTGAAACAAAAGGGTCCTGCCGGTTAAACGGCGGGACTTGTTTTAAAACCTAAAAAACATTTTTATGTATACCATGAAAAAGAAAAACCCTTTTTTTGTTTTGTTTTTACTGGTTGTTATTGGTACCATGGCCTGCAACTTTAGCGGCCGCACCAAAACCGTTAAAGTAAGCAATGGCGAAAGCACATTAAAAATTGAGTACCATGGCGACATCTCCTTTAATGAAGATGGTACCGCTGTAGATGAAATTTCTCCGGACGGTTATATCTATTATAAGTATAACAACCAGCGGGTTTACATTGAAAGTGATGAAGATGGCAACTTACGTTACAAAGTTTACGAGAATGGCCGTCGCTTAAACACAAACGATGCATCAACCAGCCAGCTTATAAGCAACGCTGTTAAAAAAATGGAAGAGCATTATTATAAATAAACCTGCTATGCCTCATGTATACACAGCACCGGCATGGTGGTGTGATGCAGCAAATCTGTTGTATGGCTTCTTTTAAAAAGTTTGTCCGCCAGGTTGTGTTTTTTAGGTATTACCACCAGCCAGTCTGCCTTTGTTTTTTCTGCAAAATAATTAATGCCCGCTGTTACATCATGGGATAGTATAGTGTGATAATCCGGAATGCAATCTCTAAACAACTCTTTCAGGTGTTTTCTTTCATCTATTTTTTCATCGCTTGCAAATACTCCTGTTTCCACATTTAAAATATGCAGCGCTGCATTAAAATCTTTAACTAACCTTCTTATCGGTTCTACAGGTGTGGTGGCAACTACTGCTTCATAATCGCAGGCAAAACCCAGCTTGCGCACTGGTGCAAAACTGGCTTTGGGCGGCACTACCAGAACAGGATAAGTTAAATGGTGTATGGCATAAATAGTATTACTGCCCACTACCATCCTTGTAAAGGCATTTTTACCAGACAGGCCCATTACTACCAGGTCCGGATTTTCTGCATTACAGTATTCCGGCAAACCGCTTTGTAAAAAACCATTGTCTGCCTTTGTTATAATTTTTGGCGGCACGCTAAGTTTACTTTCCAGGTTTTCTTTAAACTTTTCAAGTTCAAAATTGGCGGCTTCCCTCATTTCTTCAGTGCTTACCATCCATGCGTATTCATTAATGGGTGTATATGCACCGTAGGCATGATACAAATGTAATTCTGCGTGGTAAAATGCTGCTAATTCGGCAGCAAAGCAGGCGGCATTTTCAGCTGTTGCTGAAAAATCTACCGGGGCTATTATCTTTTTCATGATGGCTGATTTTCTTGTTTAAAATTACCGGTTGTTCACCGGCCTTTTTATGACGACAGTCAGCATTAAACATGATTTTTACAGCCCCGGTTCATCTCTTGTAACAATACGCTGTTTTAAACGCCTGGCAACTATGTTAAAGGTGCATAAAGCCTTACATTTGCAACCATAACTAAAACTAAAATTTGCCACACATGTTAAACACCCCATTTACACAAAAACACATTGCTTTAGGAGCTAAAATGGCACCTTTTGCCGGTTACAATATGCCTATTAGTTACAGTGGCATTAATGATGAGCATGCAGCAGTACGTACCAACGCCGGCGTGTTTGATGTAAGCCATATGGGAGAGTTTATTTTAAAAGGGCCCGGTGCGCTGGATTTAATACAACGGGTAACCAGTAATGATGCTGCTAAGCTTAAAAACGGCCAGGCACAATACAGTTGCCTGCCAAATAAAGACGGCGGTATTGTAGATGATTTACTGGTATACTGCATTGAAGAAAACAACGTGTATATGCTGGTGGTTAATGCAAGCAATATTGATAAAGACTGGAACTGGATAAGCAGTTTTAATGATAAAAATGTGGAGATGCATAACATTTCTGCAAAAACATGCCTGCTTGCTATACAGGGGCCAAATGCCACAAAAATTTTACAACCACTTACGCCAATGGACATAATGAACCTGAAGTACTATACATTTACCAAAGGTGTATTTGCGGGAGTGGAAAATGTTTTAATAAGCGCAACAGGCTATACCGGTGCCGGAGGTGTTGAAATTTATTTTGAAGACAAAGATGGCGCTGCGGATAAAATTTGGGATGCCATTTTTGAAGCCGGTAAAACAGCAGGAATAAAACCTATTGGCCTGGGTGCAAGAGATACGTTAAGGCTGGAAATGGGTTTTTGTTTATATGGCAATGATATTGATGACACCACTTCTCCGTTAGAAGCCGGCCTGGGCTGGATAACAAAGTTTACCAAAGACTTTACTAACAAAGCTTATTTTGAAAAACAAAAAGCCGAAGGCCTTACAAAAAAACTAGTGGGTTTTGAAATGCTGGAAAAAGGCATAGCCCGCCACGATTACGAAATAAAAGATTTTGAAGGCAATGTTATTGGCAAGGTAACATCGGGCACACAATCCCCGTCGCTGGGCAAAGCAATAGGGCTGGGTTATGTTGCCGCAGCATTTGCAGCAATTGACTCAGAAATTTATATAAGCATACGCAACACTTTATTAAAAGCCAAAGTGGTTAAAATACCTTTTGTGTAAACCCTATGCCTAAAATCCATATCACCACATTTATAGCAGCACCGGTTGAACGTGTGTTTGATTTAAGCCGCAGTATTAACCTGCATACTATTTCAACATCCGGCACCAATGAAAAAGCTATTGCTGGTGTTACAACGGGGCTTATTAATGCAGAAGAAACAGTTACCTGGCAGGCCAAACATCTTTTTAAAACAAGGCAGCATGTTACTAAAATAACAGCCATGAACCGGCCTGTTGATTTTACTGATGAGATGCTTGCCGGAGATTTTAAAAACTTTGTGCATCATCATCACTTTAAAGCCATACAAAATGGCACTATAATGATTGATGTATTATTTTTTGAAAGCCCTTATGGTGCCGCAGGCCGTTTATTCAATAAACTATTTCTTACAAAATATTTACAGCGCTTTTTAACAAAGCGCAATGCTGTTATTAAAGAATACGCCGAAACTGATAAGTGGAAAGTGATATTAAATTAATTTTGCCCTCAATGAATAATAAACCAACATTAAACACCTGCCTCTCTCCGGCCCTGTTACATTTATACGATTTAAAAAGTGCCGTGGTGGTTATTATAGATGTTTTTCGTGCCACCAGCACCATTGCTTCGGTTTTACACAATGGCGCTAAATGCATTATACCTGTTGATACAGTACCTAAAGCCATTGAAATAAGCAAACGTATTGATGCTATTGCTGCCGGCGAAAGAGATGGTAAAATTGCGGATGGTTTAGAACACGGCAATTCGCCATTAGAATACAACTCTGATTTTATTAGCGGCAAAACCTTAGTACTTACTACTACTAATGGCACCAAACTGTTGCAAATGGCATTAGACAATAACGCCGATACCATCATTAGTGGTTCATTTCCTAACCTTTCATCTGTTTGCAAATTTTTAATTGCACAAAATAAAAATGTAGTGCTCGGCTGCGCCGGATGGAAGGACCGTTATAATTTAGAAGACACGTTATTTGCCGGTGCTGTTATCAGTAAAATAAAAGAACACTTTACTATTCATTGCGACAGTTCATTAACTGCTGAATTGCTTTATGAGCAGCACAAAAATGACTTAGTTGGTTTTGCACCAAACCTTACACATTACCATCGTTTGGTGGAACGTTTTGGTTTGATAGAAGACATTCGTTTTTGTTTAACGCCTGATGTGGCAGATGTGCTGGTGGTGTATGAAGATGGCAAGTTGGTAAAAAAATAATTATGCTAAAAGGAGCAATAATTGGCCTTGTTGTTTCGCTTTTACTTGTTATCAGCTGTTATTATTTGTTAGGTGCTGGCGCAGATATGTGCAATCCCGGTTATGGCTTTTTATTGTCTCCATTAATTTTAATTAGCGCAGCAATAGGTGCATTAGTGTTACAAAAAAATAAATCTGTTATAATTGCAACGGCAGCAAAAATCGTTTTAGTTATTATAGCAATGGCATTGCTAATCTATTTTTACCTGTTTTTTCTATAATAACCCAACAAACTTTCCTTTTTCCGCTCAAATACCATCTATTTTCCTTTACTTTTGCAAATTGCCCTTTTCTGAAATGGTGAGGCTGTGGCTTTGTTCCAAATCCGAAATCCCAAACAGGCAATTGTAAAAAGCAATGGCATTATCGCATTTAGTAAAGTACGTTTACAATAACGGATCCGATGAGGTAATAAGAAGAGGCAAAAAAATTCAGGCGCAGGGTTTTGTAGAAATGGTGGAACACGACCAGCTGATGAATGGTGTAACTTTTCGTGTTAAAGACGACAGCTATAATACTTTTTACAAAGTGCATATTCAAAAATATGCCGACCCCAAAACCATTACCGTACGCTGCAGCTGCCCTTATAATTTAGGTGATATTTGCCGTCATGAAGCAGCCGCCTTGCTGCGCCTGCAGGAAATGGTGGACAAGAATATGCTGGGCAATGCCGACATCTCCTACAACCAGCGGCACACGGTTGCCAAAATGAAGTTTATAGATTTAAAAACTATCAAACTGCTTTCGTCTCCTGCCATTTATGATAAAGCCGAGTTAATGCTGCGTGGCAATAAAGCCACTATTAATAAAGCAGCTGATGAACGGGTGGAAGCTGTGCTGGAATATGAAGGAGAAACGTATCCTTTGGTAATACAAAAAAATGACGAACGTAATTTTGACACTTCCTGCAAGTGTAATGAAACGGGCCATCCTTTATGCGAACATAAAACCATGTTGTTTTTGCAATTGCTCAACGCATATGGAGCTTATTATTTTGATACCATCCGCAACTGGGATAAAGAAAAAAATAAACTGCTGCAAATTTATGGTTACAGTTTAGATGATGATTTAAAAGGCAAGTTTGAGTTTACTTATAAAGATGGTAAACCATTTTTAAAAGTGCTTGATACTACTATTAAACGGGTTGCAGCGCCTGCGGCCACAGCAGTAAAAATACCCGAAACAGCAGTAGCTGTTGCGGATGAAACCGAAGCCGAAACACCGGCGCCAGCCCAGGCAGAAAAACGCCTGGGTGTTGTATTCAACTTTAATACCACTGCTTATCCGCACTTTACAGTAGATGCTATACAGGGCGAAGCGAACGAAGACAATAAAAAGTACACGGGCAAAGTTGAAAAAATAGATTTGGCAAAATATGTAAACACAGATGTGTTTGATGAAAATGATAAACAGTTGTTGCAGCAGGTACGTAAACTGCAGCCTGCTGAAATAAATAAATATTTAGATCGTAACTCCCCTTTTAGTGGTATTTGGGAAAACATTATTCATACCGATACGGATGAGCTGCCCGAAGAAACCAAAAGCCTGATGGCAGAATACCTGCAACCCAAGCTAAAAAAATTATTTGAAGAGCAGAGTGGCAATCATTTTGTGTTTTTTCTGCCTGAGAAAAAAACATTTAAAACAGATCACTTAAAAGGAGTTACGGTAAGCAGCCAGTTTATTGCACCGCTTTTTAAAGTGTTTGCAAAAAACAGCCACTTTGAAATTGCCTGTACCGCAAAGTTGCGTGGAGAGGCTGTTTCATTAACAGATAACGAATGTGGCAGCAGCCTTTTCTTTTTGCATGATGATGTATTGTACCTGTGGGAAAAACCCGAAGATATTTTACAGGCAGAAAAATTTGTAAAGCAGGGCAATATTGAATTAAGTAAAGAAGACTGGGCGGAAAAAATGCAAAAAGTAATTTTACCGCTTACTAAAGAATACAGCGTAGAGTTTGATAAATCACTTACCAGGGAAGTTAAAAATGTAGCGCCGGAAATTAAACTGCAGTTGCAGGAAAAAGGAGATTACCTCGTATTTCAGCCCATTTTTTCTTACCAGGGATATGAAACAAAAATAAGCGACAAGGAAACAGTTACCATTCCCGATGGTGATAAAATATTAATTATTCAGCGCAGTAAAGAAGCAGAAGAAAATTTCTTTACTAAGCTGGAAAACCTGCATTCACTTTTTGTGCGCCCGCAGGACGGCAGCAGCCTGGTGCTTAAAGGCAGTGATGTGTTGCGCAACAACTGGTTCTTTTTATTTGTAGATGCCATGAAGGAAATGAAAATTCCGGTATATGGTTTTGAAGCGCTTAAAAATTTCCGATTTAATACTGCAAGGCCCAATACGCATATACATGTAAGCAGCGGGCTGGATTGGTTTGATGCAAAAGTTGAAATTGAGTTTGGAGAGCAGCGGGTGGGTATTGATGATATTAAAAAAGCATTAACCAATAAACAATCGTTTGTGCAGCTGGGCGATGGCACACTGGGTATTTTACCCGATGAATGGCTGCGCCGTTATGCATTGCTGTTTAAGGTGGGAGATGAGCGCAGTAATAAACTCCGCTTGTCTAAATACCACATGAGTGTAATTGATGAGTTGTATGAAAACCGTATTGAAAACGAACTGAGTTTTGAGCTGGATGAAAAATTTGAAAAACTGCGTGAGTTTAAAAACATTCCCGAAATTAATCCACCCAGTCATTTAGAGCCGGTGTTAAGGCCTTATCAAAAAGCAGGGTTTCAATGGCTGAGTTATTTAAATGATGTTACCTGGGGCGGCATACTGGCAGATGATATGGGTTTGGGTAAAACCATACAGGCATTAACCATGCTGGAGCATTACAAAATTGCTACCGGTTCGCTTAAAGCAATTGTTATTTGCCCCACCACACTTATTTACAACTGGAAAAACGAGGTAGAAAAATTTACACCGTCGTTAAGCTGGCATATTCACCATGGCAGCATACGCAGCCGCAGTGCAGAAGAACTGCAGCAGCACAACATAATTATTACCACTTACGGCACACTGCGCAGTGATATACAGGTGCTGCTTAAAATGAAGTTTGACTATATTGTTTTAGATGAAAGCCAGGCAATAAAAAATCCTTCATCAAAAGTTACCAAAGCCGCATGCCTGCTGGAAGCTAAAAACAGGTTGTGTATGAGTGGTACACCGTTACAGAATAATACGTTTGACATTTTTGCGCAAATGAATTTTTTAAACCCCGGTTTATTGGGCAGTATGGAATTTTTTAGAAATGAATTTGCAACGCCTATTGATAAGTTTGGTGAACAGGATCAAAAAGAGCATTTACGCAAACTGCTTTATCCATTTATTTTACGCCGCACAAAGGAACAGGTGGCTAAAGACCTGCCTGAAAAAACAGAAACCATTTTGTTTTGCGAAATGGAAAAAGAACAGCGTGACATTTATGATATGTACCGTGATACTTACCGCAGTAAAATTTTGGGAGAAATAGATCAGCAGGGTATTAACAAAAGCCAGTTGACCATTTTACAGGGCTTAATGAAGCTGCGCCAAATTTGCGACAGCCCGGCTATTTTAAATGAAGAAGATAAATACCCTAATCACTCTATAAAATTAGAGGAGCTTACAAGAGAAATTACTGAGAACATTGGCGAACACAAGGCACTTGTATTTTCCCAGTTTTTAGGAATGCTGGCATTAATAAAGAAAAAACTGACTGAAGACGGAATACCCTTTGAATATTTTGATGGCAGCACCAGTGCAACAGACAGGGAAAAGGCCATTCAAAATTTTCAGAACAACGACGAATGCCGTGTGTTTTTAATTTCACTAAAAGCGGGTGGTGTGGGTTTAAACTTAACGGCAGCAGATTATGTATATATTGTTGACCCCTGGTGGAACCCGGCTGTTGAGCAACAAGCCATTGACCGTACACACCGTATTGGCCAAACAAAAAACATTTTTGCTTATCGTATGATTTGTATTGACACTATTGAGGATAAAATACTGCAACTGCAGGAACGTAAGCGCAAACTGGCAAGCGAATTAATTACGGATGATGCCAGCTTTGTAAAATCGTTAAGTAAGCAGGATGTTGAATACCTGTTTAGTTAATTAAGATGCTATAAAATTTTTAAGACGCTTAAATTCCCTGTTGTTAGACGACTGGAAAAAGCTGTTGAATGCAGCAGAAAGCGATTTGAAGAGTACGTACAGCGCCGAAGGCTGAGATGATAATGGTTTTTTCATTTTTATCGGATTTTGAACTTAAAATTACAAAATGGTCACCCTCTTTGTCAAGAGGGTTTTTGCTGTTTTTAAGGGTCCGGTAATTTCCACACAGCTTACGTTATTTTACAGCGGGGGCTTGCCATTTACGGCGAAACTGTTTTCCCTTTTTGTAATATTTTATAGGGTAAACATCCGGGTTTTGACGGAGTTTTTCTATAAAATTTTTAAATAACCGTGTAATTGTATTTGCTGATGATGGATGTTTCATAGAGTTCATAGCAGAAATCATTGATAGGTATTGAACGGTACGCTGCTGCTATTATTGTATAAAATGGCTGAAAATATTGTGCCAAAGGCTAATTCTGTTGATAAACTTGTGCGGCAGCGCTGTTTTTTAAAATTACCAGTTGCCTGTTTTCTTTTAAATAAACCATTTTACGGCACTCGCCCCTTACTTTAAAGCCATCGCTGGTATGCGGCACAGCTTCAAAATTTCCCTTACCATCTCCTTTAAGCAACAGCAAAGCCATAGCATCATTGTTGCCCACCATTACAGCAGCATCATTGCTGTTGCCGCAAACAATAATGTCCTTGTTGCCGTCTTTATCAAAATCATCCAGTACAAAATCATTAATGTTACTCAGTTGTGCTTTTTCCGGGAAAGGCATAAAACGGAAATTGTAATTGCCTTCATTTATTAAAACTCCGGATTCGAAAAAACCGGTTTTATAAATATCCATTCCTTTTTGCTGTTCTGGTGTAAACAGTTTATCCAAAGTTGTTCCTGAGTAATCTTTATAACGTATAAATTTTTTACGCATGGCCGGCATCTGGTCAATTAACTGGTCACGGCTAAACAGCGGGTAGCATTTTCCCTGCATGTAATAACCCAATACTGCATCGTAACTGCCATTGCCGTCAAAATCTTTAGCATATACAGTGCATGGATTATAGTAATTGCCTTTTATTAAAGCATTGGTACCACGGTTCCCCACTACAATATCAAGGTCGCCATCGTTATCAATATCTTCTGTTTTAAGGCAATACCACCAGCCTGTAAATTCATTCATTGAAATAACGGTATCTTTTTCTGTGGCAGGAGATGTTATAGTAACAGAAGCTTTTTGTTTTTCAAAAGTGCCGTTTGCAAATTTATAAACAGTTACAGGCATCCATTCTCCTGCAATAGTTAATTCGTTTTTACCATCCTTGTCCATATCGCTCCATGCAGCACAATTTATAATGCCTGCTTTTAAAAGTGCTGCGCCGGCAGTTGCTGTTACATCAGTAAAAATGCCTTTATTATTTTGCAGCAGCATACATTTATCTGCCTGCGGAAATTTGCCCGGCAGCACATGCCCGCCAACAAATAAATCCAAATCTCCATCGCCGTCATAGTCCAAAGCTGTTACGCTGGAGCCATTGAATGTTTCAACAGGCAATGCTTTGTTAGCTCTTGTAAAATTTCCTTTGCCATCGTTAATATATAACCTGTCCTGGTATAAAGTGCTGCCTGCATCAAATTCGGCGCCGCCACTTACAACATACAGGTCATTATCATTATCGCCGTCGGCATCAAAAAACAATGCACTCATATCCTCGTATGCTTTGTCGGCAGTAAAAGCTGGTAATTTTTTTTCTGTAAAAGAACCATCTGCGTTTTGAATCATCAATGCTCCTGCAATTCCTGCGGCGCCACCAATATACATGTCTGTTTTACCATCTCCGTTTACATCTGCGGCTGTATAGTACGGGCCTTTGCGGCTGCACTTATAAGGAATAAGCGGTTCCCTTTTAAAATCTATATAATCATTTTCAGTTTGTGTATATTTTATTTTACCCGGCTGTTCTTTAAACAGTGTTTTTACCAAGAGTGGTTCATTGGTTTGCGGTTTTGCATCAGTTTCAATTACATCAATTGTTTGCCCTGTGGCAACATTGTTCATTGTAATTATTCTTTTTGATGGAAAAACAATTTCAACTTTTGGTATTACAGTTTGTGCTGCTGTACCAAAATGCAGCACATGCTCCGTACATGATAAAAACCCACGCTGCGGATTATAATGCTGTATTTGCTGCAATGTATTGTTAGTGTTATACAATTTTACCACAGTGCCATAAGCTTCCTGCTTTTTTGCAGCAGTTGTAAAAAAACGAAACCGTAAAAAATTACTGCTACCACTTTCCGTGGTGTTATTTTTTAAAACAAATGCTTCATCATCGGCATTGTTAACCACCAGGTCAAGGTCGCCATCATTATCTAAATCTGCATAGGCTGCGCCGTTTGAAAAACTTGCAGGTGCATCGCTCCACACATCTGTATATTTATCAAAATGCAGGCTTGCATTATTGTGATAAAAATAATTTTTTGTTTTTACTGCCGGTATGTGGTTTAACCATTCTTCAAGATTAACTGCATTGCCTTTATTCATTTGGTTTATAACAGAGTCTAAATAAAACACTTTATAATCCCAGTCTGTCATATCTTTTTTTAGGCCATTGGTTATGTAAAAATCCTTCCAGCCATCGTTATCATAATCTGCAATTAAAGGCGCCCAGCTCCATTCTGTTTCTGCAATGCCGGCGTGGTTGGCAATTTCGCTAAAGGTTCCGTTTGCGTTATTTAATTGTAAGCAGTTGCGTGGGTATTGATAGTACAGGTTATACCGCATCATCAGGTTAAACTTATCGTAGTTTTGATTTACAGAAAAAAGCTGCTTTTGCCTTACAGGCTCTTCCACAGCCATATCTGCCACAAACAAATCTTCATAACCATCATTGTTAATATCGGCAATATCTGTACCCATCGATGAAAAACTTACATGGCTTAAATAGTCTTTCATCCTGTCTGTAAATGTTCCGTTTTTATTATTGATGTAAATAAAATCGGGTTTATTAAAATCGTTGGCAACATACAGGTCCTGCCACCCATCTCCATTAAAATCAAAAACGGCCACACTAAGCCCGAAAGCATGATTTATTAAACCTGCTTTTTTAGTTACATCATAAAATTTGCCATTCCGGTTTTCGTACAAACGGTCGCTTACATACGTGGTGGCTGTGTCTTCTGCATATACCAGTTGGCCGTTTTCCATTTTTACAGGTATATTCATGGCCGTGTTAAAATCAATAGGATGATTAACAAAGTAAACATCGTTGTCGCCATCATTATCATAATCAAAAAAATACGATTGCACAGAATAGCTGGCGTCGTTTAAACCAAGTTCATCTGCCTTATCAGTAAATGTGAGGTTGCCATTATTTATATACACTGATTTTTTTCGCAGTGCCGGATCTTTATAACCCGATTTACAAACAATTATATCTAACTGTCCATCGCCATTTACATCAGCCATGTTAACGCCTGTTTTAATACCCGGCGCACAGCTAACTCCTGCAGTTGCAGTAATATCTTTAAATTTAAAATTTCCCAGGTTTAGGTATAATTTGTTTTGGCCTCTTGTTGCAGAAAAATAAATATCCGTCAGCCCATCATGATTAATATCTCCCATAGCAACGCCGCCGCCTAAATACAAATACTCATACAGGTAATAGAACATTGACGGGTCTTCTGTAATGTCGTTTCTAAAAGTTAGGCCTGTGGCAGATGATGGCAATAAAGTAAATTTTTTTTGTTGTGCCATAGCAACAAAACTTACCGATACAAGAATGCAAAAAAGCAAAATGCGGACTCTCATGTTTATTATTTAACAGGATAAAGTTTTTTTAAAACATAGGTACCAAGAGCTCTTCCCTGCTGTATACTTATACGTGCTGTTTCGGGGTAATGAATACCGCCATATACACGGCTTAACGATGACTGTTCTGATGCCTGGTAAAATGTTTTAAAAGCCCTTGGTTTATTACCAAAGGGAATTTCTGTATTGTCTGTAAACTCAAAATTATTGCCTAACAGTACAGTGAGTACAGTTGCCGCTGCATTAGATATTACAGCATGGCCGCTGGTAAACTCAGGAAAAGGTGGTGTTTGAATAAAGGGCTCCCACTTATCATCTACCACACGGTTAATAATTGTTATGGGGCGAATTAAATTGCTCCGGTATTTTTCATCCCAGCAACTGATAAACGCATCAAACATTGCTGTGGCTTCAAGTGCATATACCTGTGCCGCTTTTGTAACCGGCAAATTCTTTTTTATGCAGGCCTGTTGCGCTATCATTAACCAATGGCCCGCAGGAGAAATTTTATGTATAAAATAATTTAAATGGCCGCTTAGTTTTGAAACATTCGGGTTATCATCCCAATACAATGCTGTTGCTTTTTGTGCTGAATCTAAATTTTTTACAATCTTGTAAACATCCATCATGGTTTTATAAAACACAGATTTTTTATCCATGCTGAAAACCAGTTTTTCTTTTGGAGAAAACTGCGATGGTTTTTCCATGGTTAAAGAGCGTATGGTATTCCAGTGCGGCTCCATGCCTTGTGCATAATCAAGCGGCGTAGGTTGCCAGTCGCCTGATTTTTTTCCAATTACATAACGCATAAGGCCGCGGCTTTGTGCGTAATTATCTTTTTTCGTCCATGCAATAATGGAATCGGCCACCGTTTTACCATATTGTGCAGACAGTTTTGTGATACTGCTGTCGCTGTTTATTTTAAGAGAATCGGTAAATGCAGTGCGCCAGTTTTCAAATTTATATTCTGAGCCAACCAATGCCTGCGCCACATAAGAAAAGCTTACACTTGCTGCAATAAAATTATTAACGCCTGCCGGCGGTGCCGGAAGATTTTTAAGCCCGTTCAATTTACCTGCAAGTGTTGGCAAACCTGCATCATCATTTTTTATGCATTCATAAAAAGCAATATTGGGATAAACATAAATTCGGCTGGCAATAGGCGGCGTAAATAAATCTTCCATAACTGTATTAACCAAAAGCTGGTTAAGGTTATGAAGAGTTTGTTCTTTTTGCTGGGCGCTTACCGGAAGCGCATAAAACAAAACCAAAAAATAAATTGGCATTGTTTTTAAAAAACGATTAAAAAACATATGGCAGTAGTTTGTGTGGTATTAAAACAAATTTAATATAAATAGTTGGGGTTTGTTAAACAAAAGCCCCGTTGTGTAACGGGGCTAATTATAAAAACTTTACGCAATGATTATTTTACCAATTTCAGCTCTTTAATAATATTACCGGCACCACCCAATTTATCAATACACCACAGCACATAACGTACATCCACACAAATAGTACGGTTTAAGTCTTTATCAAAAGCAATTTTATGGCTCAGCGCTTCGTAATTACCATCAAAAGCAAGCCCAATTAAATTACCATTGGCATCCATTACCGGCGAGCCTGAGTTACCACCGGTAATATCGTTGGTGGTAATAAAAGTTACCACTAAATCATTTTTTGCTTTATCAATATACTGGCCAAAATCTCTTTTCTTTAAAAGCTCAACCTGCTTAGCAGGTAAATCAAACTCATAATCTCCCGGTATATATTTTTCTAAAATACCTTTAGCAGTACATACATAATCATAAAACACCGCATCACGTGGGCGGTAGCTTTTTACATTACCGTAGCTTACCCTCATGCTGAAGTTTGCATCCGGGTACATTTTTTTAACGGCAGCAGGGTTCATTTCCATAATTCCTTTCATGTAAGCACGGCCCAGTTCTGCATTTTTATTTAAAAAAGCTGTATACAATGATGCGTATTTAGAAGTATAATTTTTTAAGAACCCGGCACCAAAAGCAAAGGCGCCGTCGTTTTGCAGTGCAACAGCTTCCGGTTTTTCAACAAAAGCATTCCATTTGGCATCATCTAAAAACATTGTGCCGGCAAACACTGCTTTAGCCCAGTTTTTAAAAGTGCTTTCTTCTTTAAGGCTGCCATAGTTTGCTTTCATGCTTTCGTAAAAACCAACAGGGTGCTGGTTTTTATCAATATCATTATAATACATCATTGCAACAGCCGCTAAAATTTTTTCATCGCTGGGTAAATCTTCTTTTTCTAAAAACATTTTCCTGGCAGCAGAAGCCGCATCCAGGGCTTTCTTTAAATCTGCAGAAGATGTGTTTGCTTTCATCAGTTTATCCTCCAGCGGAATTAATGAGGCGGCAAAAGCAGCCAGTGGCGAACCAAGCACACCTTCATTTATATACTGGCGCATTTTACTGTAAGGTGTCCATGCAGCATAGTTTTTTGCATAGTCACTCATTATATTTTCATACTCCGGTTTTCCTTTTGCCCATGCGGTAAACTGTTGCTCGTAAGTTTCTTTTTGCTGTTGTGTTTTAAATTTTATCAGCTGTTTTGTTTCACCGTCAAAAAATTTCCAGTAGTTGGCAACACCGGCATAATTGTCTGCCAGTTTTAATTTAACCGCCGGGTCTTTAATCATCTGTTCGTACATATATTTTAAACGCATGTCACGCAGCCCTACCAAACTGGGGTTTTCAATTTCGTTTTTCAGTTTTATGCCATAACTGGTTTCGTAACGGTTGGTGCTGCCGGGATAACCATAAATCATGGCATAATCACCATCTTTAAACCCTTTAATGCTTACCGGTAAAAAATATTTTGGTTTAAGCGGCACATTTTCATTGCTGTAGTCTGCAGGCTTGCCATCTTTTGTTGCATACACACGAAACACAGAAAAATCACCGGTGTGGCGTGGCCATTCCCAGTTATCCGTATCTCCGCCAAATTTGCCTACACTTTCTGGTGGAGCACCCACGAGGCGAATATCACGGTATCTTTTATATACATACATGATGTACTGGTTTCCTTTAAACATACTATAAACACGGCCTTCCAAACCATTTTCCTTGTCTGCCACCTTATCTGTAATTGCTTTTATTACTTCCGGCAGTTTAGCAACACGTTCATTCCAGCCCAGCCCTTTTACACCATCTTCCACATCTTTTGTAACATCTACAATACGATCTAAAAACTGCACAGTTAATGTACTTTTTATTTCCTGCTCTTTATTAAAAGCATAAAATCCATCACGCAAATAATTGTGCTCAATAGTGCTTGCACCAGCAATAGCACTGTAACCACAGTGATGGTTTGTAAAAATCAAACCTTCGCTGCTTACAATTTCACCTGTGCATCCGCCTCCAAAAATTAATATGGCATCTTTTAAAGATGATTTGTTGATGGAATACAATTGTTCTTTAGTGAGTTTAAGACCCCGTTTCACCATATCATTATACACCTGTTCACCCAATAACATGGGCAGCCACATTCCTTCATCGGCACTGGCTTTAAAAAATGAGATTGACAGGACAATCGCTGCAAAAAATTTTTTCATTTTGTTTTAGTTTATTGCAGCAAACTTACTCAATTTTATTAATTGGGTACAGGCATTAACACAATGAAGGGTATTGTTGTAATGCCACAGGGCAAGGTGGTGTATTGGCATGGTATCACTCACTTCAACTACATAGCTGTATGTGGCTTTTACCAGAGTGTATATTTTATATGTATGGCAGTATAAGGTGCTGCCATTTTATTATATTTGCGCTTACATAACCTTAGTACCGCATGGCTTTATTTGAAATTAAATTGCCTGCTGCGATTGCAAAAGCATTGAACCTTCCTGTGAGCGACCCACGCCGCCAGCAGTTAAAAGTGCTGAAGAAATTGTTGCGCAAGGCACGCTTTACAGAGTTTGGTCAGCGTTACCGCTTTGATGAAGTGCTGCTGAGCCGCCACCCCGGTAAAAAATTTCAACAAACCGTTCCAACTTATAATTACAATAAAATTTACGATGCCTGGTGGTATAAAACCAAAGAAGGTATTCCTGATGTTTGCTGGCCCGGTGTAATAAAATATTTTGCACTCAGCAGCGGCACCAGCGATGCCACCAGCAAATTTTTACCCATAACAAAAGACTTAATACGCAGCAATACCATTACAAGCCTTAAACAGCTTTTTAGCTTAACCAAATACCACGATGTGCCAAAAAGTGCTGTTGGTAAAGGCTGGTTAATGGTAGGCGGCAGTACACAATTACAAAAAGGGCCTACATATTTTGCCGGCGACCTTAGTGGCATTCAGCAAAAAAACATACCATTTTGGTTTCAGGGTTTGGGTTTGTACAAACCCGGTAAAAAAATTGCCAAGCAAAAAGACTGGGCAAAAAAACTGGAAGAAATTGTAGCCAATGCACCTAACTGGGACATTGGCTTTATTGTAGGTGTGCCCGCCTGGCTGCAATTGTGCATGGAAAAAATTATTGAACGCTACAACGTAAAAAACATACACGAAATATGGCCCAATCTTTCTTTTTATGTACATGGTGGCGTTGCTATGGAGCCATATAAAAAAGGCTTTGAAAAACTATTGGGCAAACCGCTTACTTATATTGAAACCTATTTGGCCAGCGAAGGTTTTTTGGCTTACCAAAACCGGCAGGATGCAAAGGGAATGCACCTTGCTTTGAATAACAATATATTTTTTGAGTTTGTTCCTTTTGACGATAAGAATTTTGACAGTGATGGAAATATGGTGGAAGATCCTGAGGCATTTATGATTCATGAAATTGAAGAGAACAAAGATTACGCAATATTGATAAGTACTAATGCCGGCGCATGGCGTTATGCCATTGGTGATACTGTGCGTTTGGTTGATGCAGCACGCAGCGAAATAATTATAACCGGCCGCACCAAGCATTTTTTAAGTTTGGTGGGAGAGCATTTGAGTGTAGACAATATGAACAAAGCCATTGAAATGGTGAGTGAAGAGTTGAATATTTCCATTCCTGAGTTTACAGTAGCAGGTGTGCCGCACGGCAATTTTTTTGCACACCAATGGTTTGTAGCAACGGATGATAAAGTAAATGCAGTGGAACTGGCGGCATTGATTGATCAAAAATTAAAAGAGCTGAACGACGATTATGAAGTGGAACGCAAACATGCTTTAAAAGCAGTAACTGTAGATGTATTGCCGGAAAAGCGTTTTTTAGATTTTATGAAAGCCAAAGGCAAAGAAGGCGGCCAGCATAAATTTCCCCGTGTGCTTAAAGGCAAAATGCTGGAAGACTGGCAAAAGTTTTTGCAGGGGGAATTAGTTTCGTAATTCTATACTTCCAGCAAAAAAATAATTGCATCATTGCTTAGCGCTTCTGCCTCTATTTGCTTGTAATTCCAAAATGCCACAGCATCCCCTCGGTGCATTAATATTCCTTCTGTTTCAAAAGCACCCTGCACTGCAAAAGCAAACAAACAATTATTTTTCTTTGATGGTGTGTACACAATTTCTTTTCTGCCATCCAGCTTTGCAATACAGGTATGCTGCAGAAGAGGCAGTGATATTAAATTGTTCCTGTTACCATCAATATTAAAAGTGTGCAGTTGCGCTGTAAGAGTATTATTTTTATCAGCCTCAATCCAGAATTGTAAAAAGTTTATAAGATCGCTTTCGTAAGGGTTTGTTATTTTAAACTCATCGCCGGAATTTAAAGTAATACTTAAAATTTCGCCGGAATTAATCAATATAGCCTCTTCATTATTTTTTACAAACTCTAAAGCACCAACAACAGGAAGCAATATTAATTGCGTGGTTGTTTCCGTCTTTAATGAAAAGCTTTTTCCTCCTGCCAGTGTATCATCGTTGCATACATACAGTTTTTCTACCGGCTGTTTGTGTTCATTTTGGTAATTGCCAAAGTTGAAAGTATTATAACTGCGAAACCATTCTGTTTCTGTTACACCCCTTTCTTCTGCTAAAAAAATTTTTGCCTGCTGCATTAGTCGGTTTCTTTTATAGAATAAATACTTACAAAAGGTGGCATTACAAAGGTTTCGGTTAGCAGCTCATTGTTTTCAGCAGAATTGTTTACCGAAATAATCATTGCATTACCAACTGTGTTAATCCATTGCACAGGTTCGCTGTAAAAATTTACTGCCACCCTGTGCTTTGTAATATCTTTTGTATCTGAATTTATAATTTCAAACCTGAAATTGCTGAATGGCAAAAATGTTTTGCCAAGCGTATTCTGCACATCTGGTATTTTATTGTTCAATTGTTTTACATACCCCACAGCTGCAGCGCTTGTTAAAAAATGCAGTTGCTCTGCAGCAGCATTGTGATGCAGTATTTCTCCAAAGCTGCTGTATTGGTTTGCTTCATTAAACCGTTGCGACTGCATTTTAAATTCAGTATAACTGTCTTCAAATATCAACCGCTCCCATGCTGTTGCAGAGTTGCTGTCAATTATTTTTCTGTAGCAAAACCGTATTATTTTATTCATGTGCTGAAATTAAAAAAGACATTGCATTGTACAATGTCTTTTTACTTTGTGGGATTATTGAACTATGCGGAAACTGCAATTTTATGTGTAAGCGTATAGCCACCTGCAACACTTCCTGTTACAGTTGCCAGTTGCACACCTGCTGTATCATCACTAAAAACATTATCGGCAGAATTAGTGGTGTAACCGCTCATTCCTTTTGTATAACCACTTGCTGTGGTGTTTACAATAGTTACTGCACTGCTGCTGCCTTCAGGAAAAGAAATTTGTGTAACTTTTAATGAAGTGCCTGATGTATTGTAAATATGCACATGAATATGTGTGGCACGGCCGCTATACCAACCGGGAAAAATACTGGTAAATGTAACCAGCCCATTGGCATCTGCCACCTGGCGGCCTCTTAAAAAGTGAACACTGGTGTAATCGGTCGTTTGCATACTTGTGCCACCATACTCAGAGTAATTACCGTCTTTATCACAATGCCACACATCTACAATAGCACCTGCAACTGCTGCACAACTGTTGTTTTTATTTTGAATAGTTATTTGCATGGTAAACGGTACGCCGGTTCTTCCATCAACAATATTGCTGCGTACATAAGACGAAGGTGATTTTGTAGGAAAGGGCCCTTCTGTTTCTGTAGGTGCTTCTGTACAGCCCGTTGTTGTTCCTCCACCACCAGTTGTGGTACTTCCGGAGCCATCGGTAGTTTTATCTTTCTTGCACGAAGAATTCATTAAAGGCACCACAGCTACCAGCCCCAATGCGCTTAACCCGTTTTTTAAAAATGCTTTCCGTTCCATAATTTCTGTTTTTAAGGTTGATGAATAGCTTTAAAGAAATGCTTTACTTCTTTAACTGGTAATGATTGGCAAAATTGTGGCATGGTTGGGCAGAAAGGGCAATGTGCCGATAAAAAGGGCAATTATACCGACGAACGGGGCAATACGCTATTTTATTAACTTACTCTTTAGGGTTTTAAGCGCCTCTGTAAAACTGTTACCAACGGGTATTTGCGTACCGTTGGTTATTGTAATTTCTTTTTGAGTAAGCGTATTTATTTTGTTTGTTGCCACTACATAACTGCGGTGTACCTGTAAAAAACTTTCGGATGGTAACAGTTCAACAAACCGTTTTAAGGTCATTAAAGTCATTACTGCTTTATTATTTTGCAGGTGTATTTTAATATAATCCTGCATACTTTCAGCATACAGCACTTCACTAAAATTAATTTTTACCAGTTTGTATTCTTCGTACACATAGCAGCAATTATTTTTTTCACCCTGTGTTACAAACCGCAGTGCTTTTTCAACAGCTTTGTTAAAACGTGAAATATCAAACGGCTTCAAAAGGTAATCGGTCACATCGGTTTCAAAAGCGTCCAGCGCATATTTGGTATGTGCCGTTGTAAAAATTATAACCGGCTTTACGGGCAGACTGTTTATAAATTCAATACCGTTTATTCCGGGCATATCAATATCAGTAAACAAAACATCTACTGTGTTATTGGTAATATAAGCGGCAGCATCTTCTGCAGTATCAAAAACAGCAGCAAGGCGTAACCGGTCATCGGCAGCAATATATTTTTTTATTACTTCCAGCGCCAGTGGTTCATCATCCAGTGCCACACATGCTATTTTCATTATTATGCTGTTTGTATTTTAAGCAATACTTCAAAAAAATTGCTATCATTATTTATAGTAAGCGTATAATTTTCTTTGTATAAAAAATCAAGCCGCTTTCGCACATTGGCAATGCCGGTTCCTTTCCGGCTAATGGCAGCAGCTTTTGCAAAAACAGTGTTACGGGAATAATAGCTGATACTCTTATCGTTTGTAGAAATTACAATATCTATTACACTGCTTTCCCGGTTGCTGATGCCGTGCTTAAATATATTTTCAGTAAACGGCAGCAATAATAATGGCGGAATTTTTAAAGTGGTATTACACCCAGCTGCATTAAAATTAAGTGTTGTTTTATTATTTAACCGCAATTGCTCCAGTGCAACATAGTTCTGTATGCAGTTTATTTCTTTTCCCAATTCCACTAAATCATTTACAGCTTCATCCGTTATATACCGCATAACTTCCGAAAGTTTTAAAATACTGTCGGATGTTTTAGAGCTGCCTGTTAAAGAAAGTGCGTAAATATTGTTTAAGGTATTAAAAAGCAGGTGTGGGTTAATTTGTGTTTTTAAAAAAAGCAGTTCTGCATTTATTTTATCTTTTTGATATTGCAGCGCCTGCTGGCTGGCCTGCTGCCATTGCTTTACTACCGGTATTATGGTGCTTAAAATAATGGTGGCAAAAAAAAGTACTATGCTTACAGCATCCTTCACTGGTGCAGGAGAAGGAGCCGGAGCAACACCACCGCTTACATTAAAAGATAATGGCTGCCTTTGTGGCGGCGGAGATGATAAATGCATTATATGATCGAATGGCTGTAGAAATATTATGCCTGTGAGCAGCAAAAGCAGTACAGCGCCGTATAAAAAATATTTGCGGGCAAGATATAACCCCGGGAAAAGGTAATAAGCGTTTAAATAAAAAATGCCGGTATATACAAAACAGAATACCCAAAACCAGCCTGCAGATAAAGTATTGGAGAGTGTATGATTTTCCGGGCCGCCTGTAGCAAACAAAACTGTAAGGCATATAAAAAATGCGATGCCGGTAATATGATAGAGTATAAAATAGCTGCTTGCTTTTTTCATGATATGATGCCGGTAAAAGTAAAATTTTTCTTTTACAGTATAATTTCAAATAAAGTGATTTTACATTACAGCTTGTTACTTACTTTTATGGAATGATAGCTGCCATTTTAAAAGGTTTGGCCATTAGTTTGCTACTGGTGTTTTCGGTGGGCCCTGTTATTTTTACTATTATAAAACAAAGTATTAACCACGGCAGACGGGGCGGTTTTAGTTTTGTGGCAGGTGTTTGGTTAAGCGATATTATTTGGGTGGTGTTAAGCGTTAGTTTTAGTGAGCTGGTAAAAGAACTGCTTAATTTTAAAATTCCCATTGGTATTGCCGGTTGTGGTTTTTTAATAGGCATGGGTATTTACTTTGCCTTTATAAAAAAAATTACGCCACGCCGTGTGCAGGAACAGGAGGTTAAAATTGCCGGCGATGAAATTACTTCTTCCGGTAAAAAAACAAATTACTTTGCCATTTTCAGTTCGGGTTTTATTATTAATACTTTAAACCCTGCCGTTATTTCCTTTTGGGTTTTAATGGCGGCATCGCTGTCCACAGTATATTCTTTCAGCCATCAAATAGTGGTTTTTGCAACCTGCCTTGGGGTAAATATGCTGGCCGATGTAGGCAAAGTAATGGGCGCAGGCCATATTGGAAAAAAACTAAGTGACCGCAACATTCTTTTAATTAATAAAATATCCGGCTTTTTATACCTGGTTTTTGGCCTGTCAATTTTAGCCGGCATTATTTATACATTGATAAAAGATTAACAAAATTTATTAGCGTACGGCAAACGCTGTTTTTATTTTGTGCTATGAAGTTATTATTGCCGGTTTTACTGCTTATTGTTTGCTATGCTCATGCACAAAATGCCGATTTTATAATTGTAAAAAAGAAGGCAAAAACTTATAAAACAATTTTTGCGGGCAGTAATATTGAATTTACCACCACCAGCGGCGCTTACATTAATGCATATATTAACGGTATAAAAAACGATACGCTTTTTTTGCAGGAGTTTTTAGTGCAGCGTTTGTTTACCACTATTGGCACTTACATTTTAGATACACTGGGCAGCTATCATTACAAATTTCACTATAATCAAATTGCCTTTTTGGGTAAAAAAGAAAAGCGGGGCTTTAATATACATGGCAGTGGCGCCAGTTTGTTTGGTGGCGGTGCTGTGCTTACAATTGCCAGCGGCATTGTTTATTTAGCCGATCGAAAACACTTCAGCGCTCCGTTGCTTATAGCCTCTGCCGGTTTGGGTGCATTTGGATATTTTCTGATGAAAACGGGCAACAAACCAATAGCTATTGGCAAAAAGTACTCCGTGCATTATATGAACATGAGCAGTACAAGCATCAATTAAGTTATATTGCAGCAAACTTATCACTGTAAAAAAACTTTCTCTTTAAGGCAATGTGGCGCATTATTAAAAAAATATTTTTAGTTGTATTTATTATTCACTCCTGCTGGTTTTTGTTTTTTGTGTTTACCAACTTTTCTGATGCCTATGCTGTAAAAGATGTTAAGTGGCAATTTTTAGCGGCGCTTATTGCTGTTGCCCTGTTTACCATTATTTATTTTGTAAAACTGCGCAAAATAAAAGTTGTAAAAAACACAGCATGGTATTTATGGAAGATCTTTTTTACCGGCTACATCATTTTCTTTTTTTACTTTTTGTTGGGTTATGTTTTTAATCCACCCATTACATTAACACAGGCAGGAAGTTTAATACAAGGTTATGGTTTAAAAAGAGATTACATCAGTTATGCCGAAATGGGGCCAAACATTAAGCTGGCTGTTATTGCCAGCGAAGATCAACTGTTTCCCGATCATGATGGCTTTGACTTAAAAGCTATTAAACTGGCGATGAAGTATAACAAACGCCACCCCGGTAAACCGCAACGGGGCGGCAGCACCATCAGCCAGCAAACAGCAAAAAATATTTTTCTTTTTCAGGGTGGTGGTTTTATACGTAAAGCGCCAGAAGTGTTTTTTACGTTTTCCATTGAAACCGGCTGGAGCAAGCGCCTTATACTGGAGCGTTACTTAAATATAGCAGAAATGGGGCCTGGTATTTTTGGTGTGCAGGCCGCTGCAAAAAAATATTTTAATAAAGATGCTAAAGATTTAACAAGGGCAGAAGCTGCACAAATTGCTGCCTGTTTACCCAATCCTAAAAAATATACAGTAAATCCTTTAAGCAGTTATGTGGCAGGGCGTGCAGGAAGTATTATGCGGCAAATGAATAACCTGGAAGGAGACCCTGATGTACAGGAAATAATTAAATAAGTTTATCAACGGCTGCAATGGCTTTTTGCAAGCGTTCTTCATAATTACCGCTAATATCCACCCACGGTGTGTTTTGATTTATCATTGCATCTTTATAATGGTGGTATAGTTTTTCTCTCGAAATTAAATCCGGGTATTCCCGTAATTCATCTTTTACCCAGGGCAAGTCGGTATTACACAAAAGGTATAAATCATATTTACGTTCCACCAGCCTGTTTAAAATCCAGTGATGCGTTTTTTCAAAAACAAATTCGCACCACACTTTCATTACATACATATCGGTATCTACAATAAGCAGCGGTTGCGCTGCAGGGAGTGATGCCGCAGAAGCATCTTCTAACTGCAGCTGCCCGTTGGCAATATCAAGCAGGTTTTCAAAAGTGTAACTGGTTCGGTTTTTTAAAAGATACTCTCTTGCATATTCCTTAACCCAAACTGTTTTATAATGTGCAGCCAACTGCTCACACAACGTACTTTTTCCGGTACTTTCCGGGCCAATAACCACTATCTTTTTCAGTGTGCTCATTTCTTTTTACTCCAGGCGGGTTTTGCTTTTAAAACTTTTTTATGCACTGCACAGTTTTCATCATGCGCACCGGGTAAGTAACCGGTACTCATTAAAAACTCATTTACAATTTCGCCCCCTGTAAAACGAAATGTTTTTTTAAACAGTTTTGTCCATTCTTCTTTAGTAAGCGGGTGCTGTGCATCCAGCCAGTTTTTAAATGAGCCAAACTGTTTTTGCAGTGTACTAATGGTTTTCGCATTTTCCACGGCTGCATGAACTTTAAGCCTGTTACGGATAATGCCGGCATCATTTAAAAGCCGTTGTATATCTTTCTCTTTGTATGCAGCTACTTTTTTTATACTGAAATTATGGTAGGCTTTGCGGAAGGTTTCCTGCTTTTTTAGAATGGTTGTCCAGCTCAGGCCGGCCTGGTTTATTTCTAAAATCAGCCGGCAAAACAATTCATCATCATCATGTATGGGAAATCCATATTGTGTATCATGATAAATTTTATGAACCAGCTTATCGTCTTCCTTCATAAAAGGAATTGCGGTACAGTATGACATATTAAATCCGTTTGGTTGTTTTCGCTCTTTTTTTCCATTCCTGTAAACCCATAAATGCCAATACCAGTAATATGCAATAATATGCGCTGGTAAGTACAAAATGTTTTACAAAATATAATGGTATAGATGCTATGTTGGTCGCAATCCACCAGTACCAGCTTTCTACTTTTTTCTTTGTCATTAACCACATACCTGTAAAAGCTGTGGCGCTTGCAAAAGCATCTGCCCACGGAATGGCGCCTGGTGAAAAACTATTTTTAAGAAACGTGAGTGCTAAAAAAATTACAGCGTAAACCGACGAAAAAAAAATGGCCTGTGTTATCCATTCTTTTTTTGTAGAAGCCGTAATTCGTACCACACGGTGCTTTCTGCGATCTCTCTTATTCCACACTATCCAGCCATAAATACTCATAATAGTGTAATACAGGTTTACGCTTGCTTCGCCAAAAAGGCTGGCATCTAAACTTAAAAAAACATAAATAACGGTATTGATTAGCCCAACAGGGTACACATAAATATTTTCCTTTTTACTAAACCACACGCTGAGTATACCTGCTGCAACAGCAATATATTCCAGTAGTGATGTTCGTTTAAAATCCTGGTAAAATGGTTTTATAAAATTTTGCTTAAGGTTGCTTGTTGTAAAAAAAGATCCGTTTTCTGTTTTATTATTTTTAAATGAATAGTTGCGTGGCGTGCCGCCGGTAAAAGCAGGTTTATTACCATTTCCATTTCCGGAAAGTGTGTTTCCTTCAATAACCATGGTATCAATTGCAAATGCCGGGTTGCCGGATATACAAGCTGCACTAAAGTTTTTTAAAGTATTGTTTCTTATAAAAATATTGCTTGCTTTTGCTGCATCAGAAATACCAATGCCCCAGTAAGGCTGTTCTTTTGCATTTGCAATAAATTGATTGCTGTCTATTATAAGATTATAAATGTAGTGGTTATTACTGCCGTCACTTACAAAACGAACACCATAACCTTCGTGACTGCCATTAGCCACACCAATGTTTTCAAACCGGTTGTTTTTAATACTAACATCTGTAACATTGCTGTACTCCCTGCAGCTAAAAAGAACACCAGTGCCTATATTCCTGAAATGATTGTTGCTTATAATGGCTGTTTCGGTACTGTATTCCAGTATTATTCCGTCTTCCATTAAACGTTGCATGGCAAGCGGGCCAATTATGTTATCGTGTATATAAGTGCTGTATGCATATTTTTCTTTGCTTTGCCTGTTTAAATCTATGGCGCCAATAATTGTGTTGCCGTAAATTTCTAGGCCCGATACATCAAACAGCTCAATAGCAAAATCCCACCCGGCACCATCATATGCCTGTTTGGTTATTTTATTATTATAAATTTTACAACCTTTTAAAAAACCATCGTTGCCCCCTTTAATTGGCCATCCGTTAGTACCAAATGGCCTTCCTGTTTGAGAAATATTGTTTTCATAAATCAACATCCCTTCCTGTCCGCCAATGGTAAGGCAGCCGCGGCCAAACCCATCGTACTTAGCACAATTAGCAAGTATGTTATGATGAAAGGAATTACCTGTTGCATAAACTGTTGGCGCACCGTTTATATTATCGTTTCTTCCTCCCCAAAAAACACCGGTATCATCAAAACCTTCAATTACACAATTGTAAATACTTACATTGCTGCGGCCCCTTATTTCAATACCCCAGCTTGTTTTGCGGTTGTTACCGCTAAGTTTTATACCGCTTATATGCTGATTGCCATTGGTACCTTCTGGTGATACAAGAATTAATATTGCAATAAACTGTTCGGTAATGCTGGCTTGTATTACACAGTTTTCTCCCTCTCCTTCTATACTTACACCAGGCGCCACTATGCAACGTGTATGCTCTGTATAGTTGCCGGGTTTTACATGAATAACATCGCCGGGTGTTTTTGCACTGGCTGTTGCCATGTATAAAGATTGCCACGGACTGCTGCTGCTGCCGCTGCCATTATTGTTGCCATTGGGGCTAATGTAATAGTCGTTTGCAAATACACTGTTGCAAACACTTAAAAATATGAGCAGGGTAAAAAACTTCATCATCAGAAATTATAAGGCGGGAAATTAATTATAACGGTACCTTCTTAAAGGACGAAGATAAAGGTTTCCTTTTGATGTTTTAAAACGTGTGGCCACCTGTGTCCATTGGTTATTATTAAAGCGCCACGCAATAAAATGTAAATGAGGAAAAAGTGTATATCCCGTTTTACCACTGTAGCCAATATGCTGCCCTTGTGTAACGGTGTCACCCACGTTAATCAATGCGCCATTGTATTGTAAATGCCAGTAACCTGCACGGCTGCCATCGTTGTGTTGTATTACTATTACATTACCATACTGCCGGTATTTTTTATTCCAGCCGCCTTTGTCACCATCTTCTTTTACACGTACCACCACGCCGCCACGTGCAGCAAGTACTGGTGTGCCCCGTTTCATTTTAAAATCAAGCGCTGCCCGTTCTTTATGTGAAAAGTGGCTGAAGTAACCCTGCACCAGGCGATGCTTTTCGTTTTTGTTATATGGTAAACTGTACAGGTAGCTGGTATCTTCTTTTATTTTACCTTTCTGTAACTGCCTTATTTGTGTGCGCTGCGGATTATTACTTACAGCGCAACTGTAAAATGATACAATCAATAAAATATAAAACAATGCCCTGCTTATTTTCATTTGTCCGTTTTTGGTTGCCATTGGTTGGCTCTAATATTTTTTGCTGCCAGTGTTACTGTTTCTGTAAGACGTTTATTTAATGTCTCATTAGTTTTTGCGCTTGCCGCCCATTGGTAAATCTGTTTTTTAACACTTGCAGGAAAAGCCTCAAAATTTTTCAATGCTGTTTTGTTTTTTGCAAATGCTTTTTTTAAAGCAGCAGGCATTTCAAGTGCATCTACTTTATCCAGCGCATTCCAGCTGCCGTCCTTTTTTGCAGCTTCAATTTTTTGCAGGCCGGCAGGCATTATTAAATTTTCCTTAAGCAGTTTTTCAATACGTGTTTTGTTTAATGCACTCCATACACTTTTAGGTTTGCGTGGAGCAATAAATAAAAAATAACTTGCTGCATCCCGTTTGTTCGGCTTACTGTCTATCCAGCCAAAGCACAGGGCTTCTTCCACCACTTCGGCGTAAGTTATAGTTGGCTTTGCAGATTCTTTTTTATAAAGAATCAACCAAACATGGTTTTGTTTTGTATGATTTTTTTGCAGCCAGTTACGCCAATGTTTTCTGCTGGCAGGATAATATTCTTTTCGGCTATCTTCCATTTACTGAACTCGTTTATACCACTTACCGGGGCGTAAGTAAATAATTCCTTTTTTAGTGTTAAACCTTGTGGCAATATTTTTTCCGTTTACATCATACACCTGGAAGTGTAAATGCGGAAATGCAGTATAACCCGTATTGCCGCTATAACCAATATGCTGGCCTTGCAAAACAGTGTCGCCCACATTTACCATTACACCATCTTTTTTTAAATGCCAGTACATAGCTTCGCTGCCATCGTTGTGTTTTATAATTATGTGGTTGCCTTCGCTTAAATATTCATCTTTCAATCCCCCCACATCGCTGTCTTCTTTTATTGCTGTTACCACGCCGGCTCTTGCTGCACAAATTTTACTGCCCTTTTTCATTTTAAAATCAAGGCTTATTTCGTTGCGATGGCTCATTTTGCTGTTGTATGCCTGTATTAATAAAAACTTGCTGTCTTTGGCAAAAGGCAGTGAATAGATAAAACTGTTATCTGGTTTTACCCGGCCGCCTTTTAAGTCACGTATTTCAGCATCGGTAAGCTGCGCCTGCAAAACGTTTTGCAAAAAAAGAAAGCATAGAAAAAGCATCACCTGTCTCATACCATGAAGATAAAACAAAAACATCCACCTTGAAAAGATGGATGCAGTTTGTGAAAATTACTAAACCCGTTTCCTGCATCGTAATTAAATACGGTGCTTTCTCCAGATATATTTTTGCTTATACGAGCATTATTTTAAAACCCTTCGTTTTGTAAATAATTATTTTTACTTTTTAGAAAACGGGTAAAAATAATTTTCTTCGTAGCCTAAACCCGGCTGTTGCAAACTGATATTTCTTTTCAAACTATTTATGAAAGCCATTGCAAAATGGTGTACAACCTTGCGTTGCAGTATGTGCAAAATGTGCAGGATGCCGAGGATATTACACAGGAAGTTTTTGTAAAGCTGCATCAAAACCTGCATAGCTTTAATGCTGACGCCGCCACGATGAAAACATGGATATACCGCATTACCATTAACCAAAGCCTTGACTTTATAAAGGCTAAAAAAGCAAAAAAACGTTTTGGTTTTATAACATCGCTTTTTAAAAACGAGAGCAATGAGCCCGCTGAAGACATTGCCAATTTTAACCACCCCGGCGTGGCGGCAGAAGATAAAGAAGCCCTGCAACAGGTGTTTGGTTTTATAAATGATTTGCCCGATAACCAGCGCACGGCTTTTATTTTAGCAAGGCTGGAAGATAAAAGCCAAAAAGAAATTGCTGATATTATGAACCTGACAACCAAAGCTGTAGAGTCGCTTTTGCAGCGGGCCAAACAAAGTTTACAAAAAAAATTAAACAACAGCGAAGGATAAATATCACTCTATCGTATAAATAAACGTGACCAATGGAAGACAAGCTGAACATATTAAGCAATGTAAAAAAAGCAGAAGCTCCGCCTTTTTTATACACCCGTATAACGCAGCGCATACAAACATTGCAGCAAGCGCCTGCTTCTGTAAAATTTAAGTTTGCTTTTGCTGCTGCTGCGGCACTGGTATTAATTTTAAATGTTTGGGTGCTTGCAAAAAACGCTACCCATTCACAGCCTCCAGCAACAACGGAAATGCCCTCTTATTCATACACCATAAATAACATTTATTATGAGTAAGATGAAATGGCTGAGCATTGCTGTTATTGGTTTATTGCTTACCAATTTAATAATTGTAAGCACTATACTGCTTAAAAAAGATGCGCCGGCGCCACAGCCAATGCAACAAGGCCCGCCCGGTGCAGAACGGCCCGGCGGACCTAAATACTATATAATGGAAAAGCTGCAGTTTGACGATGCACAGAAAGCAGCTTACGAAAAACTGGTGCTTAATCACCGAAACAGTATTAATGCAAAAGAAGAAGTAATAGAACAACTGAAGAACAAACTATACGCCACGCTTGCTTATGATAAATTAACTCCGCAAAAGGATAGTTTAGAAGCAGCGCTGTCAGCCGTGCAAAAGCAAATTGAAGAAATACATTACAATCATTTTATGGAAATAAAACAATTGTGCAAGCCACAGCAATTGCCTTTGTATAATGAATTAAGCAAAGAGTTTGCCCGGTTCTTTATGCCGCCCAAAAGGCCGCAACATCCGCCGCAACCATAAACAGCGAAGGATATTTTAAAAACAATCGTATAAATAATAAACCAACAAACCCAAACAGCAAAAGCCCTGTATGAAAAAAACAACCAGCGTTATATTTTTATTAATAGCAGGTGTAGTAACTTTTATTGCCTGCAACAAGAAAAATGATACAACTGGAGGAGGCTCCACCACCGACCCTTACGCCGCTATTAAACTGGCCACCACTATTGACCCTGCAAGCCCGGCAAATTATGCTGCGCAGGGAAAACCTGCATACATAACAAGAGACAATAATGGTGGCGCTGCGCTCAGCAACAGCAAAGCAACTTTAGGCCGTGTGTTATTTTATGATAAAAAATTAAGCATTGATAATACTGTATCATGCGGCAGTTGCCATAAACAAGGTTTTGCATTTAGCGATACTTCCACTGCAAGTAATGGTGTGGCAGGTGGCACAACCGGCCGCCACAGTATGCGTTTAATAAATACACGTTTTGCAAACGAGCCAAAGTTTTTTTGGGATGAAAGAGCTGCAACATTAGAAGTGCAAACCACCACGCCTGTTAAAGACCATGCCGAAATGGGTTTTAGCGGCCAAAGCGGAAGGCCAACTATTACAGCATTGCTTACAAAACTGGCAACTGTTGATTATTACCAGGAATTGTTTCAGTGGGTGTATGGAGATAAAAATGTTACAGAGCAACGCCTGCAGGAATGCTTGTCACATTTTGTACGCAGCATACAATCGTTCGACAGCAGGTATGATGCAGGGCGTGCCACTGCACCTAATGATGGTGCACCTTTTACAAACTTTACTGCCAGCGAAAACCAGGGCAAGAATTTGTTTTTACAACCGGCAAATTTTAATGCAGCAGGCGTACGCACTGGTGGCGGCGTGGGTTGTGCCGGCTGCCATGCACCACCTGAATTTGATATTGACCCCAATGCCCTTAACAATGGTGTTATTGGAAAAATTGGCGGCGGTACAGATTTAACGGTTACCCGTGCCCCATCTTTACGGGATGTGGTGAAGGCAAACGGCAGCAGCAACGGACCGTTTATGCATATTGGTTTATCAAACAATTTAATTACTGTTATCAATCATTACAACCAAATAAATTTAGCGGGCAATACTAACCTTGACCCAAGACTGCGGCCTAATGGCAACGGTCAGCAATTGCAATTAACCGACCCTGAAAAAGCAGCACTGGTGGATTTTATAAGAACACTGGCGGGCACCAATGTTTACACAGATACTAAATGGAGCAATCCTTTTAAATAATATAAGAACACAAGCACAAAGAAAAGCCGTCATTATTCTTAATGACGGCTTAATTTTTTTATTTATTGATTTAATTATTCTGCTTCTGCCACCACTTCTTTCACTTCCGGTATCATGCGCTTCATCATACCTTCAATACCGGCTTTTAAAGTAATAGTTGATGATGGGCAACCGCTGCAGCTTCCCTGCATGGCAAGGTTTACCACGCCATCTTCATAGCTTTTAAATTGTATAGCACCTCCGTCCATTTCAACAGCAGGTTTTACATAATTTTCCAATAGTTCTTTAATACGTTTTACCACATCGTCGTCATCGGCACTTACTTCATTGCTGTTGGTAGCTTTTTGCGCCATCACTTCTTCCTCAATTACTACAGCTTTCCCTTCTTCTAAATAGTCTTTTAAAAATTGTTTTATGGTGGGGATGATGTCCTGCCAGTCTTCTGTATCGGCCGTTTTTGTAAGCGTTACAAAATTACTTGCAATAAACACTGCCTTTATAAATGGAAATGTAAACAGTTCCTGCGCCAGCGGCGATGGTTTTGCCTGTGATTCATCAGCAAAATCAATGCTCTTGCCTGGATACAACAATTTGTTGGCAACAAATTTCATTGTTTCCGGGTTAGGCGTCATTTCGGTATAAATGCTTACAAGGGTATTGCCTGTTTTAATCATAACTCAAAATTTATGTAGTACAAAATTAACAAGAAAAGCCCTGAAATGGACTGAAATTAGCAATACACAGGCTTATTTTTCGGATTTCGAAAGAAAAAAGGATTAACAGCAATCCCAATTATATAAAACTTTTGAAAAATCTTTTACTGCTAAATCTTGTGGCTTAATAAAAAAGTTGCCAACTCCTACATCGCCCCACATAATTTCATCATCAGAATCCATTTGAAAAAGCAAGACCATATTCCTGGCTTCATTCATATATTCTCTGGGATCGGTTTGGGTAAAATAAGCGTATCCGCCTAACTTGTGTCCATTTGTGGTAAATAATTCATAGGACAAATCTTCAAGCTTTGTATTAATGTCACCTCTATATTGAGATACCCAGTCATCGACAGAAAATCCATGAAGGCTACTTCTGTAATCACTCATGCCTACGTAATCAGTTTTTTTAGTAAAACTTAGCCGGTGAGCTTTAAATACGGGAGTATTTTCAGATTGAACCAGCTGTTTTACAAAATCTATAGCTGTTTCTTCCTGAAGTTGTTCCGGGTTTTCAATATAAACAACTCTAAAAGAATCGGTGTTATAATGGTTGTCAAAATCCAATCCATAACAATCATTATTGGCAATATAGAATTGCAATAATCCTTTTTCAGGATAGCCTGCAAGCGTCGGCATTTCACTAAAATTCAATTGCGCAAGGGGAATCATCGAATTGCCATCCTTATCAACAGGATAATCAAACCCACAAGGGATAAATGGGATTGCGCCAAAACTACTTTCAATTGTTTTGATATCATTTGCAGGCGAAGCTTTTATGTCAATATACTCCAAGCCTGTTTTTTTAATCTGTTCCCAGTGTACTGCAAAAGCTTTGGGTAATACAACTCCATCCCCTACTGCTACATTTTCCAGAGCGTCGTTGTCTTCATTACGATTTTTATTTTTGCCGGATAGAAAACTAAAAATTCCCATAGTCATTTTTTAAGATGATGCAGATAAGTGATTTATTCTTATTTGCGTTGTTAGATAAATATTATTCTATTATCCGCAGCTTTGCATAATTGAGCATAATCTTTTTCTCACCATTCAACTCAAACTTAACTGTTGCAATGGGGTTGTGTGCAGCGCCTTCCATTTTAACCACTTCGCCAAAACCAAATTTCTGGTGTTCTACTTTTTGCCCGGCTTGTAAGTTGCTGGTATCGCTGGCAACAAAATCTGCCGAAGGTGTATGCTCAACAGTTTTAGGTTGTGGTTTGGGTGCTATGTAAGATGGTGTGCTGCTTTTACCCGGAGGTGGTCCGTATTGTTTTTCTGCTTTGGAAGCTGCACTGCCGCCGCCCCAGCCGGTGCGTTCAAAGCCACGGTTCATACGCTCGAATGCTGTGCCCCAGCTGCCTGTGTTTTTAGCGCCGCCGCCTGCATAGCTTTTATCTAAATAGTCTTCCGGTATCTCTTCTAAAAAACGGCTGCTGTCGTTTTGCTGCAATTGCCCAAAGCGGTAACGGGCATTGGCATACGTTAACCACAGTTTATGTTTAGCCCTTGTAATAGCTACATAAAACAAGCGGCGCTCTTCTTCCAGTTCTTCCCTTGTATTTATTGCCATGGCATTGGGAAAAAGCGTTTCTTCCAAACCACCTACAAAAACCACAGGAAACTCCAAACCTTTTGCAGCATGTATCGTCATCAGTTTTACCACATCACTTTCTTTGTCATCGTCATCGGCATCGGTCAATAAAACTATTTGCTGTAAGTAACCGCCCAAACTTTTATCACCCACTTCGCCGTCTTCTTCATTCATGGGTGTTTCGGTAAACTCTTTTATACTGTTTAATAATTCCTGTACGTTTTCGTAGCGGGCAAGCCCTTCGGTGGTTTTATCATTAAACAACTCTTTTACCAGGCCGGTATTCTTGCCAACTAATACCGCTAAATCATACGCATTCTTTTTCGTCAACTCACTTTGAAACATTTTTATCATGGTTACAAAGTTGTCAATCGCTTCCAGCGTACCACTTTTAAAACCATACATGGCAGCATTACATAACACCTGCCATAGTGTTAAGTTTTGTTCATTTGCAAACAGCACTGCTTTATCCAGCGTTGTTTTGCCAATACCACGTACGGGATAATTAATAATACGTTTCAGTGCTTCTTCATCCTGCTGGTTAACAACAATACGCAGGTAAGCAATTAAATCTTTTACTTCTTTACGCTGGTAAAAACTTATGCCACCATAAATGCGGTAAGCAATGCCCATTCTTCTCAGCGCTTCTTCATAACTGCGGCTTTGTGCGTTGGTGCGGTATAAAATGGCAAAGTCTTTATTAAAATAATGATAGCGTAATTTTTGTTCCTGTATGGTGTCTGCTACACTTTTGCCTTCGTCATTATCCGTCATGGTACGCACCAGGCGTATTTTTTCTCCTTCTGTATTATCAGTAAATAATCTTTTTTCAATTTGATTTTTATTGTTGCCAATCACTTCGTTGGCAACATGCAAAATGTTTTTAGTGCTGCGGTAATTTTGCTCCAGCTTTACCACTTTCACTTCATCATAATCTTTTTGAAACTGCAGTATGTTTTCAATAGTGGCGCCACGGAAACTGTAAATACTTTGTGCATCATCACCCACCACGCACACATTTTCATGCATGGCACCCAGCAGCTTTACAATTTCATACTGCGCCGGGTTGGTATCCTGGTACTCATCAATTAAAATGTATTTAAACTTGCGCTGGTACTTGCTTAAACTGTCAGGATTATTCTTAAGCAGCAAATACATTTTAAACAGCAGGTCATCAAAATCCATAGCGCCGTTTTTAAAACAGCGTTTGGCATAAGCATCGTAAATCTGCCCAATGGCGGGGCGGTTGGCACGGCTGTCTTCCTGTTGCAAAGCCCAATCATTCATATATTCCGCAGGGCCAACCAATGCATTTTTTGCAGCAGAAATTCTGTTGTAAACTACGTTTGGTTTGTAATGTTTGTCATCCAGGTTTAATTCGTTAATGACTGTTTTTACCACACTCTTTGCATCATCCGTATCGTAAATAGTAAAGTTATTGGGGTAGCCAATTTTGTTGGCTTCAGCTCTCAATATTCTTGCAAATACACTGTGAAAAGTGCCGATGTATAAATTTCTTGCTTCCGTGCCACCCAGAGTTTTATCAATACGCTCTTTCATTTCGGCGGCAGCCTTGTTGGTAAAGGTTAATGCCAAAATGTTGAATGCATCTACATTATGATGCCCCATTAAATGCGCAATTCGGGTGGTAAGCACTTTTGTTTTACCGCTGCCGGCACCGGCAATTATCATTATGGGACCGTCTTTATGGAGTACCGCTTCTTTTTGGGGTTCGTTCAGTTCGTCTAAATACTTTGGCATGGGGCGAAGGTACGAAAGCAGTGTTTGGGTTAGGGCTGTGTGAGAAAAAATTTGACAGTATAGGTATTCATTAATTTAACCAGTAAAAATTTATACTTATCAAAAATCAGCCATAGAAAATATTCTATAAAAGAAGATTTCATTTCTTACAAAACATTTCGTTTAAATAATAAACCTTTATGGTCATTTTAATCCAAACTCCTCTCTATGAAAAATCATACAGAAATGTCTGATGAGCAGTTAATTCAGTTTTACCTGAATGGGAATCCCAAAGCAATGGCCACTTTAGTTGAATTGTATAAAGACAGAATATACGGTTCAATTTTTTTTATGGTGCATGATAAATTAGTTGCCGACGAAATTTTTAAAGAAGTTTTTGTAACAATCATAAACCAGCTTATGGCGGGTAAAACTGCCGAGGAGGGTAATTTTTTACAATGGGCATTTAAAATAAGCCACCAGCTTTGCATTGAGTATGCCCGCAAAACTAAAACCGCCCTGGTAATTGATATGAACAGGGAAAATACAGCAGCTGCGGTTAATTTTTCTATCCCGGCTGCCCTGCAGCATAACAGCTATTTTGAAAGCCATAATAAAATTAAAAGCATGATTTCCATGCTGCCCGATGAGCAGCGGGAAGTGGTGGCACTAAACCATTATGCCGGTTTAAGTTTTAAAGAAATTGCAGGTATAATGAAGTGCAGCCTTACCGTTGCGCTTGACTTAATGCATACCGGGCTTAATAACCTGTGCCGCCAAATGATTGAAAAAGAAATGTTATTGCAATAAAGATTTATAATAACGATTTTGCTATTTTAATTTAGAAGCATAATGAGTATATTTAATATTATTAAACCGCGTCATTATGCCATTCTTCGATTTTCATTGCCACCCGGGTTTAAAACCACAGTTTTCAAAACCATCGGATAAGCCTTCTCCATGGGAATTTATAGACGCAAAACTGGCTGTATTTGCAGATGTAAAAATCAGTATTAACAAACTCTTTAACGAGGTACTTAATTCGCAAAGTAATCTTACACAGCTTACCGAAGCTGGTGTAAAGTTAATTGGAGTAATACTGCATGCGCCTGAACAAAAGATTGGGCAGGTGTTAAGTGAAAAGAAAATTGTAAACCGGGGTACGGTTAATTTAATTAATAAAGATCAGCTGCAATATTTAAAATCGGGCATACATAATTATGAATTAATAAACACAGAGCTTAACTGGCTGCTTAATGCACCTTCGCCAGCCGGCAGATCATTTAAACTGCTAAACAAAACAACAGATTTTAAAGAAAACAGTACTAATACAGTTTACGGTGTTATTATAGTGGAGGGGCTGCATTGTTTTTTTAATAACCCCGATTCACTTACTGCAAAAGAAGAGTTTACACAAAATTTTATTGAATTTACAAGTACACATACTGTACTTGCAATAAACGTTTGCCATATGCAGCAAAATTTATTCTGCAATCATGCGCATGGTATACAATTGTTTAATCCTGCTTATTTTTTTCCATTAAGCACAGGCATTTCTTTATGGGGAAAAGAAGTAATGCAAATGATGATTGACAGAAATATCCTTATTGACATTAAGCACATGAGCCTTAAATCAAGAATTGATTTATACCTGTGGTTTAATGAAACAGGGGATGAAAATTTTATACAGCCAATAATTTGTACCCACGCCGGCATGACAGGCATTTCCATAAATGAAAGGGCAAAATATATAAATCAAAAACCTGCTGACAAAGGACCTGTTTATGAAGTGGTATACCGGAAACCAAAAAGTAAACATAATGACGAAACCTATTACAATTGCAGCAGTATTAATTTGTATGATGAAGACATTGCTTACATCCTGCGTTCGGGAGGCATTATTGGTTTGTCATTTGATCAGCGCATACTTGGTTTTGCAGATGAAAATGTTTTGCATACAGTAAACACACCGCATGATGTGGAATACATCAGCCATATGGAGGCCGGTTTCTTTTTTGGCTCAAATATGGATGCTTTGCCCATATGGCCGGGTGATGAAGGTGTTTGGTCAAGCGAAGATTTTGAAGATACGGAGCCTGCATCCTATGTTGATCTTCACCGCAAATTTTTAATAAATAACATCATCCATATTTTATGGGTGGCCGCCAATCACCCGGGGATAGATATAAAAAAAGCTGCCAAACAAATTTGTATAGGAACTGATTTTGACGGGTTGATTAATGCTATTGACTGTTGCAAAGACTGTACAGATTTATTACAGTTAAAAGAAGATATGACAGATGAAATGCTGAATATGCTGGAAGCAAACGGACTGGATGGTGAACTGAATAATGTGAACAGTTTACTGGACGATATTTTCTATAATAACGGAAAAAACTTTGTTTTAAACCGTATTCGTATAATCGCCGGCGTATAAACTGTTCACCGGCAAGCAATATATTATTTTTTTTATTTTTTTATGCGCCCGTTTTTAGCCCTTCTTCTCCAAAAATTACCCTTTTAGGGTATTGTCTGGTATTTAAAAGAGGTGTCTCTTTGTAGTACAACTAGTATCACCCTTAATAAACTATATAAAGTTTAGTGGCCCGTATTTAACCTGCTTTTCTGAAAACCGGGAAAGAACTCTGTAGATTTTTCTCATGCTTGAACACTCCCCGTTCCGGTTCCCCGGAATGGGTCTTTTTTTATAAAGACACGGCAGCTAAATAAATTATCAAAAAAATACTAAAATAATTAGTGTTGATAAAATAAAACTACTATCTTTGGCTACAAAATTACATTTACAAGCAAAATCAGATACATCACTTATAAAAACACAACACATGAGCAACTCAGAAAAAATGGAAAAAACAGAAAAATTTAAGGCACTGAAATTAACTATTGACAAAATAGATAAAGATTTCGGTAAAGGTTCGGTAATGATGATGAATGAAAAATCTAACCTAGAGTTAGAGGTAATTTCAACCGGTTCAATTGGTTTGGATGTAGCACTTGGGGTGGGTGGTGTGCCAAAAGGACGGGTGGTAGAAATTTATGGCCCGGAAAGCAGTGGTAAAACCACACTGGCTACGCATATTATTGCAGAGGCACAGAAAAAAGGTGGTATGTGTGCTATTATAGATGCGGAACATGCGTTTGACAGCGTTTATGCAAAAAAACTGGGAGTGGATATTGATAATTTGCTGATTTCTCAACCGGATTACGGCGAGCAGGCGCTTGAAATTGCGGATCGTCTTATTCTTTCCGGGGCATTAGATGTGGTGGTTATAGACTCTGTGGCGGCGCTGGTGCCAAAAGGAGAACTTGAAGGAGAAATGGGTGATAGTAAAATGGGTTTGCAGGCCAGGTTAATGAGCCAGGCTTTGCGTAAACTTACTGCCACCATTCATAAAACCAATACAGTTTGTATTTTCATTAACCAGCTTCGTGAAAAAATCGGGGTAATGTTTGGTAACCCGGAAACAACTACCGGGGGTAATGCATTAAAATTTTATGCTTCTGTAAGATTGGATATAAGAAGAATGACACAAATTAAAGATGGCGATGAAGCAATTGGTAACCACGTAAAAGTAAAGGTGGTTAAAAATAAAGTGGCGCCACCCTTCCGCCAGGCAGAGTTTGATATAATTTTTGGCGAGGGTATTAGTAAAACCGGCGAAATAATTGACATGGGCGTTGAGCTGGGTATAGTACAAAAAAGTGGCAGCTGGTTCAGTTATAACAGTGATAAACTGGGGCAAGGCCGGGATTCGGTTAAACAATTATTAATTGATAACCCTGAACTGAGCGCCGAAATTGAAGGTAAAATAAGAGAAAAGATTAAAGAGATGCAGGCAGCCTGATTATAGCACGCTTTTTAAATTTATTTACGGGGGTTAGTAAGTATAAAGCTGTTATGTGTAAAAACATAACGGCTTTTTTATTTCTTTAGCTTTGTATAAATGAACTTAAAAAACAAAGCGGTATACGCACATATGGCGCTGCTGCTTACAAATTTGTTTTTTGCAATAAACCTTAGTGCAGCAAAACACCTTACCAATAATGAATTAGCAAAACCTTTTGGCTTAAACCTAATAAGGGTTGGTGTAAGTGTATTTCTTTTTTGGCTGCTTTATGCAGTAAAACCAGTACCTATAAAAATTGAAAGGAAAGACAGGCTCCGGCTAATTATGTGTGCCTTAACAGGTATTGCAATTAATCAATTGCTATTCTTAAAAGGTCTTTCGCTTACTTACCCCGTCCATGCATCGTTACTGATGCTTAGCACTCCAATTTTAATTGTGGTATTTGCAGGCTGGGTGCTTAAAGAAAAAAGCAGCTGGCAAAAAATTATTGGTTTATTACTGGGCATTGCGGGTGCAGCCGTTTTAATTTTATCTAAAACTAATACGGCTGAAAGAAACAATATTATTGCAGGCGATTTGCTTATTCTTGTAAACGCTATTTCTTATACCGTGTATTTTATAATAGTTAAACCGTTGATGGTTAAATACAATACTGTTGTTATTATACGCTGGATTTTTACTGCCGGTTTTTTTATGGTGCTTCCCTTTGGCTGGACGGAGTTTAGACAAATAAACTGGACAACATTTTCTGTAAATGATTTTACTGCAATGGCACTGGTGGTAATAACGGGTACTTTCCTGGCTTATCTTTTTAACATTTATGGTATTAAAATTTTAGGGCCTGCTACTGCTGGTTTTTACATTTATACACAACCGGTTTTTGCAACAGTAATTGCTATGATTTTTTTACATGAGCCTTTGGAGCTTTATAAAATATTTGCTGCTGTCTTAATTTTTGGAGGTGTGTACATAAGTAATAAGAAAAACCAGGCCGGCTAATTCTTTATTTTTTTACCGCTTTACATTACCTGCCGCATTTCTTATTATACCGCTTTATAAATGCCTTAATGCTCGACTCCATATATTGCAATACACTTATGTCGCCTTCGGTAATATATTCACAGTCCGACGTCATTTCCTGCAATTGATCTGCAAAAATTTTGAAGTGCGAAACATAACTTATAAGCTGGTATCTGGCTCCCCAGTTAGCCTTATCCGGCATTTGCCCGCCAACATTATATAGTAGCTGCACAGGAAGGCTGTCTTTTAAACCTTGCACAAAAAAATAATCAACCTTTCTTTTGTCTTTTACTGTAAACATATTCAGTCGTTCGCCGGTTATAACAGGCTTTAGTAACAGAGTTGTATCATATACAGGGTCTGTATAACTTGGGTTCATAACTGTTTCAAAATCGTTGGTATAGCCATATAGTATACACCTTAATACAATTTTTGGCTTATTGTTACTTACAGCCTGCCACACTTCTTCTGACATAATCCTTAGTGTATCCCTTTTTCCCGGTTGCATAACTTCCACAAATTTCTTTGTTATGTTAAACTCGCCAACAATTGTATCTCCTGAATGTTTTACTATAAAACTTTTATTCTGTGCAACCAGGTTTATTGAAGTGAGAAAAGAAATGAAACTTAAAAAAAGGTGTAGTGTATTCTTATGGTATCTCATTTTTCGGCTAAATATATAACTGTAAAACAACTATAAATATTCTGTATTTAATAGTAGAGGCTTTTAAGAAATAAGCTTAGGATAATCAAAAAACAAAAACTCCTTTTTTGCTTTTTCAAAATCTTTCCAGTTGCTGCAATTTACATTTACTGCAAATATGCCACAGGTGGGTATACTATCAACCCTAACACTGTCGGTTAGTTCGTTTACAAAATTTGTAATGCCGGGGTTATGAGCAAACAGTGCAATGGTATTATATTCATTTGCGGCTGCCTTAACAACATTATAAAAAATTTCGGCAGGTGCATGGTATAAAGCGCTCACAAAAATTATATCTGCAGCAGCACAGCCCAGTTCTTCACAAAAAAGAATGGCTGTTTTTTTTGCCCTGCTGGCGGGGCTGCTAATAAAAGCGTCGATAGAAATATTTCTTTTTCTAACCCGTTCTGCCATAGCGGGTGCATCTTTTTTACCACGGTCATTTAACGGCCGCTCAAAGTCATTAACCGTAAAAGCACTTTCGGCTTTGGCATGGCGTATAACGAGTAATGTCTTCACCCATTAAAAATAAAAAAACAAACTTGTATTTAAAATAGTGTGGTTAATATCCTCTTACATTTTTTCCTTCCATGTAATTCATAAAGGCTTTGTTGCACACTCTATTGCCGCCAGGTGTTGGGTAGTTTCCTGTAAAATACCAGTCTCCAAGGTTAGTAGGGCATGCCATGTGTAATGACTCGATGGTTTGATAAATTACCTGTACCGGTATTTTTACATCTTTGGGTGTTATAAGCTCTGCAATTTTTGCTGAAATTTCTTTAAGCAAAAAGGGTTCGTATACTTTTTGCACAATATTTACCGTGTGTAACTGATTGTTCCGTTGTAACTCTTTGCACTTATTCAATAAGTCGGTTAATAAGCTTTCTCTTCCTGTTTCATGCAACAGTTCTATGGCAGCCCTGAAGGCAACAAAATCGCCAAGCTTACTCATATCAATACCATAACAGTCGGGGTAGCGTATTTGCGGTGCCGATGAAACAATGATTATTTTTTTAGGCTCCAGCCTTGCCAGCATGCGCACAATGCTTTCTTTTAAGGTAGTGCCTCTTACAATACTGTCATCAATTACCACCAGCGTATCTTCATTTCTTTTAACCGTGCCGTAGGTAATATCATATACGTGCTGCACCATTTCATTTCGGCTGCTGTCTTCAGTAATAAACGTACGCAGCTTAACATCTTTAATAGCAATTTTCTCAAACCGTATTTTACGGTTTATCATTTCGGTAAGCTTCTCCTCATCAAAATCTTTACCCCAGCTTAAAATGCGTTCTATTTTTATTTGGTTAAGATAATCCTGTGCACCTTTCATCAAGCCATAAAAAGCAGTTTCGGCAGTATTGGGTATGTAGGAAAAAATTGTGTTTTTTAAATCGTACTTAATTATTTTAAGTATCACATCGCTTAAGTGATATCCCAGCGCTTTTCGTTCATTATAAATTTTTTCATCGCTGCCACGGCTAAAATAAATACGCTCAAAGCTGCAGGCAAGCCGTTGCTTAGGCTCTACAATTTGTTCAATGCTGTAGGTGCCATCTGCTTTTACAATTAATGAGCAGCCCGGCATCAATTCCTTCACTTCATTTTCGCCAACATTAAAGGCTGTGCGTATTGCTGCCCTTTCGCTTGCTGCTACAATTACATCATCATTAATATAGTAGTATGACGGACGAATACCATGTGCATCTCTCATAACAAAAGCATCGCCATTGCCCAGTAAACCACTAAAGTTGAAGCCCCCGTCAAACAACGGCACGGCCTTTTTTAAAACTTTTACTATATCGATCTCTCCCGGAAACTGCTCATCTGCCTTCACAATAAAATGATGAAGTACTTCCATCATAGCTGCTAAATCGCTCTGGCGTTGAAACTCTCCGGGGTCAATATTTACCAGCCCAAATAATTCTTCTGTATTTACTAAGTTGAAATTGCCGGCTAACGCAAGGTTACGGGCCGGTATGGTATGCCTTTTAATAAACGGGTGACAAAACTCTACATTATTTTTTCCCTGGGTGCCATAACGCAAGTGCCCCAATAATAACTCTCCTAAAACACTTACATGGCCTTTCATTAAACCGGGGTGCTTTTTAATATCGGGCTGATATTTTTCAAGCTCTGCCACTTCTTTTCCTATTTGCCCAAAAACATCGGCAATGGGCTGGTTAGCGCAACTGCGTATGCGGTGCAAAAATGGGTAACCGGGTTCGGTATTCAACTTTACTGTGGCAACACCGGCACCATCCTGGCCACGGTTGTGCTGCTTTTCCATTAACAGGTACAGTTTGTTAAGGCCATAAAGTACCGTTCCGTATTGTTGTTGAAAATAACTGAAAGGTTTGCGGAGGCGGATGAAAGCCAGGCCGCACTCGTGTTTTATTTCGTCGCTCATGTTAAGGAGTGAGGCGCAAAGTTAACACATACAATGTTGATACGGTAATTTGTATAAAAGAAAAATCCCGGCCTTTACAGCCGGGATGTAATAAAAGGAATATTTTTTATTTATAGACCACTGAGACAAATACCAACTTGCATTGGTTTTATATCCGGACCCACACCATCTTTTAACAGGTTATTAATTTGGTAGCTTGCAAATATTGAAAAATTGCCATAGCCAATACGGCCTGTAACTGACAGCCTTGTGCTGTTGAAAAAACGTTTATCACTTTGCTTTTGAATATAATTATTTACGGTGCCGCCATTTTTATTTTGCAGGGTTTTTCCTTTTGTATGGGCATTTAACATGGTGCCTACTTTTACGCCCAGTGCACCTTTAATGCTTTTTGCAGCATTTTCAGGATCTTTTGTAAAACGGAATTCCAGCGGCACTTCTAAAAAGGCGGTGGTTAATTTATATTTTTTAAAGCGGTTAGATGAGTCCAGGTTTGTAAAAGGCAGTTTTGTAGCTGTAGAAACAATATCAACATTGTAAGTTTTAAAATATACATTGCTGGAGCTAACGCCAACTCCAAATGCCACACTAAAGCGTTTATCAGTTTTAAACACTTTATCTTTCATAATATAAATATTGGCAACACGGGAAAGCCCTTTTTTATGACTGGTGATACTGTCCGGTGCACCCGTCCATATGTCCGAGCCTAACTGCAACATTATATGGTCGCCGGCACGATTTAAAATATCACTACTATTTGCTTTTTTATCCTGGGCAGATACGGAAAAAACGGCTGCAAACGCAACAAAAACAAGTACTATTTTCTTCATAAACAATTTTAAAGCTGCAAAATAACGTCAAATAATATAACGAAGCGTTAAATTAACCAGCTTTGATTATATTTGCACCCTCAAATATTTTTTTGAGCAGTTCATACACAATACAAACACTGCTATCCGGGCAGTATAAAATAAAATTTCTTAATTGTAAAATTAAGAGGGCCTATAGCTCAGCCGGTTAGAGCACCTGACTCATAATCAGGGGGTCCCTGGTTCGAGCCCAGGTGGGCCCACAAAACCCCGAAAATGTTTTCGGGGTTTTTTATTTACCGCAGTTATGAGTACAATTAAAAATATTGTTTTTGACCTTGGCGGGGTACTTTTAAATATTGACCCCGAACAAACCAACCTGGCGTTTGAAAAACTGGGTATTCCGGATTTTAAAAACAATTATTCCCTGCACAAGGCCGACCCTTTGTTTGATAACCTTGAAACCGGCAAAACCACCGAACAGGAGTTTTATAATGGCATAAGGCATATTTGTAATAAAGATATAAGTGATGATGACATAAGGGCAGCCTGGAATGCGCTTTTACTCGACTTTAGAACAGGCAGCTTGGAGTGGATGGAAAAGAATGCAGCCCGCTATAATTTTTACCTGCTTAGTAACACCAACCATATTCACCATGTAGCGTTTACCAATCACTTTAAAAAGCAAACAGGTAAACATAATTTTGATGATTATTTTACCAAGGCTTACTACTCACACAACGTTGGTTTACGCAAACCCGATGCTGCAATTTTTGAGTTTATTTTAAACGATGCTGGTATTACTGCTAACGAAACTCTTTTTATTGATGATTTGCTTAAAAATATTGAAGCGGCAGCAGCGCTAAATATTAAAATACATCATTTACTGGCAGATGAGCGTATTGAGAGACTGGGATTGTAGTAGAATATTAATGCATTGTTTTTAATCGAAAGATATTCTTGATTTAGTTTTTATCAAACTGCTTTTAGTTGTTTAAAAAGTCCGCAATTGTGCTAAAAAGAGAATTAAAAAATAAAGATTCGTTATTTCATCGTCAGTATCCGTTTTCATAATGTAAAACCTGCTTTCTAAAGAAACAAGCTTGGGGTTTCCGATTGTTCCAATCTGTTTACCATCTTTATACAATATAAATGCCGGCCTTTTAAAATATCTTATTTTGAAAGAAAGAACTGTTTGTTCATATGTCAGGGAGTATAACCAACCTCCTGTTCTCTCAATCGAAACATTATGTTGTAAATTTTGGAACCGTATATCAACAATTTGTTTTAAAAAAATAGTATACAATGATGATTCAAAAATTAAATCTTTGTTTTGGTAAAACTCTGATATAATTTTTAACCCAAACTTTCTCTTAATAAAAGCAAATTCTCTTTCGCCGTTTTTTACAACAATATTATCAACCTGTGTTATAGATAAAAGCATGTTTTTACAATAACTATAAAATATTATAACACTGTATCATTTAATTTAAAAACAAATAGATCAAAAGTCCTGTTTTACATACTCGCCTTGGTGAAATAAAAAAGCCGAAGTATTACCACGGCTCAATTAAACGTTGATTTTACACTTTTACATTCTTTCATCAATCTCCTTACTCAAAGCTGCAAAAATATCATCTACCGTTCCTTCACCTTTTACTGCCACTACTTTATCAAACTGTGCATAGTAATCGGCCACCACAGCAGTTTTGTTTCTGTATTCGGTAATACGGGCTCTTATTACGGTTTCATTAGTATCATCACTGCGTCCACTGGTTTCGCCACGTTTTAAAAGGCGTTTTACCAATTCTTCTTCGCTTACTTCCAACGCCAGCATGGCTGCAATAGAAGTGTTTTTTAGTTCCAAAAGTTTATCCAGCGCTTCGGCCTGGGCAGATGTACGGGGAAACCCATCAAACAAAAAGCCTTTGGCAGCAGGGTTATTATCCAGTGCAGAGCTTATCATACCAATCACCACTTCATCGGGTACTAATTGGCCCTTATCCATAATTTTTTTAGCTTCCAAACCAAGTGGGGTTTGGTTAGCAATTTCACTCCGCAATAAATCGCCGGTGCTTAAATGCTTTAATCCGTACTTTGCAATTAGTTTTTCGCTTTGTGTGCCTTTGCCGCTGCCCGGTGGGCCAAACAATATTAAATTAAACATAATAGTTTTTGTGCCGTGTATGAGCAAATATAACATACGCAGTTTAATTATCCTTTAACAAATAAGGGTTTTTGCTTAAAAACCCGGGATGCAAAACATACGTATATTCAATGTCATTTAATTAATCAACCTTTTTTGTATGAAATCGTTTATAATACAGGCAATAGCAATTATTAGTATTTTCAGTTGCAATGCCCAGCAACCAAAAACAGTAAAAGACACCGTTATGAAAGAAGAAAAAAAACAAAACCCCGTTTATTCTAATACAGATACTGCCAAGGTTAACCTTAGCAACCAGGAATGGAAAAAAATTTTACCGCAGGAGATGTATGACATTGCCCGTGAAAAAGGCACCGAACGTGCTTTTACCGGTAAATATTGGAACAGTTTTGACACCGGCACTTATTATTGCGGCGTGTGCGGTAACCCTTTATTTAAAAGCAATGGTAAATTTAACAGCAGTTGCGGCTGGCCCAGCTTTTTTGAGCCTATTACAAAAGGCAGTATTATTTATGCGCCCGATAACAGTTATGGTATGCAACGTACCGAAGTGATGTGCGGCCGTTGTAAAAGCCATTTGGGTCATGTTTTTGAAGATGGGCCACCACCAACCGGCCTGCGTTATTGCATAAACGGCAATGTGCTGGATTTTCAAAAAGCCCCTGATAAAGAAAAGAAATAAACTTTTAAAATAACTAACCCGGTTATACAACCGGGTTAGTTTTATATAGTGGGCTGTTGTGCTGCTATTATACACCAGTGGCGTCGCTCCGTTCAACAATTAAGCAGCTATCATCATTACAGTATTTTACTTAATACGGACCGTTTAATTTATACATCACTAACAAAAATCCGTATAACAAAAACGGCTTAATCTCTGTAATTAAGCGCCGGCTTTCTGTCGCCAAGTAATGGTTTATATTGATAGTCGCCTTTATCTTTTACAAATTCTTCTTTTGCCTTTTGTATTAATGCAGCATCAGAAAATAAATCAATGGCTGTTAACGCTATTGCTTTAGCTGCAACCATCATTCCTTTAGTACCAATTTCGGTACCACCACACGCCACTGCCTGCCAGCTGTGTGCGCTGGTGCCGGGCACCCAGGTTGCTGTGCGGCAACCTACAGTTGGTACATTCCAGCTTACATCACCCACATCTGTACTGCCACCTCCAGCATCTTCTGTAATTTTTAGTGGCTTAATTTGTGCAGCTGTTGTAATGAGCGGAGGCGTTGTACCCAATGTTGTTTGCAGTTGTTTTGCAAAAGCCATTTCACTTTCAGTATAAGTTATACCGCCAATTTTTTCCAGGTTTTTTTGCATAGCTTCTGCAAGTGTGCTGTTAAGCAGTAAGTCGTGTGTGCCCCCTATAATTTCATAATCCATGGTGGTTTCTGTACCCATTGCTGCACCGTTAGCCGCTTTTACAACACGGTCAAAAATACTTTTGGCAATAGTGCGGCTGGGGTTACGAACATAATAATACACTTCTGCAAAATCCGGCACCACATTAGGCGCCTTACCGCCATTGGTAATAACATAATGTATTCTTGTGTCGTATGGCACATGTTCTCTCATCATGTTAACCATATTGTCCATTGCTTCTACTGCATCTAATGCACTCCGGCCTCTTTCCGGCGAGCCGCTTGCATGTGATGAAATTCCATGAAAACGAAACTTTGCAGAAATATTTGCCAGTGCTTTAGTCATTGTAACACCATTTTCTGCACCCGGGTGCCAGTGCAACACTACATCCACTCCATTAAAAAAGCCATCTCTTGTTAAATACACTTTACCACTGCCGCCTTCTTCTGCAGGGCATCCATACACTTTTATGGTACCATTTATTTTTTTCTGCTCAATTAAGTTTTTTATTTCTATTCCTGCAGCAACAGATGCCACCCCAAATAAATGATGGCCGCAGGCGTGACCGGCAATTTTTCCTTCTATAGGTTTCTTTTCCGGCACAGCTTCCTGTGCAAGACCGGGCAACGCATCATACTCTGCCAAAATACCAATAACGGGGCTGCCGCTGCCATATGTGGCAATAAAGGCTGTTGGTATTCCTGCAACACCCTTTGTTACGGTAAAGCCTTTTTCGCTCAGCATATTTTGCAATAATGCCGAGCTTTTCTCTTCTTTATAACCCACTTCTGCAAAATTCCATATTTGCAGTGCGGCCTGTTTGTAGCTTTCATAACCGCTTTGTATTTGCTGCTGGCTTTGAATTTTTAATGCATCAGTGTTTTTGATATTTGTTTTTTGTGCTGTAGCTATTGCAGCACAAAACAAAAAACATACTAGCAAGTGTATTTGTTTCATAACCTGTTTTAATGGTAAAATCAAATGTAACAAATACCTTTTAATTTACTTTTTCAAACCAATAGTTTGCTAACCGGTTGAAACAGGTTTTGTTTAGCCACAACTAAAAATTACTTTTGCCCTTTAATTACAAATAATGAGTGCAGAAAAATTAAGCCGGCTGGCACAAACATTAATAGGGAGCGAAATTGTTGCATTGGGAGCAGCGATAAAAGAGAAAATTAAACAGGGCAACAAAATATATAATTATACAATTGGCGATTTTGATGCTGCTGTATTTCCTATACCACAGCAACTGGAAGCTGAAATTATAAAAGCTTACCAGGAAAAAAATACAACCTATCCGCCTGCAGAAGGCATTATGGAGTTACGGGAAGCTGTTGCAGCTTTTATAAAAGAAAGAGAAGGACTTGAATATGCTACTAACGAAATTTTAATTGCAGCAGGGGGCAGGCCTTTAATTTATACAGCTTTCAGGGCAATTGTTGATAAAGGAGATAAGGTAATTTACCCTGTACCCAGCTGGAATAACAACCATTATGTTCATTTTAATGAAGGCGAGCATGTATTAGTTGAATGTAAAAGAGAAAATAATTTTATGCCTACGGCTGCAGAAATAGAGCCACACATAAAAGGTGCTTCGCTTATAGCAGTATGCTCTCCACTAAACCCTACGGGCACCACTTTTACTAAAACAGAGCTGGAAGCTATTTGCAATTTAGTAATTAAAGAAAATGAAAGCCGTGGTGCAGGAGAAAAGAAATTATATCTTCTTTACGATCAAATTTACTGGACTTTAACCTTTGGAGGCATTGTGCATTACAACCCGGTATCCCTTAATCCAAAAATGAAAGATTATACCATTTTTATTGATGGTATAAGCAAAGCTTTTGCGGCTACCGGTGTACGTGTGGGCTGGAGCATGGGGCCGGCACTTCTTATTAATAAAATGAAGGCCATTAACAGCCATGTGGGTGCCTGGGCACCTATGGCCGAACAAAATGCGGTTGCAAAATTTTTATTACAAAAAGAAGTTTTGAATAACTGGTTCGGCAATTTTAAAGCGGCGGTAGAAGAAAGGCTGCAGCGCATTTACAACGGTTTTCAGCAATTAAAAAAAGATGGGTTTAGTGTTGATGCCGTTGCCCCACAAGCTGCTATTTACCTAACTATACAAATAAATTTAACAGGTAAAAAAACTGTTGGGGGAAAGCTTTTAGAAACTCAAGCGGATGTAACTGAGTATATTTTAAACGAAGCAAAAATTGCTGTTGTACCTTTTTATGCTTTTGGCGCAGATAAAAACAGTAACTGGTACCGGCTTAGTGTGGGCACTTGTAAAGCAGAAGAAATTGATGATATGCTGATGCACTTAAAAAGTGCTCTTGAGAAGCTGTCTTAATTAATTTTTACAATTAACGAAAATAAAAGAGGGGAGTTCTTTATTGCGAAATACATGACTTGCAGACTCACCGGCAACAATCTTGTATTTGTTTACATCAATAATTTCGTGTGCGGTTATAACATTGTTCAAGTCCTCAACCTCATACAACAGCTCATGAAGCATTTCTACTTCCTGCTCTATCGCCTTGGGGGTCATCAAATCATGATTGAACAATACCAGCAAATCCCGGTTTGAGTTGTTCATATTAGAAATTGGGTTTTAATACTGATGATTAGTATCCTATTATACCGTTTTTAGACGGGCAACCGCACTGTCCTTTTTTAGATGACGTACAGGCAGCCAGACCTAACATTGATACCAATGCAATCAGTATTGAGATTTTAAATAGCTTTTGCATCGTATAAGATTACTAAAATAAACTATTTTCACTATTATTTATTGCTTTTGTTCAATGTTTTTTGAAAAAAATAACGGATTCGGTTATGCCCCAAAAATTTTAGTGGCTCCCCTGGATTGGGGGCTTGGCCATGCCACCCGCTGTATTCCACTTATTTCCAATTTATTAACCAATGGTGCAACAGTGTTTATAGCGGCAGATGGGCCGGTGAAAGAGCTGTTGCAAAAGGAATTTCCAGAAATCAGGTTTCTATCGTTGAAGGGTTATAATATAAAATATAACCGCCATGCAGGCTGGTTACCTTTTAAGCTGTTACTGCAGGCTCCTAAATTAGCGTGGTGCGTTTGGTATGAACATAAATGGCTGAAACGAAATATTAAAGAACACGGCTTTGATGCTGTAATTTCTGATAACAGGCTGGGCCTTTATACTAAAGCAATGCCTTGTATATACATAACCCACCAGTTGGCCATTAAAACAGCAAACCATTTTACAGACCGACTGGCTCAAAAAATTCATTACCGGTTTATTAATAAGTATACCGAATGCTGGGTGCCCGATAATGAAGCAGACAATATTATTGCAGGTGAATTATCACATCCGCAGAAAGCGCCTTCTGTTCCTTTAAAATATTTAGGCATACTATCAAGATTTGAAAAAAAAGAGTCAGAAAAAAAAATCGATGTTTTGGTTTTGCTTTCCGGGCCGGAGCCGCAACGCACCATTTTTGAAACTGCCTTATTAAAACAGCTTTCTTCAATTACTAAACCGGTAGTGTTTGTAAGGGGTTTGCCAAATTGTAAGGAGCTGTTACAAACAGGCAATAAAAACATTGAAGTGCATAATCATTTAGAAAGTGCTGCGTTAAACACCGCCATTTTACAAAGCAATACGATAATTTGCCGCAGTGGTTATACAACAATTATGGATTTAATAACGCTGCAGCAAAAAGCTATTTTAGTTGCTACACCCGAGCAAACCGAACAAGAGTATTTAAGCAGTTTTTTATTTGAAAAGAATGTATTTTATTCTACACCGCAAGAAGGGTTTTCATTAACAGAATCGCTGGAAAAAGCCGCTCGGTTTCCTTACAAATTCATATTGACGGGAAACAATACTTACAAAAACATACTTGCTTCTTTTTTACAAAAACTAAACCGGTAACTACCAGCTAAGATATTTATACCCTCTTAAAATTATTTTTATATCGGCTGCTGTATTGTATGATGCGGCATACCATTCATCGCTTAACAGCAAGCTTTGTTCGGGCAAATCATTGAGCGCTGCAGGAAGCGCTGTTGAAGTTAGAATACCTTTTTTCAATTGTGGTAAATTGTTTTTTACCGCATATCCCACCCATGTTTTTTGCATAAACAAAACAGCAAACAAATTTTTGAAAAACTGCAATGGCTTTTTTTGCGTAAAAAAATGAACCGGGAAAATAAGCAGCAAAAAAACAGCAATCATAACATCCAGTAAATTTTTATTTCTGCGGTTTACAGAATCGTCAATGGCATGTTTTTTATTTTTTGAAACCGTATTTCCGCTGGTATCCTTATTATCACTGCCTACTATGCTGTTGCTGCCCGAAGCATGAAACTTGGTTTTTATGTGGTGAGGCAATACCTGCACCTGCGCAATTATTTCTTTAAAACTTAAACCATCTTCACAAAAAATTATTTCTTTAACAGGATAGGTAGTTATTAAATGCTGTAATTGCTGCAGTGTTCCCAATGCGTTGCTGCTTACGGAGTTTTTACTTTCCACCCTGCCTAAAACCCGTTCTGTCATTCCTGCCTGCTGCATAATATTACTTACTGTTTCAAAATCTTTAACAGATGCCACAACAACTGTTTGCGGCTGTTCATCTTCATTTGCAATATTTACAAGCAGTTTCCATTGTATAAACAGGCGGCGCAGCAGGCTCATTACCACAAAAGCCATCGCAATACCAAACACTAATATTCCTCTTGAAAAACGGATGCTTTCCGGCAACAGCGCATAACCACTTAATAATACAAGCAATGCAATAGCAACAGAGCGGTTTAACTGTGATTGTTTATATCCTTTATCATATAAGCCTGCATAATATGCTGCTATTAAAAAAATAATTGTAAATACCGGAAACGCAACAATCAGCATGTTGGGTGAATAATTAACATCCTGCCGTATGTAGGTATTCCACAAAAACTTTATCGCCCAAAAACTCATAAAAATGATGGCTGCATCTAAAATAGGCAGCCCAATTTTTTGCAGCAGCTTTCCTGTAAAAGCAAGCGAAGCCCTTAATAAAATGCCCGTTTGAATAAGCAGGTTAAAAATCCCGGCCTTGGTGCCGCTATAATGCTTTTTTACAAAAAGACTCATAGCGCTGTAAAAAAGCCGCACATAATTCAGGCTGCCTTTTTTAGTGCTTTCGCCTTTAAAATGAATAATGGTGCTTTCTGAAAAATAATAATTTTTATACCCTGCTTTTTGTATGCGGTAACTAAGATCCACATCTTCACCATACATAAAAAAAGTCTCGTCAAAACTTCCCACTTTGTTTAAAATTTCCAATGGTATCATCATAAATGCCCCGGCCAAAACATCTACTTCATGTATTTCGTTGGCAGATAAATTACCTAAATGATAGCGGGAAAAAGATTTTGAATGAGGAAACAGTTTTGCCAGGCCGCTCAGTTTATATAACGATGTTAATGGCCCCGGAAAAGCCCTTTTACTTTCTTTTAAAAAGTTACCGCTGCCGTCAATCATTTTTATCCCTAATGCACCCGCAGCAGCATTTGCTTTAAAAAAAGCAATACATTTTTCAAAACAATCTTCGGGAACAATAGTATCCGGGTTTAAAAAAAGAATATACTCACCTTTTGCATTTTGCAATGCCTGGTTATTCGCTTTTGAAAAACCGGTGTTTACGGCGTTCCATATAAAGTATACAGAAGAAAATTTTTGTTCCAGAAAACTCCTGCTGCCATCTGTGGAGTTATTATCCACTACAATTATTTCTGCCTGTATATTACGGCATGCCTTTAAAACAGAAAACAGGCATTGTTCCAGGAAGTATTTTACGTTGTAGTTTACTATAATTACACTCAGTTGCAAAACAGCGGGGGTTACTTATTGCGAAATACGAATTTTTATTTCATTAAATCAAAAATTAAAAGAGAGGTGTTTGTATACTTTGCAAGTGATTTATAGTATTATATGGATCGTATTTCTTTTTTACCTGTTGCAGCCGTTGATAGTTATTGCCGTAATAAGCAGTTTGCCAATTAGTAAAGTTTGCATCGGGGTAATTGCGGTACTGCGCTGTTATTCCGTTGGCTGTAAAAATATTTTGAACCGTAGCAAATTTTTCCAATAACCTTTTACTTTGCAACGGCGCATCCCAATAGGTTTGCAGCTCACTAAAAAATGGAAAAGCCCTGTGCGGAAAAGATGCTTCCATTTCTTTTTGCGCATTCACAATATTACCACCCAATGTATTTACCTGGTAAATCATGCCGGGTGTGGTTACAACTGTTGTAATTACTTTGTCAATAAAAGGTTCTATTTCGCTGTATGATTTATATAAACCTGCTGATGCGTTTTTAAAAAACAACGGTTCTTTTCTGCCATAAAAAACTTTTAACGCTGTGGCTAATGGCTTTGCTGTTGTTTGTGTTGTTTTTGCGCTAACCGCAGAAAGCATCGCAATGGCTTTTTTTACATTCGCATTATCAGCCTCTACATTGGTAAGTAATATATAAGCCGTTTTTCCATTTAGCACATATGCAGAAAAACATGATGGTGGTAACAATGCTGCTGCTTCAAACCATGTTTTTAAAATTGCCTGGGCTTTTACAGCATCTGTTTTATAAGTTTTGAATCGATAGCTGTGCATTGCTTTGGGTGCAGCATGTGTTTTAAATTTTAATTCAGTAATAACTCCAAAGTTGCCATTGCCACCGCCTTTGCATGCCCACAAAAGCTCAGCATCGTTTTTTGAGCTAATGATATTTCCGTTACCATCCACCATGGTTACTTCTAACAAACTGTCGCAGGTTAACCCAAACTTTCGTGCCAGCAAACCATAGCCGCCGCCCAGCACCAAACCACCAATAGCAACCGTAGCACAGGAGCCGCCGGGTATTACCCTTCCTTTGGGCAGCAATTCATCATACAACTGAAACAGTTTACAGGCGGGGCCGGCTGTTATTGTCTCTTTATCAACCCAGGTAATGGTATTTAATAATGATAAGTTAATTACCATGCCATTGTCATTTACAGAAAAACCTTCCATGCAATGCCCGCCGCTTTTTATGGCAACGGGCAGCCTGTTTTGTTTTGCATACAGCACTGCTTCCGCAACGCCTGCGGTGTTTTTGCACAATGCTATTACCTGCGGAAATTTATCAATACGCTTGTTAAATCCCTTGCGTAATGTTTCATACAGAACCTCCCCTTTTTTATAATAATCAACATTGGCTGTTTGCACCAATGAATAATATTTAGAAAATTTTTTTGCGTATGCACTTAAAGGCGCCAGTGCGGCCAGTTTAATAAAATCTTTCCGTTGCATATTATTTTGTTCGGCCGTTCAGGGTGGCATAAATCGCCCCGGCCGGTTTAGTAAAGCAATTTAAAGTATAAAAAATTTACAAGCCTTGCTTTGTTTTATCTTTGCCGCATGTTAAAAACAACTTTACTTAAAGCCGTAGAAGCCGGCGCTGTAGAACTGAAAAAATATTTCAACAATCCTGATTTAAAAATTACCAATAAAGAAGGTATTAATAACTGGGTTACAGAGGCTGACCATGCGGCAGAGAAAGCCATATTTGAGGTAATACAAAAAGAATTTCCGGACCATTTTATTTTAAGTGAAGAAACCGGTGAAATAAGCACCGACAGTGATACCAAGTGGATTATAGACCCCATTGACGGCACCATCAACTTTGCATGCGGCATTCCTATTTGCTGCGTAAGCATTGGTGTTGAAAAGAATGGAGAAATGATTTTGGGCGCCGTATATAACCCTTTTATGAACGAATTGTTTTTTGCTGAAAAAGGTGCAGGAGCAACCTTAAACGGAAAAAAAATAAATGTAAGCAACAAAACAGATTTACTGCATAGTTGCCTGGTTACCGGTTTCCCTTATACTTATCTTGACGCTGAAAACGGACCCCTGCAAATTTTTGAACGTTTAATTCGCAATGGTGTGCCTGTACGGAGGCTGGGCAGTGCCGCCATAGATTTATGCTGGGTGGCTGCAGGAAGGTTTGATGGTTTTTATGAACACAAACTGAATGCATGGGACAGCGCTGCCGGTTATTTAATTGTAGAAGAAGCTGGTGGAAAGGTAACGGATATGAAGGGTAATAAATATTCCCCTTACCAATACCAGATTGTTGCTACTAATGGCTTAATACATGATGAGTTGGTAGAAGCAGTAAATGGAAATGTGCGATTTTAATTAACAAGTAACAGAATTATAAACAAAATATGAGTGAACGTACAGAAATAGCATCTCTTGGTGAGTTTGGTTTAATTGATCATCTTACCCAAAACAATGAAACAAAAAACACCAGTACTGTTTTAAGTATTGGTGATGATGCTGCAGTGATTGATCATTTTGGCAGGCAAACGGTTATAAGCACAGATTTATTGCTGGAAGGCATTCATTTTGATTTAAGCTATACACCGCTTAAACATTTAGGTTATAAAAGCGTAGTGGTAAATGTGAGTGATATTTATGCCATGAATGCCACGCCCACACAAATTGTATTAAGCATTGGCATAAGCAATAAATTTAGTGTGGAAGCGCTGGATGAATTTTACGAAGGTGTATATGCAGCTTGCGATAAGTACAATGTTGATTTAGTTGGAGGCGATACCACCAGCAGCCAAAAGGGTTTTGTAATAAGTATTACTGCCATTGGCGAAGTGGCGCCGGATAAATATGTAAAAAGAAATGGCGCAAAAGTTAACGACCTTATTTGTGTAAGCGGCGATTTAGGCGGCGCCTTTTTAGGATTGACTATTTTAGAGCGGGAGAAAAAAATATTTGAACAAACCGGTGCACAGCCCGATTTAGAAAACCAGGCATACATTGTTGGCCGTTTGCTAAAGCCCGAAGCAAGAAAAGATGTGGTGGAATATTTTGCCGCACATAACATTACACCCACCAGCATGATGGATATTAGCGACGGCCTTAGCAGCGAACTGCTGCACATTTGCAAACAAAGCAATGTAGGCTGCGTAATTTATGAAGATAAGCTGCCTCTGAATGAAGACAGCAAATCTTTTGCTTATAAATTAGAGCTGGACCCCACGGCCTGTGCTTTAAGCGGCGGCGAAGATTATGAGTTACTGTTTACCGTTAGCCAAAGCGATTATGAAAAAATAAGTGAAAACAACGGCCTGAGTGTTATTGGCTATATTACAGAAGCCGCAGCAGGAAAAAAAATAATTACCCGTGGCGGAAATACACATGATTTGGTGGCGCAGGGATGGAATCATTTGAAGAAATAAAACAAAGAAAGAGACAAAAAAATGTCTCTTTCTTTATACAACTTATTTCTTTACAGGAACTCTGAAAGAAAACAATGAATAAGCGATTTTTCCCTCTAACGTTGCTGATAAATACGGTTGCTTATCTTCATCGGGTGTACCTATTACATTTATTGTAATTGCCCATCTTCCCTTTTTTACACCAGCAAGTATTCGTGCTGTATTAAAAGCAAAACTACCAACAGCTTCTTTTAAATACGTATTACCGCTGGAATCTATCTCCGGCTGAAAAGCGTATTTGAATTTTGTTCCCAAATTAACCTCGCCTAAACCAATACCTGCAAAAAACTTAAGCTTCCGGTTTCGCTTAACCCCAAAGTTGTAAACGCAATCCGCAAATAAATCCAGCTTAAAAGATTTTACTTCTTTATTCTTGCTTTTATCAAAATACAAATGACCATACCTGAAATAAGAAGAGAGTAATACAGATAGCCTGTTTTTAAAAAAATCGGAACTAAAATCTATTCCAACGCTTCTCAACCCAAATTGCTTAACAAATTCCAAAGAATATCCCGGATAATGAAATCTTACTGGATAATTAGAAAGTTCTAAAATATCTCCTCTGTATGATAAAGAGGGGGCTATAATTAGTTGTTGACTTTTTTGAGAATACAACGGGATATTAACTGAAAAAAATATCAGGCTCACAAACAAAGGTCTTAGTAATTTCATTTTCGGTTTTCTGTTTAGTAAAATATTACAAAAACGTAAATGCTTTTTTCAACAACCAATTGTCACAAAAATTTCTTGTTATTGAATTACATAAACAAAAAATAAGTTTCGCATTTTATTTTATTTTTTTTTCAAATGTAAATAATTTTTTATTTATTTATGCGTTATTAGTGTCAACAGACAAGCATTGATTTAATTAGTTTTGTATAATGAATAAGGTTTACCCCCCGATTTTACTGGCTACTGTTTTGCTGCTTTATTCATGTGCTTCAACTCAAAAAAACTACACACCCTACAAAAAATACCCAAAAGAAACGCTGCAAAAAGATTATACCCTGCTGCGCAACATACTGGAGAAAAAACATCCTGCTCTTTATTGGTATACTTCTAAAGACAGTATGGATTACTACTTCAATAAATATTACAATGCTATTGAAGACAGTATGACCGAACAGCAGTTTGGCTGGAGGATACTGGCACCGCTTACTGATAAAATACATTGCGGCCACACCAGTTTTGGTATGAGCAAAGCTTATAACAAATGGGTGCAAAACAAAATACAGCCTTCGTTTCCGCTGTTTATGAAAGTGTGGAACGATACCATGGCAGTAACGGGCAACCTTAACCCAAAAGATTCTATTTTTAAAAGGGGAACATTAGTAACCGGCATTAACGGATTGAATAATGTACAACTGCAGCAAAAAATGTTTGGGTATATGACGGAAGACGGCAATGCCAATAATGTAAACTTCCTGCGTCTAAGCAATAATTTTCCATACTATCACCGTAACATTTTAGGCTTAAGCAAAACTTACACCGTTAATTATATTGACCATAATGGTGTTGCACAAACTACCAGCCTGCCGTTATTTGAATTAAAAAAAGATACGACCAGGCGTAAAAAGCCCGCTATACGACCAGATGCACCATCAAAGGCAGAAAGAAAAAAAATGATGCTGCAAAACATCCGCTCGCTGGCAGTAGATACTGCTAACAATACGGCTGTAATTACGCTTAATACATTTTCAACAGGAAAGCTGCGCAAGTTCTTTCGTCAAACATTCCGCTATATAAAACAAACCGGCATTAATAATGTGGTGCTGGATATTCGCAGCAACGGTGGTGGTAAAATAAACAGCTCCACACTGCTTACCAAATATGTAACCCGGCAGCCGTTTAAAGTAGCCGATTCTGCTTATGCCATAAAACGTACCCTGCGGCCTTATACCGGTTATGTAAAAGGAAAATTTTTAAATAACATTGCTTTGCGTTTTTTAACCCACCGCAAAAAAGACGGCAACTTTCATTTTGGCATTTGGGAGCGTAAAACTTATCATGCCAAACATAAAAACCATTTTAATGGAGATTTATATGTGCTTATAAACGGGCAAACATTTTCTGCCAGCACACTTTTTACCAATGCGGTTAAAGGGCAACAAGGCATTACTGTTGTGGGTGAGGAAGCCGGCGGTGGCTGGTATGGCAACAACGGCATTATGATACCGGATATTACTTTGCCCAATACACATTTACGGGTGCGGCTGCCGCTGTTCCGCCTGGTGCAATACGGGCATATTGCAGAAAGAAAAGGCCTTGGCGTAATGCCCGATGTTTATATACCTACCAGTTATGAAGCCCTTTTAAAAAGCTACGACAAAAAACTGCAGGTGGTAATGGAAATGATTAAAGCTAAAAAATTAAAGGGTTGATTAATGAATGGTAAATCCATCCGCATCATTTAAAAACGGAAAGCGGTTTCTTACTTCTTCTAATTTTTCTTTTGAAAGTGTAATGGTATTAATGTCTTCTTCATCTGCCATGTGGTACAATACCTGCCCCAATGGATCTATTACCAATGTATTGCCGCTGTGGTAAATATCATTGCCATCATTACCCACACGGTTTACGCCAATAACATAACATTGATTTTCTATAGCTCTTGCGCATAACAATGTTTTCCATGCATGGCTGCGCTTTTCCGGCCAGTTAGCTGCATAAATCAACACATCGTACTCCGGTTTGCCTTCTTCCATTTGCTGGCGGCTCCACACCGGAAAACGCAAATCATAACAAACCTGTAAATTAATTTTCCATCCTTTTACAGATGCTATTAATCGCTTATTGCCGGCCGTGTAATGTTCATCTTCGCCTGCGTATGCAAACAGGTGGCGTTTATCATAATACCCAAACTGTCCGTTGGGCAGCATCCATATTAGGCGGTTAAAGTAATTATTGTTTTCCGCCGCTATAATACTCCCGGTAAGTATAATGCCATTTTCGCTGCTCATGCGTTTCATCCATTCCACCGTTTCACCATTCATATCTTCTGCAAATAATTCCGGTTGCATACTAAACCCTGTGCTGAACATTTCTGGCAGCACCACAATTTCTGTTTTGGCTGATAATGAAGCTATCTTCTCTTCCAGCATTTGAAGATTGGCCCGTTTATCTTCCCAAAACAGTTTGGTTTGTATGGTGGTTATGGTGAGTGTTGACATGAAGAAGAGAAATAAAATATTCTTTTCCAAATTTAAGAATAATACTAACACTGTTAATGGCGTAAACTACACAAGCATATAGGGATATATTTTTCCCTTTGTGCTCTTTGCTAATAAATTTTAAGCTAAGAGGTTAAATGAGGAAAAGAGAATAAAGAAGGGTTGCCGGAGATGCTATGCTTTTAAAGTTTCATCAACCTGTTAACCGCTTCTTCCAATGTACTTTCTTTTTTTGCAAAACAAAAGCGCAGCACTCTATTGTCTGTTTCGTTTTTATAAAAAACGGATGTGGGTATTGCTGTTACCTTGTATTCTTTTGTAAGGCGGATGGCAAAATCCTTTTCGCTTTCATTGGTAATATCATTGTACCCGTACAGTTGAAAATAACTGCCGTAAGATGGTAATGCTTTAAACTTTGTCTGCTGCATCATGTTGGCAAAGTAGTCCCTCTTTTGCTGAAGAAAGTTTCCTAACTGCAAATACTTTTCTTTTTGTTTTAAATACTCTGCCAAAGCAAACTGCACAGTGCTGTTGGTGCTAAAGCAATTAAACTGGTGTATTTTTCTAAACTCTGCCATTAAAGACGCTGGCGCTATGCAGTAACCAATTTTCCAGCCGGTGCAATGGTAAGTTTTACCAAAACTGAAACAAACAAAACTTCGTTCAAACAATTCCGGGTGGCGCAGCATGCTTTCGTGCTGTTTGCCATCATAAATTAAATGTTCATACACTTCATCGCTAACAATAAAAATATTGGTGTTGCTTACAAGTTTTTTTAGTTGTTCAATGTCCGTTGCATCCAGCACCATGCCGGTGGGGTTATGCGGTGTATTTAAAATAATAGCTTTTGTTTTGGCAGATATTTTTTGTTTCACCAATTCCCAGTCAATAGAATAACCAGGAAAGCACAAAGGAATAATAACCGGCACGGCGCCATTAATTTCAATGGTGGGTATGTAACTGTCATACGCCGGTTCAAAAACAATCACTTCATCGCCGGGTTGTAAAATAGTTGTAAGCGCTGTGTAAATTGCATAAGTGCCGCCGGGTGTTACGGTAATTGCTGCATCAGCATTAACAGCATTGTTATACAGGTAATGTATTTTTTCAGCAATACTTTCACGCAGTTGCATTAACCCGTTCATGTGCACATACTGGTTGTGCCCCTTGTTCATGGCTTTTGTAACCAATGCAGTCAGTTCAGCATCCATCATAAAATCAGGAAAGCCCTGGCCAAGGTTTATGGCATTATGCTGTGCAGCCAGCACACTCATTACAGTAAAAATAGTGGTGGCGGCGTTGGGTTGTTTACTATGTATTTGTGGCAACAAGCAAATTGTTTTTTATGTTGTATAAAAATAAAAAAGAAGGCTTAAATAAGCCTTCTTCTCTTTAACTAATTTATATTTTGCTGTTACAAAAATTTATCGCCTTTGCTGCGTTTAATTTCTGCTACATATTCTTTAATTGCCTGCTCGTTTTCTTTTTTGCAAATCATCAAAACATCCGGGGTATCCACCACAATAAAATCTTCCAGCCCCTGCAACAGTATTAATTTTTTATTGTCGGCATGCACCATGTTTCGTACAGCATCAATCACCACTACATTGTCTCCTGCCACGGCATTTTCCAAATAGTCTTTGCCTAAGTTTTCATACGCACTGCCCCATGTACCCAAATCGCTCCAGCCAAAGCTTGACGGAATGATGTACACATTATCCGCTTTTTCCATTATACCATAATCAATAGAAATATTTACGCATTGCGGATATATTCGGTCAATGGCTTCCTGTTCTGTTGGTTTATTAAAATGTGCTTTCTCTGCTTCAAACACTTCATTCATTTCGGGCAGCAGTTTTTCAAAAGCGGCCACAATGTTTTTTACCTGCCAAACAAAAATACCGGCGTTCCATAAAAAATCGCCGCTGGCTAAAAAAGTTTTTGCTAATTGCAGGTCGGGTTTTTCAGTAAAGGTTTTTACTTTAAACACATTGTTTGTTTCCAGCTGTTGGTCGTATTGTATATAACCATAGCCCGTATTAGGATGTGTTGGTTTAATACCCAGTGTAACCAGCGCCTTAATACTTTCTGTAAAATTCAGTGCTTCTAAACAAATACGTTTAAATTCCGGCGCATCTAAAATAATATGGTCGGCAGGTGCACAAATTAAATTAGCATCGGGGTTTAGTTCAAGCAGTTTGTGTGAAATATATGCCACACAAGGTGCTGTATTTTTTCTTGATGGCTCACTTAAAATGTTAGCCACGGGTATTTCGGGCAATTGTTCTGCAACAATATCTTTATACTGGTCGCTGGTTACCACATAAATATTTTCTTTAGGAATAAATGTGGCAAAACGGTCCATGGTACCTTGTATTAAAGTGCGGCCGTTATTTAAAATGTCTAAAAATTGCTTAGGGTAATTTGTGCGGCTCATGGGCCAAAAGCGGCTTCCAATACCACCGGCCATTATAGCTACGTAATGGTTTTTGTTCATGGTTTAAGTTTATTAATAATACTGTCCGTTATAAACGAATATTGACCGTCCTTATTTTCTGTAAATGAAGTTTTTTTATCCGGTACAAAAAAATCAGGCAGTACGCCCTGTCCTTTATTAACTGCATCTTTAAATGTATATATAATATGAGCGTATGGCAAAATTAGCTTTATTTCAGAATTGGGAAGTGTATATTCTAAATTGGTAAAACCATTTCCTGAGCAGGCGCCACCGGCAGTTTCTTCACCTACAACTTTTCCTGCCCCGGAGTTTTTAACCATAACTGAAAAATAAGATGCCGAAGACGCCACTTTTGGATTGGTAATTACAAACACATTGCCGTTAAAACGGTTCAAATCCGGTTCCCATGTTTGTATTAACGAATCTGCGAGTATATAATAATTTTTATTGAGAGATGGTGCAAACTCTTCTTCAAGACGCTCGTTAACCGCTTTCATTGATGCGTCTTTAAACTCTTTATCAAGCAAAGCAGGAAAGGGTATGCTGTTTATCCTTGACACAACTTTTTCATATTCCCTGAATGGCTTGGGGGATAAATACGAAAAGAGATAAAAAAGGTTATATAGTTCTCCGCCTGTATTTTCTCTTACATCAATAATCAGGCTTTTAACCTTTTTTGCTTTTAATAACTGAAAGGAGTTGTTGCAAAAATTTTCATATGCCGTTTGTCTTTCCCCGCCTTCGTACTTAAAAGTATAAATGCGCATATAGGCATAGTTTTTTTCATCGTTTATATACAGGTCATAATCCACGTCTTTTCCATCAAAATAATATTGGTAGTTATAATCTCTTTCGTCCCACTCCTGTTTTGTAATGGCTTGTTCTGTTACCGTTGCTGCACGGCCATTTGTATCGGTAATGTTTATTACAAACTCTTTTGCTGCACCATATTTTAAAAAGTAATCAAACGCAAAATCACTTGCAGCAAGTTCTTTTTGGGTATTCCTGTGCCTGCCTTCCACCCGTTCTAAAAACATAAGTTCATTTAATATCTTTTGTACGGGGTGGCCGTTTATGCTTTTTATTTCTGTACGCTCGGGCAGGTCGTACTTATAGGAATTTACGTAAAGCCGGCCTTCAATTAATTTTACAGAATAAGGAAAGAAGAATTTACGGTTTTGCAGCGTATCATACATATAACCGGGTAACTGCAGCACTGTGTGCGAACAGCCGGTTTCGTCAGCCATATAATTCAGCATGTTGTAAAGTTCTCCAACAGTAATATCTTCTTTAACAGTGCTTTTCAAACTGTCTGCAAGCTGGTTAAATCTTTTTTCAGAAATATACAGGTATAAAGCGGGGTGTACCTGCTTTAATATTTTTACACAGGTATTAATGTCTTCCACCGCCTTTTCTTTTGAAATGGTATTTACAAGCGGATTAAAATCTTTTTTGGTGCAGCTGTATATAATAAAAATCAAAAACAGCAGTGGTGCAAAACAACGTTTCATGCGTTAAATTATACCTTCCCGTATAAGGTCGTGCAGGTGAATGATGCCTCCGTAAAAATCATTTTCCACCACCACCAGCTGGCTGATGTTATGGTGTTTCATATTATCCAGCGCTTCGGTTGCCAATGCATCCGCAGCAATTACTTTAGGGTTGCTGCCCATAATATCCGCAGCGGTTAATGTATTAATGTCGTTTGCTTTTTCAAGCATGCGGCGTAAATCACCATCGGTAATTATGCCCAGCACTTTATTCGCAGCATCCACCACCACTGCTGTGCCTAACCGCTTTTTCGTCATTTCAACAATCACTGTTTTAATATCAGCAGTTGGTAATACTGCCGGCTTTTCGTTTTGGGCTGATAAATCACTCACCCGTAAGTACAGCCTTTTGCCCAGCATGCCGCCGGGATGGTACTTAGCAAAGTCGTGGCTGTTAAACCCTTTCAGTTCCATTAAACAAACAGCAATGGCATCCCCCATTACCATTTGTGCGGTGGTGCTTGTGGTGGGAGCCAGGTTATTAGGGCAGGCTTCCTGTTGTACCGTGGTATTGATAACAATATCGCTTTGCTGCGCTAAATATGATTGCAGATTTCCTACCATTCCAATAAGCGGATTGCCAAAACCTTTAATGAGCGAAGCCAGTACTTTTATTTCGGGGCTGTCGCCGCTTTTGCTGATGATGATGACACAATCATCCGGCTGTATCATACCTAAATCCCCATGTATAGCGTCGGCCGCATGCATGAACAAAGCGGGCGTGCCGGTACTGTTGCAGGTGGCCACAATTTTTTGCGCCACAACAGCACTTTTGCCAATGCCGCTTATTACCAGCCGGCCTTTTGAAGCAGCAATAACCTCCACTGCTTTTGCAAATGCATCATTAATAAAACCATTAAGGCCGCTTATAGATGCTGCCTGTAAGCTAATGGTGCGTAATGCTGATTGTATAATGGCTGCTGTGTTCATTTTTGCCCCGCAAACCTACTTTAATTCATGCATTCAACAATGAATGGAATGGTGTTTGCTAAGAGGGGTTGATAATTAGATTTTTTTTAGTATCTTAAATGATTCCTAATTACAGGCAGAGAGGGGTTTTATTGCTTGCTATTCCAGCTTTGAAATGGTAACTTCGCTGCCCGAAAAAAATAACACCGGGAACAGTGTGAACGAACTATTGTTATGGCAAAAGCTAAATCTGCAATTGTAAAAAACAAAACCGCAAAACCTGCCAAGGCGGCCGCTAAAAAAACTACCGGCACTATTAACCTAACAGATGCATTACAACAGCATTTTGGTTTCGATAAATTTAAAGGCCCGCAGGAAAGCATTATACAAAGCCTGCTGGACGGTAATGACACTTTTGTTATTATGCCCACGGGCGGCGGTAAAAGTTTATGTTACCAGTTGCCTGCCATGGTTAGCGATGGTGTGGCGATTATTGTTTCTCCCCTAATTGCTTTAATGAAAAACCAGGTGGACCTGGTACGCAGCTACAGCAGTAAAGATGATGTGGCGCATTTTTTAAACAGCACACTTAATAAAGGGCAGCAAAAAATTGTAAAAGATGATTTAACCACCGGCAAAACCAAAATGCTGTACGTGGCGCCGGAAACCATGACGAAGGAAGAAAATGTTGACTTTTTTAAAGAACTGAACATTTCTTTTTTTGCGGTGGATGAAGCACACTGTATTTCTGAATGGGGGCATGATTTTCGCCCTGAATACCGCAGGCTGCGTGAGATAATGGATATGATTAACGAGAATGTTCCTGTAATTGCATTAACCGCCACTGCCACACCAAAAGTGCAAAGCGATATTGCAAAAAATTTGGGGTTGCGTAATCCAAAAACATTTATCTCTTCTTTTAACCGCCCTAATTTATACTACGAGATTCAGCCTAAAATAAATAAAGACCAAACCAATAAAAGCATTGTGCGGTTTATACAACAGCACAAAGGCAAAAGCGGTATTATTTATACTTTAAACAGAAAAACAACAGAAGAGCTGGCTGATATGCTGATGGCAAACGGTACAAAAGCCGTAGCTTATCATGCAGGATTAGATGCTAAATTAAGGGCACAGCGGCAGGATGAGTTTTTAAATGAAGATGTGGATGTGATTGTTGCCACTATTGCTTTTGGTATGGGTATAGATAAACCCGATGTACGTTTTGTAATTCACTACAACATTCCTAAAAGCATAGAAAACTATTACCAGGAAACCGGGCGTGCCGGACGTGATGGCATGGAAGGAAAGTGCATTTTGTATTACTCTCATAAAGATGTGGCCAAGCTGGAGCATTTTATGAGAGACAAACCGCTAAGCGAACGTGAAGTGGGTGCACAGCTGATTAATGAAACGGTAAGTTATGCAGAAAGCAGCGTATGCCGCCGCAAAATTTTACTGCATTATTTTGGGGAAGAATACGATGATAAAAAAAGCTGCGGCCACTGCGACAACTGCTTAAATCCTAAGGAAAAAATTGAAGCAAAAGATGAAGCGGTTACTGCATTAAAAGTTATAAAAGCACTGGAAGAGCGCTTTCCTGTGGAATATGTTATTTCAATATTAATGGGCAAGGCAACACCTGCTGTAAAAATGTACCGGCATGATGAGCTGGGTGTTTTTGCCAGCGGTAATGATAAAGAACCACATTTTTGGAACAGTCTTATCCGCCAGCTTTTATTGCAGGGTATAATTGAAAAAGATATTGTGGAGTATGGCCTGCTGAAGTTTACTAAAAAAGGTATTGCGTATTTGAAGAAACCCACATCATTCAAAATTGTATTGAACAATTTGTTTGAAGATGCCAATGCAGATGACGATGAAGCAGAACAGGGTGGTGGTGCAGCAAGTGCCGCAGATGACAAGCTGATGGAAATGCTGAAAGAGCTGCGCAAAAAAGTGGCCAAGGAAAAAAACCTGCCGCCCTTTGTCATTTTCTTAGAAAGCAGCCTGGAAGATATGGCCACCATGTTCCCCACCAGTACAACCGAGCTGGAAAAGATAAGTGGTGTAAGCAAGGGCAAGGCGCTGCGTTATGGCAAGCCGTTTATTGAATTAATAAGCCGGTATGTGGATGAAAATGATATAACCAGGCCAGATGATTTTGTGATGAAGAGTGTAGCGAACAAAAACAACAATAAAATCTTCATCATTCAAAATATTGATAAAAAAATACCGCTGGAAACCGTGGCTAAAAACCGTGGCCTGCGTATTGATGAATTGCTGGAAGAAATGGAAACCATTGTAGCCAGCGGCACCAAGCTCAATTTAGATTATGCCATTGATGAAATGGTGGATGAATATGAGCAGGATGAAATAATGGACTATTTTAAAGGCTGCGAAACCAGCAGCCTGCAGGTGGCGCAGGAAGAACTGGCTGACAGTAACTTTAACTGGGAGCAATTAAAAGTAATGCGTATTAAGTTTTTATGTGAATACGGGAATTAATTGGGTGATAAACTATTTGATAATTTAATAATGAGCAATACTATTTGATTTTTTTAAGGCTTCTTTGCTAATTTTTGCCTGAATCCCCTTATTTTTGCAGCCCGAATTCGAAATTTTATATTTCCTGTTCAAGGATGGTGCGGTAGCTCAGTTGGTAGAGCAAAGGACTGAAAATCCTTGTGTCGCCGGTTCAATCCCGGCCCACACCACAAAATGAGAATCCTGGCAATATTGCCGGGATTTTTTATTGAATTGACAAGCCCGTGCCGTCCCGATATAATCGGGACCCACACCACAGAAAGTAAAAGCCCCAACAAATTGTTGAGGCTTTTTTATTTGAGTTACTTAATCAGTTTTACCATACATGCACCCTTTTCTCTTCCGGCAGCCATATTTTATCGCCGGGTTTAATACCAAAGGCATTGTAAAACTCCTGCATTTGCTGCAAAGGAATCAGCGCCCGGTATTGTGAAGGTGAATGCGGATCGGTTAATACCAGGTTTGCTGCAGTTTCCGGCAAGGCAATACCACGCCACACCTGTGCCCAGCTTAAAAAGAAACGCTGGTCGGGGGTAAAGCCATCTATCAATTCGTTGCTTTGCCCCTGCTTGGTTTTTTTAAATGCTTCGTATGCCATAGCAATACCGCCAAAATCTGCCAGGTTTTCGCCTAATGTAAGCTTACCGTTTACATGCAGTGTATCCAGCACAACGGCAGCATCATATTGTTTTACCACTGCATCAGCCAATACTTTAAATTTATCAGCATCTTCTTTTGTCCACCAGTCTCTCAGGCTGCCATCCGCATCGCTCTGCCTGCCCTGGTCATCAAAACCATGTGTCATTTCGTGGCCAATTACTGCTACTATACCACCATAGTTAATGGCGTCATCGGCACCAAAATCAAAGAACGGAAATTGTAAAATACCGGCAGGGAAAGTAATGGTGTTTTGGCTGGAGTTGTAAGAAGCATTTACCGTAGGAGTGGAGAAATTAAATTCATTGCGGTTAATGGGCTGGCCCAGCTTATTAATATTATAGTTGTATGCCCATTTAGCCGCACTGCGTACATTTTCCAACAATGCTTTTTTATTAATCACCACGCCTTCATATTGCTTCCATGTATCCGGGTATGCAATTTTTTTAGTAAAGGCCATCAGCTTATTCAGCGCCTTTGTTTTTGTTTCTTCACTCATCCAGCTAAGGCCTTTAATGCGGCCGGCAAAAGTTTGCTGCAGGTTGTTTACCATTTCCTGCATGCGCTGTTTTGCTTCGGGTTTAAAGTAGCGGTCCACATACAATTTGCCCAGCAGTTCGCTCAGGCTGCCATCAATTTGCGCACTCATGCGTTGCCAGCGGGGAGTAATTTCTTTTTGCCCGCTTATTGCTTTTTGGTAATCAAAATTAGCCTGCACAAAAGCGTTGCTTAAATAAGGCGCTGCCGATTTAAGCACTTCAAATTTGGCTATTTGTTTCCAGGTATCTAACGGTACTGTATTCAGTAAACTATCCAGCCCGTAAAAGAAAGAAGGCGTGCTTACAATAACATAATCCTGTGCCGGCATACCCAGCCATTTAAAAATGTCTGCAACATTCAGCACTTTCATTTTAGCAGAAAAATCATCCGGCTTAAACTTGTTGTAACGTTTTTGAGGGTCACGCAGTTCCACCCGGCTCCATTGCACTTTTGCAATAGCGGTTTCTGTTTTAATAATGTTATCAGCATACATTGCAGCATCGGCAGTGTTTGCACCTGTAAGTGTAAACAGCTTAATAATATAATTTTTCAATGCTTCCCTCACGTCTACACTGCGGGCATCATTTTTAAGGTAATAATCCCTGTCGGGTAATGATATACCACCCTGGCCCATGTTTACCCGGTAAGTGTTAATGTCTTTAGGGTCCTGGGAAACAAAGGTGCCAAACAAACCGCCGCCGGCACCTTCGGTACGCAGGCGCAGCATGTTGGCAATAAGTCCTTTCACATCGGTAATGGCATCAATTTTTTTAAGGTCGCTCATTACAGGTTTGGCGCCAAGCTTTTCCAGTTGCAAGCTGTCCATACCACTTACAAAAAAGTCGCCGCACATTTGTTCTGCACGTGTGCGGTTCTTTTTCTTAGATACATCTTCAAGGATAGTTTTTAAACGCTGTGATGTGTTTTCCCGCAGTTCATCAAAACTGCCCCAACGGGTTTTGGTGCCGGGCATTACAGTGGTTTTTAACCAGCCGCCATTAGCATAGCGAAAAAAATCATCGCCGGGTTTAACAGTAAGGTCCATATTGGCCTTATCAATGTATTTCATTTGTGCATGCGCACAAACAACTGTTGCAGCAAGGGATAACAGTAAAAAAAATTTCTTCATTTATTTATGCATTTTATTAAGGCGCACAAGTTAACCGTTTTTTAAGCATTGTATCAGCATTATAGTTATCATAATTTTAAACGGTAACGCTTCTTTTTTAATAAAATATTTTAACAATCTAAAAAGGTATTGCGCCGGTTTAAACTCTTCCGTCATTTTTAATATTGGTATCTTTACTATACAAGAAATTTACGGGAAACTTTTATGCAGCCGTCCAGGCCGGTTTCCGCTATCTCTCATATTCACTTTGTTTATTGTACTGCATTATGCTAACGGATGCCGTAAGCCGCAGTTGTATTAATCACTTTTATTTAATTAAACAAAACAGTGCTTATGATTACCGTTATTATCCCCGCATTGAATGAAGAAAAAACTGTAGCGCAGGTGGTAAAGCTTGCCATTAACTCCCCGGGTGTTACCGAGGTAATTGTTGTAGATGATAAATCGATGGACGAAACCATTGCTGTAGCAAAAGAAGAAGGTGCTATTGTTATAACCAGCACAAAACTTGGCAAAGGCGCCTCTATGAAAGATGGTGTGCTGTTTGCCAATAACCCCATTATTGTTTTTTTAGATGCAGATATTTTAACCTATCCGCCAAACATTATACAATTACTTACCGAACCGTTAATTGCAGGAAGAGCAGATTTTTGTAAATCCTGTTTTTCAAGGCAGGCGGGCCGTGTTACCGAACTGGTGGCAAAACCATTGCTTTCAATTTTATACCCGGGCTTTCCGCAGTTTTGGCAACCGCTTAGTGGTATGATAGCAGGACGTAAAGAACTGTTTGAAAAAATACATTTTGAAGAAGGATATGGTGTGGATATAGGCATACTGATTGACATGCACCAACTGGGTGCCAGGATTGAAGAAGTAAGCATTGGACATGTTGAAAACAAAATGCAATCGCTGGAACAGCTGGGTAAAATGTCCCGTGAGGTGGCCCTTGTTATTCTTAAAAAATCGAAGAATAAGGGTGCAAACAATTTTGAAACGCTGGAGCATATTCAGTTAATTCGGGAGCAAATGGATTTTGTGGTGAGAGAAACATCCCGGTCGCTTAAAAAAATTGCGGTGTTTGATATGGATAATACTTTACTGAGAAAAAGTTTTATCCATACTGCTGCGGAGTATTTTGGTTTTAAAGATGAACTGCTGGAAATTGTTACCACGCAAACCAATCCCTTTATACGCACCAAACAAATTGCACGCCTGCTAAAAGGAAAAAACATAAGCGAACTGCTTAAAATGGCCGATGATATTCCTGTAACAACGGGCACCACCGAAATATTATCGTTGCTAAAAGAAAACGGGTTTATGGTGGGCATTGTATCCGACAGTTATGACTGCATTACCAATCATTTTAAAAACAAGTATGGCTTCGACTTTTCTTTGGCAAACGAACTGGAGTTTTCTAAAAGTATTGCCACCGGCGAAGTAAAAATACCTTCGTTCTTTCTTTCGCACCCCAACAGCATTTGCACCCATGAGTATTGCAAAACACATGCACTGGCAGACATCTGCGCAAGGTCCAATGTTTCTGTAAGCGATACACTTGCCGTTGGCGATGGAGAGAATGACATCTGCATTATTAAAAAATCCGGTATCGGGGTTTCGTTCTGCTCAACAAACAAGCTGGTGGATGCTGTTGCTGATTTTAAAATTAAAAAGCCCGATTTTAATTTGCTGATGAGTATACTGGATTAAAAACCATGCAGCGTTATTATTATAAAGGCATTGAATTATGAAAGCTTTTTACGTTTACCCAGGTACACTAAAAACAGCCATAGCCCCAATGCACTTAATAAATGCTTGAGTAAATGCCCGGCCATTAGCTCGCCGGAAAATTTATAAATGCCTGCATCAAAATGTTCGGCCAGCTTTGCAATTATGTAAGCGCCAAACAAAGCCCAGTAACCCCATTGTGTGTTGTAGTTTGATTTACCAAACAGCAACAGGAGCAGCAATAAAACAATGGGTAAAAACTGCACCAGTGCATACAGGCGCAGGTCGCCGTTATTGTACAGCTCGCCATACAGCCAATAAGCAATTGAAAATATACCAATGATTAAAAATGGGATTAAGCCACGGCGGCCAATGTTTACACTTACAAACTCTGCCAGCGCTATACTCAGCAGGCTCATAAAAGCAATGGTCATGGGTAGCCTGTCCCACACAAGGGTAATGTTATTGGGGTTGTAATGATAGTATGCCGAACCAAATGCCACCAGCAGCACACCAATAAAGAACACATAGTACGCCGTTTTTATCTGCGGCACAATTGCCAATTTGTTGCTGATTAATTTTTGCAGCGCTGTTATGCCAATTAAAAAGAACACGGTGTTGCTTATTACATTCCAGAAGTTGGCAACGGAAAAAAGGCTGCGTATATCAGCAAAGCGGTGAAAAGCCGCAGGCTGCGGAATGGGTTTGGCAAAATACAATGCCACCGCACTTACCAGCGATACGCTTATGAGTAAATAACCGAGTGCTTTTTTAGATAATGCCATTTTGCTGACTGAAGAGCAAATGTAGGGCGGCGGGGTTGTGAACGGTTTGATAAAAGTCAAAAAAAATATTGCGGATGAGTGAGTTGCTGTTTTGATACTATTGTGATACTATCACTATGCTTTCACCATGCTGTTAGTATGCTTTTGGTGTAATGTAAGGGTTTGAATAAATTATAATATTTATTAAATTGCGTTAGTAGCATAACTAATTAGAGGTATAAAATTATTTCTAGGCTGTAACATCAACTTGATAAAGTGACAAGTTTATTGTAAAAGCAAAATTAATGTCGAGTAAAACATGAGAGACGATAAATCTATACAGTCTGAAATTTATACAAAACTCTATAAGAGGGATGTAGACTATTCATTAAATATTTTTTTATGCGGAGCTGATACAGCAAAAAAGGATACAATAAGAGACTTGCTGAATACAGAATTTAAAAAGGATGCAAAATTCAATGCTGTTTATCCCGAATTTATTTTTTCAAACTTATATGGAAAGGGCGGGAATAATTTACTAGTCTTAGAAGATGAATTAGCTAGCTACGTAGACGTAATAATTTTGCCTTTAGAAGGAATTGGTACTTTCTGCGAATTAGGGGCATTTGCTGTTAATAAAACTCTTCTCCCAAAAATTATTGCCATAAATAACATTAAATACAAGAGTAACAAAAGCTTTATTAATCTGGGGCCAATTGATTTAATAAAATCGAATAATCCTCATAATCTTATATTTTATAGTGATAAAAAGGAAAAAGAAGTTATTAGTAAAGTTGTTGAAAGAGTAAGGCTTAGAAAATATGAAAAGACCTTGTCGTATGATTTTGAGAATATTTTTAATCTCTCTAGATATATCTTATACTTGATTGCAGTTTTCCAACCAATTGGTAAAGACGAAATTGCGAAACTTATAAAATTATTTGACAAAGGCGCTGTAAAAACTAAGTATATTGATTCCGCTTTACAAATATTAACTCAAAAAAATCGTATAGAGTTAGACATAGATGCAAAAATGGAAAACATCTTTTCTTTAAGTGAAGATGGACATAAATATGTTTATGAGGAACTAATAACTAAACTTAAGGTGAAAAATGATTTTACAACAATTAGAAGTATAATAATCAACGATAGGCACAAATCAAAAAAAAGATACTTGAGCAAGGATAAAAAGCTTTTAGTATAAGGCAAACCATTAATAGTTTGTTGATTCGACAAGCTGGTTTAAGCTGACATTTTTACGATAATTTAAAAGGTAAAATTTACTTAAATTTTACCTTTCAACTTATCTAAGTAAAAGTTTTTTCCTTGCTCATTTTTAAATCAAAATGACAAAGTTTGAAGAGTTTGCAAAAGAGATTGGTTTTAATCAGCAAGTGTTGGATAACTATGTAACATTTGCTGACGCTCATTACAATACATTCTATATTACCAAAAAGAAAAAAGATAAGAAGCGAAAAATAGATTGCCCATCAAAAGAACTAAAAGCAATTCAAAGGTGGATTTTAAACAAACATTTAAACTCTTTTCCTATTAGCGCAAGAGCAAATGGTTTTATTCAAGGAAGGGGAATAAAACGAAATGCTCAACATCATTTGAAGAAATCATTTATTTTAATTGTAGACATTAAAGATTTTTTTCCAAGCATATCTCAAAAACAAGTCTTTCAAGCACTTCAGAAACATTTAAAAGATAAAGAATTTAGTATAAAGCTATCGAAGGTTTGCACTTATAAAAAAATTCTTCCACAGGGAGCTCCAACCTCGCCAATGCTTTCGAATATTGTCTTCAGGGACATAGATGATAAAATCACAAAATTTTGCAATTCCAAATTAGCAATCTATTCAAGATATGCTGACGATTTAGTTTTTTCGTGTGATACAAGAAGCTCTTTGACAGAAATTTATCTCTATGTTAGAGAAGTATTAACACAAAATGGATTTAAAATAAATGAATCTAAAACAAAATTCCTTTCAGGTAAAGGTAGAATTGTTATTACTGGTATAAATATCAATGAGGGTAGGCTTACGGTAAGGAAAGAGATAAAGAGAAACCTTAGAAGTAACATTTACAACTTGATTGTTAAAAAAGACAGGACAATTAAGATAAACTCCATTTTAGGCTACCTCTCATTCATAAAAGATATTGAACCAGACTATCACATAAAACTTGTGGAATATATTAAGCGCTTAAAAAAAGTATCGTAAAACTAATTGGCGGTTTATGAAAATTGAATCTGTAAAAATCGAAAACTTTCGCTCCTACAAAGACGAAACGATAATACTTGACAACTACACTTGTTTTGTTGGCCCAAATGGTGCAGGCAAGTCAACAGTTTTTAATGCGTTAAACATCTTTTTTAGACAATACAAAGACAGTAAAACTGATTTAAGTAAACTTACAATATATGACTTTCATCATAAAGAAACAGCAAAAGACATAAGAATTACTGTAACCTTTAAAGAACTTTCAGAAGCCGCAAAAGAAAGCTTATCTGACTATGTAAGGCAAGACAAATTAATTGTCACAGCAGTAGCAAAATATGACCCAGCTACAGAAAGAGCCGAAGTAAAACAATATGGGAATCGGTTAGGGTTCACAGAATTTAGAGGATATTTTGAAGCACAAAAAAATAGTGCAAAGGTTAGTGAGTTAAAAGATATTTTTTCTAAACTTCAATCAAAATATTCAGACATACGAAATGCAACTACCAAAGACGATATGGCAGTCAGTTTGCAGGAATATGAAGCGGCTAATCCAGACAAATGTGATTTAATCCCAAGTGAAGACCAATTTTACGGCGTTTCCAAAGGTTCTAATAAACTTACACCCCATATTCAATGGGTGTTTGTTCCTGCATCAAAAGATGCAACAGAAGAAAGTGAAGAATCAAAAACTTCTGCATTAGGTCAATTACTTGCCAGAACTGTTCGTTCAAAAATTAGTTTTGATGAAAAGATTGCTGCAATAAGAAATCAAACAAGGGAACAATATCAAGAATTATTAGATGCAGAGCAATCAGCATTAAATGGTATTTCTGTAGCGTTACAAACTCGGCTTACTTCGTGGGCTCATCCTAACATCAGTGCGCAGGTATTATGGAAACAAGACCCTGAGAAATCAATAAAAGTAGAAGAACCATGGGCATATATAAAAATTGGCGAAAGAGGTTTTGAAGGTGACCTATCTAGATTTGGTCATGGTTTGCAGCGTTCTTATATGCTTGCTCTTTTACAAGAATTGGCTTTGCTTGACGATGCAAATGCTCCAACTCTAATAATGGGAATTGAAGAACCAGAAATATATCAACACCCACCGCAGGCAAGATATTTAGCAGAAACACTTCTTGACTTATCAGAAAAAGGCTCTCAATTGTTATTGTGTACACACAGCCCATTATTTATACCTGGCGACAATTTTGATAAAATTAGAATTGTTCGAGAATGTGGAAATCCAAGTTACACGACAGTAAAAAGTTTGTCTTACGACTCCCTATCTGCGGAATTAAACAAGGCTGGCGAAAAACTTCTGAAAGAGTCAGGGATGATTGCAAAATTATATCCCTCTTTAAATCCCGTTATTAATGAAATGTTTTTTTGCAAAGTTCTAATCCTCGTTGAAGGCAATGAAGATGTGGCTTATATAATTTCCTATTTAATGCTAACAGGAAAAATTGTAGACTTTCGTAAGTATGGCTGTCATATAGTACCAGTTGACGGAAAAAACAGATTAATAAAGCCTCTTGCAATGGCTAAGCTTTTAAGCATACCTGCAATGGTAATTTTTGATGCAGACACAAATAAGACAAGACCTGAAGAAGTAACCAAACATAAAAAAGACAACAAAGCAATACTTGAATTACAAGGACACAGTGGAGAAAGTGAGTGGCCGGCTGCCCACATACTCAAAGACAATCTTACATGTTGGCAAACCAATTTGACAGACATGATTAAAACGGAATTTGGGGCTGATTGGGAGGTGTACAGAAACAAAACCTATGCATTTTATGACAATGCTGGAGACCTTGAAAAGAATCCGCTTGCAGTTGCAAAAACACTTGACCTTGCATGGGCAGATGGAAAAACTTCAACAACTCTTTCCGACCTAACGGATAGATTGCTTGAATTTGCAAAACAAACTATGAATACCTAACAAATCATCTACCCTACACAATCCTTATCATTTATCTTCACCCTCCACATTTTGAAACTTTCCATCACCATACCACAAAAACTTTTACTTGCCGGTTTTGCCTTTGCCATTGCCCTTGTGGGTTTTATGGTAAAGCTGCCGGCGGCCTTCAGGCATTATGATAAAGAGCTGCACTGCCTGTTTTATTTTTTAGCGGCGGCTTTTTTAAACATATTGTTTGCACAGCGGCGGTTGCTGCCGCATGTGGCAATTTTTGTATTGCTGTTTGCCATGGGTGTGGGTATTGAGTGGGCGCAGGAGTACAGCAATCATTTTTTCCGCAGTAAAATACATGGCCGTTTTGATAAAGAAGATGTGCTGTGGAATGTGAAAGGGCTGGTGGGGTTTAGCGTGGTGTGGGTGCTGTATTGCGGTGTGGTGCTGGTTGGTAAAAGTGCTGCAAAGGAAAAAGATTTACCGCAAAGGCGCCAAGATGCTAAGTAAAAACGCATCTCATCTTTGCGTCTTAGCGCCTTAGCGGTTGTATTAATATTTATATCCTTGCAACGCTTCCCTCGCCAACTTTCCCCACTCTTTAATATCTTCTTCCTTCCACCCGCCTTTTGATTTTGCTGAGGGCAGCAATACAGAGCAGGTTTCTTTTTTATCACTCACACTCCAGGCGCACCAGCTTAGTTTTTTTTCATCCATCCATTTTTTAAAGGCATTCCATTCTGCAATATCCAGCGGGCCATCGCCACTGGCTTCCATTCCAGCACATTCGCTTACAAAAACGGGCAGGCCTTTGGCAAGGGCTTCGTTGGTTCTGTCTCTTAACCATTGCTTATGTGTGCCTGCATAAAAATGCATGGTGTACATCAAATTGCTGTAACCTTTTATGGGGTCGTTGGCGGGTTGCATAATTTCCTGGTCCCACTTGGGGCAGCCCACCAATATAATATTGCTTTTATCGTTGGCACGAATGGCGGCTATCACTTCTTCGGCGTATTGTTTTACTTCGGCCCATGTTTCATAGTCGGGTTCGTTATACACTTCGTAAATAATGTTGGGGTAATCTTTATACTTCTTCGACATCATGGCAAAAAATTCCTTCGCTTCCTTTGTATGAATATTATGGTCGTGCCAGTCAATAATTACATACACGCCTTCTTTTATGCAGGCGTCAATAACGTTCTGCATCAGCTTTATGGATTTTTTGGGCGCTTTTAAATAACCGCTGTCGTTTAATTCAATGCCCATGCTGGCACGAATAACGGTGCTATTCCATTTTGTTACCAGCTCATGCACCACGCCTTTGTTATAAAAGCGTGGCCATAAATTATGCCAGCCAAAACTCATGCCGTGCAATACAACGGGCTGTTGGTTTTCATTTACCAGTTGTGTGCCTTTTACCTGCAGCCATCCGTTTTGTTTTACGGGTTGTGCCTGCAACAAATATGTGCTGAGTAAAAGCAATCCAAAAATCAGTTTCTTCATAAAAGCTTTTTAATAAATGGAATTAACTGCTGCGCCATTACATCATCATCTTCAACAGAGGGATGATAACCGCAGCCTTTGGGCTGCATGGGCTTAAACCAAAAAGTGAGTATGGGTTTAACGGGAGTGAGCTCAATATTAATTTCGTTTTGTACCGTGGTAATACATTCCTGCAGCAATGTGTTTCCTTCGCCACCCACCATAGGACTGTTTAGTAACACCAGTTGTGCTTTGGGATAATGACTGTAAATGGTTTTTATAAATGTTTTGTAATTGCTGATGTAAGCCTGTTTATCAAATGGCTTGCGTGGGGTTTTGCCATCGCCACGGCTCATATCGTTTGTGCCCAGTGCAATGGTTACAATATCCGGCGTAAAGCTGCCGAAGTTCCATTTGCTGGTGCTGTCGGTATTTAAAAAAGCATTTTCATATTGCTGCGGCACGGTGGGGCCATCGCTGTTCCAGTTGCGGTAAATACCTGCGCCGGAAATAGCGCTTATCATAAACTGTGCATTCAGCGCCCTTGCCGTACGTGGTGCATAACTCCAGTAAGCATTGTGCTGGTCGTACCATTTGCTGCCGTTGCCGCAGGGTATTTCCATATCGTTACCATAACCGCAGGTAATGGAGTTGCCAATAAATTCTATGCTGGTTTTAAAATGTTGCTGTGGTGTGCTTAACCCTTCTGCATTAATTTTTGTAATGATGATTTGGCCATTGGCGGCTTCGGTGGCTTTGCTTATTACTAACGTATGCTGTACATTTTTTTCTTTTGCTGTAATGATGTAAGGCGCTGCTACTTTTACATCAACTTTTTGCCTGCCGAAATAAACACCGTCCAGTTCAAAATTTACATAGTTATAATCGCCGTCGTATGGTGTGGCATTTTTAAGATATACTGCACAGGTTTGCCCTGTAAAATTTATGGTACATGAAGAAGCAGAAGCGCTGAGTGTAACGGAGCTGTCTGCATTTTTTATGGCACGGCCCATAATGTTGCCATCAGCAGGAGTAAATGCTTTTTGCGATGCGGCATGTTTGGTGCTGCTGCATGCAAGGAGCAGTGTTGCAAAAAATATAGAAAGGGTTTGTTTCATGTTTTATTTTTTTCGCACAAAGGCACGGAGACACAAAGATTTTTCTTTGTGCCTTTGTGGCTTGGTGGGAGATGTTTCCCACAAAGCCACAAAGGGTACTAAGGTTTTTATTGAGCGTTTATAATTATGCTTGCGCTTTGCAAGCCCGGTGCGGTTGCTTTTAAAGTAATGTTTCCTTTGTTACCATTGTTTTGCAACAACACCAGTGCTTTGCCGTTAAATGCTTTGCGTTTATTGTCTTTAAAAGATTCCATACTTGTTTGGCTGCCGTTATCAACACCGGCAATAAAACCATTGCCGCTTATTTCAAACTGAATAAGGTTAGCTGCATCGGGTACCAAATTATTGTTTTTATCTAAAACATTTACTGTTACAAAACTTATATCTTCTCCATTTGCTTTTATAATTTTCCTGTCTGCAACTAATTCAATTTTATACGCAGCGCCAGCAGTGTTTATTTGTTCAGTTAAAACTGTTTTACCATTTTTAGTACTTACTGCTTTTATTGAGCCGGGTTCATATTTTACACGCCACATAATATGAAAGGCATCTTTTTGTTTGTGTTTTTTACCCAGGCTTTTTCCGTTTACAAATAATTCCACATCATCTGCATTGTTGTAATACACCCACACATCTACAGAGTCGCCTTGCTTCCATCCGTTGGGGCCAGCCTGTTCGTTCCAGTGCGGAAAAACATGCAGCACGGGTTTATCCGTCCACACGCTTTTATACAGGTAATAACAATCTTTAGGAAAGCCTGCTAAATCCATTATGCCGAAATAACTGCTTCGTGCCGGCCAATCATAAGGTGTGGGTTCGCCAATGTAATCAAAGCCCGTCCATATAAACATGCCGGAAATATGTTTTTCTTTTTCAAACACTTTTAATGTTTCTTCATGTGTGCTGCCCCAGGGTGCGCTACAGTTTTCGTAAGCAGAACAAGTGGTATCAGGATTGCCGGTGGTGAGTGGTTTATCCCAGCGTGTGGGCCAGCGGCGTATGCTGTCGCTGGGCATATCGTAATGCCCACGTGTTTGCAAAGCAGAAACGGATTCTGTAACAATAAAAGGTTTGTTCCATTTTTTAATTACACTGTCGCCCCATTCTTCATGATGGTAATTGTAACCCACCAGTTCTGCAATGCCGGGTTTTAATAAACGGTTTCTTGCTTCGGTGTAATTGTTGGCGGTTACAGTTGGGCGTGTGTTATCTAACTGCATAATGGTTTCATGAAGTTCTTTTAAAATTTCTTCGCTTCTTGCTTCGCCATCTTTCCACCATTGCTCATAAATTTCGTTGCCCATGCTCCAAATGATTACAGATGGATGGTTACGGTCTCTTTTAATTTGTGCCTGCAAATCTTTTTTGCCCCACTCATTAAATTCCAAATGATAGTCGAAGGGATTTTTTTCTTTCTCCCACATATCAAAAGCTTCGTCCATAACCAGCATACCGTGTTTATCGCATAAATCCAGCAAGCCGGGTGCCGGCGGATTGTGCGAAGTGCGGATGGCATTACAGCCCATGCTTTTTAAAATTTCAATTTGCCGTTCGGCGGCACGTTCATTAAAGGCAATGCCTAAACAACCTAAATCGTGGTGATTACAAACGCCACGAATTTTTATTGGCTTATCGTTTAAATAAAAACCATTGTTAGCATCAAACTTAAAATAGCGTATGCCGAAAGTGGTGCTGTATTCATCAACGGGTTTACCATTTTGTGTTACAGTGGTTATTGCTTTGTACAGGTATGGATTTTCCAAACTCCATAATGTTGGTTTGTTTATTACAATTTCCTGTGCCGTTACAGCAGTTGCTTTTGCTGTAGCTGTTGCCACCACATTATTTTTTGCATCTACAATTTTTGTTGTAAAAACTATATTGTCTTTTTTCTCCGGCGCAGTAAGTGTTGTTTCTATTCTTACTGTTGCTTTTGTGCTGCTTACTTCCGGCGTGGTTACCACAGTGCCCCATGTTTCAATATGTGTTTGATTTGTTTTTATCAGCCACACATTGCGGTAAATGCCGCTGCCGCTGTACCAGCGGCTGTTGGGTTGCTGGTTGTTATTTACTTTAACCACTAATGTATTGGGTTTGCCAAATTGCAAGTAAGGGGTAATGTCGTAACTAAAAGAAATATATCCATTAGGGCGGTAACCCAGTTTTTTTCCGTTAAGGTAAACGGTGCTGCGGCAATACACGCCTTCAAATAAAATAGAAAACTGTTTGTCTTTATCTGCTGCTGCAACAGTGAATGTTTTGCTGTACCAGCCCATGCCGCCACGCAATGCGCCGCCACCGGTTCCTGTGGGGCTTGTTTTATCAAAAGGTAATTCAACGCTCCAGTCGTGCGGCAGGCTTAAACTGCGCCAGCCTGCAAAGCCGGTGGCAGATGAATAATCTGTAACACTGTCCAATTTAAAATTCCAGTTGCTGTTAAATTTTTCGGTTACTCTTGTTTGTGCAGAGGTAAAAGCAGCATAACAAATAATTATCGCTGCAAGAAATATTTTTTTCATTTTGCTTTTCTTAAAATATAATGGTATAAATTTCTCACAAAGGCACTAAGCCACAAAGTTTATATTTTGAACCCCTCAATTTATAAAGTATTACCCCTGTTAAATTTTAAATGCCGCTAGGGATAACATCTTGGTAGAAATATTTAAAAAACGTTTTTAAATGCCGTAAGCATGTAAGAACTGCAAACTATCTTTCGTGCCTACGGCACTTCATTGTACTATTCTATTTTTCTACCAACCTTTTGCCTCTAACGAGGCATGAAAATTTTTTACAACGGTTTTATTTAGTGCCTTTGTGACTCCGTGAGCAATTTTTCCTACAAAGGCACAAAGTTTATTTATCCATCACCAAATACACCACACCTCTTGCAGGCACTGTTACATTAATACCGCCGGCAGTATTTGCAGCGCTGGCGGCAATGCTTGTATAGTTTGATGAAGGCCCGCCAGTTGGTTCTGTGGGACCATTACCGTTTACAAATACTTTAGAAGAAAATTCCCCATTATCTGTTCCACCGGTTAATGTGTACCAGTAAAATTTTGCACCTGCTGTAGCGTTTTGCAATGTAATGTTTACTGTTTCTGTTGTAGTGCTTTTATTAACCAGCACCACGGCTTTTTCACCACTGGTAAATGATGATGCATAGGCCAGCACACCACCTAAAGTTGTACTCTTCAACATACGGTCGCCCATGTATTTTTGAAAATAGTACATGTAATAAAATGCAGGGCGTGGGTTCCATTTTGCCACACCGGGTTCATCACCTGAATTAAATAAGCCGTGGTCGTTACCGCTATTATACCCGTTTGATAAATCCCAGCGGCAGGTAAGGCCATAATTATTTTTAATTGCTTCGGCCATTGTAATTACTGCATGTATACCATTTACAAACGACACCTGTTGCTTAGAACCTTCAGAAGTAATATTATATTCTGTAAGCGCAATAGGTTTAATAGTATTGCCCGCTGTTGTTAAACCGTTTTTATAAAAAGTTATCATGGCATTGGTATTATCCGTTGCTGTGGCTAAAATTTCTGAAGCAGTTGCATTGGTTTTATACGGCGTGTAATAACTATGGATGATGTAAAAATCTGTTTTGCTGTTTACCTGTGGCAGCAAACCTGAGTTCCATGTTTGGTCTGCGGGTGTTTGCCATGCAGCAGGTTGCGCCTCTAACATATAACTGCCAATGTAAATAGTTTTGCCAATTTCTGTTGCGGCTTTTTTCATAGAGTCTATAAACACTTTTACATGCTGGCCATATAAAGCGCCGGTAACAAATTCAGGCTGGCCATCTTTATTGTTTGCTGTATTGATTCTGTAACCTGCTTCCCATGTGCCGTTGCATTCATTACCAATTTCCCAGTATTTGGTACGGCCATTATCAAAGCGAACCCAATCGGCAGCCAAATGTGCGGCTTGTGCAACAGGATTTGTACCGGTGCCATAACGGGCATATCCATAATTCACTGTTATCATTCCCTGGTTGCCGGTTGTCTGCAGCATGGTGTAATAATTATTTAGAGAGATAGTCCATCCGTCTGTTGTTTGTCCGCCCCAATAACCTGCGGTGTATGCTGCACCGCTTGCATCCAGTAATTGCGTTGGCGCATCTGTTGGTGGCGCATTAAATGGTTTGTTCCAAAAATACATATCACTGATACTGCCCCCGGGAAAACGGATTATGTTCGGTTTTAAATTGGTAAGGTGATTGATTAAAGAAGGTTCGGTAACCATCTGCGTCATCCAACTGTTGGCATTGTGCGTATTGTAGGTAGATGGAATTTTTGTAAGTATCGTTCCTGCATCAATGGTAACATAAGATGTTGGCGCTGCTGTTGGCTTTACAACATCAGTACTTGTTGGTGCGGTAAATGTTTTGCCCGTCCATTCGTTCATAAAAAAACCAATTGTATTGGCGGTTGCAGGGTCGGTGGGAGTAACAGTACCGCCTCCGCCGCCTGTTCCACCACCACCCGTATTTCCACCGCCGGTATTAGGTTTGTCTTTACAACCAACAGCAGCAACTATTAAAACAGAAAAAATAATGTGAAGCATTTTCATACACGAATTATTTAAGTGTTACAGTTTGTTTGTTTCCATTGTAAGTAATAGCGGTTTCTTTTTTTGTTCCGTCTTTATCAATACGCACTATGTTAAATTGGCGGCTGTTCAGCATACCATTAAAACTGCCTTCTCTTTTTTGCAGCGTAATAGTTTTTAAAGCAGCGTTGTAATTTATTTTTATAATGGCCGATTTGCCTTTTTCATAATTGTTGTTTTCATTTTCATCTTCGTACAATGTGTACACAGCATCTTTATTTCCATAAATGGTGATGGTTAAATTATCTGCCGGTTTTTCAGTGCTGTACTGCATTACGGGACCGTTTACAATTATGTTTCCTTCTTTTACAAATACCGGAATGTTGCTGATGGGTGCTGCAGCATTAATTGTTTGCCCGCCGCTGTAAAATGTATTGTTGTAAAAATCGTACCAGTTAGCGCCGGCCGGTAAATACACATTGCGGCTGCGCTGTTTAAATTCATATACCGGGCTTACCAGTAATGATGTGCCACACATAAACTGGTCGTTTATATTTTCTGTTTTTTTGTCCGCAGGAAATTCCATCATTACACCACGCAGTATGCTGCTGTTGTTATAGTGAACATCTGCCGCCAATGAATAATAATGCGGCAATAATTTATAGCGCATTTCAATGGCTGCCTTCATGGCAGCAAATTCAGGTTCGTTTTCATTGGCAATATTAAATGGCTCCCTGTAAGGAAATTGCCCATGCGCCCTAAAGAGCGGCATAAAACTTCCAAACTGGTACCAGCGTGCCTGCAACTCTTTCCACTCTGCTTTGTCTTCTCCTTTTTCATAACGGCGCTCTACTGCAAAACCACCTGCATCAAATGTCCAGTAGGGCACACCCGACATAGAAAAGTTTACACCTGCTGCAATTTGATTTTTCATATCGGCCCAGGTGCTGCCAATATCTCCGCTCCATATTGCAGAACCATAGCGCTGTATACCAGCATAGCCCGAACGGGTTAAAATGAAAACACGTTTATTATCATTCGTTGCTTTTTGCCCTTCGTAAATGGCTTGTGAGTTTAACAGCGGGTAACTGTTGAAATATTTTATGGCAGAACCCATTGCGTTGGGATAAAATAATTCTTTGCGTTTTGCAATTGGAAAGTTGGAATGTATATCCGGCTCTGATGCATCCATCCACCAGGCATCAATTTTTTTATTGTATAAATTGCTGTTTAATAGTTGCCAGAATTGTTTTCTTGCAGCGGCATTGTGTACATCATAAAAAGTAGAAACATAACCCAGCCAGTCTTTACGCTCTTCATCTGCATTGCGGTTTAATAAAAAACCCTGTTTGTGCATTACATCAAAATTGGCAATGCCTTTGTAAAACTTGGGCCATACTGAAATCATGAATTTTGTATTGTACTGTTTGTGCAGCACTTCAATCATAGAATCAGGATTTGAAAACCTTTCCGGGTCAAACTGCTGGCTGCCCCATTCATTTATTTTCCAGTATTGCCAGTCCATTACAATATTATCCAGCGGAATATTTTTTTGGCGGAAGGTTTTTACGGTGTTTAAAATTTCATCCTGTGTTTTGTAGCGCTCCCGGCTTTGCCAAAAGCCCATTGCCCATTTTGGCACCACAGGGGCTTTGCCTGTTAACATGCGGTAGCCGCCAATTATTTCATCGTATGTTTTTCCGTATACAAAAAAGTAATTGATGTTATTTGCTGCTTCGGAGCTTAACTGGTATTGCGTTTTGTTTACTTCACTAACCGGCTGCATTATTTTGCAGGAGAGATATGATTCACCGCCATCAGGAACCCATTCAATTTTTATTGCAGTTTTTTTACCGGCTGTAAGTGTTAGCGGAACAAATGCGCCGAAGGGATTCCAGCATTGGCGCCAGCGGTCCAGCACTAATTTTCCATCTGCCCACATTTTTAAATAACCGCCTGCCCATAATTTAAATGTATGTTCTCCACTTACATTCGGCTCAATAAAACCTTCATACACTGCTTTGCCATCTTCCATTTTAAAAGCAGCTGGCAGGTTTTTCATTTCTTCTAAATCAGCATAATTAATGGCGCTTTCGTTTTGCTGCGCAAAAATTTTTCCTTCTTCTTTTTTAGAAAGATAAGTAGCAGATAAACTGCCGGGCTCATTATTTTTATTAAAGAGTTTTACAGCGCTGATGTCTTCAAAATTTCTGCCGTCGCCAAATTCGGTGATGGAATAATTATCCCACAGTATGCCGTAGTTTTTATTGGATACTAAAAAGGGAATAAAAACTTCGGTGTTGTTTTGGTATAAAGTAAGATGAGTGTTTTTATAATTTACCACTCCTTGCTGGTGTTGCCCTAATCCATACAGCGCTTCATCCTGTGGCGAATTAAATTGTTGTGTAATGGCGTATGCATTTGTTGTTTCTAATTTTACCGGGGCAAACAGCCGTTCTTTTTCTGCTGTAATTAAATTGCCAGCGGTGTTATAAAAACTTACACGGCCGGTTTGTTTATCTGCTATTGCCAACAATTGTTTGGTTGCTACCACCACTGCGTTATTGTTTTCCTTAACAGTAAATGGTGTTGCAGTTTTTTTTGCAGCAATCATAAAACTGGTATCAGCGGTTGCTTCATTTGCCGGCGAGGCAATTACCTGTATAATTTTATCGCTCCATACTTTTAATGCTACTGCTTTGGTATTTGCTTTTTGCGGATATACTACCACGCCATCCGCCGTTTTTACAAAAGTATTTTTTTGTGCTGCGGCGCTTACAGATAAAAAAATAAAAAATAACACTGCTATTCTTCTCATTGTTTTGCTTGCTGATTTTATTGCTTTTTCTTTTTAGTTATTGGTTTAATAATGGCTTGCAAACGCAGCGCCACCACATCATGCCCCTGCAAAACAGTTTTGTATGGTTTGGATGTATTGCCTTCTTCTTTATGCAGCCATAAATTTTTTATGCTTTATGTGGTATTGGTAAAATCAAATTTTAAATTGAATACAGAATCAATAATTATATGTTCTTTCCAATTAAAGGTTACTGTTGCAGGGTTAACAGAACGGTTTAAAAAGCAAATAGCCACTTCGTTATTGCTTAATGGTTTTACCCATGTTTCAATACTGTCTTTTTTACTGTAAACAAAACCCTGTATTCCTAAACTATCCTGGTTTAACGCTGCAATTTCTTTATTGGTTAATACTGTTTTTGTTTGTGCAGACATTTTTCTTATGTCGTTACCGGCAATTAACGGCGCAGCCAGCATACTCCAAATTGTAAAGTGCGACTTGTTTTCGTTATCGCTTAAACCAACTCCCACTTCCAGCATATCGGGGTCGTTCCAATGGCCGGGACCGGCAAATTTGCGCAGGCCGTTTTGTTTATCTATTATCTGCACCACACCCAATGCACTCCATGTGTCGTATTTTTTTACACAATCATAGCAGGCAAAAATATCACCGGTGGTGCGCCATAAGTGGCCGGTGTTAGCCGCCCATTCCCACGGATTGCTTTGCCCCCATTCGCATAAACTGAAAACAATGGGGCGGCCTGTTAGTGTAAGCGCTTTGCTCATGGTGTTGTATGCTTCCTTTGCATTAATACCATCGGTATAACACCAGTCGTATTTTAAATAATCAATTCCAACAGATGCATAAAATCTTGCGTCCTGGTATTCGTATCCTCTTGTGCCGGGATAACCGGCGCAGGTTTTTGTGCCGGCACAATTGTACAAACCAAATTTTAATCCTTTTGCATGCACATAATCTGCCACTGCTTTAATACCGTTAGGAAATTTTTTGGGGTCGGGTACTAAATCTCCATTACTGTTACGTTCCATTGCCATCCAGCCATCATCTAAAACAATGTATGTAAAGCCGGCATCTTTCATACCGTTGCTTACCATACTGTCGGCAATTTCCATTACCATCTTTTCGCTAATGTTTGTTTGAAAAGTGTTCCAACTGTTCCAACCCATGGGCGGCGTTAATGCAAGCCCGGGAGTTTTTTGTGCCTGCACAGATAAAATGCACAGTAAAATTAACGAGGTGCAAAAAAATTTTTTTCTCATGCTTTTAATTCTTGTTGCTTTCAGTTTGTTCAATGCGCTTTATAATTTCTATGCAGGCACGGCTGTTGTGGTAAGGGCATTTCCAAATACCTACTTTATCTTTTTCCATCGGCGTATAATTTTCTGTTACACCCCAATACCATTCGCCGTTTTGTTTATCGTGTATGTATTGCTGCACAAAATCCCAACTTGCTTTTGACTGCTGCAGGTATAACTGGTTGCCGGTATTTTGCCATGCATTAAAAAAGCCTACCATTGCTTCTGCCTGCGGCCACATGTGTTTTTCTTTTACCAGCAGGCTTTCGGCTGGTTCGTATTCATACCACAAGCCGCCATCAGCATCTAATCCTTCTGCTGCCGCATCGGTCATTGCAACTGCTTTTTGACGTACTGCTTTTATTAAAGCTGTATCATTAATTGTTTCTGCTGCTTCCTGTAATAACCACGCCGCTTCAATATCATGCCCGTAAGAAACAGTTTGCGATTTTGGCTGCCAGTTTTCGTCCATAAACAAATGTTGTGTATTTGTTTTTGGGTTGATGATGTGCTGCAAAAAATTTTGAATGAGTTCTTTTATTTTATTTTTCAGTGGCTCATACGGCCATATTGTATACAGGCTTGTGAACGCTTCCAGCACATGCAGGTGAGTGTTCATCGTTTTCTTTTCGTTGGCATCTTTACTGCTGAGCCGTAAATTTTCTATGGCTTTCCAATCCCGGCTAAAAGCTTCTATATAACCACCATTGGTTTTGTCGTAACTGTGTTTTATAATAGTGTCGTACAGGTTAATGGCATTTTGAACCACATCGGGCAATTTTGTTGCTTTATAATATTCGCTGAATGCATATACCATAAATGCAATGGCGTACACTTGTTTTTTTGTATCTAACGGGTTGCCTTTGTAATCCACCGTCCAGTAAACACCGCCATAATGTTTGTCAATAAAATATTTGCAGATGTATTGATATGCCCGTTCTGCATTTTGCAAATATGTTTCATTGCCGGTAAGATTATATGCTGCTGAAAAACTCCAAAGTATTCTTGCATTCAACACAGCGCCTTTACCGGCTGTTTCCACCACCTGGTTGTTGAAATTAATTTGCCCGGTAAAGCCGCCGTTTTTTTCATCAATGGTGTACTGCATCCAAAAATTTAAAATAGATGCCAGTTCATTTTCCATTGCTGTTTTATATTCAGAAAGCTGCATAAATTTTTATTATGAAACCGGCACGGTTTGTTTTTTTAGTATGGCTAAATTTTTTTCTGCTATACTGTTTACTGTTGATGAAGATGCAAAAGAAGTAAAACCATCTTCGGCGGTTTGTGTAACATAGTCCACCAGTTTTTCTATTGTGGTGGTGGCTACATGCATACGTGTATCTGCCGATGCATAATAGATAAACACCGTTCCGTCATCATCTGCAATCCATCCATTACTAAACACCACGTTTGATACATCACCTACACGTTCATTATTTTCAGGAGCAATAAAATAACCAGCCGGCTGGTGAATAATTTTAGTAACATCATCCAGCGCTGTCATAAACATATACAATACATAGCGCAAACCTGCTGCCGTATTACGCACACCATGCGCCAAATGCAGCCAGCCTTTTTCTGTTTTTATTGGCGCCGGGCCCTGCCCGTTTTTATATTCGTACACTGTATGATATTGCTTAGGTGCAATTACAATTTCTTTTTCTATTACAGCAGCTTCTATGCTTTTGCTTACGCCAAAACCAATACCACCGCCTGCGCCCGTTTCAATAAACCCATCCTGCGGCCTTGTATAAAAAGCATATTTGCCATTTACAAACTCCGGGTGCAGCACCACATTGCGTTGTTGTGGTGAGGGTGTTTTTAAATCTTTTAAGCGCTGCCATGTAATTAAATCTTTAGTGCGAACAATACCGCATTGTGCCACCGCAGCGCTTTGGTCGCCGGGTGCAGCAGCGGGGTCTTTGCGTTCTGTGCAAAACAAGCCATATATCCAGCCATCTTCATGCTGCACCAAACGCATATCGTAAATATTGGTGTCCGGTTCATCTGTTTCGGGTATTACAATTGGTTTATCCCAAAACGTAAATCCATCAATACCGTTTTCACTTTCTGCAATTGCAAAAAAAGATTTGCGGTCTGCGCCTTCCACACGTGGCACCATTATATACTTGCCATTAAATTTTATAGCGCCGGCATTAAACACAGCATTAATACCAAAACGCTCCAATAAAAACGGGTTGGTTTGTTTATTAAAATCGTAGCGCCAGTGCAGGGGCGTATGTTGTGCAGTAAGCACAGGATTTTTATAACGGGTAATAATACCGTTGCCACCTTCTGTTGCTGCATTCGGGCGGCTTATCAATTCGTCGTATGCTTTTTGCATTTTCTCAAGCCGCTTTTCAAAATCTTTTATCATGTTCGCTCATTTACGTTTAGTAATAGTTTAGTCTTCCAGTTTATTCCACCAGGTTTTTTTAAGTATTACAATTAGTACAGCCAGTATTGCAATAGTGATTAACAGTGGCAGCTTCATCCATAACACTACATACATAGGCAACAGTGTTAAACACAGTTGTGCTATTATACCCAGCACCACATTAAACATATCCAGCTTAAAATTTTTATTGGCAATAAACTGCGGATTGTCTTTTATCACTTCATTATACACCGGCTGCCAAAAGCCCCAGGGCTTTACTGTACTGTAAAATGTTTTAAGTGTTGCCATTTCTGTAGCAGGCGCTGTGTAAGTACCAATTAGGCAACCGGCAACAGATAAAATAAATAACAGCGGCCACCAGTATAATGGCAAAGAAGAAAGATTCCATTGCGGAAAAGCTTTTACTGCCCAGCTAATTGTTGCAGGCATTGCCAGTGCTGCCACCACACCTACCGTCATTCCCCAGAAAAAACCATTTGCATTAAAGCGCCACCAATACCATTTTAAAACATTGGCAGCAACATAGCCTCCATACAACCCACCAACAATCCACTGTAAAATATCATTCACATCTTTTGCAAAAAAGCCCAGCGTAATGCCCAGTATTACCACCACCACACCGGTGAGGTAATTCATGTTCATTATTTTTTTGGTGGAGGCATTGGGGTTAATGTGTTTGAGGTAAATATCATTTACAATGTATGCCTGTGCTGCATTGAGTGTGCCTGAAAAAGTGCCCATAAAAGCACCGAGCAAGCCGGTAAGCACCAAACCTAAAATACCAACGGGTAAAAAATTATTAATGGCACCGGGCAATACTTTTTCAAAGTCGCTGCCACCTGCACCATCTGATACATTTATTTGATTAAAGTACAGTAAGCCCAAAATTGTTAAACCAATTATCATACTGTAACGAACGGGCAGCAATACAATAGAAACAAAGCCCGTCATTTTAGAAGCTTCTTTTGGTGATTTTGTGGAAAGGATTTTTTGCATATCGTAATTGGGCGCCGGGCCAGCTGCTGCTGCAAACACACCCTTCAATAACATCATCATAAAAAACACGCCAAACAATTCAAACCCGTCGGATGATATTTTTTTGTTTACATCTGCAATAATATTGCTCCAGTCCAAATTCAGATTCCAGCCAAAGAAAGGATTGCTCCATCCGTCCGGAACATTTAGTGATGAATGGTTTAAATGCTGCATGGCAATAACAGCAATGGCAAGGCAGCCAATTGTCATAATTGCATACTTAATTAAATCTCCAATTACAATACTGTGCATACCACCCAGCACCGAATAAAAAACAGCAAAAACGGTAAATACAATACCATAAAAATGCGGTACATAATGCGGCGCTATATTAAAAGGAATGTATGGCTGCACTATATTCCAGGGCACAAAAATTTCAATAAACTTGCCAAGGCCAATAAAACCGTAGGCTAAAAAGCCAAGGCAGCCAATTAGCGCAAATGCCACCACAATACTATGTGAACCTTTAATACCTTTTCCTGTAACACCAAATCTTGTTGCAAGCCATTCGGCACCGGTATTGGCATTGCTGCGTCGCAGCCATTTGCTCAGGTACATCATGTTAAATACCTGGTTAAACACCGGCCACAGCCAGGGAATCCAAATACTCTTCATACCATAAGCAAAACATAAGGACACCATCCACATAGTGCCGCTTATATCAAACATATCGCTGGCATCGCTCATGCCCAGCATATACCAGGGCAGTTTTTTGCCGCCCATTAAATAGCTTTCTTTATTTTCTCTTGCACGCTTACGCAGGTACCAGCCAATAAAAACCATGCTGGCCAGGTACAATACAATTATGCTTATGTCAATCCATTGTAATTTCATCTGTGTAAGTTATGCCGCTGCTGTTTAGTTTTTGTTATTGCTGTTTATATAAATTTTCTTTTGCTGCGTCTTTTTCAAACAATGTTTTATTCTCGTTATAAAACTTAATAAAATCATTGGCTGATATATGGCCTTTATATGGTGCATAGTAATGCATCTTCTTGCTCCACTCATTATAACCGTGATTGCGCCACACCAATACATAAGATATTTTATGGTTGCCGATTATTTTCTGCAACACACCCGTCCACCAGGTGGCATAAGGAATAGCTTCGTAACCTGTTTCTGCAATAGCGGTTAGTTTACCTGTTTCTGCGGCGGCGCTGTCTATTATGTTTAACAGGTTTTGCGTATTCTTTACAAACCAATCGTCTTTTACAGGATCGTTATATTGATAAGTATCAAAACTTATCATATCTGCCATATCATTGCCGGGATAGTATTCTAAAAATTCTTCCTTCGTTTTAAAATCGCCACTGGTGTTGTATACAAAAATTAAATTGTGGCATTGCTTTACCTGTGTTAAATAATAAAAAGTAAAGCGCCATAAAATTTTAAACTGTGCCGGGCTGCCATTGTTTTTACACCACCAAAACCAGTTGCCCGTTAACTCATGATAAGGCCGGAAGAGTACCGGGATTAATTCTTTATTATCTCCTTTTAATGACAGTATAAAATCTGCAGCTTTATCCAGCCAGCTTTTAAACAGCTCATGGTTATCGCCACCGGGTAAAACAGATGCCAGGGTTCCTTTTGTTGTATCCCATGCATTGCCGCCGGTTTTAGGATTATCAAAATGCCAGCTCAACGTAATTACACCTCCACGCTGGTAACCTTCTTTAATAAACTGCCGCATTTTTTTAAAAGGCACGCCGTCAATATTTTTATCGCCGGTATTTTTTTCAAGACCACCTAAATCCCAACCATAAATACCGGGATAGTCACCACAAACATCTTTCACATCGCTGCGGTCTTTTTCATACCGCCAGTTTACACCATACGCCAAATCATCCTGGTGGCCGAATAAATATCCTTTTTCTTTTAGTACATGTAAGTTTTGATACAGCGCTTTTGTTGCTGCGGTTGCACCGGCATCAGACAACATTTGTTTTTGAGAAAACACAATGTTACTTACAAGCACCATCAGTATAACCAATAGCTGCTTTTTTACAGTAGCCTGATATATTTTACAGAAATGCATGCACACTGTTTAAAAAAACTTTCTAATTAAAACGCCGCCTCAAAACAGGTTATAAAAACCCTTAAGCGTTCTGAAGCGACGTTTTGTTTGATTACGGTATAAGAAAACTAACTGCTGCTGATTTTACTTAAAGAACATGATGTTATCGAACAGGATGGTTTTTCCTTCATTGTAAAGCTGGAAGGTTACATTGTCCACGTTGGTGGTTCCGGGAAAATCCACCGCCAGTTCGTAACGGAAATACGTCCATTTATTTGCAGGAATAGTAAATACTTTTTGGTTGCTCCAGTTAATCCAAAACTGCATGTTCTTATCTGCATCTGCTCCTTTTACCCAAAACGAAAAATATTTATAGCCGCTGGTGTTAATAGCGCCGCCACCCATTTGCAGGCCGCCCCAGCTTCCTGATGGATCAAAAGCTGCATTCATGCTGGACGTACCTGTGATTTTGTCGGATGTTGTAGGAGAATAATTTCCGCCCCAGCCCCAGTTTTGAAAGCCGTTTGCAAAATCATCTTTAAATACACACTGTGCCTGGTCAACATTTACAAATTCCATATCGGTTACTTTATCGCCCGATGAATTGGTAAGTTTTAATTTACCCCTTGTTATTGTTGTAGCAGGCATTTTAATAACCATTTGTTTGCGGCTTTGCGAAACAATTGTACATGCTGTGGTTGTTCCGTCAAAAACAACAGCGGTAACAGCTTCTAAATTTATACCTGTAAGTGTAACCAGGGAATTTGCCTGGAAATCGGTTGGAAATGCGGCCGACACACCGGGTAATGCAATTACATTAAAAGGAACGGTTAGTTTTTTACCATCGCTGTTAGTTAAAACAATATTTTGCGGACCACCAAAAGCAGTATCCGGCACACGGAAGATAATGGAGTTTTCTGCATTCAGTGTTGTTACAAATGGCGCCGGTACATTGTTTTTATCAAACACAATTGTACGCATTTGCCCAAGACCGCTGCCTTGTATTGTTACTGATGTACCGCCACCGCCAGTGTTGGGAGACACACTTGTTGAAACAGGATCTCCTGCTTTATAATCCGGGCTGCCATCACTGTCTTTTTTACAACCATTAATAAATGTTGCAAGGCACAGCATTAACAGCGCCACAACAACTGGTTTTATAAAAAATATTTTTTTCATTGTTTATATTTTAAATGAGTTTTTATTGCTGTTGGTTTTATTAATAGTATGCTACAGGTGCTTTTGCTAATTCCGGATCCTGGATGATTTCATCAACAGGTATTGGCAGGTACATGGAGTTTTGTGTAAAATTGCTGCCTACATAAATAGGGTTGCCCACCCAGCCGCGGTTTTGTGCTGCAACAATAGAACTTGCTTTTGCGTATCCCATTCGTTTTAAATCATACCAGCTGTCGCCTTCAAAGGCAAACTCCACTCTTCTTTCTTTTAAAATATCATCAATTGTAATAGAGGTTTTTGATGCAAGGCCGGCCCTTGTTCTTACTGCATTAAAAGCTTCCAGCGCTGCAGCGTCCGTGGTGGATGCACCTCCTGCCAATACCGCTTCTGCATAAATAAGGAGCACATCAGCATAACGCAGGTGCGATGTGTTTTTACCTGTGTTCATACCAATAACAGATTCTCCACCGTATGTGGAACCTGGTCCCACTACATATTTTGCTATGTTAGCACGTACATCATTTTTTTGACCACCGTCTGCTGTTGGCTGCAGCGTATCGTATTTATAACCATTAGCCATAAACGTATTGTATGCTGCATTACCGTTTTTGGGTTTCCATTCCGGTTTAATCCAGCCTTGTTCCATTACTGAACCTTTTCTTCTTAAATCACCGCTTTCGTACTGGCTTAACATATACATTGATGGACGATACAGTTGCCACATATTTGCTTCAGATGTTGCTAAATTATCAGGTCCACGGTCGCACTGTAATTGATTTGCGGCACCCCATGGGTTTTGTGTAAGCGGGTGTTGTGTTGAAAACAAAGATTCTTTATGATTGTTAGTGGCACTGGTGTTAAACATAGCCGCATAATCACTATACAAACCAATTTTACCGGAGCTTTTTGCATAAGCAATAACTTCGCCTGCTTTTAATTTTGCATTTGCATAGTCTTTGTTGTACAGGTATAATTTAGACATCATTGCTTTTGCAGAATATTTTGTTACACGGCCGGGTACATCTGTTTCGGGCAAATTAGCTTCTGCTTTTTGCAGTTCTTCCAGCGCAAAACGTAATACATCTTTTTCGTAATAACGGGGAATATTAAAATTACCGGTTAGTGCAATTGCGCCGGGATCGTTAATAATTGGTGCGGCGCCCCATGCACGTGCAATGTAGAAATATGCGGTGCCTTTAATGAAATGACATTCTGCAAGCGCAGGATCTATAAAAGAAGGATTGCCGCCTTGTTTCTTTTTATCTTCCAGCGCAATTATTAATGAGCTGGACCAGCCGCCCAGTTTATAAAAAGATTTCCATGCATCTGCCAAACGAACAGAAGTGGAGGTTACTGTAAAGTTTGAAAACGGTGCGTCATCTGCCGGGCTGGAAATTTCTGTACCGCCCATTACATCACCAATTACATCCATAGCCCTGTTTTCGTAACCAGCCCATGGCAAACCGTACAGGGTGCTTGTTGCGCCACGCACTTCTTCTGCAGAATTATAATAGTTGGTTAAGGTGGCACCGTCCAGTGTGGAGCGGTCAATAAAACTTTTTTTACAAGATGCCAGCAGTAAAACGGAGCAGGCTAAGTAGTATGTTAATTTATTTTTTTTCATTTTTAATAACTTTTAAGTTTTACAATTAAAATTCAACGTTGGCACCAATGGTGAATGAGCGTGGGTTAGGGTAGTGGCCCATATCCACATTCATTAATTTAATGCTGCCGTTAAATGCGCCTACTTCAGGATCGTAGCCGCTGTATTTTGTAAATGTGTGCAGGTTTTGACAACTAACATAAACCCTCATGTTATTAATAAGCGCTTTGCTGCTGTATTTTTTGGGCACCCGGTAACCAATAGTTACGTTTTGTATACGCAGGTATGATCCGTCTTCCACATAACGGTCGCTCATAGCCCTGTTATTGGTGTTTAATCTTGTAAAACGGGGAAGGCTGCCTCCTGTATTGCTTGCTGTATACCTGTCAAGCACAGAGCTTAGCTGGTTGTTGAATGCGTCGTTTAACGACTCTAACTGCCAGCGCAGGAAGTTGTAAATTTTTGCCCCCTGGCTGCCCTGAACAAAAATGGTTGCGTCGAAATTTTTGTACGTAAAGTTGTTGGTTAAACCATAAGTAAATTTTGGTAACGGGCTGCCGATATAACCATAGTCGTTATCATCAATTTTTTTATCGCCGTTCATGTCTTTAAAGCGAATATCGCCTAACCATGTTCCGTTTTGAGAAACTGGTAAACCAAATTGAGAATAGCTGCCAGCTAATTCAGCCTGTGTACGGAAGAGGCCGTCTGTTTTTAAGCCCCAAAAAGAACCAACGGCACTTCCGGGAAGTGTTTTTGTAATGAGGTAGTTGTCGTAATACACTTTACCATTTATAGAAACAGATTCGTTAATTAATTTGTCGAGCCTGTTTTTATAGTGTGTAAAAATGAAGGTGGTTTTCCATGTAAAGTCGTTTTTATTAATGTTGTTGGTATTAATGGCAATATCAATTCCCGTATTCGTCATTTGGCCAACGTTACCAATGGGGGCTTTTAAATCATCCCAGTTATCGCCAATACCCAGCAGGCGTGGACCGGTACTGAAGATGAGCATGTCCTTAGTCGTTTTTTTATACATGTCCACATTCACATCAATCTTTCCGCCCAGTAAATTAAAGTCCAGCCCTATATTTTTTGTAACTACACTTTCCCATGTAAGTTTTGAGTTGGAAATACCATTAATAAAATTGGATGAACCAAAACCAACAGGAGACAGGTCGAAACGAATAGTAGAAGTATATGGCGGATTAGCAGCACCACTTGGTAAATTTTGATTACCTACTGCACCATAGCCCACTCTTAACTTAAGATAGCCAACATATTTTTTTAAGCTTTGTGCAAAGTCTTCGTTGGTAACCGTCCATGCTGCAGATGCGCCGGGAAAGTAACCCCATTTTAAACCCGGGGCAAAGTTAGATGAACCGTCGGCCCTGTAACTAACAGACAAAGAGTAACGGTTATCATAAACATAGTTGCCTCTTACAAAATATGATTCCATTGCCCATTCGCTTTTACCGCCACCAAGCTCCAAAGCCTTTCTTTCTGCATCGGTTCCGCTGCCGCCTGCGTTAAGGTCAATAATATTATTACGCAGGTTTATTTTTTTACCGCTGATAGATTCGTAATAAGAATACTGGGCTTCATGACCGGCGGTGGCACTTACGCCATGTTTACCAAAACTGCGGTTAAAGTTTAAATAGTTTCTTATAGCGTAGTAATAACTGTTGCCCCGGTATTCTGCCAGCTGGCTGCCCAGTGATGTGTTGCCAATATTACCGGCAAGCTGGTGGGCCCTGTTATTATTTGTACCTAATGAATAAGAAACCTCGTTGCGCAGGTTAAAATATTTTAAGAAAGAAATATCTGCATAAATGCTTCCAAACATTTGTGTGCTGGTAGAGCGGTTACCCCTTAATTCTGCTCTTGCTACAGGATTATCCTGGTTGTAAGTAATAGCGCCTGTTGTTTGGTTTCCTGCCCATGAACCATCTAAATTTTTAACCGGTACCAGTGGGCTTTGTATGGCACTCCACCAAATTGTTCCTTCAGCAGCATCGGCCAGTGTTACATTTTGCACACTGCGGTTTATATTATTGCTGATGCCAACTTTCAACCATTTTTTAATCTGGTTATCCAGGTTAAAACGGGTGGAGTATCTTTTAAAGTTGGAGCCAATTAAGATACCATCCTGGTTAAATACATTAGCAGAAAAATAATAGTTTAAATTGTCTTTACCGCCGGAAAAACTTAACTGGTGGCTGCTTACTGTACCATCACGGAATATAGCATCCTGCCAGTCGGTACCACGCCCTAAAATATCGGGATTGGCAAATTCTGCTGTAGGTGTTATGCCCAGTTCACCCACCACGCTGTTTTGATAGCGGGCATAATCTTTTAAATCCATCAGGTCCAGTTTCTTTTGCACATATGATTTGCCATAGTAAACATCATAGTTAATTTTTCCTTCGCCGGCTTTACCTTTTTTAGTGGTAATTAATATTACACCATTGGCCGCCTGGCTGCCATATATAGCTTGTGCAGAGGCGTCTTTTAAAATATCGATTGATTCAACATCGTTGGGGTTAATAGTCGCCATCACACTGTTGGCAGTTTGTCCATCAGAACCACCAAGCCCTGCATAACCTGCGTTTGTTTTAACATTACTTACAAACGGAACGCCGTCAATAACAATTAACGGGTCGTTACTGTTAATGGTGGTTACGCCACGCACTTTAATAGAAACACCACCTCCGGGCTGACCGCTGTTATTGGTAATGGTTACACCTGCAACCTTACCCTGTATGGCCTGGTCAATGCCGGCCAGCGGCATGTCTTTAATATCTTTTTCTTTTACTGAGGAAATGGCAGAGGTGACATCTGCTTTTTTACGGGTGCCGTAACCAATTACCACCACATCGCTTAAAATGGTGGCATTTGATTTTAACGACACAGCAACCACACCGGCTTTGTTAATTGCAACCGATTGCGTTTGCATGCCAATAAAAGAAATGATTAAAGTTTTTACAGACTCCGGAACTTCAATACTGAACTTTCCGTTTACATCTGTTTTTACAGCCTGTGTAGTGCCTTTGGCAAGCACCGTGGCGCCGGGCAGCGTGGTTCCCTTTTCATCTGAAACAACACCCGTAATTTTTTTTGTTTGTGAAAACGCTGAAAGAGTGAGTATGCAGCCCACAAGCATGCACACCAGTAGTTTACATTTCATATAGCAATTTGTTTTATCAAATATACTTTCAGGCATCATTGCTTTTAGATACTATTTTATCATTGTTGTATATTATTTTATCTGTTTTACAGTACATTTAATTAATAGACTGCTGAAACGCAGTACCACACTGCATTTTATAAAAAACAGCACGATTAAGTATTGATATTTTTTTAATCGGGTGTTTACTTTTTTTATACATTTACAACTTACGACTGCCCCGGCTGACATGCAGCCCTATAAAGTTTTGCATATGAACTCTTCTCTGTTACGTGAAATAACTCCCCTTACACAAAGCGATTGCTTTACTCTTTTTTACAGGGTAAAATCTGAGTTTAATTTTCCGTTGCACTACCATGAGGAGTTTGAGCTGAATTTTATTGATAATGCCAAGGGCGTAAAAAGGGTTATTGGCGACCATATAGATGAAATTGGTGAACTGGAGCTGGTGCTGGTGGGGCCCAATCTGCAGCACGGGTGGTTTAATCATAAATGCAAAAGCAAGGAGTTTACAGAAATAACCATTCAGTTTCACAGAGATTTGTTTGATGATAAGTTTTTGCAGCGCAACCAGATGAAACTTATCCGCAGCATGTTTGAAAAGTCGTTAAGGGGGTTGCTTTTTTCAAAAGAAACTATAGCAGCTATAAAACCACGTTTGCTTAGCCTTACCAAAAAACATGGTTTTGATTCTGTACTGGAGCTTATTTCAATTTTACACGACCTTTCCAGCTCACGGAATATGAAAACCCTTTCTGACATTTCTTTTAAAAATGCAGAGAGCATTAATTACAACAGCCGCAGGGTAGAAAAAATTATGAATTATCTCAATAATAATTTTGGTAAAAACATAACGCTGGCAGAAGCTGCAGAGTTAGTATCGATGAGTGAAGTGGCCTTTAGCCGGTTTTTTAAACAACGCACCGGTAAAACGTTTATTGATACTTTAAACGAAATAAGGCTGGGCAATGCAAGCCGTATGTTAATTGATACTACACATGGTATTAATGAAATTGCTTTTAAGTGCGGCTTCAACAATATTTCCAACTTCAACCGCATTTTTAAAAAGAAAAAAGATTGTACGCCCAAAGAATTCCGGCAAGAGTACAATGCAGAGGGGATACGTTCTTTTATATAAGTTATTTTTTAACCGGCACTGTTTCTACCTCCCAGTCATCAGTTCTAAATAAATTTACCGGCAAGCCTTCTCTACTAAACAGGTTGGGCATAGCGGTATTGCTAAAACCAAAACGCACCGCAACAGGGTTTTTAATTTCTTTTGCCCAAACAACTATGGTGCTGCCGTTTCCATCCACTTTAACCTGTGCAGTCACAAAGTTTTTGTCTGCCGCAGCAATGTAAAAATCTGTAGCAGCTTTGCCCTTAATAACAAAACCGTTTTCTGCATTATTAAAGCTGATGCGTATTTTATCTTTTTCAATTTGCATTGATTTATATAACGGGCTGTTAGGGTTTTTACCTGTTATACCATAATTATTAACTAACGCTATATCGGCCAGCCGCTCACCTACTTCTTTTTTTAATTTGGGATGAATATCATTTATGTTATCAACCAAATCACTCGTTACCACCATGGCGGTTTTTTCCAGCGAAAGAGATTTTGTTTGTGCTTCTCTCAGTAACGCACAAATATTACTGGTTTCATAATTGTAGGGCGCAATTTGAACAAAATAAAAAGGAAAGTTATCGTTCCATTTTTTGCGCCAGGTTTTTATCATGGTGGTAAATAGCTGCTGGTAGGTTTGTGATGCGCCGGTATTACTTTCCCCCTGGTACCAAATGGCGCCGGCAATTTTAAAATTGGTTAAGGGCGCAATAGTGGCATTGTAATTATAGCCGGGTTTTACAGGCCACCATTTTGTTTCTGTAAGTTTTGATGCGGCGGTTTTTAAAATACTGTCGTTGCGGATTATATCTTCCGGTGTCCACACTTCTGCTGGCGTACCGCCCCAGCAGGCACTTATTAAGCCAACGGGCAGTTTTGTTTGTTCATTAATTTTTTTCCCAAAAAAATAGGCTGCTGCGCTAAACCCTTTCATCGCTTCGGGGCTGCACACCACCCATTCTGCCCGTACATCTTCCTGCGGATAAGCCGAGGAGCTTTTGCCAATATGAAAAAAACGAATTTGGTTATTGGTTGCTTTCTTTACTTCTTCCTCATAAGGCAAACCCCACCAGGTCGTCATTTCCATATTGCTTTGCCCGCTGGCCAGCCACACTTCGCCAATTAAAACATCTTCAATTCTTATTGTATTATAAGGACCCTTAACCGTTATTGTATGCGGCCCTCCTGCCACAGGGGTATTCAAAAAGGTTTCCCATTTTGCATAGGCATCGCCTTCTGCTTTATATGTAATGGTATCCCAGCTGGTGGTAATGGTAACCTTTTCCCCAACATCGCTCCAGCCCCAAATTTTTACAGCGTTCTTTTGCTGCAACACCATGTGATTACAATACACGGCAGGTAAAAAAACCTTTGCTTCTGTTTTAATAATTATAAAAAGACTTAAAATTGCTATTACTGCTTTTTTCATCTTGTTACTTAGTTTATGCTTTTAAGTGGTGTTAGTAAATACTCAAGGCCGTTTATTTTTATTTCATACAAAGTTTGCAGCAATACTCCCAGTTTGCCTTTAGGAAAACCCTTTCGGTTAAACCATTCTAAATACGATACCGGCAGGTTACAAAGCACTGTTCCTTTATATTTTCCAAAAGGCATTTCCATTTTAACCAGTTGCAATAATAATTCACCGTTGGGTTGCGCTTGTTCTGTAATCAATGCTGTTGCTTTAAGGCATAAAGTTATTGTTTTACGGTTATTCACATTATAGCGTTATTAATCCACTTAACAAATAATAACAGCGCTTTATCTTTTTTATTAAATAATGTATAACTACATTTATATAACTCAATGCTGTTGCTTAATAAAAACCGGTACTGCATTAAACTTTTTTCACTCAGCCCATTCTAAATTCGCATGACAACATCTACTGTTACCAGCCCGTTATTTGAAGTGGTGAGCCGCCATAGTTTTGGCGATGTGTTATTAAACACTTCCACCAATCAAAAAAGTTTACATGCTACTATGGCGATTAAGCCCGGCGATGTTATCAGTAAATTTCATGCAGGCATTACACAATCGTTTGCCACGTATTTAACTGTTCAAACCGGCGTGGATACGCACATTACGTTGCAGCCGGAGTTTTTACAGTACATTAACCACAGTTGTAACCCCAATGTATTTTTTAATACCAGCACGATGGAGCTGGTTTGCTTAAAACCGTTGGAGCCGGGAGATGAGCTGACGTTCTTTTATCCAAGTACAGAGTGGGATATGAGCCAGCCTTTTGTTTGTAATTGCAAGGATGCAAATTGCCTGCAGTTAATAAACGGCGCTTCTCACTTGGATAAATCAACGCTATTAAAGTATCACTTAACTGATTTTATAAAAAAGCAGGCCGGTATTTAACCGTTGTTGTTTAAATTTTATGTCGTTACCAGTTTCTTTTTTACCAGATATACCCGTTGAAAAACTAAAAGTGTGGGTACTGGCACCCAGTTTGCAAACTAACGACGCCAATATTGATTATTATTACGATTTTAGCCAGAGCATTGACGAATACACAAAAACTTTTGCCCAATTAAATATTGAATGGAAATGGCAGCCGGTAACTATGGCTGATTACGCCACAGTTATTGAAACTATTGTTACTGAAAAAAATGCTGCTGTTTATTTTCCCGTGGTGCTAAACATTTGTGATGGCGATGAGGTAAATGGTACGCCGGGTATTTCTGTTGTAAAATTATTACAGGAAAAAGGGTTGGTATATACCGGCTCCGACGAATATTTTTATAACATCACCACATCTAAAATACCCATGAAAGAAGCGTTTGATAAGCACCATGTGCCAAACGCAAAATGGGAAGCCATAAAAGTGAAAGAGCAATATACCAATGGTATTTTTGGAAGATTGGGAACACCAATTATTGTTAAGCCATCTGTAAGCGGTGGCAGCATGGGTGTTGGTATTAAAAACGTGGTGGAAACAAAAGCCGAATTAAATACTCAGATAGAACAAATGTTTGACGGTTACCGTGGCTGGAATTTAGCGGCCGACGGATTAATTGCAGAATCATTTATTACAGGGCCGGAGTTTACGGTGTTAATTACGGGTTCGTATAATCATCCTGAAACTGCAAAAATTTATACGCCGGTTGAACGCATCTTTCATGCATCATTACCAGAAAAAGAAAAGTTTTTAAGCTTTGACCGCCTTTGGGAAATTTATGAAGATGAAGCCGCCATGCCCAACGAAGAAAATTTTTATGAATATGCTGTGCCGGATGCTTCATTAATTGATGATATAAAAAAAATTAGCTGGGATGCGTATGTTGCCTGCAAGGGCACGGGCTACACACGTGTGGATGTGCGTATGGACAGCGCCACTAAAAAATTATATGTGCTGGAAGTAAACGCACAATGTGGTTTAAGTGAAGATGAAGATTTTACTTCTATCGGTGCTATATTAAGGGTAAGCAATACTTCTTTTGCATCGCTGATTGTTGAAATTATTAATGATGCTTTTTTAAGAAAACAGTTAGCCACAGATTACACGGATTAACACGGATTGATTTTATCTGTGAAAATCTGTGCAACCTGTGGCCAAAAAATATTATGAGAGTTTGTGTTTTAGAGCCTGATTATTCAACCACCGATGTTGATTATAAAAATTACGACCCTCCCAGGGATTTATCGTTGTTATTACCCAACGATACTGTTGATACTGTTTTTTTAAACAAGCTCACCACCTACAAACAATTAAAAGAGTTACAGAAAAAAAACTACGACATATTTGTAAACCTCTGCGAAGGTTATTTAGAGTGGGAAGTACCCAGCATTGATGTTATTTACTCAATAGAATTATTGAACCTGCCCTTTACCGGACCTACATCTGTTTTATACGACCCGCCAAAAGAATTAATGAAGTATGTGGCGTATACAGAGGGTATTAACACACCTGCTTATGCTTTGGTTAATACTGTTGATGAAGTTGAAAAGGAATGTGCACATCTTACATATCCCATGTTTGTAAAACCACACAAAGCTGGCGATAGTTTGGGTGTGGATGAACATTCGTTAGTAAATAATATTGACGAACTAAAACAAAAAGTTGCAGCAATTATTGATGAGTATGGCCCCTTGCTCGTGGAAGAATACATCAGTGGCCGTGAGTTTACCGTAATGCTGGCGGCTAATGAAGATGGAAAAACCGTAACCGTGTTTAAACCGGTTGAGTATATTTTTCCTGAAGAAAATAAATTTAAAACCTACGCACTAAAAACAAGCGAACTGCACCCCAATGCAAACATCCCTTGTAATGATGCGGAGCTTGAAATAAAATTGAAAGATGCTGCCACACAAATTTTCCGCAGTTTTGGTGGTGTGGGTTATGCCCGGTTAGATTTCAGGGTGAATGAACAAAAGGAAATCTTCTTTTTAGAAATAAATTTTACCTGTTCTGTTTTTTATAAAGATGGATACGAAGGCAGCGCTGATTATATTTTAAAACATGATGGTTTTGGCCAGCAAAAATTCCTTAAACATATAATTACTGAAGGCATAGCTCGCTACAAACGCAAGCTTAAAAAATATGTAATGAAGGGTAATTCCACTGCCGGGTATGGCATTTTTGCCACCCAGGATATATTGCCCGGAGAAGTTATTTTTAAGGGGGAAGAAATGCCACAACGTATTGTTACCCAACGATATGTGGAGCAAAACTGGAACATTAAAGAAAAAGAAATATTTGGAAAATACGCTTACCCTTTAAGCGATGAAGTATATTTGCTGTGGGATGACAATCCCGGCGGATGGGCTCCGCAAAATCACAGTTGTAACGCAAACACCGGTTATGCCGGTTTAAATGTAATTGCCTTAACACCCATTAATAAAGGCGATGAACTAACCCTCAACTACGCATCCTTCCTGGATGAAAAAATGGAGCCCTTTAATTGCCGCTGTGGTGCGCCCAACTGCCGTGGCCTTATAACCGGAATTACCCATAATTCGGTTACAGAAAGAGAAAAAAAGGCTGCGCTTTAAACTAACCAAAATTCATAAGGTCTTACTAACCGCCCATTAAATTCTATTGTCATTTCGACGAGGGAGAAATCTGTTTATAATATTTATATGACGGATGCTTCGTTCGTTGGCACGACAACAGCAATTTAAACAACGATTCTAAAACCCGGAAGCTATGTCACGTTTTCAAATTTTAAAAAGCTTAATGCTAAAGCACCGCAGCCAGCTGGTGTTTACCTATATATTGTTTTCGCTTGAAATGCTGGGCGGCCTGTTGCGCCCTTTCTTTTTAGGCATGGCCATTAACGATTTAATGAAGGGCAGTTATGAAGGATTAATATTATTATCTGTTGCACATGTTATCACACTTTCTGTTGGCACATTAAGGCACATGTACGATACCCGTACGTATTCTGCCATTTATGTTTCACTGGTAACAAAATTTTTAAGCCGCCGCATTTATCAAAAAGATGTAAGCAAGCTCAGTGCACACTCCACACTTGCACGTGAGTTTGTAGATTTTTTAGAGTTTGATTTAGTGTATGTAATTGAAGCGGTGTACAATTTGCTGGGTTCATTAATACTCATGTTTTTTTACGATTCAAAAGTAGTGTTGTTGTGTTTAGCGGTGCTGGTGCCCGTAGTTTTAGTAAGCAAGCTGTATGGCAACAAAATGATGCGTCTTAATAAATTAAAGAATGATGAACTGGAAAACCAGGTGGATGTTATCAGCAATGGAAATACCAAAGAATTAAAAAAGCATTATAACAATCTTCGTTTTTGGCAAATTAAAATAAGCAACCAGGAAGCATTTAATTATGGCTTTATGGAACTGCTTGTGATGATAGTTTTGGGTGCCAGTTTGCTGTTAACCTACAAAACATCCGGCGCTGCAATTTTAGCGGGTAATGTAGTCGGCATCTTTTTTTACGTAACAAATTTTGCAAAGGGGTTAGAAACTATTCCATATATGGTGCAGCGGCTTACATCATTAAGTGATATTACAAGAAGGATTGAATTGCATGCAGAAGATTTTCCGGAAGGCCCTTCTCCGGATTTAACACCTGTAAGGAAAGAGTCTGCAGAAAAAATGGAAGAGCTGGCGGCGTAGTTACTCTTCTCTTTTCACCACTAAGCACCAGTTATTTTCCTGCAACCAATAACCATACTCGTAACAGTAAAAGTAAGTGCGGCCGTCTTTAGTGGTATATAAATTAGTGTGGTATTTAAACTGAAAGCCTTTTTCAAGCAGCTTGTCTTTACTAATGTTGGCAGTGGCTTTTCCTTCAGCCAAAACACTTTCTAAAATGCGACGGTTTTTACCCAAGGCATTATTTACGTTACGCACAAAATTATTAGCGGCACCTTTTAATTCGTTGTTATAAGCCGCACGGCAATAGTCATCACAAAATTTTTTATCGCTGCGGCCTTTTAGCACTTTGCCACATTGCAAGCATATTTTTTCTTCAGCAACCTTTGGCATACAATCAATTTACTGCAAAAGATAGTAATTTATTATCATAAAACAACCGTTTACATACGGATATAAAGGTAAGTAAGCCCATAATCTCCGGCTATCAGTTTTGGTGTGCTGCATCTTTGCATTGTCAATCCGGAACACCGGAATTAAATCAACAGCACGGCTATAAAACAGGCACGGCACAAATTTTAAAGTTATGTACGCATTAAAAAACAAAGTTCAGTTAATTGGCAACCTGGGTAAAGCACCAGAAGTAAAAAACACCGAAAACGGTACTAAAATGGCACGGTTCAGCATGGCCACCAACGAAACCTATACAGGCCGCACAGGCCGTAAGGAAACACAAACCACCTGGCACAATGTGGTGGCATGGGGCAAAGTAGCAGAGATTGCAGAAAAGTTTTTAACCAAAGGAAAAGAAGTAGCCATTGAAGGCAAATTAGTAAACCGTATGTACACCGATAAAGATGGTATTAAAAGATATGTTACCGAAGTGCAGGTAAATGAGTTGCTGCTGATTGGTGGTGAGAAGCCTGCAGCATAACTTTTTGCCACGGATTGCACAGATTTACTCAGATTAAATACAAGTAAGAAATCCATGCAATCCGTGGCCCTTTTATTCTGTTTATTATACAATATTTAGGAGTCATTTTATGCCACAGCTTATACTTGAAGATATCAGTTATAATATTATTGGCGCTTGTATGAAAGTGCACAATTTTTTAGGGCATGGATTTTTAGAAGTGGTTTACAAAGATGCTATGCAAATTGAATTTGCAAAATCAGAAATAAACTACTTGAGAGAAAAAGAGTTTGCCATCAATTACAAAGGAATAATTTTACCTCATCATTTTTTTGCCGACTTTTTTGTTAACGAAAAGATTATTGTGGAAGTAAAAGCAACTAAAGAAGGAATATCCAATGATTATATTGCTCAAACATTAAACTACTTAAAAGTTTCTAATTGTGGTTTAGGCTTGATTATTAATTTTGGAAAATCAAGCTTGGAATACAAAAGGCTTGTGCTTTAGTTTTTTTGTGCATTTCATCCGTGAAAATCTGTGTAATTCGTGGCGGCATTTTAAGCCGCAGGCTTAATTCTTTATAATTAAAAATAACACCGTGGCTGTAATTGAAAGAAACGAAGTTTTTGACCTTGCCTACCGCTTTGTTACCGAAACAAATGAAAACATTTTTCTTACCGGTAAAGCCGGAACGGGCAAAACCACTTTTTTAAAATACCTGCGTGACAATGCCACAAAAAATATTGTTGTGGCTGCACCAACAGGCGTGGCGGCTATAAATGCCGGCGGTGTTACATTGCACAGTTTGTTTCAGTTACCCTTTCATCCATTTCTGCCCACAAAAAATAATAAAGAAGAATTGCTGGGCAAACTGCGGCACAACAGGCAGCGCCTTCAACTGCTGCGTAAAATGGAGTTGCTGGTAATTGATGAAATAAGCATGGTGCGCTGCGATACGATGGATGCAATTGATACAATTTTGCGGCATGTGCGCCGCAATTATCATTTACCATTCGGCGGTGTGCAGTTATTATGCATTGGTGATTTGTTTCAGTTGCCGCCGGTGGCACAAACACAGGAGTGGAATATTTTAAGCGAATATTATGCATCGCCGTTTTTCTTTGACAGCCTTGCAATAAAAGAACAACTGCCATTACTAATTGAGCTTAATAAAATTTACCGCCAAAAAGAAGACAGTTTTGTGCGCCTGCTAAATAAAGTGCGTACCAATAGCATGGATGCAGATGACTTTGAAGATTTGCACATGCGCTATCAACCCGGTTTTTATGCTGCTGCAGAAGATAAATACATTACTCTTACTTCTCACAATAGCCAGGCAGACAATATTAACCAGCAACAATTAAATCGCCTGAATACTGCGCCGTTTACATACAACGCCATTGTAGAAAATGATTTTCCTGAAAACATGTACCCCGCCGAAGCCAGTTTGGTTTTACGGGAGGGTGCACAGGTAATGTTTTTAAAAAATGATGTTATTGCCCGCCGGTATTTTAATGGAAAAATTGGTGTGGTAAAATCATTAAGCAAAGAAAAAATTGTGGTGGATTGTGATGGTGAAGAAATTTATGTGGCTATGGAAACATGGGAAAACAGCCGCTATAATCTTAGCCGCACCGATGGAAAATTAGAGCAGGAAACGCTGGGTACTTTCACACAATATCCATTGCGGTTGGCATGGGCTATTACCATTCACAAAAGCCAGGGGCTTACGTTTGAAAAAGTTATGATTGATGCGGCATCCGCCTTCAGCAGCGGGCAGGTGTATGTGGCGCTAAGCCGTTGCACAAGCCTTGATGGTATTGTGCTGTTGAGTAAAATTCCGCAAAGCGCTATTACCAGTAACGATAATGTGGTGAAGGGCCAGCAATCATTACAGCACAAAGGTTCTTTGGCAGACAGGTTTGCTGGCGCAAGGCAATTATTTACCCAGCAAATTTTGGAAGAGCTGTTTTCGTTTACAGAAATTGAAACAGCGGCAGGGCAATTACTTTTTCAAATAAAACAACATGCTGAAAAACTAAATGATGGCAGCATTGACTGGATTGAAAACTTACAACAGCATTTTGCTGCAAATAAAAACGTTGGCTTAAAATTTATTGGCCAGGTTGCTTTATTAATGAAAAATGAAGGTGTTATTGAAAACAACGCAGCACTTCAAAAAAGAATTACTGATGCGGCCAATCATTTTGTACCAAGGCTGGAAGCGTATTTAAAAGAAATACAAAATCATCCTTTAGTTACAGAGCATAAAGAAACTGCTGCTGTAATTAATGAGCAACTGGTTGAAACGGCAATGGCGCTTTATAACTCCTGCTATTATTTACAATATTGCAAGCAACCGTTTTCGGTTACGGGTTTTTTACAGCACAAACTAAAATATGTGTTGCCAAAATTCAATATTACCTGTTATGCAGCAAATAAAACACAAACAGTAACAAGCGGCAGCGTTGCAAATGTTGAATTATATAACACATTAAAGCGCTGGAGAGATATGATGTGTAAAGATGAAGGGCTGGCTGTTTATATGGTGGCTAATGCTGCCTCACTAACAGAGCTGAGTACTTATTTGCCACTTACAAAAAAAGATTTGTTGCAAATAAGCGGTTTTGGAAAAGCCAAGGTTGATAAATACGGTGATGATATACTGGCAGCCATAGAAAGTTATTGCCAGCAGTACAGTATTGAAACCAATATGGCGGCCCTTCCTTCAAAAGCATCAAAAGAAAAAGCACAAAAAGTAAAAAACGCTGTTACAAAAACAGATACAAAAACCATTTCTTTTAATTTATATAAAGAAGGAAAGACGCCTGCAGAAATTGCAACAGAACGAAACCTTGTTGTTAGCACTATTGAAAGCCACCTGGTTCCTTTTATTGCTGATGGGCAAATTAATATTGATGATCTTGTAAGCAATAAAAAACAGCAATTAATAAAAGATGCCGTTGCCATTCATGGTTCACTAAGCCATAGAACTCTTATTGATAATTTACCGAACGATATTAGTTATGGGGAAATAAAAATGGTGCTGGCTGCAGATGGAAAATAAAATGCAGGCTTTAAGAACAAGCCTGCATAAAATATTTTTGTTGTGTATTGTAAAAACTACCTTCCAAAATCATCCTGCACCCTTACAATATCATCTTCATCGCTTGGGTGGTCAGCATCAGTATGGCGCCAAATTTCAGCAACAATACCCCATTCTCCGGTAAGTCCAATTAAACGGTGGCGTTCGCCTTGTTTTAATTGTATAATATTTCCTATTGCTAAATGTGTGGTGTCTTTTTCTTCGTCCGTATCGCTGGTTACTACACCCGCTACGCCTCCAATCAATTTCCAAATTTCTGCACGGCGGTGGTGATATTGCCAGCTTAACCTTTTTTCCGGTGCTACCACTAAAATTTTAGGGCTCAGCTTTCCTGAGATATTGAGTTCTTCTTTTGTAAGATGCGGAAAGTATAAACCAATAAATTTTTCGGCCTGGTTTTCATCCATTACAAAAAAGCCGCCCCATGGCCTGGTGGTATCTTTTTTATCTACCGCTAAATCTTTAGCAGCTAAATATGCCGATACTTTTTCAAAAACTTCTTCTTTGCTGGTAGCTGTATTAAAGTTTAAATTCATTTTTAAAATTTTATACTTAACGCAGATTTTTATATTTTATTTTTTGTGTGTAAGCTAACGGCCCATAAACACCATTAATATTTGCACATCGCTTGGGTTAACACCACTGATGCGGCTGGCCTGCCCCAATGTTCTGGGTTTTATTTTTTTAAATTTTTGTTTTGCTTCTGTACCAAGGGAAACTAATTTGTCGTAGTCAAAATTATCCGGAATCATTAAATCTTCCAGCTGGCTCATTTTAGCCACCAGCTCCTTTTCTTTTTCAATGTAGGTATCGTATTTCAATTGTATTTCGGCCTGCTCTAATTCTTCACTACTAAAACCAGAAAGTGCATCTTTTACTTTTGGTAAATGCATTAGCATATTACCAATAGTAATCATGGGGCGTAAAACTATTTGAGCAGCTTTTTGTTTTGTAACTAACGGAGATGATTGTACGCTTTCTAAAAAAGCACTTGTTTCTTCTGGCTCAAGCGTTGTGTTAGCCAAAATATTTTTTATCGCTGCCACATTATGTTGCTTTGTTCTTACCGCTTCCATTCTTTCCTGCGTTGCCAGGCCCAGCCGGTAACTCATTTCCGTTAACCGCAGGTCTGCATTATCCTGGCGCAGGAGTGTTCTAAATTCTGCCCGGCTGGTAAACATACGGTACGGCTCGTCGGTGCCTTTGTTTATAAGATCATCAATCAGCACACCGATGTATGCTTCACTTCTTTTCAAAACAACCGGCTCCAGGTTTCTTGCTTTTTGGTGTGCATTTATTCCTGCCATTAAGCCCTGGCAGGCGGCTTCCTCATATCCGGTAGTTCCGTTTATTTGCCCGGCAAAAAACAGGTTTTCAATAAGTTTTGTTTCTAAGCTGAACTTTAGCTGCGTCGGGGGAAAATAATCGTACTCAATTGCATAAGCTGGCCTGAACATGCGGCAATTTTCAAACCCGGGAATTAACCTAAGCGCCTTATGTTGTACATCTTCGGGTAGCGAAGAAGAAAAACCATTAACATATATCTCTATGGTATTGAATCCTTCTGGTTCAATAAAAAGTTGATGGCGGTCCCTGTCAGCAAAACGGTTAATCTTATCTTCAATACTGGGGCAGTATCTTGGACCCGTTCCCTGTATTCTGCCTTGAAACATGGGGCTTTTATCAAAGCCTGTTTTAAGAACATCGTGTACATCCTGGTTGGTATATGTTACCCAGCAACTTCGCTGCTTATCCGGAGTTATTTTACTGGTGTTCAGATAGCTAAAGCCTACAATTTCATCGTCACCCTTCTGCTCTTCCATTTTGGAATAATCCAGGCTTCTTCCGTCTATCCTTGGTGGCGTTCCGGTCTTTAGCCGGTCGCTTTCAAAGCCCAACGCAACCAATTGCTCGGTTATTCCGGTTGCGGCCCTTTCCGCCATTCTTCCACCGCCCAGCTGCTTCTCTCCAATATGTATAATTCCATTAAGAAAGGTTCCGTTGGTTAACACAACCGATTTTGCCTTTATTTCATGGCCCAAACCTGTTGAAACGCCGTAGACACGGCCATTTTTTATCAGCAAACCATTTACCATGTCCTGGTAAAAGTCTACGTTTGGGGTGTTTTCCAGCATCTCCCTCCACTTAGCAGCAAACAGCATGCGGTCGCTCTGCACTCTGGGGCTCCACATGGCAGGGCCTTTGCTTCTGTTCAGCATTCTAAACTGAATCATGCTTTCGTCGCTTACAATACCGCTATAACCGCCCATTGCATCAATTTCCCTTACAATTTGGCCTTTTGCAATGCCTCCCATTGCTGGGTTACAGCTCATTTGGGCAATAGTTTGCATGTTCATGGTAATCAACAGCACTTTACTGCCCATATTGGCAGCGGCGGCAGCAGCTTCACACCCGGCATGGCCGGCACCAACAACTATAATATCATATTCTGGAAACATGGGTGCAAAGGTAATAAGCAGGTTTTTCGTTTGTGAAATATTTAGCTAATTGTTCCACGTGGAAAAGATTCCAGGTGCGGCATTTTTCCACGTGGAACATTAGCCTTTAAAATATTGGCTTATAAACGCATTTTCTGCCCTCCTCATTTCTTTGATGTCCTGCGCCTTCTTGTCCTTGTATCCGCACAGGTGCAGCACACCATGAAAAATTACCCGGTGCAATTCCTCATTTATAGATACTCCCAAAGCTTTAGCGTTCTCCCTTACCCTATCGGCACTTATGTAAATCTCCCCTATAACAGGTTCATTTTTAAGAGAGAGCCCGAAGGTTATAATGTCCGTATAGAAGTCATGCTTCAGGTGTTCCCTGTTTATTTTCAGCAGTTGCTCATCACTGCAAAAGATATAATTGAGAGACTCCAGTTTCAGTTTGTGCTTTTTAAATATTTCAGGGATAAATCCTTTCAGGCGTGTCCGATCTCGTAAAGTGATATTATTAACAAGAAAAAAAAACTGGACGGGCATAGTATTTCTCATTTCGGAATTATTGAACAAAGGTGAATGAATATTTTTGCAGTCATAATCAAGCAGATGGAAAAAAGACTGTCAGAATTGGAAGCTGGGAAAAAAGCAACTATCAGACGTTTTGAAAATGATGATATTTTTTTGAAGCTCATGGAAATGGGCTGTGTGCCGGGAGAAAGGATTGTTATAGATCAGGTAGCGCCTTTAGGAGACCCTGTTTCTGTAATGGTTGCCGGCTATACATTAAGTCTCCGCCTGAACGAGGCTGAAAAAATATGGGTAGAAGTAGATTAATTATCTATTTGATTATCAATTAATTATATGACAATTGGTCTTTATTTTGGCTCATTTAACCCGGTTCATACAGGACACCTCATTATTGCATCGCACATTGCTTCAACAACCAACTTAGACCAGGTGTGGTTTGTTGTTTCTCCTCAGAACCCGTTTAAAACTTCTGCTTCTTTATTAAACGAATATCAAAGACTGCACCTCGTTAATATTGCTATTGAAGGAGAGCAAAAGCTAAAAACCAGTACGGTAGAGTTCAAGCTTCCAAAGCCATCTTATACAATTGATACCCTGGCTTACCTTGCTGAAAAACACCCCGAACATCGTTTTGCAATTATTATGGGCAGCGATGGTTTTCAAAACCTAGATAAGTGGAAAAACTATCAAACCCTTATTAAAAACAATTCTTTCTATATATACCGCAGGCCCGGCTTTGAGATAACAGAAACCTTTGGAGCTGATTTTACGGTTGTGGATGCTCCGCTGCTTGAAATTTCGAGTACGCATATACGTAACCTTATTAAAGAAAAGAAATCGATCCGGTATTTGGTGCCCGACATTGTGAAAGAAGAAATTGAAAAGAATGGCTACTATCGTTAAGCACGCCCTTCTAATGAAAGAATATTTTGTATTTTAGTTTTGCTATGTTCAAACAAAGTAAAAAATACATTTCGTATCTGCTTAATCCGCTGGAGCTGTTGCGCACAAAAAGGGTGTTGCAGGTAAACCCAACAGCCCCGTCACACCGCAAAGAGCCGGAGTCCGTAAAAATTCTCGTATTTGATTACGATTCTTCGAGTGCAGACATTAAAACCTTTGATGCTGTACCCGCCTGCCTGCCCTATAAAACTTCGGGCAAAACAACCTGGATAAATGTTGATGGTATAAGAAAAACAGATGTAGAACAAATTTGTGCTCACTATGGCATTCACCCGCTTATTACCGAGGATATTTTAAGCCATGGCCAAAGAGCCAAAATGGACGATATAGAGAACATTGTTTTTTGCGTACTCAACATGCTTTACTTTAATGAAACAGATTCTGCAGTAGAAACAGAGCAGGTAAGTATAGTATTAGGAAAAGATTTTGTTATCAGCTTCCAGGAAGATGCAGCAAGAGATGTTTTTAATCCACTAAGAGAAAAATTAAAACTTAGTACCAGTAAAGTACGGCAGCAGAAAGCTGATTATCTTTTTTATTGCTTAATAGATTTAATTGTTGACAACTATTTTGTTGTAATGGAAAAACTGGGTGAACGAATTGAAAGCCTGGAAGAAGATATTGTACGAAGCGCCAATACCCGAACGCTGGCTAAAACAAATATGTTACGCAAAGAAATGATTGTGCTTAAACGAAGTGTTGCGCCGGTAAGAGAATTGGTAAATGGAATTTTGCGGAGTGAAAGTGAACTGATTGAAGAACGTACTGAAAAATATTTTAAGGATGTGTATGACCACATTATACAGGCAAATGAACTTGCGGAAAACTACAGGGATATGATGATGAACCTGAACGACCTTTACCTAAGCAATGTAAACCTTAAAATGAACGAGGTAATGAAAGTGATGGCGGTGGTTACCTGCCTGCTTGCCCCTGCTACGGTTATTGGCGGCATCTTCGGGATGAACTTTGACAAAATACCACTGTTGCACAACAACTGGGGCTTTTTTATTTCAGTGGGGTTAATGCTTTTTATTCCGCTGGTAATGCTGCGTATTTTTAGAAAACGTGGGTGGTTTTAATGTAACTATTTAGGCCTTTTATAAACCGGAACCGTACTGCAGGGTTCACCGTACATAATGCTTTTTGCAACCGGCCGAAGCATTTCGGTAATTTTTACATATGCAGATTCCGGAATAGGTTTTTCTCCGCATCCCTTAATCACCACACGCTGATCTTTATATTGCTCTGCATTTATAGCTTCGATATTTTTTATAAGCGCTGTTTCTTCAAAATTACTTTCAGTACCAAAATGAATTTTTGCAGCAACTGGTTGCAGAATGCTTACCACCAGCATATATGCCCACATGGGTATAACCGCATCGGCACTGCATGTAATAGCCACTGCTTTTCCTGTATACAGAGTTGTATCCAGGTTTTTTAGCGCCTCTCTAAAGTCTTTCTCCTTTAGTATTAGTCCCATGAATAAATAATCCTTCAAATCAAAAACAACTACCGCATCTTTTGGAAAAAACTCTTCAAGGTCTAAAGTAACTATTCCGCTTTCTGCCACCTTATTTACAAACTGTTCTGCCATATTGCAAAATTAGTGTTTTGCCGCCGCCAGCATTTACTTGTTATGTAAATTTTAGCTTAGCGAAATAAAAAGCCCCGGTAAACCGGGGCTCAAATTTATTTCTATATGTGGTTCGTTAAAAATATTTGCTCCTGTTGTCTTTAATAGTTGCCTGATTTTTTAACCCTTCAAACCAGCCTGCAGCAATTTGCTGTTTTGCAGCAGCTACACGCTGACTGATTTTTTGAGCAGCAGCTTCCGGTGTATCGGCAGCTTTAACACCTATACTGTTAACCTTTACCACAAAAACACCTGTGCCTCCGGCTATTGCAGGAGATGGTTTTGTTTGATAAGCTTTATTAAAGCTGGCCCCAATAACCTTAGGCTCCATACCAACATTGGGAATTATAGGGGTTATAAATGTAATTGATGAATCTGCGCCGGCTGTTTGTGCTTGCTTGTTATATGCTGCGGCTGCAGTTTCCGGAGTTGGGTTAGCGCCTAATTTTTTTATAATGATATCTCCCTTTTTACGGTTGCGAATAACACCTTCCACCATCGGGCGTGCTGCGGTGGCTGTTTGTGTACCTTCTTCTTCAATTTTATCAACAGTGGCCACTACAAACTCATCATTAATATTAAAAGGTTCACTTACATCACCTTTTTTAGCTTCGTATGCCCAGCGCACTAATTGTCTTGCATCCTGCAGCTGTCCAATACTGTAATCGTTTTCTTTTACTATTGTAGGCCAGCTAATTTTTTGCAAACCATTTTTTGCAATATATGCGTCAAACTCTTTGCTGTTTTTTTGTGCAGAAAGTTTTGTTGCTTCCTGGTTGGCTTTATTGAATGTACCTTCTGTAGCATAAATTTCTTTGGATAAGAAAGCAATTTTATAAGCGGGGCTGCTGCCCTTTGTACCCATTGCTTCAATAACATGATATCCATAAGGGGTTTTTACAATTCCTCTTGTGCCAGCCGGTTTATTAAATGCAAAGTCGTTAAACTCGGGCATCATTTGTCCGTAAGGGAAATAATCATAAAAGCCGCCTTTGTCTTTACTTCCTTGATCGGTACTGAATTGTTTTGCCAAAGCTGCAAAATCACCTCCTTTATTAATAACAACCAATAAGCTATCTGCTAATTTTTTGGCAGCGCTATCTGAATTAATTGGTTGTTGTGTTTGCGGATCCATTGTAGGAATTAAAATATGCCTTGCCTTTGCACTATCTGCTATGCTTTTTACTCCTAATAATTTAGCCAGCACATAACTTCCATTATCAATGTATGGTCCGTATACTGTACCAACAGGAAATTTAGCAATTGTATCTATTGCAGCAGATCTTATTTTGCTTTTTGCAACATAATTACTGTCATAAGGAATTTGTGTTCCGCTCTTTGCCAGGTAAGCCTGTACATTATCTGTTGTTTCAAAGCCTGCTTTTAAAGCTGCCACCTGATCTTTTGTTGCAGCACTGTCTGCAGCACTTGGAGACTGGCTGAATGTTACATAAGAAATCATTCTGCCTGCTTCCTGCTTAAACTGGTTTTTATGTTTACTTATATAGTCAGTTATTTCAGCATCGCTAACTTTTACTTCATTGCTTGAGTCACTTATTTCGCCATATGGAATATATGCGTAAGTAATATTGGCAAAGTTTTTAGCTTCTGCGCTGTCCTTTTCCTGCATCCATGCAGGATAGTAAGCGCTTGAATTTAATAATGCAAAATATTTTCCTGATACACTTGATAAACGTGCCGGCTCAATAACCTGGTTATTTATATTATCAAATTGTTCGCCTTTTGCCTTTTTAATTACACCAATGGCGCTTGCCACTTTTGATGGGTCCAGCTTCCCGGTTTCCTGGTCAACCATACTTCTGTCCTGCATCAAGGGATTGCCCTGTTCATTACTATATAATAAAGCAGATAATTCTTTACCGGTAAAATCAATACCCAGTTTGGCAGCTTCTGCATAAAATATACTTTCATTTACCATCTGGTTCCATACCTGTTCCCTCACCTGCTCATTATTAGGGCTTTGGCCTGTTTGCTGAGACTGCTGTTTGGCCATTTCAAAAGCGTAAGAGAATCTTTTATCAAAAGCGCCTTTTTCAATAGCCTCGCCATTTACTTTACCAAGGCTGCTGTTTAATGTGTCGAAAAGACTGGTTTTTCCCTGTCCTCTGTCCATTAATAAAAAACCAATTAAACTAAGTGCAATAATAGCCACTGTTATTGCAGCACCTTTGTCACGGATTGTTTGAATAATTTGCATATTTCCTCTTTTAAAAAATCAGGACGGCAAAAATAGGGGAAAAACAGATATTAACATTCACTTTCTATATACTGGCACAGGCTTAAATTTAGTATACACAAGCCTTTTGCGCCACCACAGCAGGTTACAGCAAAAATATTATCCACATAACACACAAGAATGATTTTTGAACACCCGTTTGTGAATAATGTATGTTTTGTGTGAATAACCTCCCTTTTTAAATTTTCAAAGCCTTGGTAGTATGTTATTATTATTTGCTGTTTTGGCCAAATTGCTAAAACCGGGCAAATTGAATACATTTTACCACAGCTTAATTAACACCTGTTTATTAAAAACAGCCTTATAATTTTTTCCGCATGCATTTTTATTAACCGGTGTTTATATTTATTAAGTACCATTTGCTACAAATCAGTACCAGTAAACGTCTTTACTATATCTTTTAAAAAAAGAGTAATGTTAATTACCTGTGGATGAAAGTGGATAAGCAAAACAATTTAATTTTACATCAGCATTAAAAAACTTTCTTTACACTTATTAACACACATAATAGTAATAGGTGATTATATAAATACTAAGTATTAATACATATTATGACAGATATCAACAACGCAAAAGCAAATTTAAATGCCGCCGGATTTTTAGATATTGACATTGACCCTACCTTAGATTTGTTTGCAGAAATTGAACGCCTTAAAAAAGAAAAGAACGCCATTATACTGGCGCACTATTACCAGGAGCCGGATATACAGGATGTGGCTGATTATATTGGCGACAGCCTTGGCTTAGCGCAAAAGGCGGAAAAAACGGATGCTGATATTATAGTGTTTGCCGGAGTGCATTTTATGGCAGAAACCGCCAAGATATTAAACCCCACTAAAAAAGTTTTATTACCCGATTTAAAAGCCGGCTGCAGCTTAAGCGACAGTGCCCCGCCTGCGCTGTTTAAACAATTTAAAGATAAACACCCGGATCATTTAGTGGTTACCTACATAAATTGCTCTGCAGGCATGAAGGCGCTGAGTGATATCATCTGTACCTCCAGTAATGCCCAAAAAATAGTGGAAAGCCTGCCGGCTGACCAGCAACTGATTTTTGCGCCAGACAAGAACCTTGGGGCTTATATTAACAAACAAACGGGCCGTAACATGGTGTTGTGGAATGGTGCCTGTATGGTGCATGAAATATTTAGCCTGGAAAAAATATTGAAACTTAAAATACGCCACCCAAAAGCAAAAGTGGTGGCCCACCCGGAATGTGAAGCGCCTATTTTAGCCCACGCCGATTATATTGGCAGCACTACCGGTTTATTAAAGTTTACCGAAAAAGACGAAGCCACTGAATTTATTGTGGTTACCGAAACCGGCATACTGCACCAGATGCAAAAAAACAGCCCACATAAAACTTTTATACCGGCGCCGCCTAATAACAGTTGCGCCTGCAACGACTGCCCGCACATGAAGCTGAACACACTGGAAAAACTATACCTGTGCATGGAATATGAACAACCGGAATTAACAATGGATGAAGCGCTGCGTATTGCTGCTAAAAAACCAATTGACAGGATGCTGGAGATAAGTAAGCAGTATGGGTTGTGATATTTTATTTCACCGGATGGTCGGACAAACATGCATAGTTAAACACTAATACTTGTATTATGGCAGCTAACGTTCAGGGTATTGCCGAAGTGGGGGCATTTGAAAAACGTCAGCCCAAATATAGCACAAAGGCTGATAGAAGTACAAATGTTGAATTACTTCCGTCAGCCCCCATTTTGGCAATACCTTGTTAGCGGTTCGTTGTAGCCATGCAATAACTTCACCAGCTTTCACTGTCGGTTTTAATACCCCCTTTTCAAAAAAACCTTTGTCCATTGCAATTTTTTTGAAGTCAGCAGGTGTTTTGCCTGTTTTAATTTTAATGTTCTCAAAATATTTTTGAATCGGTACTTTATTGGGCATATTTTCTGTTTTTTAGGATGATGTTATACATTAAACTGCCGAAGATGATGGTCAATATGTTTATATGCTATATACCCAGTTTGTTCTTTCGTTAATGCTCCGAAAAAAGGGTGTACGAAACCATTACTCGGGAAATTATCGTACTCGTCAAGTAGTTTGAGCCATTTCTTTTTTTCTTCGGTAACATCAGCATTCACTTTTATTATAAAGGAAGGAACAGTTGGTAAGTTCTTTTTCATGGGTTCATCTTTCATCATATCTTTTAAAGCAAACTTGCCCAACAATTTGCCCAGCAATGATTGTTTGTATTTCGTTTTTCCCAAAGCCATTTCATCCCATTGTGTACAATGTTTCATCATTTGCGAAACATTCATTTTACCCCATTTAGCAGTACTGTTTTCGGTAAGCGAACTAACCCTGTTCATCAATTCATCTCTTGTCGTTTTCTCAAATATTGATTTCATTATTGTAGTTATTTGCTTTGGGTTAAAGAAAACCAATTTCCAGAGTCGTCTTTAAAAACAGCGGCTACGCCATAAAACTCTTCTTTGGGTGGTTTTGAAAACTCAACTCCTTTGCTTTTCAATTCTTCATAAGTAGCATAAATGTCGTTGCACTCAAAACCGCCATGTCCGAATGTTCCTTTTTTTATAAGCTCGGTAACGGTCTTCACAGCTTCCTTTGTAAACATTTCTCCTTCGGTAACAAGCAGTAATGAAATCTCAATGTCGGGTTGGTCTGGTGGCGTTACAGTCAGCCATCTGTTGTCTTTTCCGATTGGAGCGTCAGTATGAATTTTGAAGCCAAGTTTGTTTACATAAAAGTCATAAGCACTTGCTTGATTTAAAACGTAAACGGTTGCGAAAGTTAATTTTCTAATCATTGCTTTTTTTAATTGTTTATAATGAGGCAAAGGTCGGCTCGTGATTATTATTTAACTTCTTCAAAATTGCTATTTTCTGTCCACCCGAATTTGTGGGCAAAGCAGCCCGAAATATAACTTAATGGGTTATTAATAATTTGTTGCTTTCTATATTGTTGTTGTGTCAAAAAAATAGAAGGTGAAACGCCAATATTTTTTTTGAAAAGTCCGCTAAAAGAACTCAAGCTATCAAAACCAACAGCAAAGCAAACATCTGAAACAGGTTTGCCTTTTTGAAATAATAGCACAGCATTGTCAATTCTAACAGAGGTCAAATATTGGTGAGGTGTCTTGCCATAAATTTGTTTGAACAGCCTTATGAAATGGAATTTTGAAAAAAAAGCTTCGTCAGAAATATGGTCAATATCAATTTTGTCGGCAAAGTTTGTATCGATGAAAAGTTTTGCCTGAACAATTCGTTTGTAGAGATAAATTTTGGGATATTCTTCTGTTGTCATTTTATTATCTGTCAATGTTTAAGGGCAGTCGGTTTACAATGACCGCTAACTCATAAATACACGCAAGTCCTGTTACATTAATATTTACAAGCCTTGCTTTTAGTTTTTTATGTATTTAATAAGTGAATATAGGAATTAAATACTTTCGCTTTTTAATATCTCACATATTAGGTGCACATTTATACGAAACTCAATCACCGCTTCCAAAACACCCCAATCCTTTCCCTCACATTCTCCCTAATATTCACATAAAACAAATTAATATCCCCCACATGAAAATTCTTTTTGGTAAAAAATATTTTACCAAACACATTGGGTTTACTGCTCCATAAAACATTGTTGTGTATTTGTGCACTTACCACATGCGGCACCACTTTATTAAACTTTAACAACACACCGCCTTTATTATTTTTTGCAGGCACAAGCAGTGTATCCCTTGTCCAGCTCAATGGGTTTACCACAATGGCTTTAAATTTTTCCCTGGCAACAAAATTGGGTTCGGTATAGCCGCTTTTAAAAGTGCGCCAGCTAATTATACAGCCAGTGCTGTTAGCATTGTTACAAGCCGGTATATTGATAAAATAATTTTCGGGCACTGGCAAACCAATAATGTATGCACACACTAATTTGTTTTGTAATGCGGTGCCATCAAAAAATTCTTTTAATAAACGGGCAGCATGCTTAGTGCCCTGGCTATGGCTGGCAATTATTATGGGGCGGCCACCATTGTAATGTTGCAAATAAAACTCAAAGGCGTTTTTTACATCTTCATACGCTAACTCAAAATAAGGCGCTGCTGTTTTTTCATCAGTAAAAAAAGCCCGGTAATGTGCCTGCCGGTAACGGGGTGCAAACACCCGGCACTGTTCATTAAATACGCTGGCCTGGTATAAAATACTGCTGTTATCGGTTTTTGCATTTAGTGCAGCATCGTTAATATTCGCATTCCAGTTGCTGTCGTTTTTATCTGTTAATGTAGTGGGGTGAATAAAGAAAACATCCACTAAACTGTCTTTTATAAAACCCTTGCGCAGCGGTTTGGGCACACTGTCGCTGGGGTCTTTTTTCCAGGGATGCGCCGCCCAATAATTTAAATTACTGTAATCAGGTTTATTATCCGCACTTGTAAAATTGTAATAACTTAATGAAGCATAATTTTTTTTACTGCATGAAGTGATAACAATCATCAGTATAAACAGTAAAAAGTTATACGCAATGCTTCGTTGTAACCAATAAGTTTTGTAATTTTTCATTCTGAAACTAAACTAATTGCCTGCATATTGAAAATACACAGGCCTTGTTAAACCTAAAATTAAAAGTATATGGCCATTCCATCCGTTGATTTAGCAGAATTTTTAAGCGGCGACCCCAAACGCAAAGCAGCATTTGTGCAGGAGCTGGGCAAAGCGTATGAAGAAGTAGGATTTGTTGCAGTAAAAAATCATGGTGTGCCTGATGAGCTGATTGCCGATTTGTATAAATATGTGCAGGAGTTTTTCAGCCTGCCCAGCGACCAGAAAAAGAATTATGAAATACCCGAACTGGCCGGCCAGCGGGGTTATACCAGTTTTGGTAAAGAGCATGCAAAGGGCAGCGATGCGCCGGACTTAAAAGAGTTTTTTCAATACGGGCAAATACCAAGAGATAATTATAAAGAAGAGGAATACCCGCCAAACGTACAGGTAAATCAAATACCAACTTTTAACCCCACAATGGAAGCTGCATACAGGGCTTTTGAAAAAAGCGGTACTGCTTTATTACAAGCCATTGCTTTGTATTTGGGTTTGGATGAACATTATTTTGATAACTATGTGTATAACGGCAACTCCATTTTACGCAGCATACATTACCCGCCCATAACAAACGAACCCAAAAGCGCCATACGTGCAGAACAGCATGAAGATATTAACCTGATTACTTTATTGGTTGGCGCCAGTGCCGATGGTTTACAAATTCTCACCAAACAAAATGAATGGGTGGGTGTAACCAGTTTGCCCGAACAAATTGTGGTAAATGTAGGCGACATGCTGCAGCGCTTAACTAACAACAAACTCCGCAGCACCACACACCGGGTGGTAAATCCTGCAAGGGAGTTATGGCACACCTCCCGTTTTTCTATTCCGTTTTTTCTGCACCCCAAAAGCAGTATGAGTTTGCAATGCCTTGACAGTTGTATTGATGCAGCACACCCCAAGGCATACGAAGATGCCACCGCAGGTGAATATTTAGATGAGCGCTTACGTGAAATAGGATTGAAAAAATAACTGCTTAAAAAAGATTAATGAAAATAATTAAACAAATTATTCCGGGGCTTGCAATTATTTTGCTGGTTTCCTGCAGCCAGAGAAATGCCCTGGACTTTAATAATAAATTAGTGGCCATACAGCAGGAGCTGATGGGAAAGTTCAGCACAATGCATACCGACGATACAGCCATTAATATTAAAACTGTTGCAATGCTAATAGATGTACAGGATTTTGCAAAACAGAAACTGGACGAAGTAAAAGGAATGCAGGCGCCAAAGGGAGGAGAAGCATTTAAAGAAGCGATGGTAAATGATTTAAGCGGAATAATTGACAGCTACAGCGTACTGATAAAAATTACAGAAGCCCGGAACGACGAAGCAAAGCTGGCGCCATTAAGAGAAGATTTTGCGGTATGGGAGAAAAAGCTTGAAACGCTTGATGATAATGTGCTGGAAGAACAACGCAAATTTGCAAAAGCAAACAATATAATGCTGAAATAAAGAAGCATCACAATTACAATAAAAGTTTTTTAAACCGCATCAATTGAATAATATACCAGCTTGAAATTACTGCGGCATATTCCTTTTTTACGGGCAGTGTTTATGCACAGCATAACGGCTTTTGGCGGGCCGCAGGGCCACATGGGTATGATGATGAAAACTTTTGCAGAACGTACACCTTACGTTAGCAAAGAAGAGCTGATGGAGTACAACTCTTTTTGCCAGTTACTGCCCGGCGCATCCAGCACACAAATATTAACATTAATTGGTTATAAACGTGGCGGTGTACCGCTGGCCGTTATTACACTCATCATCTGGATTTTACCGGCCAGTATTTTAATGGGCCTGTTGTCTTTTGCTGTAACAAAAATTGGCAACGACAATTTACATACAAGCGTATTTCAGTTTGTGCAGCCAATGGCAATTGGTTTTTTAGCATACGCAGCATTTAAAGCGTTTAAAATTTCTGTAAATAATTTAATTACACAAATTATAATGCTGGTAAGCATGGCGGTGGTTTATTTTTTATTTAAGTCACCATGGGTTTTTCCTGCATTAATTGTTGCCGGCGGTATAGCCACCAACTTTAGCAACAAGCGCATACCGGAAAAAACAATAGTAAAGCCACGGCATTTCCGGTGGACGAACATCTGGCTATGGGGATTGATTTTTATTGTGGCAGGTGTGCTGAGCGAAACAGCACGTACACAAAACTGGCAAAACCGAAAAGCGTATAATCTTTTTGAAATAAACTACCGCTTTGGCAGCTTTGTTTTTGGCGGCGGCGATGTATTAATACCGCTGATGCTTGATCAATATGTGGCAAGGCCCAACTCCCCACGCATACAGGCAAGGGAGCAGGCTGTAATTAAAATTGAAAAAGAAGAACTGCTTACCGGCGCAGGCATTGTACGGGCTATACCCGGACCTGTATTTTCCATATCATCTTACACCGGCGGCCTTGCATTAAAAGATGATGGTACCCAAAAACAAATACTGGGTTGCATTATAGGAACCGTTGCTATTTTTTTACCCAGCGCCCTGCTGGTGCTCTTCTTTTTTCCGGTGTGGCAGTATTTAAAAAAATATGTGGTGGTTTACCGTGCACTGGAAGGTATTAACGCCGTGGTGGTGGGTATTATGTGGGCCGCCACATTGTATTTGCTTAAAGATGTTTCCCTTGCTTCTTTTACAACACATAGTATGTTAAATATTGCAGTAATTGCCGGCGCTTTTTTACTGCTGCAGCTTACAAAAATACCAGCGCCGTTTATTGTGCTGTTTTGTTTGGCATTGGGCTGGGCGTTTTAAAAAACTGTGCGATTAAATACAATTTATTTACCGCAGCTCCACATCCCGGCTTAAAAATACCGGTAAACCCTTAGCCGTAAAACCAATAACAAGCAGGTGCACTTTTTTAGAAAAATCATTATTGCTGAAACGTATGGTGGCCGTTTCTTTTTCCGGCGTAATGTTACTGTTCCAGTATAATAAAGTGCGGCTGTCATAACCCATTTTAGATGTCATGCTGCTGCCATAGTCCAGCGGTTTAAAAACATCTGCAGCAATATAACCCGGCGCTAATTTGGCTTTTACATTCGGATGGTTAAAGTCTGATGCAGGAAACATATCGGGCCGCTTGGTGTACACAGCAATTACAGGAGCGCCGCTTGCACCAATGAGGTAGCTGTTTTTAATTACTTTAACCATGGCTATTTCTGTAAACGGCATGCTTGCAAGCCTCGATGGATCGCCATCATCCAAAAACTCATCAATATAAACAGCGGGTTTTTGATTGCGTATGGTAACACCCCCGGAACCATCGGGCATAACACCGGCCACACGGCCGCCCAGCCATTCTAAAACAGTGCTGCCACCCAGGTCCTGCTCTTCATTTATAAAATCAAAAACAGTTTCTCCCGGCGAACGGAACATGGGCGAACTTAACCTCCTGTCAAGCGCTTCTGTTTTGCTGCGGATGTTAGCCTTTACCACCACTGCATCCATGGTTTTAAAACCATCGGCAATGGTTTGTATATGCTTTAATGCGGCGGTATAATCTTTTACACGCTGCGGCAGTGTATCATTTTTAGCACGCTTTACCAATGTAAAACCGGTTGGTGGCAAAGCGCTGTTGTAAGCAGTAAAATTGCTGATGCGTTTAAGCTCCACATCAATTTTAACCGGCGCATTTTTATTATTGGTGATGTGATAAAACACTTTGGCTGTATCAAAGTAATACAGGCTTTTTAATGTAAACATACCCAGGCTGTCGGTATTTACATTGGTAAGAATGCGGGACGAATCTTTTAACTGAAAAAGCACGGTAATATTTTCTTTAATAACCGGTTTGCTTTTTTGCGTAACAAAGCCCGAGTACGTAATATAATTATCGGGGAAAAAAGTCATAGCACCGGCGGGTTTATGAGTAATATCATTCCAGTTGAACAACGCCCATTTTTCACTTACTAATAAAGCATCCAGCACATCTTCTGCAGCTTTATTGTCTTTTGTAAAAAACCGGTTTGCATTTTGCGGTTGATAAGTAAGCCCGTTTAACCAATAGCTTGCAGCAAAACCTGCGGCGTACGATGTGGCGGGTGTATGCACATCTTCCACCAGTATTGCATAACTGCCTGCACGCAGCGAATCCATTTGCAGCTTCCATTCGTTTGCAGCTTTTGCTTCGCTTTTTAATTTACCATAATCCACCACGGGAATTTGCAATGCGGTTTGCTGCAAACCTGCAAAACAAAGGCGTTCTGCGACGGCGTTTCCGGCAGCATCAAACAATGTTAAATGCAACAGGCCTTTTGTTTTAGCATCAACAGGAATTAAACCATTTACGGTTTCTTTTGCAACAGGTATGGTGGCGCTGTAAAGCACATCTCCCTGCTGCTGCATAACAATTTTATAGCCTTTTAATTGCTCTGTTAAACCTTTACTGCTGATGCGGAAACTAAAACCACCTTCATCTTTAACCAGTTTTATGGTGGCGCCTTTGCTTTGCACAGCAGGTAAATCAATTATGCTGCTGTTGCCATTGGCATCGTTTATTTTAACATGGTATTTTTTACCGGCGTAGGGAGTAAGTGTAAACAAACCCACTTCTTCATTCAGCGACTGAAATTCGCTTATCTTATTAACTGTATCAGCATTTTCATATAAAAAGCCACTCCACTTTTGCGGCAGATTTACAAAAGACCTTAACCGCACCGCCACATCGGTTTCCACGCCATCCAGCAAAACGCCGCCTTCGGGTTGTGCAGTTGCCCACCAGTTTTTTTGCGGCCCGGATAAACGTAATGAAGACGATGGGTTGTAAATTATAACGGGCTGTATAAATTGCTGTGCTTCGTTAAAGTTCAGCATCCAGCCGGTATAGGCACGAAAGTAATATACGTTTTCAGGAAGATCTTTTGGAATGGTGAAAGAACCTTCGCCCACACCACCGGCCAGTGGAATTACGGTGCTGTAAACCGCTTTCTTTTGATCGTCCAGCCAGTCTACATACAAATTGGTGGAGATATAAGACAAAGCAGATTTAACAAACACCCACGCTTTGTAATGAACGGTTTCTTCCACCACATATTCATCTTTATCAAACTGTAAAAAAATGCGTTCGGCCGGGTATTTGGCGTATTGTTTTAAAGCGCTTTCGGGGCTTATGGTTTGTGCGGCTATGCAAAGCGGCAACAGCAGCAATACGGCAAGCACTGCTTTAATACAGGTTGTTTTAATGTGCAACATCAAATGTGTTTAAGTAATTACAGTAAATTTTTAAGGGCGGCTACGAACAGCGTTTTTATAGTATGAAAGCAGGCTATAAAAATAGCACAGCGCTGCTGATAAAAAAATATGTTGCGGCTGATTTTTGAAAAAGGGTAGTTAAATAAATATTGAGCGTGTATAACAACACCAATGTTTTGTGCTGTACTTCTGCCCGTGAATCTAAAACGCTTGCCCAATACCAAAGTAAAAAAGTTTGTCTTCTCTTGAAATGCCATAGTCAAACGAAATAATTGTTGATTGGTTCCAAGAAATTCTCAAACCACCACCAAAAGAAGTTTTTATGTTTGTAAAATTCAGATCTTGCCATTTGTTTCTTACTGTTCCTGCGTCAAAGAACGGAGCAAGTGTAAATGCAAAATGCTGTTTGCCTAATTTAATTTCTGTAATTCTATAACGCAATTCAAAGTTTGCAAAAGCTAATGAACGTGCTAAGAATCGATTTGCTCTGTGCCCACGCAAAGACTGCTTGCCACCTAAAGAGTTTATACTCCCATCAGGACTCCATTGGTCTTGAAATTCAAAGAATGGAGCATTTTTGCCAAATATATTTCCTACACCCGCTCGTCCACCCAAAACAGTTCTTTTACCAATGGGTAGTTTCTTATAAAACCTGCCTTGTATAAATAGCTTATTAAAGTTGAATTGAGAGCCAATAATTGGGTTTGAAAACTCATTGGCAATTTCAAGATAATAACCACGGGTTGGGTCTGGTTCAAAATCTCTTGTGTCATAAATTAAAGCTGTTTGTAATAATGAAACCCAACCACCGCCCAGCCCCGATATTAACCCTTGTTGAAAATCTCTTCTTAATAATGATGTTCCGTTTGGCGCTTTTATTTCTTGTCCATTTGCAGGGTCAATGGCGTCTGCGTCTGTTTCTTCAAACGTTTTGTAACTCAAATGCTGGATTTCGTAACCACCCATAATTCTCCAACCCCCTTTTTTACCAAGCGCATAATCTGCTTTAAGATTTAGCATAAATTCAGTTTCTCTAAACCTGTTTGAAAGAGCATCTGTTACAAAACCGGCTTCTCCGGCACCGCCTGCTCTTAATGTTTTTCTTGCTTTGTCAAAAGCCGCATAGGTTGAATAGGTTTGTCCACCATTTGGTGTTGAAGGAAGCCTTAGTTCACCAAGAGTTTTTTCTGTAGAACCAAAATATAAATTAGCAGGGTTTTGCTGAGCTTTAAAATCAACTTTAAAACGCCAACGGGTTCCTTTATAATATGGGACATCAAGCGATAAAACTAATTCTTTTGCATTTGAAGTATAGTAAGCAGCATTTGCTTTAAGCTTTGCAAGGTATGGAGTGTAAGCAAAAAAAGGATTTGTCCTTTTGCCGTTCCAATAAAAATTTGTTCTTACCCCAAGTCCAAAACCAGTAACAGGGTCTGAAGAAAAATCCGGAATTCCGGTTATAAATGCCCCTTCTCTTTTTTTAGATAAATCAGCCTCCGACATTCGTTTTGCCTTAATAAAGGAAATGCTATCATGAATTTGAGCTTTAGAGAAAAAAAAGAAAGCGTTACTTAACAAAAATGCAATAATTATTTGTCTCATAGATGCAATAATAGTTACTCAAGTTTAACCTGCTCTTTGAAAATTGTAGTGTGACCGAAAGCCCAGCTTCCGGAAAATATTTTACTTTATACCGAAGTACATGAGGACAGCTTACATTACCGTTTAACGGGCTCTGTACAAAAAGAAATTCTTATAAGAGACCAACCTAAAACCTTATAAAGAAAGGCTCAATAAAATTTTGTGCCACCCCATTTAATAAAACAGCTACCAGTTTATCCTCGCCGATAAATTTATAACCCTCCCATCAATAGGCGCCCAAATTTGTTTAAAAGAAGGATTGGTTACGCTGCCATACACAATACTTTCTTTACGGGTTTGCCGGTAATCAAACAGGTTTTCGCAGTTAAGCACCAGGGATATCTTTTTTATATCGTACCGCACCATACCGGCAACAAATAAGTAAGGGCTGGTGGTGCTGTTATCATCCAGGTATTGTTTGCCGGTATAAGCCGCTTCAATACCTGCACGGAAATTATCGGTAAATTCATAAGCCAGCACCGAAGCAAATTTGTTTTTTGCACTCAGGCTTACATGCGGGTGTGTGGCATCATATTTTTTTTGAGCATCAGTAAAAGTATAACCTAAATAAATTTCCAGTGCATTGTGGCTTAGGGCAACATAGGTTTCAAAACCTTTTGTGTTTACCGGGCTGCTTTCATTTTTTGTATAAATTAAACCGCCGGGTAAACTGTTAAACACCTGCGGGTGATGAATGCCGGTAACATAAAACATTTGGTTTACGGTAATATGCCAGCCATTGGTTACGGCTTTATAATTAATATCCCAGTTTATACCGTTTGATCGTTCTGCTTTTAATTGCGTGCCTGTTGATGAAGGCAACAGAATATGCGGATAATCCCTTTCATCCACTTCGCCTGTAAACAGCGAAGGTATTTTATACCCAAGGCCGCCGCCCAGCCTTGTGGTAAACTGGTGGCTGATTTTATATAACAATGATAAGCGGGGCAATGCAAAAGTGCCGTATTGGTTATTATTGTCTAAACGAAACCCGGCTTGTGCCGTAAATTTTTCTGCAATCTTCCAGTCGTCCTGTATAAAACCGCCTATGGTTATTTGATTATAATCAGTAAAATTTGTTGAGTCGGGCAAATGTTTTTTAAAATGTTCACCCGTAAAATTTAAACCACCTACCAGTGTATGGCGCTTTAGTTTTTTAAGATAACTCAGCTCTGTATAGTATGAAAGCTGGTTGGCCTGCATACCAAAAACGCTGGTGGCAATTTTGCGGTTAAAAAAACTGGTGGTTCCTTTTAATGTAAGGCGGTCGGTGCTGTTTAATTTATTTTCCCAGCTAACATCGGCAGTATTACGTAACGATGTGTTGCCAATAAAAAACCGGTGCACATTATCTGCGGCTTTCTGTAATACTTTTATATCACCGCCTTTTCTTTCTTCGTAAGTAAGGTTATAACCAACAGTTATTGTTTGTTTACTATTTGGATAAAGAAAAAGCCTTGGGTGCAGAAAAACTGTTTTTAAATCAGGCACATCACTAAAGCCATCTTTATTTACATCCACCGCTTTTTGATAAGTACCGCCTGTAAAAAATGTGTAACCCGTTTTTTTATTGCGGCCGGAAAAATATGCGTTGATGTTGGATTCCTTTAAGGTGCTTTGATTGATGGTGATATAATGTTCTGCTTCGTTAAGTTTAGGTGATTTTGAAACCAGGTTTATCATACCGGCAATAGCGCCGCCGCCGTATAATGTGGAACTGGCACCTTTTACAATTTCAATTTGCTTTAAATCTGCAGGAGGAATTTGCAGAATGCTGAAGCTGCCGCTGTAGCCGCCAAACAACGGCATACCATCACGTAATATTTGTGTGTACTTACCGGGCAGGCCCTGCACTCTTGCATCAGCATTACCCGTGGTGGCGCTGCTTTGCTGTATTTGTATACCGGCAACATCGCCTAACAAACTGGCAATGTTACCGGGCTTAATACCATTTTCTTCACCCACCTCTTCGCTGCCCAGTACTTCTACTTTTGTGGGCAAATCTTCAATGCGGCTGTTGGTACGGCTGCTTGTTACAATTACTTCTTCCTCTGTATGCGCCGCTTCCTTTAAAAGATAAATAACAGGAGAGCTGTTATTGTTTTGCGGAATTACAAAACTTATTGTTTGTGTTTGATAGCCTACAAACGAAAAACTTATTTTAGCGTTTCCTGCAGGCAGATTGCTTAAAAAAACCCTGCCGCTGCTGTCGGATGTGGTGGCTTTTTTATTGCCTTCAATTATAACAGAAACGCCCTGCAGGGCTGTTTTTGTTGCTGCATCATTAACCGTGCAATTAAAACTGTGCTGCGCAAAAAGCGGGCAGCCAATTAATAAAAAGGCTGCCATTAGTATATTCTGGATTTTCATTTTTTAAATTTAAAAAGCATTTTTAAGGGTAACAGGTTGTAAAAACTATTTACCAACCACAATAATTTGAAAAGTTCCGGGTTTCATTTTGGGCCTTCCCTTTTGCCCCGGCTCCATTGGCTCAAGCTCTGCAGTTGGCAGGTATAACCGGTGGGTGTCTGCATCAAACGTTATGGTTCTTGCCCCCTTTTTTGTAACAACATTTTGCAACAGCTTAAATTTTGCAGCGCTTTCCTCATGTATCACACTCATGGTGCCATCGGCTCCGTTAGCGGTATAAATATTTTTTGCAGCAGCATCAAAAGCCACACCATCACAACCATCACCAATCACAATCTTATCCACTATATTACCATTGGCGGCGTCTATTATCATCAATAATTTTTCGCAGCCTGCAAATAATCTTTTGGTTGCTTTATCTATTGCAAGGCCCGTGGGGCCCTCGCCGGGTGCAATACTCCAGTGGTTTAAAACCTTAAATGTTTTTGTATCAACCACCACTATTTCATTTTTATCCTCAATATTTACAAACAGCTTTCCGGCATCATCACTTACTGCTGTTTCCGGCTTGCCGCCCACATCAACACTGTCAATTAATTTATTTTGCACCGGATCGATAATGCTTAAATTTTTACTGCGGCCATTACAGGTAATTATTTTTTTACTGAAAGGCTCATAAATAATTGCATCAGGATTTATGCCCGTTGCAATTTGTGTAAGTGGTTTATTGGTGTTCATGTCAAACACAGTAACATTATTAAGGCGGCCATTGCTTGTAAAACCTTTTTTATTTGCCACATCAAAGGCAATGCCATGCACACCAGTGGTGTTTTCAATTACACCAACAGAGTCGCCGTTTAATTTATTAATAATATTTACCTGTGTGCCATGGCTTACATATAACCAGTTGTTTACCGGACCGGTTTGTAAATAATCCCAACCACCCGAACTGGCAATGTGAAAAGTGTTTACAACACGTAAATTGTTTTGTGCAAAACATGCGGCACCTGCCATAATTGCGGCAGAAAAAATAATTGCTGTTTTTTTCATAATAATGTTTAAAAAATTAGTCGTTCAATTCTTTAATAAAATTTCCCGAAGCATCAAAAATCAGGTCTTTACCGCTGATGTGTGCTTCATAATTTATACTGCCGTTTGCCAGTGTAATTTTTGCGGCTTCTTTAACAGGTTTGTTATAATGGATTTTTACATAGGGCAGCACGCTGGCGGGCAATGCACCGGTTTTAATTTCTTCTTCTGATTCAATAAGCGTTCCGTTTGCTTCAAAAGTTGCAGACATTTCCGTTTTGGCCAGCTTAAAGCTTGCTTCATACTTTCCGTCTTCCAGTTCCCATTTGGCAATACTGCCGGGATATTTTTTTTGAAACGTTGTTTTTACTGCTGCGGGCACTTTGGCGGCAGCTATTTTTTGTGCATTAACAACTAAAACGCCAACAGCTAAAAAGGCTGTAATGAAAATAAATTTTTTCATTTTAAATGATTTTAAGTTGAAGAATACCACAAAGCTAAAAACCGATTCTGTGGCGATTTTGAAGTTGTGTAATGATTAATGCCACGTAATTGTTAAAGAGTGCACCTGGTTATTATAACCATAGTTAACAGTTAAATTATTTTGCAGGCATATTTTTTTTACAATGGAGAGGCCAAGCCCCAGCGAATCCGAATTAACCCGGTCTTTTTTAAAACGCTCAAACAATGCCTCCGGGCTTGATGCAAGTGGCAAACCGGTATTGCTTATCAGCAGTTTTTTATCAGCAAGCTCAATGGTTATGTTGCCGCCTTCTGTATTGTGTTTTATAGCATTGGTAATTAAGTTGGTCACCAGCACATCGGCCATTGCTTCATTAATAAGTACATGCACACCGGGCTGAATGTTTTTTTGCAACACAATTTTTTTAGCTGCTAAAAGTTCTTCATAATTGCTGATGTGCTTTTCAACAACAGCAGATAAATCAATATTTGCAGCCATGGCAAACTGCCTGTTATCTATTTTTGTTAACAGTAATAGCGACTGGTTGAGTTTTGAAAGACGGCTTACTTCACCAGAAATCCGTTGTATATAATCCAGCTGCTGCTCTGTAAAATTTTCCGACTGCATTAACAGCTCCAGCTTTGTATTTACCACCGCCAGCGGCGTTTGCATTTCGTGTGAAGCATTTTCTGTAAAGCTTTTCATCGCATCATAATCATTCATCACCCTGTTGCTCATTTGCTGCACAGCGCTGTTTAATTCATTAAACTCTGCAATATTGCTGGTGGGCAACTGTATGTTTTTTTGCGTATTAAGATTAAACAATTTTAACTGCTGCAGTGTGTTATTAAAGGGCGCCCATAAATTGCGAAACAACAACCGGTTTATAACAAATAATGTTATCAGCAATAACGCCACAATAGAAAGCGTAAGTATAACAATCAGCTGTACCAGGTCTTCTGTTTCCTGTAATGATTTTGTAATTGAAACTGCAACGATTTTGCCGGAAACAGGTAAGGAAAAAATTAATCGCCTACTGGTGTTAAATTCTTTTTCGTGCGGTTCATAAACAGTAACCGTTTTTATTTTTCGTTTTAAATCGGCAGTAACTTCTTCAAATGAAATTTCCTGGTCTTTATAACTGCTGGCGTTGGGCAGTGCGCCATTGCTTTTTACATGGTCCCTTATTTCCTGCTCCTCAATTCTTAAATCTTTATCCAGCTGGTGTATTAACACAGCACGTAAAATAAAATAGTAAGACAAACCGGCCAGCAGCAGCACCACTACAGTTGCAGTTATATTAACCCGGTTATATTTGGCCAGCAGTTTCATGAGCCGGTAAATTTATATCCCATACCGTACACAGATTTTATATAATCAGCTCCGCCGGCTTCCAGCATTTTTTTGCGCAGGTTTTTAATATGGGTGTAAATAAAATCAAAGCTTCCCTCCATTTCATCGCCCCACAAGTGCTGTGCAATTGCATCTTTAGATATTACACGGCCCTTATTGCTTACAAAATATAAAAGCAGTACAAACTCTTTTTTTGTAAGGTCAACCGGCTGTTTATTTATGGTAAGTGTTTTTGCAACGGTATCGATTGCAAGTTCATTAAATTGTAATATACTGCTGCCATCAAACTTTTTGCGCCGTATAATGGCTGCCACACGTGCATTTAATTCAGACAAATGAAAAGGCTTGGAAAGATAATCATCAGCCCCCAGCATTAACCCTTCCACTTTATCATCAATAGAGTTTTTTGCAGAAATAATTAGAACCCCGTCTGTTTTTTTACTTGCCCTTAACTCTTTTAAAATTGCCAGCCCGTTGCCGCCGGGTAATGTTATATCCAGCAATATGCAGTCGTAATCATACAAATCTGTTTTTTCAAGCGCTGTATTAAAATCTGCCGCCAGTTCGCACGTGTAGCCCTGCGCCTTCATGTATGTGGCAATGCTTTCGCTCAGCGATTTTTCATCTTCTACAATCAATACTTTCAAAAAAGAAAAATTTACTGTAAAGTACAAAATGAATTTTGAAGAAAAACTGAACCTGGTATAAAATGCAGCAACAGAATTTCTACAAAATTGATGTTTATGTTTGCAGCAGATTTACCAAACCCATGCAGCAATTATTTTTTTCCCTTTCATTTTTAATACTGTTTTTTACCGTTAAAGCGCAGGATGCTGCGGACAGAAATGCTATAGCCACTATTTCCGGCAAAATTATTGACAGCGCCACAGGCAAACCGCTTGAATATGCCACACTCTCGCTGTTTAAAAGCAAAAGCGATAAACCCGTTAACGGAACCGTAACCAACAAAGAAGGAAAATACACCCTTGCGGTTTATGACACCGGAAGATACAGGCTTACGGTGGAGTTTTTAGCACACAAGCCGCAAACCGTTAATAACATCACTATTAATAAAAAAAACCAGCCAATAACCCTGGCGGATATTTTAATGACAAGAGATGCGGTAACCATGCAGGGTGTTACTGTTGCTGCTGCAGGGCTGATAGAAAACAAAATTGATAAGCTGGTTTTTAATGCAGAAAAAGACATTACCTCACAGGGCGCCGTTGCAACAGATGTGCTTAAAAAAGTGCCGCAGGTTTCGGTTGATGTGGATGGAAATGTAGAACTGGCGGGAAGCTCCGGTGTTCGCTTTTTAATTAATGGCAAGCCCTCTGCAGCATTTGGAAGTAATGTTGCCGAAGTATTGCAGTCCATACCGGCAAGCCAGATAAAAAGCATTGAAGTAATAACAAACCCCGGCGCAAAATATGATGCACAGGGCAAGGGTGGTATTATTAATATAATTTTAAAACAGAACAGGGTACGGGGCGTTAATGGAAATATTTCTGTAACGGCGGGTACACTGAACGAAACAGCATCGCTTAATTTTAATGCCCGTAAAAATAATTTTGGCATTAATTTATTTACCGGCGCCAACATGCGGCTGGCTACATCACCAAGTAATAATTACAGCCGCACATCTATTGATACGGCAGGAAAAAGACAACTTTCTCTTACACAAGATGGCAGCAGCAGGTTTAAGCGGCATGGAAATGAATCGGGCATTGGGTTTGACTGGACTTACAAAAAGAAAAACAATTTTACAGGATCGTTGCGGTATGGCGGCTTTGGTAATTCAGGAAAAGGATACAGCAACCAGCAGCAGCTTACAAAAACACAAAGCGGCGGCATTATTTCGTCTGTTGCCGTTGTTAACAATGCTGCAGCCAATTCATCTTTTTATACAACAGACGCAAACATTAATTATAAAAGAACATTTAATAAAGAAGACCAGGAACTGGAGATTTCATACAACTCCACTTTTGAAAATAATAAAGGCTATACAGAAAATAACCAGCAGCAAGCACCGGCAGGCACATTATTGTATGGAATTTACAGCCACAACCCGGGCACACAACGGGAAAAAGAGTTGCAGGTTGATTACACACAACCGCTGAAAGAAGATATCATATGGGGACTGGGCGGTAAAATAAACCGCACTACAGTAAACAGTAATGCAGAAACATACAGTTACAAACAGGCAACGAATGTTTATCAGCCGGACACGGCACTATCCAACTTTTTAAATTATAAACAGGATGTGTATGCATTATATACCGAAATTGGTTTTGCAGCGGGAAAATTGTTTGATACAAAACTGGGCGGAAGGTATGAACGTACCGAAATAAATTCTTTTTATTCCAACGCACAGCAACAGGCTGGAAAAAATGGTTACAACACGTTTGTTCCCTCAGTTTTTTTCTCAAAAAAAATAAGCAGTAACGAAACGCTCAAGCTTAGTTACTCCAAACGGATAGAACGCCCCGATTACGGAGACCTGAACCCGTTTATAAATACGGCCGACCCTAAAAATATTTCTTCGGGCAATCCATACCTTAAACCGGAAGTTAGCAACCGTGTTGAACTGAGTTATAACAGGAATTTTGAAAATGCCGGATTTTTTATGCTTACTGCTTTTTACAGAAACAACCAGCAGGATATACAGCCCTTCCTGGTGTTTTATCCGCAGTTAAAAGTTGGCGATTCTGTTTATACCAATGTTACCGTTAGTACAAGGCAGAATATTGGCACGGAAAATAATATGGGTATTACCGGCTTTACAGATATTCATATCAATACAAAGCTAACCCTGCGGTCGAACATTTCGTTTTTTAAAAGGCATACACTTAATGCCATTGACCCCGATTATAATTCGCACAGTTTTAATTACCGCTTTAATATTAACAGCAGTTACCAGTTTAACAGCAGTTTTTCCGGGGAGTTTTTTGGAAGCTTTAGTTCTGCAAGAAATGAAGCACAGGGAAAATATCCTTCTTTTACCACTTACAGTATTGCTATGCGCAAGCAGTTATGGAACAAAAAAGGAAGCCTTGCGCTGATTGCCAATAATTTTTTAAACAACTACATTACACAGAAAACAATTTTATACGGTCCCAACTTCAGCAGCTACAATATTCGTAAAATACCCTACCGTTCCGTAAGCATCAACTTTACATGGAAGTTTGGCAAGCTGGAGTTTAAAAAGGAAAAAGAAGAATTAAAAGATGCTACGCTTCCGCAGGGCATTTAATTTTTTTACGCCTACTACATTTTAAGTATTGCACCCGTTTGCACCATTGCAGAAATTTACATTGTAAAGCAACAAGCTTTTTGTAAATAAATACCGCTGTTATGAAACTGAAATTTATTTCTGTATGTGCTGCATTCACAACAATAGTAAGCAGCTGCAATCAGCCGGCATCTCAATCACCATCAACAATTCCACAAAATATGTATGCAGTAACACCCACTACCGGCAACAGCCAGCAGCAACAGCCTGTTGCCAACAACAAACCGGAGCCGGCAGAATTACAAATACGGCAAACACAGTTTTTTTCTTACGCCCTTCCAAACGGCTGGCGCCTGGGAGAAGACGGGCAGTTTGCATTAAGCCTTGTGGCTGCAGACAACAAGGCATATACTGTAATGGTTGGCAACGCCGGCTTAATGCCCGACTACCCCCCGGCAAATTTTGTGTATGAAAAAATGATGGCTATGCGGCCGGTTAACCTGCAATTAGGAACACCACAACAGGCGCAGGCGGTAAGCGGCTTTCAATATGCATATTCGTTTGATGTTAGCTACCAGTTAAACGGCAACAGCTACCGCGGCGTGGCAGTTTGCCATGTGGCACCTTATTACGGCGGCTGCACTATGGCAATGACGGCGGCAATAGCCGAGAGCAGCCAATGGCCATCTTATGCAGCGTGGCTGCCGCAGGTGAGCAGGCAAATTGCTGCCACCAACGGTGCAGCATTTGGTATGCGTGGCATTATGCAGCAAAACCTGCAAAACTCCATGGCGTATGCAGAAGCTGCAAAGGCATACAGAAACTGGTCGGCAGAAAAACAACAGGAAGTAACCGACTACCGCAATGCGGTTAACGATAAACAGCAGGAACAGTTTAGAGATAATTTGGGTGGTGTGCAGCGCTATAACAATCCTTACGAAAGCGGCAGCGAAGTGCAATTGCCTGCTCAATACAAATATTACTGGATGGACCGGCAGGGAAAAATTTTAGGCACGGATGATGCCGGCGTTAACCCCAATAACGGAAGCACAGGCGAATGGCAAAAAATGGAAACGAAAAACTATTGAGAGAATACAATCAATCTAAAATTGTGTAAGTTTTTTAAAAAACTATCCCTCTCCGCCGCTTTCAATTTTCTTCACCATCAGTACATCTTGTCCAGTGGCATCGCCCTGCTCCTGTAATTTTCCAAAAGCTGCTGCGGTGGCATAATCTAAAATATCCTGCGGGGCGTTTTGGTTATAAAAACCATAAATAAGCCCGGCCATAAAACAATCGCCGCTGCCGCTGCGGTCACGTACACCGGTGCATGCAAACTCGGGAGATGTATATAGTTGCCCGCCGGTAAACAGCGTGGTATAATAACGGATATTATTTTGCTCGCCATCAAAACGAAATGTATTGGCCACCACTTTACAATTGGGAAAACGTTCTGTAATTTCTAAAGACGTTGCCAGTGCATGATCTAAATAAGCCTGTTTGTTTTGTTTTGCATGAATGTGTTCATCCACCGCCGTTCCTAATAAACTGCCGGCGCTCCAGATGTTTCCCATCAGCACATTGCAGTAAGCCGCCAGTTGCGGCATTATTTCAACAGGCTGTTTGCCGTACTTCCATAAACGAGCACGGTAATTTAAATCCATACTTATGGTAATGCCTTTTTTAGCTGCAGCCTGTACCGCTTCTAAACAAACAGCGGCCACGTTTTCGTTTAATGCTGGGCTTATGGCAGTAAGATTAAACCATTCCACGTCACGCAAAACCTTATCCCAGTCAACCATGCCGGGTTTTAATTCGCTAAAGGCAGAGTGGTCACGGTCGTACACCATTTTTCCTTTCAGGTCTGCACCACGTTCTAAATAATATACACCAATGCGGTTGCCGCTGAATAAAATAGAGGAAATATAAATGCCTTTGTATTCGAAGTAATCAATAACATGGCGGCTCATAAAATTATCAGGCAGTGCAGTAAAATATTTTACAGGCACATTCCACGCAGCCAGTGCAGTAGCTGTGTTGGCCTCTGCGCCGCCTATGTATAACTGCATGGGATTTTTCTCCACCATTTCTTCTGCCGATACAGGAGAAATGCGGAAGAGCGGTTCGCCAAAACAGCATATTTTTTTCTTGTGCATAGTTAATCACAATTAATTACCTGTTGCTGATGAACAGTTATCAAATGTAAAACTATTTGCTGCAAAGAAATAATCAGCAGCTTTTTGTTAGTGAGTCAATTTGAAAACTTGTCAGCCCGAACTTGTCGAAACCGGTTTATTGGTTATAACCGCCATCGGCAAGTTCAGGCTGACATTTAAAAAGCAGTAATTTTTATTTCGCCTTACTCTTCCAGGTTAAGCGATTTTTCACTTTTATCTCTTAAATAAAACATCCTGCTGCGGGTGTCCGTAAGCAGGCTGTTTACATAACTTTTTCGCAGCAGCCTGGTGCTGATGGTTTCAAAACTTTCTTTACCATTCAGCTGTTCATCTGTTAATTCATACACCACCGTTTTATCTGTATTAACCAGCTGCATATTTACGGGCAGTATGGCATAGGCCAGTTGTGGGTTTCTGTCGTTTTTTCTTTTATACATGAAAAAATAAACAGAGTCTTTAGGATAGTATGGGTTAACAATGGTTTTATAATGATAAACCGTATCCAGATCATTAGAAGCGTAAGAGTAAGAGCTGCCTTTGAAATATGTTTTTGCAATATCTGCCCTGTTGTTAAAAGGGCTGCCCAGTTCATCTAATTTATTTTGATAAGCAAATGCTTTATAAATATCCATGTAATAAGTTTTTTCCGTTTCCAGCGATTTAAGCAAAGGAGCAACTAATTGCGTGGGTGTTTTCTTTTGCTTTACCAGCGCCTGCAAAAGAGCTATTTTATCTTTTACCGTACCACCGCTGAGCACATGCTGAAAGCTGCTTTTAAAAAAGCTGTCGGCGGGCAGCGTTGAATAAAACATTTGAAACATGTTGGTGTAATACTGAAAATTATTATCAGCAAAACTGTTGTAAGTGTTTTTCTTTTTTTCGTTTTCAGGATATTTAAAAAGATCTGCTTCGGCCTTTAATGCAAGGCTTATTTTATTATCGGCAGAAGCTTTTAATATTTCCCTGAAAGCATTGTCCACTTCTTTTTTATTATAAAAACCACTGTCGGCAAGGTTTAATACCCTTCTGTAATAGGCGCCGCTTGTATTGCTGGCGGCAGATCCAAAATCATCCAGCTTAATTATTTTACGCACCGGGTTTTTGTCTTTAAGATCTGTTATATAATCCAGCAGGTAGCGGCGTACGGTGGAGCTTTTAAACTCTTCGTTTTTAGCCAGGTTTTGCAATACCCATGGTATATCCGATGCTTCATTTTCATTCATTATATTTTCTAACGCCAGCAATCTTATAGTAAGCAGCTCTTCTTTGTTTTGATATATTTTTTTAAGCCAGGCCGATAAACGGGGCCAGTTTCCTTTTTTATCATCCATAGAAGCAACTGCATCAACAATTTTTTTACGCAGTATATTATTTGCAGGCGTTTTGCTTTGCAGCGTCAGCAGTGCGGCATCAACAGCCGGTAAATCTTTTATACCAAAGTGAAAGAAGTTCAGCATCTCTGCAATGTCCGACTGATCAACACTGCTGGCTTTTAAATAACTGCTTACCAGCTTATCTAATTTATTTACAAACACCGCAGACGGCTTTGTATTATTAAATGGTTTAAAGCCCTGTAATAAATTTTGATAAAATGCAGCAGGCTTGCTGTCTGCACTGCTTACCGGTGTGGTAAAACCATACACTTTATTATTTAAAAGAAAATAGGTGTATTGCACCGCTCTTGCAGAAAGGCTGTCGGCCACCATAAAACTAAGCTTTTGTGATTGCTGCTGTGCCGTATCGTATTGCAGGTTGGTAACAAAACCTGTTTTACGGCGCAATATGTTGCTGCCATAATTGCTGCCGCCGTAAGAAGAAATGGTGCTGTAAGTTGAAACAGCGTATTCGTTGTCATACGAAGAGGAGCTGGTGATTGTTTTTTGTTTTTCCGGAATAAACTGCTGCCAGAACATTTTTGCATTGGCATAATAAAAATTGCTGTCAATACTGGCAGTTACTGCCCAAACCATGCTGTTGTCTGCAGGGTTTTGAAACTGGTAGGAATCCCAGTTGCCGGTACCCTGGTATAATTTTTCTTTGCGGTATTCCAGCGCCGCATCCCTGTTTAATTTTTTATCGGGGTCGGGCTTTTCTGTTTTCTTTTCTGTCATGCGCTGCCAGTTGCTTTCAAAATTTAAAGCGTAAGGAAGCTTCAGCTCCACTGCTTTTAAAGAATCTTTATAAACATAATTGAAATTAACAGGGGCGCTTTCTTCTTTAAAATTATTTACCCAGTCTAAGGACGGCGTTTCGTTATTAAGCGTAGCAGAATAATAAATGTATAAAAAAGGATGGCGCAGGCTGTACTTAACCGTTACCCTGCCCTTGTTGCTAAGCAGGTAAGTTTGCACAGTGTTATTCTTAACAGCCTGCAGGTTTAAGTTGGTGTTTTCTTCTTTTTGTAAAGCAAGGCTTGCAGTAAAACTTTCGGCAGCCAGTTTCAGGTAATCTTCATCTGTTTTTAAATTACGATCGTTAATGGTAACTCTTATAACGCCGTTATTGGTATTGCCCGTAACCTGGCTGTACCGTACTTTGTTTTCGGGCCTGCCAAAAAAGTTGCAGTTCCACTGGTGCCAGCCATTAACAGGGGCAATTTTAAATGAAGTAAAAAAGCTGTCCACTTCTTTTAACTGCACATAATCATTTTTGCCACCCGCTTTCAGCAATAATATTTCGTAAGGTGTAACAATAAAACGGTAACGCTCTTTGTCTTTATTTTTTACAAGGCTGGTAACATCCATAGCCGGATAGCCCTGGTGCATCAGCCTTTTTTTACTGATAATATCTCCTTTTACATTTTCAAAAAGCAGGCTGTCTATGGCGTGTATCACACTGGTATCATTCATACCAAATAAAAAACCATTGTTGTACATGCGGCAAAACTGGTAAAAGCCGCCATTGGCCATATCTACATAACTGTACATTTTTACCAGGTTGTTTTTGCTGGACGGAAACAATACACCGGGGCTCATATAACTATAACCATCTTCAATATTATATTGCTGCAGGCTAAGCGGATAAATGGTCTTTTTTATATTTTCTATTTCGTCTTTTGCATGGCCCGATAATTTTACCGGCCTTAATGTGTATCCCTTTTTACGCAGTATTTCAATTACGCCTTCATCGCCGGGCAGGTGAGCAGAACCTACTGCAGCAAACAACGCATAACCGGCTTTAATGTAATAATCCATACTGTCGGCCTGGTTATAATTTCTGTCTGTAATAAACTTTTTGTAATAAGCATCGCTGTTATAATTGTAACGGTCCAGCGAATCCAGCATATCAAGACTGTTATTTTTATACCCGTCAAAAATCATATCGTTAATCATGCTGTACGAAAGGCCGTCGGGCAGTTTTTTATTAGACCGTTTTTCTTCCAGCTGCGATTCTTTACCGGCTTCAATTACTTTAGTGGCGCTTTCTAAATAATTTTCCAGCCCAACAATTTTTTTACCGAGCTTATAACCGGCTGATCCTATAAAACGATCCAGGAAAGCTTCTTCTTCAAAATCTTCGTTACCCCTGTTATTGCGGTATAAAAAATAGTTGATGGAGCTGGGCTGCAGCCCAATAAAAGCAGGCAGCTTTGCAACAGAGCTGGTTTTTCTAAAAGTGCCTTCGTTAATGCTCAGTTCATCCATATTGTCGTTCAGCATATCATAGCTGTTCTTCATTTTGTAATAATCATCATCATCCTGTTGCCACGTGTTATTATTTACTTCTGTGCCCACCATGTCCACAGATTTAATGGCATAGAAAAAAGAGTCGGCCAGTTTAAACACTCCTTTGTTGCTTATATGATAGGTGCCAAACAGGTAAGATTTTTTTGCAACGCCGGGTTTGGAAATTTCCCATAAAATAGAAGGGTACTTTGACTGGGCCATGCTGCTGAAGGAAAGAAACATGATAATGCTGCAGGCAATGGCCTGTTTTGTAATTTTCATACACGAGGGCTTTAAAAACAGTTATTTAATGCAATTAATAAAATGGTAAAATGAAGATAGTACATACTGTTTGCTTTTGTGTACACGATGCCGCTTTGTTTAAGGGCTTAACAAAAGTTTTTAAACGGCAGCGAATTCGTACATTCAGTTTTTAAAAACCTGCACATGAAAAGAACCTGTCTTTTATTGTTTCTGCCTTTAATGGTTGCAGTTGCTTTTAGCCAAAATGGTAAAGAACCCATTAAAGTAACCGACATGCTTAAAATAAAAACACCTGCGGGTGTTTCTTTCAGTAAAGACGGCAGCAAGGCTGTGTACACCGTTACTTCTATTGAGCCCGATGGCGAAAGCAAGCTGGAGTTTAAATATGTAACACAAATATGGATGGTAAATACAGATGGCGTTTCTCAACCCAAACAATTAACATGGAAAGAGAATTCATCGCAACCGGTATTTAGCCCCGATGGAAAACAAATTGCTTTTGTACGTGCAGCCGATAACAAACCGCAAATTTTTTTATTGCCGCTGGATGGCGGCGAAGCAACGCAGTTAACCAAATATAAATATGGTGCCGGCAATCCTAAATGGAGCCCCGATGGAAAACAAATTCTTTTTAGTGCAAGTATTGCGCTGAAAGATTTAATAAAAGATTCTGTACTGAATCCCGGTAAAACAATACCCGTATGGCCGGCAGAAAAACCCGGCTTTGAAAAAAATCAGCAATTAAAAACAAGTACTGCAAAAGCAGACCCGGATGGAAACATGGAAGAAATAAGAGCGTACTTAGATAATAACGCTGTTGACAAAAAAGCCAAAGTAGTAAACAAGCTTAATTTTTTAGACGAGCAGGATGTGAATGCAGACATGAGCTTTAATCAGTTTTTTATTGTGGATGCAAAAGCCGATGCAAAACCTGCGGCAGTAACTAAAGGGTTTTACCGTTATAACTCTGCAGACTTTATGCCCGATGGAAAACAATTAATTATTAGTGCAGATGTTGATTCTTTGCAGCACCCGGACCGCTCATTGGAAAGCGAACTATTTATTGCTGATATTGATGGCAGCAACCTTAAAAAAATATTGGGCGAGGAGGGAAAAAATTATAATTCTCCCCGCATTTCACCTTCGGGTAAATGGCTGGCTTTTCAATATAGCGGCACTTCTTTTGTAACCGTTCCGGCATTGGCAATAATGCCCGTTAATGGCTCTGCAAAAGATATTATTGAACTGCCTTTTGACCGGGCTAAAGGAAATATAACCTGGAGCGATGATGAAAAATATATTTACTTCAACGCACCAAGCAACGGCGGGCTGCCTGTTTACCGCATAGCAATCAGCTCAAAAAAAGCGGAGCAATTAACAGGCTTTAATGCAGGCATCAGCAGTTTTGATGTGGTGAATGATAAAATGATTTTTGTAAAAACCGAAGTGGCTAATCCTTTTGAAGTGTACTTGGCCGATGCAACAGCAAAGAATGAAAAAAGAATCAGCAGTTATAACAGCGAGTGGGTGGCTGCAAAAAAATTAAGCATGCCGGAGAAACATAGTTTTAAAAATGAAAAAGGAATGGACATAGAGTACTGGGTGATGAAGCCGGCCAATTACGAAGCAGGAAAAAAATTCCCGCTGTTATTGAATATACATGGCGGCCCTTCTGCCATGTGGGGGCCCGGCGAAAGCAGCATGTGGCATGAGTTTCAATATTTCTGCAGCAAAGGTTATGGTGTGGTGTATTGCAACCCAAGAGGCAGCGGCGGTTATGGTATTAATTTTTTACGTGGCAATATTAACGACTGGGGCACCGGCCCCACAAAAGATGCATTAACCGCATTGGATAAAACAGTGGCAGAAGGATGGGCTGATACATCAAAGCTTGTAGTAACGGGTGGCTCGTATGCCGGTTATCTGGTGGCATGGATTATTGGCCACGACAAACGTTTTAAAGCCGCCTGCTCACAACGCGGCGTATATGACCTGGCTACATTTTTTGGCGAAGGCAATGCATGGCGGTTGGTGCCTAATTATTTTGGTGGCTACCCGTGGGAGCCCGCCACCAAGGCAATATTAGAAAGAGAATCACCCATTAATTATGTGCAAAACATTACCACACCGTATATTATTTTTCATGGTGATAACGACCGCCGCACCGGTTTTGTGCAAAGCGAAATGCTGTACCACAGCCTGAAAGTTTTGGGAAGGCCTGTTGAGTATGTGCGCCACCCCGGCGGTACACATGAGCTTACAAGAAGCGGCAACAACCGCCAGCGTATTGACCAGATGCTAAGGACATACGAGTTTTTTGAACGGTATATTAGGTGAGGGTAAAATATGCGCTTACTTTTAAAAAGCGTGACAGGTTATTTTTTACCTGGTTTTTTGCAGGTGGTTTTTTGATGAATGCCCAATTATTTTTTGGTAATACAACAATGTGCGGCCAGAGCCAATCATCTATATTACTGATAACGAGGCTGGTAACGTTTTAATACTTTCCTCATACTATTACCATGCTTTCACTATGCTTTTACCATACTGTTACTTACCAGTAAGCCTGCAGCTTTTTTGACTATTTATTTTTTGCCATTGTTAAAAACAGCAAGGCAATACAGGTTGTTACCGCCATTATACAGGCCATGGCCGTAACCGCATCAAACGGTAACAGGCTTACACTGCCCGATATTAAAGCGCCAATACCAATTTGTATAAAACCCAGCAATGACGAAGCGGTGCCTGCATTTTTAGAAAATGGCGCCATGCAAAGCGCTGCCGCATTGGGATAAGTAATGCCGCAACAACTTAATAAAGCAAATAACAATACAATTACTGCAGTCATTCCATACCATTGCTGCAAAGCACCCACTAAAAACAATACAGCTATCAATACCTGGGCCAGCAGCGCTGTTTTTAATATTTGCCTGTTGCTGAATTTTTTTACCAGCACATGATTTAACTGGCTGCCGCCAATAAAGCCCACCGATAATAATGCAAACACACCGCCGTATAATTTTTCGCTTAAATTAAAATGGTTCATAAATATGGCGGGGCTGTGCGCCACGTATACAAACAAACCAGAGAAGGAGAAGGAACCCGCCAGTGCAAATACATAAAACAAGGGGTTGGTTAATACTTCTTTAAAACCATTGATGATGGGTGCCGGCTTTAAGGAAATGCTTTTATCCGGCTGGTGGCCTTCGGGCAAAAAGAAAAATACCACGGCCAGTATAATGCAGGTGATTACCGCCAGCATAATAAACACAAATTGCCAGCCCCACCAGCCCACAATAAAACTGCCCATAGTTGGCGCCAGCAACGGCGATGCACCGAGTATGAGCACCAGCAATGAAATAACGCTGGCACTTTTTTCTACCGGGAAAAAATCACGTACCATGGCCATGGCTGCCACCGATGCCACACAACCACCCAATGCCTGCACAAAACGCATGGCCCACAAGGTTTGTATGCTGCCGCTTGTAAAGCAGCCGATAGTGGCAGCAATGTATATGAGCAAGCCAATGTACAGGGGCGGCTTGCGGCCAAAACGATCCAGCAGGGGACCGTAAATAATTTGCCCCAATGCAAAACCTAAAAAGTAGGTAGATACGGACAGCGCCACTTTTTCTATACTGGTGTTAAAGTCTGCGGCAATGCGTGGAAAGGCCGGTAAATACATATCTATTGTAAAAGGAGTAATGGCATTTAACGCCCCGAGAATAAGAATGAGAAAGAATGTTTGCTGTTTGGTGCGCTGTGCTAATACCATTGATAAGTTTTGCGCAAAAGTAATACAATGACAGCGAGTGGTTGTGAGCCGGATTCCCGGCAAGAAAGAATTACAAAGCGGAATACTGACGGCGGAGGAAAGAAGACGGGGAATGTTTCGTGTGCCACGAACCAAGATGCAGAAGAAAATTTTCCGCTTTCAAAAACTTTAGTATTTTCAAGTCAATAAAAAAACACATATTTTATCAAAATGAACACTATTACAAAGCTGATTATTATTGTATTAATTTGCTTTTTTACATCACCAGTTTACAGCCAAACTATAAAATACACACTGGCAAATGGTGATTTAACTTTGTATGGCAGCGTTTCCTGGGAGCAGGTTACAGATAATCCGGCTGCTTTATTAATGGTAGTACCAAAGGTTCCCCTCCATACAGAAGATTTTTCAACTAATATTCAAGTAAAATCAACAGAAAAAGAGTCGCCTTCCATACAATCAATAAGAGACCTTAAAGATTATGGTGAAAAAAAAATTTTACCAAATGCTGCAACACTTAAAATAAAAGAAGGCAGTAATATATCGGCTTATGAAACAATTAATGGTGTTCAGTGGTGGAGTTTTGAGTGTGTGTTTGATTACGGCAAAAAATTTCCTCCCGTTAAATATAAACAATGGCAAACATTATTTAATGGTAAAGTATATTCATTAAGTCTGAACGCCCCTGTTACTAACTTTCAATACAGTATGCCAGTTGCAGAACTGATGATGAATACAATAATTTTTACAGGGACTGATGACGCAAAAATAAAAGCTATTGAAAACAGGGCAGCTGTATTTGCAACAGACATACCGCCTACTCCAAAAATTATCGACTATGGCGAAATTGACGACTTTCATGAATGTTTTGCTGTAGCAAGAAGAGGAGATGACTATACGATAATTGATACCCTGGGGAATGAAAAAGTTCCAATTGGAAAATACGTGATGATTAATCACCGCCCCGACGGCGTTCAGTTGATTTACAGTGGTTTTATTAATGGAATGTGTTTGGTACAGGATAAGAATACTATGCTGTATGGTTTTTTGGATACTAACTTTACACTTGCAATCCCCTGTGTGTATAATACAGTAACTCTTTTTCAAAAGGACGGCTATGCATTGGTAACTCAAGTTGATGAAAAAAAAGGTACGTCTGCCAGATATTACATTGATAAAAAAGGAAAAAGGTATATAAACCGTGGTGCTACAGAAGACGAATTTTTGGTTTGGGAGTTTACTATTTCGCCGGGTAATATTACAGAAAAACAATACTACCGTAAAAACGGAACCTCAGCATTTAAAATTAAAGAAAGCAACAGTAAGTTTTCAGATGCGATGAGCCGCATATCGCAAAATTTTAATGGTACAAACAGGTATGGGTTTATAGACACGAGCGGCAAACAGGTAATTTCACCAAAGTTTTCAGGAGAAATTTCTGATTTTTCAGAAGGTCTTGCATTGTACAAACCGAATTTTAGTGACGTGTATAAATACTCTTATGTTGATAAGAAAGGCAATGAAGTTTTCCGGCTGAATGTTTCAGACAGCCTTCCGAATCTTTTTGACTTAACACCTTTCAGGCACGGTTATGCCAATTTTGCCTATTATCTTGAACCGGAAATGAGCGGCAAAAACAGGGCGATTGTTGATAAGCAGGGCAAAGTTATTATCTTAGAAAAATTGTTTAAAAGAGCTGTTCCCGGATTTGAAGAAGATAGTCCTGATAAAAAATATAACGAACATTCATATAGTTACATAGGCCGTTCTAAACACCTTATTTTTTTTAATTACCCTTATTATTACAACCTCAATCCGCTTTCACCTACCAGTAAATTATTGTACAAAAATTATAGCCCGGATATAAATTATTACAACAGCAACAAACCATCAGCTATGGGTGCCATGAACTACAATGGTGAAATTGTTATCCCCCCGGTTTTCAAACATATTGGAGTGGAAGACCCGGTTTCGGGTTATGTAAAGGCAGGGTTCGGCTCTCCATATAATAGTAACAGTATTGATCAGTGTTTTTTAAACAGCCGTGGTCAAATAATATTAAAGTTGAAAACCCCTTATGAAGATTTTAGAAGGAGTTCAATGACAATGTATAATAGTACATTTAATAAAGACTTTTAAAATTCTGCCTATCTAGTAAAAGAATTGCTTTGGTGGATGGCCAAAAGATTCACTACAGGCTTACTTCTGGCGCAAGTGTTTAGCTGCAGGCAGCCACTTATGCCCATGATTTTTTACTTAATTATAGTTGCGTTGTTTGCCTGGAAACATGACAGCGGCGAAGAACGAAGTGGAATACTGACGGCGGAGGAAAGAAGACAGGGAATGTTTCGTGTGCCACGAACCAAGGCGCAGGAAATGCTATTCTTCATTGTTCAAGTTAAAAAGCTCAGCACATTCATTCATAACGCCACGAAAAATAATTATTAGAAGTGATATCGCCGGTATTAATAAAATATATCGAAGCCAGTTAGGAATATTAAAATGATTAAAAACATCGCCGATACCCAATAAAAAACAGATACAGGAAATTAGACAAAGAATAAGTGTAATCAATGCTTTTAAAGATTTCATATACTTAAATCGCTATTAATTTGGAATAAATATTATTGCAACGCTAGCAAAATATCAATTAGCTAGACTTTTCAAATTTAGAATCTAATAACTTCTGTTAGTAACGACCAACTACTACAGAAGAATTATTTGAATAGATTATTGTCCTGTATAAATTTTTTGGCCTCTTCTACCATATATACAGTTTTGCATTTCGGACATTGAAAAAAATATTCAAAATAATAAGTTTGACCAGGCTTTAACTCTTTCTTTTTGGTAGGCTTAAATATTACGGCAGTACCACATTTTCTACAAATATCACCTTCATTTTTTATTTTGATATTGGTGTTTGATTTTTTGAAACTGCCTATTCCCACTGAATTTATTGTTGTATTAATTTCATAACCAGTGTTATTAAATAAACTTTCTTCATAACCAGTGTCGTCAATTAAGCTATCGCCATTTAATGCCAAGTTTGCAAGCTCATCACATCTCTCGTTTTCAGGATGTCCAAAATGCCCTTTTATCCAGTTGAATTTTACCTCCTGTTGATTTGATATAAGCGTCAGTAATCTTTCCCATAAATCGGAGTTTACAGCTTTTTCTGTTTTGGTACGATACCAATTATTTGATTTCCACTTTTGAGCCCACCCTTTTGAAATTCCATCAACAACATAACGGGAATCACAATGAACAGTTACTATAGATTTTGTTTTTAAACGCTCCAACCCATGAATAACACCCATTAACTCCATGCGATTGTTTGTTGTTAATCTGAATCCTTGACTAAATTCTTTCTTATATCCTTTATAACACATAATTAATCCAAAGCCGCCTTTACCTGGATTAGGTTCAGCGCCACCATCAGAATAGAGATCAACATCTGGAATTTCTTCCCATTTCATGAAATTTATTTTAGGGTCAATGTTCAGTTAGGATATTAACAGAACAGGGATTTGTTTGATAGATTAACCTACACAAGACAGGTTAGGATTGTGTATTTAAAGTTAAGCACTAAAACTGAAAAATTAAAATGGCAACAATTAGGTTGCCCGCGGAAAAAACTATTATAAGCCGTTGGTTAAAAACCAGACGGCGGCGAAGAACGATGCGGACACACCAACAGCGCCGGACGTTTCGTGTGCCACGAACCAAGGCGTAGAGGGTGGGTTGCTGAGTTGAGAACGCCAACGAGGGAGGAGAAGTAATTTTTTTAAAACGACCTGAATGCACGGACCGCTTTTGTAAATGACTTCATCCATGTTACATTATTACCCGGCGGTATATTATGATACAAACTGTATGAATGATCGTTTGTGGCTTCTGAAGAACTCCAGTAAACTGTGGTAGTGTCTATATTAGGAATGCTGGAACTGTTATTCATCATAAACCGGAGTTCTTCCCTGCTTGGTAAATACCAGTCGTTATAACCATTCAGCACGAGGTCGTCACACAGTCTGGCGGCAATACCAGTTTCAGTACATCCATTTACTATACTGGCTGTATTTGCTTTTCCGGTACCAACATTTATTGAAGTATTATTTATTCTTATAGACTGGCAACCCCATGGTGCATAGCTATTTGTTTCTGACACAATAAATCCATGAACTGTCTGCGGATCATAACCGGTATCTCCTGGTTGTAATATATATACAACGATACCACCTTGGTACTTGCCACCAACCGTGGGCATGATATCTTCCTTTTTTCCGGATTTTGAACAGCCGGAGATGAATGCAGCTAAAATAAATAGGGCTAAAAAAATGTTTTGCTTCATTAGTTGCTTATTAAAGCTGCAAGATATGATGAAATATTATACCCCATTGGTTGCAGATTAGATGGGGGCTTGCAAATGGGGAAGACCAACGACGGAGAAGAAAATAAAATTGACACAAGTGAGCCGTTAAAGCGGAACACCAACGGCGGCTGAAAGAAGAAGGGAAATGTTTCGTTTGCCACGAACCAAGGCGTAGGGAACACACCAACGGCGGCGAAAAAATATTTTTGGTTATATCTTAGAATACGAACCAAGGTGTAGTGGGAATTATAAATAAATATTAAGATTAGCTAAGCGATACGACATTGCAATAAGACTTACATCAAAAACTTTAGCTAGAGCTTCTATTAGCTCTGATTCCGTAAGTTCCAAATAGTCCTTTTTTATAAGCTCTGCTTCAACAAGACTCTTAGGCATCAGTAATTCTGCAGCAAATGCGTTCGCTTGTTGCTCATGTAAAATATCAGCATGACTATAATTTTGGGATCCTCTGTATTTAATCAAAAAATCTTTATCAACAAACAGCTGTTCTGTTTGATTTTTCTTATGGTGGAGAATAAAATGGCCAAGTTCGTGTGCAATAGTAAATCGTTGTCTTACTTTTGAATCGTTAACACTGTAACCAATGGTAGCTTTATTTGATTCAACTACCAATATTCCAGATACGCCGTCACCAAGGTCATAAGGTACTACATTAATGCCAAGGTCTTTGGCAATATTAATTACAGAAATAGGAGGCTCTTTGAATTTATATTTACTAATTAATGTTGATGCCTCTTTTTCGCTTTTTCTTAAATCGCTTAATTGTGATGACATTACTTTAGTAGTTTTATGAGTGTCGATAATGTATAACAGTCGATTATCGATTATTATTGCTTGATGTAGTAAAACGAATAAAATTTTTGATTCTTTCTTTTGTTTTTGAATCTTCTGACGGGATTTCTTTATTTACATTTAATGTTTTGACAAACTTCGGATTGATTTCCTTTCTAATTGTTTCGATAGGAGGTAATAAGTCCTTCATTGAAACTTTGAGAATATTGGAGATTTCTAACAAAGTATGTAGTTGTATTTTTTGCTTTCCACTTTCTATATTAACAATCGAAATTCTACTGACAAAACCTAAATCTTTTGAAAGTGTCTCCTGTTTGATGTTTTCTTTGATTCTAGCAGCTTTAATTAGTTTACCTAATTCAGCATAAAAAGCTTTCTGTTCTTCTTTGGATAGCACAATGTAATTAATGTATTGCAAAAGTAATGAAAATAGTAGACAAAAATTACGTAATTAATAATTACTTTATTTATTTTGAAAAGTAGTTAATAATTTTTTGTCAATACAATTTTTCGTATATTTGTGTAGTGGGAAAGATTTATAAAACATAAAACCAGACAGGAGGCCTATCTGGTCTTACGGTTTGATAGAGAAAGGCATCTTGGCAAGTTGTCTTCCTTCTATGAATTCGATACTCAAAAGTAAGGTACTCTTATCAAACCTGCAATACCAAGCTGAAATAAATTTCGCTTCTCACTCCTGTGTGGTTTTATTAACCTCTAATATGATTTAAGGCTAAACAGATTTTACTATTCAAAATTTGACGCAGCAGATTAATAGCTGACAAGCATTGTCGTGTTTGATACACGAAAAAGAATCATATTACATAAAAAAAAGTAAAACAATGGAAAATTTAAACAAAAATCAAGATCAACATGGAAAAGATGAATTGCCCTTTTCAATTGATGGTATAAAATACAGCTGGAACAAACAGTACATAATGGGTCATGAATTACGAAAGCTTGGGAATATTGCTGCTGACTCTGACCTTTTTTTACAAATAAAAAAACCGTGGAAAGATGAAGAGATAGAGGATGATACCAGGGTGAATCTTGCAAGGCCCGAGAGAGAAGATTTCTATTCAAAAAAGAAACCTAAGGAAATAACCATTATAGTGAAGGGAAAACCTTTTGAATGGAATAAACCTCAGATCTGTTTTGAAGATGTTATTAAGCTTGCTTTCGATAAATACATTGACTCTCCGACTATGGTTTACACTGTTGGGTATGAAGATGGACCTAAAGAAAACCGTGAAGGATCAATGCTAAAGGGTGAGTGTGTATTTGTTAAAAATAAAATGATATTCCATGCTACAGCAACTGATAAATCATAGCCCTGACTTAAAGAGGCTCTCAGATGAAGGCTTCGATATTGAGGTTAACGGTGGACATTTACTTGTCCACCAAATACCTTATGTAAATTCAAAAACTGAAATTAAGTACGGCACAATTGTGACCGTACTTAATTTCGCTACTCCTAGCAAAGTCGGCCTGCCGCCAGATCATACTGTTTACTTTTGTGGTGAAGCGCCATGTGACTATAAAGGTGCCCCGCTTTCTGCAATCATCAATAACAGTAGTACAAATAGACTTACCGATACAATAATTGTTAATCATTACTTTTCAAGTAAGCCTTCATGTGGGTACTACTCGGATTATTATGAGAAAATAAACACATACTCAGAGATTTTGACATCCCAGGCAAGAAAGCTTGATCAAAAGGTTTCATCAAAGCCCGGACTATTACAAAAAATCTATACAGGTTCGGATGTTTTCAATTACCCGGATACAAATTCAGCGAAAGCTGAAATTGAATACTTGAATAGAAAATACAGGAATAAAAAGATTGCAATTATCGGGGTTGGTGGTACTGGTTCGTACATTCTTGATCTCGTTTCAAAAACACCTGTTAAGGAAATTCACATCTACGATGGTGATGTTTTTGAAATTAATAACGCATTCAGAGCTCCTGGTGCAATTAGCGCCGACAGATTTGATGATAATGGCGAATTAAAGAAAGTAGACTACTTCTATGATGTGTATTTAAAAATGCATAATGGCATTAAACCACATGATGTCTATGTTACAGAGTACAACATAGATGAGTTTGTTGATTACGATTTTGTGTTTATCAGTGTTGATAAAAACGAAGTAAGGAGTATGCTTACACAGAAGCTTATTCAATTAGGGGTGTCTTTTATCGATGTTGGATTGGGAGTCAACAAGGTCGATGACTGTTTGATCGGAACCATTCGGGTTACAATGGCAACGAAGGATGTGAATGAGCATCTTGGCAACCGGATAGGATCTTCTGAGGTTGAGGAAAATGAATATAATGCAAACATTCAAATTGCAGAGTTGAATTGCTTAAATGCAACCTTGGCAGTAATAAGGTGGAAGAAATATTTAGGTTATTATCAAGACCTGAAAAACGAGCATAATAATCTTTACTTTTTAAATACCGGTAAGGTTGTCAATGAAGATTTTAAAGCATAAATTTCTGGAGGTAATACCTGATTACTTAGAGGATGACATATTGTATATATCACTTCAGTATAAAACAGTTGTTCATAAATGTGCTTGTGGATGCGGCAAGGAAGTTATCACACCTTTGACCCCGAATGACTGGATGTTAACGTTTGACGGGAGAACAATTTCACTTTATCCTTCTATAGGCAATTGGAATTTTGAATGTCGATCACATTATTTTATAACAAGAAATAAAGTATTTTTTGTAAGGGAATGGGGAGATTGGGAAATTGATGAAGAGAGAAAAAAAGATGCTAATAAAAAGAAACGATTTTTTAAAAAGAAAAGAGCACAAAAGTAAAACGCATACAATTCGCTTGTAAATATTAGTAAGCGCACAAATGGCTAAAGTCTCTGATCCATAAGTATTGAGACACTATTTATTAACTCATTTTAAATTCTACACAATGAGTAAAAGAAACCAACATGTGGTCCCGCATGGAAATCAATGGGCAATTAAGGGTGAGGGTACAGAGAAATATACCCAAATCACCCAAACACAATCTGAAGCTATACAAATAGCAAGAAACATCGCTCAGAACCAGCAGTCTGAGTTATTTATTCACAACCGTCAGGGCCAAATCAGAGAACGCAATAGTTATGGCAATGACAATTTTCCACCCAAAGGTTAAAAGGAGGTATCTATGCAATTTGAAGGTGCTTTAATTAAAGAACAGGGCGTAACATTTGCAATCGTTGTTGTTAAATCATACGTTTTAAATAACAGCAACCAAGTAAATGATGCCAGAAGTAGTTTTTCCAGATATTTTCCAAGCGTGCCCATTATTTTAATGGCGCAAGATTCAAGCGGAAGACCCACTTATCACGGAAGAACAGATATTGTTAATTTTCTTTCTCGAATTTCTCCATCACAAATTCCTTGGAAGAGATACCAATTTAATTAACAATTAATGAGCCTAAAACTTCGGGCTTGGTGTGAAGTTGTTTTTTGGGAAAATAAAAGATTAAAATTAATTCTATGCAAAAGAACTATTTAACTTTTATGCCACAAGATCAAATACGAGTTTGCAACAAAGAAAGTTTTTGTATTGAAGCCAGAGGCAATAATGCAAGAATAATTGTTGTTGCAGTAGTTGTTACTATTCTTACGGTGGCATTGTATTATGCTTCAAAAATTAAATAACATCTTAAGGTTTTTTTATTGGTTAGTTAAAGCCCATTTTAAAGTGTGGGCTTTACTATTTTGAATATCATTTGCCAATATAAAAATTCAGTGGTGTTATAATCTCAAAGTGAGTGACACAATGATGCTAAATCGAATTACTAAAGCTGATTACAAAAAATCAATACCCCATCAACTTCTCCACCACCTTCCCCAACCTGCTATACGCCATAAAGTTTTTTTCCAGCTCTATGTTAAAAGGTATGGGAGTATCAAGGCTGGCGCAGCGCATAATGGGGGCATCTAAATAACTAAAGAAATGTTCGGCAATGTATGCGGCCAGCTCGCCGCCAATGCCACCAGTAAGGGTGTCTTCGTGCAGCAGCAATACTTTGCCGGTGGCGGCAACGGCGGCTGCAATGGCATCGTAATCCAACGGCAGCAGGGTGCGCAAGTCTAAGATATAAATAGAGTATTGCGGGTGGTTTTTTGCATAGTCCAGCGCCCAGTGTACGCCGGCGCCGTAGGTAATAATGGTAAGGTCGCTGCCTTCGGTTACAATTTTTGCTTTGCCAATTTCGGTTTCGTAATACCCTGTTGGCACGGGGCCGCTAATGCTGCGGTACAGGGCTTTGTGCTCAAAATAAAGTACGGGGTTGGGGTCGTTAATGGCGGCAATTAATAAACCCTTGGCATCTTTGGGCGTGCTGGGATACACTACTTTTAAACCGGGTGTGTGTACAAACCAGGCTTCGTTGCTTTGAGAGTGAAAAGGCCCGGCCCCCACGCCGCCGCCTGTGGGCATGCGTATAACCACATCGGCATTTTGCCCCCAGCGGTAATGTATTTTGGCCAGGTTGTTTATTATTTGATTAAAGCCCACGGTTACAAAATCGGCAAACTGCATTTCCATCATGGCTTTGTAGCCTTCTAAACTTAAGCCGAGTGCGCTGCCCACAATGGCGCTTTCGCACAGCGGGGTGTTGCGTACCCGTGCTTTGCCAAACTCCTGCACAAAACCTTCGGTTATTTTAAAGGCGCCGCCATATTCGGCAATATCCTGACCCATGAGGATGAGGTTGGGATGGGTTTGCATGGAGAGGCGTAAGGCGGATTGGATGGCATCGACGAAACGGGTGTCGGGGGATGGTTGGTTGTTGGTCGTTGGTCGTTGGTCGTTTGCGGAGGGAAAGCGTTTGCTGCTTGTGCGGACTGCTGCTGTGCTTTCGGCCAACGGCCAACGACCAACCACTGACGGCGCATAAACATCTGCAACTTCTTCTGCCGTATTCGGTGTTAATGCTGCTGCATTGTACGCAATAGCCAGTTCGCTTTCTATGTATGCTTTGGTATCGGTTTTTATTTGTTCAATTTGTTGTGCGGATAAAATGTTTTCGCTCAGTAAAAATTCTTCGTAACATTTTACGGGGTCTTTTTGCTGCCACAGGTCAAACAATTCTGTCGGTACATATTTTACGCCGCTGGCTTCTTCATGCCCACGCATGCGGAAGGTCATGCATTCAATTAAATACGGCTTTTGATTTTGTATGCAGTAATCCCTTACGCCTTTAATGGTGTCGTACACTTCCAGGATATTATTTCCATCAATGCGTATGCCTTCCATGCCATAGCCTTTGGCTTTGTCAACCAAACTAAAGCAACGGTATTGCTCATTTACCGGTGTGCTTAACCCGTAGCCGTTGTTTTCTATAATAAAAATTACTGGCAGGTCCCACACCGCAGCTACGTTTAATGCTTCATGAAAATCGCCTTCGCTGGTGCCGCCATCGCCACTGAACGCTACGGATACTTTTTGTGCTGAATTTAATTTATATGCCAAAGCCACACCATCAGCAATGGCCAACTGCGGACCGAGATGGCTTATCATACCACATACATGATGTTCCTTACTGCCAAAGTGAAAACTTCTTTCACGCCCTTTGCTGTAGCCATCTTTATTGCCCTGCCATTGCATAAATAATTTATGCAGCGGCATGTTTCTTCCTGTAAATACACCAAGGTTGCGATGAAGGGGCATTATCCATTCATCTTTTTGCAAAGCCTGTGTTACACCTACGCTAATTGCTTCCTGACCAATACCGCTGAACCATTTGCTTATCTTCCCCTGCCGCAACAGCACCAGCATTTTTTCTTCAATCATGCGGGGGAGTAACAGTTGTTTGTAAAGATGAATAAGCGTATCGGCTGGCAGGCCTTTGGTATGGAAGTGCATAATCGTTGTTGTGAGGTTAACAAAGTTAGGAGATAAGTTGGTTTTGTTTGTGAGAGAGTTTTTAAATAATCGTAAGGTTTTTTATGTTCTTTTTGCTTGTCCAAAAAGAACCAAAAAAGACACCCGAAATCGATATACCGGCCGATTTCGGGGAAGCGCTACTCATCTTTGGTTCTTCGGTAGCATCATCATTAGTAATTCTACTCTTAGCTTCGTTACTGTTTATTAATTCAGTTGCATAGTATTTACTGCTACAGCTACTGTTTCCAAATAATGTTAACAGTTAATAAGGACTTTGTCCAATATGGGACATTCCATTTTATGTAACTATTTACTTGAACTTTTTGTGAAGCGCTGACCGGCTAAACGGCGGAGCATTTGTCTAGCCTTGATTTTTTTTCGCAACCTCCGATTCCGGTTGCCTATTGCATCAAGGCAAAAGAAGAGGAAAAACTTTTTTAAAGCTTGCAATATTAGCAGGTGTATACAATGTTATTGTTCTTTTTTGCTTGTCCAAAAAAGAACCAAAAAAGGACACCCGAAATCGATATACCGGCCGATTTCGGGGAAGCGCTATTCGTCTTCAGTTCTTCGGTAGTACAATCATTTGTAATTCTGCTCTTAAACCCGTTACAGTTTAATTATTCAGTTACAGGTATAGTTCCGCCACTGTAACTATAAATACTACTGCCACATGAACGGTATGTTACTTTTAATGGTTTAACCTATTACTTGAGTTGCCTTGCAAACGTATATTAATGCGGTGGCCTTTGTGGACGGATTCACTATAACGGTACTTACATATTACTGGCTGAAAAAATGCAGGGTCGTTGTGAAGCGCTGGCCGGCTAAACGGCGGAGCATTTGTTTAGCCTTGATTTTTTTTCGCAACCTCCGATTCCGGTTGCCTATTGCATCAAGGCAAAAGATGAGAGAGAAACAAAGAGTATTTCTATTTAGCTAAAGCCTTATGACTTTATTTACTTTTTTGCTTGTCCCCCGAAGCAGTAAAAAACCGTATTCGGGGTGTGCCACAAAAAAGTAACAAAAAAGGACCCCGACAAAAGATTACATCCCTTTTGCCGGATGGTTCCCTGATGTGGCTTTTGTGCTACTGTGGCTTCAGTAGTGGTAATTCTACTCTTAGGTTCTAAACATTAAAACATAATTGCTGGTTTAATTAATCAGCAGGCGTTTGTTTTGTGCACTTTGTGCCTTTGTGAGAAACAAAACTGTTAAAAGATTTCAAAAACCGTTATTACAGCTTGTGCAAAGCCGTTTGTGTTTGCATCTTGTTTAAAATTCTGTTTATGAAAGTAGCATTTAAAACCCTGGCGCTGGCTGCAACATTATCTTCTGCCATTGCGCTGTTAGCACTCACTAATCCAGATAAAAAAACCGAAAACAAAAAACCACCTGTAACACCTAAAATACAGGCGGCCATTTTGCTGGATGTAAGCAACAGTATGGATGGTTTGATTGACCAGGCGAAAGCACAGTTGTGGAATATGGTAAACACGATGGGCAGGGCAAAATGCACCGGCGATGCCACGCCACAAATTGAAATTGCTTTGTATGAATACGGCCGCAGCAGCAATGATGTAAAACAGGGTTATGTAAAACGCATCAACAGTTTTATTACCAATTTAGATAGCCTGAGTGAAAACCTTTTTAGCCTTACCACTAATGGCGGTGATGAATACTGCGGGCAGGTTATTAAAAGCAGCATTAACGAATTGCAATGGGATGCAGCCCCCGAAAATTATAAAGTGATATTTATTGCAGGTAATGAAGATTTTTTGCAGGGCAATGTAAAATATATTGAAGCCTGCAACGCCGCCAAACAAAAAGGCGTGATTGTAAACACTATTTACTGCGGCGATAAAATGCAGGGTATAAAAGAACACTGGAACCTGAATGCGGAATGTGGCAACGGCAGCTATACAAATATTAATCAAAATGCAAAGGAGGAAGAAATACCTACACCATATGACAGTCTGCTGATAACATTGAACGGCACACTCAACAATACTTACCTTGCCTATAATGCACCGGCGTTTGCCTTTAAAGCAAAGCAGATTAAAATGGATGCTGCTAATGCCACTTTCAGCAAAGAAGCACAAATGAAACGGATAAAAACAAAGAGTAACGCCAAGGTATATAAAAATGCAGAGTGGGACCTGGTGGATGCAAAAGATAAAAATGGTGATGGTGTTTTTGACAGCCTTGACAGAAAAGCATTGCCCGACAGTTTAAAAAATAAAACGAAAGAAGAAATAAAAGCAGTGGTAGAGCAAAAGGCAAAAGAACGGAGCGCTGCACAAAAGCAAATTGCAGAACTGAATACAAAAAGGGATGCATACATAGCAGCAGAAAAGGCAAAACGTGCCAATAACAAAACTGAACAAACATTGGAAACCGAAGTGGAGAAAATAATTAAGGAGCAGGCAAAGCGCTACAATATGAAAATAGAATAAGGCTTGCCCGCAGATTACGCAGATACCGCAGAAAACATTACCCGGAAGACTGGATAAAAAAGAAGCCCCGCAATTACTGCGGGGCTCTTTAATTATAGCGATTGGGTTAGTACGTTGTGTTACTTTTCTTCTCTTCGGGCCAGGCTTTTTTATGTACAAACGAATTAAAGAAGGATAATAGTATGCTGAATAATAAAGCATGCCAGAAACTGTCTACTTTAAAGCCGCCTACAAAATGTGCATCAATTAAAATAATGCAGGCGTTAATTACAAAAAGAAATATGCCGAGTGTAAGTATAGTGGCAGGCAATGTGAGTAAAATAAGCAACGGCTTTACAAAACCATCTAACAACGAAAGCACCACGGCAACAATAAGCGCCGTAAACATATCTTTAATGTAAATGCCGGGAAGTATATATGCCAGTACAAAAACATTTACTGCGCAAACCAATATTTTAAGCAACCATTTTTGCATAACCTAAATTACAACTAGTTCGTAAAAATCTTCAGGATTTAAGTATTTTTTTGCAAGGGCCTGTATTTCTTCTGCTGAAATATTTTTGATGGTTTCAACAGAATCGTAAAAATATTGTTCAGTTAAACCATTTAAAATAATATTTTTCCAGCGGCCCATAATTTGAAAAGGCCCGTCCAGGTCGCCGAGAATAATTCCTATTAAATAATTGCGTACGGTTAACAGTTCTTCTTCATCCACCAGTTCTTCCCGCAGCAATTTCATTTCTTTATACACTTCTTCAATAGTGGCTTCGCATACATCTTTACCGGCTTCGGTACTTATTAACCAGGCGCTGTTGCTTAAATGGTTTTGCACATAACTGTGTATGCCGTATGTATAACCTTTTTCTTCACGAATATTACTCATGAGCCTGCTGCCGAAATAACCACCAAATAATGTATTCAGCACCATCACCTTCATAAAATCCGGGTGATGACGGTTGGGGAAGGGCCTTGCTAAACGCACAGCGCCCTGCACACCGTTAGCATCATTTTGTATGCGGTATTTTTTTTCTGTTGCAGGCTGTTGGTTTATGGTTTGTGGTTTATGGTTGTTGGTATTTAGTGGTAATGCACCAAAATTTTTATTCAGCAGTTCTTTAATATCTGCAGGAGGCTTTCCGCTTACAAAAATAATGCAGCTGCCATTTACATAATACTCTTTGTAAAAAGCTTTCAGCTGGTAAGTAGTTATTGCATCCAAATCTTCGGGGTTGGTATATACACCATAGGGATGTTTTTCGCCGTACACATACGCATCAATTAAACGGCCTGCAACAAAATCGCATTTTTTTAAATTAACCGTAAGCCGTTGCTTGCTGTTTTGTTTGTAGGTTGCCAGCTCGTCTTCTGTAAAAACTGAATCGGTAATCATTTCTTTAATTACCGGCAGCAATTTGCCTGCATACTTGCTTAACAGCGATAAATTGATTACTGCCGTTTCGTTATAACAAGTACGGTTGCAGTGAGCGCCGTAATATTCAAACGCTTCGTTTATTTCAAACGCTGTTTTGGTAGTGGTGCCGTTTTTTAATAAAAAGTTGGTGGCAGCGGCTACATTCTTTTGCTGCTCAAACCAGTTGCCTGCATAAAATACAAATTCCACCTGCAATACATCTTCTGCACCGGCATCTATTGTATAAACAGGTGTACCGTTATTAAGCGTAAAATGGTTATAAGGTTTTAGTTGTAAATTAAATTCAACAGCGTCTTTAATGGGTGGCGCAATAGTACGGTTAAGCATGTTTTTTAACAGGTGTTGTCTTTTTTGAAAAATACTTTGTATACAAATTATAGAATGCCATTGGGATTACACCCCAAACAGAAACATCCAGTGAAATAAACGAAAGCAAAAAAACCAAAGTAAAACTCAGTTCCATCATAATTAACCTTCCTTCAAACTGGTGGCGTTCTTCTGCAGACATAGGATAAGAAAACTCTTTGTGCTTTTTTATTACCAGCCAGTACATGTAATACATTGAAAGGCCGGCAAAAATATTATTAAGCAATGTAAGGCGAAAAGGAATAAGCAAGGCTTCGTTGCCAAGGTGATAGCCTTCATAAAGAAAAGCATTGCTGAATGGAAAAAATATTATTGGAAAAAGAGTTATCATATTTGCCACTATAACCCTTTTATTATAGTTATGAATATGCTTGAATAGCGTGTGATGACGCATCCAATAGTTAATGATGAGCACAAAACTGAATACAACCGCAGCAAAAAGATATTTCATGTCCACCACTTTTTGCCAGATTTCAGCAGCCGTTTCCCCTTTTTCAATATGTGGCGGACGAAACTCAATAACCAGCAATGTAATGGCAATAGCATACACCGCATCGCTAAAAAAAGCAATACGCTCCACCTGGAAATCCTGCTTGGGGTGTTTTTCTTCTGCTGTGTGTTTCATTACTCAGATAAATAATAAAGAGTGTTACTGTTGTTTTTGTCAAAAATTATTCTGCACTCTTCCTGCAGGGCAGCGGCAGTAACCTCCTGGTAGCGCTGCAACTCTGTATTAATTAAATTGGCGTCGCCCAGCAATTCATACATGGCAAGGCTGGTGGCACGGTTCATCACACTCATGTCTTCAAAAGCCATCATGCTCTCTGTTTTATTTTTTACTTTTTCCAGCTCTTTTTCGCTTATGCCCGTTGCAATAATTTTTTCCAACTCTTCATTCAGTGCCGCTTCAGCATCTTTCATCTGCACACCTTTTACCAATTTGCCTTCAATGGTTAATAAACCGGCATCGGTACTGCCCAGGTGATAGCAGTCTATATTGCTGAACAGTTTTTTTTCTTTTACCAGTGTTTGAAACAAACGGGAAGAAGCGCCGCCGCCTAAAATTTCTGTAATTAAATCGGCAATGTAATACCGGCTGTCTGTACGGGAATAAATATGCCAGCTTTTGTACAATGCATCCAGTGGCACATTGGCTTTTACTTCCATTGTACGTGGGGCCGTTTGCCGGGGCTCCTGCTGCAGGTTACGCACATATTTTTCGCCGGAAGGAATTGGCCCAAACCATTTTTCTGCCAGTTCTTTTACTTTTTGTACGGTAACATTTCCTGCCACCACTAAAATTGCATTTGCTGGTGTGTAATGTTTATGAAAAAAAGCTTTTACATCATCCAGCGTGGCATTTTCAATATGGCTTAACTCTTTGCCAATGGTCATCCACCGGTAAGGATGTGTGGTGTACACCAGCTCACGTATGTTTTTCCAAACATCGCCATACGGTTTATTAATGTAATGCTCTTTAAACTCTTCGCACACCACTTTGCGCTGCACTTCTAAACTTTTTTTACTAAAAGCAAGCGATAACATGCGGTCGCTTTCCAGCCAAAATGCTGTTTCTATATTTTCTGCCGGTAACTGGCAGTAATAATTGGTAAGATCGTTGGTGGTAAATGCATTGTTTTCTCCGCCGGCCATTTGCAGCGGCTCATCGTAAGAAGGAATATTAACACTGCCGCCAAACATTAAATGCTCAAATAAATGTGCAAAACCTGTTTTATTGGGGTCTTCATCCCTTGCACCTACATCATAAATAACATTTACAACAGCCATGGGTGTGCTTTTATCTTCATGCACCAGCACCCGGAGATTATTGGGTAAGGTAAACTTTTCAAAATGAATCATGCTGCAAAGGTAAGGATAGATACAGGTTGTAACAGCCCGGTTATTTTATACTTTTTGTGTGAAGTGTTAACTGCACCAGCAAAGAATTACGCACAACAATTACTTTAATTTCTTCATTAGGCGTTTGTAAAATATTTTTATATGCATTGATGTTGTGTGAAAAGTTATTGCCGACTGAAAACACTTCATCGCCGGGTAAAATTTTTGCTTTTTCTGCGGGTGAACCGGGTATTACATCTTCCACAATAATTTTTCCGTCAGTAAAATAAATACCCAGGCCGGTGTATGCATAATCAAACACTTCTTTAAAATGCATATTAGGTGATAAATAAATTTCCCGTTTAGGATAATTCAGCACCAGGTTAAAACGCCGCAGCAAATCATTACCAATTAAACCACCGGTAAACGGATAGCTGGTAACATTGTAAATATCATCATACAAATAAACGGGCACATGGTGAAAACGGTAAGGGCCAATTTTTACTTCCTTTATTACCGTTAACCGCATTTGCAGCTTGCCGCCCATGCCCTGCGCCTGTGTTACCACGGGTTTTCTTTTGCTCAGTAAAATACCGCTGTCCTGTACAAAACGTTCGCTTAATAAAAAACATAATCCTGCACCGGTATCAAAATAAAAATTGTAGCCTTCTTTTTGCCTGTCTCTTATATTTACCCATTGTATGGGGATGGACGTAAACGCCGGGTGCAATAGAGTGCCGGGTTTTGGATAAGTAAACTTGCCGGGGTTATACACTTCAATATAGCTGCTGTCGAAATTAATGGCAACAATATACCTGCTGAAAAAACTGTAGCCTATAATGCCATCCACTTTTTCGCCATATACACTGGTGAGCACTTCGTAATTGTTTACATGAAAATTAAGGTGCTTTACTTCCAAATTGGGAAACCACAATGTTTCGTCAAAAACAAAAGGCACTTTGCGTATGCCGCCAATGCCTGCAATGGTGGTATCTGTAGCCACCAGGGGAATTTTAAACTCTTCGCAAGTGGAAGAATCCAGCGATATGCCGCCGCTGCCGGTATCTAAAATAAAATTTAATGAGTCGGGAATGTTGGCCAGCTGCGCCTTTACCATCATTACACCACCGCTGTATTGCTTAAACGGAAAACGGGTAATAAGATGGGCCTGCGGCTCGATTATTATTTCCTGCGCCAAAATATTGCAGTAAAAAATTATGGAAAAGGTAAACAATATAGAACGGCGTATTCTCATAAAGCAATTAGTTAAATATACAACTGAATGGATGTACTTTTGCTGTTTATTACATAAATGGATGTTATGGAACTAAATGAGTTGTATCAAAAAGCGCTGCGGTTTGAGTTTTTAACTGTTGAAGAAGGCGTTTTTTTATTTGAAAATGCTGCATTAACAGACTTAATGTATGTGGCTGACGAACTGCGGAAAAAACAAGTGCCGCATGGCAAGGTTACCTGGCAAATAGACCGCAATGTAAACACCACCAACGTGTGTATTGCCAATTGTAAATTCTGCAATTTTTACCGCATACCCGGCCATGCAGAGGCATACATTACAGATATTGAAACCTACAAAAAGAAAATTGACGAAACCATAAAATATGGCGGTGATCAACTATTGTTACAAGGCGGCCATCATCCTGAACTGGGTTTAAGTTTTTATGTAAACCTGTTTAAAGAATTAAAAAGCCTTTATCCAAACATAAAACTGCACACACTTGGCCCGCCGGAAATTGCACATATTACCAAGCTTGAAAAAAGCACACACCGTGAAGTGCTGATGGCCTTAAAAGAAGCTGGTATGGACAGCCTGCCCGGTGCCGGTGCCGAAATTTTAACCGACCGTGTGCGCCGTTTAATAAGCAAAGGAAAATGCGGTGCACAGGAATGGTTAGACATAATGCATGAATGCCATAAACTGAATATTACCACCAGCGCCACCATGATGTTTGGCCACGTGGAAACACTGCAGGAACGTTTTGAGCATTTGGTAAAAATTAGAGAAGTGCAAAGCCGCAAGCCGGAACATGCAAAAGGTTTTTTAGCATTTATACCATGGACCTTCCAGGATGTGGATACACTGCTGGCTAAAATACGCGGCGTACATAATTTAACCACAGCAGAAGAATATATACGCATGATTGCGCTAAGCCGCATTATGTTGCCGAATGTAAAAAACATACAGGCAAGCTGGTTAACCGTTGGTAAGCAAGTAGCACAAATTTGTTTACATGCCGGCGCCAACGACTTTGGCAGTATTATGATTGAAGAAAATGTGGTTAGTGCTGCCGGTGCACCACACCGTTTTACCAGCACCACCATACAAAAAAGTATAAAAGATGCAGGGTTTGAACCACAACTGCGTAACCAACAGTATGAGTGGCGTGAAATACCGGAGAGTATTGTAGAGCAGGTGATAAATTATTAAAGCCCCATACCCTGAAGGGGAGTAAAAAAAGAATAATGAATACAGAACAGTTAAAGAAAATTTTAAACCGCTTTAGAATGGTTGCACTGGCAGAAGGTGTATCGTTTTTAATTTTATTAGGTATTGCTATGCCGTTGAAATATTTTGCTAACCTGCCGCAGGCAGTAAAATATGCAGGCTGGGCACACGGCGTGTTGTTTGTTGCATTTATTTATACAGCGTTTGATGTGTTTACAAATTTTAAAAAACCAATTAGCTGGCTGGCAAAAGCAATGCTTGCATCTGTACTGCCGTTTGGCACTTTTGTGCTGGATAAAGAATTAAAAAAAGAAGCCCTTTCATTATAATGCAGCTTAAACATATTAAGGTAATTGCCTTTGATGCGGATGACACCCTGTGGGTGAACGAACCCTACTTCAGGGAAACGGAAGAAAAGTTTTGTGCGCTGCTGGAAGATTACCTGCCGCAGCACAGTGTTTGGCAGGAGTTGTTTAAAACCGAAATGGATAACCTTTCGCTGTACGGTTACGGCATAAAAGGGTTTATGCTGTGTATGGTGGAAACGGCGTTACGGGTAAGCAACAATACCATTCCGCTTGCGGTTATTGAAAAAATAATTGCTTTAGGAAAAGAGATGCTGGAAAAACCGGTTGAACTGATAACCGGTGTGGAAACTGTATTGCAGCAATTGCAAAACCATTATAAATTAGTGGTGGCCACAAAAGGCGATTTGCTGGACCAGGAACGCAAGCTTAAAAAATCGGGGCTGGAAAAATATTTTCACCATATTGAAATAATGAGTGATAAGCAGGAAGCAGATTATGCAAAACTGATTAAGCACCTTGATATAAAACCTGCTGAATTTTTAATGCTGGGCAACTCCCTAAAAAGTGATGTTATGCCCGTGCTGGCTTTGGGCGGTTACGGTGTGCATGTGCCTTACCACATTACATGGGCGCATGAAAAAGTGGAACAAAGTTTTGAACACCCCAATTTTACCGCCATTGAAAAAATTACAGAAATTTTGCCGTACTTGCCTGTATAAAGCAAGTGTATGGATTTTTCTTCTTTTCCTAAAACAGATATTCATCTTCATTTAGATTGTACGCTCAGTTACAACGTGGTTAAAAAAATTAACCCGGCTATTACGCAGCAGCAATACAATAATGATTTTATTGCCCCTGAAAAATGTATAAATCTTGCCGACTTTTTAACCCGTGCTGTGCAGGGCTTTGCATTAATGCAAACCAAACAGCAATTGCAATGGGTGGTGCAGGATTTATTTGAACAACTGGTGGCGGACAATGTGATTTATGCAGAGCTGCGCTTTGCACCTTTGCAGCATTTGCAGCAAGGCCTTACTGCGTTTGAAGTGGTGGATGCTGTTGAAAAAGCAACAGCCGCAGCTATAAAAGCAACAGGCGTTGAAGCAAGAATAATTTTGTGTACCCTGCGACATTATAACCAGGCACAAAGTATGCAAACGGTGCAACTGGTGCAGCAGTTTAAAAATACTTTAGTAACAGGTTTTGATATTGCAGCGGATGAAGCCGGCTTTCCTGTAACGGAGCATATTGCCGCTTTTAAATACGCTAAAGAAAATAATATTTTTTGCACCGCACATGCAGGCGAAGCGAAAGGCGCAGCAAGTGTTTGGGAAACGCTGGAACATTTTGGTCCTTCAAGAATAGGGCATGGTGTAAGAAGCTACGAAGATGCACGGCTGGTGCAGCACCTTAAACAACATAACATACATTTAGAAGTTTGCCCCACCTGCAATGTTCAGATAAATATTTATGACAGTTACAACCATCACCCTGTTGATGCGTTGTACCGCAATGGTGTTTCGGTAAATATTAATACCGATGCCCGTACAATATGCAATATCAACCTTAATAAAGAGTATAAAAAACTGCATGATGTTTTTGGGTGGACGAAAGAAGATTTTTATAACACCAATGTAAAAGCCATTAATGCCGCTTTTGTAAGTGATGATGTGAAGCAACAGTTATTGCAAAAACTAAAAACAGGTTATGGTATGTAATGCTTTTATTTTAGCCACAGCTTACACGGATTTTCACTAATTGCTTTTTTGTTAGTAGTTGTTATTAGAAAATTTGGTAGCAACGAAAAATTCAATACTCTTTGGTTAGCGCATTTTAAAACATATTTTACTATGATGAAGCAGGGGATAATAACAGGTTTTGTTTTGTGCTTTTCGTTGTTTGCTGTTGCACAAAAAACAGACAAGCGTTTATATAAAGAAGTGGCTGCATTGCTGCAGGATTTTAAAGGCGATGTGGGTGTGTATATAAAATCGCTCAAAAGCAATAAAACTGTTGCCATCAATGCAGATACTGTTTTTCCCACGGCAAGCATTGTAAAAATTCCCATTCTTATTGGTATTATGGATAAGATAAACAAAGGCGCTTATCAATACCATGAAGAATTAACTTACAGAGATTCGCTGGCATACAGCGATTTTGATGTTACCGCCAATTTAATTGACACTGCTAAAATAGAATTGGCTAAAGTAATAATGCTGATGTTAACCACCAGTGATAACAGCGCCAGCCTGTGGTTACAAAAACTATCAGGCACCGGTACCAGGATAAATGAATTGCTAGATGAAGCCGGTTTAAAAACAACAAGGGTAAACTCCCGTACACCAGGCAGGGAAAACAACCGCACCGAATATGGCTGGGGGCAAACCACGCCGTATGAAATGGCAACGCTGCTGGAAAAAATTTACAAAGGACAAATCATCAGCGACAGTATGAGTAAAAGAATGATTCGCTTACTGGGCCGTAATTATTGGGATGAGCAGGCCATTTCTCAAATTCCGCCTGATGTTTTTGTAGCCAGCAAAAATGGCTGTGTGGATGCCAGCCGCAGCGAAGTGTTGCTGGTAATGGCAAAACAGCCCTACATCTTCAGCATATTTACTAAAAACAATAAAGACAAAAGCTGGGGCGATGATAATGAAGCCTGGGTACTGACAAAAAAACTGTCGGCTTTGTTATGGAATTATTATTCTAAGTAACCGGCCTGTCATGTTGACGAAAGCTGCAACTGTTTTTTGTTATTTTAACAGGTTTACTGCCGTGTTACCAATTACCTATTGTTAAAGTTTATACAACAAGCTTTTTTCTATACCTCCGTGGCACCGCCTTTGCGTATTACCGTTAAGGAGGAATTATTTTATGAAACAATTTTTACTTTTTATAACAACACTTTTTGTACTGGCCGGTTGTAAAACCAGCAAAGATTATTTAAGCAAGGCAGATGAAGACCGCACATTGTATGATGTGGTAAAACGCCTTAATAAAAAAAGCGGCGATGAAGATGCTGCCAATGCTTTGCCGCAGGTTTACAAAACCGTTCAGCAAAAACACCTGCGCAAAATTGCAGCATTGCAAAACAGCAGGGAAATTACCCACTGGGAAAAATTAGTTGATGAGTACAGCGCTTTACAAGGCATGTATAATGCTATTGTAAATTCAGATGCAGCGGCACGTTTGGTAAATGCAGTAAGTTACGAGGCGGAGATTTATGATGTAAAGCAAAAGGCTGCGGAAGAATATTATAACGAAGCCACTGTTTTATTACAAAGCACTTACCGGGATGATATAAAAAAATCGTACAACTATTTTAATAAAGCAGATAAATGGATGCCCGGTTTTAAAGATGCCCGCAGTAAAATGGATACAGCGTATGAAAAAGCCACTATTGATGTGGTGGTAAACCCGGTGCAGGATAATTCATTCTTTTTTAATACAGGCTGGGGCAATACCGGTTATAACTACAGCAACGAATATTTTCAGCAGAATTTAATAAGAGACTTAGGTGGTAAATACGCCAGCCGCTACCCCGCCCGTTTTTATACAGAGTGGGAAGCAAGAAGGGACAATGTTACACCAAACTGGGTGGTTGATTTAACGCTGCGTAACCTGGATATACCAAGGCCATACACAAATAATTACAGCCGTAATGTAAGCAAGCAAATAGAAACCGGCAGAGACACCAGCAACCGGCCCATTTACCAAACAGTGTATGCCACACTGCAAATAAGCAGGCTTAGTTTTACTGCACGTGCACAAATGGATGTGAATATTACAGACATAAGCACACGCAAAAACATAAGTTATAATACTTACAGTGATGATTACAGGTGGGAAGAAGAACGGGCTACATACACTGGCGACAGCCGTGCGCTGGACACAAACGAATGGGCTTTGATTAATAACAGCCGCTATAACCAGCAACCCCGTAAAGAAGAAATACTAAATGAGTTATACCGAAAAATTTATCCGCAAATAAAAAACAGGATTAGTTATGCAGTAGATTGGTAAAAAATACAACTTAAAAATGAAGCCCGGCGAAAGCCGGGTTTTATTTTACTATAACATATACCAGCCAGCTTAGCACATAGGCCAGCCCGGTCATATACACCAATTGAATGGCGGGCCATTTCCAGCTACGGGTTTCTCTTTTTACAATGGCCAATGTACTCATGCACTGCATAGCAAACACATAAAAAATAAGCAGTGATAAACCGGTTGCAAGGTCATATACTTTGCTGCCATCTGCACGTGTGGCAGCTGCCATTTTTTGACGGAGCGTACTGTTGTTTTCATCTGCATTGTCGCCCACACTGTATAAAGTGGCCATGGTGCCCACAAAAACTTCACGGGCAGCAAAAGAGGTTATTAGTGCAATACCAATTTTCCAGTCGTAACCCAATGGCCTTATAGCCGGCTCAATGGCTTTTCCTAAAATACCGGCATACGAGTTTTGCAGCAATGCCGTTTTCCGTTCTTTTTCCAATTGTTCAACCGCCGTGTTGTTTATGCTTATAAGGCTGTCGTATTGTGCAACCAGGGGCACCGTGTTAGTAGCCTGTTGTAAAGCAATGGCGCTTATTTTCTTTTTTCCAATTTTTTCGTTTTCGTCATTTTTATCTTTTACCATCGCATCGTATTGCCGGGTAACCTGCTGCATTTTTTCTTTTGGCCCGTATGTGCTTAATGCCCACAACAGCAAACTAATTACCATAATCACTTTACCGGCATCAAACACAAAAATGCGTGCCTTTTGCAGCATGGTGGTTACAGCATTTTTCCAGCGGGGCCCACGGTACATGGGTAATTCTAAAATAAAAAAACTGCGTTCGGTACTTTTAATAAACCACTTCATTACCCACGCAACTATTAAGGCCATTACGGTTCCTAATAAATACAGCACCATCATTACCAAACCCTGCAGGCTTAAAAAACCAAAGTATAGTTTTGATGGTATAATGAGCGAAATTAAAATTGTGTATACAGGTAACCGGGCACTGCAGCTCATAAGTGGTGTAACCATTATGGTAAGCAGCCGCTCTTTTTTGTTTTCAATATTCCGTGCCGTCATAACAGCAGGTACGGCGCAGGCATAGCCGCTAATCATGGGCATAACGCTTTTACCGTTCAGGCCTGCTTTACGCATCAGCTTGTCGGTTAAAAAACTAATACGTGCCATGTAGCCGCTGTCTTCCAAAATAGTTATCAGCCCAAACAAAATCATTATCTGCGGTACAAAAACTGCAATACCACTCAGGCCGGCCAGTACGCCGTTTACCAATAAATCGCTCCACCATGCCTGGGGCAATGTATTGCTCAGCCATCCGCTCAGCTCACCAAAAAACCATTCAATACCATCCATTGGATACTGTGCTATCCAAAACACACTTTGAAACAACAGGAACAATACTGAAATTAAAATAACATAACCCCACCAGCGGTGCAGTAAAATATTATCCAGCCTTTCGGTAAATAATTTTTTTTGCAACGGATCTGCTTCCACCACTGTTTGCTGCATAATGTGTTTAATGCGGCCATAGCGCTGCATTATTTCTTCTGCCTGTGTTTTGGTAGGGTTAAATTTGTTTTTTATCTCAATCTCTTCAATTAAGTTTTGCGAAGCCGCATCGAGTGTAAAATTTTCATGGTTAATCAGGTAATGTATAGCGGTGTAATTATACAGGTGGGGAAAATGCTGCTGCAATTCGGTAACAGGGGCAGGCGCCAACGCTTTTACATCAATAAAATCTTTAGCCGGTGGTGTAAGCTGCAGCCGCTCTGCAGTTTGTTCCAGTATTTTTTTTAAAGGCGCAATACCTTTGTTTTTTCGTGGATTAACAGGAATAACCGGCACGCCGAGCTGTAACTCCAGCCCTGCAATATCTATTTGTGTGCCGCGGCGTTTGGCAAGGTCCATCATGGTAAGCGCCACCACCACCGGAATTTTTAAATCAATTATTTGTGAACAAAACAGCAGGTTGCGTTTAAGGTTACTGGCATCGGCCACCAGCAAGATCATATCGGGCTTTACCTGTTCATCCTGGTTTAATAAAACTTTGTAAGCCACCCATTCGTCTGCACGTTTTGGATACAGGCTGTAAGTGCCGGGTAAATCAGTAATAGCCGCATTAATTGTATCAGAAAGCTGTACGTTACCTGTTTTTTTATCAACTGTAACTCCGGGAAAATTGCCCACTTTTTGATTAAGCCCTGTAAGCACATTAAACAGCGAACTTTTGCCGCTGTTAGGGTTACCCACCAATGCTATGTTTACACTGCTCCTCAAACTATAGTAAAACAGCAAATTTACAGGCAATTAACCGTTTATTATTACGAAATACGAAAACGGGTTTTTACATTGCGAAAACAATTAGTGACAATAATTTTTACACGGCGTTCACACAATAAGCAAACGACTTATTTACCTTTGCTGCACACACCAAACAAACAACGATGAAATACTTACCGCTGCTGCTTGCTTTAACTGTTCAAAGCTCTTTTGCGCAAAAACTTAAAAAGGCTGATAAGGTTGTATTAACAAACCTGCAGGCCCATATTAGTTATTTGGCAAGCGATAAACTGGAAGGAAGGCGTACCGGAACAGCCGGAGAACAACTGGCGTATGAATACATCAGCAATGAATTTGCAAAAGCAGGCTTTGCACCAAAAGGCGATAACGGAACCTATATACAGGAGTTTGAAGTAAACGAAGGCAAACAAATAAACCCATCGTCTCACTTAATAATAAACGGGTTTGATTTGGAGGTGCAAAAGGAATATTTTCCCTTTATATTTTCTCCCAATGCCTCGCTTGAGGCAGCACCCTCCATGTCTTTAAGAGAAAGCGGTACTGTTTGGTTTTGGGATTTAAAAGAAAAGCTGGAAGAAAATAAAACGAATCCGCATTTTGATTTAACCGATGCTATTAAAACCAAAGCAAACGAAGTGGCCGGCAAGGGTGCAACGGGTTTAATTATTTACAACAGCTCCACCATTGCAGATGATTTAAAATTTGAACCAAAAGCAAAACAGGATGTTGTAAAAATTCCCGTACTGTATGTTACCAATGAAGTAAAGAAAAAATACCTGTATGATGAAACAGCTACTATTGATATAAAACTGAAAGTGGATATTGGTGATAAAAAACGTATGGGGCATAATGTGGTGGGATATATTGATAATGGCGCTGCCAATACAATTATTTTAGGTGCTCACTATGATCATTTGGGTTATGGAGAAGATCACAACTCTTTATTTACCGGCACCACACCGCAAATACATAATGGTGCCGATGATAATGCCAGCGGCACTGCAGCGCTTATTGAAACCGGTAAACTGCTGAAGGCTTCTAAACTTAAAAAAAACAATTACCTCATCATTTCTTTTTCCGGCGAAGAGCTGGGTTTATTTGGCAGCAAATATTTTACAGAACACCCAACAATAAACATCAGTAACGCCAATTACATGATTAATATGGATATGGTGGGCCGCCTTAGCGACAGCACACACGGGCTTAGTATTGGCGGTTATGGCACATCACCCACATGGGGGCAGTTGTTAACGGAAAAAGATAAATACTTTACCATTAAGTTTGACAGCAGTGGTACGGGCCCCAGCGATCATACATCTTTTTACAGGAAAGACATACCGGTATTATTTTTCTTTACAGGTGTACACAGCGATTATCATAAACCCAGCGATGATGCAGATAAAATTAACTACACCGGGGAACTGCAGGTGGTAAAATACATTTACAGTATTGTTGAAAAAACAGATAAGCAGGGAAAGCTGGCTTTTACAAAAACAAGAGAAGCGGCCACAAGTGCTAAAAGCAGTTTTAAAGTTACACTGGGCATTATGCCCGACTATACATACAGCGGCAGCGGCGTACGGGTGGATGGCGTAAGCGAAGGAAAAGTGGCGCAGAAAGCCGGTATAAAAGCAGGCGATATAATAGTGCAATTAGGCGATATTAAGTTTACAGATGTGCAAAGCTATATGGGTGCGCTGGGTAAGTTTAATAAGGGAGATGCCACTAAAGTAAAAGTAATGAGAGGAACGCAGGAACTGCTATTTGATATTGTTTTTTGATGCAACCATGAAACTTAAAATTGATAACGAAACACTGGCGCAAGAGTTTTTTGAAGATGCTGCATTGCTGGGCATTGTGGCGCCTGTGAAAGATTACCAGTTTTGCTGGCAGCTTAATCAAATTTTAGGTTTCGATTTTAGGATTAATAACGACTACGAAATACAACTGAAGAAAAAACAACGCAATTATTTTTTTTCTATTTACCAGTACGAAGTAAAAGGCACCTGCCTGGTGCATTATTTATACAACAACCAGTTTGATGGCGAATACCTGCTGCCCGAATTTAAACACCTTGATTTTTTGTGGCTGATGAAAGGAGAGTTTGTAAGCGATGCTGAATTAAAAGCACTGATGCAATCGGTGCGTTCATTACCGGCAGTACAACTGGTTAATGAAATGACAAATGAAAAAATAAAAAATAAACAACACTTAATCTTCTAAAACAATAACCATGTGGAAAGAAGAAAACAACACCCTCTATAAAAAATTTGAGTTTTCAAATTTCTCTGAAGCATTTGCTTTTATGACAAGGGTGGCTATTGAAGCAGAAAAAATGAACCATCATCCCTTATGGACCAATGTGTACAATAAAGTGGAAATATGGTTAAGCACACATGATGCAGGAGATATTGTTACAGAGAAAGACCACAAGCTGGCAGAGCGAATAGATAAACTGCTGAATTAAATTACGCTTACAAACTTGTTAGTTTTTGCAACCAGTTTTCCAACAGGCTGTGCAAATTTTTCCAACCCATTTTCTTTTAAAATAGTTTTTACTTCATCTACTGCATTTTCATCTACTGCAATTAATAAACCACCGCTTGTTTGTGGGTCGGCTAAAATTGCTTTTTGATAATCGGTTATGATTCCAATCTTTTCTCCATAACTATCCCAGTTGCGGTTGGTGCCGCCGGGTGTGCTTTTTTGTTCAATGTAAAAAGGTAAACCAGGAGTTATTAAAGGAATGTTTGCAAAACTTATTTCTGCACTTAAACCGCTGCCTTCTGCCATTTCCACCAGGTGGCCTAATAAACCAAAGCCGGTAACATCTGTCATGGCGGTAACACCATTTATTTTTCCAAGCGCTTCACCCACCTTATTTAACTGCATCATTTGTTTGGCAGCGATGCCTTTGTGTTCATCTTTTAAAATACCCTTTTTTTCTGCAGTGGTTAAAATGCCCACGCCTAAAGGTTTTGTAAGAAACAATACATTACCAACTGCTGCATTGTTATTTTGTTTTACATTTTTTACATCCACCAAACCATTTACAGCTAAACCAAAAATGGGTTCGGGACTATCAATACTGTGCCCGCCCGCTAACGGAATGCCGGCTTCCAAACAAATACTTTTACTGCCTTCAATTACTTTTTGCGCAACAGCCGGAGGCAATACATTTATGGGCCAGCCTAAAATGGCAATGGCTAAAACGGGTTTGCCGCCCATTGCATATACATCACTAATGGCGTTTGCGCTTGCAATGCGGCCAAACTCAAAGGGGTCGTCCACAATGGGCATAAAAAAATCGGTGGTGGAAATTAATGCGGTACCGTTACCCAAATCATACACCGCAGCATCATCTTTACTATGATTACCTACGATTAAATTTTTATTATCGGGCAATGCAAAGTTGCTGGTTAAAATTTCATCTAAAATTTTGGGAGCTATTTTACAGCCACAACCTGCGCCATGAGAATATTGGGTAAGCTTAATATCAGTCATACCGCAAATTTAGTAATACTGTTTCAGAAGCTTAGGGCTTGTTTTTTTGCCACTGATTACACGGATTTTCACGGATGAAAAAGGTTGTAAATAAAAATTATGTTTTAGTCTTTCCTTCTTCTAAAAACAATGGCACTGCTTTTTTGCATATCGCCACTAAAACGTATTTCATAACGATCGCCGCCGTCGTTTACAATTAATAAACCCGTGTTGGGAGGCAATGTGCCCAGGCTCTCTGCATACATCACTAACTGAATGCTGTCGCCTTGTATTTCGTTGGTATAAATTGTTTTTTTAACTGCATTGGTTGTAAGGCCAACCTTCGGCATTATAACATTACCGTTCATTATCACACTCACGGTATCACCATCCACTTCGCCATTATCGTATAAAGTGAGTGTGAGGCTGTCGCTTTTAAAATACAATGCTTTTATAGTTTCCACTTTTCTTTTAGCTAAATCTATTGCAGCAGTTGGGTCAGCAACAGTTTGTGGCTTTGGTGCAGCAGGTTTTGCCACTGCAACAGGTGTTGATGGCGGGGCTGTTTTCACAACAGGTTGTTCGGCAGGTTTTGTTACAACAGGGTCTGGTTTTTTAACAGGCGTTGTTGTAACCGGTGTGGTATTTTTTACCACTGCCGGCTCAGTTACTTTGGGTGTTTCTTTAACAACAGGTTGTTTGTTTTCTTTCTGCGGAGCAACAGTTTCCTTTTTTACTTCGGGCTCTTTTATTACAGCCACCTGCGGTATAGTTACATCCGGTGTATTGGTTGTTTTTATTTGTGTGCTTACCTGTTGCTTTTGCGCTTCCACCACAATTGCTTTTATTGCATCGTCTGATGTTACAGGCTTTAAAACAAAATTGTCTTCTGTAAATGTGGCTTCATTTAAAAAGGTAAGATTTTTTGCAAGATCCAGCTCCTGCAAATGCGGCACCAGTGCGCTTTGTTTATAATCATAATTGCGTTCTACATGCACATAGCCTGTAAGCGGCCGGTAATCCCTTGTGCGGTTGGTTTTGTATCCACCGCTTAATATCATGGCGTTGCCTTTAATTTGAAGCGTTAGTGTATTTAGCTGGTGTACTCCTTTTGCCGGAGGTATGGGATAATTGTGTACAATCAGTTCCACTTCTTCTGTAGTAACCTCATCCCCGTCTCTTTTAATTTTTAATTTTTTTACACCATGATATTCTTTATCTCCAACAATAAAATATTGATGAGAGTAACCATAATATTTACCCTTTTCCATGCTGATGGCAATTTCGTAACGGTAGTTTTGCTGCGTAGTGTCGTTAAACATAAAACCTTTCCATAACCCGGTAATATCTCTTTCCTGTGCAGAAAGCATGAGTGGGAAAAACAGCAGAAACAATAATTTTAAACCGTTGCGGATTGCCATCTTACTAAATTTTGTGTGTTGGTAAGAGTATCAACGCCGGAACAGGGGATTTTATTTAATAATGCTGCTGCATTTTCACGGTTATACAGCGCTTTTTGATACCATTTGTCGTAATAGCGAAGCAAAATGCGGAAACTTTCTTTGTAATTGTCTTCCAGTAAAAAGCTAATAGCATTTTTAGCTTCCAGTCCGCCCAGCCTTTTTTGTATGCGGATGACAGCGTTTACCAGTTTTTCTTTTTCTGTTTTGCTGTATTCTTCAGTGATGTAATCCAGCCGTTCTTCAAAAGGCACATCTAAAAAAAATACCGGGCTTTTGCGCATGGTGTACCACAGCGGCATGGGTATTTGCAGATTGCCAATGCGCTGGCTTTCGTCTTCCAAGTAGATGTTAGATGACAGATGATGGTTGTTAGTTGACGGAGCTGTATTTACTGACAACTGACAACTGACAACTGACAGCTGTTTTGCCAGTTCATTCTCAAACATTTCCTGTGTGGGTTGTTTGCCCATTGCGCCAAAGGCAGAGCCTTTGTGATTGGCTAAAGCTTCTAAATCTATAACGTTATGTTGTTGTGCCAGTTGATGCAGCACCAAAGTTTTGCCGCTGCCGGTATGGCCGCCAATTATTTTAAAGCTGTAATCTTTTTCAAATTGCTGCCTTACCCATTTGCGGTAGGCTTTGTAGCCACCCACCAATGTATATACTTTAAAGCCGTATAAATCCAGCAGCCATGCTACGCCAGCACTGCGCATGCCGCCACGCCAGCAATGTACAAGAATGTTGTTCGTTGAACGTTGTTCGTTATTAGCCTGTCTCTCGGCCAAAGCATTACGGCCAACGGCCAACTTCTCCACTTCTTCCACCATCTTCCTCATTTTGGGGCCAAAATAATCAAGCCCGGTTTTTATTGCCTGCTCACGGCTTTGCTGTTTGTAAGCGGTGCCAACAACGGCACGTTCTTCATCAGTAAACAAAGCAAGGTTATGTGCACCGGGTATATGTGCATGATTGTACTCGCCGGGGCTGCGTACATCAAACACAGGGTTGTGCTGCGCCAGTTGTAAAAAATCCTGTATGGTAAGTTTTTGAATGGGCATTTGTAAAAAACTAAGTTACACAACTAAAAAACTAAGATATAATTTAGTACATGATATGGTAAAGATATTTAAACATTTGCTGTCGCTTTTTTTTGTGCAGTTTTTTACATGGATGGCATTGTTTGCCTTGTGGATTTATGCCACGCCGGTAATTACACGTTATGTTTTTAAATCAATAGATGCGGACAGTGCTGACTTTGAAAAAGGCGTTACGTGGGTTGGTATTTGTTTTGCTTTTTATGCCACGCTGGCGGCTTTTTTAACGTTTGCAATACCGGCCGTTCTTAAAAAAATATCAAAACAGAAATTGCATGCATTAGCGTTGCTTGCAGGCAGCGTTGGTATGCTGCTGCTTTTTTTTACCAGGGAAAAGTATTTATTGCTGTTATCGTTTTCGTTTATTGGTATTGCATGGAGCAGTATTGGCAATGTGCCTTACAGCATGGTAAGCAGCATTGCCCCCGAAGAAAAAATGACACAGTATTTTGCAGTGTTTAATTTTTCTGTTGTAATACCACAGGTAACGGCCGCTTTTTTGCTTGGTTATATTAACAGGGTATTTTTTGCTGGCGAAAGTGTTTATATAATGCTGTTAGCAAGTGGCTGTTTGTTTTTAGCTTCCCTGTTAATGCTGTTTACTACAAACAAGCTGTTTAATCCTGATTAACATCTTTATGAAATTCGTTTAAGAAAGCAGCGGTTTTAACGCACTGATTGTATAAAATCTTTCGTAGTAAGTTTGGGGCGGGTATTTATTAAAAGAATATTCTTAATTGTATAATACTTTTTTTGAAAGGGTTACTTTATATCAAAATAGAATGACGTTATAAGCGTATTGCTTTTTATTGTAAGCTTATCAGTTGTGTTTTTATATGAATATAAATAGTCTTGAAAACTTTTGAACCCTGCATCAAATGAAATGATTTTTGTTAACTGCGTTTTAAATCCTAAAGCAACGAAAAGCCCCGCATTTAAACCGAGATTGGATTTTTTGTTGCTTGTATTATTTTCATAATCTTCTTTGCTGCTTAAATACCATGCTGCCGCAAAACCAGCATCAAAAAAGATGTGTGATCTTTTACCAACCATGTAATATTTTTTTAACGTTACTGGTAACATTAAAAAATTGTTATTGCTGAAAGCCTGGCCGTTTGCAGTATTATTATAATTGTATTTTACTGAAAAAAAATCTAATCCTGATGTAATGTACAGGCCAGCCTTTATGTTTTTCTCAACAGTGAAACTACCACCAGTTACCAGCATAATTTTTTTAATCGAATTTTTTTTGCCAATCGAAAAACCAAAGTAGTTTCCTGCTTTAATAGTAAGTTCAGAAAAAGAGGATTGGCCATATACGGTACTAATTAAAAGAAAAAACAGCCAAAAGGGAAAAATGATTTTCTTCATGTTATAAAAATAAAGATAAAATGCAAGTAACGTTCATTGTAATAATACTTTACAAGTGTGCGACGCCACCTAAACTGATTAAAGATTTGCTGCCGGTACTAAAATAAAAAACCGCTTCGGTTAAGAAACGGTTTTCATTATCTGCTCTGTAATTTTTATCCATTCATGCTGGTTAAAAATTCAATATTGTCTTTAGTGCCTTTCATGTTTTTAAGTAACAGGTTAATGGCTTCTTCGCTGTTCATATCGGCCATGTGCTTACGTAATACCCACATACGCTGGAAAGTATCTTTATCCAGTAACAAATCATCACGCCTTGTGCTGGATGCTACAATGTCAATTGCAGGATAAATGCGGCGGTTGCTCAGCTTGCGGTCCAGCTGCAGTTCCATGTTACCGGTACCTTTAAATTCTTCAAAAATCACCTCGTCCATTTTACTGCCGGTATCAACCAGTGCTGTTGCTAAAATGGTTAATGAACCGCCGTTTTCAATTTTACGTGCCGCACCAAAAAACTGTTTGGGTTTTTGCATTGCGTTGGCTTCCACACCACCGCTTAATACTTTGCCCGATGATGGTGCAACCGTATTATGCGCCCTTGCCAAACGGGTAATACTGTCTAACAAAATCACTACATCATGCCCGCACTCCACCAAACGTTTTGCTTTTTGCAATGCTATTGTAGAAACTTTTACATGCTTTTCTGCCGGCTCATCAAAAGTAGAGGCAATAACTTCTGCTTTTACACTGCGTTCCATATCAGTTACCTCTTCGGGGCGCTCATCCACCAGTACCACCATTAAATAACATTCCGGGTGGTTTTCTGCAATAGCGTTGGCCACTTCTTTCAGCAACATGGTTTTACCTGTTTTTGGTTGCGCCACAATTAAGCCACGCTGGCCTTTACCAATAGGCGTAAACAAATCCATTATACGTGTACTGAAATTATTGGGCGTAGTACACAGGTTTAATTTTTCAAAAGGAAACAACGGTGTTAAATAATCAAACGGCACACGGTCTCTTACCTCTTCTGGTTTTTTGCCGTTAATGGTATCCACTTTAAGTAAGGCAAAATATTTTTCGCCATCTTTTGGCGGACGCACACTGCCATAAACCGTATCGCCAGTTTTTAAACCAAACAATTTTATTTGGCTTGGAGAAACATAAATATCATCGGGTGATGAAAGATAATTATAATCGCTGCTGCGTAAAAAGCCATAGCCATCGGGCATCATTTCCAATACACCTTCGCCTAAAACCACCCCATCAAACTCTATGTTAAAGGCATTAGGGTCACGGCGCTGATTATTATTGTATGGTTTATTGGGCTGCGGCTGTTGTTGTATGGTTTCTTCAACCGGTAATTCGGCCATTTCCTGCTGGTCTTCTGCCTGCAGCATTTGTGCTATTGCGGCAGGTATGGTGCTTTGTTCACTGGTAATGGGCGCTAAGTTTTCCTCTTCTTCTTCTTCCGCCTTTTTTACAGGTTTTTTGCCTTTAACAACAGGCTTTGCTTCGGCGGCAGCACTTTCGGCAGGCTTAACAATGCGTTTGCGTTTGGGTTTTTCTTCTTTAGCTGTACTCATATTGGTTTGTTTTTCCAGGATGGTATCCACCAGTTCCTGTTTATTTAATTTTTTTGCGTTGGAAATTTCGAGTTGTTCAGCAATATCAAGCAATTCAGGAACGAGCAGGTCGTTCAGTTGCAGCGTATCATACATATAAGTTCAAAAAAAGGGTTTATTAAAATCAAAAAAGGCCAGTCTTTAGTTCAGAAAATTTGTTCCCGTTAACTTTTCGGGGGGTGATTTATGTTGATTGGAATATGAAATTCTGATGAAGAGAATGATTGGATTAAACTTAATCAGCAAGATTCCATTGCAATATTACAGTGTTTTTTTGTGAAAATGCAAAAATTTTTGGGAAAGAAAGATGCCCGCAGATTACACAGAAAGCGCAGATAAGAGGTTTCTTCTGCGAAATCAGCGTTATCTGCGGGAAAAACCCAAGCATAAATTATCTTTGCCCTCCTTAAATAGATTTTATGTTTAATAAAAGAACAAAGATTAAAGCTTTGCTGGAAAGCGACCAGGCAAATTATGAAGCAACTGTAATGGGGTGGGTACGCACTTTCCGCAATAACCAGTTTATCGCATTAAATGATGGCAGCACTAATAATAATATTCAAATTGTAGCCGAACTGGGTAAGTTTGATGAGGCGCTTTTAAAACGCATTACCACCGGTGCCTGCATAAAAGCAACCGGGCAAATAATTCCATCGCTGGGTAAAGGGCAAAAAGTAGAGTTAAAAGCAGACAGTATTGAAATATTGGGCGACAGTGATGCGGAGAAGTTTCCATTACAGCCTAAAAAACACAGCCTGGAGTTTTTAAGGGAGATTGCACACCTGCGTTTTCGCACTAACACATTTGGCGCTGTGTTTCGTGTAAGGCATTCGCTTGCATTTGCGGTACATAAATTTTTTAACGAAAAGGGTTTTGTGTATGTACACACACCCATTATTACTGCAAGTGATGCAGAAGGTGCCGGTGAGATGTTTCGTGTAACAACATTGCCAATAGATGGCACCGCTCCTAAAAATGATGACGGCAGCATTAATTTTAAAGAAGACTTTTTTGGCCGCAGCACCAACCTTACTGTAAGCGGACAATTAGAAGGTGAACTGGCGGCTATGGCTTTCAGTGATATTTATACATTCGGTCCTACTTTTCGTGCAGAAAACAGTAACACCACAAGACACCTTGCAGAGTTTTGGATGATAGAACCTGAAATGGCTTTTTATGATTTGGAAGACAATGCCAACCTTGCCGAAGAATTTATACAGTATGTAATTAAATATGTGGTTGAAAACAACAAAGAAGATTTAGAATTTTTAGCACAGCGTTTGGCAGAAGAAGAAAAAGCATTGCCGCAGGACAAACGCAGCGAAATGGGATTGCTTGAAAAGCTGGACTTTGTATTAAACAACAGTTTTGAAAGACTGACATACACAGAAGCCATTGAAATTTTAAAAGAAAGCAATCATAATAAAAAGAAAAAATTTCAATACCCCATTACAGGCTGGGGCATGGATTTACAAAGCGAACATGAACGTTACCTTGTAGAAAAGCATTTTAAAAAACCTGTAATACTTACTAACTACCCGGCGGCCATTAAAGCATTTTACATGCGGCAGGATGATAATTGTGAACCCGGTAAACAAACCGTAAGTGCTATGGATATTTTAGCACCGGGCATTGGCGAAATTGTAGGCGGCAGCCAGCGGGAAGAACGTTATGATAAACTGGTTAAACGCATGGAAGAAATGCATATACCTGCGGAAGAATTAAGCTGGTATTTAGACACCAGGCGTTTTGGCGCTTGCCCGCATGCAGGCTTTGGTTTGGGTTTTGAAAGGCTGGTGCAGTTTGTAACAGGTATGGGAAATATAAGGGATGTAATTCCTTTCCCAAGGTATCCGAAGAGTGCGGAGTTTTAAAAAACCTGCGCCTAAAAGGGAACTAAAGATGTTGAAGACCGAAGCGAAAGTTTTGGTCTTTTTTATTTACAGATTTAACGACAAAACAAATTCTACATTTGTTTGCAGCTAACAAACAACAATGAACCGCATTGACCGCCTTACAGCAATACTGGTGCAACTGCAATCTAAACGTGTTGTAAAAGCACAGGAAATTGCTGATAAATACAAACTGAGTTTACGCACTGTTTACCGTGATATAAAAGCGCTGGATGAAGCAGGCGTGCCGCTTATTGGCGAAGCCGGTGTTGGCTATTCAATAATGGAAGGCTACCGTCTGCCGCCGGTAATGTTTACTAAAGAAGAAGCCACAGCATTTTTAACAGCAGAAAAATTAGTGGAAAAACTAACCGATACTTCCACTCAAAAAAATTACGGCAGCGCCATGCTTAAAGTAAAAGCTGTGCTGCGCCTTAGCGAAAAAGATTATCTGGAAGATTTGGAACAGCATATTGAAGTATTAGAAAACCAATATGTGCCCAAACAAACCAACGATACCATTCATCTGCAAAATGTATTGCAATGCATAGCGCAGAAAAAAGTATTGCGAATGGATTATTTTGCCAACCACAGTCAGCAGCATAGCAAACGTGATGTGGAGCCCGTGGGCATTTATTTTTTAGCCGGAAACTGGTATATGGTGGCTTATTGCAGGCTGCGTAAAGATTACCGCAATTTTAAATTCAATAATGTAAACAGCCTTGCAGTAAGCGATGAGTTTTTTCAGCAGCAGCACCCGGCCTTAAAAAGTTTTTTAACTAAAGTATCTAAAGAAAAAGAATTGCAGCAAGTGGTGCTTTTGGTTGATAAATCCATTATTAAATATTTTGGCGACCAGAAATATTACAATGGCTTTGTGTCTCAAAAAGATATGGGTGATAAAATTGAAATGACTTTTCTGTCTGCTTCACTAAATGGCTTTGCAAGATGGTATATGCATTTTGGTGAACATGCAGATATTATTAAACCGCTGCAATTAAGAGACATTGTTAAAGATGCGCTTACTGCCATCAGAAAAAAAATAAAATAGAAAACAGCGGCACATTTTCTAAATCACCAACACAGTTCATTCTAAATCGCCAGGAACCAGCATGGCAGTAATACAGCTGCCTAACATAAGTGATATTGCCCGTCAGATACTTCGTTAGTAGTAAGTGTAGTACGACCCTCCAAGACCGACAATCCGTAAAAAGTATACAACAACCCCGAATTTGTATTAACAGCACCCTTCACTCTTGTTTCATCTTTGTGCTATCAAAAAAAAACAAGAAAATGAAATCGGAGATTCACGAATACCAAAATAAAAACAATAAAGACATGAGTAAAAAAGTAATCTTAATCACAGGTGCAAGTTCAGGAATGGGTAAAGAATCTGCAAAAGCCCTCATTGCACAAGGGCATACCGTTTATACTGTTGCAAGGCGCATTGACCAAATGCAAGACCTGAAAGCATTGGGTGGACATCCCATACAAATGGATGTAACCAAAGAAAGCGACATTCAAAATGTGGTGGACACTATCATTAAACAAGAAGGAAAAATAGATGTGCTTTGGAACAATGCAGGCTATGGCTTGTATGGCTCTGTAGAAGATGTATCTATTGACGAAGCCAGAAAACAAATGGAAGTGAATGTTTTTGGGATGGCTGCAATGACACAAAAAGTTGTGCCTTATATGCGTAAAGCAAAATCAGGCACCATCATCAATACTTCTTCAATGGGTGGTAAAATGTATTTCCCTATGGGTGCCTGGTACCACGCAAGCAAACATGCTGTTGAAGGGTTGAGTGATTGCTTACGTTTAGAATTAAAACCATTCAATATAAAAGTTGTAGTGCTTGAGCCGGGGTTTATTGCAACTGAATTTGGGAATGTGTTGCTCGATGGTTTTGCGAAACTTCCTAAAGACAGTGCTTACAGAGATATGATGGATAAAATTGCCGAAGGCACAAAGAAAGCCGGGCAAGGCAATGGCTCATCTAAACCAACTGTGATAAGTGATGCTATTGTAAAAATTGTGAACAGCAGCAATCCAAAAACAAGATATAAAGTAGGAAAGTTTTCATCAATGATGCCCTGGATGAGAGTTTATTTAGGCGATAAGCTATTTGATAAAATCGTTATGAGTCAAATGTAAATGATACTGCCACGAATGCACGAATATTGCTTTATTTTTATTCGTGCACTCGTGGCAAATAATTAATCATACAAACTGTAATAAGTGATGCTATTGTAAAAATTGTGAACAACAGCAATCCAAAAACAAGATATCAAGTAGGAAAGTTCTCATCAATGATGCCCTGGATGAGAGTTTATTTGGGTGACAAGCTGTTTGATAAAATCGTTATGAGCCAAATGTGAGGATGAATGCGACGAATGCACAAATATTGCTTTATTTTTATTCGTGCATTCGTGGCAAATAATTAATCATACAAACTGTAATAAGTGATGCTATTGTAAAAATTGTAAACAGCAATAATCCAAAAACAAGATATAAAGTAGGAAAGTTCTCATCAATGATGCCCTGGATGAGAGTTTATTTGGGAGACAAGCTGTTTGATAAAATCGTTATGAGTCAAATGTAAATGATACTGCCACGAATGCACGAATATTGCTTTATTTTTATTCGTGCATTCGTGGCAAATAATTAATCATACAAAATAAACTTATGGCTGATATATTGTATAAAGACGAAAGCTATGCCATCATTGGAAAATGCATGGAAGTGCATAATAATTTAGGTGCAGGTTTCTTAGAAATTGTATATAAAGATGCCCTGGAGTATGAATTCCGCAAGGCAAATATTCCTTATGAAAGAGAAAAGGAATACAAGGTAAATTACAAGGGTATTATTTTACCGCATCATTTCTATGCCGACTTTGTAGTATATGATAAAATAATTTTAGAAGTGAAAGGTGTAAGTGCAATAACAGATGAGTTTACAGCACAAGCATTAAATTATTTGAAAGTATCGCAAAATAAACTGGCATTGATTGTAAATTTTGGAGAATTGAAGCTAAACTATAAACGAATTGTGTTGTAATGCTGCGAATGCAAAGAAAAATGCCACGAATGCACGAATAAAAACCATTCGTGCATTCGTGGCAAAAAAAAACAAAAATGAGCACTGAAATTCACAATATAAAAACCATCAGCCAGCTACACGAAATGCAGGGCTTGCCCAAACCTACACATCCGCTTATTAGTATTGTAGATGTTTCGCAATGGGAAATTCCCGAACAATGGATTGGTTTTAAATCCACCACAGCATTGTATTCCATTGCACTAAAAGATAAAAGTTGTGGCATGATGTACGGCAGAAATATGTACGATTTTGATGAAGGTGTTATGATTTTTACAGCCCCTAACCAGGTGCAACAAGTTACCAAAGCACAAAAACTCAATGAAATAAAAGGCTGGATGTTATTCTTTCATCCTGATTTAATAAGGAACACTTCGTTGGGAAAAAACATTGACAACTATAAATTTTTTGATTACGATGTACACGAAGCACTGCACTTATCCGATGCTGAACAACAAACAATAACGGAATGTGCAAACATGATTAAACAAGAAATTTCTGAAAGGATAGACAACCACAGTCAAACTGTTATCGCATCATCACTGGAGTTGCTGTTCAATTTGTGTAACCGCTATTATGAAAGACAATTTATTACCAGAAAAAGCAACAACTCGGATGCAGTTACAAAAATTGAAAAGCTCTTAAAGGAATATTTTAAATCTGAGGAAATGAAAAATGCAGGTTTACCTACTGTAAAATATTTAGCTGACCATGTTCATTTATCTGCAAGTTATTTAAGCGACTTGTTGAAGAAAGAAACAGGAATGAATGCACAAGACCACATTCATTATTATCTAATTGAGGAAGCTAAAAACATCTTACTTAACACCAACAATTCAGTAAGTGAAGTTGCTTACGCATTGGGCTTTGAGTATCCGCAATATTTTAGTAAACTTTTTAAACTTAAGACTGGGAAAACGCCGGTTGAATATAGAACTCTAAATTGAAAACGCCTACAGTTAACATGGACTTGGTAAAAACAGGCAGACGAAAGCAATTGAGCATTTGTGCTTAATTGCAGTAGACGACTTTCGAAGCCTTGCCTTCGCCAAACAGTAAACTGTTTGCGGAATTACAAGACTTGTTAAAATAAAGCTTTTCCTGCTGACATAGGGCTGTCACTACCCCCGGTTTTCTTTGTGATATAAACATTTAAATCTTACAATTATGTCACAAATTGCAGCCTTTAAAAAAGAACTGGGTAAAGAAGCAGAAGTTACCCGTAAAATGATTGCTATTATTCCAACGGATAAGTTTGACTGGAAGCCACACCCCAAAAGCATGACGGTAAAAGTATTGGCCGAACACCTGGTTGATATTTTTACATGGTTTGGCATGACGTTAACCACCAGCGAACTTGACTTTGCAAAAAATCCTTACAAACCAACAGATGTAAAAAGCACAACAGAACTGGTTGCATTGTTTGAAAAAAACTTAGCACAAGCCAGCACCGCTTTTGATAATGCCAGCGATGAACAGCTAAAAGACATTTGGGTTATGAAAAACGGCGACGAAATTTGGGTAAACGACCCTAAATATGATGTAATAAGAATGTGCTTTGGGCAAATTATTCATCACCGAGCGCAAATGGGTGTTTTTTTACGTTTGTTAAACATTCCTATACCAGGCAGTTATGGTCCCAGTGCTGATGAGATGGGATTGTAAAGTATAGCCGTATAATTAAAGCTGAAGACAAGCTTGTCTTCAGCTTTTACATTTTTGCAATCAATTCTCTTATCAAATCAGTTTCAAACCCCTTCTGCAATAAATAATCCTGCAGCTTGCGTTTTTTAATAAAAATATTCTTTTCACTTTTCAGTGTTTTCAGTTTTTCCTCAAACAGTTTTTGCAGGGTTTGCAGGTAATCGTCTTCATCAATTGTTTTCAGCGCTTTTTTAATACAATACTCACTTACCTGTTTTTGCTTTAGCTGGTATTTAATTTTAACCCGTCCCCATTGTTTGGTTCTAAAGTGCCCGCCGGCAAAAGCAATGGCAAAGCGCTCCTCATTCAGGTAATTTTCTTCAATTAAAGTACCCAGCAGTTCTTCCACCTCTTTTTTATACAGTCCAAAGCCATACAGCTTGTCTTTAACCTCGGTATGGCTACGCTCCTGGTAAGCACAGTAGTGTTTTGCCTTTTGCAAAGCCTGCTGGGGTGTTAATTTTTGCTGTTGCATTGTGCTGCAAAAATAAGTTTCTGCCGCAACAGGGTTATTAACAGGCCACTGTAATTTTTGTTAACTTACCATGTTTAAAAACTGTTTTAACCCTTTATCTTTGGCGTTCATTAAATAACCATTATGAAGTTCATCGTTTCCTCTTCGGCCTTACTTAAACAACTGCAGCAAATAAGCGGCGTAATTAATGCCAACACTGTGCTGCCTATTTTAGAAGATTTTTTATTTGAAATTGAAAAAAATAAACTGACGGTTGTTGCCACCGACCTGGAAACGGTAATGAAAGTGCATTTGGATATTGAAGCCAAAGACAGCGGTAAAGTGTGTATTCCTGCAAAAATTTTAATGGATTCGTTAAAGAATATTCCTGAGCAGCCGCTTACGTTTAACATTGATAAAAACTTTGGTGTTGAAATTACCAGCGATAATGGTAAGTATAAAGTAATGGGCGAAAACCCCGATAACTTTCCGAAAGAACCGGCGGCAGATGATGCCAACAGTTTTACCATGACAAGCAGTGCACTGGTAACAGCTATTAACAAAGCCATTTTTGCAGTAAGTAACGATGATTTACGTCCTGCAATGACGGGTGTGTTTTTTGAGCTGGATAAAAAGGGCATCACATTCGTGGCAACAGATGCACACCGCCTGGTGCGCTACACACGTAAAGATGTAAGCTGCCCTAAAAAAGATTCTTTTATTGTGCCTAAAAAACCATTGAGCCTGCTAAAAGGTTCTTTGCCTGATAATGAAGATGAACTGAATGTGAGCTACAACAGCAACCATCTTTTTGTAAAACATGGTGGTACGGAGTTGGTGTGCCGCCTGATTGATGCCCGTTTTCCTGATTATAAAGTGGTGATACCGGCAGACAATCCTTATAAAATGACGGTAGGTAAAAGCGATTTTCAAAATGCATTGCGCCGTGTAAGTGTGTTTAGTAACAAAAGCACCAACCAGGTGGCATTAAGCATTAGCGGCAGCGAACTGCAACTGGCAGCACAAGATGTTGACTTTAGTTTTGAAGGTAATGAACGCATGGCCTGCCAGTATGATGGCGAGGATTTGCAAATTGCATTTAACGCTAAGTTTTTAATTGAAATGCTGAACGGCGCCGATACCAGCGAAGTAAATATGGAATTAAGCACACCAACAAAAGCAGGCATTATAAAACCAACAGAACAAGATGATGATGAGGAATTGCTGATGCTGGTTATGCCGCTGATGCTAAATAACTAAACAAATAAAAGTAAATAGTAAAAACCGGAGTTAAAGCTTCGGTTTTTTTGTGAAACGATGTTTTTAAAAAATCGGTAACTTGTAATAATTCATTTAAGATTAGCTTGATTTATGCAAAGCCTGATTCAATATTTTGAAACCATACCCAGCCTGTACCGGGCTTTAATTTTATTTGGCGGCATTACCGTTTTCTGGATAATTGAAGATGTGATACCTATGCGCCGCTTTACTTACAATAAATGGAAGCATGGCGGCATTAATATTTTTTTTACACTTACCACTGTTGTAATAAATTTTGCACTGGCATTTTTAATGAACGGCGCCTGCGACCTTGCAAAGCATTACCAGTTTGGTGCCTGGTACTGGCTGCACCTGCCTTTTACACTTAATGTAATTGTATCGTTATTACTGCTTGATTTAATAGGCGCCTATTTCATACATTTTATAGAGCATAAAGTAAAATGGATGTGGCTGTTTCATTTAGTGCATCATACAGATGCGTATGTGGATACTACCAGCGCCAACCGGCATCACCCCGGCGAAAGTGTTTACAGGGCTTTGTTTACTGCACTTGCCATACTTATTTGTGGTGCGCCATTTGGTGTGGTAATGCTGTACCAAACCTGCAGTGCTTTATTATCTCAGTTTAACCATGGTAATTTTAAAATGCCTTTGCGTTTAGATAAGGTATTGAGTTACGTTATTGTAACACCTGGTATGCACCGGGTACATCACCATTATGTACAACCCTATACCGATTGTAACTACGGAAACCTGTTTGCTGTTTGGGACCGCATTTTTGGCACCTATAAATACCTGCCACCGCAAGAAATTGTTTTTGGTATTGATACACATTTAAAAGAAGAAGAACACAGCCGGGTTAAAAATTTATTGCAAATGCCATTTCAAAAATACAGGCCGCCGGTGGGAAGCAAGTTTACAGAAAAATAAAAAATAGTAATAATGAGCCTTGTTGTACTGGAACGTTTTGACAATTATTTTTACGCCAATATTACCTGCAATATGCTGCAGCATGCAGGTATTGAATGTTATATAAGAGATGAAAACACAATTCTTGCCGACCCTTTACTGAGCAATGCCATTGGCGGAATAAAAATAGAAGTAAGGGATACGCAGCTAAATGAGGCAAGAAAAATAATGAAAGAAGCTGAGTCGGCCTACCTGGATGAATTAACCTGCCCTTATTGCAACAGCAAGGGCTTAGCCGTTGAAGAAAAATTTGATGTGCCGAAAAACATTTTAGGCGTACTGAAAAATAAAATATTGTACGGGCAATCTGTATTGTACAGTAAACGCTATCGCTGTAAAACATGCAAAAGCCAAATAGAAGAATTGCCCTCTTCTTTTACCAATGAGGAAGAACAATAGTTATTGTTGTTGCTGCACCATTTGCATATACCTTCTGTAAGAATTGCTATTCTCTTTGTTTTCTTCATTGCTAAGTGTTGTTTCCACCACCTGTGGTGTTAAAAACGAAGCCAGTTCATTATGCACCTGCCCGTCTTCGTATGAAACTGAAACACCCACTTCCAGCGTTTGTTTGGCGGTGCCTTTATAAGTTCCTTTCATAGGAGAGCAATCACTAAAATTGCGGCCAATGGCAAGGCGCACATGTAAATCATTTACCACACAATTATTGGTAGGGTCAATACCCAGCCAGCCATAATAAGGAATAAATGCTTCCACCCATGCATGCGTAGCGCCTTCGCCCCGCAGGCTGCTGTCTTTGGGGCAAACATACCCGCTTACATAACGTGCCGGAATATTCAGCAGCCGCAGCATCAACAGCAGTATATGTGCAAAGTCCTGGCAAACGCCGGCTTTTAAATTCCAGATTTCATCCAGCGTTGTTTCAACGGTGGTAATGCCTTTAATGTATTTAAAGTTGTTGTACACCCAGGTGTTTAATTCCTGCACGCTTTCATACACTGTTTTATTTGTAAACAATGCCGGGTTTGCCACACGCTTTACTTCATCCAGCTTGCTAAAATATTCCAGTTTTAAAAAATCTATGTACGGAATAATATATTGCACTTCCTGTAAGTAATGCCACTGCACTTCAGCAGGTTTATCATCTTTAGGAAAATCACGCTGCTTTGTTGTTACAGAAATATTTGAATCAATACGAAGTTCCTTGTGAGGAGCAATATTCATAAAGGAGCCAATATCGTTACCATAATAATCTTTATATACTTCTATAAACGGCTCATCCGAAATAGCAATACGCTGCGAATGCACTTCCTGGTATTCATCTTTAATAGGATACAGCATCATTTGATTGGCGCTGTCTCTCACTGGCTCGGGGTAAGTGTATTTTGTAACGTGGTGTATTAAAAACTGGGGCATAATTGTGAGTTGTCTGTTGTGAGCCGTGAGTGGTTTCTAACGAGTGCAAATTTCATTTGTTACTGTGCGGCACCCACTATTCACCACTCACCACTAACTAAGAGTGTGCAAAATAAGTTTGATTTAAGGTATTGCCAATTTGCAGCAATGCATCTTTTATATCAAATAAAAACTGATGCAGCCCTTCATTCGTTACTGAATCTGCCGTGCTGAATTTTATTTTACTGCGTAATTTGCCAATCATAAAATCAAGCTGGTTAAAATTATGCAGGTTGCGTTCATTCTTTAACCGTTCAAAATAACGGTGCAGCCTGTTTACAGAATGCAGTACCGAACGGGGAAAGGTTTCGTTCAGCAATATTTGCTCCATTACATTTTTAGCCTCAAAACCGCTGCGGTATGTTTTTAAATATAATTCATACCCTGATATGGACATGAGCATGTATTTCCAGTACATGGTGTCTGCAGGCTTATCTATTTCATAATTCAGTTCGCTAAACTTAATATCTAAAATATCTGCAGACTGAAGGGCACGTTCCAGGTACTTTCCAATATTTATAAAAGCGTTTCCTTCGCCCCGGCTCATGGTAACATCGGTGGTGCCAAAATACATCATGCACTGTTTAATCAGGTTATCCAGCACTGTAACGGGGTCTTCTTTTTGTAATTGATCCACCAGCTTGTCATGCCGCATAATGTGATAAAACTCGTTGAGGCATTGCCACATTTCTTTGGTAATATGATCCTGCACACTGCGGCCGTTTTCTCTTGCCTGCGTAACAATATTTAAAACAGAACCATTATTGCTTTTGTCTGTAACTAAAAACTGCAATACCGCACGGGAATTTTTTGCCAGCTTGTCAATATCCTCATCTTTTAAATAAGTAAATATCTGTAAAACGGGTTTCCACGAAAACTCCAGTATGTCATCCTGCGATGATGCGTAATTAATTTTCAGCATCCGCAAAATACCGTCTGTTCTTTCCATGTAACGGCTCATCCAAAATAAACTGTCTGCAACTCTGCTTAACATGCAACAAGTAGATTATTAATTATTCAATTTTTGTTTTCTTATGCTAAAACCCAGGTGTCTTTACTTCCGCCGCCCTGCGATGAATTTACCACCAGCGATCCTTCTTTAAGCGCCACCCTTGTTAAACCACCGGGCACAATTTCAATACCATCCGGTCCGCACAAAGCATAGGGCCTTAGGTCAACACGGCGTGGTTTTAATGTGCCGTTCATATAACATGGGCAGCTTGATAAACTGATGATGGGTTGTGCAATAAACTGCCTTGGATCAACCAGTACCTGTTTTTTATATTCCTCAATTTCTTTTTCATCTGCAGCACTGCCCATGAGCATACCATAACCACCGCTTTCATTAGTTTTCTTTATTACCATGCGCTCAATATTCTTAAACACATGCTCCCGTTCATCATCTTTAGCTAATTGATATGTGGGTACATTTTTTAGTATCGGCTCTTCGTTCAGATAATAGCGTATCATAGCCGGCACAAAACTGTAAATAGCTTTATCATCTGCCACGCCATTGCCAACCGCATTTACAATAGCCACATTTCCTTTACGGTAAGCGCTCATAATACCCGCCACACCCAATACACTGCTGCGGTTAAAAACCAACGGGTCTAAAAAGTCATCATCCACCCTGCGGTAAATTACATCCACCTGTTGCAGCCCTGCAGTGGTTTTCATATACACTTTATGATTGTCCACCACCAGGTCTTTTCCTTCCACTAATTCCACACCCATTAAACGGGCCAGTGTAGTATGTTCAAAATAGGCAGAATTATAAATGCCCGGCGTTAGCAACACAATGGTTGGATTGGGTATTTGCCTTGGTGATAACGACATTAAATTACGGTGCAGAATATTTGGGTACTCTGTAACGCTGCGTACATTGTTTTGCGGAATGAGATCCGGAAAAATGCGCTTGGTAATTTCCCTGTTCTCCAGCATATAACTTACACCGCTTGGTGTGCGCAGGTTATCTTCTAAAATATAAAACGACCCATCGCTGTCACGAATTAAATCAATACCGCTGATATGTACATAAATATCATACGGCACCGGAAAATTGTGCATTTCCCTCAGGTAATGAGGGCAACTGTAAATCATGTGTATGGGTACAATACCATCTTTAATAATAAACTGGTTGTTGTAAATATCTTTTAAAAAAAGATTAAGCGCTTTAAGCCGTTGCTTAATGCCTTTTTCAATAAAATCCCATTCGGCACCGGTTATAATCCGCGGAATGATGTCAAAGGGGAAAATCTTTTCAATACCCTCGCCGCTGCTGTATACGGTAAAGGTTATGCCCTGGCTCATAAACAGGCGTTTGGCCAGTTCTTCTTTTTTATTCAGTTCGTCAACGGAAAGTTGCTGCAAAAAAGCAAGCACATTTTTATACTGCTCTCTTTCAGCAGCATCTTTATACATTTCGTCCCAAGTATTGGCATCCACCAAATACGATTGCAACAGTTCGCTTGCCTGCATAACAGTTAGTTTAAAATTGAGTTGATAAAGCTTGCAACCGTAGAAAAAACAATCATTTCAAATATAAGGAATCAAAATTGTTTTTACATCAACCTCACCGCTTTAATTGGTAATTTTGTTTTTTATTTTTTATGATGAAGAAAATTGCAATGATACCGGCACGCTATGCGGCCACCCGGTTTCCTGCCAAATTAATGCAGGTACTGGCCAACAAAACGGTTATACGCCACACATATGATAATACCGTAGCCACCGGTTTGTTTGACGAGGTGCTGGTTGTTACCGACAGCGATATTATTTACAACGAAATTGTTAACCACGGCGGCAAAGCAAAAATGAGCATTCAACAACATGAAAGCGGCAGCGACCGTATTGCAGAGGCCGTTGCAGATATGGATGCGGACATTGTGGTAAACGTACAGGGCGACGAACCCTTTGTACAAAAAGAACCGCTGCAAAAATTATTGCAGGCTTTTAATGATGATAAAGTGCAGGTGGCCTCTTTAATGCAGGTATTAAAAGAAGAGAAATTTATAGCCGACCCTAATTATGTAAAAGTGGCCGTTGATAAAAACATGAACTCGTTATTTTTTAGCCGCAGCGTAATACCTTACCCAAGAGATAAAAATGCGGCTGTAAAGTATTATGAGCATATTGGCGTATATGCTTTTCGTAAACAAACGCTGTTAGACTTTACACAATGGGAAATGACGCCGCTGGAAGCTGCCGAAAAAATAGAATGCCTGCGCTATTTAGAAAATGGTGTGCCGTTAAAAATGATTGTAACAGAATACATGGGTATAGAAATTGACACACCGGAAGATTTAGAAAGGGCGGCTAAATTGCTGAAATAAATTAGCCACAGATTGCACGGAAGCACTGAAAAAAGGTTTTACTCCTGAGCAATCAATGGCAACAACCTTTCGCCGCAGGCAAAACAATTTCACTAATTTTGTTGCACAAAAATTAAGAAATGGCTTTTAGAAATTTTAAAATGGTGGGCTATGTGGTGTATGGCCGTGGCAGTTTTAAACAGTTAGATGAAATTTTAGCGCCGCACCGCAAGGCAAACAACCCGATGGTTTTTTTGGTGGATCATTTTTTTGAAGGCAAACCATTGGTAAACCGTATTCCTTTACGGGGCAACGATAAAGTAATTTTTGCTGATGTTACTTATGAACCAAAGACTACTTATGTTGACAGCCTTGCGCAACAACTAAAAGATGAGTTTGGAACCGTAAGCGGTGTTATTGGTATTGGCGGTGGCAGCACTATGGATTTGGCAAAAGCTGTTTCTTTAATGATGAATAACCCCGGCTCCTCTGCCGATTACCAGGGATGGGATTTAGTAAAAAAGCCCGGTGTGTATAAAGCAGGTATTCCAACTTTAAGCGGTACCGGCGCAGAAGTTAGCAGAACTACCGTACTTACAGGCCCAACAAAAAAGCTGGGTATGAACAGCGACTTTACTCCTTTTGACCAGATTGTTTTAGACCCTGAACTTACAGCAGACGCACCAATTAACCAGCGGTTTTATACAGGTATGGATTGTTATATACATTGTATTGAAAGCCTGGAAGGCACTTACCTGAATGAATTCAGCAAAAGCTATGGCGAAAAAGCGCTGCAATTGTGCCGTGAAGTGTATGTAAACAAAAGTGGCTGGGATGCAGACAGTGATGATAAACTGATGATGGCGAGTTATGCAGGCGGTATGAGCATTGCCTACAGTCAGGTAGGAGTAGCCCATGCGGTGAGTTATGGCTTAAGTTATTTACTGGGCACCAAGCATGGTATTGGCAACTGTATTGTGATGAATCATTTGGAAGAGTACTATCCGCAAGGTGTGAGGGAATTTAAATACATGGTAGAGAAAAACAACATTGATATACCAACCGGTATTTGCAAAGGGCTGAGTGATGAAGACTTTGATAAAATGATAAACGTAAGCCTGGGTATGAAACCACTTTGGGAAAATGCTTTAGGCAAAGACTGGGAGCAAATTATGACAAGGGAAAAACTGAGAGCTTTGTTTGAAAAATTATAATTGTGATAAATAAAAAGCAACTTTTAAAAGTTGCTTTTTATTTTAATCTTCTTTACCCGATTTTTCACCCACAAACCATTGCTCTTTATTTTTAAACAGCACATTAAATGTGGTAAGGCTGCCATAGCAACGGGTAATGTATTGCTGTATGTTTACCTTTTCTTCATCGCTTAGTTTTTTATTGCTGTTAATGTTTTGTTCCAGCACCCGCAGCCTGTCCCGCAGCATTACTATTTTATGAAAGAAATCATCCACAGGAATTTCTTTTGGCTTTAAACTTTTATCAGCTGTTTGCAACAGCATGGTGCCTCCAATCCATTTATCACCCAAGGGTACAATTTCTGTAACATCGCTCCACTGGCGTAAAATTTTCAATATACTTTTTTCCACAGCCGAGGTTGTTTCTACTTCTACCGTTATATTTTCTGCAATAATTTCTTCCAGCTTTTCATCTGTTTTATCAATTTCCTTTATGCCATGGTGAATAAAAGAAATTATGTACGCCGCATATTTAACTCCAACAATTACACCGGGCCCGTATTGGGTGTGCTGTAACCTGGTACCCACGCCTAAAACCAATTGGTTTTCTTCCATTGTTTTAAAAATTTACTGTAAAGTTATATGGGGCAATACAAATACTATTGTTTAGGCGCCCCCTTTTTCAGCAGTTCAATTTTATACTTATAATAGCAGCTTAAAATATACTGGTTAAAAGTAAGTTCATCTGCATTGCTGGTAAATTCATAACTGGGCCTGTAACGCAGCATAAACATATCCAGTTGCTCGGCCTCTAAATGTGTAATGCGTTTTACCAGTGTTTTATTAAACCGGTAGTTTATGTATTTCTCCTGTTCCTGTTCTTCCAGCCGCAATTGAAATTTTTTCATCATTTTATTGTGACGAAAGCGGAACATGTTTATAATCTGGTCAACATCGGCACCCACAACTCCAGAAGAAGGATCAATTGAAGACTGCAGCTTTGGCTTTTGGTAATTAAAAACTTTAGCATAGGTCTCCCTGTTTTCCAGCGAGTCTTCCCTGTAAGATTTTGTATGTACCACCACCTCTTTCATTACTTTGTATTTTCCTTTGTATGGCACACGCAGGGAAATATCAAAATGCCGGGGATCGCTAACATTAAATATAGGGAACTTAATGGTAGACTTTCCATCAAAAACAAAAGCAAGTGAATCTTTTTCGGTAACACTAATGGTATAATTGCCCAGCGAATCTGTAATAGCAAACTTGCCGGCATTATTAATAACCTTTACCCCCGGCACATAAGTAATACGTGACGAATCGAAGACCGTACCGCTTATTGTGTTTTGTGCAGCAGCGCCTGCAGCAAAACAACAGGCAATAAGTATAAATAAAATTAACCGCAATAGAATTTTTTAACGGCGTAATATTACATCAACAAATTAAAACAGCTGAATTTATGCACTGTTTTTAACGCAGATTTTGTTTTTCCAGCAGGCTGGCAACAACTTCGGGAAAATGCCTGTGTTCCAACTGATGAATTTTTTTGGCAAGCGTTTCAGGCGTGTCTGTTTCATCAACAGTGCAGGTTGCCTGCATAATTATTTGCCCATGATCATACAACTCATCTACATAATGTATGGTTATTCCACTTTGCTTTTCTTTACCGGCAATAACAGCTTCATGCACAAAATGGCCATACATGCCTTTACCGCCATATAATGGTAACAAAGCCGGGTGAATATTTACAATTTTTTGAGGATATGCCGCAGTGAGGGCTGCTGGTACTTTCCATAAAAAACCGGCCAGCACTATAAAGTCAATTTGATGCTTTTGCAATTCTTCCAGGTAAGCATCGTCTTTGAAAAAGCGCTCTTTATCTATTAGTACAGAAGGTATATTATGATTGGAGGCAATAGTTAAAACGCCTGCCCCGGGTTTGTTGCATACTATTAATGCAACTTTTACTGAAGGGTGGTTTTTAAAGCGGTTAATAATTTGCTGTGCATTACTGCCTGCGCCACTGGCAAAAATGGCTATTCTGGTTATTGGTTTGCTTTTTTTACCAAACCGGCTGAATATTTTCAGGATGTACTTTTTAAAAAAGCCAAACTGCCCTAAAGGAATACTAATAAGTAATACAGATAAAGGCCATAACACCGTAATAATTATAATATACAGGAATACCCATAAAGCGCCTTTTTCAAGCTGGGTAAATGCAAGCAGCTTGCGCCCGGCATAACCACATAAGCTACCACCAAGGGCAAAAGTGGTAATAATAAGCGCCAGATTAAGGCCATTTACTTTCCAGCGCCTTTTTAGTTTTTCAAACATTTGGCAAAAGTGCTGCAAAAAATTGTGAAACCCGTTTTATGCACAGGAAATATTAAATGCCCCAATATTGTTTACAGATATATGACAAATACAATAACAAAACAGGTACAATCCGCTGAAACCCACGCCAGACGGGCAAAAAAAAATTTTAACAATGTTGATATATTGTCGTCATCCTACTGTAAATTTGCGGCTAAATCAGGAAATTTTTCCACATTAGCCCCGAATAACTGTATGAGCTGCTACCGAAATTTCTTTAGACGAATATTATCCGCCATTTTCATTGTTGCGCTGCTTTCTTTTTCTGCCGACGTTGTTGCACAAAACGGCGAAGCCCTGTTTAAAGCAAACTGCGCCAGTTGCCACAAAGTAGACAAGGCTTTTACAGGCCCCGCTTTAGCAGGCATTAGAAAAAAAATACCCGGAGGAGACTGGGTTTACAGATGGGTTGCTAACTCATCTTTAATGAATGATGAAGAGGCAAAGCGTGTAAAAGCAGAGTATAACAACTCTGTAATGACAGCTTTTGGCACGCAATTGAAAAAAGAGGAGATTGACGCTATTTTAAATTATGCAGATGCTCCTCCTGTTGTTGCAGATTCTGGTAAAAAGACAACAGAAGGAAGCGATAACTCCCTTTTATTCGGTATTCTTACGCTGGTTTTAGCATTAGTTGCATTTATATTATTACAGGTTAACAGCAACCTCCGCAAATTATCTGACGAAAAAGAAGGAGTACACCGCAGTGAACCCGTACCTTTCTACAAAAACAAAACATACATAATGGCGGCTATACTGGTATTGTTTGCAGTAGGCGGCTATTTTACTATAAACGGGGCTATTGGCATGGGGCGCCAGCAAGGTTACCAGCCGGTACAGCCAATTTATTACTCTCACAAAGTACACGCAGGTACCAATCAAATAAGCTGTTTATATTGCCATGGTGGAGCACAGGATGGCAAGCATGCAAATATTCCTTCTGTAAATGTTTGTATGAATTGCCACAAAGGAATTAATAAATATGAAGGCGAGGATAAATTGGTACGTGAAGATGGTATTGCTGTTGACGGAACCGCAGAAATTCAAAAATTATATCAATACGCAGGCTGGAACCCCGCCACAAAACAATACAATCCTGATAAAAACGGTGACGGCCTTCCAGACGGCTCAAAGCAAATTGAGTGGATAAAAATTCACAGCCTGCCCGACCACGTTTATTTTAACCACAGCCAGCACGTAAAAGTAGGTAAGCAACAGTGCCAAACCTGCCATGGTAACATACAGGAAATGGACGAGGTTTACCAATTCAGCAACCTCAGCATGGGCTGGTGCGTAAACTGCCACAGGGAAACAAAAGTGGATTTCAGCAAAGAAGGCGGTAACAAATATTACAACAGCATTTATCAGAAGTTTTATAATCAAATGGCAGATTCTGTACTGGATAAAGAAGGTAATAAAATTGCTAACCCTCACAAGTTAGATAGTGTTACTGTAGAAAAAATTGGTGGTACCGAGTGTCAGAAATGTCACTATTAAAATTAAAACTGGTAATATTAAGATAACTAGGTAATGAATGATTGTTTGCGCAACTTTCATTAACACATCAGCAAATTAGCATACTAGCAGATTATGAAAAAATACTGGCAAAGTTTTGGAGAATTGAATCAGACTGAAAGCTTTAATCAGTCGGCTCAAAATGAATTTAAAGAAGAGTTGCTGCCATTGGCAGACCTTGATGATAAAGGTATTTTAGATGCCAAAACTCCCCGCAGAGATTTTTTAAAATATTTAGGTTTCAGCACTGCTGCAGCTGCCGTTGCAGCAAGCTGCGAAATGCCGGTACGTAAATCAGTTCCTTATTTACAAAGACCTGATGATATAATACCCGGTGTAGCCAATTATTACGCTTCTACTTATGTAAATGGTGGCGATGCGATATCTGTAGTGGTTAAGCAAAGAGATGGCCGCCCTATTAAAATTGAAGGAAACGAACTAAGCGGCATAACAAAAGGAGGTACCAGCGCACAGGCACAGGCAAGTGTACTGGATTTATATGATAATACCCGTTTGCGTTACCCAATGCAAAAAGATGGTAAAGATTTTAAAGAAGTTACCAGCTTTGATGCTTTTGATAAAATGGTAGGCGCTGCCATTACGGGTAAAGCAGTTGTTTTATTAACAAGCACTATCAGTTCTCCTTCCACGCTGCAAATCATCAGCGAATTTTTAGCAAAATATCCCGGCAGCCGCCACGTACAATACGATGCAGTAAGTTACAGTGGTATGTTGCTTGCCAACGAAGCTACTTATGGCAAAAAAGCAATTCCTTCTTATCATTTTGATAATGCTAAAGTAATTGTTAGCCTTGGCGCCGATTTCTTGGGCACCTGGTTAAGCCCTACTGAATTTTCAAAACAATATTCAGTAAACAAAAAAGTAAAAAGCGAAAAACCGGAATTAAGCCGTCATATTCAGTTTGAAAGCATGCTGAGCCTTACAGGCAGCAATGCAGACGACCGTTATTTACACAAACCTTCTGAAGCCGGTGCTGTTGCAGTGGCCATTTTAAATGCACTAAACGGTACAGCAGCGGCATTTAAAGATGCCAAGCTTAACGAAGGCGTTAAAAAAACTGCGGAAGCATTAAAAGCGGCAGGCGGCAATGCCCTTGTGGTAAGCGGCAGTAACGATGTAAATGTTCAAATAGTGGTAAATGCCATTAATGAGGCAATTGGTGCTGTTGGTAAAACGATTAACTGGGCTGTAACATCAAACTACCGCAAAGGTATTGATGCGGAAATGGTAAACCTGGTAAATGACATGAATGGCGGTACTGTTGGTGCTGTATTAATTCATGGTGTTAACCCTGCTTATTCATACAGCGATAAAAAGAAATTTATTGACGGTTTAAATAAAGTGGTGGGTGTTTCTTTTAATGCCACTATGGATGAAACCACTGAAAACTGTAAATATATTATTCCTTCTCACCACTGGTTAGAAAGCTGGGGTGATGCTGAACCTAAATCCGGCTATTTAAGCTTCATTCAGCCAACCATCAACCCACTGTTTAAAACAAGAGCTTTTCAAACCTCTTTATTAAAATGGAGTGGCGGCACAGATTATGAAACGTACTTTAAAACATACTGGACAGGCAAATTAGGCAGTGAAGATGCTTACAATAAAGCACTTCAGGATGGTGTGGTGGAACCTGCAGCTCCTGTTACAGGCAGTGCCGCTTTCAGTAATGCAAAACTGGCTGAAGCAACCGGTAAGGTTGGTGCAGCAGTAGCAGGAAAGGAAGTGGTTTTGTACGAAAAAATTTCCATTGGTAACGGCGCCCAGGCAAACAACCCTTGGCTGCAGGAATTGCCAGATCCCGTTAGTAAAGTAACCTGGGACAACTATGCAATGATGGGCCCGGAAATGTACAAAGAATTGTATGGCGATGATGTGCTTACTAATAAGGGTGCTTCAGACGCATACGAAGTGCACCCGGAAAAGCCCGTTGTAAAAGTTACAGTAAAAGGAAAAGAGCCTATTGAATTACCCGTATTATTAATACCGGGCGTTCAAAAAGATACAATAGCAATTGCGGTGGGGTATGGCCGTGAAAGCGCCAATAAAGAAAAAACTGCTGAATACATTGGCCGTTCTGCAAACGGTGCCGGTAAAAATGTGTATGGCTTAGTTGCATTTGACGGCACTACAAATATTTACACCGCAGCCGTAACTGTTGATAAAACAAATACCACATACCCTCTTGCACAAACACAGGTGCATGGCAGCAGCGAAAGCCGCCCGGTAATTTATGAAACGAATCTGGCCAGCTTTACTGCCAACCCAGAAGAAGTTTTAGAAGAAATAAGGCAAGAAAAACTAAATACTACTGCTAACGGCAGCACCGATTATAGAAAAGATGCCACTATCTATCCTGACAACATGGAAGAAAAGCCCGGCATTAAGTGGGGTATGAGCATTGATTTGAATACTTGTACCGGTTGTTCTGCCTGCGTGGTGGCTTGTACCGCCGAAAACAATGTAAGTGTTGTTGGTAAAATTCAGGTACAGCGTGCACACGAAATGCACTGGCTGCGTATTGACCGCTACTTTACAGGAAACCTGGAAAGCCCTGATGTAGTTTTTCAACCAATGCTTTGCCAGCATTGCGATAATGCACCTTGCGAAAACGTTTGCCCGGTTGCAGCTACCAACCACAGCAGCGAAGGTTTAAACCAAATGACTTATAACCGTTGTATTGGTACAAGGTATTGTGCTAACAACTGCCCTTATAAAGTACGTCGTTTTAACTGGTTAGATTATACCGGAGCGGACAGCTTCCCGGATAACCAAAAACCATTGCTGGGCTCTTACATTAACGAGTCTGTAATGCAAATGAATGACGACTTAACACGTATGGTGCTTAACCCGGATGTTACAGTGCGTTCACGTGGTGTAATTGAAAAATGTTCTTTCTGTGTACAGCGTTTGCAGGCAGCTAAATTAGATGCTAAAAAGGCACAGGATGCTTCATTGGTTCGCAATGTAAAAGTGGCGTGTGCGCAGGCTTGTCCAAGTGATTGTATAACTTTTGGAAATGTGAATGATCCTGAAAGTGAAATAAGCAAAGCAAGAAGCGATAAGCACAGGGCATTTTATGTGATGGAGCAGTTGCACGTATTGCCTAATGTAAGCTACCTGGCTAAAGTTAGAAATACTGACAGAAAATTGGGAGCAACAGAAGAACATGGCGAAGAAAAGAAAGAAGCTAAAAAAGAAGAAGCACACGCTTAATAAGTAAAACTTAAAAATCAAAACTAAAAAGCGGAAAGCACAAAGATTTCACTTTTGACTTTTCACTTTTGACTTTACTAGATATGTCATTATTAAAGTACGAATCGCAACTAAGGGAACCGCTGGTGGATGGTGACAAAAATTACCACCAGGTAACGGAAGACATTGTAAGGCCAATTGAAGCCAAGCCAAGCCGCCTGTGGTACATTGGTTTTTACATCAGTGTGGCACTGCTCATGTTTGGTGTTTACAGTATTTACCGGGAGGTTACTTATGGCGTTGGCCAGTGGAACCTTAATAAAACCATCGGCTGGGGTTGGGATATTACCAACTTTGTATGGTGGGTAGGTATTGGTCACGCCGGTACATTGATTTCTGCAATTCTGTTGCTTTTCCGCCAGGGCTGGAGAACGGGTGTAAACCGTGCTGCAGAGGCAATGACGATTTTTGCCGTAATGTGCGCAGGCCAGTTTCCAATTTGGCATATGGGCCGTGTATGGATGGCATTCTTTGTATTACCTTATCCAAATACACGTGGTCCTTTATGGGTGAATTTTAACTCACCATTGTTATGGGACGTGTTTGCGATATCTACTTACTTCACGGTTTCATTACTGTTTTGGTACTCTGGTTTAATACCGGATTTAGCCACAGTGAGAGACAGGGCAAAAACTAAACTGCGTAAATTATTATATGGTATAGCTTCTTTTGGATGGACGGGAAGCACCAAACACTGGCAGCGTCATGAATCATTATCACTGGTACTTGCTGGTTTAAGTACGCCGCTTGTATTGTCAGTGCACACGATAGTATCTTTCGACTTTGCCACTTCTGTAGTACCAGGCTGGCACACCACCATCTTCCCTCCTTACTTTGTGGCTGGTGCCATCTTCTCGGGTTTTGCCATGGTGCAAACATTAATGATAGTGGTGCGTAAGGTGTTTAATATGAATGATTATATTACCCTTGGCCACATTGAAGCAATGAATAAGGTAATTGTATTAACCGGTAGTATTGTGGGTTGTGCATATTTAACTGAATTGTTTATTGCTTGGTATGGCCAAAACGAATATGAAATGTGGGCATTCTTTCAAAACAGGGGTAACCTGTTCAGCCCTTATGGCTGGAGCTACTACCTGATGATGTTCTGTAACGTGGTTTCACCACAATTGTTCTGGAGCCGCAAACTGCGCAGAAATATTACTGTAACATTCTTCATGAGTATTATTGTAAACATTGGTATGTGGTTTGAGCGTTTTGTAATTATTGTAACCTCTACTTACCGTGACTTTTTACCAAGCAGCTGGAGTACTTACTACAGCCCCACTATCTGGGAAATTGGTTTTTATCTTGGCACGTTCGGGTTGTTCTTTACATGTTTCTTCCTGTTTGCAAAATACTTCCCGGTTATTGCTATTGCAGAAATTAAATCGATACTGAAAACAAGCGGAGAAAATTATAAAGCAAAAATGACTGACCAGGAAAAAGCAGATTCTGAGAAGTTTTATGTTGAAGAAGTGGCACATGCCCATTAAAATTTAGAATTTTAAAAATTTAGAATTAACTATTATGGCCGGAGGAATTAAAAAGTTTGTTGTAGCCTGTTTTGATGATGAAAAAACACTGTTTCCTGCAGTGAAAAATGTTCGCAAGGCGGGATACAAAATACACGACGTGTACACACCTTTTCCTGTACACGGCTTAGACCATGCAATGGGCGTACGTGAAACCAGCCTGCATACTGCCGGTTTTATATATGCCATTACCGGTACCACAACAGCGCTTACTTTTATAAGCTGGGTGTTTACAAAAGACTGGCCATTAAATATTGGTGGTAAACCACACTTTGCATTACCTGCATGGATACCTATTACATTTGAATTAACGGTATTATTTTCTGCAGTAGGTATGGTGCTTACGTTTTGTTACTTGTGTAACCTGGCGCCTTTTGTAAAAAAACACCACTTTCATCCAAGAGCTACCGATGATTTATTTGTAATGGCAATTGAGTGTACAGATAAAACAAACGATGCTGAAGTGGAAGGTTTTTTAAAAAGTGCAGGCGCCATAGAAACCAAAATTGAAAGCGCAGAAACAGGATGGTGGATTGGAAGATATGACAAAGAACAAAAATTGTATAAAGAGGAAAAAGGATATTAATAATTGATAAACGTTTAACCGGTAACTGATTGATGAAAAAGACAGTAATAATATCAGCGCTAATAATAACGGGAGTAATTGCCCTGGTAAGCTGCCACGATAAACGTGAGCCGGGCAGAATTTACATGCCCGATATGGCATACAGCCGTGCTTACGAAACTTATGCACTGCGTGACTCTTCTGTGTTTACAACAGACATGTCGGAATCCGGGCATAAAATATATTATAATGCGCTGCCCGTTCATGGAACAATGAAAAGAGGGGAACTGGCTCCTTACACTGTGCCTAATGACAGTAATGGTTTAATGAACCTGAGCGGTTTAGTAAAAAACCCTTTACCCCCTTTGAGTAAAGAAGACAGCCTTGAAGCAGGAAGGTTATTTAATATTAATTGCGGAATTTGTCACGGTGTAAAAGCAGAAGCAAACGGCCCGGTTGCTGCAAAAATTGGCGGTGTTAAAAGTATTATTGCAGCAGCAACAGGCTCTGCCACATCACCTGCTTTTAGCGACGGAAGATTATTTTTTGTAATGACATACGGGCAAGGTAATATGGGAAGCTATGCATCGCAATTAACAAAAACACAGCGCTGGATGATTGTACACTATATACGATCATTACAGCCCAAAGCTGAAACCGCTACTGCGGCACCAGCAAAAGCAGACAGCGCAACAGCAAAAAAATAAAACTATTTAACGCAAAATAAAGTTTAGATGAATCACCAATTTGAATTACCGGGCAGTTATAAAAAGTGGACGTATGGCCTGATTGTAGCCGGTGCAGTAGCGTTGCTGTACGGATTTATTTTCCTGCATCCTTTTAATGCGCCTGCGCATCACGTAGCCGGTGCGGCAGAACATGCAGATGTAAGCAGCACCCGTTTTTGGGCTGTGTTGCTGCAAAACAGTGTTTTCTGGCTGCTGGTGGTAAACGCAAGCATGTTCTTTCTTTGCGTTACTACAATGGCAATGGGCGGCTGGCAGGTTGCATTGCGTCGTGTGCCAGAAGCTATTTCAAGCGTAGTTCCTATTTTAGGTATTATACATTTTGTGGTTTTATTAGCGCTGGTTTTTGGCCATCGTAGCGATATCTATCACTGGTTAGACAAAGATGCAGTAGCTGCCGACCATATTTTAAACGGAAAGAAAGGTTTTTTAAATCCAACATTCTTTTTAATCTGGTCTGCCATTGCTATTTTTCTGTGGTGGTTATTAGGTAAAAAAATGAGAAGCCTCAGCCTTCAAAGTGATGAAAACGGCCACATGGATTATGAAACAGGTAAAAAATGGATTTGGACTAATACAGTTTATGCATCGCTGTTTTGTGTGGTGTTTACTTTAACCGTTGCATCTACTATTCCCTGGTTATGGTTAATGAGTATTGATGCACACTGGTACAGCACCATGTACAGCTGGTACACATTTGCAAGCACTTTTGTATCGGGCATGTCTTTAATAGCCATTTTTGTAGTGTACTTAAAAAATAAAGGCCAGCTGGAATATGTAACAGAAGAACACCTGCATGATGTAGGTAAGTTTATGTTTGCATTCTCTATATTCTGGACTTACCTATGGTTTTCTCAATACATGCTTATATGGTACAGTAACCAGCCGGAAGAAACAAAATATTTTGTTGAGCGTATTGGCACAGCACAAAAAGCCGGGCCATACAAAGGCATATTCTTCCTTAACCTTATTTTAAACTTTGTTTGCCCGCTGTTAATATTAATGAAACGCAGCACAAAAAGAAACTGGACATTATTAACAATGATGGCAGTACTTATAATATTTGGGCACTGGATTGATTTTTATCAAATGGTAATGCCGGGTACGGTTAAAGACCAGGCTCATATGTCGCTTTTTGAATTTGGTGTGCCTTGCTTATTTGTCGGTATAATTATGTGGGGAGTTGGAAAATATATAAGCAGCCACTCTCTGTTAGCAAAAAATAATCCTTTCCTTAAAGAAAGTATGATACACACTGCTTAATAAAAGGTTTAAGAGTAAACAGAAAATAAAGAATACTATTACTGAAAATAATTTTGAATCATGAAGGAGTTTTTACTGGTTGCTTTAGGTGCTTTGGTTTTTGTAGTCATATTTCAGATTGCAAAAGCCAGTGAGTATGTAAGCGTTTTAAAAGGCGAAGAAAAAACACGCCGGCAAAACAATAAAATCAACGCTTTTTTACTCATTGCATTCCTGGTTTTTGGGCTTATAGGCGTTTGGTATTGCCATGATTTATACTATGGCAAAACACTGTTTCCCCAGGGTTCTGCTTCAGTAGAAGGAGAAAGTATTGACACCATGTTTTTGATTACTATTATTGTAACCGGTATAGTTTTCTTCATTACTCAAATTGCATTATTCTGGTTTGCATTTAAATACCAGGAAAGCGATAACCGCAAGGCTCATTACTTTGCTCACAGTACTAAACTTGAGTTAATCTGGACAACCATCCCTGCAATTGTACTTTGCGTACTGGTAGTATTTGGTCTTCGCTTTTGGTTTAAAATTACTGGCGATGCACCTAAAGATGCAATTCTGGTTGAAGTAACCGGTCACCAATTCGGCTGGGAATTCCGTTATCCCGGAGCAGATAAAATACTGGGACAGAAAAATTTTAAATTAACTACAGCAGCCAACTCTCTTGGTGTGGATTTTAACGACCCCGCCAGTTTTGATGATATTCATGTTGCCAGCACCATGCATATTCCTGTTGGCAAACCGGTTAAAATGGTTATTAATGCACAGGATGTAATTCATGATGTGGGTTTACCTCACTTCCGTTTAAAAATGGATGCGGTGCCAGGTATACCAACCACACAATGGTTTACACCAAAGTATACCACTGCAGAAATGAAAAAGCGTACCGGCAACCCGGATTTTACATATGAACTGGCCTGTGACCAGATGTGTGGTAAAGGACATTTTTCAATGAGAGGCGTAATAATTGTAGAAACAGAAGCTGAATACAAAGCATGGTTAGCACAACAAAAACCGGAAATGTGGACGGTACGCCCTGAAACAGCACCAAAGGTTGATACCGTTGCTGCAAAAACTGCAACAGCTAATCCTATTGTAGCAGCAACAAAAAAATAATTAAAAAGACTCTAGAAAAAATACAAGAATATGAGTAGCGCAGTAACATTACACGGAGCCGATGTTCATGCAGGGCACGATGCACATCACGAACATCACCACCACGAGACGTTTATTAGTAAATACGTTTTTAGCCAGGATCATAAAATGATTGCCAAACAGTTTTTGGTAACAGGTATGATTTGGGCCTTTATTGGCGGCTTGTTCTCTGTAATATTCCGTTTTCAGCTGGGCTATCCGGAAAGTACTTTTCCTTTTTTAGAAGACTTACTGGGCCATTGGGCTAAGGGTGGTAAACTGCAGCCCGAATTTTATTATGCGCTGGTTACCATGCACGGAACAATTTTGGTGTTCTTTGTATTAACAGCAGGCCTTAGCGGAACGTTTGCAAACTTTTTAATACCATTACAAATTGGTGCCAGGGATATGGCTTCACCAATGCTTAATATGCTTAGCTATTGGTTCTTCTTCCTTGCTTCTGTTGTAATGTTTTCTTCTCTGTTTGTACAAACCGGTCCTGCAAGTGGTGGATGGACGATTTACCCACCATTAAGCGCTTTGGGGGAAGCTTCATCAGGCAGTAAAATTGGTATGGATTTGTGGCTGGTAGGTATGGCGCTTTTTATTGTAAGTTCGTTATTAGGAGGTCTTAACTACATAAGCACTATTTTAAATCTTCGTACAAAAGGTATGAGCATGACAAGGCTGCCTCTTACTATATGGGCTTTGTTCTTTACCGCTGTACTGGGTGTATTAAGCTTCCCTGTATTATTATCTGGCGCTATACTGCTATTGTTTGATCGTAATCTTGGTACCAGTTTTTACCTGAGTGATATTGTTGTAAACGGTACTAAAATTTTACCAAACGAAGGGGGAAGTGCAATTTTATTCCAGCATTTATTCTGGTTCCTGGGTCACCCCGAAGTGTATATCATTTTATTACCGGCCATGGGTATGGCATCTGAAATTATTGCAGTAAACAGCCGCAAACCTATATTTGGTTACATGGCAATGGTAGGTTCTTTATTTGCTATTGCAATACTGGCGTTTTTGGTTTGGGCGCATCATATGTTTGTTACAGGCCTTAACCCATTCCTGGGCTCTGTGTTTGTATTACTAACGTTATTAATTGCGGTGCCGTCTGCCATTAAGGTATTTAACTGGCTTACCACATTGTGGCGGGGTAATATCCGCTTTACACCGGGTATGCTGTTTGCCATTGGTTTTGTAAGCTTATTTATTAGTGGTGGTTTAACAGGTATCTTCCTTGGTAACTCAGCGTTAGACCTTCACCTGCATGACACTTATTTTGTAATTGCTCACTTCCATATTGTAATGGGTGTGGCAAGTATGTTTGGAATGTTTGCCGGTGTGTATCACTGGTTCCCTAAAATGTTTGGCCGTTATTTAAATAATACAATGGCATACATACATTTTTGGGTTACAATAATTGGCGCTTATTTAATTTTCTGGCCTATGCATTACGAAGGCCTGGCCGGTATGCCACGCCGTTACTATGATTATTCAAACTGGGAGTCATTTAAACAATTTGCAACACTGAATGAATTTATAAGTTTTGTTGCAGGCGTTGTTTTCCTTGTGCAAATACTATTTGTTTTCAATTTCTTTTACAGTATGTATAAAGGAAGAAAAGTTACCACACAAAATCCATGGGGTGCAAACACACTGGAATGGACTACACCAATTAATCCCGGTCATGGAAACTGGCCAGGCGAAATTCCTGAAGTGTACCGTGGTGCTTATGACTATGCAAAAGATGGTAATGAGTTTATTCCGCAAACCACACCGGTTGGCGAAAACGAATCAGACCATTAATATTATTTGAATTGTGAAGAGGGGATAAAACAGATTTTTTAAAAACAGATTTTTGAAAACCGCTGAACAAGATGATAAAACCACTCCTGCACCGGCAACGGGGCTGGCAGGTAAAGTGAAAGATTATTTTCAGTTAATCAAGTTCACTTTAAGTTTTATGGTGGTGTTTAGTACGGTGGTAAGTTTTTTAATTGCTCCCAACGAAAAAAACTTTTCTAGGGAAAAATATATATCAGTTCTTTTACTTTTTGCAGGAGGTATGCTGGTTACAGGTGCAGCAAACGCCATTAACCAAATACTGGAAAAAAACTCTGATGCGCTGATGAAACGCACAGCCAAACGCCCTGTTGCCAGTGGCAGAATGAGTGAAACAGAAGCAGGAATTTTTGCAACACTAGCAGGGTTGGGTGGCACAGCAATAATGTGGCATTTTTTTAATAGTGAAAGTGCCCTTATCAGTTTGTTCAGTCTTTTTATATACGGCTTTATTTATACGCCGTTAAAAAAGGTAAACTCTATTTCGGTGTTGGTGGGTGGCATACCCGGTGCATTGCCCTGTTTAATTGGCTGGGTTGCAGCATATGGCCCTTCCGATATTGAGTGGTCAGGAGGCTGGATATTATTTGGCATTCAGTTTTTATGGCAGTTTCCGCACTTTTGGGCAATTGCCTGGCTGGCACATAAAGATTACAGCAATGCAGGTTTTAAGCTGCTGCCCGGAGATAAAGGGCCCGAGAGGTTTACTGCCATGCAAAGCATTATGTACAGTGTGCTGATGATACCCGTTGGTGTGCTGCCATACTTTTACAAAATATGTGGCTCCACCAGTATGTGGATTGTACTGGGGTGTAACTTATGGATGGTGTATGCAAGCGTTATGCTCTTGTTGAAGATGAACGCAAAAAGTGCACGGACAGTAATGTTCAGCTCTTATTTTTATTTGATGATTGTGCTGCTGAGTTTATATGCAGACCGGATGGTGAATTGAGTAAAGAACAATTGTTTGTAACAAAATAAAATTTATCTGCCGCAGGCAGATGGTGGTTTATGAATAGCGTGGTAATGGAACAACGAAAAAAAATTCATCCACACAAGTTTACATTGTGGATTGGTATTGCAGGTATGCTGATGATGTTTGCCGGGTTTACCAGTGCTTATATTATTAAGCGTAACCAGGCAAAATGGGTGAGTTTTGATTTGCCGCCGGTTTTTTGGATAAGCACTGCAGCTATTGTGCTAAGCAGTATTACAATTTACCTGGCTGGCCGCTCTTTTAAAGAAAGGCAAATGCCTAAATACCGCAGCTTTATGACGGCTACGCTTATTTTAGGTGTTTTGTTTGTAGTGCTGCAGGTAATTGGCTTTAAGCAGTTATGGGCTGCGGGCATTACATTAACCGGCAATGTATCATACTCATTTTTGTATGTTATTGTTGCTGCACATGCTGCACACGTGGTGGGCGGGGTAATTGCATTACTGGTGCTTTTTTTAAAAGCCTTTAGAACAAAGGTAAGAAGCTACAACAGTGTGCCTGTGGAAGTGGTAAGCACTTACTGGCATTTTGTAGATGCATTATGGATTTACCTGCTGATTTTTTTAATAATGATACGCTGATAAAAGGAATTTAGTTTTTAATATTTAGAATTTACAAAGACTTATGTCAACAACAGCAATACCAACTAATACCAAATGGTGGAACGGAGGAAGAAGCCCTTTCAACATCAGCTATGGTAAAGTAATGATGTGGTACTTTTTAATGAGTGATGCGTTCACCTTTGGTGCATTTTTAATTAGCTACGGTACCATTCGTTTTAGTGTTAACCATTGGGCAGACCCTAACAAGGTGTTTGACAGCGCACCTTTTATTCATGGTGGTGCTCCGTTGTTCTTTGTAAGTATCATGACGTTTATACTCATCATAAGTTCTGTAACCATGGTAATGGCGGTGCATAAAGGCCATTTAATGGACAGAAAGGGTGTTGAGAAGTATATGCTTTGGACCATATTAGGCGGTTTAGCATTTTTAAGCTGCCAGGCATGGGAGTGGACACACTTATTAACCGGCGAACATTTTGTACTGGCGAAAAGCGGTGCACTGGAAGCATGGAACACATCTGTAATTCATAATCCATGGGGCAGCGAATTGCACGGCGAGGCATTATCACAGGCATTAGCAAAAACATCTCCCCGTGTGTTGCAGGAAATGGTTTTATCTCATGATCATGCAGCAACAGCAGCTTCATTAAAAGGGTTATCAGTAGCACAGCTTAGCGAAAAAGTAAATGAAATGGTTGCTGCAGGCCATATGCATGTAAACAATCCCGGCCCAATTGCCTTTGGTGGTTACTTCTTTGGTATAACAGGCTTCCACGGTTTTCACGTATTTAGTGGTGTGGTAATTAATATTGTTATGTATATTAAAACCAAACTGGGACATTTTGACCAGCGTGGCCATTATGAAATGATTGAAAAAGCAGGTTTATACTGGCACTTTGTAGATTTGGTTTGGGTATTTGTATTCCTGTGTTTCTACCTGATATAACAGCGTAAATTTTAAGCATTAACTTTTTTAAATTAGCATATGAGCGAACATTCAACATTAGCATCACCGGAAATTACCTACGCAGCGCCACATAAAGATGATGCCGTAAAAAGATTTATGAAAGTAACCTGGGTACTTTCTATAATAACTATCATAGAACTTGTTTTAGGTTTAGGGCTTGCCAAACACTGGTATGGCGATCCGGAAACAAGCCATGGCACTATACTTTTTGTAAAAGGCGTTATCTGTATATTATCTCTTGCAAAAGCATATTACATTGTTTCTGTTTTTATGCACCTTGGTGATGAAATAAGAAACTTTATAATGACTATTGTAGTGCCTCTTTGTTTGTTCATTTGGTTTATTCTTGCTTTTTTGTGGGATGGCGATAGCTGGAGAAATTTGCGCAACACAAATGCGGGCAGCCGCAAAGCTCCTGTTGAACAGACACATAAACCTGCCGCAACAGAAAAAGGCGCTAAAGACTAAAACTCTTTTACTTTCAAAATATTTACTAAACGCTCTAACTTTTAAGAGCGTTTTTTGTTTTACAGATGACCGTTGCTGATGTACCTTTGCATCCTCTAAACAATACTATAAATGAACAAGAAGGCCATACTTGCTTTAATGCTGGCCATACTAATGCCGCTGGCCGGTTACCTGTTGGTAAAACACTATAGTACAGATGCTGTTATAATGCCACGCAGGTATTATGTACCAGATAGTGTTGTAACGCACGTGCAAAACGGAAAAAATGTTGTTGATACAGTTTGGCATAAGGTGAAGAACATACAGTTTACCAACCAGCTTGGCGACAGGGTTGACCTTGACAGTTTGCACGGCCGCATAATTGTAATGGATTTTTTCTTTACCCGTTGCCCCACCATATGCCCGGGGCTTGCACGAAGCATGAAACGGTTGCAAAATTCATTTACAAAAAACGACAGTATTGTTCAATTTATATCTGTAAGCATTGATCCTGAACACGACTCTGTACAAAACCTGCGCAAATTTGCAGACCGGTATAATGTAAACCACGATACATGGTGGATGGTAACCGGAAATAAAAAAGAAATTTATGATTTTGCTTTGCATGAAATAAGAGCCAATGTAGCTGACCCGGGTGTTGATACTGCTTTTATTCATTCAGAACATTTCTTTTTATTAGACAGCAGCCGTATTGTGCGTGGCTATTACAATGGTTTTGATACGGCAGCTATGACAAGGCTGGTGAGAGACATTCCATTACTGATGCTGGAAAAAGATAAAAAAGCACCTACTGTTTTCCGAAGCTTTATACCCATACTACCAATAATTTTTATTGCTATAGGCATTGTATTTATAGTAATTATTATCTTAAATAACCGTAGAAAAAAATAACAGTAAATGTTACAACCATCATTAAAAAAAAATGACAGTAAAGCAAAATGGCTTATCGGCAGTTTTTCTTTAATTGTTTTTGTTGTGGTTAGCGTTCTTGGTAAGTATAATCTTGCAGGCAAAAAAATTGACCTTGGTTTTGATTTGCACATTTTTGCGTTGACGAATGCTGTTATAAATGGTATGGTTGCATTATTGCTTATTGCCGGTTTGTATTTTGCAAAGCAGAAAAATTTTGAATTGCATAAAAAGGTGATGATGACGGCAATGATTTTATCCGTTCTCTTTTTAGTTTCTTATATCTGCCATCATTTATTTGCAGGAGAAACAATGTATGGTGAAACAGATGGTATTGCAGGATTGAGTGATGCAGAAAAAACTGCTGCTGGCAATACCAGGTTTATTTATTACATCATATTAGCTACACACATTCCTCTTGCAGGGCTGGCATTGCCATTTATTTTATTTGCAGCATACAGGGCCTTAACCGGGGAGTATGATAAGCATAAAAAACTGGTACGGATTATTTGGCCGGTATGGTTTTACGTTGCAGTTACAGGTGTAATTGTTTATTTAATGATAAGCCCTTACTACAAATAAAAAACCCCGGCAAACCAGGGTTTTATTACGCAATAATAAACGGACTAAAAACTATTTCACATTTTCACAAAGCATTTCTGAACCAAACAGCCCGTTAAATACTGCTTTCGTATTGGTAAATGAACTGCCAATGTAATCTTCATGTATGAAGATGTAGTCATCTAACAAATAGCATTTACCATCTTTTGCTTTGTAAACCAGCTTGGCACTGCGTTCCCTGCCGGTTACTACGCCGGATATATTGTTTCGCAACGTCGTCCAGCCATTTTGTACCAATACAACCTTTAATGCAGTAGCCTTATCGCCATACTTAGCATTGAACCCATCGGTTAATACTTTTTCCAATTTGGTGTCTTTTACACCGGCAGTGGGCAGCTTGCGGCTTTTAATTTCAGCTTCGTTGTTCTTGTTCATTGTTGCTTTCATAGCATCGAGGCTGCCGTTTTTATTTACCAGTTCAGTAATTACTTTGTATTCATCTGCATAAGAACTTTCTTCAGGAAATATTTTTACTGCAGCATCCCAATACAGCTGGTGATACTTTGCTAAATAGTAATTGGCTTTTGCATCATCCTCTCCTGTATTCTGCCCGTTACTGCGTTCAATTTTGCTAATATCGTTATTGGTATTGTACACCATTTTTTCAATAATGGTTTTAGTGCGTTTAATATCCCTCTCCTGCGGTTTAGTATTAAGTGCTATATACTGATTTAATAAACCGGTATAATCATTAAACTTAAACTCCATAGCGGGTAAAGTGCCAGTTGATACATTAATAGGCGTTTCATCAAACAATTTACGCAGCAGCTGATCTGCTTTAATCGCTTTTTGTGTAGGGCTCATATTACTAAAATCGGGTTGTGCCTGTGGTGCGGAAGCAGCAGTGCCCGCCTTATCTTTCCACTTGGTAATTTCAGCTTCCATCTTATCTGTTTTATAAGCAGGGTCTTTTTGTTTTACTGCTTTCAATTTTTCCTCCAGTACTGCCACGCCTTCGGCATACTTTTTTGTTTTTTGAATGCTCATGGCATTTATCCAAAAAGACTTTACTTCCCTTTCTGCCGGACCGGTATAAGCAAAATCCTGCGCTACAGCAGAAATGGTTAATAACACTGTTATGGCAGCTAAGAATACTGTTTTCATAATTGTATGTATTTTTTATAGGCCTAAAACTACAAATGGCCCTACCCGTTTTACAGCAGGTTTTATAAATGCAGTTAGTTGTTTCATAGCCGTTGACCCAAGTAAGGAGCATGTCATAAATTTTCAATTTCACTTGTGAAACCATGTTCATCGCTGATGAAATGAAATAGGGCAAAAATGAAAGCCGCTCTGAAAAAAATATAACAACGGGTAGTTTAGCATTCAATAACTGCAGCAAGTGGTTTTGCAAAATGCCCGATGATAATAGTAACTGTAAGTAAGCAATATTTTGAACTGGTTGATGAAAACCTGGCTATGAAGGCAAGTTTACAATACACAGGTGAAGCCTGTAACGATGCTGTTATAGCAACAGGAGAAAGCATTTTACTAAATAGTATTGCCACAGGCTTATGGATAACACATGCAGCAACAGAAAGCAACAGCAAAATAAAATCTAAAATGCGGGTAGAAACAGGAGGAGTCATATCACTGCGGCTGCTGCAAAAAAAGAAAAAATATCTTTTTAAAAAATCAACCGGCTGGAAATTGCGGTTTTCTCTGATGAATAAAGATGGAGAAGATATACTAAGTCTTTTGCCATCCGTAAATTGGCAAAAGCAAGCGCACAATTACATTTTGCAACTGAATGAGGAGTTTGAAAAAGAGTGTGATTCATTTCTTATCTTACAAGCAGTGCATTGTGCCAATGTAAGCCTGAGTATGATGACAGGAGGGCCGGTACCGGCGCTGGTGAGTATTTAACCTTAACCGATATGCAAAAACAATTTGTATTTTTTATTTTACTGGCCGGATGGATTACAAACGGATTGTTTGCACAGGCTGACTGTAACTGTTACAGCTTTTCAAATACAGTGCGAAAGCAACTGGAGAAAGAAATGGCGGCCGGTGATTTTGAAGCTGCAATAAAACTTGCTGAAACATTTAAGAAAGGAAACGACCCTTGCTGCCAGGCTATTGGTTATACACTGGAAAGTTTAGTAAATAACGGTGAAGATAAACCGGCAGAAAGTTTGGCAAGTGCTGCAAAAGCACAGAAAATTTTGCAAAAATCTTTCAATGTATATGCCGCTGTAGAAAGTAACCGGATGATTGGTTACTACTATCACAAAACAGGAAATGCAGACAGCGCTACTATCTTTTATCTTAAGGGGCTTGACATTGCCACAAAAGCACAGCAACAATACCTCGTTGCAAGAATGTGTACCATTATTGCCAGCCTTTATGCAAACAGGAAACAGGAACAGAAAGGGCTTGACTACCAAAAAAAGGCAGTAGCTGTAGCCATGCTCTCTGGCGATACCAATACTATAGCAGATTCATACACACGCCTGGTTACAAGCTATGGCAGGGTGTATGATGATACAGAAAATGAAATTTATGTAGACTCTGCAGAAGCGGTTGGTGCAACTGCAATTGTGTATGCAAAAATTGCTGGCAACAAAAGCCTTATCATGCGTAACTATCTTTCCATTGAAAAGTTTGCAATGGTGCGGAAGCAATTTTCAAAGGCACTGTTATACTCTGATACATTGCAGTCGCTTATTGATGATAAAACAAGTTTACAAATCCGTGTTTCTTTTTTTATTGACAGGGGCGTAATGCTCACCGGCTTAAAAAACTATGATGAAGCGATAGCGAATTTGAACAAAGCATTTGAACTGTCCAAGCAAACAAAAAATGTGTACCAGGAGCGGATGATGAATGACAGGCTGTATGAAGTATATAAAGCGAAAGACGACTCTAAAAATGCACTGGCATATCTTGAACGTTTCCGTGTATTGAACGACAGTTTAATTGACAAAGAAAATTCGGATGCTATTAATGAGTTTGAAGTAAAATACAATAAGCTGCAAGACCAGCAGACGATTAAAAACCTGGCGCAGCAGAAACAAACGTATTTACTATTGTCGCTGGCTGGTTTACTGGGCGTAATTGCTATTGCTTTTTTCCTGCGCCAGCAATCGTTAAAGCACAAAAAAAATATCTTAGAAACAGAACAGCGGCTTAACAGGGCACGCATGAACCCTCATTTCTTTTTTAATGCATTAACAGCCCTGCAAAAATTTGCTTTAAAAGAAAATAACGGGCAGGCAATGGCGAGTAACCTTTCCAAATTCAGCAATATAATGCGGGAAACGCTGGAGAGCACTTACAAAGAATATGTAACCATTGAACAGGAGATGGAATTTTTGAATGAATATTTAGAAGTGCAAAAAATCCGCTTTCCTCAAACATTCAGTTATGAAGTAAGCGCTGCAAAAGAACTGGAAATTGATGAACTGCTGATACCGGCCATGATTATTCAGCCATTTGTAGAGAACAGTATTGAACATGGTTTTGCCGGAGTGGATTACCCCGGAAGTGTATCGGTATTTTTTAAACAAGAGGGCAAAGATTTACTGATTAGTATTACCGATAATGGCAAAGGCTTACTAACAACGGCGAAAGAAAACAATGAACACATCAGCAGGGCCAGCCAGATTATTAAAGACAGGATTTACCTGCTGAATATAAAACTGAAAACAAAAGCTGGGTTTAGTATCGACAACGATGCTTCCGGTAAAGGTGTCGTGGTAAAAATAAATTTACCTTTATTATATAAAAATCAAACCAATAGTTAAATTGAAAATTCTGCTTATTGATAACGAACCAGAAGTGCGCCAAACACTTAAAGAAATGCTGGAGTTATGGAGTAACGGTGCTCACATAATTGAAGAAGCAGTTAGTGTAAAAACGGGCATTGAAAAAATTAATGCATGGCAACCACAAATTGTATTGCTGGATGTGGAGATGGACGACGGAACAGGTTTTGATTTATTGCAGCAGTTACACAACCCTTCCTTTCAACTGATATTTACTACAGCGCACAATCAATACGCCATACAAGCTTTTAAATTCAGCGCCATTGATTATTTATTAAAGCCTGTTGACCCTGCAGAACTGAATACTGCATTGCAGAAAGCAATCGATAATATTAATAACAACACATTACAATCGCAGCTTGCAGTGCTGCTGCAGCAAGTGGATAATAAAACAGATAACTTAAAGCAAATTGTTTTAAAAGATATTGACAAAACCTACTTCATTAAAATAGACGATATACTGTATTGCGAAGCGGAAGGCTCTTACACAAAATTCTACATCAGCAATAGCGAACCTGTTTTTGTTTCCCGTAACCTGCGCAGCTACGAAGAACTGCTGGCGCCTGCAGGTTTTATACGCACCCATCATTCCTGTTTGGTAAATCCTGCTAAAATAAAAATGTACGACCGCAAAACAGATTGCGGCACACTCGTACTGGAAGGCGGCCACACCATACCGGTATCTCAACGTAAAAAAGATTTTGTATTGCAGTTCCTGGAAAACAGGTAATAGAACTCCTTCGCTGGTAAACCGGCGCACATCATTTATAAAAGCAATACTTTCCTTTATCAATTCTGCATTTTTTCATTGTTTGATTTTGGTTGTTTTACATTTTAAAATCTAAAAACCAATTATCAATGAAAAAGAACATCATCCTTACTATGGCAGGCATATGTATGCTTGCCATGAGCAGTTGTAAGAAAACAGACACCACCCCTGCTCCAACACCAGACCCGGCCCCGGTTATCACCAGCATCAGCCCGTCAAATGGGCCTAAAAACACCGTTGTTACAATCACAGGAACCGACTTTGGTATTAACCTTGCCACACTAAAAGTTTATTTCAACAATGTGCAGGCTGTTGTTCAAACAGCAACCAACACAACTATTACAGCAGTAGTGCCAAACGGCGCCGGCAGCGGTGTTGTAAAAGTAGAGAAGACTCCCACCATACAAGTTAGCGGCCCTGTATTTACTTACCTGGTGCCGGGTGCAACAGCAACTTTTGCAGGAGCAGGGTCAGGCACATTTACAGATGGTACAGGTACCAGCGCAACATTTTCAAGCCCCACCGGCATAACAAGAGATGCTTCGGGAAATTTTTATGTAGCAGACAGGAACAATAACCGAATTAGAAAAATTACGCCGGATGCTGTAGTAACTACTTTTGCCGGCAGTGGCACAGGCGGTGGTATAGTAAATGGCACTGGCACGGCGGCGGGCTTTTGGGCACCGTATGGAATTGCCGCTGATGCCTCAGGTAATTTATATGTTGGTGAATGGGCTAACCAAACAATACGAAAAATAACTGCAGCTGCTGTTGTCAGCACCCTTGCAGGAAATGGAACTGCCGGAAACCAAAATGGTACAGGCAGTGCCGCAACATTCAATCAACCGGTAGGATTAGCCGCTGATGCTTCAGGCAATGTATTTATAGCAGACTACATTAATCATCTTATAAGAAAAATTACACCGGCAGGAGTAGTTACAACTTTTGCAGGCAGTGGTTCGCCGGGCCTTACAGATGGTACAGGAACTGCAGCTTCATTCAACGGCCCTTTTGCATTAGCCTTTGATGCCGGCGGTAATTTAATTGTGGCAGATTACCTGAATCATGCGGTTAGAAAAATTACTCCATCAGGAGTGGTTACCACCATTGCAGGTAATGGCACTGCAGGGTATACAGATGCAACAGGTGCGGCAGCAAGATTTAACAGGCCGGCTGGTTTAGTAATAGATGCTTCTAATAATATTTTTATTTGCGATGCACAAAATAACCGCATAAGAAAAATTACTACTGCCGGTGTGGTAACCACCATTGCAGGAAGTGGCAATACAGGCTCTGCAGAAGGCACCGGCACTGCAGCAGAGTTTAATTACCCGCTTGGCATATGTGCTGATTTTGCAAATGCAACATTATACATCGCTGATTTTGGAAACAACAAAATCAGGAAAGTAATTATTGATTAATTACAGCCGCCCCAAGCCGAAAGTGTATGAATAAAATTTTTGGAGCAATAAGCATTGCAATTTTAATTACAGCCACTGCAGTTGTTTTTTCAAATAACTGGCCAGCAGGCGCAATAAACAGCTGGCAGGCAAAAATGATGGGTGATAACAAATATTTTCCCGTGCTTACAATTTTTATAATTGCATTGCCGGGGCTGCTGGTTGTATTGCTGATTAAAAAACTATTGCTGCGGCAAAGTAAAAAGTGAAGGTGGTTTTTTCTTCGGGGAGCCGGTTTACCGGCTCTCTTTTATTTTGTAAACGCAAATGCTGCTGCAGCGGTTGTTATTTCCCAGCTTCCTTCTTCAATTTCCGCTTCCAGTTCCCCGCTATCCCAACCACAATAGCCAATAAAAACTTTTATATCGTTTTCAGTAAGTGTATAGTTGTTTATTGCAGCAACTGCTTTTGTAAAGTTGCCACTCCAAAAAATGGAATCAGTTACTTTTTCGCTGTCATCAATAATATCCGGCCTGCGGTGAATGAAAAATAAATGTTCTTTATCAACCGGCCCGCCATTGTATAAATTAAAATGCCTTATATGATTAAACTCCTGTAGCGCATTGAGGGGGCGCTCAAATAATTTGTTAATAACAAAGCCCACAGAGCCTTTTGCATTATGCTCAGTAATAAAGATGATAGCATCTTCAAATACAGAACTATTTAATGCAGCAGAGCTTTTTAATATGGTACCGGGCTTAATTTGCATAGCAGGGTTATAGTCCCAGTTCCTCCGCAGGGTCCCAAAAGCGATTTCTAAAATCAACTACTGTATCATTCTTTACTTCCACACCATCTTTTTTTAATAATTCTTCCATGAGTGTTGGAGAGCCAAAATGATGTTTGCCGCTTAAAATTCCCAGGCGGTTTACTACACGTTGTGCAGGTACTTTTGGTTTGGCGGTTCCGGCGGCATTCATGGCCCAGCCCACCATACGGGCACTTAATTTAGTACCAAGATAATTGGCAACAGCGCCATAACTGGTAACACGGCCTTTAGGTATTTGCCGCACCACTTCATACACATCCTGGAAAAAACTGTATTCTTTAACAGTACTGCGTGGTTTTTCTGCCGCCTTTTTTTTAGGTAATTTTTTTACCGCCGGTTTAATTGTCTTTTTTGCCATCAGGCATTAAAGATAATAATTTGCTGCGTTGCGGTTCAGCAACATTTTCATATTGATACGGGCAGTGCTTACATCCATTGCCGCAGCAAAATCCTTTTTGCAAATGATATTTTTCTGTGAGCACTATAAAGCCCTGCTCATTAAAATAATAATCTTCACCTTCAACCAGGTTCTTCATTTTTCAGTTCCTCCTGTAATTGGTTATCAATATTTTTAATAACAGCGGGTAATGTAAATTTCAGGTAATGAATTTTATTGCTCTGTGCAATGTCAAGGCTTTCGTAATGAGTTTTAATTTTCAGCTCTTCTTTAATAGCGGGCTGGCTGTACACATCATCCATATCCTCAACAATAGTAAGGCCATAAAGTTGTGCTACTTTTTTTGTAAAAAGATACAGGTTAGGGCTGTCGGTTTTTAAATGTATAAAACCACCGGGCTTAAGTACTTGCTGATACAACCTTAAAAATGCAGGATGTGTTAAACGTTTTTTGGCTTTTGATGTACGCAACTGCGGATCCGGAAAAGTAATCCATATTTCTTCTACTTCACCAGCTGCAAAATAGTTGGGCAGCATGCCTATTTGGGTGCGTAAAAAGGCAGCATTGTTTAAATTTTCTGCCAGGCATTTTTTAGCACCAATATAAATACGGTTGCCTTTAACATCCACACCAATAAAATTTTGCCGTGGGTGCATGCGTGCAAGGCCCACTGCATATTCGCCTTTACCACAAGCCAGCTCTAATGTTATGGTATTATTATTTTTAAAAAAGCCGTGCCAGTTGCCCTGCATATTTTCTGGATATTCCAATACATTGGCAAATGTTTTTATTGCTGTAAACCGTACTAATTTTTTTTGCGCCATGGGCGGCAAAGATAATTACAGATAAAATTGAACCCGTTATTTAACGGTGTAAAATGCGTACAAAAAACTATTGTATGATAAAAAGGTAAACACTATTTTGTATTATTAAAAAATAAAATCCTTTTTTATGCCTGCAACACCTAATAAAGCTATTGCCCTTGCCAACAATGATGTTATTTATTTATGGTGGATGATACCCCAAAAAGTTAACAACTGCCTGGGCTTTTCCATACACCGTATTATAAACGGAAATACTGAAAAAAAAGCCCTTATGGCAACAGTAGGGTTTGATAAAGTAAAAGACAAAAGACAATCGCCGCAAACCACCGATGAATGGCCGATACAAAGTTTTAACTGGAAAGATGTATATGCACCCAAAAACAAAAAGCTGAAATACAAAATTATCCCCATGGTGGGCACCTGGGATAAATTACAGCCCGATAACACCAATGCATTAACTACAAATACAGTAAGCCGTACAGAAGATTATGGCGATAGTAAAGTAATTTTTAACAGGGGATTTTTATCAACACAATCTTTTTCAAAAGGGCATACAAAACTTAACCCCGCCACTGTTAAAAAGGAAATAGAAACCACGGGCACTTTATGGAGAAACCGGCTGGGTAAAGCATTTATTGAAAATGTAACCGGCTTTTTTGCAAAGGCAAAAAAAGAAGGCGGCAAGTGCTATGCAGCGCTTTATGAGTTAACCGATAACCAGCTAATTGATGAAATAAGCAAAAGCAACAACATTGAAGTAATATTAAGTAATGCCAACGGCAGCGAAAAACAAACGGTAGACGGAAAAGAAAAAACGGTGACCATTAATGATAAAACCAACAAACAAAGCAGGGCACTGCTGCATAAATTAATGAAGCAGGGAAAGCTTAAAGTATATGACAGAATGCTGGGCACACACATTGGCCATAATAAATTTGTTGTGTATGTTGATAAAACCGGTAAGCCCCAATCTGTACTTACCGGAAGCACCAACTGGACGGCAACGGGTTTGTGCGGACAAACCAACAATATGATTATTATTAACTCCCCGGCGCTGGCCACCCACTATTTAAGTTACTGGCAACAGCTTAAAGCAGATAAAAAGCAGGATGCAGGGTTAAGAAGCTGGTGTGCCGGTAATTCAAAAAATTTTACAATAAATAAGGGCAGCACAAAATTGACTTCCTGGTTTTCGCCCAACACCAAATTAAAAAGCAAACCTAAAAATGCGGCAACACCTGTGGATGTTGATGATGTTTTTAAACTGATTCAAAAAGCACAGAAATCAATTTTGTTTTTAGTGTTTAACCCGGGCAGCCCCAGCATAATTGATGAAATAAAAAAAACAGCGCTGGCAGCTAAAGCTAAAAACAAAGAATTGTATGTACGGGGTGCAATTTCTGATGCCAAGATAGCATCGGAAGTTGTAAACAGTATTTACAGCAGGGATGTATTAAAAAAGCCCAGCGTATATAAATATGGCAACACAAAAGTTACAGGGGTGGCTGCAATACCCGGCGATTTTAGTTATTGGGAAAAAGAACTATTAAAACTGGGCTTTGCCACCATACACGATAAAATTTTGGTGATTGATCCCTTTGAAAAAAACAGCGTGGTTATTACAGGCAGCCATAATCTTGGGTATAAAGCATCATACACCAATGACGAAAATATGCTTTTAATAAAAGGCAATACAGACATCAGCATTGCTTATGCAACACATGTGCTGGATGTTGTAAACCATTTTAAATGGCGTTATAAATTACAGGAGAAAATTAAAAAAGCAAAAGCAACAACACCGGGAGCAATTAAAAAAGCGTTGGCAACAAGCTGGCACGACCTGGATGAAAAAGACAAATGGATGAATTATTATTTTGGTACGAATGGATTTAAAAGCGCCGACAAACTTTTTCTGCAATAATATACACAGTTATATTTTAAGCTGAAGCCCGGCGCCAATAATTGATTTTAACTGCAGTGCAGGTGCATCTTTATTGGCGCCAAAAATGCGTGTATCATCATCATAAATCACATCAAAACTCCAGTTAAAGGAAAGCAGTTTAAAAACTTTTATAGCCAGTATATTGGTCATATACACATCCACATTCCATGGATTTTTTCTATAGTTTGAAAATAAATCGAGTCTTGATTTATATGAAAGGTTTTTTAAAAATTCTTTCTGGTAATTTATGGTGGCAAAAGCACCTAACTGGTTAATAATATTTTTACCAGTATCAACACCGTAGGCAGCTTTAGATGCAAGGCTGTCGTTTTTTACAATAACCCAACGGGATGTAAGCGGCGATACAAAGAGGGATAATTCTTTTACAGGTTTACTGTTTATGCCTACACTGGTTAGCAAGTAACCGGGAGACAAAAAGTTAGAAGCATACGTTCTGTTTTTTTCTTTATAGGTGTAACCTGCAAAAAACTGCGTACGAAAGTTTGCTAATGTTGCAAAACTGGTTTTTTTATCAATGGTATAAGTTTGTTTGGATACAAAATCTATCCTGTCATCATTTTTGCGGCTGCCCAGTGAAGATGTATTTAAAAAACCCAGCACCACATCCAATGAATTATCCCAGCCAAAGTTGCGCTTTTTATACATGGCAAAAAGATTGAGCGATGTGTTAACGCTTAACGAAAACTCATCGCCACCGGCCGCCCAGTTGCTTAAACTGCCCTGGCCAAGATTAACACGGTAAATGCCACCCTTTTTCCACGCTTTTTTTACAGTATCGGGTGCCGGCACTTTTGGCGTAATACTGCCAGATTCCAGCTGAAGTGTGCGTATTATTCTGTCCTGTGATTTTGCTGAAAAAGAAAATGCAACAGAAAAAACCAAACAAAGAAGTAATCTCATGCAAAAGGTTTAAGGCTAAAAGTTGTGCAAAGAAACGATGTTTAGCGAAGATGGATTGTTTGAAAGTTGTTACAATTATGTAAATAAAAAAGCCTCCGTTGTTAAACGAAGGCTTTAAAGCTGTAGGGGGAGGGTTCGAACCTCCACGAGGCAGTTAGCTGTCGCACAAATTTGTAGAGGAGCAACCCTCAAACCTACTGGTGGTCAACCCCAGTCGGTGGCCCTGCAGAGCCATCGGCTTACGCAACGTTTATCCTGTTATCCTCACCCTCGAGACAAGAGGGCATGTCTGCCAAAAATTTCATCACCCCACAATTTTTAAGAACTTACCAGCTCATGCTGTTTCTAATACAAATCTATACAATTAACCAATACCTTAAAAATAATTCATAAAAAATTTGGAAAATATAGAAACAATTCAAATATTTGCAATAAATATTGAATTATAACTAACGTAAAATTATAAAATGGCTGCTAAATTAAATCTTGACAAATTAGACCTGCAGATTATTCATGAAATGATGGAGACTGCTGAAATTTCTTATGCTGATTTAGGCAAGAAGTTATTTGTAAGCGGCGGTACCATTCATGTACGTATCAAAAAACTACAGGAGTTTGGCATCGTCAAAGGTACAAGATTGAATGTAGATTTAAAACAACTGGGTTATGATATTACTGCTTTTGTAGGTATATACCTTGAAAAAAGTTCGTTATACGACAGCGTAGCAGAAGAACTGAAAAAAATACCGGAGATTGTACGTTTAAATTACATTACAGGTAACTACAGCATGTTTATAGAAATTGTTTGTAAAGACATAAACCAGTTACGTTTTGTATTACATGATGAACTGCAAAAAATAAAAGGTATTGAACGTACAGAAACATTTATTTCTTTAGAAGAAGGCTTTACAAGAAATGTGCAGGTAGCGCCAAGAGATTAATTTTTTACATCCACCGCATCTCTTAACCCATTGCCCAATAAATTAAAGGCAAGTACTAACAGCATTATAGCAAAGCCGGGTATTAATGCCAGCATTGGGTTGTGCGTAATAATAAAATTGTAGTTTTCTTTAATCATTAATCCCCAGCTGGGTTGCGGCGGCTGCACGCCAATGCCCAAAAAACTTAAGCCAGCTTCAACTATAATAGCGGTAGCAAAGTTGCTGGCGGCAATTACCAGTATAGGCCCAAATATGTTTGGCAAAATATGTTTGAAGATGATTCTTGCATTTGTAAACCCTAATGCTTTTGCAGCCTGCACATACTCCAATTCTTTTACGGCCATTACCTGCCCACGCACCAGCCTTGCCACACTTACCCACATAGTTAAACCCACCGCAATAAATATTTGCCAAAAACCTTTACCCATTGCCATCGTTATTGCAAACACCAATAACAATGTGGGAATACTCCAGGTAACATTTACCAGCCACATTACCACAGCATCCACCTTTCCTTTATAATAACCGGCCAGTGCGCCTAATATAATACCAATGGTTAATGAGATGAGTACAGCAACTAAGCCCACAGCTAAGCTTACTCTTGTGCCAATAATTAAGCGGCTTAAAATATCCCGGCCAAATTCATCGGTGCCCAGCCAGTATTTTTTTGTAACGATGTTTTGAGTGGTGAGATTTTGAGGCTGGTTATAAGTTAACTGGTTTATGGAATAATACTGAACCACGCTGGTATCTTCATCAATAAACTTGTTAATGAGTAAGCTATCGCCTTTAATACTATACCCTTTAATGGGAATAAGTCTGAAATGAATTTTTTTACCGCTGATTAAATGCTCCATCCATGTGCCGCCCCAGTATTTCTTTTCCTCAATTTTTAAAAATTGTTGTGTGTATCCCGGTTTCTTTGCCTGTATTTCTACGGTTTGTAAATCAGCATTGGGAGAATTGTCCGGCGCTATTAAATAACCAAACACTGCAAGAAAAAAGGAAAGAATAATTACCAGCAATCCAAACAAAGCGCCTTTATTTTTTTTAAGGCGCTTCCATAATTGTTTTTTAAAAGAATAAGATTGCTGCATTACTGTAAATTACAAATTTGCCCGTTCCAGTTGCAAAATATCATGTGTCCATTCCCTTATTTCGGTACACAACAAATCATACTCCGTCCATTTTTTACCAAAAGTGGGAATGATGTTTTTAAACTGCTGCTGCCAGTTAATACTGTTATAATTTTCTGTAAAACACTTTTCCATTACCTGCAGCATGGCGGTTACTGCAGTGGAAGCGCCGGGTGATGCACCCAGCAGTGCAGCTAATGTGCCATCAGCAGTGCAGACCAGTTCGGTACCAAACTCCAGCACACCAATTTCTTTATCATCTTTTTTAATTACTTGTACTCTTTGCCCTGCAATAGCCAGTTGCCAGTCTTCCATTTTTGCGGCGGGACAATACTCTTTTAATGCAGCCAATCTGTCCTCATCACTTTGTGTAACCTGCTGAATTAAATATTTTGTAAGCGGTAAATTATGCCAGCCGGCCGCCAGCATGGGAAACATATTGGCCCACTCAATACTTGCAGGCAAATCAAAGTAAGAACCTTGTTTTAAAAACTTAGTACTGAAACCTGCAAAAGGCCCAAACAACAATTCTTTTTTTCCGTTGATGATACGGGTATCTAAATGCGGCACACTCATAGGTGGTGCGCCAATAGCTGCTTTACCATAAACTTTTACATGATGCTGATCAATGACAGTTTGGTTAGTACAACGCAACCATTGCCCGCTAATAGGAAAACCGCCATAACCTTCTGCTTCATCAATACCTGATTTTTGCAGTAACGGTAACGAGCCGCCACCGGCGCCAATAAAAACAAAGTCTGCACTTACTTCAATTTCATCTTCTGTAAAAATATTCTTTACTTCCATCTTCCATCCTCCGTCTTCCTGCTTCTCCAAGTCCCTTACTTCATGATTTAAATACAGCGTTACATCTTTTTGTTTTTCCAAATGTGCAAACAACGCTTCGGTAAGCGCACCAAAATTTACATCTGTACCAATATCCATTTTGGTGGCAGCAAATTTTTTATTGCTGTCCTGCTGGTGCATTACCAGCGGCATCCATTCTGTAAGCGTGGCAACATCTTCTGTGTATTGCATGCCCGCAAACAATTTGTTTTTTGTTAATGCTTCATACCTGCTTTTTAAAAATGCCACATTATCATTGCCCCAAACAAAACTTATGTGCGGTACATGATGAATGAACGATGCAGGTTTTGTAAAACCATACTGCTGCACCAGGTATGCCCAAAACTGTTTGGATATTTCAAACTGGGACGCAATTTTTACTGCTTTTGAAATATCAACTGCGCCATCTTTTTCAGGAGTGTAATTCAGTTCGCAAAAAGCAGAGTGGCCCGTGCCTGCATTATTCCATGCATCGCTGCTTTCCTCTGCAACGGCAGGTAACCGTTCAAAAATTAAAATAGCGGCACCGGGTAATACCTCTTTAATTAATACACCCAATGTGGCGCTCATAATACCGCCACCAACTAATACAATGGTTGATTGATTATTTAAATTCATAGTTACTTAACTTTTCTGCCTTTCCATTTATAACTTCCAAATTTGCCCAGCCAGCCGGCAATTACAGTATATAAAATATGAAAAGGCTGCATTATGGGAAACCACCACAATATTTTTTGTGCGCTGAAAAATTTTGAGACAGGGTGTAAAAAAAATAATTCAACAATAATTTTTAAAACAACCAGCAACAACCAAAACCCTAATATTGATAATTGAATGTTGAAAATTGGGCATTGAGCATTTTTAATTAAAGCTATTACCGGTAAACACAACATCATCACATTAAAAAGATATACCACCAGCAATACTCCGAAAATTCTTTTATCATCATATTTATCTGCTTTGCTGGCCCAGCGGATGCGCTGGTTAAAAAATGCAGCAACAGAATGTACGGGTTGTGTTTTTACAATTACCTCTTTCGATTTTAAAAATAAAACAGCACCGGGGTATTGTTTGTAAATTTTATGCATCAGCAGCATATCATCGCCACTGGCAATAGTATCAATGCCTGCAAAACCATTTACAGCTTCAAAAGCTTTTTTGGTGTAAGCCAGGTTAGCACCGTTGCACATGCTGTGAAATTTTTTATGTACTGATGCGCCGGTTATGCCCTGTAATGTCATAAAATCAAGCGACTGAAAAATTTCGATAAACCTTTTTACAGGCGCAATTAAAACAGGCATTGCCATAAACTGCGGTTGTTTTTCTTCATAAAATGCGGCAATGGTTTGCAGCCAGTTTACAGGCATAATACAATCCGCATCTGTTGTTACAATTAATTCCCCGGAAGCATGCTTTACCGCAATTTCAATAGCTTTCTTTTTATACGATTGTGTTTCATCAGCCTGAATAAAATCTTTTAAAGAAAGCAGCTTAATATTTGAATTTGCAAACTGTTTAACAATTGCAGCGGTATCATCTTCAGAAAAATCATCTACCACCAGCACCTCGTATAATTGTGCAGCATACGATTGTTGCATTAAAGCCTTGAGACAATTACCAATGGTACCAGCCTCGTTACGTGCCGGAACAATTACAGTAATTTTTGTTTTGAGGGTATGATTTGCAATTGTGTAAACAGGCAATTGCTGCCACGCCGTTTTGTAATACACAATAAGCGCAGCATAAATAATAAAAACTATAATTGCAATAATGAAAACAGCCTGCAGCATAAGTGCAGTAAAAATAACATTTATTAAATGGAGCAATGTTTGAAAACGCTATGGTTTATCAAACAAATCTTTTTTATCAACTTTTTTAACCTTGCTTCCATCCTTTAATGTTTTGCTTACAACATCGTAAGGCCCTGTAACCACTTCATCTCCTGCTTTAAGGCCGCTGGTAATTTCAATGTGGTTTATATCCTGTATGTCAGTCTTCACCTTCACTTTTTTTACTTTATTGTCTTTATCAACAATAAACACCACTACATCCAAATCGTCGTTAGCAGTACTTACCACCTGGTTCATATCCGACTCAGAAGTTTTCTTTTTATCGGCTTTAGTGCTGTCGCTTTTTTCACGGGTGGTTACTGCATTAATGGCAACACTTAAAACATTGTGGTGCGTTTTGGTTTGTATATCCGCACCTGCGCTCATACCCGGGCGGAAGGGAAAAGAACCTTTTCCAATAAGATCCATATAGCTTTCCGGCAGCAGGCGTATATACACTTTGTATTGCGTAACGTCGGTACTGGTGTTGCTTAAAGCATTTTGTGTGGCGGCACCATTGTTACTGCTGGCAATTTGAGTAACTATACCTTTAAACTTGCGGTTGGTGTAAGCATCCACTTCAATATTGGCGCTATCACCCAGTTTTACTTTAGGTATATCATTTTCACCTACGTCCACACGCACTTCAATTTTTTGCATATCTGCAATACGCATCATTTCTGTACCCACATTAAAACTGTTGCCCGCCACTTTTTCGCCCTGTTTAACATTCATTAAAGAAATAACACCATCCATTGGCGCTGTAATAACAGTGCGGCCTAAATCTTTATTGGCTTTATCTAAACTGGCTCTTGCAGTTTGCACATTGGCCTGCCCGCCTTTAATGCCCTGCAGGGCTGCGTTGTAGTTTGCTTTTGCTGCTTTATAGCTGGCATCGGCAGTATTAAATTCATTCAGGCTTATAACTTTATCATTGTACAATTGCTTTTGCATGTTATAAGTTTTTTCAGCCTGTTCCATTTGCGCTTTTAATGCATCAATAGCCGCGGAAGAATTATTTACCTGCGCCTGGCTTTGTGCCACACCGCTGGCTGCCTGGTTGCGCTGAATATTATAAATGTCTGCATAAATGCGAGCCAGCACCTGGCCTTTTTTAACAGTATCGCCTTCCTGCACATTCAGCTCGGTAATTTCGCCGCTGATGTCAGGGCTTACTTTCACTTCTATTTCAGGATAAATTTTACCCGTAGCATTTACAATTTCTGTAATGGTTCTTTCCTGTACTTTTTCTGCAGTAACTTTTATGCCATCATCTTTACCAAACACACCGGCCTTGCTTAATGCAACCAGCGCAACAAGCAATATACCCACACTAATTAAAATCCATTTTAACTGTTTGCTCATGTTATATTTTTTTATGTGACCAGCCTTATCACTTTAATCATCTTCACAGGCAACGGCTGTTTGTTATTTTTTACTCTTGTACAAAAAGAGTAAAAAATAATCACTCTTGTACAAAATTTCTTTATTCAGCCTTACTATAATTTTATTCCCCTGCCCTTATAAAATTCCAGCACTTTCATTTTAAATACATAATCATACTGGTTAACCACATTGTTAAGTTGTGCGCTGAACAAGTTATTCTGATTAACTATTAATTCAAAAACCGATAACATACCAACCGCATATCTCTTCTGCGAAAAATCCAATGTTTTAGTGGCGGCTTCTAATGTTTTTTTACCTGCATTGTATTTTTCCATTGCCACCATAGCGCTGGTGTATGCAGTGTAAATATCCTGTTTCAGTTTTTGATTATCGGCCAACTGTTGCAACTGTAAACTTTCTATATTGATTTTACTGCGCTCATAAGCAGTACGCAAAGTGCTGCTGTTAAAAATTGGCACGCTTATGCTTAAACCTACAGACTGACGAAAGTTTTGATTTATTTGTGAAAAAAACGCCTGCTTACTATAACTGTAACTTGTAAAAGGCTGAAATGGAAAAACATCATAATTTGTTCCGCTTACATTTACTTTACCAATAGGCGCATTAATTTGAGTAGAACCGGTTATTTCCTGCAGCCTGCTGTTAAAACTACTGCCCAAACTTCCAAAAGCAGAAATTGTTGGGTACATATTTCCTCTTGCCGCAGCTACATTTCTTTCTGCCGCTTTTATTTTAAAATCGTTTACACGCTGCTGTGGCAGGTTTGCAATGGCAGATGCATACACAACATCCGGTTGTAAATCGGCAATATTTTCAACGGGTATTTTTTCTACAGGCGGCACTTCAAGTTCAAATGGTGCTGCAGCATCTAAGGCCAGCAAAGCTTTAAGGCTTAAAATATTTTGCTGTGTATTTCCCTTTGCTGTTATGTAAGTGGAACTGTCTCTTGCCACCTGTGCTTCCATTTCCGATGCATTTAATTCAGGCAAAGCACCGGCACTAACACGTTTGCGAATAGCCACAAGCTGGCTTTGCGATTGCTGCAACTGGACCACTGCAATTTTTTCCTGCTCTTTACTTAATAAAATCTGCAGGTAAAAAGTGGCAATATTCAGTGCAATGTCATTTCTTATTTTTTCTGAATTGGCTAATGATGCCTGTAAGTCCCAAATGTTGGCAGCAATAGTGTTGCGCTTGCTGTACCAGTTAAAAATTTCAACGCTGCTTTGCAGTTGCATATTGGCAGCAAAATAGCTTTGTGTAATAAGGCTGAAGGAAGTAGGATCCTGGTTGCGGCCACTATTATAACTGGAGTTGGCACTAAAACCGGCAGACGGGTATTGCCCCATTTTGCTCTGGTAAGCCTGCAGTTTTGCAAGCCTTGCCTGCAGGTCGGTTTGTTTTATGCTGATGTTATTGGCAAGGGCATAATCAATGCAGCGGCGAAGGTCCCATTTATTCTGGGCCTGGCTGCTGATGCAAATAACAGTTAGTAAAAGCAAGAGGTAGTTTTTGCGGCGCATAAAACAAATTTACTGTTACTTTTTAAAAGCAACAGAATCAAATTTATAAGCGGCAGTTTTTATAATTGTTAAAAAGCAGCAACCAGCTTAAACGGTAAATATTAAAAACTATCTTTAAGTTATAATTTGTTACCATGCGCTGCAAAGCTTTTACCCTTGCTGTTTTTATACTTTTTACCATTCCGTTGTTTTCACAATCAACTGACAGTCTGTTGCAGCAATACGCCGGCCAAAATCCGCAGGAAAAAATATACCTGCATACCGACCGCTCCGCTTATTTTGCGGGGGAAACTATTTGGTTTAAAGCCTATACGGTTGCTGATGGAGCGCCTTCAATAATAAGCACCAACCTGTATGCAGATTTAACAGACGCACAGGGCGCTTTACTGGCACATAAGGCAATGCCTATAACCGGAAGCACAGCCGATGGCTTTTTTAAACTGCCTGATACCACCACAGCAAGCACTTACTTTATAAGGGCTTATACTTTATGGCAACTGAATTTTGATACAGCATTTATTTATTACAAACCCATAAAAATAAGTGGTCAGCAAACAGTGCCATTATCAGCGCCTGCTGCACCGGCGGGCCTGCAGTTTTTTGCTGAAGGAGGAAATTTAATAGCCGGCCTTTATAATTACGTTGCGTTTAAAAGCACATTGCAAAACGGCTATCCGTATGAAATGAAAGCCGCAGTTAAAAACAGCAAAGGGGAGTTGATAGACAGCGTTGAAACCATTCACAACGGGATGGGCTTATTTAAGTTTACACCAGATGCAGGCGAAACATACACGGCAGAATGGAAAGACAATACCGGTGCTTACCGGAAAACTCCCTTACCAGGCGCCACCGCAACAGGTTTGCTGCTGCACACAGAACAGGTAAAAGATGAGCTGTATTATTTAATAAACAGCAATGAAATTACAGAGGAAATCAAAGAATTTACTGTAATGGCCACCATCAATCAAAAAACGGTTTACAGCGCTGTATTAAAACCGAAGCAACTGCCGCTTAACCAAAAAATAAACACCAGCACATTTGAAACAGGCATACTGCAGCTTACGGTTTTAAACAAAAACCAGCAACCTCTTGCCGAGCGGATAATATTCATCAATAACAATAATTACAAAATACCGGCATCAGTAAATATAAAGGAAAGCAATACGGGCCAGCGGGGAAAAAACACTATTGAAATTGAAACAAAAGATACACTCAGCACTAACCTGTCTTTAGCTGTGTATGATGCTGCACTGGAAGAAGAGCAGGCCGGCGATAATATTTACAGCAGCCTTTTATTGCGGGCAGATATAAAAGGCTATGTACACAATGCTGCCTGGTATTTTGAAAACAATACACCACAGGCTAAAGAATACCTTGATTTGGTAATGCAGACAAACGGATGGCGGAGGTATAACTGGAGTAATATTATTACGCAAACCAATCCCCCCAAAAAATATACGGATGAAAACTATTTAAGTGTTTACGGTAAAATATCCGGTGGAAATAAACAAGAAGGAAAAGCAGGTGAAACCATAACACTGGTATTACAAACAGCCGACAGCACCAAACAATGGTATATGCCCATAAGCGGTAAGGATGGAACCTTTAAACAAAGCGGTTTAATTTTTTATGATACTGCCACCGTTTTTTACAAACCCGGTAACATAAAAGATAAAACATTGGCAATAGGAATGGCCAAAGACTACAATGGCTTAACCAATATACAGCCGGCGCAATTACCATATTGGCTGCAGCAAGCGGCTGTTAACACCACTAATATTGCAGCAAACAAGTACACACAAATTTTTTTGCAGGAAATAAAAAACAAAAACCCGGGCTTTGAACAAACAGCCAAAGTGCTGAACGAAGTGGTGGTAAAAAGCAATGAGCGGCGCAACTGGAAAAATGACCCTTTACTGAAAATGGATGAAAAATATGCCGGCATATACCGGGGCATTGGTGCTAATACATGGGCTTTTGATGTCGCGCATGATTCAACAGCGGCGGCAAAGTTTGATATATATAATTATATGCTTGGAAAGATTCCCGGACTTGTAATTACTTATGCAGGCGTAGGAACTAAAACATTGGCCTTACGCCCAAGTTCTGTTGTGGCGCCACCGCCTGTAGTTATTTTTGTTAACGAAAGCGAAGTGGAAAATGATTACCTGAACAACATTACTCTTGAAAGCATAGCGTACATAAAATTTTATGAACGTATTCCCTGGCGGCAATTGTTTCCACCGGGTATAATGATATATCTTAAAAAGGGAGATGATTTAAAAGAAGACGCTAAAAAGCTGCCCAGTAATCTAAGTAAATTAAAAGTGGCTGGTTATTCGCCTGTAAAAGAATTTTACTCACCGGATTACAGCATGCCTGATGCTAAACACAGCAATGCAGATTTACGGAGTACTTTATTATGGCAGCCGTATGTGCTTACAAATAAAGAAAAGCCAGCAACAACCATTAGTTTTTATAATAACGACATAAGCAAAAAACTAAAAATTGTTTTAGAGGGAATAGATGAGGATGGCAGGCTTATTCATATTGAAAAAATAATTGAGTGATTACATTTTTTCAAAAGCCTGCTCCAGGTCTTTAATTAAATATTCCGGCTCTTCCAGCCCCACATATAAGCGGAGCATACGGTGTTCTTTACTGGCGGCTATAAAATTTTCTCTTTTAATGCCGCTGCATTTGGGTATAATAAGGCTTTCGTGGCCGCCCCAGCTTACAGCCATGTAAATATGTTTAAGGCTGTTGCAGAAATTTTCTATCTGCATTATGTTGTCTGCTTTTATAACAAACGTCATTAAACCACAAGCGCCTTTCATTTGCTGTTTTGCCAAAGCCAGTTGTGTAAAGTTTTCATCAAAAGGAAAAATTACCGATTCAACTTTTGGGTGCTGCTTTAAATAGGCTAATACTTTTTGTGTGGAGGCGGTGATGCGGTCCAATCTTGCAGGTAATGTACGCAAGCCACGCAATAACAACCAGGCATTAAAAGGCTGTATACCGGCGCCTGCATTCATGTATTCGCTGTTGAATATTTTTTCAATCATTTGTTTGCTGCCGCTTAATACACCACCCAATGTGTCGCTGTGCCCGCTAATGTATTTTGTGGCGGTTTGCATAGCTAAATCAATACCATACTCAATTGGTTTTTGAAACAAAGGCGTGCAATAGCTGTTGTCAATAACCGTTACAATGTTTTCTGCTTTTGCAAGTTCTGCAACAGCTTTTAAATCCTGCAGTTTATAATCCCAGCTGTTGGGGCTTTCTAAATAAATCAATGTGGTATTTGGTAAAACGGCCCTTTCGAAATTTTCTATAGATGTGCCATCAATATAAGTGGTGCTTACGCCAAAGCGGGGCAGTATATCATTACAAAGCTTTTGTGTCCATGTGTATGGCTTGTCAACACAAACAATATGGTCACCGCTTTTTACATTGGCCAATACAGCAGCAAAGGTGGCGGCAGCGCCGTTGTTAAAAACAAGGCAATCTTCTGCACCATCCAGCGCAGCAAGTTTTTTTCTTAAAATATCAACGGTTGGGTTGCGGCCACGGCTGTATAAATAAGTGCTGTATTCATCTGCAAATGCATGGCGCATTTCATCCACCGTTTTAAAAACAAAATTGCTGGTTTGCATTATGGGTGGCGCCACAGCGTTGAAATAGTTTTCCCTGTCTTCGGCCAACTCGTTTATGATGTAAGAAATATCCATAAAAATGTTGAATATAAAATTTCAAATGTTTATTAGTCAGGCTTTTTTAATTTATTCAGCAAAAAGTATAAACCCATAAAAACAGCCATTACAGTAAGACCGGTTAAAGCAGCATATTTGTTTTCCTTATAATCAAGCGTTATACTTATAGCAACAAAAACATAGGCAGCAATAAATATCAGTGGCATTAATGGAAACAGTTTCATTTTATAAATACCCGTATCATCCAAATGTTTTGTTTTTTTACGGAGTATGAAGATAGTAGCAGCAGAAAGTATCATGCCAAAGCAATCTAAAAAAATAGTGAAGCTCAGAATAGCATCGAACTCCTTTGCCCAAAAAATGATGATGATACAAATGGCTGCAAATACAGACAGTGAAACCGTTAGCACATCTGTTTTTGGATTACGCTGCTTAAAAACGCCGGGCAGTATTTTGTCTTCACTCATGGCGTACATTACACGAGGGTTACTCATTAATAACACGTTTACATAAGCCAGCACACTTAAAAATAAAAAACCTGATAAAATTCGTTCTGCATTTATGCCAAAAATTTTTGAAGCCATAATGGCCGCAATGTTTTTTGTTTCGGGCTGATGCAATGTATCAAACCCAATTACTTTAATGTATGCATAGTTAATGGTAAGGTACAGCGTTACAATAATGGCAATGCCAAAGAAAATACCACGGGGTACATTTTTGGGTGCATTACTCACTTCTGCACCAAAGTTGATGGTTTGCTGGTAACCACCATAGGTAAAACTTACCGCCACCAGGCCAATACCAAATGCTTTTATATATTCCTTGAATGTGGGAGAAATAGCTGCAACGTTTGTGTGTTGTGTAGCCGAACTGTTATCGGCAAAAAATAAAGGGGCAATCAGCAACAGTATTAAAATGATTTTGATAATGGTTAAAACATTTTGTGTTTTAGCACTCATTTTTAAACCAGCCAGGTTTACACCATAAAACAATACAATAGCTACAATGGCGATGATAATTTGTATGGTTTGAATGTAATTGGCATTTGCAACAACTTTTAACCACGCTGCATCTTTTGAGGCTGGAATAAAAATGCCCGTGATGTATTCGCCACCCACTAATGCAACAGCCGCCAACGATGCGGCATTGCTTACTAATATTACACAGTTAATAGCAAAAGCGACAGATGGATGATACGCATATGAAAACACTTTGTAATACCCGCCGGTTACCGGTAAACGGCTGCCAATTTCAGCATATGTAAGTGCACCGCACAACGCCACCAAACCTCCGGCCAGCCAGGCTGCAAAAAATAAAAATGTATCCGGACTTGCTTTTGCCACATTGGCCGGCGTACGAAAAATGCCCATGCCAATTACAAGGCTTACCACAATCATGGTAAAATCAAACAGGTTAAGCTTGTTTTGTTTTGCTGTCATTTTTTGAAGATACAGAATGATATTTATAAACTAAATAATGCAGTATTTTTTTAGTGAACATGCGTACAATCATATTAATAAATAATGATTATTTTATTTTTGCATAGTGATAAAATTTTTATCGGCCATATTATTATTAATTGCTTTTACTGCCCAAACTTTTAACGGCGCTTTTATTAAGCTGGACTATTATGTTAACCCTACTGCGTTTGCAAAAAAGTGTATTAACAAGGCACAACCTAAAATGCATTGTAATGGTAAGTGCCAGGTAATGAAAAAAATGCAGGAAGAAGAAAAGAAGGAGCAGGAAAACAGGGAACGTAAATGGGATAATAAAATTACGGTGCTTTCTTCTAAATCATTTTTTTGCAGGCTTGATTATAAAGCAATACTAATTTTTAAACCATCGCAGGTTCAAAATATTTTGCTGGTAAAAGATGTTTCATTGTCTGTATTTCGTCCTCCGCAGGTATAATTTACCTTCTTATATGCAGGCAACGGCCTGTTACAAAAATTCGATTACAATTTAAATACCTGTTAATGAAAAAAATTATAACAGCAATGGCTGCTGCCATGCTATTGACTTCTGCTGCCCAAGCCTGCGAAATATGCGGCTGCGGCACCGGCAATTATTATTTAGGGCTTGTGCCCGGCTTTCACCATCATTTTTTTGGAATACGCTACCAGTTTAAAAATTATAAAACTGTAATGACAAACAATCCATCGCAATACAGCAATGATTATTTTAAAACGGCAGAGTTGTGGGGCGGAATAAACCTCACAAAAAAAATTCAATTGATTGGCATTGTGCCTGTAAACTTTATTCACCAGGTTTCTGATGATGGCGTTATAACAAAAAATGGTATTGGAGACATTGCCTTGTTATTAAATTATAAAGTGCTTGATATTTCAACCGGCGGTAAAAGTGCAATAAACCATCAGTTATGGATGGGTACAGGCGTAAAACTGCCAACAGGAAAATTTATGGCAGATATTAATGACCCTGCTGTTGTATCGCTTGCCAATACACAAACAGGAAGCGCCAGCACAGATTTCATGTTTAATACAACATATAATCTCACTATAAATAAAACAGGCTTCAATACAAATTTGAGTTACAAGCTGAATACTGTTAACAAGGACAAATACTCTTTCGGTAACAGGTTTGCGGCCGGTATATTGGGATATCATACATTTTCCGCAGGAAAAATAAAATTGAACCCCAATGCAGGAATAAATTATGAAAGTGTTGCCGCCAGTAAACTGCAATCGCAAAAAATTGATATGACCGGTGGTAATACAACCATGGTATTGGCAGGGATTGAGGCAGGAACAAAAAAAATTACAGTTGGTGCCAACATGCAGTTACCCTTAACACAAAACTTTGCTGAAGGGCAAACCAAAATAAAATCAAAAGGTATGATACATGTTACTTTTTCTTTTTAAAAGTGAAACAATCAGCCAAATAAAAAACCGGAACATTAATTCCGGTTTTTTATTTATAACAATGCTGTTGTGCAATTTTACCTGGTGCCCATATTCAATGGCGTATCCCGTTTAAGCATATCATTGCGGTTGGCCATTTCCCATGCGGTATGAAAAATCATGCGTACCCTTTTTTCATACACATCCCAGTAAATTTTATCTACCGTATCTGTTGGCCTGTGATAATCTGATTTTAGCATACCATCATAAAAAAACAAAATTGGTACACCCTTGCGTGCAAAATTATAATGGTCGCTGCGGAAGTAAATGCGGTTAGGATCTTTTGGATCATCAAATTTATAATCCAGTACCAGTTGTGTGTATTTGTTATTTGCGCCTTCATTAATAATTGGCAAATCGCTGCTCAGTTTGTCGTGGCCAATAACATAAACGTAATTAAGAGTGTCGTCTGTTTTTCTTTCTGTGTCAATACGGCCCACCATATCAATATTCAAATCCACGCTGGTTTTATCTAAAGGAAAAATTGGATGATCGCTGTAATATTCACTGCCCCACAGGCCTTTTTCCTCACCGCTTACTGTCATAAAAACCATTGTTCTTCTTGGCCCGTTGCCTGCTGCTTTAGCTTTTGCAAATGCTGCAGCCATGGCAATAACGCTGCAGGTACCACTGCCATCATCATCGGCACCATAATATATTTTACCATCGTGTTTGCCTAAATGATCATAGTGCCCTGTTACAAAAACGTATTCATCTTTTTTATCGCTGCCTTCCACAATGCCCACCACATTACTTGCATTAATAGTGGTGCGGTATTTGTCAACAGTAAAACCTGTTTTCAATTTCTTTTCAAAGCCGTTAATTTTAAAAGTTTCATTTGCTTTGGCCGATGCCAGGTAAGCAGCAAAATCAAAACTTTCACCCACCAGCATTTTTGCAAATGCATGTGATATTAAAGCGTAGTTGATAGTTTTACCGGCAGCATCCCGGGGAAAATAAACGTTTGTTTTTTTATTATTGTCAACATAGCGTTGCGCAAATGTTTCCATAATGGGATTAATAACCAATGCACCACTGGCGCCTTTTGCAGCGGCGGCAGCCAGTTTTTTACTTATACCGGGAAAGGTCCATTCACTGCCCCTTGCACCGCCACCAATAATATATTTACCGTCTTTTTTGGGTTCGCCTAAAAAGAATACCACTATTTTTCCTTTTACATCCACGTTGGTATAATCACTGTATGCAGGGTCGTCAATACCATAACCAATAAACACAATTTTTTTTCCTTTAAACTTACCGCTTTCGTTAGTAGTTAATGGCGTAACAAAGTCTTTACCCAGTTCAGCATCTTTACCATCTGCTTTTAAAGAGGTGCTTACCAGACTATCCTGGTACAGCGGGTAATATTGCTGGTAACCACTTAATGCATCTGCAGATTTTAGCCCCATTGCCTTAAACTGGCTTTCGATGTAAGCCGCAGCTTTGCGCTGGCCTTCCGTACCGGTTTCCCGGCCTTCAAAATCATCGCCTGCAATAATGGTAAGATGCTGCTTTAATACATCTTTGGTAATGGCAGCTGCATATTTTGCTGCGTTATCGTTTTGGGCAAAAGCCTGCCCGCATGCAAACAACAGAACAAGTAAACCTATTTTTTTCATACTCTTATTTTAGAAGCTTAAAAATACAATAACAATATATTACAGTAGTGGGAAAATGATAAGTGGTTATATGTTTTTGGGAGATGTAAGGTTGATGAGTAATTCCGCCAGCGAATTCATGTCTTCTTTTAAAAATTGATCTTTTTCTTTTTTAATAGTGAACTCCCTTTTTTTGAATAAAGAAAACAATTTGTTCGGCTTCTGCATTTTTATTGCTTATTATATCACAGTTAATAATGGAAAAGGGGTGTACCTTTTCTGTCTGCCCCTCGTACATATTGTAATAGCGAAACAAAATTTGTTTTTTCGATACATCAATAGTTAAACTGCTAATGGAATCCTCTGTTAGCGCTGTGTAAAAATTACCCAGTTCCACTAACAGTAAAAAATAATAAGGCAGGTTGCTTTTTGCAAATTCTGTATTTGAGAAAAAAATTTTCACGACTGCTGTTACAATAACAGGCAGATAAACCCAGGCAAATGCCTGATAAAAACAGTTTGAAAATTGTGTTGCACCCGGCTGTTAAAACGGTATTGCATTCATTATACAACTTAGCAGGAAATCTTTGCAACCCTTACAGCATGCCGTCCGCCCTCAAATGGCGTATTCATAAATATATCCAGCATTTTTTCTGCAAGGCCATCGCTTACAAAACGGGCAGGAATACAGATAATGTTGGCGTCGTTATGTTTACGCACCAGCGATGCAATTTCTTCATCCCAACATAAACCGGCACGTATGCCCTGGTGTTTATTGGCGGTAATGGCTACACCGTTTGCGCTGCCGCAAAGTAAAATACCAAAAGCAGCTTCGCCTTTTTCTACAGCGCTGGCAACAGGGTGTGCAAAATCAGGATAATCTACAGAGTCTTTATTGTAAGTGCCAAAGTCTTTATAGGCAACCATTTCACCTTCTAAAAAAGATATCAAATCTTCTTTGCAATCAAAACCGGCATGATCGCACCCAATAGCTACAGGTAATTTTAAATTAAAGACAGACATTTTGAATTATTAATTGACAATGTAAAATTAACAATATTAAACGAAGGAGGCAGTTAAAATTTTTTTGAAACAATTATTAATTGTTCATTGTTAACTGTTCATTTTTAGCTCCACTCTTTTTCTTCTTTAGCCCTTTTTCTGTCAACGCTTTTAACTAATAAAATGCTTATCCAGTAAAGCAGCAATAACGGCGCAGCCACAATAATCTGGCTGGTCATATCTGGCGAAGGTGTAATAACGGCAGCTACCAACAGAATGATTACTAATGCATACTTAGAATACTTTGCTAAAAAACGGGCTGATACTAACCCGATTTTTGCCAGCACATATGCCAGTATAGGCAGCTCAAATGCAATGCCGCAGCCTAAAATAATATTGGTTAAACTATCAATATAATCATTAATAGTAGGCTGGTATTGTATAGCACCGGATTTACCCAGTGTAAACGAGGCTAAAAAGTTAAACGTAAAAGGCGCCAGTAAATAATAACCAAATGCTGCACCTGTAAAAAAGCATAACGATACCCAGAAGATGCTGCCTCTTGCATATTTTCTTTCTTTATCGGACAGGGCAGGTTTTACAAAGCGCCACAGCTCCCAAAAAATATATGGAAATGCTACAATAACAGCACCAATCATTGATATGTTTAATGCAGATGTAAATGTGCCGTTTACTTCATTTACCAAAAACTTTATTTTAACCGGCGGCATACAAAGCCCGTCGCCCACACCCAGCCAGTGGCCAAAGCGGCACAAAGTTCCGTATGTAATAAAATTTTCGCTGGATGGCGCCAGTATTATATTATCATATATCCAGTCAACAAAAATAAAAATGGCAATAGCTGCGGCCAGCCATACAATTGCCGAACGCATAATATGCCAGCGCAGCGCCTCCAAATGGTCAACAAAACTCATTTCGGTTTGCTCTGCCTGTTCTCCTTTGCGCAGGCGCTTAAAAAATTTCTTTCTGTCTGATGATGAAGAATCTGCCATAAGAGCCGCAAAGGTAAAACATGAAATGGTATTTTGGTTGGCTGTTGTTTTTTTAACAAGCAGTAAAGAAGCCCTTATTTTACGGTGAACAGCTCATCCCATCTTGTGGTATAGCGTGGGCTTCGCAGTTCCTGCCGCATTTTCCAGTCCCGGTCTGTACCACTGGCGGCAAACTTTAAAATATCATCCCGCTGGCTGAAGTTGATATTGTCAATCATGCCCATCAGTTTACGTCCGCAGTTTTTTGTTTCGGGTAAAAACAAATTGCCTTGTATGGATGAATCGGGTACAATGCCGCTGAGCATTACACCGGCTTTTTTATAATACTGGCCTTCTTCATACAAACTGTCCACCAGTTGTACAGCAGGGGTAATTAATTCATTGGTAAATGATGTGGCGTATGGCAATGTAGTGTAACTGCTGATGGTGCCATATTGTTTAAAATTTTGCTGGTGGCTTTGGTCTTTGGTAACCACAAATACACTTATCACTTTTGCGGCGCCATGTTGCCGCCGTAACTTTTCTGCTGCCCTTGATGTATAAGTTGCCACCGCCTCTTTAATATCACTAATGCTGTTTACCGGGCTGCCAAACATACGTGTGGTGGCAATCATTTTTTTGTTTATCAACTCATCATCCAAATCTATGGTGGGTTCGCCACGTAATTCTTTTATCAGCCGCACACCCACCACGCCGCCTAAAAATTTGTTTCCAAACTCTTCACTTAAGGTGCTTAACTCAAATGCGGTGTGTACATTCCAGCCATATTTTAATTTGCCGGCGTATTGCCTGCCAACGCCCCACACATCTTCCACCGGTGTTTTTTTAAGTGCGGTTACAATTTTTTCCGGTGTGTCTAATACTACCACACAATCTGTTTCTTTTTTATTTTTTTTAGCCAGGTGATTGGCCACTTTGCATAACACTTTTGTGGGTGCCACGCCTATAGAAACTTTTATACCGGTCCATTCTTCTACAGTATGCCGCATATCCAATGCCAGTTGCTGCAAATCTTTTTCTTCAAAGCCTGTTAAGTCTAAAAAACATTCATCTACCGAATACACTTCTACTTTTTCTTTACCCAGTATTATGCGTAAGGTTTCCATTACCCGCCAGCTTAAATCACCATACAAATTATAGTTAGATGAAAATGTGGCCACATCATGTTTTTGTATCAGCGGCCTTGCCATAAAGTACGGGCCCGCCATTGCCACACCCAGTTTTTTTGCTTCATCGCTACGGGATATAATACAACCATCATTGTTGCTTAATACCACCACGGGTTTATTATCCAGGTGTGGTTGAAACAACCGTTCGCAACTGCAGTAAAAATTATTACAGTCTACAATGGCTTTCATACCCCCTCCGCCCCCTGAAGGGGGAACTTTAAGAGTCTGCATTATTAGAACAGATTTTTATTTTGGTTTTTAGATTGCATCAACTTGCTTTTTCATGGCTGCTGTTGTTTCTAAAACCCATCAAGCTGTTATCAATCATGCGTATTACGCAGGTAACCACACCCCAAATTTTACAATCGTTAAACTCTGCAATTTCAATTGGCGATAACTTGGATGTTTCGGGTATCAGCCGCAGGCGGTTGAGTGTTTTTTCATAACGGCGTATCAGTAATTCACCATCTAAAACCGCAATTACAATTTTACCGTTTTGTGGTTTTACACTTTTGTCCACTATCACAATATCGCCGTCATAAATACCGGCATTAATCATGCTGTTACCGCTTACCCTCATAAAAAAAGTGGCGGGCTTATTCATAATTAATTGTTCGTTCAGGTCAATGCCCCGTTCCATATAATCATCGGCGGCTGCGCCAAAGCCAGTGGCGTTGGCTGTTTTAACCTGGTGCTGTGTGTATTGCTTGCTGCCGCGGTAGGCAGCGCCATAAAATTCTTCCTGATGCATAAAAATGTTTTTGTAAAACTAAATTATTTAGTATAAATTTACTAAAATATTTGGTAAAAAATTTAGCAAAAGCCAACCCATTAAAGCTGAGTAAAAAACAAATTGTTCAAACAATTAATTACAACGTATGAAATTGAATCAAACACCAGGCCCTTCCCTGTATGGTAGTGAGGCGGCCCCACCCGGCTTTAAAATTTACGAATACCTGCTGGTGCTGCAGCCTCACGAAGAATTGTGGAACCGCATTATAAAAGTAAAGCAGGAGTTTGCAGATAAATACGAAAGCGACCATGCCCGCTGGGGCAAACCACATATTACACTGGCAAATTTTCTGCAACTGTCCATGCTGGAATCAAAAATTGTAAATAAACTAAAACTGGTGGCCATGGGTTTTCCGCCGGTAAAAATTGAGCTGAAAGATTTTGGCAGTTTTCCCAGTCATACTATTTACATAAACATCACCAGTAAAGTGCCGGTACAAAATTTAGTAAAACAAATACGCACCGAAGCTCAACGGCTTATGAAACTGGATAATGATAACAAGCCCCATTTTATAATGGAGCCGCACCTTACCATTGCCCGAAAGCTGCAGCCCTGGCAATATGAAAAAGGATGGCTGGAGTATAGCCACAAACATTTTACCGGCCGCTTTATTGCTAACGATATGCTGTTGCTGAAAAGGCCGGTTGGTGAAATGAAATATCAAATAGCACAGCGCTTTGCATTTGAAAATTTACCGGTAAATACGGTACAGGGAGATTTGTTTGGAGCCCCTGTCCCCTGAAGGGGAACTTAGGGCGTTAGTTTATTTATGAATAGCAACAGCACTTACGTCGTTACGTTGTAGCTTTTGTTTCAGACTTCAGTAATTCTATTTAGCATCGTTGCGTCGCACTCTTGTACTGTAAATCATTATTCAACAAAATACACGCAGGTACAAATACTGAAATAAACTTCAAACCTAAGAGCAGAATTACCATTGTTGAAACCACAGTAGTACTAAAGCTACATCAGGGAACCATCCGACAAAGGGGCTGTAATCCTTTGTCGGGGTCTTTTTTTGTTACTTTTTTGGACAAGCAAAAAAGTAAATAACAAAATGAAAAGAACTAACTGTTATTTAATACCCTCAAAAAAACAAAATGGAAAACAATAATTTAAAACAAGACCACTACAAAGTAAAAGTAACCGAACAACAACCCAACATACAATATAAAGCCGGCCGTGGCGCACAGTTTAACACTAAAAACCGTTTTTTAAAAAACGAAACAACACAGGAACATATTGAAGGTATTGACGATTGGGAGGCCAGCAACATACCCACGCAGTATATAGAAATGCAAAGCAAAACGATTGTAAACAAAGTGGAAAGTAAAGATGTGGGTATGAGCTACAGCATGAACCCCTACGCCGGTTGCGAACACGGCTGCATATACTGCTATGCCCGTAATGTACATGAGTACTGGGGTTACAGTGCCGGGTTGGATTTTGAACAAAAAATACTAGTAAAGAAAAATGCACCGCAACTGTTGCGCAAATTTCTCATGCACCCAAAATGGGATGCCACACCCATTATGCTAAGTGGTAATACTGATTGTTATCAACCTGCGGAACAACAGTATCGTTTAACAAGAGGATTATTAGAAGTATGCAATGAGTTTAATCAGCCAGTGGGCATACTCACAAAAAACAGCTGGATATTAAAAGACAAAGATGTACTGCAGGAAATGGCTAAAAAACAAATTGTTTCTGCAATGGTTTCCATTACAAGTTTTAATGAAGATTTACGCAGAACAATGGAGCCACGTACCACCACTGCCAAACAAAAACTAAAAGTAATAAACGAATTAAGCAGTGCCGGTGTGCGCATGGGCATTATGATGGGCCCAATGATACCCGGGTTAAACGAACACGAAATGCAGCGCATTATGAAAGCAGCAGCAGATAACGGGGCAACATTTACGGCTTATACTTTCATTCGCTTAAATGGCGCCATTAAATTTTTGTTTCACGACTGGTTGTATAAAAACTTTCCTGACAGGGCAGATAAAGTGTGGCATTTGGTAGAACAAAGCCACGATGGCAAAGTAAACGACACCCGCTGGGGCGTACGCATGCGTGGCGAAGGAAACATTGCAGAAATGGTAGCTATGCAATATAAAAAATACGGCAAGCTGTATAACATGAATGCAGAGGAATGGAGTTTGGACAGGAGTAAGTTTAGGGTGCCGGGCGGGCAGGGGAAGTTGTTTTGAAAGAAATTAAAACTGATAAAATTATAGTTGGTAATTTAGAGTTCAATAATGATTTATGAAAAAGAAAGTTTCACTTACGAATAATGGAATTGAATCCTCTGGGTTAACAAAGGATTATATGGACGGAGTTGTGGAATTAATATGGAACGGATTTGATGCTACAGCAAAGAAAATTCAGATAAATTTTTCTTCAAACGAAATTGATACAATTTATTCACTTCAAATTATTGATGATGGTAAAGGAATTGATTTTGCAACTTTAGATAAAACTTTTGGAAACTTTAATGATAGTATTAAGAAGCATACATATCAAAAAACATCTTCAGCACTTAGGGGACACAAGGGAAAAGGAAGATTCTCATTTGCTTCATTTAGTGGTGTTTCGGAGTGGCACACAATCTACAAAGACGAGAAGGAAAAAGCACTTTTAGAATATGATATAAGGATCAGAAAAAATACAAAGCATCTTTATAATGCAGAAAATAAAAAAATATCAAAAGAAACTAAGACTGGAACTACTGTTACTTTGACAGATTTATTTGAAGTTACAGGCTATTCCTTTAATTGTGATGAATTCAAAAGCCATTTGGCAAGAGAGTTTGGATGGTTTTTATTGCTTAATAAAGAACGGCACTTTTCGATAAGCATTAATGGACAATATATTGATTATAGTGGTCTTATTGCTGAGACTGAAGTTATCCCCTTGATAATTAAAGATAGAGATGGCAAAGAGAATATTTTTAAGATAACTTTTGTACGATGGGCAGAAAAAATCGGCGATAAATTTTATTTTTATTACTTAAATAGCTCTCAAATTGAAGTCTTTAAAGAATTGACTTCTTACAATAATAATGCTATCAGTTTTTACCATAGTGTATACGTTGAATCAAATTACTTCGACAGCTTTAGCCCTTCTGACCAAGAGCACAGTTTAAGTCTCTTTGAGGAAACCAAGAATGACGGTGTTTTCAAGGCATTAGTAAATCACCTTTATAACATTGTTAAGGAAAAACAGAAATTGTTTTTGTATGGTGGTGCAGCAGAGCAATTGATTGATACATATGAGAAGTCTGGAGTAATTCCAAAATTCAAGGCAAATAAATATGAACAGGCTCGTAAGAAAGACTTAATCTCTGTAGTTAAGGGTATTTATTGTATTGAACCAAAAATTTTCCAAGGCTTAAATAAAGAGCAGCAAAAAGTTAGTGTAGCTTTAATAAATTTACTTTTAGATACCGATGAAAGAGAAAATATTACTGAAATAGTTGGGCAGGTTGTAATAATGTCCCAAGATGAAAGGAAACAGCTTGCGGAGCTACTGAAGAAAACGACAATTAGCAAAATTTCTAAGACAATTAATTTGATAGAAAGCAGATTTAAAATAATTGAGTTATTGAAAATGCTTGTATTTAGTTTAGAAAAATTTACTACTGAAAGAGACCATTTGCAAAAAGCAATAGAGGAAAATTATTGGTTATTTGGCGAACAATACCACATTGTATCAGCTAATGAAGGATTTAATGTATTGCTTAATAAATATCTTGAAGTTATTGAAGGTTTAGAGATTGCAGACGCAAAAAAAGGCGGAAAGAAAAAAGTTAAGTCAGATGAATCAAATCGAAGGCCCGATGTATTTGTATGTCGGAAACATTCCGTTCCAGATATCAGAGATGACCAGTATTATATGGATGAGAATTTGATAGTAGAACTTAAAAAGCCAGTTATTGAAATTGGTAAAGAGCAATTGAGGCAAATTGAAGATTATTTAGAAGTAATCATAAATGAACCACAGTTTAACTCTCAGAAAAGAACATGGAAGTTTTTTATAGTTGGGAAAAGTGTTGATGAATATGTAAAGAATCAATATGAAGCCGAGAAAGTAAAAGGCAAACGTTTTCTAGTTAAAAGTGTCCAGAACTATGAAATTTATGCATATTCATGGGATGATATTTTTAAAATGTTTGAGCTGAGACATCAGTTCTTAGTTGATAATTTAGAATTCGATAAAAGTGTTATAAGAAAAGAATTATTTGACAAAGGTGTTGATTTGTTTAATGAAGATAATACTCCTGAAAGTGTGCTTAAGCAAATTATCGAATTAAATCAAGAAGGTAATTTAAACTAAGTATAATGCCAAACTCCCGCCGTAACTTCCTCACTAAAATCACTTTTACATCAGCATAACTGTTTAAATTTTCCTCTTTCAAAATAAAACCCCGAAATAAAAAATGAAAAATGTTTTCCTGCATCATGTGTATTTCTGGTTAAACAAACCTGATAGTATTGAAGACCGCAATAAGCTAGTAGAAGGCCTTACCAAATTAACCGAAGTAAAAACCATTAAAGCTTTTCACATTGGCAAACCGGCCGATACCAACCGTGATGTAATTGAAAGGGGTTATGCAGTTTCATGGTTTTTACAATTTGAAAATGCAGCCGACCAGGCCAGTTATCAAACCGATCCCATTCACTTAAAATTTGTGGAAGACTGCAAACATTTATGGAGCAAAGTAATTGTGTATGATTCTGTTGATGTGTAAGTATAACTCAATAAATAATGGGGGACTTTAATCCCCCATTTACATTTTAAAGCAGACAAGGCTAATGGTTAAAAAGAAATTATTAGTAAAAATAAAAATCAAAATTCACAAGCACAATACCCTAAAGTGGGTAGATTTTATATTGTAAAACCACATCATGTCTCTCATAAAATGTTTTGCGCTAATTTTACAGCTACTAAAAACATACAATGCTCTCCACCATCAGCAGAATTAAAGAACTCTTTGCCACATTTTCAACCGATACGATAATTACTGTTGATAAGCTGCCGCAGGCGGGCAGCGAAAGGCATTATTTCCGCATACACACTGCTGCAAAAAATTATATTGCCACTTACGGCGCCAATATAAAAGAGAATGAAAGTTTTTTATATTTCTCCGGACATTTTGCAAAGCAACACCTTGCTGTGCCAGAAATTTATTGCATTAGTAAAGAGAAGGATATTTATATACAGCAGGATTTTGGTGATATATCATTGCTGAACCGCCTGGAAGCGGAAGGCTTTGTGCAACCGGTGTATGATTTATATAAAACAAGTCTGCATCAACTGGCATTGTTGCAGGTTAAAGGCCACGAAGACTTAAACTATAAAAAATGCCTTACCAACAGCAGCTTTGGCAAAGAAGCCATTATGGCCGACCTGTTGTATTTTAAATATTATTTTTTGGATGCTTTGCGCCGCCCTTATGATAAACAAAAACTGATAAAGGATTTTGAGGCGCTGAGTAATTACCTCTCTCATACAGAGTATAAATTTTTTATGTTCCGTGATTTTCAAAGCAGGAACATTATGATTAAGGAAGATAACGCAGTGGGCTTTATAGATTACCAGGGCGGCATGAAAGGTGCACCGCAATATGATGTGGCTTCTTTACTGTCTCAGGCAAAAGCAAATTTAACGGATGAATGGAAAACAAATTTGCTGGAAGATTACATTAATTCATTTGAAAGTATTGTGGAAGAAACGGTTGACCGTGATATATTCCGCAGCCAGTACAATGGTTATGTGCTGATACGTTTGTTGCAGGTATTAGGCGCCTATGGCTTCAGGGGGTTGTTTGAACGCAAAGCACATTTTTTAACCAGTATACCATTAGCGCTGCAAAATTTAAAATCATTTATCACTCATCAAAGTATTGGTATTGCTGTGCCTGAATTTAAAAAGGTGCTGGAAATTTGCATCAGCGATGAAGTGGTGGCGGAGTTTACACCTGTGCAGGCAACAGCAGATACACCACTAACAGTTACCATCAACAGTTTTTCGTTTTTAAAACAGGGTTATCCAAAAGATGAAACCAGTAATGGTGGCGGATTTGTATTTGACATGCGGGGCATTTTAAATCCCGGCCGTTTTGATGATTACAAACATTTAAGCGGCCTTGATAAACCCGTAAAAGATTTTTTAGAACAGCAAACTAAAATGCCGGACTTTTTAAACAGTGTGTACAGCATTGTTGACATAAATGTGGAAGATTATATTAAAAGAGGTTTTGAAAACCTGTGCATCAACTTTGGTTGCACGGGCGGGCAGCACCGCAGTGTGTATGCAGCAGAAGCAGTGGCAAGGCATTTAAGAAATAAGTTTAAGGTTAAAATTGTATTGAATCATTCAAATAAAGAAAATTGGAAGAGAGAGGAAAAGCCCCCCCGCCCCTAAAGGGGAGCCGTGCATTAGATTTGAAACCTGTTTTTAATAGTTAGTAGTTTAGGGATGAAGGGTAAAAGTAACAACATGCATTATGGCGCTTCTTATTTACTTTTTAAAAGAGCAGAAGAGTTAAGAAAGTTTTGTACTTGGGAAGAAGATATTTTGTGGAACTATTTATCGGGGAATAAATTGGGAGTGAGTTTTAGAAGGCAGCATCCAATTTTATTTTACATAGCTGATTTCTATTGCCATAAACTAAAGCTTGTAATTGAAATAGATGGAGCGGTACATAATAAAGAAGATGTAAAAATTTATGATGCTTTACGGCAAAACGAAATTGAGAAACTTGGCATTACAGTACTCCGCTTTACAAACTCACAAGTAAAAAATAATATTGAAAATATAGTGGCAGACATTACACAAAAAATAAGTGAATTGCAAAATAGCAGAGACCAAAGCTCCCCTTTAGGGGCGGGGGGGCTTAACGGGCTTCATGCAATAATTTTTTCAGCAGGCTTAGGTACAAGATTTAAACCGTGGACTGATAAACATCCTAAAGCGCTTGCGGTAGTGAACGGAAAATCACTCTTGCAAAGAAATATTGAATACCTGCAGCAATATGGAATAAAAGATGTTGTTGTAAATATTCATCACTTTCCCCGGCAAATTATTAATGCCATTAACGAAAATAAAGGCTGGGGCAGTAATGTAATTATAAGTGATGAAAGCGATGTTGTATTAGAAACTGGTGGTGGCTTGGTAAAAGCCAGAAAGCTATTAGAGGGTGATAAACCATTTGTATCATTGAATGTTGATATTCTCACCAATTTGGATTTAAACAAACTAATGGCTTTTCATACGGAGCATAAGCCGCTGGTTACATTTGGTGTTACCAACCGTACATCGTCCCGTGTGTTATTGTTTGATGAAAACAACCGCTTGTGCGGCTGGAAAAATGTTAGCACCGGCGAAACAAAAATTTCTATTGATAAGCCTGGCTTAGTTGAGAAAGCTTACAGCTGTGTGGTTATTTATGAGCCTAAGATTTTTGAACTTATACGCCAGCAAGGAAAGTTTTCTATTATGGATACTTACCTGGATTTAGCTGCCGAACATGTTATTTTAGGATATGACCACAGCGGTGATAAATTAGTAGATGTGGGCAAGCCAGAAAGTGTGGCTGTGGCAGAAGCCTTGTTTCCTTAAAATTTATAGTTACACAAAAAATTACCACCGAGGTACAAAAGCACTGAATTACTCATTTGTATTTTCTGTGTTTCTGTGCCTCGGTGGCAAAACGAAAAGTGCCTCCGTTTATTCCCTTCCGTCTAATAAATTTCCAAGGCCACCTAAAATACTGCCTTCTTCTTTACGGTGATACGTGTATTGCTGTAACCTTCCTGCCAGCCTGCTTATTGGTAAACTTTGTAACCACACTTTGCCCGGCCCTGTCATTTTTGCAAAGAACAAACCTTCGCCGCCAAACATCCAGTTTTTAATACCCCGTACCATTTCAATATCAAAATCAATGGTTGGTGTGTAAGCCACTACACAGCCTGTATCAACTTTTAAAACTTCGCCGGGCTGTAAATTTTTTTCAATAATATAACCACCGGCATGTGCAAATGCAAAACCATCGCCTTCAATTTTTTCCATAATAAAACCTTCGCCGCCAAAAATACCGGTGCCTAATCTTTTTTGAAATTCAATGCCGATACTTACACCTTTTGCTGCGCAGAGGAAAGCATCTTTCTGTGCAACGATTTTTCCTCCCAACTGTGCCAAATCAAACACAATAATTTTTCCGGTATAAGGTGCCGCAAAGCTTACCCGTTTTTTTCCCTGGCCCACATTGGTAAATGCAGTCATAAACAAACTTTCGCCTACCAGCAGGCGTTTACCTGCGCTGAATAATTTGCCCAGCAAACTGTTATCCTGCTGGTGGCTGCCATCGCCAAAAATGGTTTGCATTTCAATACCGTTGTCCATCATCATAAAAGCGCCACTTTCTGCAACGGCAGTTTCATTTGGGTCCAGTTCAATTTCTACAAACTGTAATTCTTCCCCATAAATTTTGTAATCAATGTCGTGTGATGTTGCCATACTTTTTTTTGTAAATATACTCCTCTGTTATTTACGTAACGGCACAAGATGGTTACTTTTATTTAACCGGTAATTCACCAAATAAAAATTTAGCCGGTTAAAACTTTAAGCGAACTTCATAAATAAAAAAGATGAGCACATTTTCAGGAAAAACTGTTTTAATAACCGGCAGCGGCCGTGGTATTGGACGGGCCATTGCAGTAAAGTTTGGTCAGCAGGGGGCAAAGGTGGTGGTAAATGACCTGAACGATGATGACAATGCAAAAGAAACAATAAGGCAGGTACAGGCAACCGGTGCCGAAGCTGTTTTTATACAGGCTGACATAAGCAAGGTGGAAAATGTAAAAACATTAATAGACCGGGCCGTGCAGGCGTTTGGCCAGCTGGATATTTTAATTAATAATGCAGGGGTGGAAATACGTGCGCCTTTTTGGGAGGTAACAGAACAGCAGTACGATATTGTGATGAATGTAAATTTAAAGGGTATGTTTTTTTTAACCCAGGCATTTGTAAATCATTTACGAAACACCAACAGGCCGGGAGTAATTGTAAATAACAGCAGTGTGCATGAAGAACTTCCTTTTCCCAACTTTACCGCTTATTGTGCCAGTAAGGGAGCCATGCAAATGGTTATGCGTAACCTTGCTGTTGAATTAGCACCACTTAACATTCGCATTAATAATGTTGCACCTGGTGCAATACGCACACCCATAAATGCAAACCTGCTAAGCAAACCAGAATTAATTGGCCCATTGGAAAATAATATTTCACTGCACCGTTTAGGAGAGCCCGAAGATGTGGCAAACGTAATTGCTTTTTTAGCAAGTGACGATGCTAAATATGTAACCGGCAGCACCTATTATGTTGATGGGGGTCTTGCTTATCATTATACCGAACAATAAACATAATGAACGAAGAGCAGATAAGGCTGAACGAATATAACAGCGGTACAAAAAACTGGCTGCACTGGGGCTGCTACCTTAGCGAAAGACAGTGGGGCACTGTACGTGAAGATTACAGTGAAACCGGGGATGCATGGAATTATTTTCCGCACCACGATGCTGCAAGCCGTGTTTACCGCTGGGGAGAAGATGGTATTGCAGGCATTAGTGATGAACAGCAATATTTATGTTTTGCCCTTGCCATGTGGAACGGGAAAGACCCTTTATTAAAAGAACGCTTATTCGGTTTAACAAATGCAGAAGGTAACCATGGTGAAGATGTGAAGGAGTTATATTATTACCTGGAAAACACACCCACGCATAGTTATATGAAACACCTCTATAAATATCCGCAGGCATTGTTTCCGTATAACGACCTGCTGCAGCAAAACGCCAGCAGGGGAAAACTGGTACCCGAATATGAACTGTTAGATACCGGAGTTTTTAATGATAATAAATATTTTGATGTTGTTACAGAATATGCAAAGGCAGATACCGACGACATTTTAATATCAATAACAGTTAGCAACCGGGCAAACGAAGCAGCAACCCTGCACCTGCTGCCCACTTTATGGTTTCGCAATACCTGGAAGTTTGGGCTGACAAACGAAAAAATAATAATGACTTTGCAGGATGACGAACGGTGTATAAAAACACAGCATGAAAAACTGCCCGACTATCATTTTTATTTTCAGCAGGCAGATAAAGTGCTGTTTACCGAAAATAAAAACAATAAAAAATTATTGTGGAATAAAGAAAATAAAGACCCGTTTAGAAAAGATGCTTTTCATAAAGCAGTTATACAAAATGATTTTGCTTTTTTAGATGGTAAAACAACAGGCACCAAAGCTGCGCCATTGTATATTTTAGAAATGGAAGCACAGCAAACAACCACGGTGCATTTAAGACTTACAGTTAATAAAACAGAAACTCCTTTTGACAGTTCTTTTACAGCTTGTTTTAATAAACGCCGGGCAGAAGCGGATGAGTTTTATGAAGCAATAAAAAAAGAAAACGAAACTGCCGCACATGCTGCGGTAAGAAGGCAGGCGCTGGCCGGTATGTTGTGGAGTAAACAGTTTTATTATTACGATGTTAGAAACTGGTTAAAGGGAGATGCCGGTCAACCCGTTCCACCAGCAGAAAGATGGGAAGGCCGCAATGCAAACTGGATGGGCTTTAATGCTGCAGATATTATCAGTATGCCGGATAAATGGGAATACCCATGGTTTGCTGCGTGGGATCTTGCTTTTCATACAATAGTAATAGCAATAGCAGATGCCGCCTTTGCAAAAAAACAACTCCTGTTATTATTTGATAGTAATTACAGCGCTCCCGACGGGCAATTGCCTGCTTACGAATGGAATTTTAGTGATGTAAATCCTCCTGTGCAGGCTTTAGCAGCTTTAGAAATTTGCAGGATAGAAAAAGAAAACACCGGAAAATTTGATGCTGATTTTTTACAAACGATTTTTCCGTTACTGCTAAAAAATTATAACTGGTGGTTAAGCAGGCAAGATGCTAACCACAATAATATATTTGAAGGTGGTTTTTTGGGCCTTGATAATATAAGTGTGTTTGACCGCAGCAGTGGCCTGCCCGAAGGCGGACGGCTTGACCAGGCAGATGGTACTGCATGGATGGCACTCTTTAGTTTAAATATGCTGGAGATTGCCTTGCTGCTTTGCGAAAGAGATCCTGCATACGAAGATGTATGCATTACCTTCTTTAATTATTTTGTTCAAATAGCTGATTCGTTGCAGCAAATTGCGCAGGTATGGGCTGATGGCGATGCAAACGACGATGGCTTTTTTTATGATGTATTGCAATTGCCCGATGGCAGAAGCATACCTGTAAAACTGCGTTCTATAGCCGGAATTATTCCCTTATTGGCAGTGCTGCATATTGATAAAAAGCAATTAAAAAACACGCCACGGCTTGAACAGATTATCTGCCATTTTGAAAATACCAATCAGCGTTATCAGATTGTTGATGATGCGCCAGATAAAAATGCCACACTGCTTTCTTTATTAACACCACAGCAATTAAGGGCCCTTTTACCGGTTTTGTTTAATGAAAATGAAATGCTTTCTCCCGGCGGAATAAGATCTTTAAGTAAAATATACGAAAGTGGATTTGTACTGGATATTGATGGTAAAGACTATGGTTTAAAATATACACCCGGCGAAAGTGATAATGGAATGTACGGCGGCAACAGTAACTGGCGTGGGCCTGTATGGATGCCATTGAATTATTTAATTTTAAGAGCGCTGCGCTTGTTTGATAAATTTTATGGCGCAGAAGTTACATTCATTTTTTCCGGCAGCGAAACTTTAATGTCCGGGGCGGCTTCTGAATTATCGCAGCGCCTGATAAACATATTTTTAAAAAACGACAGTGGTAACCGGCCGGTGCATGGGCAATACGATATTTATAAAACAAAACATTTTGAAAATCTCATTTTGTTTTACGAACACTTCCACGGCGAATCTGCCCATGGCATAGGTGCATCACACCAAACCGGGTGGACAGGTTTGGCAGCATTGCTGTAATAAAAAATGCCGCTCATTTTCACGAGCGGCACCATTAGAACCAAAACTGGTTTTTCAACCAATACTATTTTTTATTTTTTAATTGCCCGTTCCACACTTTTTTGCCCTGCATTCTTCTTACCAGGTACATAATACCCACAAATATGAAGAAGAAGGGGCCGGCAAAACCTAACATACCAATAAACTTGGTACCATAGAATTTTTCCATAGGGCGGCGCAGCCTTTCAGAAATAAGGTACATACTTGGCACCATTATTAATGTAAGGAAGAAGGCGAAGATTAAACCAAAAATCATCGTCCAGCTTAACGGGCCCCAAAACACCACACTATCTCCACCAAAGAAAATATGCGGATTTAAATGCTGGAAGAACGACACAAAATCTATATTAAAGCCAACAGCCAGCGGTAATAAACCCAGTATTGTTGCTACTGCAGTAAGCAATACAGGAATGATACGGATTTTACCTGCTTCAATAGCCGCTGCTCTTGTACGCATACCACGCCCACGCAGCTCATCTGTAAATTCAATTAACAGTATACCGTTTTTAATTACAATACCGGCCAGTGCTATAATACCCACACCTAACATTATTGTTGCTATCGTCATGCCGGTAAAGGCATAACCTAAAAGCACACCAATAATGCTGAAGAATATTTCGGTAATAACTATAAATGGTTTACTGATGCTGTTAAACTGCAATACCAGTATCATAAATATTATTGCCAATGCACCCAACAACGCATATAACAAAAAGGTTTGTGTTTCTTTTTCCTGCTCGCTTTGGCCGCTTAACCTTAATGTTACATCAGATGGTATTTTATTTTTTGTTTTAAAGTCGTCAATTTTTGTTTGCAGCTCTTCATTTACTTTACCCACCATGGTAGGGTCAAGCACATTACTTTGCAACTGAATAGTGCGTTTTACATTTTTACGTTTAATGGCACCGGTTGCTGTTGTTAATTCTTTAGTTGCAACAGCACTTATAGGAATACTTTTTATGCGCATGGTATTCATATCCATAAACGTAATGCGCATGTTCATCAGGTCGTCAATATTATGGCGTACCATATCTATTGTACGCACCTGAATTTTATATTCATCTTCTCCATCTTTCAATTTACTTACCTCTTTACCAAATAAAGCAGTACGTATTTCCATACCAATTTGCCCGGTGCTCAGTCCTTCCATCATGGCTTTTTCCCTGTCTACATTAATGGTCATTTCAGGACTGTTTAAATCCACATCCATTTGCAGGTTTTCAATACCTTCCACCTGGTTGGTGTCCATATAATTCGACAGGTCTCTTGCTACTTTAGCAATACTTTCAAAATTATCACCTTGTATTTCAATATTCACCGGAGGGTCTGTTGGAGGGCCACCATCTTCCTGCGCCACCTCTATACTTGCACCGGGTATGCCTACCATTTGCCTGCGTATTTCCTCTTTAAAAGGCATTGTTTTTTTACCTCCTCTTTTATCATACTCCAAAAACGATACTTGTATGCGGCCTAAGTTGGGTTGCACACTGCGGTTATTATCTCTTGGATTATTTGCACTAACCGCTACGTTGGTAATAATACTTTCAACAATACCGCCGGGTTGTGTGGGTAATTCTTTTGCCAAAATTTTTTGTACCCTGCCTTCCAGTACATGTGTAACACTGTCCGTATACTTCACATCGGTACCAACAGGCAGTTTAATATATACATAAATAAAGTTGGGGTCTCCGCTTGGGAAAAAGGTTGATTTATTACCTCTTGCCATCAATAAAAAAATTGATAAAACAAACAATCCAAACAAAGAGGCAAATGCCCATACCGGTCTCCAGCCCACTAAAATCCATTTTAATAATCTTTCGTAATGGTTCATTAACCAGGGTAAAGCTCTTTTTTGAAATGCATGAATGGCATCATTTAAAACGTATGCATTAAACACCATCAGTATTGCCATCATTAAAAGGAAGTTGGCAGTACCATGATTGCCTGCCAGGTGCATTAAAACACCTGCTACAGAAAAAATGATAAACCATTTATTTGTCCAAACAGCTTTTTTGGGCTTTTCATATTCCCTGCCCTCTGGCTTCATAAAGCTTACGGCAAAAACCGGGTTAAATATAAATGCAACAATTAACGATGCTGCCAATGTAAGAATTAACATGGTGGGCAGGTAAATCATAAACTTACCAATAAGCCCTTTCCATAAAAGCAGCGGGAAGAATGGCGCTAATGTAGTTGCAGTACCAGCCAATACGGGTATAAAAACTTCGCCGGCGGCTTCTTTAGCACTGCGTATTATGGGTACTTTACCGTTGCTGTAAATACGGTGGGTATTTTCTATTACCACAATAGCATCATCTACAATTATACCCAAGCCCAGTAATAGTGCAAACAGTACAATAAAGTTCAGCGTAACCGTGGTGCCAATGATTCCATCTGCCAGCGGCAAAAACATAAAGGCTACAAACACACTGAGCGGTACGCTTAACGCTACAAAGAACGCATTGGTAACACCCATAAAAAACATCAATATAATTAACACCAGTACAAAACCAATAATGATGGTATTTACCAGTTCATTAAAAGATGTTTTAGTGGCTTTACTTAAATCGCCTGTAATTACCACATTTAAATCTTTGGGTAACTCTTCCTTCAGCTTCATTTCGGCAACTATGCCTTTTATTTTATCGGCTGCATTAATTAAGTTTTCGCCGGCACGTTTTACAATGTTAAGCGTAACAACATTTTTACCATCTAAGCGGGCATAACTGTCTTTTTCTTTAATGGTATCTTTTAACTGTGCAATATCTTTTAAATAAACTGTGGCGCCTTGTGCGCTGCTGCGTACCACAATATTGTTAAGATTTAAAGCACTTGTAAACTGGCCTTTAACTTTTATGGTGCGACGCATATCACCCACTTCAATAGTACCACCGGTAATATCCCTGTTTTCCCTGCTAATGGCATTTTCAATATCCATAAAGCTGATACGGGCCTGGCTCATTTTGTAAGGATCCACATTTACCTGTATTTCCCTTTCCGGCGCACCTACAATTTCTGCACGGGTAATTTCGGTAAGCTCTTCAAACTTATCCTGCATTTTATCTGCATACTGTTTCAGTTTAATACCATCATAGTCGCCACTTACGTTTACAAACATGATGGGCATTTCACTAAATGCAAATTCGGCTACGTTTGGTTCAGATGTTAAATCATTCGGCAAATCTGTTTTTGCTTTATCAATCGCATCTTTTACTTTTTGTTTGGCCAGTTCTGTTTTTACATCTGTATCAAACTCGGTTACAATTAAACTGTAATCCGCCTGGGATGTACTGGTAATTTTTTTAACCTTGGCACCGCTTATGCCTTTTAATTGTTTTTCAATAGGCCTTGTTACAAGGTTTTCAATATCTTTTGGAGAGTTACCGGCATATACCGTAACCACCGAAATGGTGGGCACCACAATATCCGGAAACTGCTCTTTGGGCATGGTATTAAATTTTATAAGACCAAATGCAGATATAAGCACGGCAATAATATATACTGCAGTACGGTTATCTACAGCCCAACTGGTTGGTTTAAACTGTTTAAATTTTTCTTTTACTCCTTCTATGAAATTCATAAAAATTATTTTGTTGCCTTTTCTTTAAAAAAGAAAATATGTTAGTGCTGTTTATATTTTCGATAACTACAGAGCTGTAGCAATCATTTGCCCTTCGTATAAATTTTGAAACCCTTCTGTAACCAACAGGTCGCCTGGCTTAAGACCACCTTTTATTTCCACTCCCTCGCCATAAACTTCGCCCAATACCACCACTACACGGTGTGCTGTGGTTTTGCCATTGCTGCTTTTGTTTAATACATAAACATATTTGCCGGTTTCATCACTCTGAACCACGTTAACAGGAATTACCACTGCATTTGCGGCAGCATAATCCAGTATTTTTATTACGGCAGACTGGCTGGGTTTTAATGCTCCGTCATAAGGGATTTTTGCTTCTGCAATAAAACCTCTTTGTAGTGGATCTATAGACTGGCTGATTAATGAAATAGCCGTATTTATATTTTTATTTAAATCGGGTATATGTACCTGTACCGGCGAGCCTTTGTGTATGCGGCTTAAATAATTTTCCGGTACACTGGTAACTATTTTTAATGATGAAGTGTTTACAATTTTTATTTGCCCCGGGCCTCCAAACACTTCTCCCACTTTTACATTAACCACATCTGCAATACCTGTTACGTCACTATATACATTGGTTGTACTTAATTGTTCCTGCGCCACTTTAACCTGTTCGCCAAGTGCTGCTAATTGATTTTCTAACCCGGTTACACTTGTTTTGGCAGAAATTAATTGTACTTCGGTGCCAATGCCCTGGTCCCATAAATTTTTCTGGCGCTGATAAATATTTTTTGCAAAAGCCAGTTGTGTTTTAATACCCTCTGACTGTTCTTTTACAGCCTGCACCTGCTGACGCATAATGGCATCATCCAGTTTTAATACCAACTGCCCTTTTCTTACTAAATCACCCTGTTTTACATAAATGGCTTTTACCTGGCCACCCATTCCTCTTGGTGTTATGTAAGAGATATTATCTGCATCCACCCTTCCCAGTAAGTCTATATAGTGCTGAAAATTTTGCGTAGTAACCGGCGCTGCTGTTACTAATTTAATTTTAGCAGCATTAGCAGCGTTGGTATCAATTTTTGCCAAATCATCCTGTAGCTTTTTTATTGCTGCTTCAGTTTTGCTTTTATCTGCCTTAAGTTTTTCCAGTGCAGCTTTTTTATCATTCAGTGCTGCGTCGCCGTCTTTTTTACTTCCGCCACAGCTTGCTAAAATAACAGCTGCAGTTGCAATAAGTCCAATAGTTTTTAATTGTTGCATATAATTCAGTTTGTGAGTGTGTTTTGGTTAAAGTTTGCCGGTTGCTTTCAGCCAGTCAATTTTTGCAGTAATAGCATCGTAAATAGCGCTGTAATAATTGGTTTGCGCCACTTTCAATTCTGTTTGTGCATTATATATTTCCTGGTTATTGCCCAATCCCTGTTCAAATTTCTTTTTGCTGGTGTTGTATACTTTTTCTGCCAGCTCAATATTTTTCTTCTGTGCATCCATGGTAAGCAGGGCGGTTTTCATTTTAATTTTTGCCTGCTCCACATCATTATCAACCAGCTGCTTAAACTGTTCTATATTATTATTTGTTTTTTCCAGATCCAGCTTTGCTTTGTTTACACGGCTGCGTTTTGCAAAACCATCAAATATAGATGCCTGTATTTTTATGCCCACCAGCGATGTGGTAAACCAGTCTCCCTTACCAAAAAAATCAAATTTGCTGCGCTGAGCATTTTTACTGTAGCTGGCAAATGCCACCACAGTTGGTATGTAAGAAAGTTTATAACGCCTTACATTATATTCATTCAGCTTTTTAGCAAGGTCAAGCAGTTGTATTTCTTTCCGGTCGGTGTAATTAAAACTGGTATCTAAAATGCCTTGTTTTAAATCTTCGTCACTTAAAGTATCTGTAAGTGCCAGTTCTTCTTTTTGCGGCATTGCCATTAAAAACTTTAAAGCAGCATTGCCGGCCTGCAAGGCATTTTCTACTTTTTGTTTTTCGGTAATAAGGTTGGTTAACTGAACAGTTACCTTATCAACATCCAGCTTTTCTGCAAACCCGTTTTTATACATTTCTGTTACATCATGCTGCAGTTTTTTAAACCGGTCAATATTAGCATCCAGCGAAGCCATTTGCTTATTGCCCACCACCAGCTGGTAATAAATTTTATTGATGTTTACTTTAATGCCTTCTTCAGTTACTGCTGCATTTTTTTGTGCAAAATTCATTAATGCATTTCTTGCCTGCAGGCCTACAAACACCTGCCCGTCAAACAAAATCTGGCTGGCATCAAAACCGCCATTGGCATTATACTTTGTACCAAATTTTACCGCAGCAAATGTACCGGGTGCGCCGCCAAAAAATTGTGCAGGTACCAGGCTGGTGGGTATTGCCAGGTAATCTGTCACTCCTGCGCTTGCATTTAATTGCGGATAAGCCAGTGCGGTTACTTCTTTATTGGTTTGCTCCTGAATTTTAATATCCAGCAGTGCGTTTTTAACCTGTGCAGAATTTTTAATTGCATAGTCCACACACTGCTTTACTGTGAATTCATTTTTTTGCTGCGCCTGCACGGCTGCAGCCATAAACACAAAGCCGGTAATGGCTGTGCTGTTACGCCATAATTTTTTCATTAGTGTTCGTCTTTTTATTATTGTTTCTGTCCTGCTGGTATTTTGTTATAAGTTTATAACCTTTTACTGTTGCCAGTCCGTATAAAAAATGAGTGGTTAGTTCTGTTTCAACCCGTATTAAATTGTATTTGTTTTTTGGAAAAACCTGCTGGTTAAAAGGCATCATCATACTTTCCAGCCTTGCTTTAACCAGTATTTCCACATCCACATCAGGCCTGTATAATTCTTCCGCAATGCCCCGCTCTATATTTTCCGTCATTACTTTATGCAGAAATGAATATTTATGCTGTGCAAATTTTTCAAATGCTTTCGGATAATATTTTTCCAGTTCAAACAAAACCGATGGATTCATATTCTGAAACATATCCTGCATCATATCAATCGCTAAAAACACTTCATGTATGGCGTTTTTGGCAATGCTGCGGTCCTTAGTGCAGTTTTCCTGGTTAATGCTTAAAATATCAATTATTACAGCATCCACCAGCTCATCTTTATCTGCATAATACTGGTATAAGGTTTTTTTAGATACGCCCAGCTGCACCGCAATTTCATCCATAGTTACGGAGCGTACCCCGTACTGCATAAATAAATCGTGTGCTTTTTGTTTTATCCTGTTTTTCACAATGCTTGATTTTTAAAACGGGCACAAAACTATGGAAACTTTTTAAGTTGCCAAAGTTTCCGTCAACTTTTTTTACCTCTTGTTATAAAAAAAGCCCGGCTGCTATTATTGCAGCCGGGTACTTTTTTGTTTGATTTTAATTATTAATGGTCAGGAGATTGGTAGTTTTTGGCGTTGCAGTTCAGCATGTTGGGGTGGTGTGTACAATAACGGAACATATTCGGTTACCACATCGCTTTTATCCAATCCGAAAGCTTTTTCATCACTCTGCCCCAGGTTTTTTAAAAAGAAATAAGCATTTAATAACACACTGCGGTTAAGGCTCAGGTCATTTTCCACCGACAGGTATTTTTCAATAACAACAAATTTAAAGTCCGGCTCGGCATTGTATTTAGTACTGCCATCAGGCCGTATATGCAGGTTCAGCTCTTTATTTGCAACCAGCTCCTGAACAATTTTTTTAAAATACAATTCTGTTTTAGGCTGTATCCTGAAGCCGAGGTGTATGTTTATTTTGATTACTTTATCATCCACCAGTTCTGTTACATCATAAGTCATGGTATAGGGCTCTTCTGTACGGTTAATATGTACAAACCAGTACACATCTGCCCGTTTTGGTTTTTTAGAAAAAATGGAATTTATTATTTTTTCTTCTACCTGGTTGCGGCTGTTGGCCTTAGTAAGATAAATAAGGTGGGTGGATAATTTAGGAATACTATCATCCTCACTTAACTGAATAAGTTGTGGTGCATATTTTCCCAAGTCGGTAAAACGTACAAACCGGTTATTTAATTTTCTTGCATAATACCAGGTGTACATCACACCAAAAATAAATAGTTCAAAAAAAAGGAACATCCACCGCTCTTTAATTTTAGCTACATTGGCAATAAAGAATGAAACTTCTATAACAACAAACAGCCCGATGATGAGTGCCACCCACCAGCGGTTCCACTTTAATTTAAACAGCAGGTAGTAGTTTAGTAATAATGTAGTCATCATCATGGCAATGGTAATAGAAAAACCATAAGCTGCTTCCATATGGGCCGACTCTTTAAAATATACAATCATCAAAACACAACCTATCCATAAAATGGTATTTACGCTTGGGATATAAATTTGACCTTTTATATTGCTCGGCTGCCTCACTGTAACCCGTGGCCAAAAATTCAGGTTCATCGCTTCGCTTATTAAAGTATAGGAACCACTAATGAGCGCCTGCGATGCAATAATAGTTGCAGCAGTGGCGATAATAACACCGGGTATTAAAAACCAATGCGGCATCATTTCAAAAAAAGGGTTGCGCCCGTTTAATGTACCTTCTTTTAAATTCATAATCCATGCAGCCTGCCCGATATAATTTATAAGCAAACAGGTTTTAACCAATGCCCATGTAATGCGTATGTTTTTAATACCACAGTGCCCCAAATCACTATACAGTGCTTCGGCACCGGTAGTACATAAAAACACTGCGCCCAGCAGCCAAAAACCATGCGGATAGTGCACTAATAAATCATAACCATAGTGCGGACTTAATGCTTTTAAAACAGCAGGGTGCTGTATAATTTCATGCCCACCAATAATAAAAAGCATGGTAAACCATACCAGCATTACAGGACCGAAAGCACCGCCAATTTTTTGCGTGCCAAAACGCTGAAAGAAAAATAAAGAAGAAATAATAGCTATAACAATACCGATTGTTAGTATGTTGCCCGGTACAATAATATGCTGTAAACCATCTACAGTGTTCAGCCCTTCCACAGCAGATGCAACAGATATGGGTGGTGTAATAATACCATCTGCAAGCAATGTGGTGGCGCCAAGAATAGTGGGAATTGCTAAGTATTTTGCATAGCGCCGCACTAATGCATATAATGAAAACACACCGCCTTCTCCCTGGTTATCGGCACGTAATGTGAGTATAATATATTTGATTGTAGTTTGAAAAACCAGTGTCCAGAAAATTAACGACACACCACCGTATACCAGTGTTTCATTAATTTGCCTTTCGCCTACAATGGCTTTTAAAACATACAAGGGACTGGTGCCAATATCACCATATATAATGCCTAAGGCTACCAGCAATGAGGCAAAAGTTACCCTGTTCAAACTTTTGGTGTTTGAAATCATTTTGAAAAATTTATGTGTTATAGAAAATTATTCCTGTGGTGCAAACCGGTAACCAATGCCAGACTCGGTAATAAGGTATACCGGGCGGTTTGCATCTGTTTCAATTTTTTTTCTTAGTTGTGCAATAAAAACACGTAGGTACTGCGATTGATTAATATAACCCGGTCCCCATATTTCTTTTAATAAATACTGGTGTGTTAAAACCATTCCTTCGTTTTTTGCGAAGAGTGACAGCAGTGCATATTCTGTTGCAGTAAGTTTTACCAGCTCATTGTTAAGTTTTACGGCACGTGCCGCTAAATCTATCTGTAGCGCTCCATTTGTTATAATAGAATTGCTTTCTTCTTTTAAAGTGCCCCGTATTGCAGAGCGGATTCTTGCCAGCAGCTCACCCGTGCGAAAGGGTTTTACCAAATAATCGTTTGCGCCATTGTCAAGCGCTTTAATAATATCTTCTTCGCTGCTTTGTACCGAAAGTATTATAACCGGGCTGGTATACCACTCCCGTAATTTTTGCAAAACAATATGTCCGTCTTCATCAGGAAGCCCTAAATCCAGCAATATTAAATCGGGCGGATGATTGGCTGCCATTATCATTCCTTCTTTGGCAAATGCGGCTTCGGTTATAGTGTAATCGTTACTTTCTAAAGTAATACGAAGCAGTTTGCGCATCTGCACTTCGTCATCAATAATTAATATGGCTGCTTTGTTACTCATTTTTTAAATTCTTCAGGTACGATGTTTCAGCAGCAATAGCAACTGTAAACCTTGCGCCACCGGTATCAATATTTTCTAACTGCACAGTGCCGCCCATTGCCTCAGTAAAGCCTTTTACTATAGAAAGGCCTAAGCCTGTACCGCCGGCTTTTGTATTTTTTAAGCGGTAAAATTTATCAAACACATTTTTAATTTCTTCTGCAGGAAAGCCTGTACCATTATCTTCAATTACCAGTTGCAGCACATCTGTATAACATGTGGCGGTTATGTAAATAATACTTTCTTTAGGTGTATATAAAGATGCATTACTTATAAGATTATAAATAACCTGCTCCAGCATTCCCTTATCTAATTTAAATAAAGGAATATCAGGGTTAATACTGATACTCATTTTTTGTGAAATACCATTTTCTTCAAGTCGTTTAACAGCATCGTACACAATTTCATTTATGTCGCACCAGTCTTTCTTTGGCTTAATAAAACCAGACTCAAGCCGGGACATATTTAACAGGTTTTCTACCTGCTGGTTTAAACGGAACGAGGCTTTGGAAATCTCCGCAACCAATTCATGCCGGTTTTGCTCGGTAAGTTTTGTATTGCCGCTTTGTAAATTATCGGTGGCGCCAATTATTGTTGCAATAGGTGTACGCAGTTCATGCGATAATGAATTAAGCAATGTGTTATATAACTTAACTGTATGTTCTTTTTCCTGCTGCTGCCTTGCAATTTTTTCAACCTGGCGTATTTTAAAAGTTAGTGCGCCGCTTACCAGGGCAATTACAAAATACATGGTAAATAAAATCAAATCTTCGGCACTGCCAATGTGAAACGTAAAACGTGGCGGAATAAAAAAGTAATTCCACAGCAAGGCAGACAGTGTTGCTGCGGCCAGCACAGGTAAAATATCAAAAAGCATAGCCAGCAACGATACTGCCAGCAGCAATACAAATGCCACAACACGGTAACCAACCAGCGGCGATAAAAAATAACACACTGCTGCAGTAACAGTAACCAGCAGTAAACATAAAAGATACTGTTGCGCCGGTTTTATATTTCTTATACTTCTGTATTTCATTGCTCACACAAAAGTACGTGCGGTTTTATAAGCATAATATAAAAACAAATGCATGCCGTATAAAGATTTTATAAAGATTTGCGGTTTTTTAGCCCAATTTTTATTTAAGGTATCTTCGCTTTTATAAATACACCATTATGAACAAGCCCTTTACTTATAAAAAATTATTACAGTACCTTTTACAGGGTTTACTAATACTGGCACCGCTGGTAATTACCGCCTACGCTATTTTTTGGGTGGTTTCTTCCATCGACAGCCTGTTGCCCATTTTTACTTATAAGGATGCACAGGGCAATGTAAAAGTGCAGAACTATGGTATTGGTTTTATCATCATCATCGGGGTGCTTATCATTATTGGTTACTTCAGCTCCTTTTTTATTACCGGCCGTGTGGTAAGTTTTGTAGATAAGATTTTAGAAAAAACCCCCGGCATCAAATACATCTATTCCACCACCCGTGATTTTTTTGAAGCTTTTGCCGGCGACAAAAAAAAGTTTACCCAAAATGTACTGGCCAATGTAGATGATAATGATGTGTGGCGTTTTGGTTTTGTTACCCGGGAAGATATGGAAGACTTTGGGTTGAATGACTATGTAACAGTGTATATACCTATGGCGTATTCTGTTGCCGGCAATGTTTACGTAATACCAAAAAACAGGGTGCGGCCTATTACCAATATAAGTGCCGCACAAACTATGAAGTTTGCAGTAAGTGGTGGCATTACTGATGTGGATGAAGACGAAAGCGAAAAGAAAAGTTAATTGCAGTATATTTAATATGCAATACAGGCATATGAAAAAACTGTTTTTTATTTTTTCATTATTAATTATTAGTTACAAAAGTTATTGCTGGGGTTTTTATGGCCATCAAAAAATAAATTATTACGCCACATTTTTGTTACCACCGCAAATGCTGGTGTTGTATAAACCCAATATTAATTTTTTAACGGAGCATTCCGTTGACCCGGATAAAAGAAGGTATGCCATTGCTGAAGAAGGCCCGAGGCATTATATAGATATTGACCATTATGGAAAATATCCCTACGATAGTTTACCACGCCGCTGGAATGACGCCGTTACAAAATTTACTGAAGACAGTTTAGTGCAGTATGGTATTGTGCCCTGGCATGTGCAAACCATGCTGGCAAGGTTAACCGCAGCATTTAAAGAAAAAAACTTTGCTAAAATTTTAAAAAACAGCGCAGAAATTGGCCATTACATTTCCGATGCACATGTGCCTTTGCATGCCAACAGCAACCACAACGGGCAATACACCAATCAAAAAGGCATACATGGTTTTTGGGAAAGTCGTGTGCCGGAATTACTGGCAGAAAAAGAGTTTGATTTTTTTATTGGCAAAGCAGACTACATTAAAAACCCCGGAGATTTTATTTGGAAACGGGTGCTGGAAAGCGCTAAAGCAAGCGACAGTGTTTTGTTATTTGAAAAGCAATTAACACAGCAGTTTGGTACAGATAAAAAATTTTCGTTTGAAGAGCGCAATGGAAAAACAGTGCGGCAATATTCAAGTGCTTTTACCATTGCCTTTAATAAAAAACTGGACGGCATGATTGAGCGGCGTATGAGGCAAAGCATTTATGCAGTAGCCAGTTTTTGGTACACAGCATGGGTTAATGCCGGCCAGCCCGATTTAAAGCAACTGGTAAATAATACATTCAGCGAAGCAGATTTAAAAGAATTTGAAGAATTAAATTTAAAATGGAAAGCCGGCGGCAAAATGCTGGGAAAAGACGAAGATTAATAAATGATTTCAATGATTTGGGGTTTAATCAAAATCATTCCTGCTAATTGGGTATTTTTGCGGTTCGAATCACCTTAACTAAGAAACATTACAGTGGTACACAATTTTAACGGCGGTCCTTCTATTTTACCCCAAACAGTTTTTGAACAGGCAGCACAAGCAGTATTAAATTATAATAATACAGGGTTGTCCATTTTAGAGCTGGGCCACCGTACTCCAACCTTCCAGGCAGTAATGGACGAAGCACAGGCTTTATTAAAAGAACTGATGCAGCTGGACAGCGACCATGAAGTATTGTTTTTGCACGGCGGTGCATCTACTCAATTTATGCAGGTGCCCATGAATTTGCTGGATGATAAAGAAACCGCCGCTTATGCGGATACAGGTGTGTGGGGCACCAAGGCAATTAAAGAAGCAAAATTATTTGGTAAGGTAGAAGTAGTGTGCAGTGGTAAGGATAATAATTACACCACCCTGCCCAAAGATTTTGCGGTACCTAACGATGCAAAATATTTTCACATTACCACCAACAATACCATTTATGGCAGCCAGTGGCAAAAAATTCCGGCAACCAGTAATGTAATGGTGGCCGATATGAGCAGCGATATTTTAAGCCGCCAGTTAGATTTTAATTCATTTGGGTTAATATACGCCGGCGCTCAAAAAAATATTGGTGCTGCGGGTGTAAATGTGGTGGTGGTTAACAAAAATATTTTAGGCAAGGTAAAACGCTCCATTCCCACAATAATGGATTACCGCAACCACATTAAAGAAGGCAGTATGCTGAATACGCCTCCGGTATTTGCGGTATATGTTTGTATGCTTACGCTGCGCTGGTTAAAAGAGCAAGGCGGTGTGGCTGCCATTGAAAAAATTAATGACGAAAAAGCAGCATTGCTTTATAAAGAAATAGATGAAAACCCATTGTTTAAAGGCACTGTTGCTGCAGAAGACCGCAGTAAAATGAATGTTTGTTTTGTAATGAACAACCCCGGCCTGGAACAACCTTTTTTAGATTTTGCAAAACAAAATGGTATTGTGGGTATTAAAGGCCATCGTTTGGTTGGTGGTTTCCGGGCATCTTTATACAATGCATTGCCCTTAAGCAGTGTGCAGGTATTGGTAAACGCCATGAAAGAGTTTGCACAAAAAAATCAATAGTATATTTAAAATAATTTTCCTTCCCTGATAAGTAACTACCATGATAACAATAGCACCATTTAAAGCCCTGCGTCCCGAAGCAACACATGCAAAGCAGGTGGCCAGCCGCCCTTATGATGTTTTAAACAGCAAAGAAGCCAAAACAGAAGCACAGGGCAACCCCAATTCTTTTTTACACATAACAAAAAGCGAAATTGATTTACCGGAAGATGTTGACATACACTCACAGCAAGTATATGATAAAGCAAAAGAAAATTTAGATGCATTTGTAAGCCGTAAAGTATTGTTCAGGGAAAACAAGCCCTGCTATTATATTTACCAGCTTATAATGAATGGTAAAAGCCAAACGGGTTTAGTGTGCGGCAGCAGCGTAAACGATTATGAAAATGACTTGATAAAAAAGCATGAGTTTACAAGGCCCGAAAAAGAAAACGACCGCATTAACCATATTAAAACAACCGGTGCACAAACCGGTAATGTTTTTTTAGCCTATAAAAATATAGAAGCAATTGATGCTTTAATTAATGCATGGAAAACAGAACGCAGCCCGGTGTACGATTTTAAAGCAGAAGATGAAATACAGCACACCATCTGGATTGTAAACGACAGCAAAACCATTGACAAAATAACAACGCTGTTTAAAACAGAAGTGCCGGCCACTTACATTGCCGATGGACATCACCGTGCCGCTTCTGCTGCAAAAGTAAGGGCTGCATTGGGCGGAGACGATGCACCTGAAGGAGCAGATTCCTTTTTAACCACCCTGTTTCCCAGCAACCAGTTGTACATTATGGATTACAACCGTGTGGTAAAAGATTTAAACGGCCACACGGCCGAGCAATTAATTGATGCAGTAAAAGCAAAGTTTGATGTGGAAAAAGCATCGGCGGCGGTAGCACCAGCCTCGTTGCACCAATTTGGTATGTATTTAAATAACCAGTGGTATAAACTTACCGCTAAAGAAGGTACCTACACCACAGACCCAATTGGAGTTTTAGATGTAACTATTCTTTCAGATAATTTACTCAATCCTATTTTAAATATTAAAGACCAGCGCACCGATAAACGTGTTGATTTTGTTGGTGGCATACGTGGTTTAAGCGAATTGGAAAAACGTGTTGACAGTGGCGAAATGGCAGTTGCTTTCAGCCTGCACCCGGTAACCATTCAGCAATTATTTGACATTGCCGACAGTGGTAATGTAATGCCGCCCAAAAGCACCTGGTTTGAACCCAAACTGCGTGATGGGTTGTTGACACATTTAATTTATGATGTGGCGGAAGAAGCATAAGCTGCTTCGCAGCTAATATTGCCACTGAGACACGGAAACACTGAAAAAATTCTTTATCCCGGTTTCTGTGCTTCAGTGTAATCTGTGGCAAATAAAAATTAAGCGAAGCTTAATAAAAAACTTAGCGCTGAAGCGCCTTTGCGGTTAAAACTATTTTTCACTGTATCTTTATTGCATGAGCAAAAGGATTATTGTTGCTATATTTCTTGCTGTATCTTTTTTAACGGCTGCTGCGCAGGATGCAAAGCAATTACACGAAACTGCCCGGCAGTTTATGCTGCAGGGAGATTACAACAATGCCATATTGGTTTTAAACCGTGCCGTAAAACTGGACAGTAAAAGTTTAGACATTGCAAAAGACCTTGGGCTGAATTATTACTTTGCCCGTGATTATAACAAGGCGCTGGAAATTTACAAACCACTTATTGAACGGGATGATGCAGACGACCAGTGTTTTCAAATAGCCGGAGATATTTATTTGGCTTTAGAAAACCCAAAGGAGTGCGAAAAAGTTTACAAGAAGGGTTTAAAGAAAGTGCCTAACAGCGGCGCATTATACAATGCTTATGGCGAACTGCTTTGGGCACAACAGGATTACAGTGCTATAAAGCAATGGGAAAAAGGCATAGAAACTGATCCCGGCTTTAGCCGTAATTATTACAACGCAAGTAAATACTATTACTTTACCACCGATAAAGTATGGAGCATTCTTTACGGCGAAATATTTATCAATATTGAACCATCGGGCACTGCATCGCCTGAAATAAAAAATATTTTGTTTGAAGGCTACAAAAAATTATTTGCTGATGCTGACCTTACAAAAGGCAACGATGGCAAGAACGAATTTGTAACGGCTTTTCTGCAAACAATGAACAAGCAAAGCATGCTGGCAGTTGGTGGCATTAACACCGAAAGCTTAGTAATGATACGCAGCCGTTTTATTTTGGACTGGTTTAACGATTTCGGCAACAAATTTTCTTTTCGCCTTTTTGACCAGCAACGGCAATTGCTGCAGGAAGGATTGTTTGACGCATACAACCAATGGATTTTTACAGCTTCACAAAATTTACCCGCTTATCAAAACTGGATAACTGCTAACGCTGCCGAGTATAATGAGTTTACCCGCTTTCAGCGGGGACGTATATTCAAAATTCCCACAGGGCAATATTATCACTTGCAGTAGCCTGCTTTTTCAGTATCTTGTTAAACAAAAAATTTGTTATGGAAGAACAACGTGACGAAAAACTGTGGCAGCTTGCCAAACGCAGGGCCGATTTTCAGAACAGCCTTATAAGCTTTATGGTAGTAAGTGCTATTTGCTGGGCTGTTTGGTTTTTTACCACCGGCAGGTATACCGGAGCTTATGGTACACCGTGGCCATTATGGGTAATGTTTGGCCTGGGTATTGGCCTTGCGCTAAAATTTATTAAGGCCTATAAAACAGATAAGGATACATTAACCGAACAGGAATACAACAAACTAAAAAATAAACAGCAATAATACCGCTGTAACGATTGCTATGAATTTTGACTCAAGAATTTTTGATTGCTTAGATTACCAGCTGAGTAAATTTCCTAAAGCCGATATGCTTGCCGCAAAAATTAATGGTGAATGGAAGGGCTACAGCACTGCAGAAGTAAAAACCATTACCAATAAATTAAGCGCCGGTTTATTAAAACTGGGTTTAAGTGGTAACGGTATGCAGATAGAAAACCAGGACAAGGTGGCTTTAATTAGTAAAAACCGCCCCGAATGGCTGATACTGGATATGGCCTGCCAGCAAATTGGCGCCACGCTTTGCCCCATTTATCCCACTACTAATATTAATGAGCTGGAATTTATTTTTAATGATGCAGCAGTAAAATATGTTTTTATAAGCGGGCAGGATATTTTAGATAAAGTAAATCATATACGCAACAAAGTACCATCATTACTGAATGTTTATAGCTTTGATGATTTACCCGGCGTTGATTACTGGAAAAAATTAACCGACAATGTTACTGATGATGATGTAACTAAAGTTGAAGCTGTAAAAAGCACTATTAAGGCAGAGCATTGTGCCACCATTATTTATACATCTGGTACAACCGGCACACCAAAAGGTGTAATGCTTAGCCACCGTAATATTGTAAGTAATGTAATAAATGCAAAAGCAAGCTTTCCGTTTGAAGACAGCCCAACGTCAAGATCACTAAGCTTTTTACCATTGAATCATATTTTTGAACGCATGGTGTCATACATATACATCACCAGCGGCATTTCAATATATTATGCAGAAAGCCTTGAAACCATTGGCGATAATTTAAAAGAAGTAAAGCCACAGTTGTTTTGTACGGTGCCACGCCTGCTGGAAAAAGTGTATGAAAAAATTATGGAGAAAGGCGCTGCACTTACCGGTATTAAAAAGAAACTGTTTAACTGGGCGCTTGCACTTGGAGACAGGTATGACAATCTTAAAAAAGGAAGTCTTGGCTATCGCTTACAATTATCTATTGCCAACAAACTGGTATTTAGCAAATGGAGAGAAGGGCTGGGAAACAATGTTGACTTTATTGTAACAGGCGGCGCTGCATGCCAGGTGCGGTTGATTCGTGTTTTTACCGCAGCAGGTATCCCCATTTATGAAGGATATGGCCCTACAGAAAACAGCCCTGTAATAAGTGTAAACCGTAAAGAAACAGGCGGAACAAAATTTGGTACCGTTGGTCCTACAATAATAGGGCAGGAGCTGAAGCTGGAAGCTGACGGAGAAATTTGCGTAAAGGGTCCCAGCGTGATGATGGGTTATTACAAACGCCCCGACTTAACTGCAGAAACTGTTATTAATGGCTGGTTACATACGGGTGATATTGGCGTAATTGAAGACAATAAATATTTAAAAATTACCGACCGCAAAAAAGAACTGTTTAAAACCAGCGGTGGTAAGTATGTGGCACCGCAGCCCATTGAAAACAAAATGAAAGAATCGCCATTTGTAGAACAGATGATGGTGATTGGTGCTGAACAAAAATTTGTAGGTGCGTTAATTGTGCCCAGCATACCCAATTTAAAAGAATGGATGCAGCACAAAGGTTTAAAATTTACCACGGCAGAAGATGCAGTAAACAACCCGGAAGTGTTGCGCTTATACAGAGAACTGATTGACTCCTTCAATAATTTCTTTAACCATGTGGAGCAGGTAAAGAAATTTGAACTGCTGCCGAATGAATGGACCATTGATACCGGTGAGCTTACACCAACTTTAAAACTGAAACGAAAAGTGATAATGGAAAAATATAAAAGTGCTATTGAAAGAATTTATCATTAAGAAAAGGCCCCGTAAACCGGGGCTTTTTTATGTCATCAACAACCTGAAAGCTTTTTCAATAATTTTTATTTCAAATTTTTCCGCAGTGGCGGCTGGGTCGCCATCAATATGTAAGGGTGCCTGTTGTGTGTTGTGTATGGTTAATGCGCTGGTTTGAAAATAATGTATTTCGTTGTGGTGGTATTTTTTGTCTTCATACATACGCACCTGCCCCAGGCGTATTTGCTTTGCCACACTCCATAACATACGCAGTTTGCTCATTTTGTTTACCACCACAATATCTAAAAGCCCATCATGCAAACTGGCTTGTGGTGCAATGGTAAAGTTGTTGCCAAACTGGTTGCTGTTGGCAATGCTTATAAAAAATGCTTCTGATGAAAACTGGCTTCCATCTACCTCAATTGTAAAACTATAAGGCGTGGCTTTTATAAAATTGCGGGCACTTTGTTTTACATAAGTTTTTAAACCACGGGTTGGCTGCTGTGCAAAATCATGCGCCACCTGTGCATCAAAACCTAAACCGCACAACATGCAGCTGAAAGAGTTATTGATGTAAAAGGAATCAATATATTCTGCCTTGCCGTTAAAAATTATTTGTAAAGCCTTAGCTGCATTTTTAGGAATTTTTGCGGCCAATGCCAGGCCATTACCGCTGCCCATTGGTATAATGCCAATATTTATGTCAACACCCAGCAATGCATTTGCAATTTGATTTACGGTGCCGTCACCGCCGCAAACAATAACATCGGTAATTTTTTCTGCAGCAATTTTTTCTTTTACATAATCATAATTGCCTGCCGCGTTGGTGTGTAAAATTTCAAAAGGTATTTTTTGTGCCGCAGTTTTTGTTTGTATAACCTGCAGTAGTTTTTCTTTTCCCTTTGTGCCGGAAATAGGGTTGATGAAATATATAAATCGCCGTTGCATAGTTAATGCTGCAAGTTAACAAACCACACATAGTTTAAGCAAAATTGATTAACGAAATATATATATTTACAAAAACCCTTTTGCAATGAACCCATTAATGCTGTATTACTCCCAATGGACAACACAACAAAAAATGAGCTTTCGTTTTTTCTGCAGTTTTTTTATCATTAATACTTTTCCTTTGGTGTACCTGCCGTTAATCAATATTGTGTCATTGCTTAGCGATACTGTTTCGGGAGCTTATGAGGCTGTTTATACTTTTTTTGATGATTGGTGGCACAAGCCGGTACAGTTTATAGCAGCACATATACTTCATTTAAAAACCCCCGTAACAGTTTTTACAAACGGCAGTGGCGATACTACTTATAATTATGTGCTGCTGCTTACACAAATTGCACTGGCCGTACTTGCCGCAATTATATGGAGCCTGCTTGATAAAAAACGCAAAAGTTATAACACTGCTTACTACTGGTTGTGTGTACTATTGCGTTATGTGCTTGCTATGGCAATGTTAAGCTACGGTTTTGCAAAAGTGTTTCACCTGCAAATGCCTTACCCGGGCTTAGGAAGGTTAACGCAACCTTATGGCAACTCATCACCCATGGGTTTGGCATGGACGTATGTTGGTTTTTCAAAAGCATACAGTGCATTTACCGGCTGGAGTGAAGTGGTGTGCGGCCTTTTATTATTGTTTAGAAAAACAACTTTATTGGGTGCACTGCTTTCATTAGCAGTAATGGGCAATGTGGTTATAATAAACCTGTGTTTTGATGTGCCTGTAAAAATTTATTCTTTTACACTGTGGTGTATGGCTTTATACCTGGCATGGCCTTATTTTAAAAAACTGTACCTGTTTTTTATTAAAGAAAAAGAAGCTGGCGCTGCAACATATTACCCGCAGTTTACCAAACCGGCATGGTTTGTAAAAACTAAACCCTGGCTTAAATGGCTTGTTGTAATTGATTTAATTGCAGGCAATTTTTTCAGCAATTATAATAATGTTGCCAAATACGGCGATGGGGCACCCAAAAAACCACTCTACGGTATTTACACTTTAAAAACACTGGTTAAAAATAATGATACTATTGTGCCGCTAATGACGGATACCACGGCATGGCGCCAGTTTATAATTGAATACAGCGACCGCAGTAAAATAAAATATATTAACGACAGCACTTACTGGTATAACTATTCAATAGATACGGCTAAAAAGAAACTTACTTTTTACTCAAACTGGGATACCGTAAACCGCTACCAGTTTACTTACCTGCTGGACAGTAATTTGCTGCAGCTTACCGGGCATTACAAAGCAGATACTTTGCAACTGCAATACCTGCGTACCGATGAAAAAGATTTCAGGCTTATGAACCGTGGTTTTAACTGGATAAATGAATATCCTTTTAACAGGTAATAAAATTTACATACTGATGTAACAGAGCTCCTGCATTTTTGAAGGTATCATTACCCTTTCGTTGGCGGGGTTTAACTGCAGTTGCAGTAATAGTTTTTTACCGGCAGCTAATTGCTTAAGCAGTTTTTTATCAGTAAATGTAAAAGTGGATTTTTTTTCTGTGCTTTCGTCAACAGACTGTAAAAAATCTGCGCCGTCAAATATGGCCACCGTTCTTTTATACACCGGTGCCACAGCAATGCTGCTGTTTATTTGTACTGCCAGTGATTTTAATGCTGCTGCTTTTTGTTTTTTTAACTTTATTACAACAACTGAGTCGCTTTTTGCAGCCACAGCCGCCTTTTTATTATTTATAAAAATGCTGATATTTTCCTGTGCTTCAATATTCATCATTGTAAAAATAAATACTGCAAGTGCGGTTAATTGCTTCATGAGCCAATGTTTATAAATGTATAAACAAAGTTAATACCAAATATTTACCAGCGCAATAAGGCACTTGCCCAGGTAAAGCCGCTTCCAAATGCTGCAAGGCAAACCAAATCGCCTTCTTTTATTTTACCGGCTTCCCATGCTTCGCATAATGCAATGGGCACACTGGCAGCAGTGGTGTTGCCATATTTTTGAATGTTGTTAAAAACCTGGTCATCTCTTAAGCCCAGTTTTTTTTGTACAAACTCTGCAATGCGCAGGTTGGCCTGGTGCGGAATTAAAACTTTTATATCTGATGGCGAACAGTTATTGGCTGTTAGCGCCTCCATAATTACTTCGGGAAACTTTACAACAGCTTTTTTAAATACTGAGGGCCCGTCCATGTTCGGAAAAACCTGTGCTTTATCAATCATATCGTGGCTGAAAAACATTTGTCCAATTTCTGCCTCGTCAAAGTTGGCTAATTGCTGATCCAGCCAGTGATTGGCATGTGTGCCGGGATTATACATGGCCAGTATTTCTGCACTTTCACCATCGCTGTGTAAATGTGTGCTGAGTATTCCCTGTCCATTCTTTTCTGTTGGCTGTAATACAACAGCCCCGGCGCCGTCACCAAATATTACACTTACGTTTCTGCCACGTGTACTAAAGTCTAAACCAAAAGAATGTTTTTCGCTGCCCACCACCAGTATATTTTTATACATACCGGTTTTTATAAACTGGTCGGCAACGCTTAATGCATATACAAACCCGCTGCATTGGTTGCGTACATCCAGTGCGCCCACTTCTTTCATCTTCATGGCACGTTGTAATAAAACGCCGCATCCCGGAAAATAATAATCGGGGCTCAATGTGGCAAAAACGATAAAGTCAATATCCTGCGGAGTTAAGCCGGCACGTTCAATGGCAATTTTACTGGCTTCCACTGCCATGGTGGTAGTGGTTTCATTGGTGCGGTGAGCATAGCGGCGTTCCTTTATGCCGGTGCGTTCCTGTATCCATTCATCGCTGGTGTCCATGTATTTGGTAAGGTGGTTGTTACTTACTGTATTTTGCGGAACATAATATCCAATACCGGCAATTTTACTTTTTGGCATACAATCGTTGTTTAGTAAAGCAATTTACAAAAATGAGAAGGATTTGCAACTGTTGCAGACGAAACTAAAATAACTATATCTTTAAATTATGATACCATTTTGGTCTTTTAAACAAACATACGTTACTAAAAAATCAATACCTGCGCTGGAAAAAAAGTTCAGCGAAATTGAAAAGAACCCTTCTAAACTTTACAATGAAATAAATGTAAAATTGCTGAGTGCTGCAGACAAAAAGTACCGTGTTTTTGTTCCTGTTAAAAGCTGGAGTGCTTTTAATATGCCTTTTACATTTTCCACCACAATTATGATTGCGCAATTGTTTGCGTATGGAGAAAAAACAAAAATCAGGATAACAATAAGGCCCAACTTTATTTACCTTCTTGTGTTTATTTTAGCAAGTACGGGTATTGCAGTTAATTTTTTCCGGAATAAGGAAGGCAAAACACTGCAAGGCATAGCAACCTGGATTGTGTGTATGCTTGCTGCGGTTATTATTGACAGGATTTCTAAAAAAATATTACAGGGAACTTTTGAGCACTTTCTTAAATAAATCACTAATTCACTTTTACCATATCCCTCAGGCAAAATTCATTATCGTATAAAGGCAGCACACGGGTTTTATAATGCACTTCAATACTGTTGCGTAAATCGGCATTGCTCATAATCATTTTTGCAGTAAAATGATCGGAAAGGGGCAACAATGACAATGCCCCGTTTTTAAAAATAATTTCAACAATGTAAATTTTATCTTTTATGCTGATGTTGAAAAACTGCTTGCCGCCAACAGTACTCATAAATGCTGAGCCGCTGATAGAATCTTTTTCAATAATGCGGAAAGGCTTTAATTCATTAAGGCTGCCGGTAAAGGCAATATTATATTCGGTATCTGTTTTTTTAGAAAGAATTACTTTAACAGGTTCTTCTTTTCCGCTTACAGGTTTTTTTACAAAAGTGGCCCAGCTGCCCAGCAAATCATTTTCTATATATATGCCCGGTGTTTCATCCAGCACATGTGTGGAGCTGTAAGGGCAAGCACACAAAAAAATGCTGGTTGCAACAAGGAGTGGTATAAAGAATTGTAATTTCACTGCATGTAAAAATAATTAGTAAAAAGGGCATTAGCAAGCGTAAAACTCCGCAAAGCTTGGTAACTTGCTTTTTCAATTCCATACTATGAAGCGGTTAACCGGTTTTTTGTTGCTTGCTGCTACGGCAATTATTTTTTTTAATGGCTGTAAAAAGGATAATCCTTCGCCTGACCCCAGCCCCACGCCTGCACCTATTTTTGCGCCGGCCGATTTTGGTTTTAAAGTAGTGGGTTATTTCCCTTATTACCGCAGCGTATCTGCAATACCGGATACAAAATTCAAAATGACCAACGTAGTGAACTATGCTTTTTTTACTGTTACTGCGTCTGCCGGCCTTACATTAAACAGCCCTGCAACTTTTACAGCAGTTATTGCAAAAGCAAAGTTGAACAACGCAAAAATTTTTATGAGCGTTAATGGTGCTGTTGCAGATTTTAAAACTTCCACAACAACACCGGCTGCAAGAAATACGCTTATAAAAAATATAATGGACAATGTGCGGCAATATGCTGTGGATGGCGTGGATATAGACTGGGAGTTTCCAACAACAAGCGACGGAACGGATATTTTATTTACTGCTTTAATGAAAGAGTTAAGCGACAGCCTGCACACTAATGGCAAATACTATTTAACTGCAGCTATTACTCCGGGTAAATATGCCGGCAGTATAAGAGATGCAATACAAACCGCCGTGTTTAATTATGTGGATTGGTTTAATGTAATGGTGTATGATGACTTTAGTACAACTGTGCCTTATAAGCAGCACAGTGATATGGCATTGGTAAATTCATCTATGAACTACTGGCTTACCACACGCAGTATGCCGGCAAATAAATATGTGCTGGGTATACCGGGTTACGGAAGGCCATCGGGCATTACGCAAACAAACACCATACTTACTTATACCGGAATATTAGGGCAGGGCGGCAGCGCACAATCAGATTCTGCAACAGTAACCGCAAGTGGTTATCCATCTGCTTTTACCATTTATTACAACGGGCAAGCCACTGTTAAATTAAAAACTATGCAGGCAAAACTGCGGGGCAATGGTGTTATGCTTTGGGAAAAAGGACAGGATAGTAATGATAATACTTCTTTGTTAAAAGCAGTGTGTGATACTATTGGAAGGCCGTATTAATGGTTATTGTTTTTTAAAAAGATGACCGATCCATCCACCCAGCTCCATCATCCATGCAATACCTAAATGCACAATTAAACCACCCCATACGCTGCCGGTATTATAACTAACAATGCCCAGCAATAAACCGCCCCAAAAACTGCTGATGGCCTCGCCCATGGGTTTGCCAAAATGAATGGTGCAGTAAAAACATGCCACAGGCACAATGCAGTGGGTGCCGCAAATTTTTGCAAGCGCCAGTATTAAAAATCCACGAAAGAAAAATTCTATACTGATGAAATCGAAACCATAACATAATTCATACACAAAATAACGCCAGCCCTTACCGGTTAGCGCCAACTGGTTTATAAATTTTGCTTTGGGGTAAGTGTGTAAAAAATCATTTTGTGTACTTGCCAATGCAATAAGCGGCACCATAAATGCCAGCATTAATAAATATGGTTTAATATTATCCAGCGCTTTAAAACCATAAAACGGCTGGTTGTTTTTATCTTTTATAAGCCAGATGATAAACACTGGTATCAGCACCACAAAAACCCGTATTATCCAGTTACAGCATTTTGTCCAAAAGCTAAGTGCATCACCATTCCAGAATTTTTCAAGTACCGGCTGGTGCCAGTCGAAATTTATACGGAAAGAAAAAAAAGCAGGCGCCAGTAATAATATTGTCCAAAACCAATAGCTGCGCAAGTAAGTACAGTTGTTATAAAAAAATAACTGCAAAAAAAATGCTGCAGCAAAAGGCAGCAGGTATAAAAGATAATAACCTAAAAAATTGCTGAGCCATGAATTACCACTGCCGGCGTAACGCTTCTCTAAATAATGCCAGTAATTTAAATAAATAAGCACCCCCAGCATTAGCAGTATCAATAGCAGGTATGCAAGATTAAACTCTCTTAAATAATACTCTTTAATGTATTTAAAAATTACCTGCACTGCATTGTTTTTATAAAGATAAAAGAACAACCATAAAAAAAGCCTTCGCATAGGCGAAAGCTTTTTTTAAATGAAATGAAAGAATTTTATTTATAACCCAGCCATACACGGTTGTCCATATCAAACAACCAGTAAATACCATTGGCATAAGCAAAATTGAATGTTGCTTCTGTTGGTGCATCGTCCGGCAGTTTTATTTTTTTAGTTAAGAAACCGCTTTTAATATTATACAGTTCAATTTGCTTGTCAACAATATTTAAAAAGCCGGCTTCGGCATTGGGCAGCCCGGTATAAATTACAGAAGTGGCATTATAACCTTCGGGAGTTTCTGTTACATCTTCATCAGCAGCAATACCATCTTTGGCAGTAAGCCCCCAATGAATGGCGGTTTTGTTTTCTGCAAGGGTGGCATCGGCATTATAAAACCATAGCTCCGACCCATACAAAAACATTACCTGCTTTTTAGCAATATTATAAGTACCCACGCTTTGTGCATCGGGCTGGTTTTTGCCGGAAAAATCTGTTGTAAAATCCATTGGCATGCCTTTAGGCCCAAGCTTATAGCTAAACCACCCATTATCATCATATGCATTACCGCACAGCTTTTTTGTAACGGTGTTATACCATAGCCCTCTTGTATCCATCATGGTTGTTGCATCATCTGCCGAAAGGCGTTTGCCTGCAACATCAAACACACCCATTGGGTAGCTTATGTTACCGGCAAATGAGGCATAATATTTTTTTTGAACGGGGTGCCACACCACACTGGCCCCTCTTGTGCCGCACATATCATCTTCGGCTGTTTTGGGCATTTTTAATTCTAAAACTTTTTTAAGTGTTTTGGGCGCCTGTGCAAATATGGCGGTGGTGCTTGCTATTAATAATAACGCACTTATTATTTTTTTCATGCTGATTTTTTCGTAAAAATGAAAAATGCCAGCATTAAAAACAATACCGTAAGCAGGGTATTTTAATTTTTTCCGGTGCCGCCGGTTAATGTATTCCACAGTAAGTCCTTTAACTGTGTTAAGCCATTATTTGAAACAGATGAAATAAATATATGAGGAATATTTGCAGGCAATTCTTTTGCAACGGATGCTTTTAACTCGTCATCCAGCATGTCGCTTTTACTTATGGCAATTACAAAATCTTTTTGCAGCATTTCAGGGTTATACTCTTCCAGCTCGTTACGCAGTATTTCAAATTCTTTTTTATGGTCTTTGCTGTCGGCAGGTATTAAAAAAAGTAAAATAGAGTTGCGCTCAATATGCCGCAAAAAACGATGGCCTAATCCTTTGCCCTCCGCTGCACCTTCAATAATGCCCGGTAAATCTGCAATACAAAAACTTTTACCATCCCGGTACTCTACCATCCCAAGCTGGGGAACAATTGTAGTAAAAGCATAATCGGCAATTTTGGGTTTTGCAGCAGTTATTACACTTAGTAAAGTTGATTTGCCAGCATTCGGAAAACCCACAAGCCCCACATCTGCCAATACTTTTAATTCTAAAATTTTCCAGCCTTCCACGCCGGGCTCGCCGGGTTGTGCATAATCCGGCGTTTGATTGGTGGCTGTTTTAAAATTGCTGTTGCCTAAACCGCCGCGGCCACCTTTCAACAAAATAATTTCCTGCCCATCTTCTAAAATTTCAGCTTCCTGTTTGCCGGTTTCTTCATCACGTGCAATAGTGCCCAGCGGCACTTCTATAATGATGTCTTTTCCAAAACGGCCGGTGCTGTTGTTTTTACTGCCGTTCTCCCCGTTTTCTGCCAGTATATTTTTAAAGTAGCGCAGGTGTAATAAGGTCCACAACTGGCTGTTGCCTTTTAATATGATGTGGGCGCCACGTCCGCCATCGCCGCCATCGGGCCCGCCTTTAGCTGTTAATTTATTACGCATAAAATGTTTGCTGCCTGCACCGCCATGGCCACTGCGGCAAAACACTCTTATCTGATCTACAAAATTGCTTTTATCCATTTGCGCAAAGGTGCGTAATGTTTTTTGAAACCTTACACGTTTAACTGTTTATATTTCCCTTGTTTAACCTGCATTGTACTTTTATACACCGTCAATAAAAATAGTTTAAAACAGATGAGCGAAAGGGGTTGTTATTTAGTTTCGTTCCAGGTTTTATACAATTGCCCGGGTGCTTTATAGTTTTGCGGAATTTCAGTTAAAGGCTCACATGCTTTTAATGTTTCGTGTAATTGCTGCGGTAACTGCTGGTATAATTTTGTGCCTTCGGTTTTCCACGCCATCATTTCATCACTCACATCTTTAATTTTTTTTGCCGGATTACCCACAATTAAACTGCGGCGTTCAAAATGTTCATCCGCTTTAATAAAACTCAATGCGCCCACAATACATTCATCTTCTAAAACAACATTATCCATTATTACGGCATTAATGCCTACCAAACAATTACTGCCAATAGTGGCGCCATGTATTACAGCGCCATGTCCAATATGTGCGCCGACTTTTAATAAAACTGTTACACCGGGAAACATGTGCACTGTACAATTTTCCTGCACATTACAGCCATCTTCAATAATTATTTGCCCCCAGTCTCCACGCAATGCGGCGCCGGGGCCAATATAACAATCTTTGCCAATGATAACATTGCCTGTAACCGCCGCCTGCGGATGAATGAAAGAAGAAGGATGAACGACGGGAATATACTGGCCAAACTGGTAAATCATAATTGTGTAATTAAACACAAATTTACTCCGTAGTTTTTTCCGGTTTGTTTTTTGGCCCACGTTTTATTGCTTTAAGCACTGCAATAAAACCCCATATAAGGCCAGCCAGCCCCAACACACCAATAATAACGGCGGCAGCATCGCTGCCATTGCAGGAAAGGCTGCATGCCAAAGCTGCCAATAAATACAATAATCCCACCAAAGCAATAACGGCTAGTACTATTTTCCATGCTTCGCCGGCCTTTGCCTTATCGCCGCTAATGGTTGCAGCTGCATATATTTTGAGTTGTTTAAAAAATTCTTTTTTTAAAATCCGTTTCTCCTGGCGGGTTAATGTTTCTTTTGTTTTACCTGAGTTTAATATTTGTTGTGCAGTGGGGTGTTTAACAATATAACTGCTGCCGTATGATGGATTTACAGTATTAACCGTGTCGGCATTGTTTACCCATGTAATAAAAAATAAAACAGCGCTTAGTGGTAAAATAAAATCGCATATTTTTTGCCGGGTATAATATAATTTTTTAGCAACTGCTTTTTTTATGCCCGAAGGATAATATAAAACACCTATTACCAAAAGCAATACAGCTGCAGGATATAATAGCCGGGCAGGAACAGTTACCTGCATTTTATATAAAGTAATGCCTGTGTAATAAGCAAGTGCTGCTAACAGCAACCTTATTGTAATAATATAAAAACGTGCTGCAGTAACATGGCGCTTTGCCCAAAATGAAATTTTTTGCATAGCAGTAGTTTTAAGAATGAGTGATGTTTTAGAAAAATTACTCATCAAAACTGTAAAATGCAAGTAAATAGAAAGCTATTTAAGTGGTTTTCCCGTTCTGTAACAAGTGCCTTTAAACACAGCCGCAACATGCTGGTTTTGATTGGTGATGGTAATATGATACAAGCCCGTGCTTTTACCATTGTGTAACTCTTTAGCTTCGGCAGTTAATACATCACCCACATGCACCGGTTTTAAAAAGTTTATTGAAGTGTCTAATGCAACAGATAACACATTGCGGTTGTTGCAGGCAAATGCAAAAGCACTGTCTGCCAAAGAAAATGCAATACCGCCATGCACAATACCAAAACCATTAATCATTTCGGGGCGAACTGTCATTTTAATATTACTGTAACCTTCTTTTACATCCAGCACTTCAATACCCAGCCATTGGCTGAATAAATCGTTTTGCATCATGTGGGTTACAACTTCGTTTGGTGTTGGCATAATTATTATTTATCTGCTCGTAAGTTAATTCGCTGGGTTAGTTCCTCTCCACGGGGGAGGTTAGGAGGGGCTTATTTTCCACTAAATGTTGGTTGCCGTTTCTCTAAAAAGGAAGTTATCCCTTCTGAATAATCTTCTGTTGCAGCTGCTTTTTGCTGAAATTCATCTTCCACCAATAACTGTTGTTCCCAATTATTATGAAAAGAATTATTGAGCGCATGTTTAGTATACGCCAATCCCTTTGTTGGCATTTGCGAAAGTGTTTCTGCCATTTTTTTACTTTCTGATTCAAATACATCGTCAGTAAAAACTTTGTACAACATGCCCATACGTTCTGCATCCGCTGCAGTTACTTTATCACCCGTCATCATTAAAGCACTTGCTTTTTGCCAGCCAATTAAACGTGGCAATGTAAATGTGCCGCCGCTGTCGGGTATCAATCCAATTTTACTAAATGCCTGTATGAATGAAGCAGATTGTGCGGCCACCACCACATCGCAACACAACGCAATATTAGCACCGGCGCCTGCGGCCACACCATTAACTGCGGCTACAACCGGCTTGGGTAAATTGCGTATGCGCTTTACAATGGGGTTATAGTGTTCGCTTAAAATTTGTTTAATCTCAACTTTTGCATCACCCACCAGTTCGCTTATATCCTGCCCGGCGCAAAAAGCTTTTCCGGCGCCTGTAATGTACACACAGCGCACTTCATGCAGGCTGGCGCATTCATCTAAATGTGCCTGCAACTGCAATGCCATTTCACGGTTAAAAGAATTAAATTTTTCCGGCCGGTTTAATGTGATAAAGGCAACTGAATTTTTTATTTCAAAAAGAATACTGCTCATAAACTTATTTAAAGATGAAAGATGTGTATGCTATAAAAATTTTTTCATGTAAGTAATAAATAATTTCCAATCATCGGGCAACACTGTGTGGCCGCCTTCGTGCATATAATACCCCAATGGGTTCATTAATAAAGATTGATTATTGGCTGCGGGCATTGGTGTTACTGCATCAGGGCCCTTTAATCCAAATAAATTGTAAACAGGTGCAGCAGCAACAGCAGCTAAAAATTCTCCTTTAGGGTCCGACCAATAATCTGTATTGCCGGTTTGTAACAGCAGCGGCCTTGGTGCCATTAATGCAAGCAGTGCATGTGCATCAAAAGGCAGTTCATTTATTTTGTCTGCATAGGAGTGATAGTTTGCTGCAAACTGGTAATTATATCTTGATGTATCGGTAATGTGCTGAATAGTTTCGCCATAATTACGTCTTGCAACAGCAGCGCCGCCTTCGCCGGAAATGCTTGCTATTACCATTTTAAAACGTGTGTCTTTTATTCCAGTCCACAAAACTGTTTTGCCTAAACGGGATGCACCCTGCACAGCAATACGCTTTGCATCAATTTGTGCATCTGTTTCAAAATAATCCATTGCACGGCTAAGGCCCCATGCCCAAGCGGATATAGCGCCCCATTCGTTTGCAGCAGGTACTGCTTGCCCAGGTTTTAAATATTTTCCTCTTATACCGTACTGAATACCATTTTTAAAATCAGGTTCAATATCGCCATAATACACGGTTGCAAAACCAAAGCCGGCATCAATAAACTGTTCAATATTCAACCTGCTGAAACGGGATGGCCCATCTGCTTTTATTTTTTTGCCCTCCTTCGTCCAGGTGTATCCCACTTTTACACCCACACTGTCTGTTGTAATTTGATTGTTGGCGGCAAATGAAATGTTTAATAACAGCGGCACTTTTTGTGTTGCACCGGCAGGAAGATAAATGAGCAGGTCCATTTTATAGTTAGAAGTATCGCTGGTAAAATATATAGTTACCTGCCTGCGGATGGCTTTATTGTTAAATGCCGGAGTGCCCTTATCAAAAATATTGAAATGAAGACCTGCCGGCTTGCCCGGCATTTTTCCGTATTGAGTTTCTTCCACCAGCTTTAATAATTCCAGCCTGCGTTTTTGCATCCACATTTTTGGTGTGGTTACTTTTATGCCATTAGTAAGAGTAAGTAAATCGGGTAACGTGTATTTTACAACAGCATCTTCATTATAATTAACCGGAAAACCAGCAACCATTTTAGGTGCGTTTTCATTTTGTGCCGTTATATTAAGATATGTGCAAACGAAAAAGGTTAAAACAAATATTTTTTTTAAGCAGGAAAGAAAAGCTGGCTGTTGCATACAATTAAGCAATGTTAAAACTACACTTCAAAACTTTTTACTTCGCCGTGTTTTAATAAAAAATTATTTACCTCATCATAATTACGGTCGGGTGAAGCAATGCGGTACACATATACAGCATCATTATTTTCTTTGGTCATTTTCATGCAGCGGAAAGTCATTCCGTTTTGTTCAAAAAAAACTTCCAGCTCGTTTTTAAAATTAATACCGGTTGATATTGTTTTTATGCGGTAATCTTTTACCCGGTGTAAATTATTTATAAAACGCTGCACAGGCTCTAATACAAACAAAACAATTACCACCATTGCGGTTACCACAATTGCAATGGGATAATTATGATAACCAATAGCCATACCCAATGCAGCTGTTACCCAAATTAAGGCAGCCGTTGTTAAACCATTTACGCTGATGCCTTCTTTAAAAATTACACCGGCACCAATAAAACCAATACCTGTTACAATGTTACTTGCAATACGGTCACTTGCATTACTTTCTTTGGAAACAATGGTGTAGAGGCAGGAGCCCACACAAATAATAATCATGGTACGGAAACCGGCTGGCTTGCTGCGAAATTCTCTTTCCAGCCCAATGATGGCGCCGATTATAAAAGCGGCAGAAACCTGTGCGGCTTCTTCAAAATAAATGCTTAAGTCCATGATTTAAAATTAATATTTTAATGACACTTAAAATAATCAAACGGTTCTTTGCAATCGTTGCATTGGTATAAGGCTTTGCAGGCGGTGCTGCCAAACTCACTTAATAGTTTTGTGTTTAAAGAGTTGCACTGCGGGCATTGCACACCATTTGCAGGAATGATAAATTTTTTATTGGGTGCGGCAATGCCATATTCAATAAGTTTTTGTTTGCCGGTTTCACTCATCCAGTCTGTTGTCCATGCCGGGGAAAGCGCCGTGGTAATTTTAATTTTAGCAAAACCATTTTCAATTAATGCAAGGCGAATATTCATGGCAATCATATCCATTGCAGGACAACCGGTATAAGTAGGCGTAATAATTATTTCAATTTCGCCATCATTTATTTTTACATCTCTTACTATGCCTAAATCAATAATAGTGAGTACCGGTACTTCGGGGTCGGTAACTGTTTGCAGTATTTCCCAAATTGCTTCTTTATTTATGCTTAAAGTGTTTACCATTGGCTGTTGGGGTAAGCCCTTTGCAAATATTGCAGTTCTGTTAAAATATAACCCAGGTGTTCGGTATGCACGCCGGTTTTACCACCGGTTTGCATAAATGTTTTTTCCGGAATGGTTAATGCAGCTTCATCAAAAACAGTCTTCACTTTTTCATCCCATAGCTTTTTCAATGCAGAAAAATTAATGCCAGAAACTGTTTCGTATGCAGCAGGCAAAAACATTTCGCCGGTGTAGCGCCATAGTTCATCAACTGCTTTCAGCATTCTTGTACTGCTTTCTTCTGTGCCATCGCCCAGGCGTATTACCCACTCACTGCTCCAGCGTACATGGTATTTTATTTCTTTCAGCGCTTTGGTGCAAATGGCTGCTAATTGCTCATCGGCATGTTGCTGTAATTGATCAAACAATAAATACTGGTACTGGCTAAAAAGGTATTGCCGCAATATAGTTTGCCCCCAATCACCTTTTGGCAATTCAACAAGCAATAAATTTTTAAATTCTCTTTCTGTACGCAGGTAAGCTAATTTATCTTCATCAGTATTGCCAATAAGCTGTGCAGCATATTGATAAAAATTTCTGCTTTGCCCCAATAAATCTAAACTGATATTGGTAATGGCAATATCCTGCTCCAATATTGGGCCATGGCCGCACCATTCACTGTTTCTTTGCGAAAGAATTAGTGTTGTGTCAGCAAGGTGGAGTGTATAATCAATCAAAAGGCTCATAAAGTCAAAAGTTAAAGTTCAAAAGCCAAAATCTAATGTTCTTGTTTTGACTTCTACATGTGGTTTACTGCATCAGGTAAATTATAAAATGTAGGATGACGGTAAACTTTATCAACAGCAGGTTCATATAACTCACCGGCTTCTTCAGGATTAGATGCTGTGATGTATTTGCTTTCCACCACCCAAATACTTACTCCTTCCATTCTTCTTGTATACACATCTCTTGCATTTTCTATTGCCATTTGTGCGTCTGCTGCATGCAAACTGCCGGCGTGTTTATGATCCAGCCCGCTTTTGCTGCGTATAAAAACTTCCCATAATGGCCAGGCGGTGCTGTCATCCGTAGTTTTATAATCTGCTGAAGCTGCTTTTTCTTCAGGTATATCGCCGTAATAAAATTTCCTAATAAAAAAACTCATCATTGTTTATCAGTTTAATACTTTAATGGTGTATAATTTAAAGTTTAATGAATCTTTAGCGGATGTTTGCTGGCTCCAGAATTTGTAAAGCCTGATGGTGGTTGTGCCGGTTTTTACAGGCACCAATACAAGGTCTTTGCTTATACTGCCGCCCGCCATATCTGGAGAGCTGTTATCAGTTGTTATAACTTTATCCAGCTGTATTATGTTCATACTGTCTGTAACAGCAAAATGGGTAGAGCCTTCGTAAGCACAACCACGGCAGGTGCTTTCATAAATTACTAATGTGTCAGTGAGGCGAACAACATTAACCGTATCTGACCGTAAAGAAATTCTTGTGTCCTTTAGTAAAGCAGCATTTTTGTCATTGTTATTGCAGCTTAAAAACAAAGTAATTATACCAATCAATACGGTTAGTTTCATTATGCTGCTTTTGTTTTTGCCTGTTGTTTAGCTGCATGTGCCATGGCAGCTTCCCTTACCCATTTTCCTTCTTCATGTGCGTTGCGCCTTGCTTCCAGCCGTTGTTTGTTACAGGGGCCATTACCTTTTACCACGTTCCAAAACTCATCCCAGTTTATTTCACCAAAGTCGTAATGTTTTCTTTGTTCATTCCATTGCAGCTTATCGTCCGGTAAAGTCATTCCCAAAACTTTTACCTGCTCGGCAGCCATATCAACAAACTGCTGGCGCAATTCATCATTGGTTTTACGTTTTATTTTCCACTTCATGCTTTGGTCGCTGTTGGTGGATTCTGCGTCTTTAGGGCCAAACATCATTAAGCTGGGCCACCACCAGCGGTTAATTGCATCCTGGCACATGGCTTTTTGTTCAGCAGTGCCCTGCGATAAAACCAACAGTGATTCAAAACCCTGCCGCTGATGAAAACTTTCTTCTTTACAAATACGCACCATAGCTCTTGCATAGGGTCCGTAACTGGTGCGGCATAACATTACCTGGTTTAAAATGGCTGCGCCATCCACCAGCCATCCCACAGCGCCCATGTCTGCCCATGTAAGCGTGGGGTAATTAAATATGGAAGAATATTTTGCTTTGCCGCTGTGTAAATCGTTTATCATTTCATCTCTGCTGCTGCCCAGTGTTTCGGCAGCGCTGTATAAATACAAGCCATGGCCGGCTTCATCCTGCACTTTTGCCAGTAATATAGCTTTGCGTTTTAAAGAAGGCGCACGGCTTATCCAGTTACCCTCGGGCAGCATACCCACAATTTCGCTGTGTGCATGCTGGCTTATTTGGCGAATATTTGTTTTGCGGTAAGCATCCGGCATCCAGTCTTTCGGCTCAATTTTTATTTCGGCCTCAATTTTATCTAAAAAGATTTTTTCAAAATCCTGTAAAGACATATTCAAGTAATTTGTTGTAAAGATAATAAAAACTAACAAGTGTTAGTATCATTTTAAGCGAAGCTTTAAACTGCGTGTACTATTAAAACATCCTCTTTTTACAGTAGATTTACGGCAATGAAACGGATATGTTTTTTTCTTTTACTCCCCATTTTTGTACATGCACAGCCCGGCCGTAATGATTCTGCAGCTTTATTGCAGGAAGTGATTATTAAAAGCTTTGAAAGCAACCGTAAACTGCTTGAAACACCTGCATCTGTAAATGTTATATCAGAAAAAAATATCCAACGGCTCACTGGCACATCGCTGGTGCCGGTAATGAATATGTTGCCGGGGGTAAGAATGGAAGAAAGGTCTCCGGGAAGTTACCGCCTTTCCATCAGGGGCAGTTTATTACGTTCGCCATTTGGCATACGCAATATAAAAGTGTACTTAGATGATTTGCCTTTTACCGATGCAGGCGGCAATACTTATTTGAATTTAATAGAGCCATCGGCACTAAATACTGCAGAGATAATGAAAGGCCCGGCAAGCAGCTTATATGGAACAGGAACCGGCGGCGCAATAATTTTAAATACTGCGCCGCCTGAAAACAATTTGGCAAAACAATCTATAAATAATTTACAGGCACAGGTGGGTGGCGGCAGCTATGGTTTTGTTGCACAAAATCTTAAATGGCAGTATCAAAACAATAAACAACAAATACAATTAACGCAAAGCCATTTACAAAGCAATGGATACAGGGAAAACAGCCGCATGAGAAAAGATGCTGTTCATTTTTCAGTATCACAAAAAATAAACAGTAAAGACGAATTAAAATTTCATGTACTGCTTGCTGATTTATATTATCAAACACCCGGTGGTTTAACAGAGACGCAATGGCTTGCGAATCCGAAACTGGCAAGGCCTGCAACAAATACATTGCCCGGCGCTGTACAGCAAAAAGCTGCTATTTATAATAAAACTGTTTTTATAGGTGTATCAAATAATATTGTGTTTTCAAAAAAATGGAGTAATACCACCGGGGCCGTGTTCAGCCACACCAATTTTAAAAACCCTTTTATAACCAATTATGAAAAAAGAAACGAAAACAGTTTTGGTGTAAGAACCAAAGCAACATATACTGCTGCAGATAATGCAACCACCGTTATTAAGTTTATTATTGGCGCCGAGTGGCAAAGCACGGCTTCGCATATTAATAATTTTGGCAACAAAGCGGGTGTTGCAGACACTGTGCAAACCAAAGATGAAATAAATGCTTTTCAGCGGTTTTATTTTTTGCAGGCGGATGCTGCTTTTAAAAAACGGTTGTTTGTAAATGCCGGTATTAGTATAAACCAGTTTACGTACCGTTATATACGCACATCGGATAACCCGTTGCAGCCTGAAAAGAAAAAAGATTTTAACGCAGTATATTCTCCACGAATAGCGCTGGTATATAAGTTAAAAAATAATATTGCTGCAAGGGTTGTAGTAAGTAAAGGTTTTTCAACCCCAACTATTGCAGAAGTGCGGCCAAGCGAAGGCAGTTTTTTTGAAAGCCTGCAGGCAGAGTTTGGCTGGAACTATGAAGCCGGGATAAGGGGCAGTTTTTTTCAAAACCGTTTTCAATACGATATAAATGTTTACCAGTTTAATTTACAAAATGCCATTGTGCGCCGCACCACAACTGCAGGTGCCGAGTATTTTATAAATGCAGGCGGTACAAAACAAAAAGGTGCCGAGATTTTATTAACGTATCAAATGATGCCGTACAAAGAAAAAACACTTTCAAACTTTAAAATCAGCAGTGGCATAACACTGAATAATTACCGTTTTAAAAATTACAAGGTAACAGCCTCCGATTATTCAAACAACAAAGTAACCGGGGTGCCCGGCATAATAATTGTAAACAGTGTTGATGCAGATTTTAAGAAGCACTTTTATATAAACATTACATACAACTATACCGGTAAACTGCCTCTAACAGATGCTAATAGTTTTTATGCGGCAGATTACCACCTGCTTCAATGCAAAGCAGGCTATAAAGCAGTTATAAAAAAATTGCAGCTTGACTTTTTTATAGGAGTTGATAATATTTTAAATGAAAAGTACAGCTTAGGTAATGATATAAATGCTGCAGGCAACCGTTTTTACAATGCAGCACCATTACGTAATTATTTTGCGGGCGTAAGGGCCGGCTTATAATTACACCCATTTATTTTTATGTGCAAGGCTTATAATTTGGGCTTTACTGTTTACATGCAGCTTTTGATAAATGTTGGCGATGTGTTTGCGTATAGTTAATACGCTTATATCTAAAGTGCTTGCAATTCTTTTAGCATCATATCCATTAATAGTATGGGTTAAAATTTCTTTTTCCCTTTCTGTAAGCAAAGAATCCAGCAGTGCTTCGCCGTTTTTTTTATTTTCAGTAATATTTGCACGGCTTAATAAAGTCATTGCTTTTCTTGCAATAGCAGCGCTCATGGGCGCCCCGCCATTATCAACGGTATTGGTAATAGCATTGTGCAGGCTTATGGCATTTTCATCTTTCAGCAAATAACCATGTGCTCCTGCTTTAATGGCCTCAAATATTTTATCGTCATCATCAAAAACGGTTAATACCAAAAAATAAATTTCAGGGTATAATGCTCTTGCAATACTGATGGTTTGCACGCCATCCATTTCCGGCATCTCCAAATCCATAAAAATTACATGCGGCAGTTTATCTACGGGCAGGCCTTTTAGTTGTTCCAGGCAATCGTTGCCATTAATAGCAGTAAAACAAAAATCAAGGTCCTCAAATTGTTTAATTTTATCGGCCACACTTGCCCGGTTAACTGCTTTGTCATCTACCAAACCTATACGTAATGGTTTTGTCATATTATAATTCTTAATGGGCAAAATGAAAACGTTTTTGCCTTTTGTTCAATACTTAATTTGTAGTAGCAAAATTTAAAATTACAGTTGTTCCGTTATTTTCGGCTGTTTCAATCTCCAGGTTTAAGCCAGATTCTGCAGCCCTGCTTCTCATGTTTATTAAACCATTTCCGGCATTGTTTGCTGTGGCAATGCCGGTACCATTATCTGTAACTGTAATCATCAAATTGAGCTTGCTTATAATGCTGATGTCAATAGTTTTTGCATTGCTGTGTTTTAGGGCATTGTGCACGGCTTCCTGCACAATGCGGAAAATATTCAATGCCTGTTTAGAGCTGATGCGTATGTCGTTCTCAATATCTTCCTGCAATTGAATGGAGATGGAACTATAAGACGGCTGCAGCTTGTTGATATAATTTTTTATGCGGTCGCTTATGCCCGTAATAGTAATATTTTCTTTGTTCAACACCCAAATGGTGTCACGCAGGGAGCTGATAATTTCATGTGAGTGCTGTTGCAGGTTTTGTAAAGATGTTTCATTTTGCATGGCGCCATGCTGAGAAATTTTTTCCACATCGGCCCGTATGGCTGATGCGTAAGCGCCGATATTATCGTGTAAGTCTGCAGCAATACGCCGCCGCTCCTGTTCTTCTGCTTCAATAATAGATTGTGCCGCATTCTTTTTTTCCAGCTGCAATGCTGCCTGCATTTTTTGTTGCTGCCTGCGGCGGTAATTGGTAAAAACCAGCGCAAAAATAATACCGCCCATTGCTGCAAATAGGAGCGAACCAAACAGCCAGTAATTTTTTACGGTAAGGTTTAATTTTTGTTCCAGTATTGTTTTTTCATTTTTTTGTGTGGCATTACGTGCCTGCAGTTCTGCAATTTGTTTAGATGAGTTTATGCTGTTAAAGGAATCTTTCAATACAATGATATCCTCCAGTGTATTACTGTAAGCGGCAGTGTTTCCGGCGGCTTTATAATTTTCCGCCAGTGCTTTATAAATCATAAGCAATTGCGAATGCAGCCCACGTTTTTTTGCCAGTGCAATACCTTCTAAACATAGTGGTATGCCTTTTTGCGGCTGGTTGCTGCTGGCATAATAACTGGCAAGATTGCTCATGTCATACACCGTATAATAATCATCATTCAGCCTTTTTCTTATTTCAATTGCTTCATGCAACGGCGCTTCTGCAAAATGCGGTTTTTTATGATCGATAAAAATTTTTGCCTGCATACTTAAAGCAGTTGCTAAAAAAAGAAGGCTTTCATTTTCACGTGCATCAGCAATTGCTATATTAATATAATGCTCTGCAGAGTCGCCATTGCCCAAAGCATTATATGCAGATGCCAGGTTACTGTAAAGCGCCCCATAATTTTTATAAAATTTTTTATTGGCAGAAGTATGCATTGCCCTGTACAGCCAGTCCAGTGCCTCATTATATTTTTCCATTTCCATAAGCACCCAGCCAATACCGGTTTTGGCCTGTATTTGTATAGCAGTGTCTTTTTGGTTTTCCGCCACTTCTATGGTTTCCATCAACTGGTTTATTGCCTGGCTGTATTCATTCCGGCGGTCATAAATTTTCGATTTAAAAAAAAGATACTCCAGGTGTTTTTTTTGCAGCGGATTTTTTTTACTCTTTGCAAGCAGGCTGTTTATAATAGCTAAGCTGCTGTCCGTGTAATCTTTCTTTATGTAATAAGTGGCTCTGCAAAAAGCCAATTGTTCAAGCTGTATTTCGTTTTTGGATGCTGCTGCAATTTTTTCTGCCATTTCCAGGTAAGGCAATAGTGTATCCGGGTTAAGTGCAGCATTTGTTAAAACAATAACACTGGCAACTTTTTCATCATCATTTTTTAACAAAGCAATGCTCCTGCGCACACTGTCTGCAACTCTTGTTTGCGCTGTGGCTTTTAACCCCACAATAAAAAAAATAACACCAACAAATAATATCCGCACAGTTTTTTTCTTAAAAGTATTAATAAAAAACAATTAAGTAACAGCACTACTACAAATTGAGTATTGAATGAGAGTTGTAATAATTGAAATTTTGGGCTGTAAACATCACAATAATTAAAACAGCATTCATTGTATGAAAAAGTCAATTATTTTATTTGCAGCAATTATGTTAGCTGCAACAGCTGCTAAATCACAATTTAGTGTTGGAGCTAAAGCAGGCTTAAATATTTCTAAAGAAGATTACTCCAATACTGCTGTGTATTCCACCGGCAGCCACAATTTTTTTGCAGCGGGCGTATTTGGTAACTACCGCACTAAAAAAAATATTGCTGTAGAGCTGGGTATTAACTACTCTGCCGAAGGTACAGAAGAAAGCTACAAAAGCGGTAACAGTACTGTAACGGGTGTGGTAACTATTAAACGCATTAATGTTCCACTCCTTGTGCAATACCATACTAAACCCGGTGTTTATTTTGAAACCGGCCCGCAAATTGGATTTATGACAGAGGCTTATGGTGATTACACCACCGGGCACTACGATTTTAAAAAATACACACAATCAACCTTAACAAGCTGGTGCTTTGGTGCAGGTTATATAATGCAACAAACTGTACCCGGCCTCGGTATTAATGCCAGTTATGCAAAAGGCCTTTCACATATTGAAAAAGGAACAGTAAATGCCGGAAAAATTACAGGCAGCACTTTCAGCATAAAACTGTTGTACAGCTTTCAATTAAAAAAGAAAAAATGATACCCAGCTATAGTACTACAAATTGAGTATTGTGCTGCCGGAATAATAAAACAAATTTTGATTCTGGTTTTAACTCCCATATATCCTCTTAAAGGCCTTTTCATTTTTTAAGTCTCTTATTAAATCTTTGTTATGAAAAAGCTTTACTTACTCTTCATCAGCATTATTACAATTGTATTTGTACATGCGCAGGGTGTAAACCGTATGTTTGGTTTGGTGGGTGGTTATCCGCAAAGCGACAACTCCTCTAATGGTTTTCTTTTTAGTACCGACAGCAGCGGACAAAATTTCCAGGTGCAATATCCTTTTCCTGTAGCGGTATCAGGTGGCAACCCTGCCAACCTGGAAATGGCTTCTTACAACGGAAAATTATACGGCACTACCCGTTATGGCGGAACGGGCAACTTTGGTGTACTCTTTGAATACGACCCTGCCACCAATATTTACACAAAAAAATTTGATTTTGGCCCCAATTACAGTTTAAATGGAAGCGGCCCATTGGGCAGTCTTTTATTGTACAATAATAAATTTTATGGGGTTGCTAATGATAACGGAGCAAATGGTTACGGTACTATATTTGAGTGGGATCCTGCCACCAATGTGTTTACAAAAAAATACGATTTCAATGGTACTGCCGGCGCATATCCCCAAAATTCGCTGAGGCTCATGAACGGCAAAATGTATGGTGGTACAGCGGGTGGCGGTACTGCGGGGCTGGGTGTGGTGTTTCAATGGGACCCTGCCACCAATATTTATACTGACCTGCTGGATATGACAGGACCGGGTGCAGGAAATGGATGGGCATTTTACACCAACATTACTCCTTACAATAACAAACTTTATTGCGGAAGCTGGAGAGGTGCTGCAAATGATGCAGGCGCTTTGTATGTAATAGATCCTGCTTTGCCCAATGGCTCAAACACAACCGTTATAAAAGTTTTTGGAGGTGCCAGTATTAATGATGGCACCAGCATGAACAACAATGAAATGATTGTTTACAATAACAAATTATACGGCACCTTGTATTATAATGGTGCCAATAGCTACGGTACCTTATTTCAGCTTGACCCTGCCACCAATGTTTTTACCAAACTGGTTGATTTTAATTACACCACCACAGGCGGAAACCCCTTAGGAAAACTGGTGGCAAATGGTTCTAAATTTTTAGGCATGTGCAGCGTAGGGGGCGTTAATGGCAAAGGCACCATTTATGAATGGGATCCTGCAAACCCAACTACGGTTGTAAAAAAATACGATTTTGGCGTAAGCAATTATGATAATCCTGTTAATCCGGGAAGCACTCTTGCACTTTTCAACTCAAAATTTTATGCAGTTACTTATAATGGTGGTTTTAACGACCAGGGCACTTTATTTATGTACGATTATACCGCCGGCACTGTAACAAAAAAACTGAATTTTAATACTGCCGAAAATGGCCGCATACCTTATGGCAGGCCTGCATTGCTTAACGGGAAAATTTACGGAACCTGTTATACCGGCCCTCAGCCTGATGCTGGTTGCATTTGGGAATACGATCCTTCCACAACAGTATATTCACGCAAATACAATTTTGATCTGCCGGGTTCAGGCGGCACGAGCTATGGCCCCACCTCTGCACCGGTTGCATATAATGGAAAATTGTATGGCACCACGGGCGGCGGCTATGGTGTTTTTTATGAGTTCGACCCTGCCACCAATGTGTTTACAAAAAAAGATTTTCAACCTACGGGAAGTACATTTCCTATTGGTGAGCCAACGTTGTACAATAATAAATTTTATGGTATGACTAGTGCAGGAGGCGCAGCCAATGGAGGTACTATTTACAGTTACGACCCTGTCACAGGCACATTAACCAATCTCTATTCTGTACAAAACTCCGGAACCAGCCAGCCCACAGGAGGCTTTGCTGTTTACAACAATAAACTGTATGGCGCAACCAATAGCGGCGGCGCTAACAATGTTGGCGGAATTATTATGTACGACCCTGCTACCAATACAGCCAGCACTTTGTTTAACCTTAACCAGGTTACAACAGGTTCAAGCATACAAAATATAATGACGCTCTATAATAATAAGTTTTATGGAAATACTGCTGCAGGCGGACCACTAAGCTCTGGTGTAATGTTTCAGTTTGACCCTGCTACTAATACTTATACTGATTTACACGACTATCAACCTTATGGCCCCGCAGGCGCTTACCCAACGGGTATATTAACTTTAAACGGAAACAAGCTGTACACCATTACAAGAGATGGTACACAGGCTGTACATGTTGTACAACTGGATCCCTCAACCAATACCGTAACCAACCGGTCTACCTATACACCGGCAAATTCATATAATACGATTGGTTACCACAATGCCCTTACAGTTGTTCCGGCGTTTATTGCCAATGGCAGTGCTAACAGTTGCGAAACTTACCCAACAGTTGTAATAAACAGCTCAAACAATAACCAGTGGGTACCCATATTAAATACCGGTGGCGATGTGGTGGCAGAAATAAAAGCCAATGGCAATAACCTGGGTAATGTTACTGCATCATCTTACATTAACAATGGTACTGTAAGGGAAGAGTCTGCGCTGCATCAGTTGTATGCCGACAGAAACTTAACCATACAGGTACAAAACAATACCATTGTTGGTAATGTAGACATCAGGTTATACCTTAAAACAAGTGAATTTCTTGCATTGAAAAATGCCACTAATTCATTGGGCCAGCCCTCTGGCATTGCCAGCATTAGTGATATTGCTATTCTAAAAAACACGGAAAACTGCCCGGCTGCTATGGCGGTAACTCCTGTAAAGCTTACCACCGGTTACGAAAACTATGAGTATGGATATGTGCTTACAGCAAGTATCAATTCTTTCTCTACATTCTTTTTTGCAAAAAATACATTTACGGCACTTCCTGTAGATATGCTGGTGTTTAATGCTTCAAAAGATAACGATAAAGTATTGCTGAACTGGAATACTGAAAATGAAATAAGCCTGCAGCGTTACGAAGTGGAAAAAAGCAGTGACGGACGGGTATTTACAAAAATTACAGAAACACCTGCAAAAGGAAATTATATTAACTCCTATGCAATAACAGATGCTAAGCCTTTTAACGGGTTAAATTATTACCGCCTAAAAATTGTAGATAAAGACGGCACTTACCGCTACAGCATTATACTTAAAGTAGATTTTTCTAAGAAATACCTGGTAAGTGTATTGCCAAACCCTGCACATGATTATATAATAATTAATGGTGCTGATAAATTTAAAAGAGTACAACTGGTGGATATGAACGGTAAACTAATAAAGCAATTTGTTGTTAACAGCAGTAACCGTTACAATACAGCAGGCATACCACAAGGCATTTATTTGCTGCAATTAATAAATGATGATGAACAACAGGCAGAAAAAATAATAATTCAATAAAATGCAAACGATAAAAAATATTGAATTGCTGCAGGTATTAATAATTATCAGCCTTTTGGCAATCATCATATTTACCTGACTCATTGTGCAAAAACCCTTGCATGGGGAAAGAGTGTAAGTAGGTTTTTTTCTTCAAACGGCCCTGTCATTTTTGGCGGGGCCTACTTTATATCAAAATCCACCACTACTTTTTCTGTTTTAGGATGGCTTTGGCAGGTAAGTATATATCCTTTTTCTATTTCTTCCTGTTCCAGCCCCCAGGTTACATCCATATCCACTTCGCCTTCCATAAGTTTTGCCTTGCAGGTGCAGCACATACCACCTTTGCATGCAAAAGGCAAATCAGCGCCCTGCTGCAAAGCCGCATCCAGTATGGTAATGCCACTGTTAAGTGTAGTATTTACTTCAAAGCTTCTGCCATCGGCTTTAATGGTAATGTTGCTTTTTGCAGTTGTTGCATTGCTGTTAGTTTGTTTGGCCTGTTTGGGTTTTGCAACAGCGGAAGAATTAAATAACTCAAAGTGTATTTTCTTTTTATCAATTCCCGCACTTTCCATAAAATCTTTCACACAAAAAATCATGCCTTCCGGCCCGCAAATAAAAAATTCATCAACACTGCTGTAATTAATAAGTTTTGATAATTCTTTCAGTTTGCTTTCATCAATTTTTCCAAAGTTTAATGCGGCATCTGTTTTTTCCCTGCTTAAAATATTAATAAAGCTAAAGCGCTGCAGGTATTTGTTTTTTAACGCTTCCAGTTCTTCAAAAAAAATAATAGAAGAGCGGCTGCGGTTGCCAAGTACCAATGTAAAACTGCTGCCGGGTTCTGTGTGTAATGCGGCTTTAATTAATGAAATTACCGGGGTAATGCCACTGCCTGCTGCAAAAGCCAGGTAACGTTTTTTATTTTTTGCATGAAGCGTTGTGTTAAATTTTCCTGTTGGCGGTAAAACATCCAGTTCATCACCTGTTTGTAAAACATCATTGGCATAGCAGGAAAATTTTCCGTCATCCACTCTTTTTATTGCCACTTTAAGCTGCTGCTCGTGCGGAGCGCTGCAAATAGAGTAAGAGCGGCGCAGCTCCTCACCATTAATTGTTTTTTTAAGGGTGATGTTTTGCCCTTGTTCATAAACATATTCCTGCAGCAGGTTTTGCGGCACATCAAATAAAACTGATACGCAGTCTGCCGTTTCTTTTTTTACTGCCTTTACTTTAAGTGAATGAAAGTGTACTGCCATAAATTATTTTTTCATACCGTTTAAAAGGTGGTTCACCATATCATTTTCCAGCGTTTTTGTGCTGATGCTTTTTTTATGCCGCTGCCAAAACTCCAGCCCACGTACCGCAGAAAGCATTGTAAGTACTGCCACATACGGGTTAATGTTTTTAAACTCTTTCTTTTTAATGCCTTCTTCAATAAGTGTTACCAGCCTTTTTTCATAACTGCGCCGCTGCTGCAAAAAATTGCTTAAAAAAGGTTCCTGCAAGTGTTTCCATTCATGGTTAGCTACATATACTTCATCAAATTCATCCAGCATCATTTTTATATGAAAGCGTATAATGTTTTCAACTTTAGCCAGCACCGTATCTTTACTGTTTTCTGTTATTGTTATCTGGCCGGTAAACTCATCTGCCACTTTAAAACATACATCATGCAACAGCTCGTTCTTACTTCCTATATGATTGTATAAGCTGGGTGCTTCCACACCAACGGCAACTGCCAGCTCCCTCATGGATGCTGCATTAAAACCTTTTGTGCGAAAAAGAGCAGCAGCGTTTTTTATAATCACTTCTTTTTTACTGCTGTTTTTTCCCGGTTTAATTTTAGCCATTTTACGCCTTTACGCAAAACTAACGCTTATTAGTTTTTATTATTAAAATTTCAAGATGTTTCTAAACAGGTAATTAGTAAATTTGCGCAGCAAAAAAATTGTTATGCAATTACAGCCTGTAGATACTTTTCAAACCATTTCTCCCGAAGACTTTAAGGCCAAATACTACAACACCATGAAGCCTGTGGTAATAAAAGACATGGCTAAGCAATGGCCGGCATATAAAAAATGGTCGTGGGATTATTTTATAAATATAGTGGGAGACAAAGAAGTGGGCGTATATAACAATGTAAAAAGTGATGCTTATACACCCATAAATACGGCTGATGCATACATGAAATTTGGCGACTACCTTACAAAAGTTAAAGAGGGCCCGCTGGATTTACGCATTTTTCTGTTCAACATCTTTCAACATGCGCCGCAGGTAATAACCGATTTTACATGGCCGGATGAACTAATGAAAGGCTTTGTAAAAAAATACCCCATGCTTTTTGTGGGTGGCCAGGGTTCTATAACCCATATGCATTTTGATATTGACATGAGCCATATACTGCATACGCAGTTTATTGGCCGAAAAAGGGTACTGCTTTTTCCTTTTGAAGAACAATATAAACTGTACAGAAAACCCTGGGAGGTTTTAAGCCTTGCGAATTACGCAAACTATAAAGAAAAATTTGACTACGACAGTTTTCCGGCAGTAAAACTTGCTAAAGGCTACGAGGTTATACTGGAGCATGGTGACACATTATTTATGCCTGCAGGTTACTGGCATCATATGGAGTACATAGATGGTGGTTTTGCCATGAGCTTAAGAGCCTTGCAGAGCAGCCTGGGAGGTAAAGTAAATGGCTTATGGAAGCTTTTTGGTATGCGGAGTATAGATACATTAATGAAAAAATCCGCCCCCAAATGGTGGTATAACCGGAAAAGGAAAAAATTATATGCTTATGCACAAAAAGAGCTTGCTATGGTAGAAAAAAATGCTAAAATAAATTAGCATAATTCAAAAAAAACACTACTTTTACGGCCTGCTTAGGTTATTTTAATCCACTCCAATCTTATTTAAAGCTTCTGGGCATTTGTAATTTTCAAATTCCTTTTTTACTATCCAATTTTCATCCGGTTATGTATTTCATTAACTGATATAATCTTATTTATATATACCTTTTTTTCTTGTGGTTTCAGAGGTAAGCAAGGCCGGAGATTTTTATCTCTGGCCATTTTTTTATAGTTGAGTTGAAAATAATCTTAGTCTGCCGCTGCATTTAAAAAGGCAATCATTGGCCTAATTGCTGCAAATGTTTTTACAATTTCCTTTACAGCAGTTTTGCTTTGTAATACGGCATCGGCAACCGGAACACTTACAATAAAACTCTTCATTTTTAAATAAGCAATAGCGGGGTTGCTTTCATCATATCCCTTAGGCGGGCGGCTTAACACTTCTATACCTTCCACCCCTTTTGTAAAAATCTTTTTAAAGGGTTTTGCCTCCACTATTTTTTTCCAGGCATCAAAGCTGTAATCAATTTCCTGCCTTAATTTGGCAAGCTGCGGCGCATCGGGCATATAAAAACCACCGGCAATAAAACATTGTCCGGGTTCAATATGTATATAATAACCGGCACTGTTTATTTTTTTGCCGCCCTTACTAATAAAAGCACCAATATTAGTTTTGTACGGGCTTTTATCTTTACTAAAACGTATATCCCTGTTAATACGAAAAGCGCAATCCCTGGCTCTTAAATGTGCAATGCTGCTGTCAAAAGAAGCAATGCCTGAAATAATATCATCTGCCAGCCCGTAAAAATCTGCTTTGGTTGTTTCATATAATTTCCGGTGTTCATCAAACCATACTTTGTTATTATTCTTTTTTAAGTCTTTTAAAAATTTAAAGGTGGAAGGCTGCAGCATAAAATAAATTTGTACAACTAAGGTAGTGATATAAATAAAAAAGGAACCAGCCTGCGCCAATTCCTTTTCATTAAATTATTTAACTGCTGTACTTATTTTATACGCCCCCAGTTTTCGCCGCTTTTTATACGGTACAAAGTCATTTCGCTTACTTTATATTTTGCAGCAAGCTGTTTGTAAGTAAGTTTACGTTTAGGGTCTTTAATAATTGCCTTAATAATTTTTACCTGCTCGGCATTAAGTTTTAAGCCCTCTGTTTTGTTGGCCTGTCTTTTTTTGTAAGCAATTTTTTCAGGACTAAACTGCTGGTGACTGCTAACTTCATCCAGCGTGGCCCATTTTAAATTTTTATACTGGTTGTCCTTTTTCTTGTGATTGATGTGAATTACAAACTTGTGTTTGGGAGATGGCTTTTTACAAAACATCTTAGCTACTTCTCTGTGAATATAAATAGTGCCGTTGCCACCATTTATATGAAGGTTGAGCGTTCTGTAACCGGAAGTAATGGAGCCCGTTAATACTTTTCCGTCTTTTTGAATATTTTCTGAAAAACTTGCCGCACGGCCAAGCGACGATACTGCATATTTTTTGCGTAGTTTTTTATAGCCGTTAAACTGAATAGGCTTCCAGGTTTCGCCTGGCAGGTTTTTAATCATAAAAATGATTTTGACACCTGAATCCATACAATTGCAGCTGCACAGATAAAGTGTCCAATGATAAAATAAGGTTTAGGGATTAAAAATAAACAAATTTTTTTCAGGAAGAAACCATTTTTTCAAATTCTTCCTCAGATATAATTTTTATTGATGTAATTTTTTTTGCCTTTTCTAATTTACTGCCGGCATCGTCACCCACTATTAAATAATTTAATTTACTGCTTACGCCGCTCACAATTTTGCCGCCGTTTTTTTCCACCAGCGCTTCAGCATCGCTGCGTTTAAATTTTACCAATGTGCCGGTAAATAAAAAGGTTTGCCCTGTTAAATTGCCTCCTGTGGCCAGTTCCTTCTTTTCATTTTTTAATTGCACCCCCAGCTCTTCTAATTTTTTAATTATGGCAATATTCCCTTCGTCGGCAAAAAATTCATGAATGCTTGATGCAACTTTTACACCCACATCCTCCATTTGTTGCAAAGCTTCTGCCGTTAATTTTGTAAAGTCAAGCAAATGCTCCACATTATTGGCCAATGTTTTGGCGGTTGTTTCCCCAACATAACGAATGCCCAAACCATAAATAATGCGGTGCAGTGGCTGTGTTTTGCTGGCTTCAATATTTGTTTGCAGGTTGGTAATAGATTTTTCTCCAAAACCATCCAGCTTTCTTAATGCATCAAATGGCAGGGTGTACACACCGGGCACATCTTTTAAAAAACCCATTTCATAAAATTTGCGAACGTTTGCCTCCCCAAAACTGCGGATGTCCATCGCATCTTTACTTACAAAATGTATAATACGTTCCACCACCTGTGCCTCGCAGTTAATGTTGGTGCAGCGCCAAACAGCTTCTTCTTCGGGTTTGTACAGAGTGTGATTGCATACGGGGCATGCTTTTGGGAAAACAATTTTTTGTTCGTCTCCTTTCCTTAATTCTGCAAACGATTTTACAATTTGCGGTATTACATCACCGGCACGTTCTATTAAAATTGTATCACCCAGCATTAAATCTTTTTCAGTAATATAATCTTCATTATGGATAGAGATACTGCTTACAGTAACACCACCCACTTGTACCGGCTCCAGTTTGGCAACCGGTGTAACTGCACCGGTACGCCCCACCTGGTATTCCACACCAATTAATTTGGTGGTTGCCTGGCGGGCTTTAAACTTAAATGCAATAGCCCAGCGTGGGTGATGGCTCGTCATTCCTAACTCATCCTGCAACTGCAAATTGTTTACTTTAATAACCATGCCATCAATTTCATAAGGCAGGTTATCCCGTTTTGCTTCAAAATCGTTTACATAATTTATAACGGCATTAATGCCCTTAAAAACTTTTAATTCTTTTTGTGGACTGCGAAACCCCAGGTTCCACAACATTTCTATCATACCACTATGTGTTAATGGCTGCTTATGGCTTGTTGCTGGCGGTTTATTGTTTGCAATGATGTAACTAACGTGATATAAAAAAGCTTCTAAATTTCTTCTTCCAACTTCAGCTGTGTCTTTTATACGTAAACTTCCGGCAGCAGCATTGCGTGGATTTGCCAGAGGCGGAATACCTTCTTCAATTAATTTATCATTGTACGCTTTAAAATTATTTTTGTTCATCAATACTTCGCCGCGTATTTCAATTTGTTGTATGCCATACTCACTAAATTTTGCAGAAAGCGGAACCGACTTTATTTTTTTGGTGTTTATTGTAATTTCATCACCCACCACACCATCACCACGTGTGGCCCCACGTGCCAGTAAATCGTTTTCGTAAATAAGAGATATACTGGCGCCATCAAATTTTGGTTCAACAGAATATTCCACCTCATCAAGACCACTCAACTCACGGCACTTACGGTCCCAGTCCAGTAAATCATCAGCATTGTAACTGTTTTCCAGGCTAAGCATGGGAACCAGGTGCTGCACCTTAGGAAAGTCTTTTACCAAACCGGCACCCACACGCTGTGTGGGAGAATCAGGAGTAATACTGGCAGGGTTTTCTTTCTCAAACTTTTCTAAATGCTTGTATAAATTGTCGTATTCAAAATCGCTGATTAATGGATCGTTTTGTACATAATAGCGGTATTCGTGAAAACGCAAAATGTCACGGTAGATACTTACATTGGATATTCCACATTCGGTATTCTCTTTTATATACTTTGCAGTTTGCGCCTGCAGCTGTTTTGTTTGTTCGGCATTATACATGTTTCAAAGTTAAAAATTACGGGCATGAATTATTGTACTTTTGAAAAAAATAAAAGATTATGCGTCTTGCCAAACTGATTACTTATAGCATATTGTTTACAGCTCTTGCCTCCTGTAAGTTTCGTCAAAAAGTTCCGTTGATAATTCATCATGCAAAAATTTATACAGTAGATGAAAGGTTTACAGTGACTGAAGCCATGGCGGTACGTGATGGTAAAGTTTTAGAAACAGGCACCAATGATGCTATTCTTAAAAAATATGAAGGCGAAGAAGAAATAAATGCAGAAGGCAAAGCAGTATACCCTGGTTTTATAGATGCACATTGTCATTTTGTTGGTTACGGTTTTGGTTTAAACCAGGTAAACCTGTATGGCACCAAAAGCTGGCAGGATTGTATTGATAAGATTAAAACATTTGTAACAGAAAGAAAAATTAAACCCGGAGATTGGATTGAAGGAAGAGGATGGGACCAGAATGATTGGGATACTAAACAATTTCCTACAAAAGAATTACTGGATGTTAATTTCCCCAACAACCCCGTTGCATTAGAACGGGTGGACGGACATGCCATGATTGTAAACCAAAAAGCTATTGAGTTAGCTGCTATTAAACCGGATGCTGTTGTAAAAGGCGGCTCAATAGAAAAGGTAAATGGCGCTCTTACGGGTATTTTAATCGATAATGCAGAAACATTGGTACAATCGGTAATTCCGGTACCGGGTAAAGATGCTTATGCTAAAGCATTGAACGAAGCACAGCAAAATTGCTTTGCGGTTGGTTTAACATCAGTACAGGATTGCGGCTTAAGTGCAAAAGCTGTTGATGTAATTGATGCACTGCAAAAGGAAGGCAGTTTAAAAATGAAAATATTTGTACTGCTGAGTGACGACAGTGCCAATTATGCTGCGTACTTAACAAAAGGCGTTTATAAAACGGCTTTATTAAATGTGGGTGGATTTAAATTATATGGTGATGGTGCATTAGGCAGCCGTGGTGCCTGTTTGCTGCATGATTATACCGATAAACCCGGCTGGAAAGGTTTTTTATTAAGCGATCCGCAACATTTTAGAGACATTGCGGCAAAGCTCATTAATACAAAATTTCAAATGTGCACACACGCCATTGGCGACAGTGGCAACCGTGAAATTTTAAAAATTTATGGCGAAGTATTGAAAGGAAAAAATGATAAGCGCTGGAGAATAGAACATGCCCAGGTTGTAAACCCTGCGGATGTTAAACTTTTTGCTTACTATAATATTATTCCTTCTGTGCAGCCCACACATGCCACCAGCGATATGTATTGGGCAGAACAACGCCTGGGTGCAGAACGTATGAAAGGCGCTTATGCGTACAAAGAATTACTGAACCAAAACGGGTGGATGCCGCTGGGTACTGATTTTCCGGTAGAAGACATCTCTCCTTTTAAAACATTTTATGCGGCAGTTGTAAGGCAGGATGCAAAGGGTTTTCCTGCCGGCGGCTTTCAAATAAATAATGCACTTACAAAGGAAGAAACATTGCGTGGCATGACTATTTGGGCTGCCAAAGCTGCTTTTGAAGAAAAAGAAAAAGGCAGTTTGGAAAACGGAAAGGCTGCAGATTTTATAATACTGGATACAGATTTAATGAACTGCGATAATGCAGCAATTTTAAAAACTACTGTTATAAGCACATTCATAAACGGCAAAAAAGTATTTGCAAAAAAATAAACACAAAATATGGCAGCAGAAAAAATTGGCTTTATTGGCTTGGGCAGCATGGGTTTTCCTATGGCAAAAAATTTAGAAAAAGCAGGCTTTGCTTTATCCGTTTACAACCGTACGCCGGAAAAAGCCGCAGCTTTTGCTGCAACAAGTAATGTGTGCAGTAGTATTACGGTGCTGGTAAATAATTGTGATGTTGTAATAACCATGCTTACAAACGATGCTGCTGTAACAGATGTATATAATCAAATTGAACAGGCATCAATAAGCGGCAAATTGTTTATTGATATGAGCACTATATCGCAACAGCTTTCTGTAAATATTGCTGCTGCAATAAAAAACAAAGCCGCTTCTTTTATTGATGCGCCGGTTGCGGGCAGCACCAAACCTGCGGCAGATGGCACACTTATTATTCTTGCAGGCGGGGAGCAAAAAGATATTGATCGGGCCATGCCTTATTTTGAAAAAATGGGTAAACAGGTAAAACACCTGGGAGAGAATGGAAAAGGCCATGCCGCCAAAATTGCTGTAAACTACCTGCTGGCAATTTTATACCAGGGTTTGGCCGAGTCTGTTTTACTGGCCGGGAAAATGGGTTTGCAGCGCAGCGATTTTTTAGAAATTATTAATGAAAGTGCTATTGGCAGTGGCGTTACAAAAATAAAGACCCCCTTACTTATAAATGATTCGTACGAACCGGCTTTTACATTAAACCTTATGCTAAAAGATATTTTACTGGCACAAGAAGCCGGCGCCGCTTTTCCTTTGGGCAATGCCGCCATTCAATCATACAGCAATGCACAGCAAAAAGGCTTTGGTAACAACGATGTAATGGGAATTATCAATTTTTTAAAATAGTTAATGGTCTTTTAACGACCGTTTAAAAACTGCCAACCACTGCAGAAGCTATATTTGCAACAGTTACTCCTCTTTTAACACTGTATGCGGATATTAATGTATTATTTATTGATTCCCTGCCTGTTTTTACTAAAAGGCTGGCAGCCCGGCTTAACCGGGCCATACCAGTGTTTACCCGGTAAAGCTGCTTACAGCATCACAAAAAGTAAAGCAGCATTAAGCAACTTGCCACAGGGTAACGAAGAACTTTCGCCGTCTGTTTTAAACGACGGCGAAGATGACGATGATGAATTTTCACCTTTAAAAAAGAAAAATACAAACAACCATATTAGTACGGGCTTTGAAAACCGGGTTTTACCCGGCAGCCTTTTGGTTGATTGCAATAACAGCAACCGTTTCTACAAACATTTTTCTTATCTCTCTTCCCGTAAGTTTATACTGTACCGGGAAATTATTATTTGATTTTTCCGCCTGTTTATTTCATCTGTAATAACAAGCAGGTATTATTTGAATCACTATTTCTTTTAACCATAGTAGTATTTGCAATCCGTTATTAACCCTGCATTACTGCATACCGTATTTAAATTTTCACAACCAATGATCAGAATAGCATTACTCATCAGCCTGAGCGGACTTTTTGTTACCGGCTGTTCACACAAAGAAAAAAAAGAAGAAGAAGCGGCAGTTAAATTTACTGCTACCAGCCCTTTGCAAACCGATACATCTTTTACAAAAGAATATGTTGCCCAGATACAATCAATAAAAAATATTGAAATACGGGCACAGGAAAAAGGTTATTTGCAAAGTATTAATGTAGATGAAGGCAAATATGTACATGCCGGTCAGGTACTGTTTACCATAATGCCCAAAGTGTTTGAGGCCGAAGTACTGAAAGCAAAAGCCAATGTTAAAGAAGCAGAAATAGAACTGCTGAACTCTAAAACACTGGCCGACAAAAATATTGTTTCAAAACAGGAAGTGGCATTAAAACAAGCCCGGTTAGATGAAACCAGGGCAGAACTGCAATTGGCAGAAATTCATTTGTCGTTTACACAAATAAAAGCGCCGTTTGATGGTGTGATAGACCGCCTGCCTTTAAAACTTGGCAGTCTGGTAGATGAAGGCGCATTGCTTACCACTCTCTCAGACAATAAATCCATTTACGCCTATTTTAATGTAAACGAAGCAGAGTACCTCAACTATAAAGCACATGCAGGCACGGGGCAGCCCCAGTATGTAAACCTGCAACTGGCCAATGGCCAGCGTTATATGCAAAACGGTATAGTGGAAACGGTAGAAGGACAATTTGATAACGAAACGGGCAACATTGCTTTCCGTGCAAAATTTCCTAACCCAGATATGCTGCTGAAACATGGCGAAACGGGTAAAGTATTGATGGATGTTCCTGTAAAAAACGCATTAATCATTCCGCAGAAATCTACATATGAAATACAGGACAAACTGTTTGTGTTTGTAATAGATAAAAATAACACCGTACAGTCCCGCCCGGTTACCATTGTTGGTACCCTGCCGGATTTATTTGTGATACAAAGTGGCCTTGCAGTTACAGATAAAATACTGCTGGAAGGTGTGCAAAAAGTAAAAGACGGCGATAAAGTAAATGCTGAAATGAAAGACCCACGGGAAGTACTGGAACACTTACGCCTTAAAGCAGAATAAAATTTCAAACAAACAAAAATCAATTAGTGCAAACTAAAAAGCATTGGCAGTTTGCATTCATTTTTAATAATACTAATTAATGTTTAAAAGATTTATAAGAAGGCCGGTACTTTCAATAGTAATATCCCTTGTTATTGTGTTTTTGGGGGTATTGGCCATGACGCAGTTACCCGTTACGCAATTCCCTACCATTTCGCCGCCAAAAGTTACAGTAGTGGCCGATTACCCCGGCGCTAATAATGAGCTGATGGTAAAATCAGTAATCATTCCTTTGGAAAGAGCATTGAATGGTGTACCCGGAATGAAATATATAACATCCGATTGTGGTAATGATGGTGAGGCAACCGTGGAAGTAATATTTAATCTTGGTACCGATCCAAACACAGCAGCGCTTAATGTACAAAACCGTGTGGCATCTGTGGTAAATAAACTGCCGCCACTGGTAGTAAGGGAAGGGTTGAAGATTTCACAGGAAGTACCCAATATGTTGATGTACATCAACCTGTACAGTACAGATACGGCAATGGATCAAAAATTCCTTTTCAATTTTGCAGATATCAATATGCTGTCTGAATTGAAACGGGTGAATGGTGTGGGCTTTGCAGATATTTTGGGTAACAGGGAATATGCCATGCGTATTTGGCTAAAGCCCGACAGGATGCTGGCATATAAAATTTCTGCTGATGAAGTGATGGAAGCATTGAGCGCCCAAAGCCTGGAAGCATCACCGGGTAAAACAGGTGAAAGCTCCGGTAAACGATCGCAGTCATTTGAGTATGTACTAAAATATACCGGAAGGTTTACCACTAAAGAGCAGTATGAAAATGTAGTGGTAAAAGCCAATCCTAATGGAGAGTTGCTAAGGTTGAAAGATGTGGCTGATATTGAATTTGGAAGTTCGATGTATGATATCTATTCAAACCTGAATGGAAAATCATCTGCTGCTATTGTATTAAAACAATCGTATGGAAGTAATGCCAGCCAGGTTATTAAAGAAGTAAAAGCAAAGCTGGAAGAAATTAAAAAAACATCCTTCCCCAAAGGAATGGAATATGAAATCAGTTACGACGTATCTAAATTTCTGGATGCCTCTATTGAAAAAGTAATTCATACACTGGTGGAAGCATTTTTACTGGTGGGTATTGTGGTGTTTATATTTTTGGGAGACTGGCGCTCCACATTAATACCAGCCATTGCGGTGCCGGTTTCTTTAGTAGGTACTTTCTTATTCATGCAGTTTTTTGGCATAACCCTTAACCTCATTACTTTATTTGCATTGGTGCTGGCCATTGGTATTGTGGTGGATAATGCCATTGTGGTAATTGAAGCAGTACACGCCAAAATGGAAACAAAGCATTTAAGCCCGCTGCTTGCTACTGAAGAAGCCATGCATGAAATAAGCGGGGCAATTATCGCCATCACTTTTGTAATGGCGGCAGTATTTATTCCGGTGGCATTTATGAGCGGACCAGTGGGTGTGTTTTACCGGCAGTTTTCAATTACCATGGCAACATCTATTGTACTGTCGGGTGTGGTGGCGCTTACGCTTACACCTGCATTGTGTGCCATTATGCTTAAAAATACACACGGCCAGCCTAAAAAGAAAAATATACTCGATAAAATTATCGGCGGCTTTAATAACTGGTTTACCAATCTTACAGGCAGGTATCAAAAAATATTAAATGGTATTGTAAACAAACGGGTAATAACCTTTTTGCTGCTGGTTGGTTTTTGTGCTGCTACCTACTTTATAAATAATACAGTTCCTTCAGGTTTTATACCCAACGAAGACCAGGGAATGTTTTATGCAGTAATACAAACACCGCCGGGTTCATCGCTGGAACGTACCAATGAAATAGCGGAAAGGCTGCAAAAAATTGCAGAAAATATCGATGGGGTACAATCCGTTTCCTCCCTTGCCGGTTACGAAATTCTTTCAGAAGGTACCGGGTCCAACTCAGGAACCTGTTTGGTAAACCTTAAAAGCTGGGAAGACCGTAAACATTCTGTACAGGAAATAATGACAGAGCTGGAAGAAAAATCAAAAGATATATCAGGCGCACAAATTGAATTCTTTCAGCCACCAGCCGTGCCGGGCTATGGTGCTGCCGGTGGTTTTGAATTGCGTTTAATGGATAAAACAGGCTCCGGAGATTACAAAAAACTGGAAACAGTAAGTAATGATTTGGTGGCAGCATTAAACAAACGCAAAGAACTGAATAATGTATTCAGTTTTTACAGTGCCAGCTTTCCACAGTTTATGCTAAAGGTAGATAACGATGCGGCACAGCAAAAAGGTGTGAGTATTGAAAATGCAATGAACACCCTTTCTACATTAATAGGAAGTAACTACGAAATCAGTTTTATAAAATTTGGCCGCCAGTACAAAGTAATTGTAGCTGCTGCCCCGCAATACCGGGCATTGCCTGAAGATGTTTTAAAACTGTACGTAAAAAATAACCGGGATGAAATGGTGCCATACTCTGCATTTATGAGTATGGAAAAAGTATATGGCCTTTCTGAAATCACAAGGCATAATATGTATACAGCATCTGAAATAAGCGGTGGCGCTGCACCCGGCTATAGTAGTGGAGAAGCGCTGGCAGCCATTAGTGAAACTGCAGAAAAAACATTGCCGAGAGGTTTTGGTATTGACTGGGCCGGTGTTTCAAAGGATGAATCATCCCGTGGTAATGAGGCAGTTTACATTTTCCTTATTTGTTTAGGATTTGTATACCTCATTCTTTCTGCACAATACGAAAGTTTTGTGCTGCCGCTGGCCGTAATTCTTTCTTTGCCTGCAGGAATATTTGGAGCTTTTGTTTTTTTAAAAATATTCGGGCTGGAAAATAATATTTATGCGCAGGTGGCCATGGTAATGCTTATTGGCTTATTGGGTAAAAACGCTGTATTAATTGTGGAGTTTGCGGTACAAAAGCACCGTTCCGGCGCATCAGTATTTAAAGCAGCAGTAGAAGGTGCTACTGTAAGGTTCCGTCCTATTTTAATGACGTCGTTTGCCTTTGTAGCAGGTTTAATACCATTGGTATTGGCTACCGGTCCGGGAAAAATTGGTAACCGCACTATCGGTAGCGCTGCCGCAGGAGGTATGTTATTTGGTACAGTGTTCGGGGTATTAATCATTCCGGGATTGTATTACCTGTTTGCAAAAATTTCCGAAAGAAATATTATGGTACAAGACGAAGAAGAAAATCCTTTAACAGAAGAAATTGATAACAATGTTGAACCCGTATAAAATTAAAAATTTCGCAACGGCCTGTATCATAGGTGCAGGTATTTTTTACACCGGCTGTAAAACACCGCAACTGGCACAGGTGCCAACTGCAAAAACAACACCTGCTGCATTTAATGGCATTACTGATACAACCAGCAGCGGCGCTGCACAATGGCGCAGTTTTTTTAAAGATAAATACCTGCAAAATTTAATTGACACTGCATTGTATAATAACCAGGAACTGGCTATTGCTTTGCAGGAAATAGAGATTGCAAAAAATGAAATTCGCATAAAGCATGGCCGCCTGTTGCCAACAGTAGAGGCCGGCGGCGGCATTGGTATAGAAAAAGTGGGCAGGTATACCAGCCAGGGTGCTGGAGATGCCTCTACTGAAATAACAGCAGGTAAAGAAGTTCCTGAATGGCTGCCCGATTTCAGGGGCAGTTTATCAGCAAGCTGGGAAGCGGACATTTGGAAAAAACTGCGGACTGCCAAACAGGCTGCGGTTAACCGTTATCTCGGCACCATTGAAGGAAGAAATTTTGTTATAACCAATCTTGTTGCAGAAATAGCTAATTCTTATTACGAATTGCTGGCACTGGATAACCAGCTGGATATTGTAAAACAAACTATCACCCTGCAAAAAAATGCGCTGGAAATTGTAAAAGTGCAAAAAGAAGCTGCTGCTGCAACAGAGCTTGCAGTTAAAAAATTCCAGGCAGAAGTACTCAGTTCTCAAAATCTTGAATACGATATACAGCAAAAAATTCAGGAACGGGAAAACGCCATTAATCTTTTACTTGGCCGTTATCCGCAGCCAATAAAAAGAGAAACAGCTTTATTCCTCAACATGCAGCCATTGCAGGTATCCGCCGGTATTCCATCTCAATTATTGCAGAACAGGCCCGATATACACCAGGCAGAGCTGGAACTGGCCGCTTCCAAACTGGATGTAAAAGTTGCTAAAGCAGAATTTTATCCATCATTAAATATTTCGGGCGGGCTGGGCTTGCAGGCTTTTAACCCAAAGTATTTGGTAAAGCTGCCCGAATCAGTTTTGTTTGGGCTGGCTGGTGATTTAGCAGGCCCGTTAATAAATAAAAATGCAATAACTGCAGAGTATTATAACGCTAATGCAAGGCAAATACAGGCAGTATATAATTATGAACGCACCGTTCTGAATGCTTATATTGAAGTGTCCACCGGCCTTTCTAACCTGGGCAATTTTGGTAAAATGTATGAATTAAAAGCAAAGGAGGTGGATACGCTGGCTGCTTCTATCGCTATATCAAATGATTTATTTAAATCGAACCGTGCCGATTATTTAGAAGTGTTGCTGACACAACGGGACGCATTAGAATCAAGAATGGAATTGATTGAAACCAAACTGCGCCAGTTTAATACCGTAACCGGTATTTACCGGGCGCTGGGTGGTGGCTGGAAATAGCTATTCGGTTCAGATGATGTGAATGTTTGAGAAGAGCAGGCGATAAAGCCTGCTCTTTGATTTTAAACCACCTCCTTCCACAAAATTTTGCCATCTCACTTTAATGTGTTTATTTTACACATTACATCAAACGATTGCAGTATGAAGAAGATTTGGTTTCTTGCCATGGCGCTATTTGCCATTACTATTGCCAATGCGCAACGCCTGTTAAGCTGGGCGCCCGAGTTTCCCTTAGATAATTCTACCTTGGTTGCAACTATAGATTGTAACAAAGGCAACCAGGGGTTGCTGAATTTTGAAGGGGGTAATTCCAGTAATGTATATGTGCATGTTGGTGTTATTACCAACCTTAGCACCGGCCCGGGTGACTGGAAATACGTAAAATTTACATGGGGCACTGCCGATCCGCTGGCAAAAGCCACACCGCTGGGAAGTAATAAATATCAATACACCATTACAAATGTGCGCAGCTTTTTTGGCGTACCTGCCGGGGAAACCATACAAAAAGTAACTATCATTTTCCGCAATGCCGCCGGTTCATTAAAGCAGGTAAATTCAGATGGCAGTGATATGTATATGCCCGTGTATGCAAGCGGTGCTTTTGCTGCAAGGCTTAACCTGCCCCCGTTTGAACCAAGGTATACACCATGGCCAGAACCATTGAGTATTGCGGTAGGTAATACATTAAGTATTGCAGGTGTTTCATCTGCCAATGCAGCACTTACAATTAAGTTAGATGGTACAACAATTAACACGGCAGCAGCTGCAACAACAATAACTGCCACCCCGGCTATTGCAACAGCATGCGAACATAAAGTAATGCTGGAGGCAAACAACGGAACCACGCTTGTAAAAGACTCTTTCAGTTTTTACATTACTCCTGCAACAACTGTTGCTACATTGCCTGCAGGTGTTAAAGAAGGTATTAATTATAATGCAAACAATACATCGGTTACACTAGTGCTGTATGCGCCCAATAAAACCAGTGTAAGCGTAATAGGAGATTTTAGTAACTGGGCTGCGTTGTGCAGCAACCAGATGAACCGCACTCCAGATGGTAATTATTACTGGATTACTATTAATGGCTTAACACCCGGAACAGAATATGGCTACCAGTATTTAGTAGATAACACTATTAAAATTGCAGACCCATACACTGAAAAAATATTGGATCCTAACAATGACCAGTTCATCAACTCAACTACTTACCCTAATCTTAAAGCATACCCAACAGGGTTAACAACCGGTTTGGTAAGTGTGCTGCAAACCAATGCGCCGCAATACAACTGGCAGGTAACAAATTTTACAAAGCCTGATAAAAAGAATCTAATCATCTATGAATTATTGGTTAGAGATTTTACAGCGCAGCATAGTTACCAGGCGTTGATAGATTCCATGAAATACTTCCGCAACCTGGGCATTAATGCTATTGAACTAATGCCCGTTAATGAATTTGACGGAAATGAAAGCTGGGGCTATAACCCAACTTTTTATTTTGCACCAGATAAATATTATGGCACAAAAAATAAACTGAAAGAGTTTATCGATACCTGTCATAAAAATAATATTGCCGTAATTCTGGATGTAGTATATAATCAGTGTGCTGATAATGCACCACAGGCAAAACTATATTGGGATGCTGCCAACAACCGCCCTGCTGCTAATAATCCATGGTTGAATCAATCAGCGCCGCATCCTTACAGCGTATTTAACGATTTTAATCATACAAGCGCCGCAACACAAAAATTAGTGAAAAGCTCATTGGGCTTTTGGTTAACGGAATACAAAGTGGATGGTTTCCGTTTTGACTTAGGCAAAGGCTTTACGCAAACTGTAACCAATACCACCACGGTTGAAAATTATGATGCCAGCCGTGTTGCTAATTTGAAACGGTATTATGATACGGTGGTACAAAACACACCAACGGCATATTCAATTATTGAATTTTTAGGCACCACACCTGCGCAGGAAGAACAGGAGTATGCAGCCTATGGTTTTATGCTGTGGGGTAATAGTAATTATGCCTACAACCAATGCACCATGGGTTATGGAACAGGTTCAGATATTACACCAATGGTATACAGCAGCCCGGCTCGTAATTTTAATAACCCGGCAGTAGTGGGCTATAGTCAAAGCCACGATGAAGAACGTACTATGTATAAAAACCTGCAGTTTGGTAATAATGCCGGTTCTTACAATGTAAAATCATTGGCTACTGCTTTAAGACAGGAAGAAGCCGCTGCCGCTGTAATATTCACTATACCCGGCCCAAAACAATTATGGCAATTTCAGGAAAGAGGATATGACAGTTCCATTAATGCTAATGGTGGCCGCCTTGCCAATAAGCCACCGTTGTGGCATTACATGAATGACCCTGCCCGAAAAGCGCTGTATGATGCGTACTCAAAAATTATAAAATTCAGGCTGGCCAACCCGGCAATATTTAACAACACCAGTTTTACGTACGACTTTAACAGTGGCCTGGTAAAAGTATTGCAGGTAGCAGACCCTGCAGCAAACGGACTGAAAGTAACAATAGTAAGTAATATGGATGTAACAGCACAAACAAAAACTGTTACATTTCAGCAAGCAGGTAGCTGGACAAACTTTATGAGTAACAGCAGCGGCTCAGGAATAAACGGTGCAGCTGGTGTAAGTTTTAATATAACCACCGCATCACAAGCAATAACATTACAGCCGGGAGAATATCATATTTATGTAAATGTTCCCTGTATTACTGCACCACCGGCAACAACTGGTTTAACAGTTTCAAACATTACCACAACCAATGCGGTGCTTAAGTGGGCAGCGCAAGCAGGCTTATTTTATACAGTAGATTATAAACCCACCACATCTGCCAACTGGATAAATGCGGGTACTAATCTTACAACGGGTACCGTAACCCTGAATAATCTTACTGTATCTACCACCTACGACTGGAGGGTAACAGTTAATTGTAACCCAACGGTTATAAATAACTACAGCACTGCACAATTTAGCACGGTAAATAAAAACACATCTATCAAAAACATGAAGGATGGTTTCGGTATCAAGATTTCACCCAATCCTGTAAGTGGCGCTTCAATTATTGATTATATTGTACCCGGTAATGGAAGAGTGGTTGTTTCCGTAAAAAATACAACAGGACAAAATGTGGCAGTTATATATTATGGCTATCAAAATCCCGGGCAATATCAGTACACATTAGGTAATCAGCTAAACAGGTTAAGTAAAGGGGTATATTTTTTACACGTGCGGCAAAATGGAAAAGGTTATTATACCAGCTTCTTAAAAAACTAAAATAGATTATTGTAAAACTGTTTAAGTAAGATGACAACACCTGCGGAAAATGAAATAGCAAAGCCGGCCAAAACATTACTTGCTATTCAAAAAGATGTACAAAGCACCAACCGTATTGCGCTTTCTGTTGACTGTGTAATTTTTGGCTTTGATGAAAACAAACTAAAAGTGATGTTGATTCGGAGTGACTTAAAAAAATATCATGGCAAGTGGTCGTTGCTGGGAGATTTAGTACGGCCCGATGAAGATATAGATGATGCCGCATACAAGATATTAAAACAGCGTACAGGATTAGATGATGTATACCTTGAGCAGGTGCATACTTTTGGAGGAGTAAACCGCCACCCGGCCGGACGAGTGGTTACAGTGGCGTATTGTACATTAATTAACGTACAACATCATAAACTTAAAATACTGGATAACGAGCTGCACTGGCATGATGTACAAAACGTAACCGATCTTGCATTTGACCACCAGGAGATATTTGATACTTGTTATAAGCAATTGCAAAAAAGGGTGCAGGAGCATCCGCTTGGCTTTAACCTGTTACCTAAAAAGTTTTCACTGCGTGATTTGCAAAATCTTTACGAGGCAATACTTGATTTAAAACTGGACCGCCGGAATTTTCGCAAAAAATTCTTTTCAATGGATTTTTTAATAGACCTGGATGAAATGGAGCAGGATGTGCCGCACCGCCCCGGCAAACTATACCGCTTTAACTACGATAAATATGAAAAACGCAAGAAAAAACTGGGCGGAATTGACTTTTAACCCCCGCTTTTATTAGCCCGGCTTTTTTAAATATGATGATTTTTACCCTGTTAACCACAACTCGTATCGCAAACGATTGCAACTAGGGAAAAACTTTATTCCAAAAAACATAAAAAAAAGTAAACAAAAGTTTTGAGCAATAAAAAAATGCCTTACTTTGCGTAAGTTTTACACATTTTTATTTGTGTAAATTTTACACGTTACAAAAACCGATTTATTTTTTAACTGAAATGCTTGTTATTATGAGAAAAATTCCCCGAATTTTTTTGGTGCTTCTTTCGTGCATGTTGCTGAGTGCCGCAACAATGGCGCAGAATGCTGTTACCGGAAAGGTAACAGATGCTAAAGATGGTTCACCGGTAAATGGTGTAACCGTATCTGTAAGAGGAACCACCGTAGCTACACAAACAACTGCTGATGGCGCTTTTAAAATTAATGTGCCCAACAATGCAACATTAGTATTTACTTATGTTGGTTTTGTTACGCAGCAAATTGCTGTTGCAGGTAAAACTGTAATTAATGTAAGCCTTGCACAGGCCAACCAGCAATTAAATGAAGTAGTGGTGGTGGCGTATGGCTCCCGCAGAAGAGGAGACCTTACCGGTGCTGTTACCTCTGTATCTTCAAAAGATTTTCAAAAGGGCAATATTGCTTCATCTGAGCAATTGCTGGTGGGTAAAGTGCCCGGCCTTGAAGTTACTACAGGTGGCGGCTCTGCAGGCGGCGGCAGTAAAATACGTATTCGCAGCGGCGCCTCATTAAATGCCAGTAACGATCCATTGATTGTTATTGACGGTGTGCCGGTAGAAAGCAATGGTATTGCAGGTTCTGGAAACTATTTAAATACAATCAATCCTAACGATATTGAATCGGTAAGTATTTTAAAAGATGCGTCGGCCACAGCATTGTACGGTTCAAGGGCATCAAATGGTGTTATTATCATCACCACAAAAAAAGGAAGTAAAGGAAAAGTAAAATATAACTTCAACACTCAGCTGTCTCTTGCAAACATAACCAAGCAGGTAGATGTGCTTACTGGTGATGAAATAAGAAGCATCATTAACGAGGATGCTGCAAAAACAAGTAATGCTACATACAAAAACATGCTGGGTACTGCCAATACAAACTGGCAGGATGAAATTTACCGCTCTGCAGTTGGAAACGACAATAATATAAGCGCCAGCGGAAGCATCAGCGGTTTGCCGTTTGCACTTCCTTTCAGGGCATCACTGGGTTATCTTAACCAGGAAGGCGTATTAAAAACAAACAAATTTGGCAGGCTTTCCACTTCACTAAACTTAAATCCCAAATTACTGGATGATCACCTGGCAATAAACCTTGCATTTAAATACAGCCGTACAAACAATACCTGGGCAAATGAAGGCGCCATTGGTGCGGCAGTTTCATTTGACCCTACACAACCGGTGTACAAAGCCAATAAAAATTATGCAGGTTATTACGAATGGCTTCAGCCAAATGATACCGCTGTTGCCCTTGCCACAAGAAACCCTTTGGCATTGCTGGAGCAGCGGGATAATACTTCTGCAGTAAACAGAATTATTGGTAACATACAATTAGATTATAAAATGCACTTCTTTCCCGATTTGCATTTGTTGCTGAACCTGGGTGTTGATAATGCGGCCGGTAAAGGCGATGATAATATCAACCCGGCATCTGCCACTAATTTTTTAACCGGCGGAAGAAAAACACATTACGAACAGAAAAAGAAAAACACACTGGCAGATGTGCAGTTGTTTTATTCTAAAGAATTAAAGGCGGTTAAAAGTAAAATAGATGTGCTGGTAGGCCACAGTTACCAGGATTTTGTAACAGAAGTAACCAACTTTGCATCCTTTAGTTACAGAGCCATAGCCGACCCTACAAAGCCTGCTAAAAAAGATACCATACAGGGAAGCGAACCTACTTTTTTAACAGATAAGCCGGAGTTTCGCCTGGAATCTTATATAGGCCGTTTAAACTACACTTTTAATAATAAATACCTGCTTACAGCTTCTATACGCCGTGATGCAAGCTCTAAATTTAGCAAAGACAACCGTGTGGGTTATTTCCCCGCAGTAGCATTAGCCTGGAAAGTAAAAGATGAGTTTTTTAAAAACACTAACCTTGTAAGTGATTTAAAACTGAGATTTGGATGGGGTGTTACAGGCCAGCAGGACGGCATTGATTATTATGCATACCTGCCAAGGTACTCTCAAAGTAATAATACAGCACAATACCAGTTTGGAAATACTTATTATAGTTTTTTAAGGCCAAGTGCGTATGATCCAAACCTTAAATGGGAAACCACCACTACAACAAACCTTGGTTTAGATTTTGGTTTTGCCAATAACCGTATTTCCGGTTCAATTGATTTTTATCAAAAGAAAACTAAAGACCTGTTAAGTGTTGTACCGGTAGCACCTGGTTCAAACTTTAATATTGAGTTGCTTACCAACGTGGGCAATATGGAAAACAGAGGTGTGGAAGTAGCTATTAATACGATACCTGTTGTTACTAAAAACTTTACATGGAATTTTGGCTTTAATGTTACTTACAACAGGAGTGAAATTACCAACCTGCTTAAACAACCCGATCCAAATTTTAAAGGAATTGATGTAAGCGGTATTGGTGGCGGTTTAACAAATACGATTGGTAAATTTATTGTTGGATATTCGCCGTATGTTTTCTATGTATACAAACAAGTGTATGATAAAACAACCGGTAAACCTATTGAAAATTTGTTTGAAGACCTGAACAGGGACGGACAAATTACCACCGAAGACAGGTACCTGTATAAAAAACCGGCTGCCGATATGCTGTTCGGTATTAACACCCAGCTTACGTATCAAAAATGGAATTTTGGCCTTGCCTCACATGGTTCTATCGGCAACTATTTATATAACCAGTTTAACTCTAATAACGGTGTATTAAGGGCTATGAAAAATCCTGTTCTGTTTGTACAAAACGGTGCACCGGATTATTTCAATACCCGTTTTAGCGGTACTACTACCAACGAATATTTATCAGACTACTATATTGAAAATGCTTCTTTCCTGCGGCTTGATAATATTAATATTGGTTACAACCTGGGCAAAGTAATGCGTAACAAAGCATCGCTAAGGTTAAGCGGCAGTATACAAAATGTGTTTACCATTACTAATTATTCAGGGTTAGATCCTGAAAATGCTAACAGCAGTGGTACAGACTATACTATTTATCCAAGGCCAAGAATTTACTCAATAGGAGCAAGTCTTGATTTTTAATTTTAAATAACGATTTACATGAAAAATAAAATAATCAATAAAATATTACTGGCCGGGGTAATTACGGTTGCTGTATCGTCCTGCGCCAAAAAGCTGGATTTGTTTCCGCAAAATGATCTTACGCCGGAAAAAGCTTATTCCACAGCAGCAGGATATAAAAGTGTGCTGGCTAAAATATATGGCACCCTGTCTATAACAGGTAACTCCGGTCCGGCTGGTGCACCAGATATAAGTGGTGGGTTAGATGAAGGAAGCCAGGTGGCATTTATCCGCATGTTTTTTAATTGCGAAGAACTGCCAACAGACGAAGCCGTGGTTGCATGGAACGACCAGACCATTAAAGATTTTCATGGCCTTAAATGGACGGCAGATGATCCATTCCTGAAAGGTATTTATGCAAGATGTATTTATAACGTAACACTTATTAATGAGTATTTACGTGAAGCTACCGATGCAAAACTGGCCGAACGTAATATTAGCGGTAACGACGCTGCTGAAATAAAAAAATCAATAGCAGAAGCCCGTTTTTTACGTGCCTATAACTACTGGGTTATGCTGGATATATTTGGCAAATCAACTTTTATAACAGAAGCAGACGGGTTGGGAACCAACTTGCCGGTAGAAAAAAGCAGGCCTGAATTATTTAACTATATCGAAAGTGAATTAAAGGCAATTGAAACCGGGCTGGCAACTGCAAAATCTGCTGAATATGGAAGAGTAGATCAGGGTGCTGCATGGGCTTTGCTTGCAAGATTATATTTAAATGCAGGAGTTTACACCGGCACTCCAAAATATACCGAAGCCATTACTTATGCTAAGAAAGTAATTGCAGGCGGATATACTTTATACAGTGACTATCGCAAGGTTTTTATGGCTGATAATGATAAGGCAAAAGATGAATTTATGTTTGCTATAAATTGTGATGGTGCTAAAACACAAGCTTATGGCAACACCACATTTTTTGTACACTGTGCTGCCGGAGATGACTTTAGCGAATATGGAGTTAACGGAGGCTGGTTTGGTTACAGGGCTACAAAAGGCCTTGCCGATTTATTTCCTGACTTAAGCGGCGGTACAGATAAAAGAGCCATGTTTACCACTTCAAAATTTGGTACAAGCCCCTCTCAATTGGCTATTGCAGACATCAGTGATTTTAACCAGGGAATGCATGTAAACAAATACCGTAATATCCGTTCAGACGGAGGTGCAGTATCCGATGGTCAAAAGAATTTCTCTGATGTTGATTTTCCTGTTTTCCGCCTGCCGGAAATGTACCTGATATATGCAGAAGCGGTATTAAGAGGTGGCACCGGGGGCGATGCAGCTACTGCATTAACCTATATTAACTTAATAAGGGCAAGGGCTGGTGCCACAGCGTTTTCAGCATCTGACTTAACACCGGTTGCAACCGGCCTGCAAAATATACTTAATGAAAGAGGCAGGGAATTATACTGGGAAGGCCACCGCCGTACAGATTTGGTACGTTATGGATTATTAACCACAGGTACGTACTTGTGGCCATGGAAAGGCGGTATTGCTAATGGCACAGCTGTAGATGCTAAGTATAATATTTTTCCTGTGCCTACTACCAACAGAACATCAAATCCTAACTTAACCCAAAATACAGGATACTAATACTTAACTGCTAAAATCATTTACAATGAAAAAGACATTTTTAAAAATCTTCTCTGTAATAGCACTGGCAGCAGCATTTGCTTCCTGTAAAAAAGATGAAGTAAAAAGTTATTTTGAAGGAGGTACACCACCTGTGTTAACCGTTTCATCCTCATCATATCTTTTTTTAGACAGTACCAAAAAAAATACACTGGCTTTAAAATTTAACTGGACAAATCCAAACTACCAGTTTAACACTGGTACAAGTTCCCAGGATGTGATTTATTATTTACAGGTGGATACTACTGGTGCAAATTTTACAAATAAAAACATACAGGAAGTGGCAGTGCCAAAAGAACTAACCACTTCTTTTACTGTAAAAGAACTGAATACAGTTTTAGCAAAGCTTGACATGCTGGAAGATATAAATCATAATATAGAATTCAGGATTAAAGCTACTATTTCTGGTAATGCAGTTCCGTTATACTCTAACGTAATTAAAATTGTAATTAAACCATACTTAGATGTTGCTGTTCCTTTGCCGCCTACAGCAGCGCTTTATATAACTGGCGATGGTACTGTAAGCGGCTGGACAAATAACCCGCCGGCAAACCAGCAATGTACTAAAGAAAGTAAAGTGCAGTACAGCATTGTTTACGCATTTACTCCGGGTAAATACTATAAATTCTTATCTACATTAAATGCATGGCAACCACAATACGGTGGCAAAAATGCAGATGGCGGAGATTTGGGGTATAACATGGGCCCTCAGTCAGACCCTGATGCTATTCCAACACCTGCAATATCCGGTAATTATAAAGTAACATTAAATTTTAAAACCGGTAAATACACTGTTGTTAAACAATAACACTTAACATTTAAATTTTTTAATAATGAAACTTATTTCAAAACTCTTTTTAAGTGCAATTGTTGCAACAGGCTTATTTAGTGCCTGCAGCAAAGTTGACAATTTAAAAAAGACGGAACCATTGCCCGTATACCTGTTGGGTGTTTCGCCTGTATTAAGCGTTTCATCAACCACTGTGGCACCTGCACTTGCAGATACCAACCGCAATGTGGTAACTTTTAGCTGGACAAACCCCAAGTATGCACAGGATTCATCTTTATACAAATACATACTTGAAATTGATACAACGGGCAAAAACTTTGCTAACGAACGCACAAAGATTGTAACAGGTGTATTAAATACTTCTTTAACAGGGCGTGATTTAAACAGTATACTACTACAACTTGGTTTTAAACTGGGCGTTGCACAAACTGTAGATGTACGCTTAATATCATCTTACGGAAATAATAATGAACGCTACATGAGTAATGTGGTTAAAGTAACTGTTACACCTTTTGCAGACCCATCAGGGCTTGTAACAGAAAAAACAAGTGTATCATTAACATTAGCTAATGCTGCACTGCCTTCAAATACGTTTTCATGGACGTCGTCATTTACCGGGTATCCCGATGCAGTAACTTATATACTGCAATACGATTCCACCGGTAAAAACTTCGCTAATGTAAAAGACATTACTGTTGGGCCCTCAATCTTTTCAAAAGGTTTAACACAAGGCGAAATGAACAGCACTGCATTAACAAGCGGTGTTGCAGGTGGCAATACAGGTAAAATTGATTACCGTATTAAAGCTGTTAGTGCATTAGGCGCTATTGCTTATTCAAATACAGTAAGCGTAACCATACAAAGTTATTTGCCAATACGCAGGGTATACCTGCCCGGTGGTTACCAGGCAGCAACAGGTAATGGTAACGACTGGGACCCGGCAACAGCCCCTGAATTAATAAGGGACTTGCGCAGCCCTGTGTTTAACGATATGTATTACATCTACATTTATTTACCGGCTAATGCTGAGTTTAAAGCAACTGTTGGCCGTAGCTGGGATGTAAACTATGGTGGTACTGGCGGTAATCTTGTACAAAACAGTCCTAACAATCTTAAAGTAACTACTGCAGGATATTACAGGATAAGCGTAAACATTACTACACTTAAATATGATATAAGCCAGGGAAGAATGGGCTTTGTAGGTGATGCAACTGCAGCAGGCTGGAACCCGCCAAATGTATTTCCAACAACTGAAATGGGTGCAGCAGCCACTAATTTATTTGTTGGCATAAGCAATTTTACTGCCGGCGGTTGGAAAATGATTGACAATAACGCATGGAATAACGGCAGCAATTCCGTTAACGAAACAAGAAGCTATGGCAGCACAGGTGGCGATGGAAGTACAATGGAAGTTAACGGCGGCAACTTTCCCAATATAACTTCAAGCATACGTAACCGTGTTATTTGGGATGGCCGTGATGTAAACAACATTAAATACTTCATCAGCCCTGCAACAGAAATGCGTTTGGTGGGTGATGGTATAAACCAGGCAGGTGTTAACGATTGGGATCCGGCTTCATCTCCACAAATGACATACAGTGGTAATGGTGTATGGACAATTACCATTGCATTAAAAGCCAGTAAAGACATTAAGTTTTTAGCAGGTAATGCATGGGGTGCTTTTGATTATGAAGACAACAGCGGCCAAAGCCAGGCAGTTGGTGTAAACAAAGCTATTAAGTGGGAAGGTGGTAACAACTTTAAAACACCCACTACCGCCGGTACTTACACCATTACATTAAATGAGTATACACAAACCATGCGTATTAACTAATTTGTTTAACGTGTAAATACAAAAGGGTTGGCTGCATAGTCAGCCCTTTTTTTAATTTTGCAAACTATTCTTTTACATAACTAACAATACAATGAAAAGATATTTATTATTGCCGCTTGCTTTGTTATCTGCTGCTTTTGCCTGCGCACAGCAAACAGAATGCTGGCCCGCCAATTGGTTTACGGGTATGAAATGGAACAAAGTACAACTGATGCTGCATGGAAACAATATTGCCGCTGCACAAAATATTGCGGTTACTTACCCGGGCGTAAAATTGAAAAAAATAAATAAAGTTGAAAACAGCAACTATCTTTTTTTAGATATTGAAATTGCACCCGCTGTAAAACCGGGTGTTGCAAAAATTTCTTCATCCGTTTTTAATATTGATTTTGAAATAAAAGCACACCGTAAAGGGAATGGCGCTGCATATGCACAGGGTGTAACATCAAAAGACTTCATGTACCTCATAATGCCCGACAGGTTTAGCAATGGTGATGTAACCAATGATAAAATACCGGGCTATAAAGATCAATCGCTGAACCGGGATACGGTATTTAACCGTCATGGTGGTGACTTAAAAGGAATTCAAAACCATTTAGAATATTTATTCAACCTTGGTATTACTACACTATGGTTAAATCCAATAATTGAAAATGATATGCCCGACCGAACTGAACATGGTTATGCATTTACAAATCATTATAAAGTAGATGCAAGACTGGGTGGTGATAAGGCGTATCATGAATTAATTGATGCCGTACATGCAAAAGGCATGAAAATTATTCAGGATGCTGTTTATAATCATGTTGGCCTGTATCATTTTACTGTACAGGATTTACCAATGAAAGACTGGCTGCACCAATGGCCAAAATACACACAAACCAATTATAAAGATCAGGCTGTGTTTGATCCTTACGCAAGTGCAATGGACAGGAAGGTAATGCAGGACGGATGGTTTACATCTCAAATGCCCGACCTGAACCAGAACAATCCTTATGCAGCAAATTATTTAATACAACACGCCATTTGGACGGTGGAAGAATTTGGCATTGATGGGTGGCGTATTGACACTTACTCTTATAACGATTTAAATTTTATGAACCGCTGTAACCAGGCGTTAATGGACGACTTTCCGCAAATCACCATGTTTGGAGAAACATGGGTGCATGGCGTTCCCAATCAATCATACTTTACACAAAACAATTACAGCCTTCCGTTTAAAAGTAATTTACAGGCCACAACAGATTTTCAAACACTGTGGGGAATTTCAGATGCACTTACAAAAGATTTTGGATGGACAGATGGAGTTAACCGTCTTTACACAACACTGGCACAGGATTTTGTTTACAAAGACCCCATGCGGCAGGTTATTTTTTTAGATAACCATGATATGTCCCGCTTTTATTCTGTTGTAAATGAAAACATGGATAAATATAAATGCGGTTTAGCGTGGATGCTTACCTGCCGTGGTATTCCGCAAATGTATTATGGCGATGAGCTGGCAACCACAGGTACCACAAACCCTAATGATGGATATGTACGTCTTGATTTTCCCGGAGGCTGGCCGGCAGATGCTGTAAATAAATTTACAATTCAGGGGCGTACAGCAAAAGACCAGGAAATATGGCAATACCTTGCCACACTGGCTAATTTCCGTAAAACATCCCAGGCCCTGCAATATGGAAAGCTGATGCAGTATGTACCGCAGGACGGAGTGTATGTATATTTCCGTTACACCGGTAAGCAAACGGTAATGGTTATTTTAAATACATCTAAAACAGAAAAGAAAATAGCTTTTGCAGATTTTGCTGAACGGACAAATGGGTTTAGTAAATACAATGATGTAATTACAAACACTCAAAACAGCACTGGCGAAATAACACTTGGCTCTTATAAAGCCGCGGTGCTGGAGCTGATTAAATAAAAACCGGATGGGTGCAAAAGAAAATGGTTCGCTTTAAAGCGAACCATTTTCTTTTTATACTGAAATGATGTTATTGCTTAATTGCCTTTACAGTTTGTTTATCTCCTGCAGCAAAATCAACTGATACAAAGTAAGTACCTCTGGCAAAGTTGCTGAAGTTGATAGTTTCTTTAGATACTATTGCTGTGGGAGCTATTTGTTTTTGATAAACAATCTTGCCGTTTACATCCGTAATAACAATCAGCATTTTTTTACCGCTGTTATCTTTGTTTATTTCAAGTGTTGCAAAATCAGTAACAGGGTTAGGGTATATTTTAATACTGTTTGGCTGTGTTGTTATTATCATTGGTTTTACAGTAACAGCAACGGTGTCTTTGCCAATGGCTCCTTTATTATCAGTAACAGTAAGCTCAAATTTATAATTACCATCAATAAGATCAAGTAATACAGAAACAGGACTGTTTGGCGCTGTAAGTTTATCAGCAGGCCCTGCAATCTGTCTCCACCTGTAGGAAACAACCGTACCATCCACATCTGTACCACGGCCGGACAGTGTTGCAGTATTAATTGGTAAAATTATCGATTGATCAATGCCTGCGTTTGCAACAGGTGGTATATTTTCCGGATTCACAGTTACCTGTACAGTATCCCTTCCCGTGCCACCGTTATTATCCGTAACTCTTAATTCAAAATGGTAAACACCGGCAGTTAAACCTGTAACACTGGTTGTTGCGTTAGTAATGCTGGTAATGATACCTGCAGCAGGCCCGGAAATTTTTGTCCATAAATAACCAACAATCGTACCGTCAACATCCGTGCCGCTGCCAGATAAAGTAACACTGTTTGTTGGAAGTGTTAATGATAGATCCAGGCCAGCATGCGCTGCCGGAGGAATATTAGGCGCAAACACAATTACCTGTACAGTGTCTTTATCAGTTACATTATAATTGTCAGTAACGGTAAGCTCATACTTATATATACCAGCAATTAAACCGGTTAAGGCAGTACTGGCGTTGGCAGGGGTTGAAATTACACCTGCGTTTGGCCCGGAAATTTTTGTCCATGAATAAACAATAATACTTCCATCAATATCAATACTTGCGGTTCCTGTTAAAGTGGTACTTGTTGTTGGTAATGTTATTGAAATATCATTACCAGCATTTGCAATTGGAGGTATATTCACTGTTACTGTAACAGTATCTCTTGCAAAAGCGCCGCTGTTATCGGTAACCCTTAGTTCAAATTTGTAAATACCTTGTACTAATCCTGTAAGTGTTGTGGCGGCAGATGAAGGCGTGGTAATAACACCTGCAGCTGGTCCTGCAATTTTTGTCCATTGATACGCAACAATGCTGCCATCAGGATCATTGCCGCTTCCGTTTAATGATGTGCTACTTACAGGTAAATTTATTAATTGGTCAGCTCCTGCATTAGCAGTTGGCGGTACATTTGGTGCCGGGTTTACAGTAATTTGTACAGTATCTCTTCCAAAAGCGCCGCTGTTGTCTGTTACTCTTAATTGAAATTTGTAAACACCCACTGCTAAACCAGTAACCGTTGTTGTTGCAGCCGCTGGAGTGGTAATTGTACCTGCCGCAGGTCCTGCAATTTTTGTCCATTGATATGCAACAATGCTGCCATCGGGGTCATTGCCGCTTCCGTTTAATGTAACAGAATTTGTTGGCAGTGTTATTGTTTGGTCAGGCCCTGCATTTGCTGTAGGAGCAATATTTGGTGCCGGATTTACAGTAATTTGTACAGTATCTCTTCCAACAGCACCGCTGTTGTCTGTTACTCTTAATTCAAACCTGTAAACACCTGCTGCTAAGCCGGTAATTGTTGTTGTTGCAGCCGCTGGAGTAGTAATTGTACCTGCAGTTGGCCCTGCAATTTTTGTCCATTGATACGCTACAATAGTTCCATCAGGATCATTACCGCTTCCGTTTAATGTAACAGAATTTGTTGGCAGTGTTATTGTTTGGTCAGGCCCTGCATTTGCCGTAGGGGCAATATTTGGATCGGGGTTAACGGTTACAATAATTGTATCTTTTCCAACAGCACCACTATTATCCGTCACGGTTAATTCAAATTGGTAAGAGCCTTGTACAAGACCGGTAAGAGTGGTTGTTGCAGCAGCCGGAGTTGTTATAGTGCCTGCTGCAGGCCCTGCAATTTTTGCCCATTGGTAACTAATAATAGTTCCATCGGGGTCATTACCGCTTCCTGCTAATGTTGTGTTGTTTGTTGGTAATGTTATGATTTGATCCGGTCCTGCATTTGCAGTAGGAGCAATATTTGCAGGGCTTGGATTAACTATAATTTGAACAGTATCTTTTCCTGAAGCACCGTTGTTATCGGTAACCTTCAATTCAAAAGAATAAGTACCAACGATTGATAAACTTGTAACCGTTGTTGTTGCAGCAGCAGGCGTAGTAATTGTACCGGTTGCCGGCCCTGCAATTTTTGTCCATTGGTAAGCCACAATAGTTCCGTCAGGGTCATTACCACTTCCGTTTAATGTAACATTATTGGTTGGTAATGTTATAGCCTGGTCTGGTCCTGCATCAGCAGTAGGAGGAATATTTGGATCAGGCAAAACAGTAATCATTACAGTATCCTTTCCTGTATCACCACCATTGTCAGTAACTTTTAATTCAAATTGATAAGAACCTTGCACAAGGCCGGTCAGTGTGGTTGTTGCAACAGCTGGAGTAGTAATTGTACCTGCAGTTGGTCCTGCAATTTTTGTCCATTGGTAGCTAACAATAGTTCCATCAGGATCGGTACCGCTTCCTGTTAATGTTGTTGTATTTGTTGGTAATGTTATGCTTTGATCGGGCCCTGCGTTTGCTGTTGGCGCTACGTTTGGTACACTGCTGCCATATTCAAACCAGCCAACATCGGGTGCAGCACCGGAATACGCCGTGCCCACATTTACACCGGCATCTATACAAGGACTGCCAAGGCCAATAATATTACCTACGCCCTGTAATATGGGGTTTACGCCAAGTGTATTATTGCTAATAGTATTTCCTGCTGGTAAACTAACAGTTCCCTGCCAGTTGGTAAAAGGCACGTTGCGTACATTGCCGTAAAAATAATTGTATTCACATTGTGAGTTAGAAACCAGGTTATATGTATTTGTCCATACAGTCGATTCCTGGAAACCAATAAGAATATTATTTTTTACCTGCCAGTTATTTATGCCCGATGTATTACTGAAGTTAACACCATACACAGCAGCGTTTGCAGCCAGTGGTGCACACTTAATGGTATTGTTATACACAAACATTCCGTTAACAGTATAGTTTGCACTTCCATCATCGTATGTGCCAATAGCAGTACCATATCCGCCCAGTGTACTGCCCAGGTTAAAAATATGGTTATTACGAATGGTGGTATTTGTGATAGCGCTACCGCTTCTCATAGAGAACATTATACCATCGGCAGTATTGCGGATGGTGTTGTACTCTATAATGGCATCTTCTGTTGAATATTCTAATATAATACCGCATTGCCTGTGAAACTGTATGGCTTCAAAACCAATAGTGTTATGATGTATCCATACACTGTAGGGTGCAGAGCCTTTATGCTGCCGGTTCATGTCAATACTGCCATTCACAATATTGCTGTCAATAATGTTTCCTCCAAGATTATCAAAAAGTTCAATTGAAAAATCCCAATAGTTGTTAGTGCCATTTGTAAAATACGGATATGGGGCACTCACAAGAGTATTGTGATGCAAACGGCAGTTTTTTATCCAGCTGTCATTACATCCTTTAATGGGCCATCCGTTTAAGCCTGCAGGGCGGCTGTCTGAAGAAATGTAATTGTTGTAAATCTGCATACCATCCTGGCCGCCAAACTGAAATGCACCTCTTCCGTATGAGGCATCCATCGTGGCAGAATTGGTAATTATGTTATCATGAAAGCTGTTGCCGGTGGCAAAAATAGTTGGCGGGGCTAAAGCACCATCATTACGTCCGGCCCACATTATTGCTGTTTCCTCAAAATCCCTGAACACACATCCATACATTTCCACGTTGCTGCGGCCTCTTATGCTAATAGCCCACGAAGTGAGCCGGTTATTTCCATCAAACTTAATATTATTAATGGTTTGGTTGCCCAAAGTACCTTCGGGAGAATGCATTTGTACAATAGGCACAAACTGTGCTGACATGGTTGATTTTAATACGGCGCCTGTATCTGCGGCTTGTAAGCTAACACCCGGTTTTAAAATACTGGTTTGGTTTTCAACATAAACACCGGGAAGTAAAAAGATGGTATTGCCGCTTGTGGTTATTGTGGAGGTGGCTTTATACAGTGTTTTCCAGGGGTTAGTAATTGTTCCTGTACCGGTTGCATCACTCCCCGTGGGGCTGATGTAATAGGTGTTAGCCCATGTATGGCTTACACAAAAAAATGATAAAATGAGTACAAATAGTTTCATAGGATAACTTGTAGTAGACTTGAGTATTTCAGATACTGGTAATTAATAGTGCTAACGCCCTGCGTCTCCGTTTTATTGCTCATACTTTGAATAAGGAAAATGGTTTTTTCAATATTAAGGATATTTAGATTTACCGCCAATTACACAAATACTATGCTATGTTTTTTTTATCCACGCCGTGTTTATAAAAAAAATCATAAAAAAACAGCAAAAAATATCTGCTTAAAGACGAAAAATAAACACCTAAAAAAAGTGTAATCTATAAAGTTCCTGCAGCAGGCTGATAATGGGGTAGTTAAAAAATACTTATGCCATAAGGTACACCTGAACAATATTTTTTATAAAAAACTGTTTATAATTGTTAAAAACCGTGCCAATCTTATTTTGAAGAATTGGTCTAATTTTGCTTTAATAATTATTTAAAAGTAATTGGGCAAACCTTACCGTCCCCAGTACACCACACAATAAAAATCTTACTTCCAGCCAAATTATGAACCGCCGCATTTTTATTCTTTCATCCTCTGTTGTTGCGGCCGCAGTTCCTGTTGCCTATTATTTTAAAAAACATAAATGGAAAAAGTTTAATCCGGTTAATACGCCCGAATTTTTAAGTACCATTTGTGATGAAGCTACCATAAAGTCAATTGGCAAAGCTTTTTTAAAACAACGGCCGGCTGAAAATTCAAAACAAATATTAAAATCAGCTGTACTCTCGGCCATAAATGGTATTAGCCTTATTAAAACAGGCGATGAGGCCACCGCTGAATTTATAAATTCAAAAATTGCGGCAGAATTTAAAAATGGCAATATGCTGCTGGCAGATGGCTGGGTTTTAACTGAAACCGAAGCCCGCCAGTGCGCCCTTTTTTCTTTAACTTACTAATAAAATAAATTTACCTGTATATGCATATTGATGCCCGGCAAATAGATAACCAGTCTTTAATTGAAGGCGATATATGTATTATTGGTGCCGGGGCAGCCGGTATAAGTATTGCATTGCAGTGGAAGGATACCCCTTATAAAGTTATTTTACTGGAAGGCGGCGGCTTTGATTATGATGACCGTGTGCAGGAGCTTTACCGGGGTAAAACTATAGGACATCCGTATTATCCTAACAGGGCAAGCAGGTTGCATTATTTTGGTGGCAGTACGATGCACTGGGGTGGTATGTGTTCTGTTTTTGATGATATTGATTTTGAAAAACGGGACTGGGTAGAAAACAGTGGCTGGCCTATAAAAAGAAAAGACATTGCCGATTATTATCCGCAGGCGCATAATATACTGGATCTGGGCCCCTATGAGTGGGACGTAAAATATTGGCAGCAGCAAAACGATAATTTTGTTCCATTACCATTAGATGAAAAAGCTATTTGGAGTAAAATGTGGCATTTTAGCCCACCCACACGTTTTGGTACAAAGTACAGGGAGGATATTGTAAATGCCGCTAACATTCATTTATATACTTATGCCAATGTTGTTGATATTACTGCAAACGAAAACGTGTCTGCTATTCAGCAGGTAACGGTAAAAAATTATGCAGGCAAACAGCATACAGTAAAAGCAAAGTTGTTTGTACTGGCTTGTTGTTCTATTCAAAATTCAAGAATATTACAGGCCTGCAATAAACAGGCTCCTAAAGGCCTGGGTAATGATAATGATATTGTAGGGCGTTACTTTATGGAGCATGTAGAAATTAAGTCTGGTGAATTATGGCTTAATCATAATGATCCACTTAAATTGTATGAATTTGTACAAGGCACCAAAGTAAGGGCAGAGCTGGCAATTTCTGCAGAAAAACAAAAAGAACTGCAGGTGCTTAATGCTACAGTTTCGCTAATGCCACTGGAACTTTCACGTAAAAGTTTACCCGCTGTAACTGTGTATAAAGAAGAAGATCCACGTAAAGGGATGGATACGCTTATTAAATATTCCACGCTGGACAAACGTAATTTCTTACAGCGAATGTTTGCTAAGAGTATGTTTCAGTCTTATGGTATGTTTACACGGGCAGAACAATTGCCTAACCCGGAATCCCGTGTGGTGCTTAGTGAAGAAAAAGATGAATTGGGTATGCCAAGGGCCGATTTAAAATGGACGCTTTCTCCTATTGATAAGAAAACAGTTTACACCATTAACAAACTTATTGGCCAGCAGGTTGGTATTGCAGGCATAGGAAGGGTAAGGTTAAAAGACTGGCTGGCAGATGACAACATAAAGGAATTGCCTGATTATACCAGTGGCGGATGGCATCATTTGGGCACCACCAGGATGAGTGACAATCCTAAAACCGGCGTGGTGGATGCTAATTGTAAAATTCATGGCATCGGCAATTTTTATGTTGCCGGGGCATCCTGTTATACCACCGGTGGTGCGGTAAACCCTACATTAACCTGTGTTGCAATAAGCTTGCGCCTTAGCGATCATTTAAAAGAAAGAATAAAAGGTGCGGCTATTGTATAAGTTTATCAGGTAGTTTCATTTGCCAAAGCTTCTAAATCATTCAGTTTTATATCTCCAAGAATGGTATCAAAAATTTCCCTGCAGCGGTAATCTGTTATTTGCGCCAAATGCCTGTGGTGATGCAGGTCGGTGCCAATAAGTTTTGCAAGGTTGTTTTCAAAAATAAATTTAGCAGCTTTTTCTGCTTTGCTGCCATAATAGCCCGTTAAAGAAAGCAGGTTAACCTGCAGCGTAAAACCAATTTCTTTTAAATAAAAATATTTATCAAAATTCTGCTGAAAAAAATTGTACCGCTCCGGGTGTGCAAGTATAGGTTTATAGCCCTTATTAGTAATGGCAGCTATTATATCTTCTAAATTTTCGGGAGTGGAGGTAAAAGGAATTTCTGTAAGTACTATCTTTTTATAGAGTGTTAAAAGCGGTTCATCTTTTTTAAGCAATTCAATAAAATAATCATCAAGCATATATTCTGCTGCAGCGCTTACTTCAATGTTTATATTGTGCTGGCTGCAGGCCTGCTGTACTTGCTGTAATGCTGCATTAATTGTTTGTGCATTGTTTCGGTATAAATCACCAATAATATGTGGCGTTGCAATTGTTTTTTTTATGCCCAGGGCAGTTAAACCCTCAATTAACTGTAAAGAAGTTTCTATATTCGGAGAGCCATCATCAATACCCGGTAATATATGCGAATGAATATCTGTGTTAAACGGAAGATAGCCGGGTACAGGTTTGTTGCTTTTATTCTTTTTAAAAAGGTTAAACATTTGGTGCAGAAATAATAGGCTCAAATGTAACACTATGAACGGACATGGCTGTTAAAAAATAAACATACAGTTAGTTTTAAAACCAATAATAATAAAAAGTGCTTTTAAAAATTCACCCGGATAATCCACAACAGCGTTTAGTAAAACAAATAGCTGAATGCCTTAAAGAGGGTGGTATAATTATTTATCCTACCGATACTATTTATGGGCTGGGTTGCGATATTATGCATCCCAAAGCAGTGGAACGCATTTGCCGCATAAAAAATATTGAACCGCAAAAAGCCCAGCTGAGTTTTATTTGCCGGGACCTTAGCCACCTGAGCGATTACACCAAAAGCATTGATACACCACTATACCGTATGCTTAAAAGATATTTGCCCGGGCCATATACATTTATTTTACCTGCCAGTAAACAAGTGCCTAAAATATTACAAAGTAAAAAAAGCACTATAGGATTACGTGTGCCTGCTAACACTATTTGCAGCGAAATTTTAGCAGCATTAGGTAATCCTATTTTAAGCGCTTCGCTGCCGGGAGATATGGTGGAAGAATACACCGACCCTGAAATAATTTATGACAGATTTGAAAATGAGGTGGATTTTGTTATTGACGGCGGCATTGGTGGTATGGTGCCATCTACCATTGTTGACTGTACATCAAATGACTGGACCGTTACAAGACAGGGTTTAGGAAACTGGGAAGCATAACAAATAAATGAAAGCACATGAAATTTAAAGAGCTTACTCCCATGATGGAGACAAACGATTTAAAGCAAACCATTGCTTTTTATACCGGTATTTTAGGTTTTACGCTGGGTGATACATTTGAACATGATGGAGAAACGGTGTGGTGTACGTTATGGAAAGATGAGCTGAGCATTATGTTTAACCTGCCCAACAAAGTAATGAACTATGGCCGCATTTTATTAAGCGGCAGTTTATATTTTTATTTAGAAGGAGTGGATGAATACTGGCAGCACGTAAAAGATAAAACAGTAGTAGTATATGAGCCCGAAAATTTTCCGTACAACATGCGGGAGTTTGCAATAAAAGACAACAATGGTTATGTACTGAATTTTGGACAATCCATACAATAATTAAAAAGCCCCCGGATGCATTCGGGGGCTTTCAATTATCAGAGTCACAAAAGCTATTAATTTCTATCCCTGTTGTTGTGTTTTTTGCGATAAATCTTGCGGCTTTCCTGGCGCTGGTCCTGCTTAATATCTTTTCTTTCAGCACGTGTTACAGTACCATCTGCTTTTGCAGCTTTTACTTCCTGGTGAATTTCTTTTTGGCCCTTAGCCAGGTTAGCTGTTTCTGCCTTGGTTAATTCACCGCTTTTTACGCCTTGTGCAATACGGTGGCGTTCGTGCCGGCCTTTTTGTTTAATAGTTTGCTGTGCACTTGCAGTGCTGAAAAAAGCACCTAAAATAATGGCTGTTGCTAATACTTTCGTTTTCATAAAAACTTGTTTTAAAATTGTAATTAAAGATTATTAAGTATGTTTTATACAGTAATAGACCTGCTGCTGTAATAAAGGTTTAAAACTGGTAAAAAATTTTTTATTGTATAGAAGAAAGGCAAAGAAACGCTGCCCAAACCTTTGTGTGCTATTTGAGGGCAACAATTAAAACAACGCTGTTTGTGCAGGCAAAATATTATAACTTCTGCGGTGGTACTTGCATAAACCATATTCTTCTATTGCCTTGCGGTGCTGCGCTGTTCCGTAGCCTTTATTTTTATTCCAGCCATACTGCGGAAACTCATGGTGTAATGAATACATAAATTCATCCCGGTATGTTTTGGCTAAAATACTGGCAGCAGCAATAGATGCATACTTGCCATCGCCTTTAATAATGCATTGATGTGGAATTGTATTATATGATTTAAACCGGTTGCCATCCACCAGTAAAAAACCCGGCGGCGTTTTTAATTTGCTTACCGAAACATGCATGGCTTTGTAACTGGCCTGTAAAATATTTATTTTATCAATCTCATCATTATCAATTGCAGTAACAGCATAAGCAATACTTTCTTTTTCAATAATGGGGCGAAGGGTGTCCCTTTCTTTTTCTTTTAATTGTTTGCTGTCGTTTAATAAAGGGTGAAAAAAATCTTGCGGCAAAATAACGGCAGCAGCAAATACAGGGCCGGCATAACAGCCACGGCCGGCTTCATCCAGCCCGGCTTCAATAACACCTTTTTTAAAATGAGACAGCAACAATTTTTTTGATAAAATTATTGATTTAACCCGTAACGAAAAGTAAGACCCAGCCAGTAACTTTCAATACGGGGAGAACTAGATGAATATTTATAATGCGCAAGCGTATAATGAAAATCAGATAAAAGGCTCATTTGCTTTGACAGGGACAATTCAGTGCCGCAGTAAAATACATACGAAAAATTAGTTTCTGCCTTTGCTTTATAATCCGTATTAGTAACAGGAGTGGTTTGCTGGTTAAAGTAATGTGCTGTACTGTTCCATGTAAAAACAGTTTGGTTGTAATTTTCAGTAATGGTATTTTTTATGGTTTGGCTTATGGCTACGCCGCTGCCTATGTTAAACCGCAATTTGTTATTTATAAAACTGCCGGTTTTAAAATTAATAAGGTGCTGCCACTCCAGTATTTCTTTTTGCTGCTTTAGCTGCACATTATTACTTACATGTTGTTTGGTGGTATCGGTTGGATAATAAAAATCAGAAAAAAAACCACTGTTGCCTGAGTTGTAACGGCTTTGTTTATAATAAAGCCCGGTGCGCCACTCCAGCACTTTATTGGCCCACCAGCCGCTGCTTGCATGCACCAGTTGTTTTGCAGCTATTATTGCAACTGCGCCTTTAATATTGAGGTTAATAAATAAACCGCACTTTGCGTAATACTCAGACTTCATTGTATCCAGCAAATACGGAAATGTTTTCCGGTCTTTATACATATTCTTCCATTCACTTAAGTTGGGCAAGTAGGTTTCGTTACCCGTCATACCGGAAAAATAAATATCATCAAAGAAAAATTTTTTATTTTGGGCTGTTATGGATGAAAACCACAGCAGCAAGAATATGGTAAATACAGCTTTCACGCAGTTAAATTTACAATAAGACATTCTTTTAAAAAGCTTTGCTGCCTGCATAAAATAATTATTACCGCCTAACTTTGCTGCCCAATGAATACAACCTTACAGCGCAACAACCGTCAAGTGGCCATTTGGCTTTTAATTGGTGTAGGTATGATAATGATACAGGTTTTACTGGGCGGCATAACCCGTTTAACAGAATCTGGCTTATCTATTACCGAATGGAAACCCGTTACCGGTACATTACCGCCGCTGAATGAAGCTGCATGGCAGGCGGAATTTGACAAATACAAAGTAACCGATCAGTTTAAATACGTACACCAAAACTTTTCTCTCAGCGATTTTAAATTTATTTTTTTCTGGGAATGGTTTCACCGGGTATGGGCAAGGCTGCTGGCAGTGGTTTTTGTAATAGGCTTTGTGTATTTTATTATTAAAAGGAAATTCAGCAAACAAATGATAATGCCCATGGTGGTATTATTTGTGCTGGGTGGCCTGCAGGGTGCTATTGGCTGGCTGATGGTAAAAAGCGGTTTGGTACCCGAAAAATATTTTGTGGGCCATGTGGAGCTGGCCACACATTTTATTGCGGCATTGGGTTTATTATTTTACACACTCTGGTTTGCATTAAGCTTATTAATACAACCCGGGCAAATAGTAATTAATAAACCGCTTAAAAATTTTATGCTGGTAATACTGGCAGTGCTGGTACTGCAATTAATATACGGGGCATTTATGGCCGGGTTAAAAGCTGCGGTATCTGCGGCCACATGGCCGGATATTAATGGGGCAATAATTCCATCGGGTATGGGTGAATTAAAACCCTTTGGCAATAATTTAATAAGCAACAACATTACTATTCATTTTATACACCGGGCATTGGCTTACCTGTTATTTGTGTTAATAGTAATTTGGTATTTTAAAGCAGGAACATTTAAAACAAACAAACTATTTAATCAATGGAGATTACGCACTGTGCTGGTGGTGTTGCTGCAATTGACGCTTGGAATACTTACAGTGTTAAATGCCACCAATAATAACCGCCTTGTACTGTTTGGAGTATTGCATCAGTTTACGGCCATGCTGTTACTTATTTGTATAACAGTAATATTGTTTTTGGTACGGAAAAAGGCAGTGGCTTAAAATAGCTGGTGTTTTTGTGCTTCAGCTTCACTGTTAAAAATATTTCACACTATTGTACTGTGTGCAGTTATTTAACCTGTATACCATTCCCTGCCCTTTTTTCGTTACATTTATATTACAGCCGCTTGCATGAAGCCGTTACTAAAAAATATCTTTTATTCTTTTCCCATACAGTTATTCATCCTGCATTTTAGAAAATACCAGGTGCTGCTGGTGTTCTGGTATATTCTTACCAGTACTATCAACAGTGATTTTATGAAAACATTTGGTGCCGATGCACTTTTTTTTGCACCGGAATATTTAGGCAATGTAAACATGCTGGGCGCTGTAATAACAGGTATTGCAATGGGTGTGTTTATTATGAGCTGGAATATTACCACGTTTATACTGCACAGCAAACGCTGTAAATTTTTAGCCACCACCAGTAAACCATTTTTAAAATACTGTATAAACAATGCAGTGCTGCCGTTGCTGTTTATTGCTTTTTATATTATTAAGCTGGTGGCGTTTGATAAGCGGAATGAATTAATGAGCAACAGTGAAATTATTGCAATACTGGGCGGTTTGTTTACCGGTTTTATTTTTGTGTTGCTTATTTCCTTTATTTATTTTTTTGGGGCCGAACGAAGAATTGTACGCAGTATAGCGCCTGTTGTAGCCAATTCGCAGCAGTTTATACAGCTGTATAACCCGGCACAAAAAAGACAGGCAGATGGTTTTGGTATGAAGGTGAGCTACTATTTAAGCGGCCGCTTTCGTTTTCGTAAAGCACGTAATGTATCGCATTACAGCCAGGATTTTTTAGATATGGTTTTTAAGCGCCATCATTTTGCTGCCATCATCAGCATTATACTGGCTTTTATTTTTTTAGCAGTGGTAGGCTTTTTTTTAGACGATAAATTTTTTGAAGTACCCGCCGCAGCCAGCATATTTGTTTTTTGTGCTGCCGCCACAGCAGTAATTGGCGCACTCACTTATTTTTTACAAAGCTGGAGTTTGGTTTTTGTAATAGTGCTTATTTTCTTTTTAAATATTTTATACAATAACGATATAATTGATCCACGCAATAAAGCCTATGGTTTAAACTACACCAATAAAACGGAGCGGCCACAATATAACAGGGAAACATTGCAGCAACTGTGTACACCACAAAAAATGACTGCAGATAGAAATAATATGCTGGCGGTTTTAGAAAACTGGAAGAAAAAACAAACCGCTGCAAAACCTGTAATGCTATTTATAAATGTAAGTGGCGGCGGCCTGCGCAGCGCTACATTTGTAATGAATACACTGCAGCATTTAGACAGCCTTACTAATGGCAGGCTGATGCAGCAAACTTTTTTAATAAGCGGCGCCAGTGGCGGCATGTTATCAGCCGCATATTACCGGGAGTTGTACCGCCAAAAATTAAACGGGCAAAACATTTATTTAAGCAACAGTCAATACACTCATAATATTGCACAGGATTTACTCAACCCGGTTTTTTCATCAATGATAGCAAGAGATATTTTTGCACCAGCTCAAAAATTTGCTGTGGGTAATTACAAATATGTAAAAGACAGGGGCTATGCTTTTGAAAAACGCCTTGATGCCAACAGCAATGGTTTATTAAATACGCAGCTGAAAGATTATGTAACTGCAGAGCACAATGCCGCCATACCATTAATGATATTTAACTCCACCATTAGCAGGGATGGACGAGCACTGATGACCTGCACACAGCCGCTGAGTTTTATGATGAAACCTTACCTGTATGCAAACGATACTGCTGCCACACCCGATGCAGTAGATTTTGCAGCATTCTTTAACAAACAGGATCCATATAACTTACGGTTACTTACTGCCCTGCGTATGAATGCTACTTTTCCGTATGTGCTGCCCAATGTATGGTTGCCTACAGAACCTGTTATAGACGCCATGGATGCAGGCCTGCATGATAATTTTGGCCAGGAAACCACGCTGCGGTTTATTGAAAATTTTAAAGACTGGCTGCAGCAAAACACCGGTGGTGTGGTTATTATTCAGTTGCGGGACAGGCGCATGGATAATTTTCAGCAGCCATTTGAAAACACCAGCATTACAGATGTAATTGTAAAGCCCGCCACTATGCTGCAACATAACTGGTACAAACTGCAGGACTTTAGCGAAACCAATCAATACAGTTACCTGCATGATGGCTTAGACTCCTTACTGCATAAAATAAATTTTGTGTACCTGCCCGAAAAAGAAGATAAAGGCGCCGCTCTCAACTTTCACTTAACCGCAAGGGAAAAAAGGGATGTGATGGAGAGTTTTAATAATAACAATAATCAGCAGGCCTTAAAGGAGGTGATGAAGTGGGTAAAGTAAAAGCATTTTTTTAAACATACTTTCCGTTCCTGTCATCATAAATACTTTCATCGTCTTAAAAAATCACAACAACATAGACAATGGCTAGCACAGTCCATATACAGCAAGCATACTAACAGCATGGTGAAAGCATAGTAATAGTATGAAGAGAGTATGAAAACAGTATTAAGCTCTAAATCAAACTTTTAATAAAAAAGCAGCCGGGTACCAGGCTGCTTTGTTTCTTGTGTTAACAGTTATCCAATAGATAAACTGCGTGGCTCTACCTGTACCACATTAATAGTGGGATTGGTTTGTTCCAGGTTGGTAACGGTATACACAGCCACAACTTCTAATTGTACGGGGCTTATTATTTCTACAAAACCAATCTTCAGTTGTTCACCAGCTTTTACGCTCTCCAGCATCTTTACAATTTTGCAGCAATCATCCATAGTGGCATTAAATGGTTTTAGCAGCACCCTGTCCACACCGGCCGGACCATGCGTATCCGGTTCACGGGCAATGGCTTTGTTTTGTACCACCACAGGCGTAAATGCTTTTACAACTGTAACTTCTTTTGGGCCATAGTTAAGAATGTTAATTTCCGTGTTGTAAATGCCACGGCTTACAATAGCTCCTTCGCAATCATTTTCAAACTTATTTTTTTGAAGGCCGCATACAAATTTTACATTGTACACAAAATATTTTCTTTTGGTTAAAGCCATTTGCTTTAACATATCTGTTGCAGGCATAAAAAATGTTTTAGGTTAATAAAATGGTTAAACGAACCTGTAAAAGTAATACTGCAAAAAACCGGTGTCAATACCATAATAGGGGTATGCATCTTCTTTCAGCAAACCTTCAAACTCATACAATAAAAAAGGCGGCCCTTACGGAACCGCCCTTTGTTTATCGGACTCTTAAATACGATGCTACACTAAATCAAACCGGTCTGCGTTCATCACCTTATTCCATGCAGCTACAAAATCCTGCACAAATTTTTCCTTTGCATCAGCACTGCCGTATACTTCAGCAATGGCACGTAACTCTGCGTTACTGCCAAACACTAAATCGGCACGGGTGGCGGTGTATTTTACAGCGCCGGTATTGCGGTCACTGCCTTCATATAATTCCCGGTCTTCGCTTTTGGCTTTCCATACAGTACTCATATCAAGCAGCTGTACAAAAAAATCGTTGGTAAGCACACCGGGGCGTTTAGTAAAAATGCCGTGTGCCGAACCATCGTAATTGGTATTTAATGCACGCATGCCGCCAATCAATACAGTTAGCTCCGGCGCACTAAGGTTTAACAGCTGTGCTTTATCAATTAAAAGTGTTTCTGTACTTACGGGGAATGAAGACTTTCTGTAATTACGGAAACCATCTGCAATGGGTTCTAAATATTCAAAGGAGTTAACATCGGTTTGCTGCTGCGATGCATCAGTGCGGCCGGGTGTAAAAGGAACTGTAATAGTTACACCGGCATCTTTAGCTGCTTTTTCAACTGCAGCGGCGCCGCCCAGTACAATCAAATCTGCCAGCGAAACTTTTTTACCGGCAGCTTGTGCTGCATTAAAATTGGTTTGAATGGTTTCCAGCACTGCAAGTACTTTGCTTAGTTGTGCCGGATTATTTACAGCCCAGAATTTTTGCGGTGCTAAACGGATACGGGCACCATTGGCGCCGCCACGTTTATCGCTGCCACGGAAAGTAGCAGCAGATGCCCAAGCTGTTGCTGCTAGTTCACTAACACTTAAACCGCTTTGCAGTATTGTTGTTTTTAAAGCTGCAATATCATTGGCATCAATCAGTGCATGGTCAACAGCAGGAACAGGGTCTTGCCAAATAAGTTCTTCTGCCGGAACATCCGGGCCTAAGTAACGGGAACGGGGGCCCATATCACGGTGTGTTAATTTAAACCAGGCACGTGCAAATGCATCTGCAAACTGATCCGGATTTTCTAAAAAGCGGCGGCTTATTTTTTCATATGAAGGATCAAACCTTAACGACAAATCCGTTGTAAGCATTGTGGGCTTATGTTTTTTAGCACCATCAAATGCATCCGGAATAATATCATCTGCATTTTTAGCTACCCATTGCTGTGCCCCAGCCGGGCTCTTCGTTAATTCCCATTCATACCCAAACAGGTTTTCAAAAAAGTTATTGCTCCACTTAGTAGGTGTTTTTGTCCATGTAACTTCTAATCCGCTGGTTATAGCATCAGCACCTTTACCGCTGCCATAACTGTTGATCCAGCCAAAGCCCTGTTGCTCAATACCGGCAGCTTCAGGTTCTTTACCCACATGTGCTTCAGCAGATGCGGCACCATGCGTTTTACCAAATGTATGGCCACCAGCAATTAATGCAACTGTTTCTTCATCATCCATTGCCATACGGGCAAAAGTTTCACGAATGTCTTTTGCTGCAGCAATGGGGTCAGGGTTGCCTCCCGGTCCTTCGGGGTTCACATATATCAAGCCCATTTGCACGGCGCCTAATGGGTTATCAAGATCACGGTTTCCGGAGTAACGTTTATCATCACCCAGCCATTTGGTTTCAGCGCCCCAGTAAACAGCATCATCTGCTTCCCATGTGTCTGGCCTTCCACCTGCAAAACCAAAGGTTTTAAAACCCATTGACTCTAATGCAATATTTCCTGTTAATATCAGTAAATCAGCCCACGATATTTTGTTACCATACTTTTGTTTAATAGGCCACAATAATCTGCGTGCTTTATCCAGGCTCACATTATCGGGCCAGCTGTTTAATGGTGCAAAACGTTGCTGGCCTTGCCCTGCACCACCACGCCCATCACCCACACGGTATGTGCCGGCGCTGTGCCACGCCATGCGAATAAACAAACCACCGTAATGGCCAAAGTCTGCCGGCCACCAGTCCTGCGAATCGGTCATTAATGCATGAAGGTCTTTTTTCAATGCTGCCAGGTCAAGCGTTTTGAATGCAGCAGCATAATCAAAATCTTTATCCATTGGGTTGGATGCAGCAGTATGCTGGCGCAGAATGTTTAGCTTAAGCTGATTGGGCCACCAATCCTGGTTTTTGGTGCCGCCACTGGCTGTATTGTTTTTTAAACTGCCGTTATGAAAAGGGCATTTCGATACGTCTTTATTGTCCATAGTTGTAAATTGATTGTATAGTGTAATCGTTGTTTTGAAGTAAGTAAAGTTGTCAAAACTAAGCAAAGCATGTTATAAATGATATTGATTGTTGTTATCATTTTATAGTTTTTATCTATTATTGCCCACAACAGCTTAAAATAAATAACAGGCGGTTACATTTGTAATAACAAATTTATTATGGTTAATAACAAACACATATTGGCACTCAGCAGCTCCCGTACCGGCAACAGCGGATATTTAGAAACGGCACTGCCGCTTATAAAAGATTTTTTAGGAGATAAAAAACGAACCATTGCTTTTATTCCTTTTGCTGCCGCAGATGGCAATTATGAAGCATATGCCGATAAAGTAAAACTGGCGTTGCCGGTGCAGTATAATATCATCACCGTTACACATCAAAACGCTATTGAAGCCATTAATACTGCTGATGCCATTGCTGTTGGTGGCGGCAACACATTTAAACTGCTGCATGATTTATACAGCACCGGCGCCATTAATAGTATAAAAGAAAAGGTAAATAACGGCACGCCTTATATTGGCTGGAGTGCCGGCAGCAATATAACCGGCGCTACTATTTGCACCACCAATGATATGCCTATCATTAATCCGGGCAGCTTTACTGCACTGGAGTTTTTTCCTTTTCAAATAAATCCACATTACTATAATGTAAATATTCCCGGCTTTAACGGCGAAACCCGTGACCAAAGGCTGGAAGAATTTTTGCTTATTAACCCACAGGCATCTGTTGTTGCATTGCCGGAAGGCACAGCACTTTTATCGGGCAATAATAAACTGCAATTAAAAGGAAACACAGATGCTTTTGTTTTAACCAGCAGTAATAATTTGCTGGTTAAAACAACCATTGCTGTTGATGAAGATATAAGCTATATGCTGTAACCTGTTTAAAAAAACAGCATGAGTATAGTTAGTGCTACACCTGCCAGTGTAAAGTATAATCCTTTTTTAAAAATACTGGTGCCGGGCATAAACATCCAAAAAGATGAAATAACAAAAAAGAACAGCGACACACCAAAAAATACATTCAGGTAAAACAACGGGTCTTTTGTGTTGGCCTTATGCAGTTTTGTAAGTTTTTCCATAAAGCGGGGCAGGCTTTTAGTAGTATAATCAGCGGCGCCGGTTGCTGTATTATAAGTGCCCTGCTTAAAACGCATAACAGATCCTTCTGTAGCATCTGCTTTTAAATCCCGTATGCGAATGGCTTTACCCACTTCTTCAGCAGTAAGGCCCGGTTTTAGTTGCTGGTGCTGTTGTTTTTCCTGCTTTAAAAAATCTGTATCACGAAAAATAAGCACAATACCACTAAGTGCATATACCGCCATAATACCTGCTAAAAAAAAGCCAAGGTAACGGTGATAAATGCGCATGGTATTGTTTACGGTTGCTTTACTGGCCATAGTGGGTTAAAATTTTTGCAAAGAAAAACAAACAGCGGCATAATTGTTCCGCAATTGGGAAAATGGTTTGCAAAAAAAGAAATTAAAGGAACTACAGTCGTAAAGTATAAACCTTATAGCCTTCGGCGGATGTAAGCATCTTTTACTTAACTTACCTTGTTAAACTAAGTGTAATGAGAATAGAGACTGATATTAAACTGGGCTTTAAAGATGTAATGATTCGCCCCAAACGTTCTACCTTAAAATCGAGAAGCGAAGTAAGCCTGCTGAGAAATTTTACATTCAGGCATACAGGTAAACAATGGGAAGGCGTGCCGGTAATGGCTGCCAATATGGATACTGTAGGAACGTTTGATATGGCAATTGCATTGGCACAACATAAAGCGTTTACTGCCATACAAAAACATTATACAGTGGAACAATGGAAAAACTTTATGCAAAGCGCCCCCGAAAATATTGCACAGCATATAGCCGTAAGCACAGGCAGCAGCAAAGCAGATGCAGAAAAACTGCAGGCTATATTGCAACAGTCGCCATCATTACAATTTATATGTATTGATGTGGCCAATGGATACAGCGAGCATTTTGTTGATTTTGTAAAACGCATACGCAATACATACCCTGATAAAATAATTTTAGCAGGTAATGTGGTTACTGGTGAAATGGTGGAAGAGTTATTGCTTGCAGGTGCAGATGTAATTAAAGTGGGTATTGGGCCCGGCTCTGTTTGCACAACCCGTGTTAAAACAGGAGTAGGTTATCCGCAACTGAGTGCTATTATTGAATGTGCCGATGCTGCACATGGTTTAAAAGGTCAGATAATTTCAGATGGCGGATGCAAAGTGCCCGGTGATGTAAGCAAAGCTTTTGGCGGTGGTGCAGATTTTGTAATGCTGGGTGGTATGCTGGCCGGGCATGATGAAAGTGGCGGTGAATTAATAGAAGAGAATAATAAAAAGTATAAACTGTTTTATGGAATGAGCTCTGATACGGCCATGAATAAATATGCAGGTGGCGTGGCTGATTACCGTGCCAGTGAAGGCAAAACAGTAAAAATAAAATACAGGGGAACGGTAAATGATACCATGCAGGATTTGCTGGGTGGTGTACGCAGCACCTGTACTTATGTTGGTGCGGCATCATTAAAAGAATTAACCAAACGCACCACTTTTGTAAGGGTGGAAGAACAGCACAACCAGTGGTTTGAAGAATAAAACCATGCTTAATTAACGGTTTTGCTTTTATATAATTAATGTCTTCATTTAAAAATGAAAAGTAAAAACATACTTCTTGTAATTATTGCCGCCTGGCTGGTTGCCGGAACGCTTGATATTCTTGGTGCCATACTTATTTTATCTAAGGGTAATGCCATCGGTACTTTTAAATACATTGCCGGTGCTGTTAATGGAGATATTACCTTATGGAGTAACAGCCACATTATACTTTTTGGCGCTGCCTTTCATTATTTTATTGCGCTGTGCTGGACGGTGCTTTATTTTATTATTTACAAAGCAGTAAAAATTGATAAACTGCATATTATTATAGCCGCTGTATTATACGGCACTTTTATTTTTCTTAACATGCGTTATATTTTTGTGCCGCTGTTTGGCACACTGCCGCCACCCAAACCAATTACTGCGGCACAAGTACCTTCCATTCTTGAAAATATTGCTATCCTTTCGGTGGCCTTTGGCGTTACATTAAAGCTTTTTGCCCGTAAGTATTTTGGCAAATAACAAAGCGAAGCAATACATTGCTTCGCTTTGTAGCCCCAAGGGAATCGAACTCGAACCAAATTTTACAAAATCTGAAGGAATTAGCCACATCCCCAGACAATACTTAATCCAAACGAGACGAGAAAAGTTCGAGGTAGCAATTTGGGCTATTTTAATATTCATTGATTTGAATATGACTTTCGTAGTCCAAATACTTTTACAGATGAGGCATTTTATGTGTGTCGGATATCTGGACAAATGTCGAACTGAGAGATGAGGGATTAGATGAGATTTTAATTTTTTACGGAAAAACATAAATTTACCAAGTGTACTTCATGTTGAAATAGGCAAAAAAGAACGTAGCGGCACCGAACATTTATATACCAAGGGAAACAAACTCCAGAGGTAGTGACATATTTTGAATTTTATCCTTTCCTTTTAACTATACAATCAGGGCCGAAAATTGCCAGACCATTTAGTAATCAAAAGCCAGAAAGATTTTGACAACATTTTTAGCATTTTCAACGTTGAATTCATAAATTTGCCCAAATCGTATAATATTGTTTTGTATAAAATGTAAAAGTGGCAAGCTTTGGTAAGTTTATAAAGGATAACAGGGAGAGAAAAGGCTGGAGCCAAACAGAGTTTGGAGCATTGTTAAAAATAAATGCTCCCCTCATAAGCCGCATTGAAAACGACAAAAAAATGTTGACTGCTTCAAAAATAAAACTGCTTGCCGAAATCTTTGAACTAAAATTTGAAGAGGTAAGGGACTTGTATTTTGCCGACAAGTTTGCCAAAGAAGCATTTGAAAACAAATGCTCTGAAAAGGTTTTTAGTGTAGCCGAAAGCGAAACAATATATCTAAAACAGGTTAATTCTAAACAAGGTAGTCTGAAATTCTGATTATATGAAGGAAAAAAAATTCATAGAAGCATTGGGATTTCAGCCAAAAGAAAACGCTGAAGACATCTATCATAAAAAATATCCCCAGGCAGGTGGCTATTCTATTGAAGTTGACTTCGATAAAAAGTCAATCAATTACGGCAAAAAAATAAAAGGTGATGCAAAAACTACTCAAAACTTTTCACAGGCAGAAAACTGGGTAATACTGGAATGTGTAAACAGGTTATTAGAAAAAGGTTATCAGGCGAATAATATCGTTTTAGAAAAAGTCTGGCGTACCGGACATGGCACAAGCGGCAGATTAGATGTATTGGTAACCCGTGATGATGGCAGTGCCTATTTAATGATTGAGTGCAAAAATCATGGTGCTGACTTCATTAAAGAGTTTAAGAACATTGAGAAGAACGGTGGTCAGTTATTCACTTACTTTCAGCAGGATCGCAATGCAGAAATTTTAATGCTCTATGCATCGCATGTTGACAATAAAAATCAGGTCCAGTATCAAAACGAAATCATCAAAATTGAAGATGATTACCGCCAGACCAACAATGTAAAAGACTTCTACGACCGCTGGAATAAAATTCCAAAAAACAACGGTGTGTTTGAAGAATGGGTAACGCCTTATCACTTCGAGAGTAAAGCACTTACACCAACATCTTTAAAAGAAATAAAGCAGGAAGACAGCAGCTTTATCTTTAACCGTTTTCTGGAAATACTAAGGCACAATGTTGTTTCTGATAAGCCGAATGCCTTCAATAAAATATTTACACTCTTCCTTTGCAAAGTATATGATGAAAAAACAACCAAGCCAGGTGAAGAATTAAAATTTCAATGGCTGGAAGGCAAGGATGATGAAGTGAGCTTTCAGATACGGTTAACCGATCTGTATAAAAATGGAATGCTGGAATTTTTGGAAAAAGAAGTATCAGATTTTTCCGAAACTGAATTTGACCAGCGTTTTGCATCACTCTTTGCTGGTAATGAAAACTTGAAACAGGAATTAAAGCATGAGATCATAAAACTTCGCCTGGAGAAAAATAATGAGTTTGCAATAAAGGAAGTTTTCGACAGGCAATCATTCTTAGAAAACTCAAAGATTGTAAAAGAAGTAGTAGAGCTATTACAGGGCTTCCGAATACGCTACAATAAAAGGCAGCAATACCTTTCTGATTTTTTTGAACTCTTACTTACAACTGGTTTAAAACAGGAAAGCGGTCAGTTCTTTACCCCTGTACCCATTGCACAGTTTATAATTAAAAGTTTGCCGCTGGATGATTTGGTAAATTATAAATTGAGCAAAGGAGTTAAGAATGATTTACTCCCATACATCATTGATTACGCAGCAGGCAGCGGTCACTTTCTTACAGAAAGTATGCATGAGATACAGAGGCTGATTGATACAAAAATATCCAAAGATTACATTGCAGATACTGCAAAGAAAATTACCAACTGGCAGGATGATCATTTTGATTGGGCAACTCAATATGTGTATGGAATAGAAAAAGATTACCGCTTGGTTAAAGTGGGTAAGGTAGGCTGTTATTTGCACGGTGATGGTTTGGCAAATGTGATATTAAGCGATGGTTTGGCTAACTTTTCAAAAACAAAAGAATACAAAGGGTTGCTCAAAAAGAAAGATGCTCAATTCGCAAAAGAAAACAAGCATTTTGATGTCGTTGTTTCTAACCCGCCGTACTCGGTTTCATCCTTTAAAAATGCAGCTAGAGAATACTACGATGAAAATGATTTTGACCTGTACGAGAAACTTACAGACACCAGTTCAGAAATTGAATGTTTGTTTATTGAACGTACAAAGCAGCTTTTAAAAGATGGTGGCATTGCAGGTATCATTTTACCAAGCTCTGTTTTAAACAATGCAGGCATCTATACCAAAGCAAGAGAAATAATTTTGCAAAATTTTGAACTGATTGCAATAGCAGAGTTGGGCAGCAACACATTCATGGCAACGGGTACAAATACCGTTACGTTGTTTCTTCGTCGTCGCAATAACTACGATAGCATTAATTTAAAAATAGCAATTGATAAATTTTTTACTGACCGAAGAGATGTAACATTGAATAAAGTAGAAAAGCCGGTTGCAAAGTATATACAGTACGTTTGGGCGGGCTGCAGTTTCGATGATTACAAATCTTTTGTTACTAAGCAACCAAATGCAACAATCAGTGCTAATGAAATTTATACAGAGTATCGCAAGAAAATAAAAGCGAAAACCGAAGATGAATTTTGGAACGCTGCATTTGAAAAAGAAAAAGACAAATTACTGCACTTCATATTAGTATATCCACAACAAACGCTTTTAATAAAAAGCGGGCAGAAGGACGAAGAAAAAAGGTTCCTCGGTTATGAATTTTCTTTCCGTCGTGGTAGTGAAGGCATACACCCTATGCAGCGGGGCAAGAGCATTGATCAATGCACAAAGCTGTATGATGCAGATAAGTTTGACAATCCGGAAAAAGCAAGTACATATATTTATAAAGCATTCAAAGGCGATCATATAGCTATTCATGCATCACTGCAAAAAAATATTACACGACACAAGCTGGTTGACATGCTTACTTTCGACCGTTTGGATTTTGAAAAGAACATTTCTACGTCTGTAAAAAAAAAAGTAACAATTGAGAGTAAGTGGGATATTCTAAAATTAAATCAACTTGTTTCAATTGTTAGAGGTGCTTCTCCAAGACCAATAAGGGAATACGTTACAGATGATGCAAATGGTATTAACTGGATTAAAATAGGTGATGTTAGGCCCAGCTCAAAATACATAACCGAAACATCAGAAAAAATCACTAAAGAAGGTGCTGCAAAATCTCGATATGTTAAGAAAGGGGATTTTATTTTATCTAACTCCATGAGTTTTGGCAGACCATATATCATGGATATAGAAGGTTGTATTCATGATGGTTGGTTACTGTTAAGTGATTTCTCTGAAAACCTAAATAAAGATTATCTCTATTACGTACTGTCAGACAAAATTCTTCAGGACCAATTTGAGAGTGCTGCAAGTGGTGGAACTTCTGTAGATAACCTGAATATTGAAAAGGTATCATATTCTCAAATTCCTTTGCCTCCAATAGAAGTACAATTGAAAATCGTAAAGGAAATAGAAAAGTTGGAAAAGGATGAAGAGAAACTAAAAAACGAAATTGCTGGCTTCGAGTATCAAATAGAGCAAGTTTTAAACAATAAAAGCTCTGATGCTCAACAGTTGAAATTAGCAGATATATGTGTAATGCAAGCCGGTAAGTTTGTTTCTCCTTATGACATTTCTTTTGAAAACAATGATGGAAGTCTTTTTCCATGCTACGGAGGTAACGGTTTAAGAGGATATACTTCGACCTTCACTAATGACGGACATTTTTCTTTAATTGGAAGACAAGGTGCTTTGTGTGGCAATGTTACTTTCGTCGAAGGTAAATTTCATGCTACAGAACATGCCGTAGTTGTTTATCCAAAAGACAATGTAAACAATCGTTGGCTTTATTATTTTTTGAATAATGCAGACCTTAATCAGTATGCCACTGGAACCGCACAACCAGGTTTAGCTGTTCAGACGTTGTACAAAGTTTCCGTAAACTTACCTTCACGATCTGCTCAAGAAAAAACGGTTAAAGCCATTGAAAAAATAGAAAAACAATTAAATGGATTGCAAGAAAAAATAAGGATAATGAATACTAAGAAAGAGGCTATTCTAAAAAAATATTTATTTGATTAGTCACTTTGCAATGTTTGCAGTCTTCGCATTGTTTGCAAAGTTTACCTGCAACAGTTCTCACAGTCTGCACATGTTTTCTTATGTTTTTTTATTTATTAAAGGGATGATTTTTCTTTTTTTGCTTCGACATATCTTTCTCTCTTATCAGTTTTTATTATCCTTAGTAGATGAATTGCTGCTATATTAATATAGAAAGTTTGACAAGTATTTTAATAAAAAATGCTGATAATTAAATAACTGCAAAGGCCAGCATTAAGTCGGCTTTTTATATTTATTCACTTTTTTGCAAAAGTTGTGAAAGCTTTTTTATGACCTCTTTAAACTGTGAGCTTTTGGGGGAAGATTCTCAGTATGGGGTTTTAAGTACCATTCTGCTAAGTTATCAGTTTCTGTTAGTTTGTTCAGAACTCAGGACTTTCATTGGTAATCTGGCTATGGAAGCTTATTAGTTTACTGCATTTATTACTAATAAAATCAATATAAAAATTTTTAGCACCCGAAACCAAGCCTGTTTCATTCTTATAAAATTCAAGCCTGCTTGAGTATAACGTTGTATAATTGTTCATATTCATGTTACTCGTATCGGCTTGAATTTGTCGCAGATATTTTAGAAATTCCTCTTCCGAATTATCTTTTGAAGCCCAATATGGGTCAACTATTAGCACCCGCCCATTTTCATTGCTGTTTAAATGCCGTATAATAATATTATTGAGGTAATTATCAAAGAAGCTATAGCCAATAACAACAAGTAACTTGGATGTTTTCAGTTTTTGAATGAATTGCTGAAGCAGTGTAAAAAAGGGATCTACAGAAAATAATTTGTACTCAAACCCTAATATTATATGCGGTTTCCTTTCATCTGGATTTAAGGGGTTAAAAGCAACTTCATGGTTCGTCAAGCAACATGTATCATCCTCGCTCAAATACCAGTCCAAAGAGCCATGAATTTTGCTAAGATTAATTTTTGCATCTTCCGAATCAAACCATTTGGCATCCCATAAGCCTTCAGAATTGAAGCCAGCATTTACAGGAAACTCGGAACCTTTATTAAAGACTTTCTCGAATACCAAATCATAATTCAAAGTAAATATATTTATGTGGTAGTCTTGGTCATTGGTTTCCTTTAAAAGTGTCGCAAATGGCGTAAGCAATTCTTCTGCAGCCTCATAATTATCGGTTGGTGTGATCCATTCTATAACTTTTTCATAAATAAAATTTAAGTAAATCTCAAAAACATTATCATACTTAATTTCTAATCGCATCAAGCGTTCACTCCAGCTACCGACAAGCGGTTCTGGTATTATGTAGTCTTTGTTTATTATTTTACGAATAATTAATATGTAATCCTCAATATTGGGAGAATAGAGGTCAGTTCCACCTGACCTAATATTTCTTAAATCACTTTGAAAAGAGAGCGAAGGACGTATGAACTGATATAATTCTACAAAAGCATTTTTGTAATCTTTATACAAAATATGATCTTGCGGTATATCAATGATTGCCTGATGTAATCTGCCCAACATGGCCTTTGAAATAAGGCAATTGGCTTCATAAGATGCCCCCGCGCCAAGAAGGAAGACGGTGCTATCAAAGGTTTCTTTTAGCGTCATAAAAACCACAAATTAGAGTGTGCGACAGGATTCTCAGGAAGTCTATTATCTGGGAAATGAGCGGCCAGGTCTGCAACTATTTTTGAATAGGAAATAGTCACAGGCAAGCTCGCCTGACCAATCGACTTCCAATAAATCCTTGAAAAACTGTACACCTGGTCAAGCAATTGTTTGGTATCAAATACATCATGCAAAACATTTTCCGACTTGTTTATCTTAATTTTTAAAGGAAATGGATACTGGTAAATATTATAAAACTGGGTTTCATCGTGCCTCATATTGTTTGACAGAAGATATTCAGATCTATATTTTAATTCTATTATAGTTCCACTTACAGGCATAATCTTATCATACATTGTATCAAAGAATACAAAATCTTTACTTTTAGAATCATTAATTGTCAGTACGACATAGGGAATATTCAAATTGAAAAACTTAAGAACTTTTTCAATTTCATTAGCTTCCTCGTCATTCAGCGTTTTATAGTAGTGAATGACAAGTTTGCTAACATTTAGATCTCCTTGTCTAAGAACTGTTTCAATATTCGCTTTTAAAGCTGAACCAATAGAATTCAGACTGTCATTTTGAAATGAGTCGAATTTATGAAATGTGCCGTCCTCTTTGAAAAACAAACTATTCCCTAAAAAAACATTGTCATCAATCCGTTTAACACCAAATCCAATGATTAATTTGTCTGTAGAGAATGTGTCCAACTTCCAGGGAATACCGCCGATTTTTGCCAGTATCGCAACTTGTATATTCGGAAGATGATATCTGAAATTCGTGTTGAGAATATTTTTATACCAAATAAATTGTGAAAGAATACTCCTTTGAAGGAGTAAATATTTTACTTTATAGTATTCATCCTCATTGTCTCCCTCACTTTCAATACGGTTATGGTCGGTTAAGTAAACTACAAAATAATTTAATCCATCCTGAAAAGGGTATGCCTGAAGTTTGGTGGTCAATTCGGGTATTGGATCATTACTTTCCAATACGATCCGATGTTGGTCTGCCATTTTAAAATTCACCTTTAGGTAGTCTTTTAAGCCTGGAGAGAATGCTCCTTCTTTAAGCCCGAGTAATAAGGAAGTATAAAGTTTTTTTGCAGCCTCGCTATGCCTGGGTTTATATATAAATATGAACCTGAGATTTTCTGTGTCGGGCACTGAATATGGTCCGTATCGTTTCAAGCCATTGTAAACACTGTTGTCTTCTCCCTCATTAGCAAATCTCAATTTATTAGAAACAAATTTTGTTTTATGAATTTCAGACTCAACCAACTTCACAAAGCCATCATCGTAGATGTGAATATTATTAGCAATGGCTTTGCCTTGTAAGTGCGTAGTATAAAAAGCAGTTATTTTTTGATAATATTCGAGGTAAGTATTCTTCTTTGGAGAATTCTCAAATTGAAAACCGAGTTCTTTTTTTAATGGATAGCTCAGTACTGGATAAGTTGTATTTGGATCAATTAGCTGATCAGCTTTAACCTTGTTGATTTTACCATTTTCAATATACTTTGAATAATTACCTGTGATGGTAATTTTTGAAAGTGTGCTAAGTGTAGCATAAGATGTTCCATCAAACGAAATGAGTAGCTCCAGTTTGGACAGATTAGATACCGAAAGCTGGCGTAGGTTTATCTTTTCATATTCTCTAAACTCCTGTTTAATCCCTTTAGCAGTCCATACTTGGATTCCATTTACAAAATCATCAACAGTCATTAACCCTTTTTGCTCAAAATAATTTCTAAACTTTGATGTGATATAAGGCTTAATAAAATATTTTTTAGTAGCGAGATTTATTGAATGCTCAGTAGCATTCTGAACTGGGTCAAAGGAATAGTATAGAAATTCATTGTGCCGTATAATATCGGGCTCTATTATTCCTTCAAAGATGAATGATCGTTTCTTTTTTGCACCAAAGAAATCCTTTGTGTTTACCCATATTGAAATCACAGGGTTAATTATCTTAAAATGCACTTTATTTATAACAAGATTTGCCATAGTAACTTTTTATCTTTCAAATAATCTCAAGTATTTTTCAAATTCAAATATCCTATTACGTTTGTACCCGGTCTGTCTTTAAGTATTCCAAATTTGACTCGTTAATGCATATTCTCTGTCACTATTGTCCATTTTAATTATCATTATTATTAAATCATTAAATAATTTTTTATACCTGTTTGGATTTATTGGATGTTCGCCATTGTCTTACTGGCAACTATCAAATTTACGTAATTTGCCAAAAAAGCAAATGCGACAGTCCACCCGCCTTAGGCAAATTGCCGCATATATATAAACGGAAGTAATTTCTGGTATTGGGGCTAATTTATTCGAGGTGCAACAATTCCTAAACTGCCATAGTCATATCATCATCAAATATTTCAATTTCTCCTCCCTGGTTGAATCTGCCTGTCTGTATGGCTTTCCCTTTTTCCGGTACTTCAATCACTACATCCACATCATGCTGGAAGCTGTTGGCTCCTCGAAATTTTCCGTCTTTGGTGGACTGAAAAACAAAAATGAAAGACTTCGTGGGATTAGTGGCTTTGAGCTGGTTTAAATCTTCCGGTGCGAGACCGATTTTATTAACGCTATCGAGGAAAATAAAATCATAAGCTGATAAGTCTGCAGGTAAGACCGATGATACATACAGGTTAGGATGTGCCACATCTTTTTCATTGAGTTTCTTTTGCAAAGTCATGTCTAACCCTTCTTCTTTGGCTACATATAACACTTTGCCATGATTGCGTGCCAGGTACCCGGCAAAATCAATGCAGAGATAAGATTTACCCATCTTGGGTTTTCCAAAAACCATTGCTGTAAAATTGGATGATGGGTCGCCAATTAAATCCAGCCACTTGCCTTTTAATCCAATGGTTTCAAATTGAAGATTGGCAAAATCCATACTGTTCATAATGGCCGGCATGGTGCCCACACCATTTAACTGTTGCTGACAGGCACAACCTAAAATACCTTCCAATCCACTGAGTTCATTTTTCTCTATGGATAATGCTTTCATAGAAGGAGTATCGAGGAAGGCTTCAAGGTTCCGGGTAATTTTGGTGAGTGTATCTATATAAGGATCATTATGAGGGATGATCATTTTATCAACGGCACGGGTAATGCGTTTGAGTAAGGCATCTGCTTTCTTTTTCATACCGGGTTTACCATTCAGGTTGATATAGGCTTTAATAAAGCTGACTGAATCCATTACTTTTTCCCCCTTTACCAGTTCTTTCATTTTTTCCAGCGTTTCAGCTTTAAGTTCCAGTTTGATTTTTGTTTTCATTTCATTGTACACTTCAATCAGCCTTGTTTGTATATAACGGATCTGTGCTGCATACGCTGAAGTTTTGCGGATACGTTTTTCAACAATCGCTTTCTGTAAGCCATTAATAAAGCGAAGGAGTTCTTCTTTGGTTTTTGTTTTACCATTGAGATTAACAAAGCGGCGGATAAAGCGCAGTTCTTCCGGCATCCTTTCTACCATTTGAGTGTGGTGAGTGTGAGCCGCTGAAGGCTTTGAATGTTTTGCCTTTTCTTTTTTTACAGATTTTGGAGCCGGGCTAACACTTTGCCTGTGCATGTTTTTTTTGATAATGCTATCATGCTCTTTGCGTTCAACTTCTTTTTTGGTTGGTTTCTTTCCGGCATTGGAAGATTTGTTTAAAAACTCATTGAGCTTTTCAAGATACATATCAATGGTGTGGCGGATTGCGTCGCTATGGGAGTATGCTGTCCAGCTTACCCCGTTTTTTGTTGCTTTGAGGACAAATTCATGGCCTTTTTTCAATGCTTCCGGCCAGGTGGATTTTTCAAGAGTATCTATCTTATTGAAGTAGTTGTCTATCGTAATCATAGGTCTTTGTTGAAATTATTACCAGAAAATATTTTTAAGTCTCACGGAAAACAAGTGTAACTGTCGCAAATGCAGTAGGAGATAATCTTTTCACCATTCGAAAAACCAAGCGTAATTTTATGGTGATATTTTTTCATTAATCATTCAATATTTTCTACTATGAAAAATCTCACTCCTCCCATCGTTGATTTAAAAACCTGGATCGCTTCAATGAAAGAAGAAGCAGAATCGAAAGCAATGCTTCTATCACTCGGATTTTCCATAGGTTTCTTTCTCTGTCTTTTTTCAACGCCCGGCAACAATGATGATAATCCCTTTTTATAGGGGATTATTTTCAGGCTGCCAATAGCTGCAATTCCAGTTCAAGTGCTTCTGCTTCCAGTTCCAGTAGCTGCACATCATCATCTGTTTCATTATCCGTTGCAGCAGGAGGCAGTTCAATCTTTTTTCTATTACTGTACCGGCCTGCATCCGCTTTGAGATGTTTCATATCAGATGAGTGGATGGTAATGGAACAGCCATGCCTTGCCTGAAGTATCTCTAACAATTGATCAATGTGCTGCTCTGGTAGCATCGCCACCATTTTATCGGACACTTTTTCAAAATTGTTCTTCTCTACCAGTGCTAAAATATCTTTATCAAGATAGATATCACCGCCTTTAACACGGGAAGCGGCTATGACCAGTTTAAAATGATTACCCGTCCTGAAAAATGACAACCCGTTATTAGTAACAATATGCGAGTTACCAGCCATTGATTTTACGATTGGTGCTGCTTTTAAAATTGGCACCACCACCCGGTCCTGTACCTGCTCAGTGGGATTCCAGTTCTCCGGCATCAGGATGCCCTTTTTCGTTTGCTCATCACTGGTGGTATAACTCACCAGCTTTCCTTTAAAATCAGCAAAAGCCTGCAATAAATTACCGGTGATGATATGACGAATGCGCCGGTCGGCACTGTTTTCCCTTGTGTATTTTTCCCATTCATGCAAAAGGGTGTTCATTTCGGGTTGATGCACGTCCACACTGGCACCGATAATAGCCATGATGTCTTCTGAATAAGAAGCAGGTACAGCGAGATATTTACTGCTGTTGGCAATCGCCATTCTTAATTTAATAGCAGAAGGGGCAAAAGGATTTTTCTTTTTAGGGTCAATCATAAAACCTAAAAACAGGGCAGGCACCAGTTCGTTGCCACTTGAGTAAGTTTCTATGGGGTAGCGGACACTTCGACTGGTATAAAAAAAGCGAAACACTTTTTCGAGATATACCTTTCGGTTATCAAATGTTTTGCGCAAGGCTATTAACTGTAATGCTCTTGCTTCACTTAGTTCCTTTTCCCTTTGTGCAACAGCCTGCTGCCAGGCACCTTCTCCCTGCTTTGCCAGTATCTTTTGTATCTTCTTTTCATTAGGTATGTTTTTTATCAGTTCATCGTATTTGTTATTGGCTTCTGCTTCTTCTTCTTTTAACCGGTCTGCCACAGAGGATTCATAATCTTCAACCAGTTCATCCTGCAATTTTTTGGGGTCTTTATGTTTTAGGGATTCATTAATAAGGTTCTCCAGTTCTGTTTTGGAAAAAGGTTTTTTCAAGACATTGGCACGTACCGTTTCAAGGGTGCTGTCTTCACCAAAAGCACTGTCACTGCCCTTTCCCATTTTGATTACTTTGGAAGCAATAGTTTCTGCTTCGAGGTTCATCGCTTCCACTTCGAGATCGTACTCGCCGGTTTGTTTTAAATATTCCACGTAATCATTATACCGCTCTGCGATCTCATTATAAAAATCCTGCTGCATTTTGGTGGAGAGTACCGCTACACGCCCTGATACTTTATGTGCGGCGTCTTCTAATGTTTCGGATTCATTACTGCCACTGTCTGCTTTTGCATCTTTGATATGCAGGGGGTCATCCAGCAAATCGTTCACGTCCTTATTCTCCATCAGATAATCCTTTACAATCTTATCCCCGTACTTATTTAAAAAATCCGGTACATCTAAAATTTTCGTGGATTGCTTCTGATTAGAAGTTGTATTGGCATCAAGTGATTTGAGTTTCTTTTGCAGCATCATCATGAGCCGCTTTTCAGCGGGGATGGCAGATGTCACATAATCATAAATGGGTTTTAAGATTTGCCCCGTACGGTTAATGCGCCCTCTTTTCTGCACTTCGGTATTGATATCCAGCTCTGCCTGCAGCACGATCATCACTCTTTGTTTTACCTCACCCTTTGATACTTTGGCTGTGGGGATAGCATGGGCAGATGCACCGGTCGAACCGGATTGATTAATCATCAGCACATCCACTTCATTATTATTGAACTGCCGGTAGGCATCATTGGTATTAATGCGCTTGCGGGCAAGTACGAGTGCCTTGCTGCCTTTCCAGTTGAGCTGCATTTCATATTTACGGCCTGTGACTTCAGCTACACTGTAACCTGCATCCTTGACTTTTTTAATGATCACATCTATCGGCGAGATCGTAATCCCGGTAGAAACCGTATTGATCTTTTCCAGTATGCGGTGGTATTCGGTTTGCGCTTCGGGGCTGAGTTCGCTGATCTCAAATTTTTTGTGGATGGGTGCGCCATCCACATCTTTTTCTGAATAGCGTAATACACCATCCAACCCTCTTTTCAATACTTCCGAAAAATCTGCATTGATGGTATCTCCATCACCTACCGGAACACCCTGCTCGTTTTCCATTGACTCTATAAAACTACCCATAGTGGAAGCAAAAGCAATCACAGGCTTTTTACCTTCTTTGAGTCTTTTGATAGCCTGCTCTGCCACTGCTTCTGCTTTTAATGAAAAGAGCATTTGGTTAATGACCTGGAATACTTTTGAAAAATAGGGCTGGTTATCCACGCCTGCCTGTGAAGTCCCTTCACGCAGTTCCACTTCTTTTCCTTCGGCTACAGCGATTTTATCCAGCTCCTCGATTTGTTCATCGACATGGCTTGTCTGAAAAGCAATAATATCACGCAAAATGTTGGTGATATTATCGGCAATGGCACGGTGTTCTTCCGCTTTTGTATCAAGCGATATATAATTTACTTCCACTCCTTCAAAACTTCTTTCACGGCGCACCATTTGCCCCTCGGCTACAAGTTGTGAAGACAATACTTCCTGTAAGGCCACACCACCTCTGGTGATTGCTTCCACGAGATCATCCTTACTCATATTGCAATCTGCAATCGCAGTCTTCATCGCATAGATAGGCATATTATCGGGTCGCTTGGCAAAAGTGGCGGACAGGAATACTACGCCTTTTGTTTTACCGACTACGCCTTGCAAAAACTCACCGGTATTGGAAGAACCACTGGAATTATGCGCTTCATCCATGATAAAAATATTATCCACTGCTATAGTCCGCAGGAAGTTGGGCTTTTCTGGTTTCTTTTCCGGTGAATTGAACTGCGTATAGGTCGCCAGTACAAAATCATATTGTGCAGGCACAGCACCAGAACTGATAATGTTTTGCAGTTCAGCGGGAGCCGGTGCCTGGTAGATCACTTCACCGTCTTCATCCTTGATATCGGTTTTGGATTCACGGGCGTTTATGATCAGCGGTTTTAAGTGAGCCGAGCCGATAGCGGATAAATCCCGGTATATATCTGAAAAAAGGTTGGCCTTTTCCGTTAGAAAGACCGGTTTCATGCCCTGATTGACTGCATAGCGGATCATGGCGGCGGCTACTCTGCCTTTACCAATGCCGGTCTGGTCACCGATAATCATTCCCTGTCCGCGGGCTTCAATATTATAAATAGCCATTGCCACCGCATCAATCTGCTCGGCGGATAATACTTTGCACAAGGCTGTTTTACCCGGATAGTGTAAACGGTGCCTTACAAAATTGTCCATATCGCCACCCACTTCCTTCTTTATTCTTTCAAGTGCGGTGGCGGTTTCAAAAGCCATGCTGTCGGGTACTTGTGTGTTCAGTACCACACAGGCATCGGAGGCGGGTTCATAAGGAGCGCCCAAAGTACCAGCCCCCTCTTTATCTCCCCCAAAGGGGGAGAAATGAGAACCTTCAAATAACCTGGCAAGTCCGGTAGCTTCTTCGATGAGTTTATTCCAGTCAGTGCGTTTGCCATCGGGCAAAAGTTCAAAATCAATTCCGGCAGCGAGCAGTTTTTCAAAATAAACATCATACAATACTTTGGATATTCCGGCGATAGTAAAACTATAACCGGGCCCACTCATTTTTATATAACCGATCTTCAAAGCCTTTGCCAGTCGTATCGCATCCTCCTCAAAGCTGACCCAGGTGCCGGGTGTCTCCAGCAGCACAATACTGTTTGGATATACCGTTTTAAAATCCAGATAACGCTGGCAGAGTTTTTTATGATCCACCACATCGTTATCGTTATCATCTTGGGATTTTGCTGTTTCGTTATTATGGTTATCCAATCCCTTCAGTGATGTATTTTCTTCGATCAATAATTCATAGCCTCTTTGTTTGAGTTGACTGGTAATCTCTTTCATTTTAGCAGTACTCAGCTCCACTCCATATACCTTACGGTTTCCAATAAGCGCAGACTTTTCCTGTGGGAGTGAGAACATATATTCCAACCGTTCTGCGTCCAGGTCATAGGTCTCATAGTTACCGGTGGCGGCATTTTTTAATAAATAAATCCGCTGGTGATGTTCCGGGTATTGTTTTTTGATTTCCCGGTAATGCCGGTACAATGCCGTACTGATATTACCGGGTATGGCAGGAAGTCCTTCAAAACTTGCCATCAGTTCCTGCTGCAAAGCCAACGCCTCTTTATCTAAACTGCTTGTTTCCATAGCATCCGTTTTTGTTGCTGCTTCGTTTGTTGGTGACTGATATTCCATCGCCTCCATCACCCTATCAAAAAGTTCATCAAAGGTTTTTACTACCACATCTTTTGACCGATCAAATACAGGCGCTGCACCGGAAGTTTTTTGTTTTCGGTTACTAATTAAAATCAACCGAACATCGAATGAAGTTCCCTGCCTTGAATACAATCTCTGTCCATCTATATTGATCACATCCACCACATAGTAGCGGCTGTAGAGATAATTAAAAAAAATGCGGTTCTTGCCTGCCTGTATTCTTCCCTTTTCATCCCATCGGGTATGGCCGCCAATGATAATAGCAGCTTTACCATAGGAGAGCATTGTATCGAGGGCCCTTAATGCCATCACATGCTCCAGTGGTTTAATCGGAAAACTGTCATACATAGTTGGTGTTTCCATCACACCAAAGGGAGGATTGGTCAGCACCGCACGAAAAATCGCCTGCTTCCCGGCAAAGGGTTTGGTGGCATCGAGTTTTGTTATTTCTTTAAACCCTTGCGTTTGCAGGTTGGCGTTACGGAAAGGATCAATTTCATTGACATACACTCTTTCTGGATTGGCAGCGATGGTGAGCAGTCCATTGCCTGCTGATGGTTCAAATGCAAAACCTTTATTAAACTCCAGTTTATCCAGCTCACAAAAAACACCGGCGAGATACCCGATAGGTGCGGGTGTGGAATATTGTTGTAAGAGGATGCTCTGCGAAGTACGATGTGATAAATTGACTTGTGAGTGATACAGTTCCACAATACTATCAAACCGTTCCCTCACCGTTCCTTCACTGTGTGCCATCATTCTTGCCCTTGTGACAATCGCCAGTTCGGTGAGTTCCTTGACGTGGTTTTTATCCCTAATCCCATAGGAAGCCGCCAGCTTTTCTATGGAAACTTTATTGTGCGCTTTATGACTCTCAAGTTCCGTTTCAATTGCCGACACAAAAAGCTGCTTTTTATCCGTCAGTCCTTCTAAACCGAGCAGCCCATCTTCAGCAAAAGAATAATAACCATTTTTAGTAATGATGATATGATCCAGCAGTTTTATTTCCATCACTTCCGTTGCTTTTTTGAATTTCGTGGTCAGTTGTTTATCTGCCTCTGATGGCCTTAAATTCGAGCTGGGATGGTTGTGCGAAATAATTAAGTTTACGGACAAACTTTTTAATGCCACAGCCAGTATAATGCGTATATCCGCTAATGTGGCATTAATAGACCCTTTGGAATGTTTATAGTATCCAATGATTTCATTGGCCTGGTTCATATACAGTACAATAAACTGTTCCTGCAATTCCACTTCCCCTTCTAAAAAAGTGCTGCGAATAAAACGTGCCGCATCATGTATGGAACTGATTTTTCCAAACTGTTTGCGGCTGTCCCGGTTATAGGAAACATTCAATTCCGGGATATTGATTTCTCCCGTATTGCCGAGTACAATTTCCGGGAGTTCAGGATACTTTTTTTTCGCCACAGAATCCTGATCAGATGCTTCTGCAAATTTTATATTCGGCGCACCGGATAAAGTAGTAAAGGTTAATTCGCTGTCAATATTGAGTCCATGCGTAAACCAGGCTGTTGCAAACCAGCTACCGGATGGCTCTTTTTTATGAGGTGTTTCAAAATTGATCCGTTTGTCAAAGAGGATGACTTCAATACCATGTTTTTTAAAGAGTTCCTGCCGGCTGGCAGTTTCAAAAGTGGTCAGGGGCAATAAAAATGCAAAAGGCTTTCCTAACGCATAAGCTCTTTCTAAAAATTCCTGTTTCAGCCGGTAAGGTGGATTAGTAATAATGCAATCATATCCTTTGGGCTGATAGTCTAAAAAATCCTTTCCCGTTAGTATGTCCGTTCCCGTTACAGCATAACCATTTTTTCTAAAAGCCTTTACTAAATTACCCTTGCCACAGGCGCATTCCCATAGCTTCCATTTCCGCGGCAGGAATGGAAGTAAGGGTTTTATCACATGCGCCGGTGACTGAAAATCATCCGGGCTGCCTTTTCGTAGAGGAGGTTTCATAGTGGTTGTTTATTGCGGTGGCGTATTGATATAGCCCTCAATCCACGAATTCAGGTTGCTGATCAGTTCATCAATATCGGTGGTTGCCGGGTCTGTGATATCCCGGTAACGCAGGTAGATGGAAGACAGGCAATCACCTGTATTGATTTTAATAACGTCTTCCCTTGTCACAGCAATAGAGCGGATAATATGTTTCATCAGTGAAAAATGCAGGCCATTACTGGTAAACAGGATGCTTGGGCCATTATTGGTTAACTGGTAACTCATGGTTTTTCTTTCTTGTTGCCGGATGACACAATCACTTCCCCGATGATGGAACCCAGAAAGCCGCCCAGCATCACGTAAGGCGCTGCATCTTTACCCGCTTCCCTGGCATACCAATAAGCCAGCAGGGAAGTCATCAGGGTGGAAGCCGATACAATGGTTTTCTCTTTCACGTTTTTTACTTACTTAAATAATGAGTGGTGATACCGGACAAGATTGCGGCACCAAAGACCAGGATGCCTCCCGATCGTCGCTTTCGTTTGATTACTTTATGTAAGTGGTTATTTTCAATAACAAGTGACTCTTGCGCTTTGAGTGACTGATCGAGTAATGTATCGGTTTGCTGCTGATGCTCTTTTTGGACACATAGCTGTTCATTTTGTGTCTTGATGATACTGTCCTGCTGACTGATTTGCATTTCATAGAGGCTGTCTTTTATTTCAGTGGCCTGTACATATTCACCCGCCAACTGCTGCAAAGAATCACAAGGGGTCATACTATTATTGCTGTTGTCATTATTGTCAATGCTATCTATTGATACATCAGTTGACGCCACAGCCGGTATAGTTTTATCCAGCAATTCACGGGCAGGATAACCATGTGGCGCTGTCATTTTTTTGGGTTCAATTATTTTTTTTAAACCGGCTGCTTTTGTTTTCGCCCTTGCTTTGGCAGCCTGCAGTGCCGCTTTTGTTTCCTCTAAATGTTGCTCCAACTGGCTGTTGGCACTTTCGAGCGTTTTAATTTTAACGTCATAGCTGGCTTTGAGGCTGTCGCCCTGTGCTTTCAGGCGGCTAACTGGTATAAGCACCTGTTTTTTACTGCTGCCGTTATTACAGCCATTGATAAACAGTGCCGATAACAGGCATCCCAGCACAAAGCTGATGAGCGCAATGGTAAAGGTGGATCTGAGTTGTAAAGAAATCATAGGGTTCGTTTTAAAATTTGTTTTAAGATTTGTTTTCAAGATTTTGGGTTGTTGTTGTTTGTCTTTCGTTCAATGGAGTACCCAAAGCATCCCGCACCCACAAGACTTACAAAGGAGTAAAACATGAACTCCGGCACGGCCAGCGAAAAGAACTGCTGGGCAATCCAGCTAATAAGCAGCACGGCAATAAACAGGGCGGTGGCCAACTCCCGCAAGGAAAAACTACCGTCCTTGTCTTTAAAAAGCTGTGCTACAAATAATAAAATACGGTTACTCATACTCGTTATTTTAATAGTTTATAAAAGCCTATCCCGGCTCCCGCACCTGCAGCCAACCCCGCCAGCCACATGATAATTGCTTTTTTCCGCTGCCGGGCCACAGCTCGTTGATCAATCAGCGTATAGGTAAACTGGTTACCATATAACCTGCGGTGATTTTCACAGAGCTGCATGAATGCGGTAAAGTCTGCAGCATTCGCAAAGACCTGGCAACCGGCAGAATACCTGTCCACTACTTTGGTCGTGCCACTGGCCGAAGCCCGGTGAATGTTAATCCCGAACAGTCCGGTATCGGGTTTACCATTTCTGAAATCCAGCACCGCATGGCGGTCATAGTCCCTCATAACGGTTACAGGCAAGCGCTGCACCAGCGCATAATACTGTCCCCGGTGCAACCCGATCTCGTATGCATTCCTGTACTGCCCTTGCATCAGTATCGCTGTGCCTTGAGGGTTGGCGGGGTTCTGCAGCCAGAAGGTGCCGGGATCAGTAGTGGCGGGAAAGAAGTAATGAATCCATTTCCCTTTACCATTGTTAAAGAACACATGCAACTCATCATCAAAGCGGTTTGGCACTATGCTGTTTGCCCTGATACCCACAATATTTAATTCAAAAGGACGGCGGTACAGTTCATATCTCCTTGCACCAAAAACACCGGTGATGGCAGCCAGCATCAGGCAGCACTCTTCAGTGAATAATTTTCCAGCCACTCTTTTACATCAAAAGAGGGACAGGACTTGATCCATTCCGGCGGTTCGATAATGCCATCGCCATTTTTATCGGGGCTAAAATCCCGGTGACCTAAAATTTCCGCATCCGGGTATTTAGCTGCCAGTTCTTTTAGCTTCCTGTACAAAGATTCTTTTTGCGCATCGGTGCGGTTATCCAGCGGGTGATAATTTTCGTCTATACCCCCGATATAGGAGATATGGATGCTGTTATGGTTAAAACCTTTTACGCCGTTGGAAATATTCTCTTCCGCATTGATTGGTACAATAGTGCCGTCCCGCTGAATGATATAATGATAACCGGGGTTTTTCCATTTGAGGGAATTAGCCCAATACTGCCGGATGCTTTCAATAGTAGCCGTTACGGGAGTGGCGGTGCAATGCACCACGAGGTAATTGATTGTTCGCATAGGGAAGGTTTAATTTTTAAAGTGAATAATGGTTATGCTGAGAGCAATAAGTCCGGCTCATAGTTTTTCAGCCACTCTTTTACCGAAAATCCCGGACAGTTGGCTGATGCGTCCAGGTCGTTATGCCCGATGATCGCTGCACCCGGATATTTTACAGAAAGTGCCACCAGTTTATTAAAGAGGGCTTCTTCCTGTACTGGCGTTCGGGTATCTCCCAATGCACCTGATTTATTACGGCCACCCGCATACGCTATATGGATGGCTTCGGCATCAATATCGGGGAGGTGTTTGATCACGGTGGTTTCAGGATGGATTTTTTTTATTTCTCCATTGCGCTCCACCACATAGTGAAAGCATCCGTAGTGCTGGCTCGTCTTGGGGTCAAAAGTGGCGGTACTGTGTACCACAATTTGTTTGATGTATCGTTTCATCTTTTCCTTTTTTTATTATTTGCTTTAGAGGTATTGTACCGATTGGGTATTGACTAAAAAATATTTGCCATTGTTTTCAAAAAGGGTATAGTCCAGCCTGCGGGACACTTCATTACCCAGCACCATGCGTGCAGGCACTTTCACGCCGTTGCTGGCATTGAGCCAGACTGTAGTGGCTGCTTTGGTTACAATTGGTCTTCCATCAAATCCCGAAAGGCTCCATTTGTTGCCATCATACTGCAGGCCGATACGCAGGAACTCCATGCGAAGGGCTTGCTGCTGTGCAGTGCTGCTGAAACTGCTGAGCAATCCATTGACAATCGTTTGCCGCACCGCACCGAGCCGGTTTTGCTTAAATACATCATTGGCTTTGGTATAGTCATCCACGGTTTGCATTTGTTTGAGCAGCGTGATGACTTTAGAAAAATTTCCTGATGACGCTGCATCATAGAGGTCTTTACCGAGGTTAGTGGTATCGGGTCTCGTGCCTTGCGTCAGTACATTAAAGGTGCTTTCACTGACTTGAGCAGGCAGCCCTGCTTTTTTAAGTGCAGCCACTGTCTCTGCTCCAAAATCTCCATCAGCACCATAGCGGGGCAGTATATTTTTACCGTATTTATTGATGAGTGCCTGTTGCAGCATCCGCACATTATCACCCTTGCTGCCTCTTTTCAAGGGGAAGCCGGAACCGCTATCACTGCCTGATGAATTAGAGCGTGGGGTCTTTACCGTTCCTTTCTTTGGTTTGGGTGTAACCACATCGCTGTTCGATGATGAATAAGAAGCGGCATCAGTTCCTGTTTTTTGCAACAGTTTACTGAGGTCAGTGCCCGATGAGCTGTCTTTTCTTTTTTTATAATACTGCCATCCAAAATAAGTCAGGATGCCAGCGGCACTGACAGCGACCGAAGCAATGATGATCTTTTTTGTCCGCTGTTTTTTCACGGAATTTATTGTCTCTTTCTTTTTTGCTTTCGTTTTCATGTTTTCGGCTTTTTTAAAATAATATCCATCATCGGCCCATATTCCCAGAACTCCAGTTCACTCTTTAAATCTTTTACCATATCATCCCCATAAAGCTGGTTATAGGTTTTAGCTGTTTGCCAGAAAGCCCCTTGCGTGGGCATTTCCAAAAAGACTGCTTTGATGGCATCCTCATCTGTTCCCGGTATTCCCCAATAGGTGATCTCAAAAGCAGCCCTTAATCTTTTTGCCCATGCCTGGTATTGTACCGTAGTGAGCTGCACAAGTATCGGGGCATTTCCCTTTTCCGGTTTGGCAGCAATGATCGCCAGCATTTCATTATACTCGGTACTGGTTAATTCATCCTGCATATCTGCCATCATGCTGCGGGTATAGAGTTTCTGGTAAGTGTTCATCACTTGCTGAAACACTTGCCTGCTCGGTATCGCTGCCACCGTTTTTCTTAATGCCTTTTCATCTGTTCCCCATCCAAACCACATATCATTATCAAAAGCCATCTTGATCAGTTTGGCATAAGTGGCAGGTGTTCCTTCCTCAAATGTTTTCTTTTGTTCCGCAGTAGCCCTTGCTTTGCGCACCAGGCTGCGCCCTATAAAGAAACTTCCACCGATCACCAGCACACTTACTATACCCCACTTTATTTTATCGGCTGTTGTCATCTGCTCATGTTCCTGGGTGGAAGTTTCCGGTTTTATAGGATACGGATTCATAGGGTACAGTTTGGGGTTATCGGATAAGGATTAAAACGGGATGCCCTCTGCCATTACCCTAACCTATACACCTAAGTATTTTTTAGCCATTGCTGTTTTAATAGGGTCATGGGTGATGACATGCGCCAGCTTGCTTAATTCCTTTTCTGATAATTTCGAAGCAAGTATTGTCAGTGCCTGCATCCTGGCATCCGCCTCGCTCTCGGTTTTTGCTTCAATAGTGATCGTGTATTGATATTTTTTCATCGGGTATATTTTTATGGATTATTTTATAGTCGTTTCGATATTTAATAGTTCTGCCACCGTTTGTAATTGCACCGGTTCATTGATAAACTGCTGTATGATTGCCATGACAAGCGTAAGCTGCTCTTTTTCAAAAGCCTTATCCAACTGTTCGAGTAAGGGCAGGTATTGCGCCAGCTCCGGCGGCGTAACTGTCTGTTCTGTTTGTTCGCCTGTACCTTTTTTCTCAAAACTCGCTTGTGTCTGACCGTTAGTTCCATTTGCCGCACCCGCTTCCGGCAAAGCCAGCCCGGATAACCCAATTCGATCCAACAGCACAGGGTTTTTGAGCATCGTCCGTTCTATCATCGCCGCCCCAAACTCCACGAGGTCGAGGTTTTTCAGCTTGTGCTTATTGTCGTTGGCAAGCTCAAGCTGATCCTCCAGTTGTTCTATATAATCTTCTGCGTCTTCCAGTTTTTGTTTGGTACCCGCGAGGTCTTCTTGTAAGCGGCGCAGTTCATGTTCCCGGTCACGTGCCTGCAGTTTTTCTTCAATAATGCCTTCCATACTGCCCGGCCCCGACAGGGTTTGGCCCGGATTTTCAGGTTTCATCATAAAACAAAACTGGTCATTACGGGGTGAGGTCATGGAATAATAGATCAGGATGCGTATTTTTTTCGTATGCTCATTGACGTAATATTCATAATTGTCAAAGTCTTTTGGCTCTGCTGTTTTGGGTACTACCTTTAATGCATCCACAAAAATTTCATAGGGGCGCACCTGCTGTTTGGCAGTCATCTCTTCTAAAAAATGCCGGATCTTATCTATTTTCAACTGGTCGTATTCTTCTATTATCAGGGGCATGGCGCACAATTTTTTGGAATGACCTGTATCATACGGATATGATTGATCAGGATAGATTGATTGATTAACCGGATACTGTTCCGGTGTTCATATTGCAGTTCATTGGCCTGGTCTTCACTCAAATCAAAAATGGCGGCACCACTTTCAATTCTCAGGTTGCAATAGGGTTCTATCAGCACAAAGAACTGGTTGTGGGCATCAATTACCCGCTCCTCCTGCGGCTGGAGTACAAAATGCCGCACCCGGATGCTGTAGCCATCGCTGTAGCACAGTTCGCAGCAACGTCTGCGGATATATTCGAGTGCCAGATCGGTTGTCATGCCACACATTTTTCAATCCAGAAATAAAGATTCAGTTCATACTCTAATGTTGAGTATTCATTCAACCCATAGCTGTCTTCAAATAATCCTTCTACCAAGCCACCGCTCACATTCCAGTTAATCTCATACCGTTTGGTGGATTGTATCCAGTCCGCTGCTGTAAACAGTACCGAGCTGACATATTCCTGGAACCCGATATTGCGGTATTCTTTGAGGATGCCCTGGTAGAATAACCCGGCGCAACCATTATTTTGCAGGTTCAGTTTGCCAATCATTTTATTTGCCCGCATGTGTAAAATATTATCCTGCTGCGGTGGCACCACCCTCCTCAATGCGGGGTTGGGTAACAGCTCACCTTGGGTTTTGAGTGCCCAATACTCCAGTCCAATGAGCCTTTTAGTATCAGCAGGCAGCCGCAACTGGAACGCCGTTTTTTCTCCTATGCGCTTCACCGTTAGTGTATGTACTATGGCCTGTTCTTTTATCATAAACGTATCATAGGGTTTCATTGATTTCACAGAGCAGACAGATAAAAAGCGTATAGTGGTCAAAGTTGATGGCGGTGGTCGCCCGGTCAGTAAAATCCACTTTTAAGACCCGGTTGCCCGGTTCCAGTCCTCCTAAATCATAAAAGCGTTCGTTCACCGGCACATTAAAACCAGACATCAGGTTTTTAGCGGCATAGCGATCTGGAAACAACTCATCCCGGTTGAGTTCTATTTTACAAGCACCCCGATAATATAGGAGATCGTCCCGGTCGCTCTGCAGTAAAAGGCCATGCACTTTAATAATATCCTTGTCCAGGTCGAAGGTTTTGGAAATGACTCCTGCTTCTTCGGTAATCTCGATTTCATATTGTTTGATTATCTGGCTTCTCATGTTTAACTTATGTGGTAAGTTGTCCTCCTGCCGCGGCGTAAAACCGAAGCAAGTTTTCAATATTTTTTTCTCCCTGTCCATATCCTGCACCCGGAAAAGATGCCCATAGCTTGCGGCATTTATACACAGCGTCGCTTATCCTTCCCCCTAATACATCCACGAGTGCATCTTTTTTTCGGATCAGTTCCACCGCTGCCGCATCCTGCGAGGCAGGACTAAAATCATGTAATTGTAACTCCTGCTGCAAACCCGCCCAGGTGCCATAGAGCAACTGGTATGCACCTGCTGCGGTGCTGGTAATACCCCAACGGGTAACCGCTTTATTAGGATGCTGCGTGTAACTATTAAATACGCTACCACCATAAAGCATTTGGTAAGCACTCTTTCCAATCGTTCCTTCACTGTATTGTATCATGAGTAAAAATGCCTTTAGGTTTTTTATCCCTTGAACAGAACTTTTGTTTTTTCTTCCCGCAGCAGCAAAGAGGAAAGAAGGTACCAGCAGGGCTGCCGCAAGGGCAGCCCACCGGTATTTACCTGTGCCCATGAAATATTATGGTGTGGTGATCGTCCCGTGCAAACCGGCAAATATGTAGGTGTTGGCTGCGATGCCTTCCATTGTGCCGAGTTCGATGGTCATCTCTATTAAAATATCATCTTCAATCAGCCGGGGATTGGCGAGTTTGTAATACCCAACAGGTACCTGGTGGTAAGCGAATGTTTTGAATACAGCGTTTGATGTATCAGGAACAATTTGCTTTTTATTACTTTTGAGCGAAAACTCGCCATTGGCGATGGTATTGACATTTTCCAGCCCCTTAAATTCTGTGGCAATAATTTTGTCTTTGGTGCCATCAGCGGATACACCTGCTAAAAGATAAATACCACTTACAAGGAACGCCTGGTTCTTCGGCAGCTTGGCATTGCTGATATTGCGCAGTCCTATCTCCTTATCATCCTGCGTCTCGAATAACTTAATGGTTTTCGAGGTTACCGGTTTGATGGAGTAGATAGTTGCATCTGCCAGCCGCAACGTGCCATTGGCCAAACCTTCCTTTATAGTCACAGGCAGTTCGCCAAAGAATTTTTCCATCTCTGCACGGCTGCCCCGGCTCGGTGCGCCAGTACTGGAGAGTTTATTAATAGTTTGCTGCCGCCTGACCGGGTTCATACGGCGGAGCGCACCGAGCAGTTCACCGTTGTCAATATCATCAAGGCCAATGAGTGCGCCTGCATTATTGTATTCTTCCATACCATCGAGAATGCCTAACATAGTTGTATAGTTTACGGATTAAAAAAAATTGTTTTATTGAGTATATTGATGGGTTCGTACTATCAGTAAATATGTCCTGCCAGTTCACCCATCTCGTATTCTTCACTGCCCGCCATGCCGCTGGCGAGCTGTCCCTGGAACTGGCGGGCGGATTCAGCGATCTGTTCTTCTATATCATTCAATGCCCCCATGCCGCTGTTCATATCATTATTGGGATAGGAGAAGAATTGCAACTCTCCGACACCGTTAGTACCACCCGCCTGTTTTTTCTTTATGATCTTATCGAGGTAGAGCCGCTCAGACATGGTTTCCTTATATACCTGCATCCGTTCTTTGATGCCGTCCAGTCCCTCCAGGCCGCTTACTGCGGTCGAGCCGGATTTCTGAAACCCGTTGGAAGCCATCATACCTACACCCATCAGTTGCACGAGCTTGTTATCGGTATAATGACCGACACCAGTAGTAATGATGCCGACTAACAGGGAGGGACGACCGATAGCGGCACTGATGAGTCCACCTCCAAGTACGCCCACCAGTATGTCCTTACCGGTTTCCAAAAAACTGTTTTTGGCGTCTCCCTTTGTCGGCAGGCCATCCTGAAAGGCTGCCATGAAATGTTTCATTTTTGCCTTTTTTTCATAGTGATTTTTCTTTTTTGACATGGTATAATTCGTTAAGTGAATGAATAAGTTTTATAAAAGTGATACAGCGTGTTTTTTTGTGTGCTTCTTTTTGTGATGCTTCTTACTTTTTTTTCTTTTATGATGGTGATGATTCGGCGCGCCTGACAAGCCGTGAGGCTTAGAGGGGGCAGGAGCCGGGGTTTTATTATGCCCTTTTACCAAACTCACGCCAATGGCTATCAGCACCAGTCCTCCCGCACCAATCGCTACGGGCTTGATCCATTTTTTATTCTTGTCCCAGAACCCTTCCTTCTTATCAGGGTTGTCATTATTATCTGTCCCGTCTTTTGCACCCGTCTTGCTGCCCGTTGCTGTATCAGAAGTATCGTTGTCTTTAGTATCATTATCATCAACGGGGTTGTTGTTGGTCTTTACCGTGCCGGTATTTGTTTTTACCATCGCTGCATTTGCAGAAGAACTACTGGTATCTGTTCCATTATTGTTGTAGCTACTGTTAGCTCCAGCATGATCAGCGTTATTATTATTATCGTTTGTTGTTGTGGTATCTGTTGCGGGCGTGATCCCTGCTTTGGCGGCGGCTGCCGCTGCTGCTGCAATGGCAGCGGCGGTATCGATATTATTTTCAGGGGCATCAGTAGCCTCTTCGTTAAAATCTTTACTCACAGCCGCCGGTGCATCTTTTTTAAAAATGCTGCCAATTTGTTTGAGCGCCGCTACAATACCTGCCAGTACACCCATCGCGGCACCCACACTTGCAAGGGTGATTGGTTCGCCGAGTGCCCCCAATCCCTCCAGTCCCTGAAAGCCTTCCATACCCTCAATGTTTTCCGAGTAGTACACATCTGCTCCAAGCAATTGTTCCAGTGGTGTATGCTCATTCATATAACCATTCCACTCCTGCATCAGTAACATGCCCAGGCCGCTCACGGCTTTATCCTTATTGCCTTTGCCGCCAAGAATGGCTTTGCGTAAGTTGTCTATCTTGCCACCCGCACCGGAAAAAATATTTTCCAGTTTATGCCGTGTGGCAGTCAGCCGCTGAAACTTTGCCGGGTCAATACCATGCTGCGCTATCTTATCCGGCGACAGGTAACTCCAGCGCAGGCGGCCGGCCACATTTTTAATATTGAGTTTCATGGCGGTAAGTATCCCATTGCGCAACAGTATCGTGGCGGGGTTCACCTTATTCACCGCATGCAATACTTTTTTAAAAAAGCCTTTTTTCTTTTTAGGAGTGGCCGTGGTTGCTGCACCACGATGTGCCGCCCTTTTTTTACCGGCAGTGAACAGCGGCTTATTTTTTTTCTTTGAAAAAACGCCGAGTGTTATTTCGTCAAAACCATCTAAATATTGTAAATCCATAGGAAAATCTTTTTTCTGCGTATAAGGAACTTCGTAATCAAACCGGTCAGTAACACAATCCAGTATTATCATCCTTGATCCGTTCGGAACTATTGGATAGATATGCTGGAAATAATCGTGGGCGTATTTGGTAATCCGTAAAACATGCGGTACGCCGAGATTAGTAAGGATGCTCGAAATAAATACCGAATAACAATCGCAATCCACGCCCTCTCTACGGTCCTTCCAGCTTCTCGATGGGCTTCTGATCTGTTCATACCCTTCTTTATCTTTTCTGTAATTAATATGCTCATATACAAATCGCCAGATATTACGGCAGGTATCATATACATTTGATCCTTTTAATTTTTTAGCAATCCCTTCAGTTTGAAAAAGTGTATCCCGCACTACTTTGGGAATAAAAGCCACCGTATCGTCAAGGTTTGCATTGCGCCGGATCGTCAGGTCATGATTGCCCGGCAACGGAAACAGTTTTTCGAATGCTTCGCCGGATTTAATATGTCGTCTTTTGATGGCTTCCATTGCTATCGGTTAATCATCTCCTTTATTAGTAATCTTTTATTTTTCCGACCAGTTTATTTTTTTATCGTCAATTCATGCACTTCGGTGTGCGGCACCGATATGAGTCCGAGGTTAATCGTTGTTTTCATCGTCGCTGTGATCGTCACCGGCTCCTGCGACTGTATCGCTTTGAGAATTGAAGTGGACACCGAAAAAATGCCGAGGATCGGTATTGTTACCATCAGGTTATCAATCCTTGCCTGACCGAAAGGAGGTATGGCAATATCTTTATTCACTACCGGTGAACCACCCACCACCGTACCCTTATAGCTAAGCTGAATAAAGGGGAACTTCATTGAAAAGCTCCCCTTAGTAGGGTTTTTCAATAACAGGTTTAACCGTATCGTGATACCGTCCCAACCCACTTTATAAATGCTTGCCTGCGGGTCTACTTCCAGTTCATCAGAGGTTCTTTTCATCCGCAGGTAATAACTCACTCCCGCAATCAACCCACCACCCACAAGTGTAAAAGTTAGTAAGCGGTTCATGCTTTTATATTGTTTTTGCGGTTACGGTCAATCTTGTCAGCAGCCAGCTTAAACGCCAGCCAGATGCCGCCGCCAATGGCTGCTTTGAGTCCGTATTCCAACAGCCCTGCAAAATCTAGGTTGGCCAGCAGGATGATGCCGGTCAAAAAAATGCTCTGTGATGTATTATCTGTTTTCATAGTTGTTCGCTATTTATAGTTTCAGGCTGCGTTTTTTAATTCTTCGTGGGTAATGTCAACTGATAACTTGCGGGGAAGACCAAACTGTCCAATCATAAACTGCACCTGGTACACCGAATAATATTTGCCATCGCGTTTTCCTAACTCTGCCGGGAAATTATTCATCCATCTTTTCATCGTCCGGTAGTTCACATCAAAAATGGCAGCCAGGTCAATCATCCGGTAAGGTTTTATGATGAGGTTCCCTTTTTCATCAAAATATTTTTTGGGTTCGTGTTTTGCCATAGGGTTGTTTAATCGCTTTGTGAGTACAAACATACAATGGCAGCAATGTGTCACTGTCCCACTTTGGGTACGTTTGGGAACAGTATGGCACTATTCAGTCATCAAATGTTTGCAAATACAAAAAATTATTCCCTGTGGAAAGCCTGTTTAGCCTTTACATTTATACTTATGCGCATAGAAACCGGTCTTTTGCCGGCAGAAGAAAGGAAGGTGTTCATAAGGTTTATGGTATTCTCACATTAATGGGCATACGAAAACTATTCTCTGTTTGAACAGAGTAATGAAATAGCCAAGTTATAGTACAGTAAACATGCTGATGCGGAGGTTCGCATCAGCATGTAAAAAGCAAAGCAGACAGTAAGCAAAAATGATATAAGACACATTGCTGACAACAATCATCACATGTGTGTGTCATGTGTTAGTAATGTGTACCTATTGCGTAAGCCATCTGCCGGTATTGAAAAATAATGGGTGAGTAGTAGGGTAAGACAGCATCATTTACTGTTCACTAAAACAATCAGGCAGCCCCAATGCCTCGAAAATAACTGTGACCTGTCTTACCGTATAATACCGGCCTTCCCGTTTGCCGATTTTGGGCAGGTGGGGCTTGAGCCAGCGGGTCATTGTTTTTTTACTGATTGCATACATGGCCGTTAGTTCTTTTTTACTGTACGGCCGGATCGTAAACACAGCAACGGAAGGGTTAAGGTTTGTTTTCATTTTGTAGGATTTAGGTGACAAAAAACTTTTGAGGGTTATGGTTGGTACAAAATCAAAAGCCTGCTCTTAGCAGGCAAGTATAATATGGTTGGTATCGTTGAATAACTTGAGTGGTCACTGTCTAAGGGTCGGATAAGGGTCGCAATTCAACAGTTGTATTTTTTCTTTTAGGAAATACACTGCCCGGTGGTTTGCAACATAAAATTTGCATTTTCTCACCCCAATACAAAAGATATTATGTGAACACGCTGATAGCCGATGTGTAAATAAGCATACCCGCATATACTTACCCTTTCGCTTGCAATAATTTTGCTATTGCCTTAACCTATTACTAATGAATCCTCCCATAACAGTACTGCCGCAAGCGTTGCAGCATGACGCCGTGCATTGGAAACCGGGCTATCCTGATGGATACCCTGAACGGGTCAGCTTTGCCTCGTCCCGTTATATCAGCAACGGTTATGCGGAAGTGGTTGCACAGTTTGTACAAGGCAGTGACTACCGGATGGAACTAATCACCCTCACCACAAAAGAAGAACATAACTTTTTGCTTTTCGTAAATCATCCCATAATCTGTATTGTTTTTTTGTTGGAGGGCAGCCTTCATGAACCTGTTTTTGGAAACAGCCGTTTTATGACTTCCACCTGTCGTATGCTCTACCTGCCCCCTGGACGGCATCCCCTTCACCTCACTGAAAACAGTTACCGCTTGTTCTATCTTGTTCCACCTGCAAGTCATATGGAAGGACTGGCTGCGGAACATCCCCTCATTAATGATTTAATGACGCACCTGAATAATAATCGTGATAACAGCCTGATGGCGGGTGATTTTTATTTTCCCTATAAAATAGAAAAAGCAGTTCAGTCCATGGAAAGCCGCAGGCTCACCGGTGCGGCACTCGATATGGCACTCCGTCAGCATATTCCCAAAATACTCGGGTTATTCCACCAGCAATTGCTCGAAGCGCATAAGATACCCGCTGGTCTTTCCACAGAACAGAAATTACATCTTGTGCGGGATTATATTTTACGAAACCTGCACGATCATCATCTTGGTGGAGCCAGTGAGTTAGCAGCACTGTTTCATATCTCACCCATAACACTCACAAGAGGTTTTAAAAAACTCTTTAATCAAACCGTCCCGGAATTTATCAAAGACCAAAGACTTGAGTCCGCTTATCTCTTGCTCTCACACAGTAGTAAAGCCGTCAGTGAAACCGCCGAATTATGTGGCTTTGCAGACACCGCCAATTTTATCCGGGAGTTTAAAAAAAGATTCGGGATGTCACCGGGACAGATCAAAGCAGGTCGTAAAAAATGAAATGTTAGTTGAAATGTTTCTGGTCGGATTTGACAATTTAAAATGTCCTAAAATGACAATTTTTATTCGGGCAAATTGGGTAAACTTTACTCCCTGGATTAATTACTCTCTTTATTGTTGCAACAGTTTTGGCCGTTCCTGCTTTACGGGAGCACAAATGGCCACCGGCAAGGCCCCGTTCCTTGCTCATGTCCACGAGGTAAATCTCTGATCAGCAAGACAGCTTTCCTTACAAAGCAGGAATAACACTCGTCCTTTTGTGTCAGGTGCAATGTATTGGAGTACTAACACTGATGGATAGTTGTTTTCTGCTTCAGGGAAAGCAGGATGGGAGGCTTTTAGCAGTGTGGCTGTCTGAAAGCCTTCCCGTCAGGGTATTTTTATTTTTTAATCAATTAAACTTTTATGAAATGAAAAAACGTTTCCTGATTCCCATGCTTGCAATACTTGCCTGCGTGGTCGTTGCCTTCGGTGCCAGTGCCTTTAAAAGCCACCACCATGAAGCAAAACTTGCTGTCAAGTATTTTAAATTTATCGGCAGCAGTTCCAGTGATTATTACAATCCCGCCATGTGGCAGGCCAGCGATTCACCGTACGGTGATTGCGGGGGAAGTGTAAACACCTGTACAGTGTCCTCTACTTCGCAGACCAATACCACGCAGTTGACCAATTTTTTGAATAATAGCGGATCACCCCGTGATCCCAATAACAATTATGGTACCGACTATCTGGTTGAAAGCCAGCGGGATGCGTTCTGATACTTTGCAGGGATGTGTTCAAGTAAAACCGGCGTCATAATGATGCCGGTTTTTTAAATATGCTATCCCTCAAAATATCGTTTCTGTGCTTCCTGTATTTTGCCCCATTCTGCATAAAGCATTTCTCTTGTCATCTCAATCACATCGGTTGAGCATTTCATGAAGGCTGCATTATCAAATGGCTCATCTTGATGATGGCTTTTAAATAAATGCTTGTCCAGAATATCCATTAAAGCACTAAGATGCCGGAGTACTGCTTTATGTTCCGGTATTTTGTCGTTTAGGTATAAAAGCAACTGGTTACGGTAAAGTGTTACTTTCTCGTGAGCCATTTTTTCGTCCTGTGGATTATTCTCCTGAAAAGCAATGTTAAGTACCTTGCATTGCGTCGTCAGTTCACTGGCGCAATCTCTCACTTTATTAATCCATTCCTGCCGGTTAGCAGCATGCAAGTCGGCAATATATTTTTTTGCAGCAAGCTCTGTATTATTTGTATTTTGAATAGCTGTCTGTTTTAAAATCATTTTTTGATTACTGTAAGCAATGATTAGGTTTACGGCAATACCTGCAAGTGCTATCGCAAGTGCGGTTATAGATGGCAGGGCGGGGCTTTCATACCAGTTTTTTGACGACTTACTATCAATTGTTTGAACCCTGAGTGTATCCACTTTTATATGAGAAACAGAATCCCGTTGACCGCTCACAGTCAAAACAGTAAATAAGAAGATGAATACAGTAACTATTTGCCTAATCATAGTATAATGTTTAAAAAGGGTTAAGCCAATATTAAACCGGTTATACGCAACCGGTATCCTTGTTTCTTAAATATATGAACTTCTTCCAACCATTTTCATTGTTTGTAATGGATCTATGTGTAATGCAGATAACTAATTTGCCTATACCCGTTGGTCTGGCATTGGTTATTTTTACCGTCTTTCAACACTATAATAAAAAAGGTCGAGTATGATTCGACCTCAAAGATTCAACGTTTTGGTTTAGATGGAGGATTATTGCCTCTTCCACCACCGGAAGGTTTACCAGTTGTACTGGGTGCATTGGGTGGTTTTGTTGTTCCTTTTGCCATAATATTTTGATTAAAAAAAGTGATAGTGAATATACGAAATTCTTTTTGCAATAATCATACACTTATCGTTTCATTATTAAAAAGATATTGTACAGTCAAAACTAAATGGCATTTAATGGCGGAACCTCACCATAAAGATGTGAGTAGTCATTTAAAAGTTGTCTTTCGAGTTCTTCTGGCTTGTCGGTCACAATAAGTTCGATATGTAAAATTTCGTATGGGAAAAATTTAGCAATATTAGGATTTGCTTTGTATCGTCTCCCGCAAATATGTCCGGCTCCCCTATAGTCAGGAGCAATTGATTTTTTAAGGTCAATCACTCTGTCAATGAATGAAGTTGCTTTTCCTATGTAAAGTATTCCTTCATTGTCTGTCCCTAAAAATCTGTTAACCGGAACACGCTGTCCATCCCGGACAGCAATGATCTTATAAACGCCGCCCTTTGCCACATATCGTTCATTTATTAGCTGCCCAAAATTTTTGTCACTTAATAAAAGCAAGATTTGAATCATCGTTTATTCATAATTTATGTTGACTGGTGAAGCACATATAGGCTAAATACCTGCTACGGGTAAAGGTTCACTCTGTCATACACTAAAGGAATTAACGCTCTTAATAATTGAATAGCCGGTAACAAAAGTATTTCCTGGTATTGATGCAGTCCTTTCTCTCCATGAACAATATTGCATCGGATAGAATAAAGAGTTTTCATTAGAGCCAGAACTTTGGTATCGGCATCCGCAGATCTTAAGCCTTTTATCAATACTTCATCACGTTTTGGCTGCGGCGTTCCCTTATTCAGATCAATATTAAAATGCGGCATTGCGTTCGCCAGTTCTTCAATTTGAGCATCTAAGCCTTGCACTGTCAGGTGCTCGGAAATAACCTCAGCTCCCAAAAAATTAATGGTGGATGTTGTTGCGCCTGCCCGATCCCCAACAGTTTCTCTTGGGGTACCAGTTTCCTGAGCTTTTTTTATGGGGACAATATTATAAAGGAAATTATAATTAATGAATAGAGTGACATATTTGTCTATAAGGCTGGCTATATTACCGTCTGTTATATTGTCGGCCTTTTGAAGCCAACGGTTATAATAATCTTGTTGGTCTGGTGTCAACATAAAACGTATTTAAGAGCTAAAATACGATTAACTATCTTCTGGAGAAACTAAATAATACCTTTTCACAATACAATTGGCAACTTGTGATCTTTTCTTTTTTGCAGCAATGTTATAGTCAATGCATAAAACAGTTCAGCCAGCTATTACTGTATTTATAGACGCGCTTTTTTCCCTTATTGATTAGTCTCCGCAGGTAATTTTTTATCAGAAAGTTCTTTATTCATTTTTTCAATCATTTCAGCCCTGTTCTTATTGATTATATCAATGATTTCCTGCCACCGCTTATCACTGTGTAAAGATTTCAGGTAGGGTTCTGCACTTAATTCATTCAGGTTTGTGTAATGGCCTTTAGCTGTAATCCGGTATAGTTGTAAAAAAGCACTATCCTTATTATTCAGCATGGCATAACAACAGGCTGCTTTAAACCGGTCATCTACCATTCCTAAATCATGGTTGCCTGTAAAAGCTGAAGTGTACCAATACACAGCATAAGCAAATTCCTTTCTGGCATAGCACCTGTTAGCTTTACCGGTCAGTTCAGGGTAATAACTTCGTTCAAGTTTTGTAGTGTCGCCAGGGTTTTTTATAAATACAATCGGTGCTGTATTCCTGTAACTTCCTTTGTCATTGTTAGAATATATGTCATTAGACAATACAGTTGTTGTGTCATGCGGGATATTCTTTTGCGCATGAATGGACTGCATAGAAAGAAAAAATGCAGGAAGAAAAAAAGACAGTTTATTCATAATTATTGATTTTAGAATTGATGTAAAATTGCCAGGTGAACCTGATTTATTAAAGTACCGTTGCAGAAAAAATGCCTGCAACGGTGAGTGAGTTTAGCAATATGAATTGCCGGGAGGTGGACAGACCCTGTACGTCATTCCTGTACAGTTAAAGTCGTTCATCTCAGTAACCTGGATTACTTCATGAGCCATGCCTGTGTAATCTATGCTTGTTGTTAATTCAACCCGGTAGAGTTGTAAACAATCGCCATCATAGCCCCAAACATAAACTGGCTCGTTTACCAGCCTGCTAACAGCAGGATTTTGAGCAATAGCTTTCAGGCTGATTTTAGAAACTTCAGTCACAGATAATTTGTGACTTTTGGCGAATGAACTCGCAGAAATCAAAGCCATAAACGCAAACAACATCAATGTTTTTTTCATAAAAAATTTTATTTTAGTAATCCCCTACCTTCCAGATAGTGCGATGCTGATGTCAGGGAAATTTCCATCTCAATTGATCAACCTTGCAGATTATCTGCTGCACTATCTTTATTCCAGTAAAATGTATAATACGGCTCCTGATTTGTCCTTTTCATTCTTTTGGTTAAAATAGTTATTGTGTAGGGTAATTAATTGCTTTTGCAGATCTATTCAATCGCACAGTTTTTTCAATGGGGTTATTTATTTTTTATGATGAAATGAAAATGAAGTGCCGACTGTTAATTTCAGGCTTTTGAACTTTGTAAAAAAGTAAGAATCACTTTCAATGTTATGCAGTGTCATCACTTTGTTTTTAGAAATATCACTGCACCATAATAATTCCACGGTAAAATTCCGGTCTTCGATTTCAAATTCCGAACCCAATCCACTAGTAAAAGCTGCTCCGATTGCACCATTGCTTTCACCAAATTTTAAGCCTTGCGTACCGGTATAAGTGTTTTTAGTAAATGTGGATGGTGGTGTATAAATATAATAGTCAACCGTCCGGTTTGCGCTGTTTACCAAAATGATGTTTGCACCTAACGTTGCATACAATTTATATTTCTTCACGTTCACAAAATTCAAATAGCCCTGCAATGGAATCCACAACCGTGACATCTTTATATTCTCTGTACCTGCAGGGAATATGACTCCCGTAGGAGGATTAGCTGTTACTATTGAACGTTTAAACTGACTGCTGAAATGTATAAACTCGGCACCTGCGCTGAATGAAAATAATCTGGAAACCGGCTTTACATATTTATATCCTACATTGAATCCGACTTTGGGGTCTTTAAAACTTTGATAGGTTTGTCCTTCTGAATTGGCAAAACTAAGCCCTGTTGCAGTAAGATTAGTACCTGCAAAAATGCTGTTATATGCTTTTTGAGCAGTACAGCAAATGGAACAAAATATAACAAGGTTTAAAATGATGATGCTTTTTTTCATAAAACTTATTTAGGTCAATTTTTAATAAACTTATATACACTTGTACCGCATTTTAAAAGGTACATTCCACTATTCAGATCCGCTACATCAATGGATAGTACATTCATCCCTTTTATGATTTTTTTGCCGTAAACTACTTTTACTTTAACCCCTAAAGAGTTAATAATTTCAATACTTTCAGTTTTTTCTTTTTCTGAACTAAGATGTAAAGAGAGCGTATTAAAAACAGGATTGGGTGTGATGGCATTTTTAGAAAAATCATACGGAATATCATTGACAACGATATTGTCAGCAAAATCGAGTTTAAATGGAATCCTGCGGGCTGAATCAAGAGTTGTAACACCACCTCCGTTGCTTCTTTGAACAGACTGGTAGTCGATATTGACAGGGCTTCCGACAACTACATAACTAAAAGAGACTCCAGAGGGGGATGTAGGTATCCAGCCCAATTCCTGGCCTATGCTATTATAACCATAATATATATAGGTTCTGAGTGTTGCCGAAGTACTCGTCACATTGATCGCTTCAGCCCAATGTCTCCCATCATTGGGATTTCCTTGAGTAAATCCATTGCTGGAGCAAATGATGACAGGGTTGGGTGTACTCGGATAAGTAATATTGGCCAAAACTTCATGACGCCTTACAAAGGCAACTCCAAATGGTAGTGTAGTAGGGCAGGCAGCTCCGGTAAAAATAATACCAATATTGCCTGTGACCGGATCGCTTGACTGCGAAGGAAGATTATACGTTGGATTTGAAATCGTAACGCCCGGCCTTGCTAACTGAACTGCATTGTAAGCATTTAATCTTCCATAACCCATTTCCAGAGTCCATGCACCATTGGGATGATCAGTTGTCCAGTTGTAACAATAATTACCCACCTTGTTACAACTGAGTTCAATAAGTTTTCTGACCTCCGCCTGAGTTAAATTCGGATTGATGGCTAACATCAATGCAGCGGTACCGGAAACCATTGGAGCGGCGGCACTGGTACCATTTATGTCTGTGGCACTATAAGACGGGTCAACATTGATGGTGGGAACTTTTACTCCCGGTGCTACTAATCTTAGGTTAGGGCCATAATTACTTCCCCATTTATCAAAATCGGGGTAATTCGGATCAGGTGTATAGGGTGTGCAACTCGTCGGTGACTTCCGTGAATTACAATTGGTCATAGCCCCCACGTCCAGAATATCAGGGTGCGTTGATGAAGGAAATTTTGGTTTATTATTATTTTCATTTCCAGAACTAAAAACAACAATACATCCTTTACCATTTCTACCAACATTAACCGCATCTGTAATCGCATTATCAATCATATCACTTTCAAAATCCATACCCCAGCTACAGTTTATTATCTCTGCACCATCATCTACTGCCCAGTTAATTCCGCGTACTATCTGATCGGTTAAGCCAATGTCTGCTGCATCACTATTCGGATCAAATATTTTTACCGGTATCATTTTGCATTCCGGCGCAAGGCCGGTAACATCTATATTATTATCAGCAATAGCACCAATGACTCCGGCGACTTTTGCGCCATGCCATCCTAATATGTCATTGGAGAGCGGGTCTGCATTCAATCCGGGTAAATAATTAGCAGCTAAATCCGCATGATTGGGTAAAGCTCCGTCATCTATTACAGCAACCTTAACATTAGTACCTTTTGAAATCTGCCATGCATTAACAGCTCTTATATCTGCACCTACAATTCCATTATCCTGTCCAGTATTCGCAAACGCCCATTGTTCAGACCATCTTGGATCGTTACTACACCCTATTTGTCCGATTTCAAGGAAATTGGGAGTAGAATATACACACATCCCTGAGCCATAAAACACATTAGCCCATCCCATTAAGTCAACGGATTGACTTCTGCTTACTGATATTTTATAAACGTTGCTTCCATAAATTGTGCTGGCGTCTGTGGCTGTGAAACTATAATTGGAAATCAATCCCGAAAAATCAGCAATCGTGTAAGCTGGTTTTATTTTAATGTAAAAATTTTCTTCAGTACCCGATGTAGGAACAATATTACTGGAATAGGAAAATCCTTTTGAAACCGATCTTACATTAGTGTTATTTGACAGAATATAAAGAGCATTGTCAAAATTATTAAACTCATAGTATTCATAACGTGGTGTGCAGTCCGGACAGGTATCACAAACAGGTTGTACATAATTGGGAGTGATTGTAATGCTGTCGCTTATTTTCGGTTTTGCTTCAATTAAACAAGGATAAACCCAATGGTAGCCGGAAGTAATCCGTGATTGAAGTTTTACATAATCGGGAATGTTTGCCCATGTGCCATTTTGAAGATCCACAGCAGCAGCAGTAATTACGTCTTGTTTTTGGGTGTTGGTAAGGCTGGGATTGAAATGAACAAAAATAATGCGGTTTGAAAAAACTACGGACTTGCTTTGACCTTTGTAATAATAAGACCCACTTGTTTGCGCCAATGCAATAGAGGCGGTAAAAAAAATGCCAAGAAATATCAAAAATCTTGTTTTCATTGTAGTAAGTTTATTTTGGTGTATTAATAGGGTTTATATTGTTTAACAGTAAACTTTGATATTCATTTCAAAGGATGTGAGTAAATCTTTCATCTCCATGCTATACAACACTCTTTGAATCTCTTTTTATTCAGCAACGCTTTTGAAACAAAAGCGTGAAAGATGTTTTTATCTTTTGATCCATCTTTCCAATAGTTTTCATCTGGCATACGATAGTACCTACCGGCAGGAGGTTTAATGCCCCGCCGGCAAATGCTAATGCCATGAACACCTGAAGACCGTCAGCACACGGCACAGGCAGTCGCCAAACGATAAGGTTACTAAAGTGTTACTATACTTTAAATCCTGTAGGCTGGAGCCAAAGTAGTAGATCTTTCTTTTGCTTGAAGTATATTCTCAAAAAAATCCCGCTCCCTTGAGTGTGTAGGTTTTCTGAACACCATTGTTTGAAATGGTATGCTAAAAGTAAATATTATTTTAATAGCGAAAGCAAATGCTTGTATAATTTTTTTAAAAAATATTTTTGCTTCGGAAATTACGGTGCAGTTAAAAAAGATATGTACATCACCGTTATAGTATTGATAGATCAGGAGTAAGAAATAATTTTATTCTTAGTATGGGGTGAAGTTCTTAAAAATTAAGCAGGGTATAAACTGTATATACCCTTTTTCCGAAAAGATTCCTCATTTATCTCTTGCTTATACTATCCTGTGTGTTTCAGAAACTTCCATTTATATCCTCTCCATTTTCCTTTATAGAATCCTTTTGCAGCCTGGCTTATACTTTTGGAATCAAAGCCGGTCACTTCGTGTGCTTCCCGGATGCTTTTGTATTTACGGACTAATTTACCATCAGGGGTGTACTGGCTAATAGCTATTCTGCGGGAGTAATTTTTTTTCCACTGCGAGCGGTCAATTGTTTTGAAGTATTTAAAATCCTGCCTGCCCGAGTCTATAGACCGGCGTTGCTTAACTGACCGGGTAACTAACACTAAATTAGAAAGCCTGTTGTTATAACCGTTCCCATCTTTATTAATCACATACAGGCCATCTTTGCTGTAGTTAATTTTCTTTTTAAAAGCAGCATACACCAATCGCCTTACATTATGGTAATGCGGCCTTCCCTCTATTGTAAATGCAACCTGCAGGCTGACCATATCGTCGCCGGTAATGCGGTTAAAATTTTTCATTACTTTTTGCTTTAGCACACGGCCAAATACAGTTTGCTGATACAAACGGGGATGAGGAACCACCCGATCCAAAGATTTAACACGACCAAAACTGGACACTTTATACGAACCTTCGTAATTCGGTACATCTTTCCAGACTTCTCCTTTCATTGTCTGGAGTAAAAGATTTTCGTATGGGTACACTACTCTATTTGTCATAGCAAAAAGTAAATTCTTTTTTAACAGCTTATAATTTCATTTTGATCAGCATTGCATCAAAAGACTGCTGAGCAGGGCGAAAAGTATAAGCAGGCCGATTAATTTATCTTTCATTTTTACAAGGAAGGCTTCCTTAAAATTTGCTCCCAGCGGCACATGCTTGTTATCCTTTTTTAAAACCAGTTCATTGTTTGCCATTGACGCCACCTGGCGCAGGGAAACAATATAGGATTTATGTATCCGCATAAACTGGCTTTCCGGCAAACGGTCTTCCAGTTCTTTTAATGACAGATAAGCCACTACTTTGCGTGCTGCGAGCAGGTGAAAAGCAACATAATTACTCATCGCTTCTATGTAAGCTATATCATCGAGGTCAATACGCAGCATACTGCCCCGCTGCCCTGTTTTTACAAAGATATAATCATCCGGGATGGCCGGGTGTGGGGTGTGTTTAGATAATAACACATCGTTTACCCGTTGCACTGCCAGTGCAAATCTTGGAAATTCAATAGGCTTCATTAAATAGTCCACTGCATCCAGTTCATAACTCTGTACAGCAAATTCCGAATAGGCCGTGCAGAATACCACTTCGGAATATTCTGCAATAATTTTCATAACATCAATGCCACTCATCTCATCCATCTGGATGTCCAGGAATACCACATCCGGCTTTTCCTTCTGTACAATCTCGATACCAGCAAGCGGGTTGGTGGCTGTGCCGGCTAATTCTATTCCGGGTATCCGCTCGATATAGCGTTTCAGTACTTTGATAGCGGGTCGCTCATCATCAATTATAACACTGCGCATAATTTTTTCTAATTATCAATGGTTAGTTCAAAAGTGTATATATCATCCTGCATTCCGGCATTCATCGTATATTTTCCGGCAAAAGCCACATCCAGCCTTTTGCTTAAGTTGGTGATGCCGATATTATTGGAGGAGCGTTCAAACTGGTGGGTTCTTTTTTTATTGCGGCAGAAAAAATAGACCTGCCCCGGTTTCAGCTCCACTCTTATTTTTAAGGGACAGGAAGGGTCTTTTAAATCACCATATTTAAAGGCATTCTCCACCACTGTTATCATGGACAGCGGTGGGAGCATCTGTCCCTGCGCACAACCTTCTACCTTGTAATCGATCACTTTTGATTCCTCAAAACGGATATTATTGATTTGTATCAGCAGCTCCAGGTTACTCAGTTCCTTTTCCACCGAAACTTTATCACTTTCATATTCCACACTTTCCATTGAATAACGCATCATCTTGGCTAATTTGGAAATATTCCCCGCCAGTTCTTCTGACCAGTCCAGCGCCTGTGAGTACAGCACATTGAGTGTATTATGCAAAAAATGCGGGTTCACCTGCGAACGCAGAAAAGCATATTCAATCTGCAATTTATCTTTTTGTACCCGGAGTTCCTGCTCTTTGAGCTTTACATTTTCCAGTTCATTTTTCAGCATTTCTTCCCGAACGATGCGCAGTTCTCTTTCCTTTTTGGCAGAAATGTCTGCATAAAAATAGAGTACCGCGAAAGAAAAATACTGCACATAACCAAGAACGGCGGCTTTCAGAAATTCCCGGAAAGAACCACTCGAATATAAACGTATGCCCATGACCGGCAGCAGCAGGTACATATAACAATAGGCGATAAAAGTCATCACCACAAAACCGATAAAAAACGAGGCGATGCTCCAGCGGATACCCATCCTTTTATACAGGTTCAGACAAATGATACTTACATAGAAAGTCAAACAGGAGGGAAAGAGGAAAAACACAATATTGACTACTTTAATGTTAGGGTTGGTGAGATAATTGGCGATATACAGAAAACTTCCATAAACGACCCATGCACAGGCATGGATCAGGGCGGTGACCGCTCTTTTATTTTCGGTGTACAAATTTGAGAACATATCAGAAGGGTTTTATGTCAGTAGCGTTAAATCCCTAAGCGTCTATCAGCACCTGTTCGTGGTATAGTTCAGCAAAAAGACGGGCATTGATTTTACCGGACTCCATTGCACCAGACAAACAACTGGAAAGCATCCGGTATGTTGCGCCGGTAATTGCATAAGAAAAATAACTACTTTTTCTGAATAAAAAGGGATGCCCGGATATTTTATACAATCCGAATGCCGCTGCATTAAAAATAACTTTTTCCGGATGAACAGCTACCAGCTTCACTATTTTTTCACCGACCGGCGGATTGATGATCCGTACCACTTTGTGCAAATAAAGCCAGGCTTCCCATTGTTCAGGGTATGCTGTTATTACAGGTGCAGCAAGATCATAAAGTCTTTGCATGGTTTGATCCGCAAATGCTGTTCTGTCCATTTCAGCAGCGGGGTAGATCGGTTCAAAAAAACGAAGCCGGATTTGTTCCAATGATTTACGGTAGCAGACGACTGGTACAATCGGTACAGAAACGGCATGTGCTAAATATGCGGCACCCTTTCTTACATATAATTGCTGGTTCAGAAAATTAATGATACAATGATTGCCATTCGTCTCTGTTTGTTCTCCCGCTCCTGTATTACCATCGAGATAAATCAACAGGCTCCTGCCTTTTTTCAAATCTTTCAGCATTTGAATCCCGGAGCCTGGACTTTCTGCATTGATTAATTTTAAACTGTCCGGGTTACCGGAAAGCTCCTCATGAATCCTTAAAAACATTTTTCCTTCCTTTTCGATGATGTCCTTTCCCACTACTAATGAATAAGAGATTTTATGGCGGGCAAGAAAAAGATTGATCAGGCGGTAGGAGCCGGTATGAAAAGTGCAAATGATTACGGGATGATTTTTTAATAGTGTTTCGGTTGCAGCATCAAATTGTTCCGCAACGGTGTAGTCGAGTGCTTCGATGGTCTCCTGTTCCAGTATGCTCAGTTTTTTATGCAGGTGAATTTTTGTAAACAGATCGGCATGTTGCTGGTAGGGAATTGCTGGCAGGTAGTTACACAACCCTGCGCTTACGAGGGTAAACTGGCCGTTTAATTGTTCACTCGTTTGCAGTGGAAGTTCTTTTGAAAATTGCGCTTCGAGCAATTGTATTGTTTGGGTGTAGTTCAGATTTGACATAATTGAATTTTTTTGTGAAGGATGAATTGTACAGGTCTCAATAAAAAAGGAACCTTTTGAAAAGATTCCTTAAAACAATTTCTAAAAGCAGCTTTTAGTAGCCGCCACCGCCGGGAATGGGTGGCCAGGTGTCAATACAGGATCCATCGGTGAGAAAAGCAATGCCCGCAGGATTTCTTTTCCCGAATTTGGTGATCAGGTGCGTGAGGCTGTTTCCATTGGCGAAAAGGTTTTTTTTCCGTTTCATTTTGATTGGGATTTGGTTGGTAAATGACTGTTGTTAAACAGTTTTGGTTTTCTCATTACCAAACATCCCGCTAATTGCAGCCCTGTAAAAACCAATTATGTGAAAACGGAATTAGCCGCAGTTAAGTAAGGTATAGCCGATGTGAAGTTTTTTTGGGGTTACGTGCCAGAGAAAATCAGCAAAAGAATTTGAATTGTGGCACCCTAAGACAGTTATACACCTAATACTTCGTGTCAGGCGGATATATACCTTTGTAAATAAAAGCTATGGGGATGTTGTCTGAATTTCAGGTACGTCAGTTTATGGAAGACCAACTGGGCATTTTTGATAATCCTTCAGCGGTTGAGATTTCCTATTCAAAAGGACAGATAACCGTTTGCAGTTATTTTCCCGGATATATTGCTGATACGTCTCTTTCCCTGGTTGAACTATTTACTGAACATTTGACATTGCAGGACTTTATTGACTGTTATGCCCTTACATCACTCTCTGATATTTACAATATTAACTCAGACCATGTTTATGAGAAATACCTCAAAGGAATTGGCGGAATAACCTGCTCCTATGATGGTAACAACATCCTATATTTCAAGAAAAGAGAAAATGGCCTTGTAGCTACAAATGACCAGAGAGAGCGCCATCCTGTAAGGCAACTGCTGTCTGAACCAAAAGATTTTATTGCTTACACCAAGGCATATTTTGAACAGCCGGGGATTGTGAGAATTTAATTTGATTCTTTATTTCCTGTTATTGATCCCCGGTGCGTCCCCAGTATTCCTTTAGTGCATTCCGGATCACGCTATTTTCCTTCACTCATTTTTCTATACCATACCATTCATGTCATTTCTTTAGAGTATCAACAGATGTTCGGGGTCGATTGAATAAAACACAGCAAAAAAATCTTAACTTCATTTATAAAAATATATCAACTGCCGCAATATCTGAACATTGTGTGGCATGTTGAAAACGCTGTTTAGTAAAATGTAATGCTATCGAAAATTAACATAATACGGGTTCTGTTTTTTTATACCCTATTTTCATTTAGTTGTCTTAAGCTTTTTTCTCAAAAACTTCTTCCATTCAACATACTGGGAGAAAGCCTTTGTGATTCATGCAGTGGAAAAATATACCTGAGTTACGAAATTAATGGCACAGGCCATTTGGACAGTTGCCAAATAAAAAACAGGTTATTTCATTTTTCAGGAAATATCTTACATCCTGTATTTGCAGTCCTGAGTAATAACAGAGGGAGGAAAGGTTTCTTTATGGAACCTGTGCCAATAACACTTGTAGTTAGAGATCCCCTACTCAAAGAAGTCGAAGTTTTTGGGTCGAAGAGTGATTACGAGTACAGTAAAATTGACAAGCAACTCACCGCAATTGATGCCCGCTGGAAAATAGTTTTGGATACTTTAGATAGAGTTAGTGCAAGAAACATTACTCAATTTCAAGAATTAAAAGACTGGGTGCTGCAACCTTATTTTGAGGAATGCAGGGATGCCTATTTGGAGTTTTTTAAAAAATACCCACAGTCATTTGTTTCAGCTTATTTGTTGTCGCAGAACGTCATAGAAATGAACCAGGGCGTTTTTCCTACGGATTCCCTGCGGGCATATTATCAAAGATTTAAGGTGCCTGTTAAAAGCAGTTGGTATGGAAAGAAAATTGCTGATGAACTTTCAAACAGGCAAATAGGAGTACCTGGAAAAAAAGCATTCGATTTTACTCATACTGACAGAAATGGGCAAACCCTGTCCCTGCAATCTTTTAAGGGGAAATATGTTTTACTTGATTTTTGGGGAAGCTGGTGTGTTCCATGCAGAAAAGGACATCCTCACTTAAAGGAGATATACAGTAAGTATAAAGATGAAGAATTTGACATTATTGGTATTGCCAAAGAGTATGGTTCAAAAGACATTTGGTTAAAAGCAATTCAAAATGATGGACTTCCCTGGCACCAGATTTTATGTGACAGCCTTGACAGTAACTACAACATCACATCTTTCCCCACCAAAATATTAATTGACAAAGAGGGAATAATAATTGGACGTTATGGTGAAGAAATATCTGAGCTTGATAAACAACTAAAGACGATTTTTAACAAACATCCATAACTAAGACTAATTAAATGTAACTGTTGAGGAATTTTATTTTACCAACATTTGTAATACTATTTAGTATTGTTGTGTCAACCTTTGCCTGCCATCAATAAACGTATTACGTCGCTTCTTATTATTACTGAAGAATAACTTAAGTGTAGCCGCTTTATTATCACAACACACAGGTAATAATCATGTACAGTAATAAACGGCACTTTGAAAGATTACTAATTTGTTTTACTATGCAGATCAAAAAGATTTATCCAATTTTTTGTATCAGCATCATTATTTATTGTGTCCCTTACAATTTTAAACACAAATTCTCTTTTGGGAACATGAATATGTTGTGTTGGAGAGATAAGATCATCATACATTAAACGAACCTTGTATAATTTCGTAGCTCTGATACTGTCAAGAGATTTTGAAAGAGAATAATCTATATTCTTCATACTTTTTGAAAAATAGCAATACAGAGAATCGAATTCAAACTCGTTGTGCTTATTGGGAATGATATATTTCTCAAGAACCGAATCTCCTTTATCCAAGCGCATTGATTCCACCAGCTTCAGGCTATCGGTCTTAAAATCAGTTGCATATCCATGAGCAAGTAGAAAGGTATCAACACCCACCAGACTGGATTTCATTGTTCCGCTGCGGTTGTTAAAATATACGCCTGTTTTTTCTCCCTGCCGGAACACAAAATGGGTATATCGTTTTTCTCCGTTAGTCATCACACCATCCACAATATTTCCATAAGTGTAAGGCATACTATAGACAATATAGTTTTTATAATAAGCAATGGGGATAGTATCCCCTAAAAGAATTAACTGGCCTGAATCTTTAACAAAGGGATAGTTGACGATTAATTTATAATTTCTAACCTGCTCAATTTGTGTATTGACGACCGAACAGGACAAAATGTAAATAAAAAACAAAGCAGCCATAATGGCTACTTTGTTTAAGCTAAATATTTTCAGGTGCATGGACTAAAATTAATTAGGTTTGGCTGCAAATATAGCATTGGCTGTATAATTATTAGTAAAAGCGGGCACCAACGCATTTACTGCCTGGCATACATTTAAAGGAGTAAACGTAACATCGAAATCAACTGACATGCCGGCATAAAGGATATTTGGCGTACCTGGTACAAAGGAAGGTGTGCCAATCCCGGCAGATGGCGAAAGGCTACCTCCATAAGTCTGTCCCGCCATCGTAATATTTACATGATCCAGGCTTTCCCATTGCCATTTATTTGTAGGGGCATCTACAAGGCTTACTATACCTTTTTCGTGAGAATGAAGCGACCATCCCGGCCCTTTTAAAACTATCCAATCAGGATTCCTGTATTTTTTCAAGTTTCCTGCATCTGTAACATTATCGCTTACGAACTCTGAAGTAACATATACCCCGTTTGACAGGGCGCTCACATTTTGAAGTGTTGAATTTAAACAATCGTTAATAGAGCCTCCACCTGTACCGCCGGGATCGTCTACCGGTGACCACTGATCGCAGGTTCCCACACATTGCTGATAAGTACTTAAAACATCAACACTTACTACTTCACCGGTATCCACATCGTACCAAATGCCAAGAAGATACCACGTTTCATAATAACCGGAGCTGGAAAGTATGGTATGTGTTCCACCTCCTGCATTTGAGACGCTGGTGTTCAAAAGCTTGAAATTAGATTTTGTCATTGTCCCATCAGCAATTTTAAAAGATTCTGCAGAATTAAAGTTTCGGTTCAGGAAAATGATGTTCGTTTTTATATCCGGAGCAGCAATCTTAGCATCTGAGTAGGCATGTAGGAATGCCTTTTCTACTACAGGTGTTACATCTTTTCCGAGCGATTCATTTTTTCCACTCATTAATTCCGCTATTTTAAGTTGCATTTGCCCAGATTTATCTATGTAAAAAATGAGACTTTGTGCCGCTTCATACGCTTTGTTTTGAAAAGGTTTGGCATCTTGTTGAACTGGTGTAACAACCATGTGTACCCCATTTTCATTATACTCTCTTGCCTTGCTCCACTCCAGTAGGCCACCCAAAGACTTCATTCGTTCAAGGTAATGAATATTTGTGTTTGCGTTGTTTTGTGCCAGTACCGTATCAGTGTACCAGCTTTGTGCAAATTTTACCAAAGTACCATCAGGATGCGGGTTTGGCAGTGCATTCTTTTGGCAGGCATTAAATACAGTAACCACTGAAGCGAATGTTGCAAGAAAAAAGAATACCGTCAGGAAATTCTTTTTAGACCTGATTTTTCTTTTCATAATTAAGATTGGTTATTGGTTAAAAAATGAATAAACTATGAGTCCGAACAGGTAACAAATACCTTTAGCGACATTTTCATAGTCTGGCCGGTACGTTACACTATTCCACAAGTGAAATTGCTTTTCTTTGATTTTTATAAGCGTTTAATATTTGTTCCTTAGAGTATGTTCATACTATTGCCCTCTGCCTCTGTGCTTTTTTGCGCTGGAGACAATACAATAATCCAAACCACCTCGGTTATTATTTATGTATCAGGAGGGTCAAGGGTATAGTCATAACCTGAAGGATACATGATCCCTCATATCAAGACAATCTGTCCTGAGTGAATTTATCAGCGTTGTACTTTGGAATTGCTTGCGTGTAAAACAAAGACGTAGGGTAACGATTATTGCACAATGCTAAACAGATTTTTTCAAATGTCAAATACCCGGTTTGTTGTATTTTTTGTTAATTGATAATTTTATCGATAAAAAATCTGCTCAAATGTGGAATCTCCTCTCGGATATTTCATACCGTAGAAACACGGTATTTAATTGCGGGTACTACGGTACCTTCCGTCATTTACTTTTCTCATTTCAAAAATGTGGGCTATTTTTAGGGTTACCAAATACACTGTATAGCCTAATCAGTATTAACCAAAAGTGTATAGCTATTCCAGGGTGATACACAGTAGTACACATTAATTCTTTAATTACCCTTGATCACCCTTAATCATTCCTCAATCAGTGTATTTGATAGCCTGAACTCAAAAAACTTTAACATCTGTCTTTTGACAACCCAATATTGATATTAAAAAGCAAATGCTTGATTCAGTCAGTAAATGCCAGATGGGTGCAACAAAAAACCGGGGCAAGAATGCCACCGGTCTGGGTTACCAACCATGAGAAAACCAAACTTTACCGAGGATTTGGTGCTATCCCGCTTAAAGCAATAATATCTTCGGGTATGGCCATTGCATAGCGCAGGTCATTAGGCGATAAAGTATAAGAACTGCCCGAGAGAATCCGCTGCGGTGTGATGGCAGCACCTTCTTTATTGAAGCGTTTAATATCCATCCAGCGCATGTCACGGAAGATTAGTTCCTTGCGGCGCTCGGTTAACACGAGTGCCAACCCTTGAGCAGGAGTAGATGCAGTAAAAGGAACAAAGAGTCCGGTCTTCCATCTTTTGTAAAGCAAAGTATTCAGGTCATTCATAGCAGTCGTAATATCTCCGCTGCGGGCAGCACATTCAGCGTGCATGAGAAAGAGTTCAGATGTAGCAATACCATCAAACAACCCCGAACCTAAATAAGACCCCCGGAAAAAATAAGAGCCATTACTGTTCGCTTTAAAAAAAACTGTTTTTCTTAAGTCACCCGTACTATAGGACTGGAATAAAGCGGTATCCACTTTTGCTTTGGAGCTGCTGAGCAGTGATGGTGCAGCTACATTATCATAATAGATGATTTCCGGGTTGGTGGTAAAAGGAATCGAAGCAAAAGGATAAGTACTGCCGGTACTAAGGGTATTAAAGTCTATGAGGTTACTTTTCATGGCAAGCGCAAGCGAAGCATAGCGGTAACAACTGTCGTACTGTCGCATAAAAAGATAAGTCCTTGCAAGTAGTGCGCAAGCAGCTCCTTGCGATGGGCGGGTAACACTCACTTGGCTGGCAGGTAACAGTGCCACCGCCTGTTTTAAATCGCCCACGATCTGCTGGTATGTCTGCTCATTTGTGGAACGGGTGGTGGGCGCATTAAAATCAGGGTCGAGCCGCAAGGGTATCCCTAAATCTGTATTCGCAGTAGCCGGATCATAAGCCAGTGACCAGATAGCAGCAATGGCTAAAAAACTTTTTGCTCTTAAGAAAAAGGCCTGCCCCCTGACATTATTAAAATCTGAACCGTCATTAGGTGTGCGGGTGATCTTTTCCAGGTTAAACAGCACAGTATTGGCACGATAGACATTATCATAATGCCTTGACCAGGCATTGGCCGACCCATTTATCGCAAATACATGATCGGGGTTCCACTTATAGAGGTTTTTTTCATAATCGGGAACAATGGCATAATCAGCATCAGTAACATAAAAGTTATCGGAAGCCGCTTCGCCGATAGCAAAACCTTTGTTTACAAAACTGTAATAATCCAAAAGACTTTGTTCATCTGATAAAGTGGTGATGATAACCATTTTCTGATCGGGCTTTTGATCCAGCCATTTTTTGCAAGCGGCAAAAGGTAAAAGCAAGGCCGTTAGGATTGTAAGATTGATGATTGATTTTCGTATGTGTGACATATTTATAAGTTTTAATTCGTGAATGGTCAATGGTGAATCGTGAATCAGTAGTAAGTTTTAGGTTATAAGTGGTAAGTAAGAAATAACTTAAAACTTACAACTTAATACTACTATAGTCCGAAGCGCAACCCAACCGAATAAGTCCGTGACGGCGGATAGGGTGCATTGTAATAATCGGGGTCAATATGGTGATGATTGGCTCTCCAGATGATCCCGATATTACTCACTACCCCATAAAGCTGAACCGAGTTAAAGGGCAAATGCTTCCACTCCCCTTTAGTGAGTTCATAATTCAGGTTGATATACTGGAGACGGATATGATCGCCTTTTTCTACCAGTGCTTCAGAGTTCAAATAAAATATATCCCTGAGTCCCGTTGGGTTGGGATAGATAAAGGAAGGCACAGAAGTATAGGCTTCATCACCGGGTTTTTGCCAGCGGTTTAAATAATCACTGTGTCCACTGGCCGTAGCAATCAAACTGCCATAGCTGATAGAAGGCCGCTTAAAATAATAACCGAACTTATAGAGTAGTGCAACAGAGAGTGATAAACCTTTGTAGCGAAGACTTTGCGTAAAAGTTCCGAAAACGGTGGGGAATGCAGGGCCATTATAGCGGATGTCTTCTACTTTCAGGTTATTACTGGTGAGTGCAACATAATCTTTACTTGGCTGTCCATTAATATAACCCAACGGATCACCTGTAGTGCCATCCAGTCCCGCCCAGCGGTAAGAATAAATACCGGTAACGGGTCTTCCTTTGATACCTGCCACTCCAAAACCCTGTACCATATTAGTGGCACTGGCAGGAGCATAATACTGGTCAACAGCATCTTTATTGGTACTGAAGTTTACTGTACTTAACCACTGGAAGTTTTTGTATCGCAGGTTTACCGTGTTCAGTACTATATCCCATCCGCTTCCTTTGAGGCTGGCGACATTTTTTGTTAAGGTCAGCGTGTTCAGTCCGGCAGTATAATCAATGGGTACTGCTCCAAACAAATCCGTTGATCTTTTTCGGTAGTATTCTATACTTCCACTAATGCGTCCTGATTTGGTTTTAAAGTCCACTCCGATATTGAGCATCCCTGTTTTCTCCCAACGCAGTTCTGGGTTATAAAACCGGGTGATGATGGAATAGGGACTGGCGGTATAGGGAGAGCTCGTTACATAATTAATTATGGTCAGTGCCGATTGGGAAGGATCCATATTACCACTATAGCCATAAGTAGCCCTTAACCTCATCTCTGGAATTGATTTTACACGATACCAGTTTTCTTTACTGATATTCCAGGCGGCCCCGGTACTCCAGAGCGGCTTCCATTTATTATTGGTAGAAGCGCCTAAAATATTGGCCCCGTCTTTACGGACACTGGCAGAGGCAGTGTATTTATGGTTAAAGGTATAAGCGGCATTACCATAGAGGGATACAAAGCGGTTATTGGTTTTATTGAATGATTGGTTATTGGGTATAGTGGCAGTACTGCCATCAATATATTGCGGGTACTGGTTTATATAATCCATATTGGAATAGTTCAGTATTCCATCATCATAGCCATAAGTGCGGTAACTGCTGCCTTCGTTTTTGATCTCCCTTGCTTCAGCACCAGCCAAAGCCACCAGTTCATGCGCTCTCCAGACATGAGAAAAGTTCAACTGCCCCCGCCATCCTTGCGATATTTCTTTAGCTTGCTCCATATCCAGTATGGAAGCATTCGGAACTATGTAGGTTACCTTACCGGTAGCAGGATTAAGCTGACTGTAAGTATTGATCAGGTCACGGGTATAAAAACTTGGCTGGTCATATAAACTGCGCACCGTACTGGTCTGCTGCTGGTACTGGTATTTAAGGTCAAGGGAAAGGAAAGAACAAAAGCGGTATTGCAAACCGGTATTGAGTAAAAGATCGAGCGCCTGCGTGGTATTATGTACATACTGGTCATCGGTGAGCGGGTAATAGTTCCAGTTTTGCAGTTTGCCCCCTCCAGCGGTATCAAGATATGCCTGCCGGTATTTTACAGCAAAGGGAAGTGCATTACCGGCATCATCAGCGAGTCTTATATAAGGTTGTACTCCGGCAGGACTGCTTAAACCGGAGTAACCTGTTTTACCATTCCGTGTACTGCTGCCTGTGAGTAATACCGATGTGGTCAGCAATAAATTTTTTACCGGGGCATAAGTATTTTCAAAGCGAAGACTGCGGCGTTCGTAGCGGGCAGAGAGATTATCCATATCCCTGTCCAGTCCTCCTGAAAAATACCAGGCCATCTTTGCGGTGCCACCCCGGAGGTTAAGGGCATACTGCTGATTGGTGGCAGGACTGTACATATAATGCAGGTAATCCCTTCGGATGTCACGGGTACGCCAGTCAGCAATGGTGGCAGCGGAATCCGCAGCGGAAATCAAGCCGTTCTTTCTTTTAAACAAAAGTTCATATAAGGGAGAAAACGGTGGCCTTGAAGTATTAGCCGTATCCGAAAACCGGTACTGCTTAGAGGATAAGAATAACTCTAAGTCTATAATATCTGATGCTGGTATTTTTGGCTGGTAATACAAATCCGGTTTGGGGATGATGGTGAGATTGCTGTTCAGTTCAATACTGATATTCTGGTTCAGCTTACCCTTTTTGGTAGTGATTACAATCACGCCGTTGCCAGCTCTTGCACCCCAAATAGAAGCAGCGGCAGCATCTTTCAAAAGTGTGATGCTCTCAATATCATTGGGGTTGATGTTATTAATATTGCCCTCATAGGGAAAATTATCTACTATTACGAGGACATCCCTTAACCCGTTAATGGTACTAAGACCACGGATACGGATTTGCCCGCTGCCACCAGTATTCTTGCTGACTACAGTTAATCCGCTGGCAATGGCTTCGAGACGGCTTAATACATCGGGGGAGACCTGCTGGTTCAATGCCTTGTTGTCTATTTGAGTGAAAGAACCCGTCAGCCGCTCTTTTGCTTTTGTCTGGTAACCGGTGGAGACCTGCACTTCTTCCAAAGAAGTTACTTTGCGCAGTAACGTGATCGTTATTAGTTCGGAACTATTGATAATCTGTCTTACACTGATATAACCCACCGCACTGACTTCGATAGTGTCAGTGGCCTTGAATGAGGAAAGCGTAAACACTCCTTGTGAGTTGGTTGTGGTGGTTTTACCGGAAGACAGGTTTCTTACAGTAGCTCCTTCAATGGGCGACTGGTCTGCATCCATGACCTTACCACGGAAAGAAGGTGCTTGCGCCGTAGCAACTAATGGTAAAAAAAATAATAGCGATAGCAGCAGTTTGCTATTGATGCGGCTGGTAATAAAATGTTTGTAATTGAATATTCTCATAAATGTTCTCATAAAACTTGTTTTGATTAATGTGTGTTTTTGGTTGCAGTCGGGGCCTCAGTGGTAAGCATACGAGTAAATGGTTTTTCTTTTAATACAAAGACCCGAAGTGAGCGAATAGCAGGAACAAGCGATAAACCATAATCTGTTAAGGTTTTATTTAAGGCCTCCAGGTTATGTATATCGGATACCCTTAAACGTAAATCCACGGATTTGGAAAAATGGGTTTCATCCAACACGATGGGAACAGGTGGGTCAGTGGGCTGCTGGCTGTTGAGCAGCCCCACTAAAAAAGAAAGTGGATAATGATGCAATACCTGCTGGTGATATTGGTTGCCGGTTTGGATAAATCGAGTAGTGGATGCAGAAAGCGGGAGTTTTGCGGAATCTGTTACTTTAAGTACATAACAGGTGCAGTCCCGTTCTTCCATCCTGCCTTGCAGTCCAAAATAACGGTCAAGGTCTTGCGTCATCCATGCATTAAGCTGTGCTTCGCTTGTGTTAAGTGGTGTGATTTGTTCATAGCAGTAAAGCAAACTGTCGGCAGCAGTATAATAATGGGCAGGATTAGACACTTCTAATATCACCCGGTTACCCGCAAAATCATACACTTGTTGATACAGTGATAATACCGTACGGTTGATATAGCTGCGCTTTTGCTGGTGGTCGTCCTTATAATATTTACCGCCACTTGGTAAACCTAATTTACCGGTGAGCATACTGCGGTACTGTACCTGTGATGAACTTCCACCATTACCGCCATCAAGCAATGGACGGCTGACATCATAATCCATCTCGTCCTGTTTTACAGGGAGATGGATTTGTTGCTTTGTAATGGCTGTTTGGATATTGGAAGCAGTGATTTTTTCTGCATCAGTGATAGCAATGACTTTTCGGTCTTTATTCAGCCATACTTCATGAGGCAGCAGTTGATGCGGGAAGTAGGTTTTTAATACACTGTCGGAACTAATAAAAGGTAAGTAGATATTGGAAGCTATCCTGCCATTTTTAAACAGGTGTTGCAGTTTGCTATAAGGTTCTTCTGTCACCACGATAATCTGCAGCGCATCGCCATATTGTTTTTGCAGGCTGTCGAGTTTGGGTAACGCCTTTAAGCAACTCCCGCACCAGGTGGCAAAAAAATCAAAGATGACGAGCGGGCATTTTATTTCGGATAAGTGGATTTTAGAAACGGGGTAGTGAGTAATGGGTGACAGCGTAATGTCGGGCATCTGTTCACCGATCTGTACAGGTTGTATCTTATCCGGTTCTCGTTGGCCGTAACCAATCATTAGCACAAGGCACAACCCTGCGATTAGGAAAGCTATTCTCATTGCAGTTGGTGTTAAGCGTGAAAAAAATAAAGGGAGATCAAACGGGTATAAACCGGTCGGCAGAGGCCACACCTACATTTAGCAGCCCCGCCGCCGGTGCCTTAACCCTATTCTGGATTTTTGGGTTTACGGGCAAAGAAGATTTGATAATAATGAAGGCATGGAGAAATCAGTGTATCTATAAACGATGCACTGCTAAATAGCACAAAGGAATGAGTTACTATTTTTCTTTTTAGCGCCATTCTTGCATTATCATTTTAAATGCAAGTCATGACGGGAAGGAAGTAGAAAACCATAAAGGGGCTGACCTTCCCGTCATTTGTCTTCCGGGCTCTGACAAAGCCCACGTCTGTTAAGACGTATCAGCACAAATGCGTAAGAAGGCCCAACCCCTTTATGGTAAAGAAAGTTGGGCGCTTTAACTTACTCTCGTGCTGAAAGGAATTTGTCAGATTCGGAAGACGAGACTTGTAAAGCGCTTACTTATTTAATAGTAGAGCGCAAAAATATTATTTCTAACACTATTTATGAAGAACTATAAACTAAAGAGTGATAGATTTAGGCAATTTACTGAAATAAATAAATAAATTGTAGATAAATATTTACTAAATGTTTATTTAATTAGCTTAAATGTAAATAACAAATTGACTCTCAGTCACTTTTGCCATTTTTATAACTAAGATTTAACCGTGATGGCAAAAACTTCAAAAAAAGAAAATATTATTAAAGCAAAAAGAGGAAGGAAGAAAAAAACTCTTGAAAATTTGCGAATGGATATAAGATCAAAATGCCTCTCTATAAAATCCATCATAGATAGCGGTAATCTTGCCAAATTAAAAGAGTTGGAGCCATTATTTTCCAAAGCTATGGCTGATGAAATGGGTGTTAATCATGGGCGGTTTTCAGATAAGTTAAGAAATCCAATCAAATTTTCCATTGCAGATATACATCGGTTCGCCTATTATGTTGATTCTGATCCAAATAAACTTTCAATGCAGGTTAACCTCGAAATTCAGTCCGATAAAAAACTACAAAAGGATTTGCACCAGTTCAGGAGTATTGAAGATATGAAGCAATATGGTTCTCAAAAATGATAGTATTGATGCATTGAAATAAGTCACGTTCCTGGTTTTGATTAATAAGTTTCATATTTTTTTGTTATTAGACGCTATACTCCACAAAAAATAGTTTTTCCTTTGTTTTTATTTGTTCTGGCATTCAAAAAGTCCCTGTATCTTTTACAGGGACTTTTTGATGTCTGGCGGGCAGGTGATTTTTGATTGAGGATGGCGCATTGCTTAAATCATAAAAAAAGCAGGCAAATCCTCTATCAAAAAAGTTCAACATTTACCCGAAGTAATTTCGGTAAATATTTTTTTAACAGACACTGCGATGATTCAGTAAAAATTTTAAAAAGATTTGGATTAGTCAACATTTATGGCATCAAAGAGGGAACTGATACTTTGAGCAGATATAGGTTTGTGAAAAATAAATCCTATGTCAACAATTATCAGTATTAAGGATTGGTTAGATCAGCACCCTGATCATTCAGAAACCGACAAACGATTATATCTGACCGAAGAAGAAGTAAAATCTTTCCCGCAATTTAAGGACGCCACACCCGAAGAGATTGAAAACATTATTGATACACTGCATAATCTCGCTTTAACCAGCTATCATTTATTCTGCCGGGAAATGAACAACAAGTCCGCAATAAATAAAGCTGCCTGATTTTAACAACTAAAACTTGCATAAATTGTTGATTATCAATAATATTGTGATATATTACCTCACTTTTTAAACTTTACGTTATGGAAACGTTAACGATTTTTTCAAAGTATGCAAAAGGCGAAGAACTGGAAATGATTGAAGCCAATGAATGTGTTATTTATACACGGGTTTCCAGTAAGGAACAAATGGAGAACATGAGCCTGGAATCTCAAATGAAAGCCTGTACCCTATATGCCAGCAAAGCTGGGTATACCACTCTTGGTTGTTTCGGAGGAACTTATGAATCTGCAGATAGTGATGAACGTAAGGAGTTCAAACGTATGATTGAATTCTGCAAAAGAAAGAAGAAAGGAAGATTAAAGATTATTGTTTACAGTCTTGAACGTTTCAGCCGCACAGGTGATAATGCAATCTGGCTTTCACGCCAACTGCGTCTGCTTGGTATTCAGATTGTTTCAGTAACACAGCCAATTGACACCAACAATCCTGCTGGTGTGCTGCAACAAAATATCCTGTTTCTGTTCAGTCAGTATGATAATGATCTGAGACGTGCAAAAACAATAACGGGTATGAGGGAGCATTTGGAAGCAGGGATTTGGCCATGCCAGGCACCTTTTGGCTATGATAATGTAAAGATCAATGGTGAAAACTTGGTTGTCATCAATGAAAAAGGAAAGATATTGCGCAAGGCTTTTTTATGGAAAGCCAACGAAGGTATCACCATTGTTGAAATGGTGAAACGATTGGAGGCGTATGGATTAACAATTAAACATAACCGGCTAAGTTCAATCTTAACGAATCCCTTTTACTGTGGCATCTTGTCTCATTCGTTACTGGAAGGAAAAGTAGTTGAGGGAAGACACGAAAAATTAGTATCGCAGGAAGTGTTCTTACGTGCAAACAGGGAAAAGGGTAAAATCCCACATGGTTATAAAGCAGACCCGCTGAATGATAACCTGCCATTGAAACTTTATGGCAAGTGTGAGGGATGCGGTGAAAACCTACGGGGTTATCTGGTTAAGAAAAAGGGGCTTTATTATTACAAATGTGACGGTAAAGGAAAGTGTGCCTGTAATGTTAGTGCCAAATCACTTCATAAGAAATTTGAACAGCTTTTAGAAGACATCACTTTAAAAGAGGAATATATCGAACTGTATAAGTTGGAGCTTCGTAAGATTTATTCAACATTGAATACTGAAAGAAAAGACAACGTTGATCATTACAAAGCCAAGATTAAAGAATTGGATGGGAAACTCGAAAGGTTAGAAGAACGCTTTGTTGATGAAGATATAAAGGCGGATTTATATTACAAACATGCGGCAAAACTGAAAGCCGAAAAAGAGGAATTAAGCCAGTTTCTTAACAAAACGCTTTTCAGCACCTCGAACCTTGAAAAATACATTGAAAAATCATTGGAGTATGTGTTAGAACTCCCGTCTGTATGGGCTTCCAGCGATTATAGAGAAAAAAGAAAACTTCAGATGCGTATATTTCCTGAAGGATTTTTCTATAACAAGAAAAATGACCAACCTCGAACCACAAAAATGAACAGCTTATTTTACTGTATTGCCCGTCTGAAGGGCAATACAGAGGAAAAAGAAACCGGAACTTCTGAGGTGTTACTCAAAAATTCCGGATGGGTAGCCTCGACAGGAATCGAACCTGTATCTGGGGCTTCGGAAACCCTTATACTATCCATTGTACTACGAGGCCGGGAAAGTCAAAAATCAAAACTCATTGCTCACAAATCCTATTGATTTTTGGCTTTTAAATTCTTACTTTATTAATCCGCTAACATTAGTGGTAAATATTTTTACGGCAATAGCCAGCAAAATTACGCCGAAAAACTTTCTTATCACTGCCATTCCATTTGGCCCCAGTACTTTTTCTATCCATTTTAAAGATTTAAGTACCAAATAAATGACCACGCAGTTAATTAATATGCCAACTAAAATGTTTATATCGCTGTAATTGGCTTTTAAACTCATGATGGTGGTTAGTGTACCGCTGCCTGCAATTAGTGGAAAAGCAATGGGCACCACGCTGCCGGTTTTGGCATTTTTATCCGGTTTAAAAAATTCCAGCCCAAGTACCATTTCTAAACCTAAAATAAAAATTACAATACTGCCCGCCACAGCAAAACTCTTTACATCCAGCCCCAGCAGTTTTAAAAACTCACGGCCCACAAATAAAAATAAAATCATTAATGCGCCTGAGGCAAAAGTAGCCTGGCTTGATTTTATTACACCACCCATTTTTTCACGCAATGCTGCTAATATGGGTATAGAGCCCAACATATCTATTACCGCAAAAAGCGTAAAGCTTACGGTTAATATTTCTTTCAGGTTTAAGTCAGAAAAATTCATGCCGGCAAATTAGAAACGCAAAAGTAAAAATTAAAAAGTAGAAAAGCGTAATTACTGCAAAAGATGCTATAAACCTTTTTAATTTTTACTTTTTATTTTATCTCATCGTCCTCTTAAAAAAACCTTTAACTGCAATTCCTGCCGCAGCTGATGGTAATCATTTTTTAACTGCACCATACATTGGGCGCATAAACAGTCCGTATACCGTGTTGCTATAAAATCTCTTTCCATATCGGTAAGTTTTACAGTATAGCACTGGCAATTAACCACATTGCCAACCCTGCATTCAAATGCTGTGTTGCAATGCGGACAGTTTTTTTGTTCGTGGCTGCACATAAAAAAAGGCGGGGTATTTATTGCCCCGCCGGATAAGGGTTAAAGGTTAAAGGTTACACCGCCATTTATTAAAAACGGCATGGCGTTATAGCCTCTTACATCAAAGAATTTTTTGTTGGTGATATTTTGCAGGTCGGCAAAAAACTTAACATGCTCTCCATATTTATACTCAGCATAAGCGCTCAATAAAAAATAACTTTTAAGCAATACATCTTCTTTGCGGTAACCGCCTACATCATAACGGCTGCTTACACTTTTACCGCTTACGCTTACAAATACATTGTGGCAAAACTGGTAACCGGCTGTTATATTAAAATTGCTTTTTGGCCTGCGCAGTAAATAGCTGTATGTGGTGTCGTGTGTGTTTTTACGGCTTTGTGTTTTTTCATCACCACCAATAAAAGTATAGTTGGCAGTAATACTTACATGTTTAACAGGTTTTGCAGCAAGTTCCAGTTCAACACCATTCACCACCTGCTTAACAAAGTTGAAATACTTGTAATTGATATAATCGTAATCAATACCATTTTTAATAGTGCGGTGAAAATAAACAGCACGGCTGCTGATTTTTTCGTGGGCCTGTTGTACACCCAGCTCAACGTTTGTTGATTTTTCCGGTTGCAGATTAAGATTGCCGCTATAAACATCATACACCTGGAAAATTGATGGTGATTTAAAGCCTGAAGCCACGCTTCCAAAAATCCGCCAGTTATTGTTAATGCTGTAAGAGGGATTAAATGTATAAGTAGTGTTGTTGCCGTAACGGGAGTGTTTATTGGTTCTTCCGCCCAGCTCAACATTCAGTTTCTTTTTAAGTGCATTAAACAGCAACGATGTATAAAAAGAAGTTTGATGCAGCGCCGTATCTGCAAAATTACTTTTGTATGGCCCGAATGAGCTGAGTGAATAATACTGCTGATTCATATTCCACCACCTGTAATCGGTACCTGCAATTATATTCAGCCATTTTGCTGCAGTAATATTTGCATATAATTCTGCAAACTGGGTGCGGCCGCCATATTTATTGCTTTCATATTTTGTAGCAAAAGGGCCGGGCACAAACAGGCTGTCGTTAGTATAATGCCTTGTAAGCTCGCCATATTGGTAATTGGCATTAATGTTTACAATACCTTTTTTAAAGTTTGCTCCAAAGCCAGATGATAAATTAGTGTTGCGTATGCGGTAATCCTTTTCATCAGCAAAAACACCGGCATCAATATCTGCTTTATACTGGCTGTGCATTATAAAAGTTTTAAAAGATAAAGAAGGCAAAGCCTGGTATTGCACAGCAGCGCTTATAACATTTCCATCATAACCATCAGCATCAAAATTTTTTGCACCGGTGCTGTCGTAAGCAGAAGAAAAGCCATTGGTTTTTAGTTTTGCAAAACGGGTGCTGTAACTAAGTTTGCCTTGCTTGCCGTATAACTGTATGCTGTTGCGGCTGGTATTTTTGTTGCCAAAACCTGTAGTTGCTTTAATGTTAAACGGTTTGGTAACATCTTTTTTTACGGTGATGATGTTTATAACACCGGCAATAGCATCGCTGCCGTATAAGGTAGATTGTGCGCCTTTGCACACTTCAATTCTTTCCACATCATTAATAGAAAATAAGTTTAAGTCAAACTCATTATTAATCATGCTGGGGTCGTTTACCGGTATACCATCCAGTAAAATCAATGTTCGGCCAGATGATGCACCTCTTAAAAAAACTGTTTGCACACTGCCCGGCGCATTGTATGCCCCGCTAATGGTAACACCTGCCTGTTCATTCAATACCTGTGCAACAGATTTACCGTAACTTTTTTCTAATTGCTCTTTACCAATTACGGTTACCACCTTGCCCGTTTGCGATTGCCTGGCAGGAAATTTTGTGGCTGTTACCACCACTTCGTTTAAATTCCTGGTACTGTCCTGCGCCATTGCAGCACTGCTGAAACATACAGCAGCCGCAATAAAAATTTTCTTTTTCATTTGTATAGAAAAATTTTTTTTTTGTGACTGCTTCCTGGAAATAAAAAGTAGAAAATAAAAGAATGCCCTTACAATCTTAAATCTTCAAGCCCTTCACCCGAAAGCTTAATAAATGTTGATTGAAAATTGGCAGGTCTTCTGGCTTGCTCCCTGTTTATGGCCTTCCCGTTTTTTACAACAGTGGCATGCAGCATAAACAGTATACAGAGCTTACAGCTACGGGGATAGCTCCTGATTTTAACAGGATTCCCATTTTAATTCCGATACAATCGGAAACCAAATTCCGGTGCAAATGTATTGGTATTACAGTGATAATTCAAAAAGAAAAATAACGAAAGTAAAAAGCGTCACTTATAATTTTCGCAGGTACAGTACAATTGTTTTATCATCTTCTACAGCCTGAAGGCTTAAGATGCCATCTTTTAGTGCAGTGGTATAAACTTGTGTTTTATTTCTTATAAAAGTGGTAAGTGAGCTGCCCTCTTTTTCAAGTTTATAAGTGCCGGCTTTGCTTTTGCCTGCTGCACTTATTTCGACATACACATTATTTGCTTCAAAACTAAACGTGGTTTCTTTTATCATTTCAAATAAAAAAGAAAGCATTGACATAGTCATTGTGCTGTCTTCTTTATTTCTAAAAGTTAGTTTTACTTCTGGCGGTAAATACGTAGAGTCTTTATCAAAATCATGATAAATAGTGTTTACACTGGCACTTTTTGGTTGCCATTTACCCAGCAAATCATTTGCAGTAATTGCCTTTTGTGCATTGCTGTAATTAAGCGCACAAAAAAGAAAAAGTACGATATTAAAAAGTTTCATATCGTTATTTACAAATTTATTTTTACCAGCCCAGCACCCACGCAAAAATTAACGGCGCCACAATAGTAGCATCGCTTTCCACAATAAATTTAGGTGTGGTAATATCTAATTTACCCCATGTAATTTTTTCGTTGGGCACAGCACCGCTATACGAACCATAAGATGTAGTGCTGTCGCTAATCTGGCAGAAATAACTCCAAAAAGGAATATCATGCATCTCCATATCCTGGTACAGCATCGGCACAACGCAAATAGGAAAGTCGCCGGCAATGCCACCACCAATCTGGAAAAATCCAATGCCTTTGCCGCCGCAGTTTTTGGTGTACCAGTCTGCCAGCCATGCCATGTATTCAATACCGCTTTTTACGGTGCTGGCTTTTAATTCTCCTTTAATAACATAGCTGGCAAAAATATTTCCGGTAGTACTGTCTTCCCAACCCGGCACCACAATAGGAATATTTTTTTCAGCCGCCGCCACTATCCAGCTGTTTTTCGGATCAATTTCATAATACTGTTTAAGGTCGCCGCTCAAAACAGTTTTGTATAAAAACTCATGCGGAAAAAAACGTTCGCCTTTTTCTTCAGCCTCTTTCCATTGGCGGTGTAAATGTTTTTGCAAACGGCGAAAAGCTTCTTCCTCCGGAATACAGGTATCCGTAACACGGTTGTAATGGTTTTCTAATAAATCCCATTCATCCTGCGGTGTTAAATCACGGTAATTAGGCACACGCTTATAATGTGTATGCGCCACAAGGTTCATCACATCTTCTTCAAGATTAGCGCCGGTGCAGCTTATAATATCCACTTTACCCTGGCGTATCATTTCTGCAAAACTTAAACCCAGCTCTGCAGTACTCATGGCTCCGGCAAGTGTTACCATCATTTTACCGCCTTCCATTAAATGTGTTTCGTATCCTTTTGCGGCATCTATTAATGCAGCAGCATTAAAATGCCTGTAATGGTATTCTATAAAATTTGAAATCGGACCCTTGTTCATAGTTATAATTTTAGCGCTGCAAAAGTAATTTTTTTTATGTACCCAACTGTATTAATTCTTATCAGCTGTGGTGGCGTCGCAATACTTTCATCAGCATATCTTTTTTCAGCTTTTATCAAAGCGTATAATATGAATAATTTGTGCATGATTATTGCCCTAATATGCTGTACCAACGGGCAAAACCGTTACTTTTGCCCGTCAATCTAAAAATGCTTAAATCTAAACAGTAAAACGCTCTATGTCTTTAATTACCGTAGGCACTATGGCCTTTGATGCAATTGAAACCCCTTTTGGCAAAACAGATAAAATAATAGGCGGTTCTGCTACATATGTTGCTTACGCAGCCAGCAATTTTGTTACACCCGTACAGCAAATTTCTATTGTAGGGTACGATTTTCCGCAAGAGGAAATGGATGAAATGAAACGCCGCGGTATAGAGTTAGACGGTGTGGAAATTGTGCCGGATAAAAAATCTTTTTTCTGGAGCGGTAAATATCATATTGATATGAACAGCCGTGATACGCTGGTTACCGACTTAAATGTACTGGCCGACTTTAACCCAATAGTACCGGATAGTTTCCAGGGTGCAGAGTTTTTAATGCTGGGTAACCTTATGCCTAAGCTGCAATTAAGCGTAATTAATCAATTAAAAGTACGCCCTAAGCTTATTGTAATGGACACCATGAACTTTTGGATGGACATTGCCATGGATGATTTAAAAGAAGTATTGAAAAAAGTAGATGTACTTTTAGTAAACGATGGTGAAGCAAGGCAATTAAGCGGCGAACTTTCTTTAGTAAAAGCTGCCCGTTCTATTATGCAGATGGGCCCCAAATTTTTAATAATTAAAAAAGGCGAACATGGTGCATTGCTGTTTCATGAAAACCACGTGTTTTTTGCACCGGCATTACCATTAGAAGAAGTGTTTGACCCAACAGGTGCTGGCGATACTTTTGCCGGCGGCTTTATTGGCCACCTTGCTAAAACAAAAGATATTAGTTTTGAAAATATGAAGACAGCCATTATTGTTGGCAGCGCCATGGCTAGCTTTTGTGTTGAAAAATTTGGCCCCGAAAGACTGAAAGAAATTACAAAAGCGGATATTGATGTGCGCCTGAGTGAATTTGTACAATTAGTAAATTTTGATATTGATTTAGTGTAAGCATATCAAGCTTTGCTTACTGTTATTGCCGCTGATTGCACAGACGCACAGAAAATAAAACATACATTCAGTGTTTCTGTGGCATCAGCGGCAATATTTTTTTTGCTGTGCAACAGCAGCCTTTACTGCTAAAATTCTCTCTTATAGTTTTTTGTTTAACATACGTTTAAACTTTCTCACTTCAATATTCTGTAACTTACGGCTGTAATTTTACCAATGAAAAAATTGTACATCTCCAAAACTGCCGCACTGCTTTTTGTAATTGTTTTTTGCTGCACAAAAATACAGGCACAGCAGCTGTTCGATTCGGTGCTGAACATATCAGCTACTAAATACCCGCAGGAAAAAATTCACCTGCATTATGATAAGCTCTACTACAACCCCGGCGAAACCATTTGGTTTAAAGCATACATTGCCGAAAAAAGCAACCCGTCAAATATCAGCAAAACAATGTATGCGGAATTGCTGGACGGTAAAGGCACTGTACTGCAGCGTAAAACAATGCCGGTGTTTCAAGGCGGCGCAGCTTCCTTTTTCGATTTAGATACTGTTTACCGCCCTAAAGTTTTTATAAGAGCATACACATCATGGATGCTGAATTTTGATTCATCATTGATGTACATAAAGGCAATAACACTTATTAACCCAAAAACGGAAGCTGCAAAAAAAACACAGCCTGTTTATTCACTCACAGTTTTTCCCGAAGGTGGCAATGCAATTGAAAACATGAATTGCCGTGTAGCATTTAAAGCTACAGATGAAGAAGGCATACCGGTTGCTGTTAGCGGTACTGTAACAGACACTAAAAATAAAACGGTAACCAATTTTACAACAGCGCATGACGGTATGGGTGTGTTTGCTTATGTACCCATGCCCGATGAACAGTACAAAGTAAACTGGAAAAGCCCGGACGGTGTTTTGCACCAAACAATACTGCCGGTTGCAAAAAAAACGGGTATTGCATTACGGGTGGAGCAAAGCAATGGCGAAATTTCTTATACCATCAGCCGCCCCGAAAATGCAGAAGATGCGTTTAAACAGTTTACAGTATTTGCACAAATGAACCAGCAAACAGTTTATGGTGCTAAAATAAAACTGATGCAAAAAACACAGGTTACAGCCCCAATAGTTGCAGACAGTTTGCCGGATGGTATAATGGTATTAACTGTTTTTAATGGAGATAATATACCTGTGGCAGAACGGCTGGTTTTTGTAAATAACAACAGTTATTATTTTAATACCGATTTGCACGCAGTTCAAAAAAACTTAGCGCCGCATGCAAAAAATGTTTTCCAGGTGGATGTTGGTGCCGGATTGTTAAGTAATATGTCTATAGCTGTAACAGATGCAGGGCTGGAGGCTGAAACAAAAAATAAAGAATCTATCTTTTCTGAATTATTGCTTACAACCGATTTAAAGGGCTATGTATATAACCCGGCATATTATTTTTCCGGCGAAGCAGATTCTGTAAAACAGCACATGGATTTGGTAATGATGACAAATGGCTGGCGCAGGTATAAATGGGAAGACATGATGGCGAATAAATGGCCTGCCATTAAATACCAGCCCGACAACTATATTTCATTACAGGGTTATGTTTATGGTTTATCGCCAACACAATTAAAAGACAAATCGCTTACAGCCATTTTTAAAACCGGCAGAAGCGGTGGTACTTTTCTTTCTATTCCTTTAGATAAAACCGGCCGATTTAATGTAGACGGTATGTACTTTTTTGATACAGCCCGTATTTATTATCAAATTAATAATGATAAAGACAAGCGCCTTACATCAGCCGCCAGTTTTTCGTTTAATAACGGATTTGAAAAATCGCCTTCTGCAGCATATAAATTACTGGAAGCACAGTATTTTAATATGCATCCTGATATTGCAACACTGCAAAAAAATGCCAAACAAAGTGCATTATTCCTTTCATCCATTGCAATGGAAAAAACAAAAACACTGGAAGCGGTAGTGGTAAAGGGCAAGCAAAAATCCATTGCAGAAAAACTGGATGAACAGTATGCAACGGGTCTTTTTAGCGGAGGCCAGGCAAGAGTATTTGCCTTGGAAGATGATCCCTTTGCACAAAGCGCCATCAGTATACTGGACTACCTGCACTCCAAAGTGCCGGGCCTGCAAATAACAACAGGTGCCGGTGGCTCAAGTGCCACAAGGCGGGGCAGTGCTGTCGCACTTTTTTTAAACGAACTGCAGAGTGATGCAGATATGGTGCAGAATACACCGATGAGTGATGTGGCAATGATAAAAGTATTTGATCCTCCATTTATAGGTGCAACTGGTGGCGGGCCGGGTGGTGCTATTGCGGTATATACAAAAAAGGGTGCCAGTAATGCTGCGGTAAAGGGATTAAATGAAGTAACAGTACAGGGCTATTCTGCTTATAAAGAATTTTATATGCCCAACTACGATAATACCGCAGCCACAGGCGGCGATTACCGCAGTACTTTATACTGGAACCCTTTTATTTTAATGGATAATAAAACACGGCGGGTAACAATTCCTGTATTTAACAGCAGCAATTGCAAAAAAATGAAAGTGGTTATTGAGGGCATTAATGAACTGGGTCAATTAACGAGAGAGGAAAAGGTGTTTGAGTAATTACGGTTCTAATGGTGATTGTAAAAAGCTCTTTTATACCAAAACCTCAAAATTAAAAAATGAAGCTTCTCATTTGGGTAATAGTTTTTTTTTCAATTGTGCCAATTTCCTTTTCACAAAGTAAATTCGAAATTAATGGACATACTAATTTTATAAAGCATGGCAAAGCAGTGCTGAGCCAAATCGCAACGGAAGAGTTTTATAAAAGCAGTATCGAAAAAGATACAACTGAAATTCAATTCAATAAGTTTTCTTTTAAAGGTATCATAGCTTACCCAGAGCAATACAGAGTAATTATTTATGATTCAGGACGGAAATATATTTCTGAACCTTTTTTTATTGATTCAGGAATGCAAACAATACATTTTGATTCAAACTGTATTATAAAGAAAGCATATGATATAGGATTTGGAATTAAGTTTGAAGGGTCAAAAGCAGACGATGACTATTCTAATAATTTTCTCCCGTTATTAATACCGGTTAATAACAGAATTGATACTTACATTCAACAAATTGATTCTTGTGAATCTAAAAGCAATGTAGAAAAGGATACCTGTTTGTTAAATTCAGAAATTGAATTGTTTAATATTCGTAGTAAAAGAGATAGTATTTATAATTATTTTATTACACACAATCCTCAATCTAAAATTTCTCCTTGGTTGCTTTATGAATTACTACGAAAATACGGGTATAAAAATATTTACTACGAAATTTATAAATCTCTTAAGGGCAATACTGTAACAAGTATAGATACAGCCTTGCTGAAGTATTTTGAAAAACAGAAAATAGCTGCAATTGGTAAAAGATTTCCGTTAAGAAAGTTTATTGAAGAGAAAGGTAAAATGAGCTTTAATAAGCACAAATTTACCATTGTAGATTTTTGGTTTAGTAACTGTGCCCCCTGTATTGCTCAGTTTGATGAGTATAAAGAGTTATATAAGAAATTTAATAAAAAAGGATTCGAAATCTTAACTGTTTCTACAGATAGTAAAGCAAACCAAAAGCACTATCAAGCGATATTAAAAAATTTGAAATTACCGTGGCGAAATATTTTAGATATTGGAGCGGTCGAATCCGAAAAAATTAATATTCACAAATATCCTTCCAATTTTCTTATTGATGGATCAGGGAATATTTTATTTAAAGATGTTTCAGTTATTTGGTTAAAAAAATTCTTAATAGCTAACCTTTAGAATTTAACTCATAAAAAAAAGCATTTGCATCAAAGAAATATTTTTCAAGGACGGCACCCTATGTTAAACTTTGCGGATGCATACGGAGTAGTGATTAAAAAGAGATGAGTTTTTCAGTAGTAGCAATTTTACATTTTAATTCCTTCTCGCCAGTACAATTGTATTTTTAAACTGCTTTTTCTTTCCCTGCAGGTTAAATATTTCTGTGTAAATAACATAAATGCCAGATGGCAGTTGTTGATTTTTTTCTCCCAGCCCATCCCAGCGAAAGTTGCCGGTGATGCCGCATAATGCATTACGATGTAAATAATGCACTGGTCTGCCTGCTGCATCAAAAATAGTAATGTTGGCCACATATCCTGCTGCTGGAAAATTATAGGTTATTGTAGCGAAGTCATCCATACCGTCATTATCAGGCGAAACTATTTCGGGTGTTATGGTTACATCGCCTTTTAAACCATCATTAATTTTGTACTGAGAATTTTTATACGTGGGCGTGCCATAACCAACCGAAGTGGCAGCGCTGTGCCAGTTATCCTGCTGCTGTGTGGCTGCATTATAATCTATGCGTTCCAATGCTACGCCTTCATTATTGTCAATTAATTTAAAATGCCATTTTTCAGTGTAATGCAGTTCATCTGTAACAGCGCCCTGTGCATTTAAAATTAAAACATAGCCCTCATCATCATTAAGTGATGGCATGGATGCAACTGTTATAAAAGCATCCGGGTTTTTAGTAATGAAATCCCGTTTTACAATTGAAGGGTCTTCTGTTATCACTATAAAATCCTGCGGAAAGAGTAAATAATTATCTGCACTTAATTGTTTTATATTGGCAATGGCGCCGGTGCTGCTGCGGTTGGCAATATAGGTTTGCTTAAGGTCGATGATTTTGTTACTGCGGTTATAAATCTCTACATAATCCGTTCCATTGCTTTTTGGGTTGAATAAAATTTCATTAATAACAATGCTGAAACTGTCTGCTACTTCACTTAAACCAACCCTTGCATTGTTTTTACCTGCAATGCTGTTGCCTTTGCAATCGGTAACGGATGATGCAGTAATGGTATACACTTTATTGCGCTGCAATGCAGTGTTCAGCCGTAAACTTACTTTATCAAAAACCGGGGCTGTTACTGTAACAGCCTGCGGTGTTCCAATTCCATCACTAATTGTGTAACGTGTGGTAACAGCAGCAGCAGTACTGTCAAGCGGCTCATCAAATACCAATGTTATGTTTACACTGTCTGTTGCAAATGCCCGCAGTAATTGTGGTGCCGTAACATCTGTATTTACTGCATCCACCGAATTTTTCTTTGCAGGTGTGCCGCCTTTTAAATCGGTACTTGCTTTCCAGTTAGTAAAACCGCTGCAGGGGTTTTTAGTGTCCATCATTTCAAGCGTCCAGCCGCCATCTTTCTTTAATTCGTTTTGATACCAGGTATCTGTATAATTAACAGCATGAATAATTTTATTTTGTGCGCTTTTTAAATAAATAATATCTCCTGTATTATCCAGCGAGGGAAAACTGGTTACTGAAATGGTTGAGCCATATACACTCATGGCTGCAACAGCGCTTGCAGTACATACAATTACAAAACTATCGGGCTGTAACGTGTACACCGGCATGGGGCCGCTTTGCCCGGTAGCATCTGCAATGCGCCAACCACTTAAATTAAATGCAGTGGAAGAAACATTGCGTAGTTCTATCCATTCGTTATTAGGTAATGCAATTTGTGGTGTTGGGTCGGCCATTATTTCGCTAATCACCACATCGTAACGGTTAGGAGTTTGTGCAATGGCAACGTTTGCAAAAACAGTAAAAGCAGAAAGTAACAATAAATAGCAGCGCATTATTAGAAATTATCAATATAAATGTAAATAATTTGGCGGTAAAAACTTATTGCACTTTCTTTGTGCCGCAAATGAAAATGATAAAACATATAAAACACGTTAAGAAACCTTTTACTGTTGGGGGGGTATAACTGTTTTATTGTAATGATATAAACGAAAGGCCTTCCCAAAATGGAAGGTCTTTTTTTTGAACCCTAAGCCCCTCCTAACCTCCCCCGTGGGGAGGAAGAAGCGAAGATTAATGCGAATTGAAATTTATTGATAACTTAAAATAAAAACACAAAATGAAAGTTGCAGTAGTAGGCGCCACAGGTTTAGTAGGCACCAAAATGTTACAGGTATTGGCAGAAAGAAATTTTCCTGTTGATGAATTAATTCCCGTTGCAAGTGAAAAAAGCATAGGTAAAGAAGTAGAGTTTAAGGGAAAGAAATTTAAAGTGGTGGGCTGGGAAACTGCTATTGCAGCTAAACCAAACGTGGCTATATTTTCTGCAGGTGGCGGTACTTCATTAGAGCTGGCGCCAAAATTTGCAGAAGCCGGTATTACCGTAATTGATAACAGCAGTGCCTGGCGCATGGACCCTACTAAAAAATTAGTAGTGCCGGAAGTAAATGCCAATGTACTTACTGCGGCAGATAAAATTATTGCTAACCCTAACTGTTCTACCATACAAATGGTGGTGGTGTTAAAACCATTGCATGATAAATACAAAATTAAAAGAGTGGTGGTAAGCACTTACCAAAGTGTAACCGGTACCGGCGTAAAAGCGGTTGACCAGTTAATGAACGAACGTAACGGCGTTAACGATGGCCCAATGGCATACAAATACACTATTGACTTAAATGCCATACCGCAAATTGATGTGTTTTTAGACAATGGCTATACCAAGGAAGAAATGAAGATGACCAATGAAACTAAAAAGATTATTGGTGATGATTCAATAAAAGTAACAGCCACTACGGTGCGTATACCGGTAATGGGCGGCCACAGCGAAAGCGTGAATATTGAGTTTGAAAACGATTTTGATTTGGCTGAGCTACGTAACCTGTTAAGCAAAGCACCAGGCGTAGTTGTGCAGGATGATATTGCTAATGCTGTTTACCCCATGCCATTAACTGCACATGAAAAAGATGAAACATTTGTAGGCCGCATTCGCCGGGACGAAACACAGGCCAACACCTTAAACTGCTGGATTGTGAGTGATAATTTGCGCAAAGGCGCTGCTACTAATGCGGTGCAGATTGCGGAGTATTTGAGTGGGAAAGGGATGCTTTAGCCCCCTCCGCCCCCTGAAGGGGGAACTGATTATGGAGAAGATGGAAGCGTAGAACGAGTTTAATTTTAAAAAGAGCCGTGAGGCTCTTTTTTTATACGCTTAGGTAAAAGTTGAATAAAGATTTGCTGTACAAGAGTGCGACGCCACTGATGTTGAAAAATGCAATAAAGCTGATTAACAAAAAATAAAATCACGTCAATTACCAGTTCACGTCTTTTTACTAATTATGTATCAAACCAAGTTCCCCGTAATTTATCCCGCCTTAGCGGGAGGGGACAGGGGCTCTTAACTTATCGTCCAGGTTTCATTGCCTTTCAATAATTTATCCAAATCACCTTTGCCTTTTTTAGCAATAATGTCTTCAATCTGCAATTGCATCACATCTTCGTAGCAAGGCCTGTCGGTTTCGTAAAAAACACCAAACGGCCTTGGTAAGTGGCCTTGCAACCTTGGGTCGTCAAACATGCGCACTAATATTTGTGCTTTGTAAAAATCTTTTTCGTCGTGTATCCAAAGGTCATCGGTGCTGGCACCTTCTGCCAAATCAACAATCACAGGTTTAAAACCATCCAGCTTAATGCCTTTGTTATTACCAGCACCAAATACTAATGGTTTGCCCTGTTCTAAAAACAGCACTTCATCAGCTTTGCTGCTTTTTTCAGTAAATATTTCAAAAGCCCCATCGTTAAAGATGTTGCAGTTTTGATAGATTTCTAAGAAAGATGCGCCTTTATGTTGCTGCGCCCTTATCAGCATGGCCTGTAAGTGTTTGGGGTCCCTGTCCATACTGCGGCCAACAAAAGTAGCATCGGCACCCATGGCCAGTGCAGCAGGATTAAACGGATGGTCAATACTGCCGTAGGGAGTTGACTTAGTGATTTTATTTTCTTCTGAAGTAGGAGAGTATTGTCCCTTTGTTAAACCATAAATCTGGTTATTAAACAACAGAATATTTATATCGAAATTTCTGCGCAGCAAATGAATGGTGTGGTTGCCGCCAATACTTAAACTGTCACCATCGCCTGTTACCACCCACACACTCAGCTCCGGCCTTGCCGCTTTTAAACCACTTGCTACTGCGGTGGCACGGCCATGTATGCTGTGCATGCCATAGGTGTTCATGTAATACGGGAAACGGCTGCTGCAGCCAATACCGCTTACTATCACAATATTTTCACGGGGGATGCCTAAAGTGGGCATTACTTTTTGCACCTGCGCTAAAATAGAATAATCTCCACAACCCGGGCACCAGCGTACTTCCTGGTCGGTTACAAAATCTTTACTCGTTAAGGGTGCGGCTGTTGTTACTGTATCAGACATATAGCGTATTTATAATTGGGCTAAAGTTCCGAATTTATTTTCAAATACGCTTTCGTAAAGTGAAAAAATAACGGGAACGTTTGCAACGGGAAATGATGAAATTATTGCTCTTGTAACTCCTCCCAATACTCAGCTGCCCTTCTTGTATGCGGTATAACAATGGTGCCGCCCACAATATTTGCCACGGCAAACACTTCATACATTTCTTCGGTAGTAACTTTTAGTTCATGCGACTTGCCCAAATGATATTTTATACAATCATCGCAGCGCAGCACCATGCTGGCCACCAGGCCCAGCAGTTCTTTTGTTTTCACATCCAGGGCGCCTTCTGTGTAGGTGTTGGTATCTAAATTCCACAGGCGTTTTATAACAAGGTTGTCTTTACTTAAAATAACCTCGTTCATTTTGGTGCGGTAGTCATTAAAGTCTTTTACTAAATCGGCCATAATAAATTTTTTAAGTATTGTAAAAGTAACAGCAATATGCCGTAACTGGTTCAATGTAAACAAACTGTTTTATATTGGGGTATGAACGGTTGGTTTACCAAATACCGAAAAGAATGGGCGCTTGCTGCCGGCATTGTACTGGGTTTGCTTTTCTTTTTTATAAATCCATTTGGTGTGGATGCAAAAGCAAAACTGGTATTGGCCATTGCTGCATTAATGATTTGCTGGTGGGTGCTTGATGCCATGCCGCTTGCCGTGGTGGCATTGGTGCCATTAATAATTTTTCCGTTGCTGCACATAAATTCATTAAAAGAAACTGCCAAGGCTTATTCCGATTCCATCATCTATCTTTTTATGGGCGGCTTTTTTTTAGGCATGGCTATAGAAAAATGGAACCTCCATAAACGCATTGCCCTTACCATTATAAAACTAACCGGCACCAATGGCAACAGTATTATTTTAGGCTTTATACTTTCTACCGGGTTTTTAAGCATGTGGCTGAGTAATACTGCCACCACTATGATGATGTTTCCCATTGCCACATCGGTAATACATGTAATTGGTAAACATGCAAACGATGAAAAGGGTATGAAAAACTTTTCGCTCACACTGATGATGGCCCTTGCATACGCCAGCAATTTTGGCGGCATTGCCACCATTATTGGCACACCACCCAATGTTGCTTATGTAAGCCATTTAAATGATCATTACAAACACGGCATTGATTTTATAAACTGGATGCTGTTGTGCATGCCACTGTCCATACTGCTGTTGTTCAGTTTATATTTTGTTATGGTAAAATGGCTGTACCCCAATCATCTTACCCATAGCGAAAGCGGTAAACAATTTATTGAAAGTGAACTAAAGGAAATGGGCAAACTTTCCTTGCAGGAAAAAAGAGTGTTGCTTGTTTTTTGCAGCACCGCTTTTTTATGGATAACAAAAGATATTATTAACGCTTCACAAAAATTATTTCAGTTAGATGATACCATGATTGCCTTGCTGGGTGCTATTACACTTTTTATTGTGCCCAGCGGCCGGCGAAAAGAAAATGCAGAGGAACGCCTGCTGGACTGGGATGATACCCAAAAAATGGCATGGGGTATTTTGTTATTGTTTGGCGGCGGCATTGCACTGGCCAAAGCATTAGAAGATGCCAAACTGATACAAAGCCTGGGGCATTACATAGCATCTTACAGCAGCAGTAATATTTTAGTAATGATTTTTATTGTTACACTCATTTCTGTTTTTTTAAGCGAAGTAATGAGCAATATTGCACAGGTAATTGTAATGGCGCCAGTAATAAGTGCCGTGGCAGATGCGCTGCATATAAACCCTTTATTACTTGGCATACCAATGACTTTGGGCGCCAGTTGCGCCAGTATGTTACCCATGGGCACACCACCCAATGCCATAGTATTTGCAAGCGGCCACATTAAACTAAAACAAATGCTTAAAACAGGTTTTGTAATGAATATTATTTGCGTAATACTTATTACACTGTTTTGCTGGCTGCTGCTGCCACTGATTGTGCCAAAGTTTTAATAAAGCGTATCGGGGCATTATTTGTAATTTACTGTAATAATTTTTTGTTTATGAAATACTCATTCCGTCAGCTTACGGCCATAGCTGTTTTTTCGTTTGCATTTTTAAATGCTGCTGCACAACCTTTCGACGCTGCTTATTTCAACAGCATGCGCTGGCGCTGTATTGGTCCGCACCGCGGCGGCAGAACGGTGGGTGCCGTAGGTGTACCCTCGCAGCCCAACGTGTTTTACATTGGCGTAAACAACGGCGGTGTGTGGAAGACTACCGATTATGGCCGCACGTGGAAACCAATTTTTGATGAACAGCCCACAGGCAGTGTGGGTGATGTGGCGGTGTCCCCTTCTAACCCCAATGTAATTTATGTGGGCAGTGGTGAAGGCTTGCAGCGGCCAGACCTTTCCGTTGGTGATGGTATTTATAAATCATTGGATGGAGGAAAGACATGGACAAATACCGGTTTAAAAGAAGCACAGCAAATTGGCGGGCTGGCCATCAACCCAAAAAATGAAAACATTGTTTTTGCCGCAGCACTGGGCCACCCTTATGGCGCTAATGAAGAACGTGGTGTGTACCGAACGGTTGATGGAGGCAAAACGTGGCAGCGTGTGTTGTATAAAGATGAAAACACCGGCGCCATACAAGTAACCATTGATACTAATAACCCTGATGTGGTATATGCGGATATGTGGGCCGGCAGGCAGGGCCCGTGGGAAAACGGTGCATGGAACGGCAGTGAAAGCGGTTTGTATAAAAGTACTGATGGAGGTACCACATGGAAGAAACTTACCAATGGTTTGCCCACCACTGCACAAGGATTGGGACGAATTGGTTTTTGCATTGCACCCAATAACAGCAACCGCATGTATGCCACTGTAGATGCAGGTGCAGCAGGTGGTATTTACCGCAGTGATGATGCCGGAGAAAACTGGCGCCGCATTCAAACCGATAACCGGTTATGGGGAAGAGGCAGTGATTTTGCTGAAGTAAAAGTTGACCCCACTAATGAAGATATTGTGTACACAGCCGATGTGGTGGTTTGGAAAAGTACAGATGGCGGTGCTAACTGGACAGCATTTCGTGGTGCGCCTGGTGGAGATGATTACCATAGAATATGGATTAACCCCAATAACAATAAAATTATTTTAATTGCCAGCGACCAGGGCGCTATAGTTACTGTTAATGGTGGCGAAAGTTTTTCAAGCTGGTATAACCAGGCCACAGCACAGTTTTATCATGTAAGTACCGACAATGCTTTTCCGTATAATGTATACAGCGGCCAGCAGGAGAGCGGCAGTGTGTGTATTGCATCAAGAAGCAATGACGGGCAAATTACATTCAGGGAATGGCGGCCCGTGGGTGCAGAAGAGTACGGTTATGTGGCTGCAGACCCCAATGATGCCAATATTATTTACGGCGGCAAATTGACCCGTTACGATAAACGCACCGGGCAAACGCAAAACATTGCACCCGAAGCAGTACGCAGCGGTCAATACCGTTTTTTAAGAACAGCGCCTGTACTCTTTAATCCCATTGATAAAAAAACATTGTACTATGCCGGTAATGTGTTGTTTAAAACAAGTAATGGCGGTAATAAATGGGATATTATCAGTCCTGATTTGTCGAGAGAAAAATGGGATGTGCCCGCAAGCGTGGGTATTTATACCAATGCCGATATGAAAACAATGCCACGACGTGGTGTGATTTATACCGTGGCACCTTCTTATGTTGACATCAATACCATTTGGTGTGGTACGGATGATGGCCTGATACATGTAACCAACAATGGCGGTAAAACATGGAAGAACGTAACGCCGCCTGCAATTACCAGCTGGAGTAAAATTTCTTTGATGGACGCCAGCCATACTGATAAGAACACCGTGTATGCTGCGGTAAACCGCATCCGCTGCGATGATATGAAACCGCATATTTACAAAACCAGTGACGGCGGCAAAACATGGAAGGAAATTGTAAATGGTTTGCCCGAAGACCCTATTAACGTAGTAAGAGAAGATCCCAAACGCAAAGGCTTGTTATTTGCCGGAAGCGAAAGAGCGGTATATGTATCGTTTGATGATGGAGAAAACTGGCAATCGCTGCGTTTAAATATGCCCGCCACATCCATAAGAGATTTAGTAATTAAAGATGATGATTTGGTAATCGGCACACATGGAAGAAGTTTTTGGATACTGGATGACATTACACCACTGCGTTATTTAAATGAAAAGCTGAGTGCATCACCCATTATTTTATACAAACCACAAAATGCTTACCGTGTGCGCTGGAACATGAATACCGATACACCGCTGCCGCAGGAAGAACCTGCCGGTGATAATCCGCCGGACGGCACCATTATTAATTATTATTTGAACGAAGCCGCCACTAATATTAAACTGGAAATTTTTGAAGGGGCAGATGTGATGCATCCCGGTAAACTCATTCGCAGTTACAGCAATAAAGACACGCTGTATAAAATTCCTGATGTAAATATTCCTTTGTACTGGATACGGCCGCAACAAATTTTAAGCGGCACAGAAGGCAGCCACCGTTTTATGTGGGATATGCATTATACGCCGCTGAATGTACCGGCATCGTACCCCATTGCAGCAATATATAATAATACAGCTCCGGGAGAAACATCACCCTGGGTAATGCCCGGTAAATACATTGCAAAACTTACGGTGGATGGAGAAGAACGTTTTCAACCCCTTGAAATTAAAATGGACCCCCGTGTAAAAACAACAGTTAAAGATTTACAACTGCAGCATGATTACAGTGTGAAATGCTATGAATATATCAAAGCCTGTATGCAAAAAGGAAAAGCGTTTGAAAAATATATGGGTGCTTTTACATCGGTTATGAATGCCATGCAGGATGCTGATATGCCGCCCACGCAACAGGCGGTTGCGGCTTTTGCGAAAGCGGAGAAGGAGTATTTGGGGCAGCGGTAAGAGTAAAAATATTATTGTTGGCCAGGCGACCAACAATGGCGGATGTTTCTGTTCAGGAATAGATATTGTTTATCAGCGAATTAGTGTTTTCATACTTTCGCCATACTGTTACTATGCTTTAACCATGCTTTATCTATACTGTTACAATATATATTGCCGCTTAAAACGGTACCGTGTATTATTTCTTACATCCCTCTAAAAAATCCTTCACTCCCTGCACAATCTTCTCCGCCATTTGCTGTTGAAATCCTTCATCCAGTATTTTCATTTCATCTTCGGGGTTGCTGATGAAGAGTGTTTCCACCAGCGCATTGGGATATTCAATGGGGCTGTTGAGCATAAAGTTGAAGCTGCCCGTGTTGCCGTATTCTTTTAATCCTAATTCCAGCATGCGTTTATAAATAGTGTGGCTTAAATTTTTAAAACCAATGTAGCGGTAAAAAGTGCTGGTGCCGCTTACACGTATGGGGTCGGCAGAAGAATTGAGATGAATACTGATGAGTAAATCGGGCGTACTGTCCCTGTAAAATAATACACGCTGTAAATTATCTACAAACTTTTCGGTGGTACGTGTCATGATTACTTTAGCGCCTTCCTTTTCTAACGCCTTTTGCAGTTTTAATGCAACGGCCAGCGTTAATATTTTTTCTGATGAACCGGTTGGCCCGCCTGCACCCGTGTTGCTGCCGCCGTGGCCGGCATCTACTGCAATTACCAGTTTGTTTAATGATACATCTTTCGGTTGCCGCTTTACTTTTATTACCAGCGTATTGCCTTTATAAAAAATTTGATGGCCCCAGTGCTGTGCATGATTCAGCTCAATGGTTACCCGGTAAATTTCATCTTCCGTTTGTTCATAAAAAACATTTTTTATTTCCTGTGTATTTTCCAGTTGCGTTATCCAGTTGGTATTGTTGGTGGCACCAAATACATCCACCACAATTTTTGAGGGGTTAATTAACTGGAAACTTTGATAAGGCAGCTTAGTTGTTAAACTTACGGTTACATAATCATACAACGAATCGCCATAAGCCCGTAAGCTGCCGGTGAGTGATTCCGGTGTATAACTGCCCTGCGGCAAAAACTGCACCGCATCATCATCAATAAAAGCTGTGCGGTATTTGCTTAACTGCACTTTGTATTTGCTGCCCACTTTACCAATGATGTGCAATTGCACCAGCGAATCTACATAACCAATTTTAGCACCGCCCAGCCTGTCTTCTCCCAAACCAAACAATAAATGCGCCAGCCGACCTTTGGTAACTGCCACACTTGGGTTCAACGGTGCAAACATGCTGAAGGTGTTTTTAGTTTCCTTTGTAAACTGTTTACCTGTTTTATCTGTAATGGTAACCGGCAGCTTTGCCATTAAAAAACTATCCGTTTCTTTTATAGTGTATTCGCCCTGGTAAATGCCGGGCATGGCCACGGGCATTTCAAACAAATGAATGTTGTTGTTAACGGTAACATTACAGCCGGTTAATGCTTTTACCTTAAACTTTATATTGTCTCCGGGCTGCAGCATTAAGTTTCCTTCGGGGAAAGTTTCAATGCTGGCAATGTCTAAAGTTTTAACGGTGTCTGGCGGTGCAGGCAAACTGTAACTATAATTTATTTTTTTGGTGATGGATTTGTCCGGCGCTGTAAACGCAATCAAGTTAAATGATGTATCGCCGGTTTTTAAATTGAGTTCATACGCAAAGGCACCGGTGGGGTATACTTTTACGGGCACGCCATTAACGGTGAGTGTACAGGTTTTGCAGGTGCTGCCAATTAAAAAGTTACGGCTTGCTTTTACGGCGTTGCTTTCCTTCAGCGGCTCCACCAGTTTTATAAATGGCTTGTTATTGTTTTGCGCCAGCAATATGTTGCCACACAGTAATAAAGGCAGTAGAAATTTCATTGTGGAAAGGTAATGTAAAACGGTTTTTTGCAGTTGAAATAATTGGTTAAAAAGGTTTTTGTACGTCAACAACCTAACAATGTATTTTACTGCTGTACTTTTATAAGTATGCCTGTTGAAGTAAACTGTAACGGATTTAAGAGTAGCATTACAAATGATAGTGCTACCGAAGCGCCACTGGTGAGCAGCGCTTCCCCGAAACCGGCCGGTATATCGGTTTCGGGCGGCTTTTTTGCTTACTTTTTTTCCGCAAAAAAAGTAAGAGAGGAGTTTTGCTGCAATGAAAAGTCTTTGAACAAGCAAAAGAAAATAGTTTTTGAAACATTATTAAAAATGAAAGCCTCTTATGTTTTTCTCTGTTCTTTTGTCTTGATACAAAAGAACCAAAAAATCAAGGCTAAACGAATGCTCCGCCGTTTAGCCGGCCAGCGCTTCACAAAGAGTTCAATTAAATTGATGCATAATAATTGCTGTTCCGTATTGGCTATTGTAAGTGTTTACTGTTAGCTCATGCAAAATGTTTGTAAGGCTATTTAAGTAATAGGCCGAACCATGAAAAGTAACGTACCGTTCAGGCTGCAACTTTTGTTTTATGAGGCAGTGACTGTAATAAATTTGTAACTGAATAAATAAGGAGTAACGAATTTAAGAGTAGAATTACAAATGATTGTGCTACCGAAGAACAATCGAAGAGTAGTGCTTCCCCGAAACCGGCCGGTATATCGGTTTCGGGTGTCCTTTTTTGTTTCTTTTTTGGACAAGCAAAAAAGAAAAATAATAATTAAAGGGTTATAAAAATGAAAGCCTCTTAGGTTTTCTCTTTTCTTTTTGTCTTGATACAAAAAGAAACAAAAAAATCAAGGCTAAACAAATGCTCCGCCGTTTAGCCGGCCAGCGCTTCACAAAGAGTTTAAGCTGCTGCAAAAAACCTGTATATAGTTACATGAATGATGAACCTACTTTTTTAAAATTACCTCGTTACAATAGTTGGTAAGGCAGTTTTAGCTATGGGCTGAACCCGGAAAAGTAACGTACCACAGCGCTGGCAGTATTTGCAAACAGTTGCAGTGGCGGCAAAAGAGCAATAACAGCGTTGTGTAACTTTACACAATGGCAGATGTGCATACTAAAAAACAGCGCAGCTATAATATGAGCCGCATACGCAGCACCAATACCAAACCGGAGCTGCTGGTGCGTAAATTTTTGTTTGCACAGGGTTACCGCTACAAACTGCATGATAAAAGCCTGCCCGGAAAGCCAGACATTGTATTACCCAAATACCACACTGTAATTTTTATACACGGCTGTTTTTGGCATGGCCATGCCAACTGCAAATATTATAAAGTGCCGAAAACCCGTACCGACTGGTGGCTGAATAAAATTAACCGTAACCAGACCAACGATGCCAAAGCTGTAACCGCTTTAAAAAAGGATGGCTGGCAGGTAATTACTGTTTGGGAATGTAAACTGAAGCCTGCCAAAATTGACAAGACTTTAATCTCTCTCCTCTCTCAGCTTAGTTAAAACATAAAAAGTTGTGCAAGGTGATTTAAAAGCAAATGTTAAATGCTTTTATCCTGATAATCTGGCAGTTTATCAATTAAATATTTTCTGCACCAACACACATTGTGTCCTATAGTATGCAGTGTGTTTTAAGACACAAATCTAAATTGCAAAGGGAGTACTGTGTCTTAAAGTATGCAGCATTTTCAAAATCTAAAACACTGTATGCAAAAAGAACTCAAAGTAAAAGTTGGAGAAAGAATTGCACAGCTCAGAGGGATTAAAAAGCTTTCTCAACAACAGTTTTCTTACGAAGCTGATATGGAAAGAACCTATCTCTCACACATTGAAAAAGGACGCAAAAATATTTCGCTTTCAACTCTCCAAAAAATATTAACAGCACTCGAAATTTCAGCAAAAGATTTTTTTAACGAAAAAGATTTTAGTTTATAATGGCAAAAAAGAAGCAGCTTAAAGCAGTGGATTTTTTTTGTTGCGCCGGGGGGGTAACTCACGGGTTTACCAAAGCAGGCATTAAAGTATTGGGTGGTATTGATATAGAACCAGCTTACAAGAAAACTTATGAGAAAAACAACAAAGGTTCTGTTTTTATTCAGGCTGATATCTCTCAATTACAACCTGCAGAGCTTGAAAAGAAATTGAATATTCAAAAGAATATGGATGATATGGTATTTGTGGGTTGTAGTCCGTGCCAGTATTATACTTTAATGAAAACAGATAAAACAAATTCTGCAAAAGGGAAATTATTATTAGATGAATTCAGAAGATTTGTTGAGTATTTCAATCCCGGATTTATTTTTATTGAAAATGTTCCCGGTATAGAAACAAAGGAAGAAAGTCCATTGTCTAAATTCAAAGAGTTTTTGAAGGAAAAAAAATACTCTTTTGATGATAAGGTTCTTAATGCTTCACAGTTTAATGTTCCCCAAACCAGAAAGAGATATGTTTTAATTGCCAGCCGTTTAAATGACAAAATTAAAATACCTAAAATTAAGAGAAAGGAACTAAATACTGTAAGAAAAGCGATAGGTTCTTATGCAGCAGTTTCTGCTGGCAATACTGATAAAACGGCTCTGAAACATTGGACAGCAGGCCTTGAAAATATTAACGTTAAAAGACTTACTAAAACTTCTCATAATGGAGGTACTAGGCTTGAATGGAAGGATGATCAGGAATTACAACTTAAGTGTTATATCGGTAAAGACGATATTTTTAAAGATGTATATGGCCGCATGTTCTGGGATTTGCCTGCCCCTACGATTACAACAAAATTTTTCAGTATTTCCAACGGCCGCTTTGGACATCCAGAACAAAACAGGGCTATCTCATTACGGGAAGGCGCAACACTTCAATCATTTCCAAAATCTTACAATTTCCATGGAGATAGTATTGAAATTATTGCAAGAATGATCGGAAACGCAGTTCCCCCCAAAATGGCTGAAGGCATGGGCAAGATTATTTACCAAAATTTACTTTAATGGCTCAATTTAGGGCAAAAGCTAGGGCAGTCGATTTACTAGGCAAAGGGCAAATTGCTGATTTGCCAACAGCTATATCTGAGCTTTGGAAAAACGGCTACGATGCCTATGGCGATAACCTTGGTGCTTTTCTATATCTGAAAGGTTACCAAAATCTCCAAGAACCGATCTTTGTTTTAACAGATGACGGGAAAGGTATGAGCAGGGAGGAAATTTTAGAAAAATGGTTTGTTTTAGGAACAGATTCTAAAACAAGGGCAGAGTTGGATAAAAAAAGTTTAGAAGAAACATTAAATAAAACGCCCAGAATAAAAATGGGTGAAAAAGGAATCGGCAGGTTGGCAGTAGCATATCTTGGTCCTCAAATGCTGATGCTCACAAAAAAAATTAATCACCCCTTAGAAGTGGTTTTTTTCGATTGGAGAATACTAGAAAACTATAACCTTTTTTTAAGTGATGTAAATATTCCGCTCAGGGCTGTTGATTCAATAGAAGATTTTCAATCAGTATTTAAAACTTTAAAAACAGAATTTTTACAAAATTTTCCCAAATTAAGAAAGGATGAAAAAGACCCATGGTTGGAGCAAAAGGATTTGAAAGAATCAATAGTTTATGATTGTACAAATTTATCTGTTCCCGATTTTATTGTAGAAGAAGTTGTAAGCAGCCAATTAAAAAGTCCGACAAGATCTCATTCAACCAAGTTCATAATCTTTCAACCTGATCCGCAACTTATAGAACTAAAGAGTTTTACTAAAAAAGATGAAGTAAGTGCCAACAGAGAAGATGAGTCAGGCAAGTATACAATAACATCATTAGTGGGATTATTTAATAAGTTTAAAGCAAATCCAACTTCGCCTACTACTTCATTTTGGATAAATGAAAACGAAAATGGCAGATATAATATATTAGATTTCGCTTCTTTTTTTTCTGTTGAGGACTTTAATTCAGCGGATCACTTGATTGAAGGTGAATTTGATGAATTTGGGAGTTTTTCCGGTTCAGTCAGAATCTATAAAAAAGATGTTCCTCACTCCTTCCAACCAGTCACCAAATTAAAAACTAAAAAAACAAGTTACGGTCCTTTTAAAATCAAGCTAGGTTATATTGCGGGTAAAAAAGATGAAACATTATTAAACGAAGAGCAATACCGATATTTTGAAGGTAAACTTGATCTGTTTGGAGGTTTATACATTTACAGAGATGATTTTAGGGTATTACCATATGGAAGAGCTGATAATGATTTCCTTGAATTTGAAGAGAGAAGAGGTAAATCGGCCGGTGATGCTTTTTTCGCTAAACGCAGGATGTTCGGATGTATTGAAATCACCAGAGAACAAAATCCCAAATTAAAAGATAAGTCCAGTAGAGAAGGTTTTATTACAAATGCTTCTTCACGTGAATTTAAGAATGATCTGATCGCCTTTTTTAAAGATTTAGCTAAAAAATACTTTTCAACAAATGCAGAATATGATTATAAAAAAGAACAGCAAGATGATTTAAGAAAATTAGCGGATGCCGCCAGACAAGAACATGAGAGAGATATACAAGCCAGAAAAGATTTCGCAAAGAAATTGACTACGCTTCCCAAAGAGCTAACCGCTTTGGAAAATCAATATGAAAGTCTGATAAAGCAATTGGAAATTAAGTCCAATCAAACGCTAATCGCTTATGAAGAAATTCAATCTTTACTTTCAAATATAGAATCCTGTAAGGTTAAAGTTGCTGATTACAAGCTAAGCAAACCTGTAAGGTTTAAACCTACAGATTTACAGCGAAAAAATTTTCTTAATTATGACAAACGTTATCAAGGCTTTGTAAAACACTTAGGAGATGCTGATGAACTGATGAAAGGTGTCAGAGAAAAGCTTAAAGTTCATGAACTATTTAAAGAATTCGAAGCCAGAAACGAGTTATATAAAAACAGGCTGTCCGGTCAATTCGGAGAATTTCAAATTCGTTTAGATAATTTATTTGAAAAAATAAATTCGGAATTTATAAATGAAAAGGAAATATTTATTAGTGATTTCAACGAAAAATATACTGCAATTATTCCGTCTAATACAGATGCTAAACAAATAACGAGAAGTATGAAACTTCTTGAAAACATTTTCAAGGAATCGCAGGAGAGACTTTCAAAAAGAGTCAATCCATATTTAGAACATTTGGAAAGGTTAAGTTTTGAAGTTGATGAAGATAATTTGGTAGGGTATTACAAAACTCAATTTGAAGAAATGAAAAAGGACTGGGAACAAACTTATGAATTAGCACAGCTGGGAATTGCAGTAGAAATTATTGACCATCAGTTCAATACACTATACTCACAGTTGGCAGAAAGTATTAAGTCGTTAAAATCCAATCTTCAGTCAAATAAAGAAGCTGAAAAAAAATATCAAAATCTTGATTCGGCATTTGATCATCTGCAGGATAATTATAAACTTCTTCAGCCATTATATAGAACAACAGGCCGAATACGAAAAGATATAACAGGTACAGAATTAAAGGAGTATATTGAAGATTTTTTTAAATCAAGGCTCACCGAAAACAATATTAAGTTTTCCATTACATCTGAAGCAAAAAAATGGAAGTCTTTATCATTCGAATCTATTTTTAAACCAGTATTAATAAATATTGTGAATAATGCCATTTACTGGTTGCAGTCGGTAGAAAACAAAGAAATAATTATTGATACAAAAGGAGATAGCTTAATGATATTAAATTCCGGAGAGATGATTGAAGATTACATGCTGGAAGATGTTTTTAAACTTTTTTATTCAAATAGGCCAAAAGGAAGAGGTATTGGTCTTTATCTGGCTAAACAAAGTTTGAATGGTATAGGATATGAAATATATGCTACTAACGATAAAAAACTAAATTATCTTAATGGAGCTTGTTTTATAATTGAACCAATAAAAACATGACAAATAATCCAGCAATCCCCCAGGCACAAACAGCATTAAAGTATCACGATGTCGCAAGTGAAATAATACGAAAGTCGATAAACTCTGTTATGTTTATTGATGATGATTTGTCGGAACCTTTCGCAATAGATATTAAAGGTGTTGATCTTTCGAAAGGAATTTATGAAAGTTTTAAGAACGAAGGCTGCAGCGTTGACTTTTATAAATTTCAAAATTATGAAAATTGGCAGAAGAAATCTCATTACACTTTGGCAAGTCGGGATATGTTAATATTAGATTGGCAGCTTTCTAAAACACCTCCAGAACATTCACCAACTTTAGCAATTATTTCGGAGGCAGTTAAAAGAAATAATCTTCATTTTCTATGTATTTACACAGAAACCGAAATCTCATCATTCCCAAACATTATTTATGATATAAATTCCTATTTTTCCAAATTTGATCTTCAGGAAATTGAAAATGATATTAGTTCACTTACTCAATCACTGAGTGACGAAGGTTTTAACTTTTCCGAGGTATTTACCCAAGAAGTTTCAGGATTATTAAAAGAAATGGTTCTTGATAGAAAAAATTCAGGTAAAACTTTCGCTATAGCCAAAAGTAAGTTAGAAGCAAATAGCAATAAAGAAGCATCTAAAAAAATACTTGATCATTTATTGCAAAGAATAAAAGATGGAGTTTATCCAAGTCTTCCATACTCATTTTGTGCAATCGGAATTAAATTGAACAATGCTGCGATTGAAATAGAAAAAACAATAAATCCCAAAGAAATCAGAAATTATGTTTCTGATAATTTTTTAATAGTAAATCACACGATTATTTTAATAACTAATAAGAAAGAAATTAAGCCGAATGACCTCTACAAAAAATTTAAGGAAGCCTTAATAAGCGACTCAGGAAATTTCTTAACATTGATGGGTTTAGAAATGAGAAATTTATTTAGGGAATCTTCAAGTTTCATTGGAAAGGATATAGACTCAATTAATGAACTGGCTTTTTTTCATCATAAGGATAAGTCTATCCCGTCTGAAGCTTTTTATGATTTTTTAAGAGAATTATGGAAAAGTCAATCATCTTCGTTTTTATACAATGATGCTAATCAGCCAAAAATATTCGGCGTTTTGGAAGATTATAAATCTACGAATGAGATAGATAAAAAAATGGAAGAATTCTTGTCCAGTTCAACACAATATGAGCAACCGCTAAGCAAATTAAATTACTATTATAATATTTTAAGAACAGATCGAAAAATAAACGACCAAATAAGATTTGGTGATATATTCAAACTTACATCTGAAAAGTCGGAAGATATGCACCAGTACTTACTTTGCATTACTGCTCACTGCGATTGTCTGTACGCTAAAGACAAAATAAATAACATGTTTTATTTTGTAAAGGGCAGTAAAGGAAATTTGGAATCTGCCCTAAAGGAAGGGGATACCGCCTTTAATTCTTACATAGCCAATAATAATTCTATAGAGGTAATTAATTGGTTTACCAAACCATTTACTTTATTTATTCCGGAAGATCGAAATAATATTAGTCAAGACATTGAAATAACTTTAGGTAATGATAAAAAAGTTTTAAAATTCCATTCTACGCTGAAGGAAAATTATGCTCAACGAATAGCCAACAGTGCATTCATTTATCCATTACATGTTGGTATATTTTATGCGGATACCAAGAGTTTAGCTAAGGGTGAAAAATAGAATTAATGTTTATACTTGGAAAATCATACACTAAAAAAGATATTTATCGAATCTTAAAAGTTCCAGAAGAAAGACAACGAGGGGCCTGGGATAAAGGCTATCACATGTATGATGATAATATGTTTATTTTCTCAAACGTAGGAATTCCCGGGCGTACAGGTCATGACTATAATAATTATTGGGATGGTGACTTATTTGTATGGGAGGCGAAAGACACATCACATATACACCAGCCTCAAATACAAATGATGTTGAATCCTTCACCTCATCAAAAGATACTGTTATTTACAAGAACAAGAGGCAGAGATCCTTTTACTTTTGAAGGAAATGTTATTGTAAAGGAATATTTCGACACAACTCCCGTAAAAATTATATGGAAATTTGAGCACTACCCCTATGAAACTCTTGAAGAACCAACGGTGCCATATGAAAAACAAAACAGAGTTTTTAAAGAGGGAGAATTGCAGCGGGTTTATGTAAATAAATATGAACGAAACCCTTTGGCAAGAAGAATGTGTATTGAACATTATGGAGCTTATTGCAACGTATGCAATTTCGATTTTGAAATCACATACGGAGAGCTAGGTAAAGGGTATATTCATATTCATCACATTATCCCAATTTCAACAATTGGACAATCTTATATACTTATTCCAGAAAAAGATTTAATTCCGGTTTGTCCTAATTGTCATTCCATGATTCATAAAAAATCTCCGCCGATAAATATTGCCGATTTGAAAATCGTTATTAAACAAAACAGAAAATAAAGCCTATTGTTATTTCCCAAACATAATTTGGTTTGATGCAAAATTTTAAAAAGCATACCTATTATAATACCTATTACTATTCAAACATAGTTCGTAATATTCTTAGTGGTGATATTGAACTAATCGGATTTGTAAGTAATTTTTTTGCTGACGAAAACTCTATCTTTTCTATAATAGTTCCATTCGAAAAAAAAAGTGCTTTTCATTATTTTATACAGCATATGGTTTGGGAGTTCTTCGAGGATGAAATGAATAAACATGACCAACTTGTTTTTAACTATTGGAAAATGAATAATCATCTGGATCCTTTATATGCGGATTGTGCATTTAAGAATTACAATATTGATAGTTCTTTCTCTGATTTCATGGATGACGAAGAATTAAAGCAATACAGTGACATAGAAAAATATCATGATGAACTAAGATTGTCAGGAATGCTTGAAATGCTATATGAACAAATTGCGCAAGAAGTGTTCTATATCATGTTCAATGACAGAGTAGCTCTTTTATCTTTCAACAGGCTTGTTTCGGAATATGTTACCGACATTATTATAAAAGATATTAATGAAGAAAGCAGCGAAGTAAAAGCCTTGTTTAAGAAGAATGGTGTTTTGAAAAGAGTTCATGTTCCTGACTGGTGTAAAACAGCGGTATTTCACAGAGACAAAGGCCGATGTGGTTATTGTGGTTCTGACCTGACTTTAATTTTCAATATAGAAACAAAAAAACATTTTGATCATATTGTTCCGCTTGCTGAAGGGGGATTAAATGATGTTTCAAACATTCAACTATTATGTTCAAAATGTAATGGTAAAAAAAGTAACAGAGAAATTTATACCAGTAACCATTATCAGTTTTGGTATTCCTAATTCTCCGACGCTATTGGTTGCCTATCCAACAATATGCGCTTTGATAAAAGTTCAACATTGAACTATCGGTTGAAGTGAGTGACACACAACGATGCTCATTAGTATTCCTACAGTTAATACATAAAAAAACATCCCACTTCTCAGCAGGATGTTTCGCTTAATCATTTTATACTAATTACAGAGTATCGAAACCGGGTTTACATAACTAAACCGCCTTCGACATCTTTCGACAAGCTCTCCGAAAAATCGGGGCAGGCAAAATGACAAAGGCTGACAGTAATCTTACCAGCAATACTTCCCTTCCGCAATCATCTTATCTGCAATTCTGCGGCGGGCATCTTTACTGTTAAAGGGTTCTGTTTTTGTAAAACGTTTTAAGCCCAGCAGCATCATGCGCTGCTCATCGCCACTGGCAAAAGCGTTAATGGCTTCTTTACCGGCTTTGTTTACTTTGTCAATGGCATCGTTTAAATAACAGTGCATCATATCGGCCTGCAATGCAACGGCCGCTTCGCCCTGTTTATCGGCCATTTTAATAATACGCAGCAACGTGCTTTCTGCCACAAATGTTTCCATGGCCATGTCGGCAATGTTCATAATAATTTCCTGCTCATCGCTCAGCTTCATCATCAGCTTTTGTACGGCAGCGCCTGCCACCATTAAAATGGCTTTCTTCATGTTTACAATGGCTTTGCGTTCTTTTGCAAAAGCGCTGTCATCATCACTGCCAAAGTCGGGTATGCTCATCAGCTCTTTGCTAACGGCCATGGCCGGCCCCATTAAATCCAGCTTGCCCTTCATGGCACGTTTTAAAATCATATCCACCGAAAGCAGGCGGTTAATTTCGTTGGTGCCTTCGTAAATGCGGTTAATGCGGCTGTCCCGGTAGCCACGGCTGGCGGGGTATTCATCGCTAAAACCATTGCCACCGTGTATCTGCACATTTTCATCCACCACATAATCCAGCACTTCGCTGCCATGCACTTTTAATACAGCACATTCCACGGCGTATTCTTCAGCAGCGCCCAGCAAGGCTTCGTTAAAAGGTTTGCCTGCGGCGGCCAGTTCCACTTCTTTATCATCAATCCATTTGCTGGTGCGGTATAAAGCGCTTTCGCATGCAAAAATGCGTATGGCCATTTCGGCCAGTTTATATTTTATAGCGCCAAAATTGGCAATGGGTGTTTGAAACTGCTCTCTTGTTTTTGCATAGGTTACTGCATCGGTTACACTTAATTTACTGCCGCCCAATGCTGCTGCACATAATTTTAAGCGGCCGATATTTAAAATGTTGAAAGCGATGATATGGCCCTTGCCAATTTCGCCCAGTACATTTTCCACGGGTACTTTACAATCCTGGAAATATAATTGTACGGTACTTGAACCTTTAATACCCATCTTATGTTCTTCGGGGCCTTGTGTAAAACCTTCCATGCCACGCTCTACAATAAAACCGGTGAATTTATCGCCGTCAATTTTTGCAAACACGGTATATACATCGGCAAAGCCGCCATTGGTAATCCAGCATTTTTGCCCGTTTAAAATATAGTGTTTACCATCATCGCTCAGCTTGGCAGTTGTTTTTGCACCCAGTGCATCGCTGCCGCTGTTGGGTTCTGTTAAACCATAAGCGCCTTTCCACTCGCCGGTAGCCAGCTTGGGAATGTATTTTTCTTTTTGTGCTTCGGTACCAAAATATAAAATGGGCAATGTGCCAATACCGGTATGTGCTGCAATGGCCACGCTGAAAGAGTAACCGCCGCCCAGGCCTTCGTTTACCAAAGTGGCTGTAACAAAATCTTTACCCAGCCCGCCAAACTGCTCTGGTATGGAAGCGCCCAGCAAACCCTGTTCGCCTGCTTTTACCATGAGTGATGGCATAAGGCCTGCTTCCATTTTATCAATACGGTCAATAATGGGCAGTACTTCTGCATCTAAAAACTGCAGGCACATGTCTTTTACCATGCGTTGCTCCTCGTTAAAATCTTCGGGAGTAAAAGTTTCAAAAGCATTGCTTTCTTTAATTAACCATTCGCCGCCTTTAAGGGGTGTGGTGGTAGTGGTTGCGGTGCTCATACGTTTATTTTAAAAGTTTACAATCGTTGATTTAGGAACGTTGGCCGTTGATGGTTGGTCGTTGTTCGTGTGCTGGTCGTTACTCTTTGCTGCTTTCGGCCAACGACCAACGGATAACGAACAACGTTACTTCAAGTTATCGTACACCATCTGCAGCACTTCCTTTGCTATTTCCACCTGCCCGTTGGTTACGCCTTCCAGCGCTTCGTTCAGGGTGGTATTAGCAATATTCATGCACTTTTCTTCCAGCTCACTGCCTTCTTCTGTTAAGGCTATTATGTTCATCCGCCTGTCCTGCTTGCTGGCATTGCGTTTTACTAAATTCAGTTTCTCCAAATTATCTACCAAACGTGTTATGCTTGGTTTATCCCGGAAAGTGGCATTGCATAAATCTTGCTGGTTCATGCCATCGGCCTTCCATAAATGATACAGCACACTCCATTGCTCCACCGTAATATCAATACCGGCCTGTTTAAAATTTTTTTGCAGCCTGCGGGCAATTGCAGTGCTGGCCTTGCCGGTCATAAAGCTGTAGAGTTCTCCCTTTTTAAATTGGTTGTTTGGCATATAGTTGTTTATGCAACTAAACAAAAATAGAAAATTATTTCATACAGAAAAATTAATTTTTTAAAACGGGTGGAAGATTAGGGGCAAGGTTTTTTAAGTGTTTTATAAAAGCCCAAAGGAACCGGCTGGCTTATGTTGCACAACAGGATGGTAATGCAGACCAACCGGTTTTTAAAACCTTTGGTAAAGGTTAAGGCTTAAAAGTTTAGGGAGGGTGGTGAAAATAATTACCCGCTTTTTATTTTGTAATACCCTGTGCCGGGTATTTTATAAAACGCCGGGTGCTGCATAAGCATTATTTGGTTTTAAAATTTATCTTTCGGTGTATAAACTTTTTATGAAAAAAACCGGGCTGCTGTTTTTTGTTATACTGTGCTGGTGTTATTTACCAGCGCAAAACGATACGGCTGCCCGTTTGGTGGAACGGCTGGAAGCTGCCAGTAATAATAAAGCGGTAATTGATACTATAACACTGCTTTTAAAAAATAACAGCCTCAGTAATCAAAACAGGCTGGCGCTGCAAACCACTTTAATTCATAAATACCAGGAGCTGCAGCAATGGGATATTTGCCTTAATTACTGCCAGCAGCAGTTGGCAGAAGCACATAAACAAAATAATACTTTGGCCGAAGCCACATTTTATAAAATGATTGGCAATACGTATTATCACATTCCTGATAAAGATAAAGCCATAGAGTACTGGCAAAAATGTATTGCCGTAAGCAAGAGCAACCAGTTTACTGTATTGCTGGAGCAATGTTATCATAACATAGGTTCTGTGTATATAGACCGTGGCGAACAGTATGACCTTGCAGAAAAATATTTACAGCAATCTGTTGCACTAAGCGCTGCAAATAAAACAGAAAAGGAAGCAATAGGGCGTTTACATTACCGCCTGCTTGCCACTTTGTATGAACGTACCAACCAGCTGGATAAAGCTGCAAATGCTTATAACGATATAATAAAAAAATGCAGGGAAGCGAATGATTCCACTAATCTTGCCGAGGCGCTTATGTTTTCGTCGGATGTATTAAACAAGCAAAAAAAATTTACAGAAGCGGTGCAGGTGAGTGAAGAAGCGCTGGCCATTTCAAGAAAAATTGCCAAACTGGATATGGTGCTTACAGCACTTAATTTTTATTCCATGAATTTGGCAGCAGCCGGAAATTATAAAGAAGCGTATACATTAAAAAATGAGGCTGCAGTTGCTATTGCCACACGCTATAATAATGATTTAAACACCAAGCTAAGTGAGGCAGAAGCTAAATTTAAAACAGCAGAAACAGAGCATGAAAAACAACTGGCACTGGTGAAACAGCGCAAACAAAACCAGTTATACATACTCGGCTTAATCGGGTTGTTTGCTGTGGCGGCTTTATTGTTTTACAATTTTTATCAAAGGCGCACGGCAAAGCAAAAAGTGCAAATGCAGCAGCAGTTACAGGATGAAAAAGAACGGCTGAGCCGTGATTTGCATGATAACCTGGGCTCTCAAATGGCCTTACTGAGCAATAATATTGAAACGCTGGATATTAATTTTAAAAAGCAGCAGGATATTGATGGTAACATTGAAAAAGTAAAAGGCACTTCCAAACAACTGCTGCAAACCTTACGGGAAGCCATCTGGATACTGAATAAAGAACAGGTAAGCGCACAGGAATTTTTTGATAAGCTGATAGATTATGCACAGCGTTACCTGCAATCCTATCCCGGCATACAATTACAGGTGGAAGAAAATTTTACGGGCAATAAAATTCTTAATTCCAATGAAGCGTTGCAGTTGTTTCGCATTTGCCAGGAGGCGTTTAATAACAGTTGTAAATATTCCGGCAGTAATACATTATTAGTTAAAGGCAATACTGCAAATAATTTATTTGCCATTACCATACAGGATTTTGGTAAAGGCTTTGATGCTGCAACGATTAATAATAACGGGCATTACGGGCTTAAAAATATGCAGCAGCGGGCAGGCACAGTTAATGCTACTTTAAAAATTAATGCAGCGGTGGCAGCAGGCGTTTCAATAACAATAACCATTTAAGTGCTAAATACCACACAGGGGGTATTGGCAAATTTTTATACCAGCATAGTTTTGTAAAATGTTAATAGCAGTTGTAGACGATAAGCCCTACTTAAGAAATTCGCTTAAGGAAAAACTGGCATCCATTGAAAATGATGTTACTGTAATAATGGAAGCCGGTGATGGTGCCGAGTTTTTGAAACTGATGAAAACCGCAGCTCCCAAACCAGATGTGGTGCTGATGGATATTGAAATGAATGAGCTGAATGGTATTGAAACCATCATGCGTTCTGCTCCTTTATATCCCACAGTAAAATATATTATGCTAACTGTTTTTGATGATGATGAAAAAGTGTTTGAAGCCATAAAAGCAGGCGCACATGGTTATTTGCTTAAAGAAGAAACGGCACAAAATATTATTGATGCCATTTACCAGGTGCATGAAGATGCCGGCGCACCCATGAGCCCGGGCATTGCACGCAAGGCATGGAAATGGCTTACGGCATTATCAACAACACCTGGGGCAGAAAAGAAAGATTTTAAGAACGGGCTGGAACCTTTGTCCGAACGGGAAAAAGAAATTTTAAAATGCAGCATGGAAGGAAAAGAGTATGCACAAATTGCAGAACAGCTTTTTTTAAGCAAACACACGGTGCGGCAGCACATGAAAAATATTTATACCAAGCTGCATGTAAGCAGCAAGGTGGAGGCTTTGCAGATAAGTTTAAAAAACAAATGGATTTAGATAACCCATAAATTATTGAATGATGAAAAAAATATCCGGCTGGCTTACTGCCCTCTTTTTTATAGCTGTTATTGTTGCTACCTTCACCGTTCCATCCAAAGAAAAACTGGAAAAGCAGTTAACAGCTGTGTATGCAGACAGTGGCCATGTTAACATCAACGAATCAAAAATAAAGCTGCTGGTACCCATCATGAATATTTGTACTTACACCATAACAGGAAAAGCCAAAACCACCAGCTTTAAAACATCTGACGGTACACCGCTGTCTGTTGCCACTATGGTGCAGTCGGGCACATATATTGGTTTGTTTGGCCGTTTCTGGAAATGGAACTGATGTATAAAATGCCGCACAGGGGGTATTGCCTGCCGTAATTATAAACAACATTTTTGTATGGTTATTAATGCTGCTACAACCATACATCATGAAAAAAGTATTTACCCTTTTATTTTTTTTAGCTACTGCTATATATACATCTGCACAGTTTCCTGTAAATAATAAAGCAGCTCATTTTAGCAATGCAACAGATGAAGGCATTTCCATCCCTTACAATAATGCGCTCACATTTGGTGTTGCACAAAGCTTAACTGCAGAAGCCTGGGTTAAAACAAACGATAATGTAAACTGCATGATGGTTTTTGCTCACCAGGATTGCCCAACTTCCGGTTCGCCGGGTATTATGCTTTACATTTCTGGTGGAAAAGTATGGTTTTATTGCAACCTTACCTATGCAACATCTGTGTGCAGCATATCAGATAATAAATGGCACCATGTTGCAGGCGTTCGCAATACAGTTACTGACAGTTTATATATTTATATTGATGGTGTACAACAAGCCAGGGTATTGGATAACACCACTTCAACAGTTTCAACCATTAACTCCACTAACTGGATTGGCCGCAGAACGGTGTGTGGTTCCATCTGCAATTATTATGGAGATATTGACGAAGTAAGAATATGGAGCAAAGCAAAAACGGAGACGGAAATTATTTCCCAAAAAGATGCAGCGCTTGCAGGAAACGAAACCAGCCTTATTGCATATTATAATTTTAATACTGCATCAAATGGCAATGGTCAAACAGTTATAAATAATTGCTCCAATACCGGCGCTGTGTTAAATGGTACTATTCAGGGTACAGCCACCGAGCCATCTTTTAACTCCGCTGTATTGCAAAGCCAGTTTGTTCCCTGCGACCCGGTATTGTGGTTAAGAGCAGATGCTGGTGTGTATACTGATGCAGGTACTACCAATGCAGCAGACGGACAATCTGTACAACAATGGAACGACCAAAGCGGAAATAATAACCATGCTGCACAAACAACTACTGCTAATAAACCAGTCTTCAAATCACCCGATGCCACCGCAAAACCAGCTTTATATTTTGATGGGGCAAACGGTAAATATTTTTTAAATAACACCACCAGTAATTTAGTAACTGCCGGCAGTGCCAGAACAGTTTTTGTTGCTGCAAGAAGAGATTGCGGCACTCATGCAGGTGGTGTTGTGGGCGGAGAGTTGTTTACTTTCAGAAGAGGTGGCCTTATCAATGGCCTTTCTTATGGTGCCAATGCTTATGGCACACCGGTTTATATTTATTCTGATAATAATGGTGTGGGAAATAATAATGCAAGTATAGGAAGTGGTGCTATTGATACTGCTTTTAACCCGGTAGTAGTTACTTATAAAATTCCTGCAGCCGGTGCACAAATTCAATGTAATTTAAACGGCATTGCACAAACCGTTAACCAGGGTGCCGGTACTGTTACAACAGAAACAGGTACAACCGGGTTTACGGTTGGCGACAGGGAAGACCAGGCCGACCTTGACTGGAGCGGATGGATATATGAAGTAATTGTGTATCCACGAAGCTTAACCAATGCTGAAATTGCAGGTGTTGAAAATTATTTAAAAAATAAATACAGCACTGGTTCATCAGCGCCATTTACTGCATTGCCTGCTGTGCAAACCAGCAGCAACAGTTTGCTTGATGATGGTTGGTGGAAACACAGTTATAACAACAGTGATAATTTAAAAGTAATAGCATCTGTTAAAGATTATTGTTTGAATTTGGGTACCAGAACAGATGTAGTATATACGGATGCCACAGCCGGTATATACAACGGCACCCGATACATGCGCAGGCATTACGTGGTAAAGCCTTCTTTAAATACTGCCGGTACAAAAACAGTACGATTATATTATACCAATGCAGATTTTGCAGATTTACAATCTTATGTTCCTTCACTCACAGCTGCATCACAGTTAGTGGTTACAAAATATTCAGGCACTAATGAAGATGGTGTTTATGACCCTTCCGGCGGTACAGTTACATTTATTCCTTCTTCACAAATTACCACGGGCACTTTATATGGTGTTAATTATTTAGAGTTTGACGTAACCGGCTTTAGTGAGTTCTGGATACATACCGGTTTTAGCGCACTGCCATTACAGTTCATCAGTTTTACTGCTGTAAAAAATGATAATACCGCAGCACTTAACTGGAAAACAGCAAACGAAATAAACGTAAACCATTTTGAAGTGGAAAGAAGCATTGACGGCCGCACATTCAACGTAATAAATACATTGCCTGCAAAAAATCAGCAACAAAATAATTATTCAGTTACAGATGTTTTGAATAATCAATTGCTAAACCAGTTGCAATTTTACTACCGTATAAAACAGGTTGATAATAACGGATTGTTTCAATACAGCAATATTGCAAAAGTAAACTGGAGTAAAACTATGGGTGTAAGTGTTGCACCAAACCCGGTTAAAGACAAAGTGATGGTAACCACCTCAGCCAGCATAAAAGAAATACAACTGCTGAACCTGAACGGGCAATTAATCAGAAGCTGGAAACCTGTTTCCAGCGGGCAATACAGCGTGGTTAATATTGCTGCCGGCCTGTATTATTTACGGTTGCTGAACGATGCAATGATTCAAACAGAAAAAATAATTATTCAATAAATACTTATCAATGAAAAAAGCAATAAACATTTTTATTTTACTGGCAGTTGTTGTAAAAGTAAATGCACAGGCTGACAGGGGAACATTCCGCTTACTCGGTGCTGCCAATATGCCGAAGTACCGTTATGAAAATTTATCGGGCACATCATCAAGAGATGTATATCCCGGTTATGCCGTTGCGTTGCTGTTATCAGGTTATGATGACAGCCGGTACAACAATGTAAAAAGCAAGCCTAAGTTCGGTTATCACTTAGGTATTGAGTACACACAAAAGGGCGCCATAAATAATGTGGGCGGTACCGGTTTTACAAAATCAAAAAACAGGATTAATTACCTTCAGGGAGATTTAATGGGCAGCCTTGGTTTGGGAAAAAACCGCAGCAAGGGTTCTTTTGCTGACATATTGGTTGGAGGATATTTTGCCACTGCTTTAAGCGGCAAGCAGGATATAACTGCAACAAACGGTAACACCACCTCCACATCATTATCATTTGGTACAGATGTTTTAAAAAATGATTTTATAAAATTTGACCTTGGAATAAAAGCAGGGCTGCTGTTTACTATTTCTTCAAAATTGAGCCTGGGGGCTTTTTATGAAAGCGGAATAAGTGATATTGCCCCGCAGGATAATGTAAAGGTGAACAACCGGAACATACAGCTAATGGCCGGGTTTAATTTTGGCTATAAAAAATAACCTATGAAAAAATGTTTTTTCGTTGTAGCCCTTTTATTCTTCTTCCGCAGTGCAGAGGCACAATTATCGGCAACAGCTTTTTCTAAGCAATGCGAAACCATTGGCCTGCAATTTTCTCCTGCAATGGTTCAGCAAAACTTTAAAGCAATAACACTGGACAGTACTGTAGCTAAACAGTATGACTATGCCATTGCATCTACCGATGGAAAAATGGAATACCGTTACAGGCTGGCGCCTTCTGTTAAGGACAGTGCCGCCGCAGCGTTTACCACCCAGTATTTATTTTATGAGGCATCTAAAATAAAAGCCGGTTATCCTGCTATACAAATAAACCCTTACAAAAAAGAAACTGTTGCCGCTGTATACAAAGCCAGTGGTGGTTATTCTGCCGCTTTTAAAACCGGCGACTTTATGAGTTCTGGCTTTGCTACCTGCTCCTGCTTTGCATTTTACAAAGAAGGAAAGGGTATGTTTATTATTTATATGCTTACCAACGATACAAAATTATTGCTGGAAGAAAAATATGCTGCAGGCTTGGTGGGAGTGCTGCTGTTTAAATAAAAAATGCATTACTTAAAGTGAGTTCAGTGTAATGCTTTTGCGTTTACAAAATGCTGTTACAAGGGCACCCGTACAATGGCGGTGGTGCCTTCATTTTCGCTGCTGTCGTATTGCAGGTTGCCGTCCAGCAATTGCACACGGCTTTTTAAATTACTGATGCCGATACCGTTCTTTTTTTCATCAGTCATTCCCTGGCCATTGTCTTCCACCACCAATAAAATATGGTTGTTCATTTTGCGTAACTGCACCAGCACTTCTGTGGCATGGCTGTGTTTAATAATATTGTGCACCAGTTCCTGGAAAACACGGTATAAAGTAATTTCAATTTTGCCCGGCATTCTTTCATCGGGCAACGATGAATGTATTTCATATTGAATACCTGAAGGGGCTAAAATTTTCTGGCAAATATCTTCTATGGCTAATTTTAAACCATACTCTTTTAATGTTTGCGGCATCAGCTCATGAGAGATGTTGCGTATGTCCAAACTGATACGGGCTAATTCATCCACCATTTTTTCATTACCGGGTTGTTGCTGCATGGCTAATTTTACCGCAACAATTTCCTGTGCAATGCCATCATGCAGTTCCCGCCCTATCCTTACTTTTTCTTTTTCCTCCCCTTCAATAAATGCGTCAATAGAAATTTGTTTTTGCCTTGCTTTTTCAGTCGCTATTTTTTTGTTGTTTTTGTTTTGCAGCAACAATACCACAAGAGCAGTTAGTAAACCCAGGCCCGCTAATATATAGTACAGCCTGTTTTTCTTTTGTTGCTCCACTTTTACCTGGTATTGCAAAATTTCATTTTTGAATTTAGATTCCGACTCAGCATATGCAGCGGAATTTACTTTTACATAATCTGTAGCCAGTAACTGGTAGGCAGAATCCATAAATTTATACGCCTCCGGGAAATTGCCTTTATTATACAAAACCCTTCCGTATACATGCATAATATGGGTCATGTCCTTCGTTTTGCCTTTATGTGCTTTGCCATATTCCACAGCCTCTTTAATATAGCTTACTGCTTCATTGTGTTTTCCTGTTTCGCTCAGCATCAGCGCATAAAAACTCAAACCGCCCAAATAGGCAAGTGTGCTTTTATCTTTTGAAAGCGGAATTACTTTTTCATAATAATAAGCAGCACTATCGTATTTTTTTTGAAAGTGCAGGCTGGTAGCCATTAGCCGTAACGACCTTAACCCATGTTCGCTCTGCAGTGCTTTTAGTTTAATTAATTGCCGGTAACCAATTGTAAAAAAAGAGTCGGCTGTAAAATAAAATGCTGCATTATTCTTTACATAAGCTAAATCAAGATATATAGCACCCAGGTAACTGGTAAACATTGGTATAAGCTCCGCTGCATTTTCTTTTTCTGCCAATTGTAAACCTTGCCGCCAGTTTATTTCTGCTTTTGCTTTGTCGTCTAAAAAATACTGTGCCCTGCCTTTTACAAAAAGTGCTTTACTCAACAACTTGTTATTGGGGTTTTTTGCTAACAGTTCAATACTGCGGTTTGCAAAAAATGTAACCGAATCAAATTTTTCAATTTCAAAATGTTTTTCGGCAACCAGGCAATACAGTTCTGGGGTTGGCCCATATTTTTTTATACTGCTATGTAGTTGCTGTAAAGCTATTTCCGGGTTGGCAATGGTGTCGTATTGCTGATAGCTTTGTGCAAAAGCTGTTGCAGTAATAAAGAAAAAAGTAATCACAGCAAATACTCTCATCATACAAAATAATTTTTAATAGCAACTGCCACCAGTTTAGAAAGTGTGCTTACACCAAACTTCTGCATAATCTTTTTCTTATGTGTATCCACCGTGGCGCTGCTTAAAAAAAGCTGTTGGGCAATCTCTTCTGTGCTAAGCCCGTCGCAGTATTTACTTAATATTTCATCTTCCCTTTTTGTAAGTGCTTCTTTTAAATAAAACTCACTGTTAATAGTAACCTTAATGGTGGAGGTGTTTATATAATTAACCGCTGCAGAAATATATTTATGATTGTTTTCTATTGCTGTAACAGCCTTGCTTATTTCCTGTGCATCGCAGCTTTTGTGCAGGTAAGCATTGGCGCCCTGCTCCATGCTGGTGTCTACATATTTTTTATCTGCCGTCATACTAAGCATGAGTATGGGCATTTGATACCCGTTAGCCCGCAGTTTTTTTAAGGTGGAAATGCCGTCGCCTTCGGGCATGTACACATCTAAAAAAATTAAAGACGGTGTTTTGGAATTGCATGCTTTCAGCACTTCTTCTCCATTGGTAAATATGCGGATGTTAGTATAGCCTAATTGCTGCAGCAGGCTGCTGATGCCTTGCGCCACCATTATATGGTCGTCGGCTATATATACTAAATCGCTTTTAATCTCCATTGGTGTAACCGTAAATTAATCAATTAAAACAAAGATGTTGAAAAACACTGTAACTAAAAATACACTGATTAGTGTATAGGAAAGCCTGCTTAATAAATCAAGATTTGCTGAAGTTTAAAGTTTATTTAATGAAACAAGTCCTGCTCATTTCAACCCTTAGTATTATTACATTGTTTGCTGCTGCACAAGCCCCTTCTGTTGTTAAAGCTTTAGCAAGTACTGTTACCGAACCCAATGCCAAAGACCAGGAAGGCTGGAAAAGTAATGAATGGAATGGTAAGTTTTTTTACCAGGGTACAGGCAGTGGTATTAAACTTTGTGTAACCGATGGTACCAGCGCAGGTACTGTTTTTGTGGCCGACCTTGGAACATCGCAAACACTTTTACAAACCATCCCGGCGCAGGATTTTATGTACATTATCACAGCCAGGACGGTCAGCTTTTCTCCCTTTACCATCGAAAACCAAATTTGGAAAAGCGATGGAACTGCAGGTGGTACCGCTTTGGTGTACACCATGCCGGGTGCTTCCATCAGCAATACTAATGTTTTCACAAGCGATTATGATTCAAAAAGGAATTTTTCTGTAAGTGGTAACACAATGTATTTTGGCGGCTGGGATGCTGCTAACGGAAAAGAATTATGGGTAAGCGATGGAACCGCTGGCGGAACTCATATTGTAACCGACATCATTGCAGGAACGGGCGGCAGTGGCCCTGTTGCTTTTTGTAAACTTGGTGCGGATGTTTTTTTTATGGCCTCTAACGGTACTGGAAGAAAACTATGGAAAACAGATGGCACGCCTGCGGGCACTGTTCAAATTGCGGTTGCCGAACCTTTTTTTATATCAGATAATTGGGTGGGTATAACCAATAACAAAATGATTTTTTATGCTCACAATACCGTAGATGGATTTGAGCCATATGTTAGCGATGGTACAGCCGCCGGTACTTTTATGCTGGCAAATATTAACCCCTCTGGCAACTCATCTCTTTCTCAATCGCAAAATGCACACCTGCGGTTTAACAACAAACATTGTTTTTTTATTGCCAATAATGGAACGGCCAATGCATTATGGCGTACCGATGGCACCAGCGCCGGCACCATACAATTAACCACTAATGCGCAGGCTGCATTCAGCGGTGTAAGTGGCGGCAGTTATACAGAAACAGATGAGAATGGTTTATGGATGATTGAATATAACAGTAGCGGCAGCGGCAATAATGAAAAATTATACCGCAGCGATGGTACGGCGGCAGGCACTTATTTAGTGGCCACCGGCCTTAGCTATGCACAGTATATTAAAAGTTATAAAAATGGTTTGTGGATGGCAAGCCGCAACACAGGCTCTGCCGCTAATGTGGAGCCATGGCGCAGCGGCGGTAATGCTGCCACCACTAACAAAGCTTTTGAAATAGAACCGGCTATCTCAGGCTCACCCACTTTTACACCAATAAGTTCAAGCCCTTATGGTTTTTTTGTAAAGAATGGCAAGCTGTATTTTTTTGCATCCACCAGTATTCCATCGGGTCATAACCTGTACCAATACACCAGCGACTTTACATTTAACGGAAACATTGCCGGCGGCAACTGGAAAGACAGTGCCAATTGGAACGGCTTAATGCCACCCGGTATTACCGATTCAGTATATGTAAATGCAGGAACACCCAATGCACTCAATATTGCTAGCAGCAATGCTTATGCAGGCACATTAATTATGGGCACAAATGCAATAGCAAATATTACCAATGCAACTGACAGTATTATTGTTAACACCCGTATTGCACCTGCAGGCAATAATAGTTTTACAGGAAACGGTGTGGTGGCTTTAAGAAGTATTGCAGCAGATACGGTTGATATTAATAATGGTTTCAGCGCTGTAAATCTTGCGTTGCAATCGCATGCGGCTGTTGCAGCAGGAACTATTAATGTAAGCAGCAATCTTAACCTTACCAATAACAGCCAGCTAATTACAAACAACAGTAATATTGTTTTAACGGGCAGCGCCAGTACTATCACAAAATCAGGTAACAGTTATGTAAATACTAACGGCACCGGTAAACTAACCATTGAAAATATTGGCCCGGCCGGAAGAACAGGAGCGGTAAGTTTTCCGGTAGGTACATCGGCATATTACAACCCTGTTTTGTTTACAAACAGCGGCACAACAGATAATTTTAGCATTCGTGTGCAGCCGCAGGTTTTTGCTGCGTATACAGGCGAAAATGGAACAGGCGCTTATAGCACAAGTGCAGTTAATGCCACATGGTTTATTACAGAGGCCAATGGCGGTGGCAGCAATGCGGATATTGTTTTACAATGGGATGCTTTGCAGGAGTTGTCCGGCTTTGACAGAACCACAAGCCGCTTTGGGCATTACAACAGCGGCAGTTGGCAATTAAGTACGCCTGCAACAGCCGCCGGCAGCAACCCTTATACTTTTGGTGGTACCGGCATTACATCATTTTCTCCTTTTGGTATATTAAACAATGCTGGTGCGCTGCCGCTTCGTTTTATTTCATTTGCAGCACAAAAATGCAACACCAATAATGTTTGCTTAAACTGGAAAACAGCTAATGAAATAAATGTTGCTCATTTTATAGTGGAAAGAAGCCTGAACGGGCAAGTATATACACCTGTTACAACTATTGCTGCGCAAAATGGCGGTTATAATAATTATATATACACTGATGATATTACAGCACTGCAGTACAACAGCAAACTTTATTACCGCATTAAACAGGTGGATGCGGATGCAAAAACAAGTTTCAGCAATATACAGGTTATTAAACCGGATGTAAATACAATTGATATTTACCCCAACCCGGTTGTTGATAAAATTTATTTTACAAACTGGCAGCATATAAAAACAAAACAATTGTATACAGCCCAGGGTAAACTGTTGCAATCTGTACAAGGCAATACGGGATATGTGGATGTAAAAACACTGGCAGCCGGTACCTATTTCATTAAAATAATCAGCATAAAAAATGAAGTAAGCACTTATAGTTTTATTAAACAGTAATGTGCTGCTGCACTATATATTGAAATACCCACGAATGGGTATTGTAAAAAAAGAGCTATTCAAAATATTTGCGTAAATAAAACCTAAAACAATGAAAAGAGTATTATTAATGTTGCTTTTGGCGGTGAGTGCTGCTGTTGCGCAGGCACAAAAAACTTCCGACTGGCAAAAAAATTTTCCTTCTAAAATCAATTGGTATAAAGTATCTGACGCCGGCGTATTGCTGGTGGCTACTAAAGATGCATTGTACGGCCTTTCTCCTGATGGGCAGGAAGTATGGAAGGCTGAGGATATTGAAAACATTAAAGAATCGAACCTGGATATTATTGAGAATACCCCGTACATCGTATTGGTTAAAATGTCGCTGTTAAAAGGTACCAACAAAGTGGTGGATGTTGTAAGCGGTAAAACATTGTTTAACTCTGCCGATAATGGTTTTATTACTGTGGGTAAAAGGCTGTACCTGCCCGAAAGCAATAAGCTGATTTTTTACGGTACCGGTAAAAGCGGCTTTATGCTGATGATGGTGGATTTAACCACCGGGCAAAAAGTGTGGGAGCAAACAAAAATATTTGAAAAGAACAGTGAGCAAATTGTTTCAGAAGCGGGTGAATTGAACGACGCTGTTTTAATTGCCACCAACAAAAGAATATACAAACTGAATAAAGCCACCGGTGAAGAAATGTATAACATTGATATGAAGAGCGACATGCCGGTGATGGCACCCAAGCCAAAAAAGAAAGGCGGTATGTTTGGCAGTTTTAAAGCCATGGGCAATATTTTGGGTAATAATGAAGATGCGAATGAACTGCAAACAATTACTTCGGCCGATTTCTTTCAGCATAAAGATGATAACAGTTTTTACTTCTGGAACCAGGATGTATTGACCAAATTTGATGCTGCCACCGGCAAAGAAATATGGAAGCGTTTTGAACTGCCTTCTCCCATTGGTTATGTTTTGCACGACAGCCGTGGTATGTTAATTGCCACTGCCGAAAAAAGACAGGAAGATATTGCCAAGGCTAACAACGGCGGCGGTGGTTTGCTGGGTAAAATAAAATCTAAAAATGCTGCAGGAAAAAACAGGGCTTCGTTGTATTTAATTGACCCTGCAACCGGTGCAGAAAAATGGAACAGCGATATAGATTTGAAAGGCGATGTGCTGGCATATAAGCTGGCAGGCAACAAACTGATTTTAGCCACACAAAAAGACGATGGTGATAATTACATAAGCATTGCAGATTTAGATGCCGGTAAATCCGTAACAAAAAAACCGTTGGAAATTAAAGGTGAGATACAGGATTTACAAATTGTGCCAAGCGGTTTGTATTACCGCACCACCGACCAGATAAATATTTTGGATTTAGAAAGCGGCGATAAAACATGGAAGAAAGGTTTTAAAGTAAAACAATGTGTGGGTTATAATGATGAAGGCGGCATTGGCTACATAAGCGCCAACGATATTATTTACAAAATGAATTTTAATACCGGCGAAATGGAAGAACTGGTTAAAGGCCTTGGCTTTAACCGTAATGAAGACCCCAACACACTGCAGATAATTGATAACAATATTTTTATAGCATCTGAACAAAATGCCAATTTATATGGTAAAGATGGTAAGCTGGTTTATCATACTTATGTAACAGCACCGGGCCGTACCATTACAGGAAAATTATTATCAGGTATTGGTGGTGCAGCAAGTTTGGCTGTGGGTGCAGCCAGTGCAGCGCAGGCAGCACAGCTTAGTTATGCAAAAGGTTATTATGGCAGCACCGACCCGCAATTAGATGCGGATATTAAACGCAGCAATCAAATGGCAGCAGCGGGTATGTCTTCTGCGGTGTCAAGCTTTCAAAGCATCAGCAAACGTTTTAAAGCCACCAAGCAAGCCAATGGTTTTATTGCTATGCTCACAAATTTTGGCAACAGCAATATGGCAAAAGATGCCGGTGTTACTATAGTGGATAAAACAACCGGCAAGCGCCTTTCGGATATGTTGTTTGGCGATAAAACAAGCCCCGACTATACTATTGATGATTTAGGAAAAGTAATTTACTACCAGGCGGATGGCAATACAATTGAAGGGTTTAAATTTTAAAACCTTGTAAATAAAAAATGGCGGTTATTTTTAACCGCCATTTTTTATTTTAATGCCGCATACAATATTTCCACCGGGTGTTTTGCTTTTGCACCCGTACCATCTTTAATCTGGTGCCGGCAGCTTGTGCCCGGTGCTGCAATAATGGTATTGCTTTCTGCATTACGCACCGCAGGAAATAACACCAGTTCACCAATTTGCATACTCAAATCGTAATGTTCTTTTTCATAACCAAAACTGCCGGCCATACCGCAGCAGCCGCTGGGTATTGTTTCTACCGAATAGTTTTGAGGAATAGATAACATGCTGACTGTTGCCCCTGTGCCACTTAATGCTTTTTGCTGGCAATGCCCATGCAGTTTTATTTTTTGCGCTGATGTAGTGAATAATGATGTATCAATATTGCCTGCTGCAAATTCTTTGGCAATAAATTCTTCAATAGTGTACACATGTTTGGCCAACTCTTTTGCTTTAGCTAAATTTTCATCAGTTGCTAAATCGATGTACTCATCCCTTAAAGTTAAAATAGCAGAAGGCTCCACACCAATCAATGGATTGTTTTCATTCACCACCGGGTAAAGCAGTTCAATATTTTTATTAATGATTTCTTTTGCCTTACGCACCAAACCTTTGCTAAGCCAGGTGCGGCCGCTTTCTAAATGCTGAGGAATATTTACTTCGTAACCTAGCCTTTGCAATAACTGAATTGTTGTAATTCCAATCTCAGTGTCATTATAATTAGTAAACTCATCACAAAACAACTGCACCTTTTTTTGACTTTTAACTTTTGACTTTTGATTTTTTTGAAACCATTTTTCCAAAGCCTCTTTGTGCATGGTGGGCATGCTGCGTTTTGTTGCAAAGCCACTTAGTTTTTTTATAGTACCACCAATTAAAGAATTGCTAACAGCAAAATTGTATAAGCCCGGCATAATGGCTCCCAGTTTTGCAGAAGCTGTAAAGTTTGCAATCAATTTACTGCGGAAGGGCACACCATTTGCATCGTAATAATGCTGTAAAAATTCTGCTTTTAATTTTGCCACATCCACATTACTGGGGCATTCGCTTTTGCAGCCTTTACAGCTTAAACACAAATCCATTACCTCGTAAATTTCTTTATGGTCGTAGCGGTTTATTTTATCGCTGTTGGTTAAAAACTCACGAAGAATATTTGCTCTTGCTCTTGTGGTATCCTTTTCATTTTTAGTAGCCATATAGCTTGGGCACATGGTGCCGCCGCTTAGTGAAGTTTTACGGCAGTCGCCGCTGCCGTTGCATTGCTCCGCATGCTGCAACACGTTTTGATTATTGAAACGGAAATGTGTTTTAAACTCCGGTGTTTGCTGCCCCGGCACATACCGCAGCATGGTATTCATGCTGGGCGTATCCACAATTTTATTGGGGTTAAAAATATTTTCCGGGTCCCATGCTTTTTTAATTTCTTTAAGCAAAGCATAATTCTTATCACCCACCATTTGTTTAATAAACTCTCCACGCAAACGTCCGTCGCCATGCTCACCACTTAAACTGCCATTGTATTTTTTTACCAGCGTGGCAATTTCTTCTGCAATGGTTCTGAACAACTGGTTACCCTCCACCGTTTTTAAATTAATGATGGGGCGTAAATGAATTTCGCCGCTGCCTGCGTGTGCATAATGCACAGAATATAAATTATGCTTCTTCAGTATCTCGTTAAAATCACGGATGTAAGCCGGCAAATCATCCACATCTACTGCTGTATCTTCAATTACTGGCACTGCCTTTTCATCACCTGGCAAATTGCTTAACAAGCCAAGTCCTGCTTTACGCAGTGTCCATATTTTTTTACTATCGGCGCCAAATAATAATGGAAAATGATAACCCAGGCCTGCAGCCCTCATATCATCTTCCACCAGTTTTGCCATAGCGGTAACTTCTTCTTTGGTATCACGGCAAAATTCAATTACTAAAATAGCGCCGGGGTCGCCCTGCACAAAAAAACGGTTTTTGCTTTGCTCAATATTACCCTTGGTGCATTCTAAAATATAATGGTCAATCAGTTCGCTGGCGCTGGGTTTATATTTCATAGCAATAATGTTGGCACGAAGGCTTTCATCAATGCTGTTAAAATGCACACATAACAAACCTGTTTCCTTTGGTGGCTGCGGCACCACGTTTAGTTTTATTTCTGTAATAAAAGCCAGTGTGCCTTCGCTGCCTGCAATCAGTTGACAAAAATTAAAATCGCTGCCGCCTGCAGTAAACGGCGCTGATTCAATTAATAAATCAACTGCGTAACCAGTGTTTCTTCTTTCTACTGATTTTTTAGGAAACTGGTTGCGTATTTCTTGCTGAGTACTGTAATCACTTAATAAACTCCTTGTTCTTTTATAAATAGCAGCTTCCAATGTATTCCCTTCGCATTTTGCATGAAAATCATCCAAGCTTATGTTTTTAAACTCCGCTTCGCTGCCATCACTTAAAATGGCTTTTACTTCCAGTGTGTGTTCTCTTGTGCTTCTGTACACAACAGAGTTGCTGCCGCAACTGTTATTGCCCACCATGCCGCCAATCATGGCACGGTTGGCAGTGGAGGTTTCGGGACCAAAGAATAAACCATGCGGCTTTAAAAAGAAGTTTAACTCATCACGTATCACACCCGGCTGCACACGTACCCAATGCTCTTCTTTATTTAATTCCAGTATTTGTGTAAAGTATTTAGATACATCCACCACAATACCGTTACCCACCACCTGCCCGGCTAATGATGTGCCTGCAGTACGTGGAATGAGTGATGTTTTGTTTGCATGCGCAAAAGCAATTAATTGCTTAATATCATCATTGGTTTTTGGTATGGCAACAGCCAGGGGCATTTCCCTGTAAGCGCTGGCATCGGTAGCATACAGTGTACGCATGGTGGTATCAAAAAATAAATCGCCGCTTAGCTGGTTTTTCAGTTGCTGTAATGCCTTGTTCATGCCATATTGTAATAGAGGCGCAAATATAGTTTAGTATAAATAAACAACCGAACTGTACTGTGTTGGTAAAATACCCTGGTTAGGGTAGCAATAAAAGCAATTAAAAGCTGCATATTTACACATAAAACTATTCGTATGTCTGTAATTATTAAATATGCCGCATTGTTATGCTGTATCATGTTTTCTTCTGTAATTGTTGCCCAGCCGCCTAAACCCAAGCCGGTAAAACCTGCAGCAAAACCTGTTGCAAAACCAGCCGCAGCTGTAAAAAAGGTTGATTATGAAAAAATGAAGGCTGATATTAAAAGCCTTTACCGGAATGAAAAGCATAAAGAAGTAATTGCAAAAGCAGCAGTGTACCTGGCAAAATTTCCTAATGATACAACGGTAACCATGCAAAAAGCGGTAAGCCATGTTGCATTAAAACAATACCCTGTTGGCTTTGGTATAGTAAAAAAATTTTTTGCATCTGCCGATACTGCAGCAAAGTACACAGCAATAATGGCTTTTTCAGTTCCGGAAGCTGATTTGCTTACATCCGGTATTATGTGTACCGATGAAGCAATAAAAATAGCGCCCAACAATCCATGGGGTTATTTTGTAAAAGGCGGTCTTTATTCTGACATGAAGCAGCATGAAAAAGCCCTGCCTTTAATGGAACAAATGAATAAGCGGTTAACAAATAGTGATGAAAAGAAACTGTTAAGTTCATTTTACGCAAAAGAACTGGCTTATAACAAACAGCATGATAATGCAATTGCAACTATTGAAGCATTAAACAAACAGTTTCCCGGCGATATTGATATTACAGCAGTATATTCTTTTATTTACAGGCTTAATAAAAATTACGATAAGGCAATAGAAAAGTATGATGAACTGATTAAGATGGAACCGGGGGAACTTAATTACCATTTATGGAAAGCAAGTGCACTGGATGCATGGGGTAAAACTACAGAGGCCTGCTCTGAAACGGAATTGATTATTGCAAATGACAGCGTGTATGATTTTTTGCGTTACCGCTATAAATGCCCGGCTTATTTTGCTGCACCTGCATTAACAGATATTAAAACAGCCACATGGACTGTTGATTTTAATGGCAGTAACTACGACTTTGCTGTAAGTAATATAAAAGGCAGTGCAGCCGACGGTATGGATTTTGACTGGAGCATGACCAGTGGTACTGATATGAACGGCCATATTACACTTACCAAAGAAGCCATGGGCAGTGCAATGGCGCAGCAAAATACTTTTGGCGCATCAATGAAAAATATTGTTTTAACCGATAAAACAACGGTATGGCTTAGTAAATCTGTTATGAATGATTTAATTGGCAAGGGCGCTGTAAAAATGGATGTTGGTTATGGCGAAGAAGAATTTACAGTGGTGCCAAATAAAGAAGATGACAGGGACAATGAAGCGTTTGAAGATAAGATAACAGTAAAGGGAGAAAATAAATATCTTAATACCCTGCATATAAAAAACGGGGATGCCACCCACCAGTTATGGATTTTGAACGATGCAAAAAATCCCATGATTGTGAAAATGCAGTTTGACTGGAGTATTGTACTTAAAGCCATTGAGTAAAATTTTATGACTGCCAATTTTAAAAAACAGAACAACTATCTTCGCATAAAATTTTACAGATGAGCCTTAAATACAAACGCATATTACTGAAACTTTCCGGCGAAGCACTGATGGGGAAAAGCACTGATGGTTATGAGCCATTGGATATAAATATTATTGCGCAATATGCAAAAGATGTAAAAGAAGTAGTGGGAGCAGGAGCAGAAGTGGCAATAGTAATTGGCGGCGGTAATATTTACAGGGGCATGAATGAAGCAGATACCGGTATTGAAAGGGCGCATGGCGATTATATGGGTATGCTGGCTACTGTAATTAATGGTATGGCATTACAGGCCGGGCTTGAAAAAGCCGGTGTTTATACCCGTTTGCAAAGCGCCATTAAAATGGAGCAGATTGCAGAACCATACATCCGCCGCAGGGCAATGCGCCATTTGGAAAAACACCGGGTGGTAATTTTTGGCGCCGGCACGGGTAATCCCTACTTTACTACCGATACAGCCGGTTCGCTACGGGCAATAGAAATAAAAGCGGATGTGATTTTAAAAGGCACAAGGGTAGATGGTATTTATACTGCAGACCCCGAGAAAGATAAAACTGCCACTAAATACGAAACCATTTCTTACAGCGAGTGTATACAAAAAAACCTGAAAGTAATGGATATGACTGCTTTTACACTTTGTATGGAAAACAAGCTGCCCATTATTGTTTTTGATATGAACAAACAAGGCAATTTGCTTAAAGTGGTTAATGGCGAAAAAGTAGGAACACTGGTAAGTTAAAAACAACTCTTTGTATAAATCAAAAAGGCGTCGTGGTTTTTCACGGCGCCTTTTTATTAAAAGTTTTCACAGTGTTATAATGTGGCCAGCCAGGTTTTAATATCAGCTAATGATGATTTAACAGGCGTTAGGGATAGTGCCTGGTTACCATTAACTGTTGTGTTAACACCGGTAGTTATTGCTTCTTTGGTAAAGAAATAATCATTACCCTGTTTTGAAATAACCACCACCCATGCAGTTTTTCCATTAGGTACTTTGCCGGTAATAAACCTGTGTTCTGTTAAGTCTGCATTCATACGTAAAACAGAACGTATTTCTTTAAATACTAAAAATGAAGTGGTGTTGGCATTGGTATAATTAGACGGCAGTTTTACACTTACAGTAGAACGTGTAATACCGGCAGTATCATAAAAATAATCAAGATTTATCCAGCGCAGGCGGGTGCTGGTAATTTCATACACCTGCTGGCCATAACCTACAAAACTGCTGGTATCATAATTTGGAATCCAGTTAAACTCTCCATTAGCCCTCTCTTCACCAAAAAATAATTTCATGGAAGTATTTATGGGCAAATCGGAATAACGGATATTTATTTTAGCACCCGGCGCAAGATTTATTTCCTGCCCGTCTTTTTTAAGGCGTATAAAAATTTCACCCGCACTTACTAACATACTGCCATTGCTTGTGGTGGGTTTATTCATCAGCACCATATCGCCTTTCTTCTTAATTATAAATAACTCCACCTGTATTTTTCCGGTAACAACCGCTCCACTAGTGCTTACAAAACCGGCAGCAGGAAAACCGCATACAATACCTGCGGAGGTGGTTAAGTAGCTCATGCTGGTAGTGGTTAATTCAACACTGTCTTTAAGTGGTTCAATTAATAAATTGGTTTGTAATGCAGCAACAGGCATAGTGCTGCTGATGCTGCCATACCATGCTGTATCTGCACTGCTTAATTGCCCTGCATCCGGCACAAATATGTCAATATCTTTTTGGCAGGATGTAAAAAAGATACAGCTTGCTAAAAGAATTATTATGATGTTTTGTTTTTTCATTGTCATCCGTTGTGTTAGTAAGATGCCCTGTGTAAAGCCAGCGCTGCCTGTGTTAATGTAAATCAAGCCGCAAGCCAAGGCGTAAACCTGCTGTATTGTATTTTTGTTTAAACGTTATATTTTCTTTGCTGGCTGGTGTTAGATTATAGCGGAAATACGGCTCTGCCATTAAATGCAGTTTTTCATTCAGTTTATAATACAATGATACACTGCCAATAAAACCAACACCTATATTAGTTTTAAACTGGTAAGGCGAATTTGTTTTACCTGTTGTAATATTCACCGGCTTTAAATTGCCATCCAGCACTTCGCCCTTTTGCCAGCTGTACGCATTAATAATAACCCCGGCGTTTATATTGGTGTGCAGCCTGCCATTACCCAATTCGTAACCCAGCACAATAGGTACATCAATAGTGCGGAATTTGTTATGTGTGGTTTTATAGCGGCTGCCGGTATTAGTATAGCTGCCAATAGTATCTCCGTTGGCATTAATAATATACACCACCTGTACAATGTTTCCTTCGCTGTAAGTAAACTTCTCATTAATCTGGCTGTAATTAATGCCGGTGCGTATGCTTACCCCATTATTAAATACTTTGGTATAGCGAATGCCCACACTAAAGGCAGAAGAAAATTTAGTGCTTTCTTTTCTTTTTTGCAGGTACACGGAGCTGCCTGTATCACTCAGGTTACGAAATGCATAATCAGGCCCGCCATACAGTTCCACATATGTTTTGTTACCGGCTGCATCTTTTTCAATAGTGGGGCAACCGGGATCAACTACGTTAGGAAATACACGTTTGCGCAAACTGCTTTCGGCTTTTGCGGCAGTATTTTTCTGTGCCGTAAAAAATAAAAAGGGCAGTGTGTATTCATTAGCCGGCTCTGTTGCAATAGTTTCATCATCACTTACAAAACCTGCAGTACCGTTTTTAGTTTTTATACGCTGTTTTGCTTGTGTACTGTAATTTTTTGTATTGCTGTTATTATCACTTAATAAATCAATATCGTTATTGCTGCCTGATATGTGTGTATTGTTATTTTTACTTTTACTTGGTGTTACATCAGGAGTTGAGTTGATAGCGGCAACAGTATTTGTAGTAGCCGGGGTTATGCCGTTTTTTGTATTACTGTTATTATCGGTAACTGTATTATTTACCGCTTCACTTATTGTACTGCTGTTATTATTACCGGATGTAACCGGGTTGGTATTGACAGAAGTTTTGTCTGCAGTTGCGGTACCGGCAGCAACACTATTATCAGTATTTGTTGTGCTGCTGTTATTAAATAATACATACCCGCCCGCACCTGCTAAAAGTAACAGCCCGCCCAGCAATAAAATGCTGCGCAGGTTTGCAAAACGCCACCAGAAACCTGCGGGGCGTTTTTTATCCCTTTCCTTCATTATATTTTCCCAAATGCGGGGGTGCACCTGTGGCGTATAATCCAGGAACTCGTTTTTAATATGTTCATCAAAATGCTGGCTCATATCTATACCGCAATTTTTTGCAGTTCGGTAATTTGTTTTTGCAGCATGGTACGGGCTTTTACCAACTGGCTGCGGCTGGTGCCGGGCTGTATACCCAGCATTTCCGCTATTTCCTCATGCTGAAACCCTTCTACCACATAAAGGTTAAAAATTAACCTGTAGCCGTCGGGTAAATTATTTATCAATTCTAAAATTTCTTTTTGTGTTAAGTGAGCATAAGCCGATGGTTCCATACCGCTTTCGTCTTTATCTTTCACTTCATAACCCACCACTTCTTTTTCGTAACGCCGCAGCGAATATTTTTTTAGCGCTGTGTTTACAATTATCCGCCGTATCCACCCCTCAAAACTGCCTTCAAATTTAAACTGGTGCATTTTGTCAAACACCTTAATAAAAGCATCCTGCAAAATATCCTCCGCATCGGCGGATGTACGTGCATAACGGTGGCATACGCCCAGCATACGGCTTGCGTAACGGTTAAATACCTCCCGTTGGCAGGCGGCATCCTCCCTTATACATCCCCGTATGAGTTCTTCTTCCGTCAAAGCTTATATGGTTTAAACAGGGCATTTTTTATAAGATACCCCGGTAATCATTTACGCTGCCCGCCTGCATTTATTGTATTTAAGATACAAAAAGCTGGCGGTTTTGGGTAAATTTGAAGGCATTATGCTAAATCCACAGCAAATACAGCAATTAATAGCTGAAAATGACGCTCTGCAGGCACAAGTAAAAGAGCTGGAAGAAATACTGGCTTTACGGGAAGAAGAGCTGGAACTATTGCGGCAACAGGCCGCTAAAAGCACCGCATTACGCAGCCAGCTGGATTTGCGGCTGGAAGAACTGGCCAGTATGCAAAACCAGATTGGTCAGCAACTGCGCAAAACTGCCGGGGCAGAACAGCGGGAAATGGACCTGCAGGATGAACTTACAGACAGCATACACCTGCTACAACAGCAAAAAGATTTAAAACAGCAATACATATATGCAAACACACAATTGGAAGACCTGCAGGCAGAACTGGCTACTCTAAAAAAGAAAAATGAAACATTGCAAACTATTGCCACACATGCTGCTGAGTTAGAAAGCATGGTGGAAAATTTAGTTTTTGAAAGAGATATACTTTTAGAAAAACTGGCTGCACTGGAAAACATACAGGAATAACAATCAGCTACTTGTTTATAATTATTGTTGCAAACATGATATGCTTTTCATAATTTAACCATCTAAAACTTAAACTTATGAATCTAATTGAACGAGTAAAGAACATTTTAATTACTCCAAAAACGGAGTGGGATGTGATTAATGGAGAAACTACAAGCCAGCAGGCTTTGCTTACAGGATATGTAATTCCGTTGGCTGTATTGGCAATGGCTGGGCCTTTGCTTACGGGATTATTATGGGCCGGCGCCTGGGGGTTTAAATATTTTCTCATCACAGCAATTATTGCTTTGGTGGCCCAACTGGTAGCTTTTTATGTTTCAGCAATTATTATTGATCTTTTAGCTCCAAGTTTTGGGGCAGAAAAAAATATTAATAAATCTGCTCAGCTTGTTGCTTATTCAGCAACGCCTGTTTACATAGCAGGTATTTTATCTTTTATACCAATAATAGGTTTTTTAATTACAATTGCGGGCTGGGTGTACGGAATTTATCTTATGTATTTAGGAATTGGGCCATTAAAAAAAGCACCGGAAGACAAAAAAGTGGTGTACATGATTGTGGCTTACCTTGTAATGGGTGCTATTTACTTTATAGTTGCGGCAATATTGGGCGCTGTTTTATTTGCTTCACTAGGCTTTGGAGGTTTAAGAAGTTTAAGTTATTAGGGTAAGTAAGTTTTTATTGAGGCATCTCTTTTTTGAGGTGCCTTTTTTTATTTGTTATAATAACAGGAACTTTGCAGCTAAATAGTTTAAAGATGAACATAGCCGATATAAGAACTGATTATAAAATGCAGTCGCTTACAGAAACAGATGTTGCTGCAACGCCAAAAGAACAATTTGATAAATGGTGGGATGATGCAGTTAAAAGTGATATAACAGAAGTGAACGCTATGACGCTGGCAACAATAAATGCCGATGGAGTGCCTGATGCAAGAATTGTTTTACTAAAAGGATATGATGAAAATGGGTTTGTTTTTTTTACAAATTATAACAGTGCAAAAGGGAATGAGCTGGCAGCAAATGATAAAGCCTGCCTTGTTTTTTTCTGGAAGGAGCTGGAACGGCAGGTGCGTATTACAGGCATAACAACAAAAGTGAGCACTGAAGAAAGTGCCGCATATTTTAACAGCCGGCCCATTGGCAGTAAAATAGGCGCCTGGGCAAGCCCACAAAGCCAACAGGTGCCCAATAAACAATGGCTGGAGGAAAACTATGAGAAGTACAAGGCAGCTTATACCAATACAGTAATTGAAAAGCCGCCACATTGGGGAGGCTACCGGGTTAAGCCCAATAAAGCAGAATTTTGGCAGGGCCGCCCCAGCCGCATGCATGACCGTATTTTATATACTCAACAAACAAACGGCAGCTGGAAAATTGAAAGACTGGCGCCGTAACAATTTGAAATTGAGAATTAGGAATTATGAATTGCCGGGAATAATGTATTCCCAATTCCTAACTCCTAATTTTTTAATTGTACTAAGCTTTCTTTTTAGCAGCAGCTTTTTTAGCAACTTTTGCAGGCCTGCTTTTTCCGAAAGAACCTTTGAAGATTTTGCCTTTTTTTGTTTTTACATCACCACGTCCCATAAAGAATGTTTAAGTGTTTAATAAAATGAGTTGTTATAAAAAAAGCAAGGTAATAAGCACCTTGCTTTTTAATGAGTTTACTGCAGCGTTACAGTTTTGCAGCCAGTTCTTTACCAGCTTTAAACTTAGCTACTTTTTTAGCTTTAATTTTAATTACAGCGCCGGTTTGTGGGTTACGTCCGTTACGTGCAGCTCTTTTGCTAACTGCAAAAGTTCCAAATCCTACTAAAGTAACTTTACCGCCACCTTTTAATGTTTTAGTAACTGCTTCTACAAAAGAATCTAAAGCAGCATTTGCCTGGGTTTTAGTAACACCGGCATCGTCAGCAATCTTTGCTATTAATTCAGCTTTGTTCATGATATATTTTTTAAGTTTTAACGAGGGGCAAATATAGAAGGTTTTTACTTGCAATAAAACTTTTTTTGCAAAGAAAAATTTTTGTAAAAAATGCCTGAAACCCTTGTTGTTTGGGCATTTCAGGCCTTTTTATATTTTATAAAATTGTGCAAAAATTCTTTTATTATGCGCTAAATCCTTTACGGGCAATACTTTTAAAAGGCTTGCAGAAATTTTACATTGCAAAAAGCCGGTGTAATCTGTTACTCAATAATTTCCATTAACGATCTGAATGCAATGAATTTATTACCCCATTTGTCAAAAACTTTTTGCCGCATTTCACCGGCAAATTTATCTATGTAGCGGTTGTAATCAGCTTTACTTGCTGTATGATATTGTATTGCATAAGTAAGCCCTTCTTCATCATCCACATCCAGTAAACGCAGCGTTACTGCATGTGTAAAGCAACCGGTGGCAATTATTTCCGGTATATGAATTTGCTGCATCCACTGCAGCCACGCTGCAGCAACACCCGTTTCAATTTTTATAGTTACGTTGTAAATAAGCATTGTAAAATTATTTCTTCAGTTCCACATATACAGGGCAGTGATCGCTGTGTTTTACATCCGGAAAAATATCTGCGTCTTTTAATTGCTTTTTTAAAGGCTCTGTTACTGTAATGTAATCAATGCGCCAGCCTTTGTTATTTAAACGCACGCTTGGAAAACGCTGGCTCCACCAGCTGTAGCGGTGCGGCTCTGTATGAAATTCACGGAAGGTGTCAATCCATCCGCTGGCTAAAAATTTCGTCATCCATTCTCTTTCCTGTGGCAAAAAGCCCGATGAGTTTTTATTGCCTTTGGGGTCGTGAATATCAATTTCATTATGAGCAATATTATAATCACCCACTAAAATTATTTTAGGATATTTTTTCTTTAGCTTGTTTAAATAACTGTGAAATTCATCGAGCCAAACATATTTAAACTGCTGCCGTTCATCGCCACTGGTGCCACTGGGAAAGTAAGCGTTAATCAGGCGTATATCACCAAAGTCTAATTGTATTACACGGCCTTCATCATCACTTGCTTTATGGCCGTTGCCATACTCCACGTTATCGGGTTTTATTTTACTGAACACCGCCACACCGCTATACCCTTTTTTTTGTGCGCTGTACCAGTGATGATGGAAGCCTAATGCTTCCAGTTGTTTTACATCCACATCATCTTTAGTGGCTTTGGTTTCCTGTAAGCAGATAATATCGGCAGGGTTTGTTTTTAACCAGTCTATAAACCCTTTTTTTAAAGCGGCACGTATGCCGTTTACATTGTATGAAATAATACGCATGAATGAATTGTTTTAAAAATGCTCCTGCATAGTTACAAAAAAGAAATAAATTCAATTGTGAAATATGGATGAAATAAAAAACTTTGATGACTTTTACCGCATTAAAATTGAGCCAATACTGCCAGAGTTTAAACAGGCAGACCGCACTATTATGCAATGGCGCAATGCTGCAATAGTTTCGGGAGTGCTGTTTGTACTGTTTATTGCAGGTTATATTACGGGCTATATTACAAGCAGTATTACCGCCATTGCTGTAACATCAGCGGGTGTTTGTGTCATCAGTATTTATAATTATGTAAAAAAAGATAATGAATATGTAGATAAATATAAAAGCGCAATTATAGGTTCTGTAATTGATTATTTAAATCATGATCTTGAATATAAGCCTGATGCATCCTTGCCGGAAAAAGAATACCGGCAAAGCGGATTGTACCGGAAAAATTATGACTACTATGATGGAGAAGATTTGATTAAGGGAACCTACAAAGGTGTTTCTTTTCATTGTTGTGAACTGCATACAAAATATGATTCAGGGGTAACAAATAACACAATTGTAAAAATATTCAAGGGATTATTTTTTGCCGCATCAGTTAACAGTAGCTATAGCGGTGGTACGTATGTTTGGATAAAAGGCAGGGAGCAACTGGGTGTAAGTATTGCTGATGAAGCCTACAGACTGATTGCTTTTCCTGAAACCAAACATTTTTATACAGGCAATCGGTTGTTTGATGCAACGTATGCGGTTTACACCACCAATTCTACGGAAGCTTCAATTATTTTAAATGCTGAAATGACTGACAGGCTAATACAGTTTAGTAACCAGGTACAGCGCAACGTGGTAATGTCGGTTGTAATGGGTAAATGTTATGTAGCCATTCCGGTTAAAGAAGACTTATTTGAACCAGCCAGCAACCTGGATGATAAAGAAGAAATAAAGCAATACTTTTTTTCTGTACTGCTGATACTGAGTATCATTAACCAGTTAAACATTAAAAAATTATTGTAGTATACACTGAATTATTATATTGCAATACTCATAAACGAACAATGGAAAATATTCATCAACCCGACGCAGAACAACAAGATTTGCTTACAGACGTAATTGATCCTCTTTCTCAATACCAATACGCCACCCAATGGCAGCGTTTTGTAAATTGGCTTATTGATAATTTACTGATGCGTTTTGGATTAAGTTATTTATCAGGCACAGCAGTAGGAATGATTTTGGGTGCTGTTGCCCCGGATTTTTTATACAGTATGCTGGACAGTGAAAGCGGTGGCCCGGGATGGGGATTATATGTTTTAGGTTATATGGTTTCTATTTTAAACTATCTTGTTTACTATACGCTTTGCGAAAAATTATTTAAAGGCTATACGCTTGGTAAGGTTATTACAGGCACAAGAGCCATACGGCAGGATGGTGGTGAATTAACTTTTAAAGATGCCTTTCTCCGTTCGGCAAGCAGGCTGGTACCGTTTGAATTGTTTAGCGGCTTCAGCACATTAACATGGCACGACAGCTGGACAAATACAATGGTAATAAAGTCGAGATAATTTATTCCAAAACAGGCCGCAACCATCTTGTTGCATCATCAATGCTCATGCCTTTTCTTGCAGCATAATCTTTTAACTGGTCTTCATTTATTTTACCCACGCCAAAGTATTTACTTTCCGGGTGTGCAAAATACCAGCCGCAAACAGATGATGCAGGATACATTGCAAGAGATTCTGTAAGATGAATGCCTGTTCCTTCTTCACCTCCTAATAAATTAAACAGCTTGTATTTTTCAGTATGGTCCGGGCAGGCGGGATAACCCGGTGCCGGACGAATACCACTGTATTCTTCTTTAATTAATTGTTCATTGGTTAATTGTTCATTCTTTTCATAACCCCACAATTCTTTTCTTGTTTTTTCATGCAGCAGTTCCGCAAAAGCTTCCGCAAGGCGGTCGGCTAAAGCCTGTAAGGTTATTTTGTTGTAATCATCGTGTTGCGACTCAAACAGCTTTATATATTTATCAATGCCATGAACAGTTACACTAAATGCTCCAATAAAATCCTGTTGAGGGGAAACAAAATCTGCCAGGGATAAATTGGCCTGCCCTGCTGCTTTTTTAATTTGCTGGCGCAGCGATTCCAGTTTTATTTTCTCCGTTTTATTTTTTACTTCTATGGTATCCGGTGCAATTTTACTTGCTTCCCAAAAACCAACGCAGCCTTTTGCAGTAAGCCATTTTTCATTTATAATTTTATCCAGCAATGCGTTGGCATCGTTGTACAGTTTTGTTGCTTCTGTGCCAATAACTTTATCCGTTAGTATAGCAGGGAATTTACCATGCAGTTCCCACGCAATAAAGAAAGGCTGCCAGTCAATATATTTTCTTATTTCAGCTAAATCGTAATTGTCAAATTCTTTTGTTCCGGTAAATGCTGGTGTAACGGGTTTATAATTTGCCCAGTCAATTTTAATGGCATTGGCCTGTGCATCTGCAAAAGATAGAAATTGTTTTACCGGTTTTTTATTTTCAAAATCTTCCTTCAGTTTTTGATATTCGGTTTTTACATCTGCTAAAAAACCATCTTTTTGTTCTTTGTTTAATAAATTACCAGCCACAGTAACACTTCTTGAAGCATCTAATACATGCACCACGCCTTTATCAAATTGCGGTGCAATTTTTACTGCTGTGTGCATACGTGATGTGGTGGCTCCTCCAATTAACAACGGCTGCTGCATACCACGCCTTTTCATTTCATGTGCCACATGCACCATTTCATCCAATGATGGTGTTATCAATCCGGAGAGGCCAATGATATCTGCACCATATCTTTCTGCTTCATCTAAAATTTTATCTGCAGGCACCATCACGCCCATGTCTTTAATTTCATAGCCATTACAGCCTAATACCACACCCACAATATTTTTACCAATATCATGCACATCGCCTTTTACAGTTGCCAATAAAATTTTTGCAGCGCCGGCCGCTTCTTCATTTACTGTTCCTGCAGCAAGGTGCGCCTGTTTTCTTTCTTCTTTTTCTAATTCAATGTAAGGGGTAAGTACGGCAACAGATTTTTTCATTACCCTTGCGCTCTTTACAACCTGTGGTAAAAACATTTTACCGCTGCCAAATAAATCGCCTACCACATCCATGCCTGCCATCAGTGGTCCTTCAATTACATCTAATGGCTTTGGATATTTCTGCCTTGCTTCTTCTGTATCGGCATCAATATAATCGGTAATGCCATTTACTAAAGAATGTTTTAATCTTTCCTCCACCGAAGTATTGCGCCATGCATCGTTTTTCTTTTCTTGCTTATCGCCTGCTTTAACTGTTTCTGCAAAAGCAATTAATTTTTCAGTCGCCTCGTTGTTGTCGTTGTTACGGTTCAGGATTACGTCTTCACATAAGTCTCTTAACTGCGGCTCTATTTCATCATATACCACTAACTGCCCTGCGTTTACAATGCCCATATCCATACCAGCTTTAATGGCATAATACAGGAATACGCTGTGCATGGCTTCTCTTACAGGCTCATTACCACGAAAAGAAAAAGACAGGTTGCTTACGCCGCCACTGATTTTTGTCAAGGGCATCAATTGCTTTATTTCTTTGGTTGCTTCTATAAAATCAACGCCATAATTATTATGTTCTTCCAAGCCTGTGGCTATTGCAAAAATGTTAGGGTCAAAAATGATGTCCTGCGGATCAAAACCAACCTGCTCTGTTAATATTTTATAAGCCCTGTGGCATATCTGTACTTTCCTGTCCTTTGTATCTGCTTGACCCACTTCATCAAAAGCCATTACAATAACAGCGGCACCAAACATTTTGCAAATAATTGCCTGCTCAATAAACTTTGCTTCTCCTTCTTTCATGGAGATGGAGTTAACAATACATTTTCCCTGCACGCATTTTAAACCAGCCTCAATTATTTCAAATTTTGATGAATCAATCATCACCGGAATTTTTGCAATATCCGGTTCACTCTGCAACAGGTTTAAAAATGTGGTCATTGCATGCACACCATCAAGCAATGCATCATCCATGTTCACATCAATTACCTGTGCACCATTTTCCACCTGCTGCCTTGCAACGCTCAATGCCTCTTCGTACTTATTTTCTTTAATAAGCCTTGCAAATTTTTTACTGCCGGTTACGTTGGTGCGTTCACCCACATTAATAAAGTTTGTTTCCGGACGAACGATTAAAGGTTCCAGTCCGCTGAATCTGCTGTATGGTTTAATTGTTGTCATTCTTTTTTGTTTACCGCAAAGACGCCAAGTCGCTAAGAATAACTTTGCGTCTCTGCATCTTAGCGGTTATAATACTTCTTCGAGTACAGGTAATTTCCTTGGTTCTATACTCTTTACATGCTCTGCAATATGTTTAATATGGTCTGGTGTGGTGCCGCAACAACCGCCAACAATATTTACCCAGCCTTCTTTAGCCCATTCTTCTAAAAAGTGTCCTGTGTCTGCAGGTTCCTCATCATACTCACCCATTGCATTTGGTAAACCGGCATTAGGATATGCTGATACATAACAATTTGCTATTTGGGATAGCTCTTCTATATGCGGACGCATTTCTTTTGCTCCCAATGCACAATTCAATCCTACACTTAAAGGCCTTGCATGCATTACTGAAATATAAAACGCTTCCAGCGTTTGTCCGCTTAATGTACGGCCGCTTGCATCGGTGATAGTTCCACTTATCATGATTGGTAATTCTGGCTTGCCGGTATCATGATAATATTTTTTTATGGCGAAGATGGCAGCTTTTGCATTCAGTGTATCAAAGATGGTTTCAATTAAAAACAAATCAACGCCACCATCAACTAATCCCTGCACTTGTTCATAATATGCTTTTACCACCTGGTCCCAGGTAACGGCACGGTAACCGGGATTGTTTACATCGGGCGACAAACTCAATGTTCTGTTTAAAGGGCCGATAGCCCCGGCAACAAACCTTGGCTTTGCCGGATTTTTTGCAGTGTATTCATCGGCAGCTCTTCTTGCAATTTTTGCGCCTTCCACATTTATTTCATACACATATTCTTCCAGTTTAAAATCTTCCTGCGCTATTGCCGTGCCGGCAAATGTGTTGGTTTCAATAATATCTGCACCAGCTTCCAGGTATTGTTTGTGGATGCCTTCAATAATTTGCGGCTGTGTAAGATTAAGAATATCACTGTTATTCTTTACATCCATCGGCCAGTCTTTAAACCTTTCGCCACGGTATGTTGCTTCGGTTGGTTTGTGCCGCTGTATCATGGTGCCCATAGCGCCATCAATTATCAGTATTCTTTTTTCCAGTTCTTTCCGGATGTCCATAATTACCTCCTTTTATATGATGAACAGAATTACCACAGGTTGAAGTGATATCATTCTTTATTCTTTCACTGAAAAAATAAGGAATGACAGAACAAGTTCACAACGATGCTGAACAATGCTGTGAATGCCCGTACCAAAAAATAGTATTAAACTTATAAACGCTGGAAAAACTATGTGAGAGTTTTGTAACGTTTATTAGTTCTGTCATTGGCCGAACAATAAACAAATCCGCCTGTGAGTGCAAAGTTAGGTTACAAATGCATTAACGCAAAATGTAAGCGGTTATTTTACGCATATGGTAAAAGCCCGTTTTTGGTTGGTTAACGGGTTGTGGTTACTGCATTTTTTGGTCGAGCAGGCAGTTAACGGTTATTTCAACAGATTCTGCAATGTTGTTTTTTACACTGCCGGGGATGCTGATGCCATAATCAGCCGGTTTTACTTTAAACTTAGAAGATACAGCGGGCTTGCCATCTTTAACAACAATATTGCCTGTGGCTGTTACAGCTTTTGTAACGCCATGAATGGTTATGCTGCCACTAACGGTTACAGGATAGGTGCCGTCTTTATCAAAACCTATCCTGGTAATATCGGCAACAGTGCCTTTAAATGTTGATTTTGGGTATTTATTACTTTCAATATAGCTCTCATTGAAATGCTCTTCCATTAATGCTTTTGCAAAATGAAAGCCTTTGTTTAAAAGCGAAAACTGCAGTTCGCCGGTTTGACTGTTAAGCGCACACAACACCTGGCTGTTGGCTGCTTTTATGTCTTCCATAGGAGTGGATGAAAAGAAAGATATGGAACCGTTTTTTGTATAAAATTTTTGCGCATTTGCAGCCATTGAACTGCTGAAAATCATAGCTGCCAAAAAAAGTTGTTTCATTTTTATGTGCGTATTATTTTTTAATAAAACAGCGGTTCATATTAACATCACCGGGAATACCCAGGTCTGCTTCAAATAAATAACCGTTGCATATTCCTTTTATCACTACATTATCGCCGGGTTTAATGGTGGTGGCGGTACCCTCCATTTCACAATTAATGAAAGCGCCATCCGTGGCGGTTTTAAGTTTAATAACAGTATGCTGCCCCGTATCAACAGCACTAACTCCGCCGCTTACTTCAATTACTTTATGATTTACTTCATCACCAATAAATTTAGATTTTGCAGTTACGGAATCAGTAGAAAAAAAGTTATGTAACTCAACGGCAGAAAGCGAAGCAACGGGTGTGGCTGTTTGCACACTAAAATGCTTTTTATTGTACATACTGTAACCAACAATTGCGGCTATTAAGGCAAGCCCGCCAATAACTAAAAGAATACGCTTTTTTGTTTTTGCCATCATAAATTACAGTTGTACATATAAAAACATAACCGAAAGCCCGGTTTGTAATTGCTGTTACTATTATAACGGAAAAAAATGCAGCTTAGTTGCCGCTGGTTATGTAGTTCTCAACCGGTATACGGTTGCTGATGCTTTTGGCAAGCGTCATTTCATCGGCGTACTCCAGCTCGCCGCCAAAGGCAATGCCCCGGGCAATGGTGGTAATTTTAACAGGCAAATGTTTTAACTTTTTGCCAATATAATAAATAGTAGTGTCGCCCTGTATATTGGGGTTTAGGGCAAAAATAATTTCGGCTGTACTTTCGTCAGTAACCCTTTTTATTAATGACTCAATCTGTAACTGGTCTGGCCCAATGCCATCTAAAGGAGAAATAATACCGCCCAGTACATGGTACAATCCGTTAAACTGCTGGGTGCTTTCAATAGCAATAACATCCCGTATATTTTCCACAATGCAAATGGTATCTTGTTTACGCATGGTATTGCTGCAAATATTGCATAAGTTACTGTCTGCAATGTTATGGCAGCGGCTGCAAAACTTAATTTCTTCCCTTAGTGTTGCAATGGCAGTGCTGAAAGCTGTTACATCATTTACATCCTGCTTAATAAGATGCAAAACTAAGCGCAGGGCGGTTTTTTTGCCAATACCGGGTAGTTTGGCAAATTCATTTACTGCATTTTCTAATAAAGCGGAGGAAAAAATCATTCAGACAAAAGTAAGTTTTCTGCTGGAAGTTTTGGGTTTTGAATTGGAGTTTACGACAGCGTGCCTGATACGAAACTGCCAACAAAACAGTCAACTATAAATTTATTTCACTTTCATTATCCCAGTTTTCTTTTACAGTAAACTTTTTGGGCAGGGCAATTACTTTTTCGGGCTGTAATTTTTTTGAATAACTGCCGGGATCCCATTTTCCATTGTTATTAGCATCATATAAAATACGTATTTCATACTCACCGGGCGGAAAGAGTTTATAACTCCATTCTTTACCGGTAACGGAAAACGATTCTTTTATTTTATCATCCTGCACAAACTGGATAATTAAATGAGCTGCTGTGTCAAACTTATTAAACCGCAGCACTACGTTACCGTAGTTGGCTGGTGATTTAGTTTTGAACTTTAGTGTATCTGTTTTTGTATTGCTGCTGTCTGCAATATCTGTTACAGCATTTTTATTAATAATGAGGCGGTAGTCAAAATCTTCAGCCCATTTTGTTTTTACAATCAGCAGGTTACTGTCTGCGGCAAAGGCAACAGGTATTGGGTTGTAATTGGTATCTGTAAGTATAATTTTTGTGCTGTCGTACTGTTTTATTTTATTGCTGAAGTTTAATTCAAAGTTGGTTCTTAAATCCTGCAACTGGCCGGCAGCAGCAGCTGTGTAACGTAATTTTTTGGGTGCTGTTTTTGGCGCATTGGTTTTAACCGGTATTTTTTCTTTTTTCTCTTCTGCATAGCCATACAGCATAACCGGGGCGGTGTTTTCTGTAACGGTTACCGCACTGTCTGCAAATGCAAAAACTTCTGTTTTTGAGTTGTACGTTTTACCCCCATCGCCATCCTTTAAAGCGTACACCCGGAATTTTTCGGCAGGCAGGTTTTTAAATTCAAAGCTGCCATCACCTTTTATGGTGGTGATGTAATTTGGTTTTTTTGTTTGTACTGTTGAATCCACCGCATTACGGTACAGCATTATAATTAAGGTGCTGTCGGGCTTGCCGGTTTCTGCCATTATTAATTTACCGGACAGTGTAAGTGAATCAATATGATTACCGGTTGAAAAAACATACGTAAAATCTTTTGCCACATTATTTTCATTCACATCTCTTATAGCACTGCCAAACTGGATGCTGTATGTTGTGCCGGGCTGCAGGCTGTCCTTTAATTTAATGTTGATGGTTTTTAACCTGCTGTTTATTTCAGGTGTTTTTTGCGGATAAGGCGATACAATTAAGTTGGTTTGCAGCTCCTGTACATTTATATATTCATCAAACGTGAGTGTGATTTTATTATCTTTTACATTAATTGCAGGCTGTTTTGGGTGAGCTGCTACCAGCACCGGAGGCAATGTGTCTTTATCGCCACCGGAAATAGCGCCAATTTGCGCACAACTGCTGGTGGTAATTGTAACAACGTAAAAAAGTGAAATGCTGAGTAAGCAGTATAAAATGTATCTGTAAGCCATTGTAATTATTGGTATGCAAACTTAGCTGCTTTGCAGCATTGATGCGGTGTTTAACGCAACATATTCTGTTAAATCTCCTCTGCTTCTTCAGTTTTTAACTCATGCAGGGCAATGGCCATATTATTATCTTTTACAAAATTACACCAGTGGCAATCCGCTTTGCCGCAGCCTGTGTAAAAATCTTTTGCCTGAATTTTTTGCCATGCTTCTGTTAGCTGTTGTGTAACAGTGGTAATATCCGCAGGTGTAATTACAATTTTTTCTTTGCGGTATTGTTTTTTGCTGTCGGGTTCCACAAAATCAAACTCGGTGCTAACCACCGTCCATTCTTTTTGCTGGTAATTATCTATAAGTAATTTATAAAAAACACCCTGCCGCCAATAGTCGCCGCCTAAAGGATTTTTATCATTTGGCGCCTGCAGTTTGTCCTTGGCCTTATCAATATCGCCGCTTTTATAATCCACCACATTTACCTTGCTGCCATCAAACTCCAGTTTATCTAACTTACCTTTTAGTGGTACACCGTTTACCACAATGCCACGAATGCTGCGTTCAACAGCAACAATTTTATTCCAGGTGCCTTTATATTTTTCATAATAGTTGGTCAACACTTCATGCCCGTATTCAAACCGGCGGGCAAAAGCTTCTTTAGTAAAAAACTGGCGATGTTTATTCAGGTACCATTCAAAATCTTTTATTACATCTGCCGCAGGCGGAAATTCATTTTTAGGATGCTCCTGCATTTTTTTAAACATACGCTCCAGCGCATAGTGTATGGCGCTTCCAAATTCTGTTGCTTCACTTTTGCCGCTGGGTATACGAACCAGGTTTTTATAATAAAACTCCAGCGGGCATTTTAAATAATTGTTGAGTGCGGTTACGTTCATTACAAATTTTTCCAGCAGGCCATTTACAAAGTCTTCTTCGCCTGCTGCAATTTCCGGTGCCTTTTCATTAAACTGTAATACTTCAAACAACAGCAGTTGCTCTGTTGCCACGCTTATCGTTTCTGTTTGCAGTTGATGCCCCTCCTGTATTTCGGCAATAAACATACTTGGCTCGGTTTCTTTACCATCTGCCTTGAATTTGCAGTAGGAAATAACCAGGTGTTTTTCTGCACGGGTAATGGCTACATAAAATAAGCGGCGCAGTTCTTCGCTGTCGCTGCCTTTGGCTTTAGATGCAAAAAGGTTAGGTGGAAATTTATAACCGCCACCGGGTTTGCGTTTCTTTTCCCAACTGCCGCTGTTGGTGCCGGCAATAAACACATATTCAAATTCCAGGCCTTTACTGCCGTGTGCGGTAAGCAGGTTAACGCCTTCGTCGGTACCTGTAATACTGTTCATGCTTATGGGCAGGCCTTCTTTTTCCATTAAGTCAATAGTGCTGATGAGGCCGGAAAGATTTAATAATGTATTGCGGCTGGTTTCTTCTTTAATAAAATCGAAAAAGGCGGTGAGTAATTGTAACAACTCAATTTTGTTAGGCTGCTGCAATACATAAATAACAACGCCAGCCTTTTGTATTATATCTTCAAATAATTGCTGCAGGGTAACATTTGGTGCTTCGGTTATCAGCTCTTCAATAAAAGCGCTTACTTTTTTCAGTCCTTCCGGCAAGCCGGTATCAAACAAATTAGCGGGTGGTTGTGCCGCTTTTTCACAAATCATTCTTCTTATGGAAGTATTAGCACCACTATAGTTTTTATTATTTACATCTACTGTAATTTTTGCAATTTCAATGGCAGGAATTTTATAAAAATCATAATGCAGTATTTCAAATAATATTTCGTCGCCGCCGTAAGGAATATCCAGCTCTGCATTTAAATACCGCAACAACTGAATTATTTTATGAATAAATGGATGCTCTAAAATATTTATGCTGCGTTTGCTGTAAAAAGGTATTTGCAACAGTTTGAAATAAGCCGCCAGCTCCTGCCCGTATTTGTTTTCTTTATAAATAACAGCTATTCTTCCTGGTTTTACACTCTGCTCCAATAATGCTTTAATGCGAAAGCTGGTATCCGCCATTTCTTCTTTGGGTGAATTGTATTCCCGTATCACCGGTTCAATCTTTAAGCTTTTCAGTTTATCATTACTGCTTAGCAGTTCTTTGCTTAAGCCCGGTATTTGTTTTACCAGCCGCTCTTCGTTTTTATCAATAATGGTTTTTGCTACATCCAGTATCGGTTGCACACTGCGGTAGTTATTGGTGAGCACCACTTTTTCTATATCATCTTTATAAGCATCAGCAAACACCAGCATATTCTCCACATTTGCTCCCTGAAAGCGGTAAATACTCTGGTCATCATCACCCACTACAAAAATGTTGGGCTGCTCCCAGTATTCAATTAATAACTGCACCAGTTTATTTTGTGTGCCACTGGTATCCTGGTATTCATCCACTAAAATATATTGATAGCGCTCCTGGTAATTAGCAAGCAGGTTTTTATTTTCTTCAAATGCTTTAATTATCCAGTTAATCATATCATCAAAATCGTAACGGCTGCGCTGGCGCATTTTTTCCTGGTACTGCGGAAATTCATTAATGGCTGCTTTCAGTTTTTCCATGCGCTGCAGTTCATCATAGTAAGCAGGTTTTAAATCACCCACTTTCCATTTGCCTGCACGGCTGGTTTTATACACAAACTCATCGCTGGTAGCAAGCTCACTTACATATTTATCAATGCCGATTAATAATGCTTCCGGTTGCCAGCCTTCCCGTTTCATATCAGAAAATAACTGGCGCAGGTTGTTTACTTCAAAATACACATCGCCCCGGTATCTTTTTAAAGGATGATTTTTTGGGAATGCATCAATCAATGATTTAAACAATTCAATCTTTTCCAAATCACTGATAGGATCCATACTTGTTTTTTCAAACAGGTATAAATTCTCCTGTATAATATCATTACAAAAACCATGAAAAGTGGAAATGGTTACTTTATATGCATCGGCGCCAATAAACTGCTGCAGCCTTTTACGCATGGCAATGGTGCCTGCGTCCGTATACGTAAGGCATAAAATATTTTGCGGCAGCGCATCGGTCTCTAATAATATTTTGCCAATACGTGCCGCCAATATTTGTGTTTTACCAGTACCGGGGCCTGCAATTACCATTACAGGGCCTTCAATGGCATCAACCGCTTTGCGCTGGTTGGCATTCAGCTTTTGATATTCTTCAGTAAATTTTTTAAGTAGTTTATCCCTGTAATGCTGCATGTTTCAAAGATAAACCCCAAACCCCTAAAGGGGCTTTAACAGAGCAAAATATTTTATAGTGCTTTTATGCAAACAATCAGGTTAATTGATTGTTTGCATAAAGTATGAGTAAAGTTTATAGCCTTAAAACCATTCAAACCATTCCGGTTTCTTTAAATGAAGCATGGGACTTTTTCAGCAGCCCGGCTAACCTGCAAACTATTACGCCGGATGGCATGGGTTTTAAAATCATTTCTCAACATCATGGCGAAAGAATGTATGCCGGGCAAATTATTGAATATAAAGTAAGCCCGGTGCCGGGCATTCCGCTGTACTGGATGACGGAGATTACGCATGTGGAAGACAAAAAATATTTTGTGGATGAACAACGTTTTGGGCCTTATAGCCTGTGGCATCACCAGCATCATTTTAAAGAAGTGACAGAAGGAGTGGAGATGACGGATATTGTACATTATAAACTGCCGCTTTGGTTTTTGGGTGATGTTGCCCATGCTTTGTTTGTGAAAAAGCAATTGCAGCACATATTCGATTACCGCTATAAAAAAGTGGAAGAACTATTCAGTAAATAAAGACATTCTTTCAATTTTAACTTTTAACGGTATCATAATTGCAGGGATATTGGCGTTTTAAAATAAATATCCCACATGAAGAATAAGCTGTACCTGTTGTGTGTGCTGTGTTGCATTCTTACTGTGGCAAATGCAAAAAATTTGCCTGTTAAATTTTCTTCCCCGGCGTTTAAAGATTCTGCTGTGGTGCTTATACCTTTTGAATATAAGCAGTCTGCATTGTTTCATTCATTTACATATGAGGTAATTGACAGCGTGGTAAACCTGTTGCTGAAGAATGATAAAATTACTCTTACTATAAAAGGCTTTGCGCAGGCTGATGAAGGCAGCGACTCTGTTTGTAAATGGCTGAGCGAAGACAGGGCTTTGTTTGTAAGAAAATATATTTTAGGCAGAGGCGTGCAGGAAGAACGTATTGCTTACACTGCGGGCATGGGCGCACAAAAATCGACTAACAGTATTGTTGACAAAAATCATCATGCACAATATTTCAGGGCAGAGCTGGTGTTAACTTTTCCACCACCGCCACCACCCATAATTGCAGACAGGGATGAAGACGGTATTTTAAATGAAGATGATACCTGCCCCGATTTGTTTGGCTATGCTGAAAATAAAGGTTGCCCTGACAGTAATGCTATTATTGTTCCGTTTGAACCGGGGGAGTCTTTTTTATCTGGCGCAACTTACCGGGTAATGGATAGTGTGGTAACTCTTTTAAAAAACAACAATCACTACAAAATAAGAATAGAAGGGCATGCTTATAAAACTGAAGGCACACCAGGTAAATGTGTATTGCTGGCAAAAGAAAGAACAACTATTGTTTACCGCTATATGTTAACCCGGCAGATTAGTGCTGAACGTATGGTACAGAACGAAAGTTATGGAACTGCAAGGCCGTTAAATGCCGGGAGAAATCCTGCAGAACTTGCAAAAAACTCCAGGGCGCAAATATTTGTTATACAGGAATAGATTAAAGTTACTTGGCGGGTATGCCCATTACTGTTGCATTATCCGGCACATCTTTTACCACCACTGCACCAGCGCCAATTATAGCATTATTGCCAATGGTTATTCCTTGCCGAACTACAGCACCAGCGCCGACAAAGCTATTATTGCCCACTTTTACATTGCCGCATAAAACAGCGCCGGGACCAATATGAGTAAAGTCGCTTACCACACACTCATGTTCAATAATGCAGCCGGTATTGCAAATTGCACCAGTGCCAATTTTTGCCAACGGGTTAATAATGGTGCCTGCGGCAATCATAACATTATTCGCAGCAACCGTTGCACTGCTGTCGATAATGGCTGTGGGATGAATAACATTACCAGCTAAAATATTTTGCTGCGCCAGTTTATTATATACTTTTTGGCGTATAGCATTATCGCCAATGGAAACAAACACACCGTATTGTTTAAATGCTGCAAACGCAGCTTCGGTATCTTCTTTACCAAAATATTTTAGTGCAAAAGGGTTGTAGTTTTTTTCTTCACTATCGCAATAACCAGTAACAGTATTGCCGGCTGCTTTAATAATGCCGCATACTACAAAACCATGCCCGGAGTATCCTATTATAATCATGCCTGCTTTATTTGCTGCTTAAATTTAGTAATTGATTATAGGTTGCAAGAATATTTTGCCAGATATTTTCACGCCGGTAATCTGCCTGCACTGTTTTATGCAATGTTTCGGCCATTGTTTTCATTTGTTGCGGATTGCTGATGGCGTATTCAATTTGCTGCTGCATTTCTGTTTCATTGGCAACATCAAAAATTAATCCTGTTTCATTATTTGTAACAATATCAACATTACCGGGTATGCGGCTGCAAATAATGGGGCATTGCATGGCGCCTGCCTGCAGCAGTACATTAGGGAAACCTTCCCGGTGCGAAGGGAAAACAAAGTAATTGGCAACGTGTAAAAAATATTCCACTTGCTGTGTCCATGTAATATGAATAATAGCTGTATTGCTTTTTATCTGTTCCAAAACATCAGCAGGCAAAGGGTCCAGTTCGGTTTCAAAATCTCCTACTAAAATTAAACGCAGGTTTGCATGTTGATTTTGTAACTGCTTAAATACATGCACCAGCTCTACTATGCCTTTATCTGCAACAAGACGGCCAATGCAAAGCAAATAAGTGTTTGCTTCAGTATAATTTATTTGTTCCTTAATTGTTGCAATGCCTTCATTACTCAATGCTGTTTTATTAAAACGGCTTATGTTAATGCCATTGGTAGAACCTTTGGCAATAATATGCAGCTTGGCAGCTTTTGTAAATTGATGTTGTGTAATGTAATTGTATAACGACTGGCTGTTGGGCCAAACATAATTAGCTGCCCAATACGTTAGTTTCTCAATAAATACCAGCAGTTTTAATTTAAAACCTTTTTCCACCATCAGCGGCATACCTGCCACTGTGTGTATACGCACTTTAACACCACAAAATTTTGCAGCCAGCATTCCTAATAAACCTGCCTTAGGAGTATGTGTGTGTACAATATCCGGCTTTTCTTTTTTAAATATTTTAATGAGCTGGTAAAGGCATTTTAAATCCTGCAATGGAGTAATCTTCCTCGTCATGGGTACTATTATATGCGGACACTGTTCGTTTTTTATTACATCTGCCAGTTCCGGCCCATCGGCACTTATCATCAGCACATCAAAACCATTTTGCTGCATAAACTGCATTTGGCCGGGTAATAAATACCGTAATGCCATTGGTACTGTGGTAATGCGAATGAGTTTTTTTTGCTGCAACTGCTGTGTGTATTTATAATTTCGCCAAAAATACCTTCATATTATTGAATGAAGCATTGGAATTTAAAATAAATTTGAGGTTATAACATACAGCTGTATTTGTTACGCTGTAAATAATAAATAATACATGGCGCTTTTTGAACTTCTTTTGTTTCCGCTGTATGTTGCTTTTTTCTTTTTCATATTCAGGGCGCAGCGTAAACGGCTTACTGACCCGGTATTAAAATTTTACCATTTACAGGGCTTTTGGATTAAAACCGTTGCGGTGTTATTGTTTGCAATATTTAACTGGCGCATATCAAAAGGAGACTCTTTTGTTTTATACCAGGTAGAAGGGAAGAATATTTATGATATGATTTTAAAAGACTTCTCCAACATTAAATGGATAATGATGAGAGGAGAAAACTTTGACGAATCTTTTTTACGGGATCCATGGAATAAAGGGTATTTCCGATCTGAAGCCAATTTTATGGTGGTGCGTTTTGTAACGGTAATATCTTTTTTTACGCTTGGTAAATACCTGCTTACCAATTTGGTTTTTTCAATGCTGGCTTTTACCGGAGCCTGGAAACTGTATGAGTTTTTTTATGAGCAATATCCGCACCTGCACAAAAAATTTGCCATTGCTATTTTATACCTGCCCACATTTGTATTCTGGAGTTCGGGTATTTTAAAAGACAGTATTTGCATTGCTTCCATTGGCTGGATAACTTATTCGTTGTACCAGCTTTTTTACAAAGCAACCAACGTAGTTAAAGCCACCATGCTGCTGCTTTTTTTTGGTTACCTGCTTTGGGTTATTAAACCGTATATACTTATCTCTTATGTGCCATTTTTCGTACTGTTTTTAATTTTAAAAAATGTAAATCTTGTAAACAGCAAGCTTATAAAACTGATACTGGCGCCGGCGCTTATTGTGGGCAGTATGGTGGCGTTTTCGCTTGTAATGAATAAACTGAAGGATGAACTGGGGCAGTTTGCTGTAGACAGCCTTACTAAAAATATAAAAACGCAAAACGACGCATACGAAAATCAGTCAGACAAGGGCGGCGCCATGTTCAGTTATGGCGAAGAATTTGACGGATCTGTAACCGGGTTAATTAAAATGGCACCTGTTTTTGTAGGCACCACTTTCTTCAGGCCATTTATATGGGAAAGTAAAAAACCCACCACTTTATTATCATCTTTTGAAAGTATGGCATTGATGCTGTTTACAGTAATCGTTTTTTTTAAAGCAGGATTTAAAACCATTTTTCAAACCTTTACAAAAAATTCGCTGGCTATTTATTGCTTTTTATTTGCAGTTGTATTTGCGCTTTTTGTGGGAGCCACCACTTTAAATTTTGGTACGCTTGTGCGCTATAAAATTCCCTGCATGCCTTTTTATTTAATTGCCATTTTTTTGGTGCAGGATGCCACCCGGCAGAAAAAAGAAAGCCTGCTTAATAATAAGCAGGCGTAGTTGTAGTTTTCGAGGGTATAATATTTTAACGGGTTTGTACCTTTTTCACTATTGATGGAGTGAATAATACGGCCCATATAGTTTTAAGTGAACTGATAAAATTTTCATTGAAGCTTAACTGAGATTTTGTTTTCAATCTTTCCAGAATAACCGGCGGTGTTGCAGAAAAATTGCTGCGGAATGCGTCAAAAGCAGGCCAGAATATAAAGCCCAGTTTTTTAAGTTTATTGGTTTTTTGATACACCATTACAATACCGGCAAAAGCTGCTAAAAATGCAAAGTAGTTTACCAGTGCAGATGCTTTGTTATTAAACTTTGCCCGGTGTATGTAAAAACGGTTGCGGATGTAGAAGTACATTTTCCAGCCGCTGGTATAATCCCAATCTTGTTTATAAGAAAATGCAGAGGCAGGGTGATAGTGTACGCTGTTGGTTACCGTGCAAACAGGAATATTGTTCTTCTTAGTAATGCGGTAATAATACTCTGTTTCATCGCCCCACAAAAAATATTTTGGCTGTGGCACACCCACACGCTCTACAATTTTGCGGTGTATCATGGTGCCGTTAAAAGGGTGGCCAATACCTTCAATGGTATTGGTACTTACTTCATCAATAGTAGTATGATCGCCTGTTTTCCAAACAAAAGATTTTTTATCTTCTTTATTAACAACAGCGCAGTTGTATAGTTTTAAATCATTTTTTTCTGCAGTGTTCAGCATGTTTTCCAATGCATCAGCACGTGGGTAGCCATCGTCATCCATACACCACATCCAGGTATAATTATTTTTAAAAGCCCAGTTTAAGCCGGTGCTGAAACCGCCGCTTGAACCAACATTTTTTTGTGTAACGAAATTTAAATCGGGCTGCTGCTGTAACCATTGTTCTGTGTTATCTGTACTGCCGTTGTTTACCACTAAAATGGCATCGGGTTTACGGCTTTGATTACGTAATGCTGTAATGCATTCGGAGAGCAGTGTTTGGCGGTTGTACGTAACAACCACAGCTATTACCTTTTCCATAGGAGCTGGGTATTAGTTTTTAATAAGATTTGGATTCCTCTTATTATAAAACGTATAACAAGCCCGGATTATTGTACGCTGAAAAAGAATTAATTACGCTGTTTCTGTATTAGGAAAAACAGGAGGTTTTATACCCTGTTTTTCTGCTTGTAAAAAGGCGGTGGCAAAGGCTAATGCCTCACCAATTACATGATGCATATCCATATAACGGTAGGTAGCCAAACGGCCCAAAAATGATACTTTTTGCAGGTTTTCTGCATCGGCCCGGTATTGTAAAAGCAGGTTTTTATCGGCAGCAAGGCGTTTGGGGTAATAAGGTATATCGGTGGGTTCGGTTTCTTTACTAAACTCTTTAAAGTAAACAGTTTTATCATGCTGCTCCCAATAGGTAAAATGTTTGGGTTCGGCAATACGGGTATAAGGCACATCTGCATCGCAATAATTCATTTGTGTTACGCCCTGGTAATCGCCATCGGCATAATTTTTTTCAAAAGTTACGGTGCGGTAGCCTAAGCGGCCGTATTTATAATCAAACCAGGCATCAACAGGCCCGGTATAAAAAACATGGTTGTAGCCGGATGTATCCATACTGCTGTCAAACTTCTTATTAAGTGTTACAGTAATGTTTTCATGCTCCACCAATTTTTCAATTAAAGCAGTATAACCATCAACCGGTATGCCGGTGTAAATGTTGTTGTGATAATTATCATCGTAATTAAAACGTACGGGTATTCTTTTTAAAATAGATGCAGGCAGCTCTGTTGGTTCGCAACCCCATTGTTTTTTTGTGTAGCCGTAAAAAAATGCATTGTATAATTCTTTGCCAATAAAACGCAGTGCCTGCTCTTCAAAATTTTGTGGATCTTCAATTGTTTTATCGGCCAGTGTTTCTAAAAATGCTTTTGCTGTTGCAGGTGTAAAACTTTTACCAAATAACTGGTTAATAGTATGCAGGTTTACGGGCAGAGAATACACTTTTCCATTACTCATGGCTTTAACCCGGTGTACATAAGGTTTAAACTCCATCAGGCTGTTTACAAAATCCCAAATTTCTTTTTTATCGGTATTAAAAATGTGGGGGCCATAATGATGCACCATTATGTTTGTTTGCTCATCCCTGCTGGTGTGGCAGTTGCCGCCAATATGGTCACGCTCATCCCAAATATCAATTTTGCAATCAGCATTTTTAGTAAGCTGATATGCTAATACGGTTCCTGAAAATCCTGCGCCAATGATGAGATAATGTTTCATGTTTTAGTTAGTGTTGGGATAAAGTGCCTGTAAAATAATTTATTACTGTAAGATATTGCCGTAAATGCGGTTATATTTTTCTATTGCAACATCTAATGAGTAAAATTCTTCGGCACCTTGTCTTATTTCTGCAATATTCCAGTTGTTGCCTGCTGCAATTTTTGCTGCAGCAGTTTCATATGCCTGTTTATTAAATTCAGTAATAATAATACCTGAATGATATTGCTCTACAATAGCCTGCACATCACCCACACCGCTGTTAGTTATTAACGGAATACCCATAGCCATAATTTCTCCATGTTTGGTAGGGGAAGATGATTGTTTAGAATAACAGGGCTTTATAAAGAAAATGGAAAAATTGCTAAGTGATAATAATACCGGTACTTCTTTACGGGCTGCTTTTTTTGTAATTATTTTTTCGGCTGATAAATTATGTTTTTCCGCTGCGGCAATAATTTCATCGTGCCGGTGCGGAGAAATAAATAAAAACTTTGCGGCAGGGATTTTATCGCTGAGGATTTTACAAAAGTCCAGCATTTCATCTGTTAAATACCAGCCGCCAATAGAGCCAAGATAAGTAATGATGAAATCTGTTGATGCAATATTCAGTTCAGTTTTTAATGTGGCTTGCGCTTCTTTATTAATAGAGGCGGCATTAAACAATTCAAGGTCTGCGCTGCAGGGTATTACTTCCAGCGGTGTACCTTTTTTAAATTCCGGCCATTGCTGAATTATTTTTTCTGCGGCGTAAGTAAGACAAACAATACCATCGTTTACAGCCACTGCTTCGGTTTCTTTACGCTTAAAAAAATTATAAACTGTTTTGTATAAAGGATTACTCAATTTCCACATATTGCCTTCCACACGGCTGTCGGCATAAAACTCTCTTATGTCGTTTAAAAATTTTATTCCAAATTTTCGTTTAAGCCATAAGCCCACCAATGCCGGCACACCGGGCCTGGTGTGCACCATATCCAGCCCGTATTGTAAATGAATTTTTTTTGCAGCTTTACGCAGTTTAATAATATCGTACAGGGTAGAAAATACCGGCGGATTTTTAGTGTAGTTAATGGGGAACCATTCAATGCCGGCGTCGGCAACCAATTTATCAATTACCGGTTTGTTTTTTGCAAACACTGCTTCTTTCTCACAGCTTAATAAAAATATTTTATAACCATGCCTGCTTAAACCCTGCAGGTATGGCAGCACCTGGCTTTGGCCCAAAGGGTCTGTCATGCCATCGTAAGAAATAAACAATATTTTTTTTTGACCGTTCATTAGTTGCTGAATGTTTCCGTATAAATTTTTTGCAAACCCTGCAGGTGATGTTGTAATGTAAAATTATGTATCAGTCTTTCGTAAGCAGTATTGGCTAATTGTTTTTGCAAATCATTATTGGCAATTAATTGCTTTAATACAGATACGAAAGAATTGGTGTCTTTTAAATCAAAGAACAACGCAGTGTCACCACATTCTTCCCTGAAAGAAGGAATATCACTCAGCAGCATGGGTGTTTTCATTGCCATTGCTTCCAGCACACTTAAAGAAAACCCTTCAAACTCTGATGACATTACAAAAGCGTCGTATTGCCCAATGAGTTTAGCAGCTCCTTTAACTTCGCCTTTCAATTCCACTTTTGTTCCGGTTTCTTTTATAAGCTGCTGTAATGTTTCCTGCTGTGGGCCGCTGCCATAAATATGCAGCTCCACGTTATCATTTTTAAGCAGCTCAAATGCTTTAATAAGATACTGCTGATTTTTTGGGTAACGCAATGCGCCAATGGCAATTAGTTTAAATGTGCTATTGCTTTTTTGTTTTTCAGCAGGCGGCGTTAACTCATTTACATCTGCAAAAGTGTACAGCAGGTGTTGTTTGTATGGTTGATGATTAAAGTGGTTGAAATATTCTTTCAATACCACTTCAGATACTCCAATAACAGTGCTGCTGTGAAAACCATAACTGAATTTTTCCAGCAGGCGCATGTACCACTTTTTATATTCTGCGGAAGCAGATACATTGGTGTGAATGGTAGTTACTAACGGGATATTTGCAGGTGTACCCAGCCTTGCAACCAATGTGGCTGTAAACAGGTGCGAATGCACCAAGTCAATTTTGTTTTGTTTAATAAACCTGCGCAACCTTACAGCGCCTTTAATAAAATTTGAGAAGGAGCCCATTTGCAGGCAGTGAAAATGTTGCGGCGCAAACTCTTCCTTACTAAAATGGTTTTTAGCATTAAGCGTAACCACTATGTTGTTGTATGTGGTAAGATGTGGTAATAATTTAGCCAGCATTACCTCTGCGCCACCACGGCCCATATCATCAATAATATGCAGTATGGTTTTTTTGCCGCTCATTTTAACTATTATGCAGGCAGCAAATGAAGGTCTAATAAATCAGTGTGAGCGCAAAATGCTTCTTTAGTTATAAGCTTATTGTTATAATAGGGATTGTAATTCAATTGTAACACCAAATCATAAATCTGTCCCAGGCTGTCGCCTTTTGCTTTTACAGCTTCAGGGTGAATGGCCAAAATACAAGCAGGTTTAAAAGTAGCTAATGTTACCGCACAGCCTTTTAAAGCATCATATTCTGCACCTTCCACATCAATTTTTACAAAATTTACTTTGGCTAACTTTTGTTGTTGTACAAATGAGTCGATTGTAATTACATTAATGCTGATGCCATGCAACGGCCTGTCTTCTTTATATTGTACAAGGCTGTTGCTGTTATCTGCCTGCCCGTCGCTTACAAAAAAAGTTGTGGTACCCACTTCGCCGCCAATAGCATTTTGAAACGGGGTAATGATTTTGCTTGCCTTATTTATGCTAATACTTTTTTGCAATAATTTATTGGTAGTGGGAGATGGCTCAAAAGCATATACTTTACCATGGCTGCCGGTTGCCTGCGATGCAATTACAGCAAATAAACCAATATGAGCGCCGCAATCCAAAACAGTATCACCGGGTTTTACCTGCTCAAACAAAAATTTAAAATTGTCTTTCTCGTAATTATCAGGAAAAAAACGGTAAAACCTTGTTGGAAGCCTGAGGGTATGGCCATTAATGGTTCTTTTCATGCCCCTGCCCAAAGTGGCTAAATTGAGCAGTTTGTACAAGAGTTCTTTCATTAAGATAAAGTATTGGGGGTTGTTAGTTTTGTTTGTGATACAAGAAAGGCACCTGCTTTCTTGTAAAAAATAAAGTTATTACTAAAATTATAAAGTAACTGCAAAATACAGAAACTGCTGCGCCAACCGACTGCATATTCTTTATAAAGAAGTAGTTGCTGGTAAGGCTTATGGCAGCAAACGAAAAACTAAGGGCAATTATTTTACGCTTGTACTTATAATACAGTAAAATGGAGAAAAAAAGATAGGCTATAGTCCAAAAGTAGTAACCAATGCACAACAGCCAGTAATATTGCAGGCCGGGTAAATAATTTTTATTAATGATGAATTTGTAAACCAAAGGAACAGCGGCCAGCAGTAACAGCAAACCACCTGTCATAATCCCCACATAACGCAAAAGCCAGTTACGTATGGCGGTGTAATTAACAACCGGTTCTGAAAGCAGCTTGTAAATTTTGGGTAATATATATTGCAGCAATGCAGAACACAGTGTAATAATTACCGAAGCAAAAACGCAGGCAATGCCATACACACCTACCGATGCATTATTATCCGCTGTAAATTTTGAAAGAAAAAAAGTGTCGGAATAATTCATGCAAAAAGTGCTGAACTGCAGCACTACCACAGGCACTGCAAACAACAATTCCTCTTTAATAAATTCTTTTTTAACTGTACCAAAAAGGTAGCGGCGTTTTATTAAATAGTAAACTGCATACAATAAAAACACTGCATAAGAAATAACAATACCATTTATACGCCCCTGCCAGGCCATTTGCAGGCCGCTTATAAAAATTACTGCCAACGCAATTTCTAAAAACAGGCGGCCCAGCACCACACCCATAAACAGTTTTTTGTTTTCTTCATTACGGATGAGGGTTATAATTACCTGGTTAATGAAAGATAAAAATGCAGCAACAGGAATAAGCCAAATAAAACTTAAAGGAAATTTGTAAGCACTGGTAAAAAAGCTGCTGCCCAGCCAAAAAATTAAAAGCGAAAGAACAAAAACAATTACCGGTAATACCATACTGCTGGTAAAAAAATCTCTGAACTGTTTTTTATCTTTTTTAAAATACTCCACACCGGCGCTTTGCAAAGCACCCATTGAAATAAACGGAATTAAAAAAAGCAGTGAATTACTAAAGAGAGTTACCATGCCCATATCCTCCCGGCTTAACACGGCCGTAAAATACGGAAGCAGTAAGAAAGCAACTCCTTTGCCAAAAAAATTGGTGAATGTGTAAACCCCCAATGCTTTTGCAGCAGGGCTTTTAAAATATTTTAATACAGCAGGTTTTGGCAAGTGTAAGGGGTTATGCAGTTTTTAATGCCCAATACTAACTGTAAAAAAGGGTTAATTATTGTTTATCCACTTATCGTACCACATTTGAAACATCAGCAGGAACCATACTTTTTCAGCCTGCTCCTTTTTACCGCTGTAAAAAGATTTTTTTATGCGCTGTACAGCAGGATTATTGAAAATGTTCTGTTTTGCAATAAATGCTTCATCAAAATACTGCTCAACAAATGGTTTTAGTTCATTTTCAAGCCATGATGCAATAGGAATACCAAAGCCCATTTTAGGCCGGTCCATCATGGTTTTTGGAATGTATTTATGTACAATTTCTTTAATGATATATTTTTTTTCGCCGTTATTATATTTAAAGTGGAGCGGTAATTGTGCAGCCCATTCAATTATATGCTGGTCCAAAAATGGTTCCCGGCCTTCTAAGCTTACACTCATGGTAGCCCTGTCCACTTTTTGTAAAATATCATCCAGCAGGTAAGTTTGATAGTCGATGGCCATCATGTATGTTAAAACAGAATAGTTGTCCGGCTGCAGTTCTGTACTGTCAAAAGCAGTAGCAAGCTGTTGTATTGGTTGTTTAATTAATGAGCTAACAGTATCATCGCTCATGTGCCGGGTAATATTTTTTAAAATATTCTGTTCGGAAGGATTTTTTAAAAATGTTTTTATTTTTTCGTACCGGCTGTGAAAGAGATATTTTTTCTGCATTAATGGAATGGCGGTAGAAGGCACTGCTTCCATTATAGCTGCTGCAGATTTACGCATAACAGGTGGAATGTTCTGCAGTTTTTTACCATACTTAATGGTATAATCATACCGGTTGTACCCTGCAAAAATTTCATCACCTGCATCGGCACTCAGGGCAACAGTTACTTTTTCCCGGGCAATTTTGCTTACCAATGTTGTAGGTATGGCACTGCTGTCAGCAAAAGGCTCATCATAAAAAAAGGGCAATTGCGGTACAATTTCAATGGCTTCTTTATGGGTGCAGTAGTATTCCGTATGGTCTGTACCCAGGTGTGCTGCAATATCTTTTGCATAGGGTGCTTCATTCAATCCATCATCGGGCACACCAATGGTAAATGTTTTTATTTTTTCTGTATGATTCTTTTGCAGCAGCGCAGTAACACAAGCGCTGTCGTATCCACCGCTTAAAAATACGCCTACGGGCACATCGCTTACCATACGGTATTCAAAAGCTTTGCTTAAAACATTCTCGGTTTCGGTTAATGCATCTGCAAAACTTAAATCAATAAATGTATTTTTATAAATGCAATGAGGGGTTGGTACGTAAGAATATTGCATAAATGCCGCCACTGCATCAATATTTACTTCCTTTTTAAAATCCGGGTGTTGTAATAATGCTTTTAATTCAGATGCAAAAAGAAACAGGCCATCTTTCCAATAATAAAAAAAAGGTTTAACGCCGGCCCTATCCCTGCATGCAAATATTTTTTTTGCAGCTTCATCATAAATAACAAAAGCAAACATGCCTGTAAATTTTTGCAATGCAGCACTGCCCCACTCAGCGTAAGCATGTAATATTACTTCTGTATCGCTGTGGCTGTTAAAAGTATGGCCTTTGGCTTGCAGCTGTTTTTTAATTTCGGCATAATTATACACCTCACCATTAAAAGTTATATGCAGGTTTCCAAAAGTTTGTGGTTGACTGCCCCCGGCAGATAAGTCAATAATACTAAGGCGGCGATGCCCCAAACCAATTACAGTTTTGTCTGTATTATATATGCCATACCCATCTCCATCTGGCCCACGATGTGCCATTATACGGGTCATTTTTTCTAAAACTTCCCGGTTGGTTTCTTTTTTAAAATCCACAAAGCCAGCGATGCCGCACATAAGTAAAATAAATTATTGACTGTTACAAAGATAGGTTTCATTTGTTTTAATCGGCAGGCAGCGTAAAATATACGTTTTTAACCATTGTTAAAATTTTACAATTTAAAATTGCAATTATCCCTTTTGTAAAGCACTGTACCGTAAATATTTTACATTTATGGCCAGAAAAAAAGTAAATAATGAAGAGTTTAATAACGGCAACAATATGGCTATTACTTTTTGTGAAAATTGATGTGGCGGCTCAAATTATTGAAGTGAATATTTCCGATTTTGGGGCAATACCCAATGATAATAAATCAGATCATCTTGCATTTACAAAAGCAGCAGCATTTATTAACGGCAAAAAGGGTAATGTACATTTGAAAATAAAGGCCGGAACTTATATTGTTGGAGTAAAACCTTCTTTTAAAACCATTGCGGAAATTCCTACCGGTATTAAAACAGTAAATGATGTTTTTAATATTAAGGAATGCAATAACGTTACCATTGAAGGAAAAGGAAAAGCAGTTATAAAATTTGCAGACGGCATACCCGTTGGCACAGTACCCAATTTCCCAAACAATAAAGACAGTGCGGTACATATTGGTGCATTATTCAGGTTTGAAAGATGCAGTAATATATCGCTGGTTAACATAACTGCTGATGGTAACAGCAATAAAGCAAAACTTTTGAATACCTGGGGTGTTGGGCCAAACCCTTATGAAAGAGAACATGATGGGCTGTTTCTTTATAACTGCCAGTTTGTTACTGTAAAAAACGTAACACTCAATTATTTTTGCAGGGATGGGTGTTTACTGATACAGGACCCGGAGTTTGCGCCACAGAAAAATATCAGTTTTTACAACTGCACTTTTAATTATAATGGACGGGATGGCGTAAGCTGGTGTGGGGGTGAAAATGTAAGTTTTTATAATTGCAGGTTCAATAATAACTGTAAAGGCAGGTTAGCCTCTAACCCGGGCAGCGGGCTTGATATTGAACCAGAACGAGGTGCGCTTTGCAAAAACGGCAAAATAATTAAATGCGAATTTAAAAATAACTATGGCTATGCAGTAGTAAGTGGCTACTCTTCTGCATCAAATGTTGTTTTTGACAGTTGCAGTGTTATTGGTAATACAAACTATGCCCTGGTTATCACTTCGCCATATTTTAGTTTTACCAATTGTTTTATTGCCGGCTCCTCCCTTTTAACTTATGGTGCAGATACAGAGGCGCAGGGCATGCGGTTCCGCAAATGTATATTTGTTGACTCTGTTGCCGGGCAAAAAATATTTGCCCCCAGTTATGTTACCGCAGTTACCGGCAGGTATGCCCGTTTTACAGAATGTGCCTTTACCGGGTATAAAATGCCTGTTTTATATACTGAAATAACCAAAAAGAACCAACCGGAGGATAAAGAAAACCTTGAATTTACGGACTGTACATTCAGTGCATTATTTACTAAATCTTCTACCTGGGGTTATTATGCATTTCTTGCATCTCACAGCGAGTTTTTAAACTGTACTTTTAAAACAAGGGGTTATGCAAGCTTTAAAAGAATTTTGGATGATGTAGAAAAGAATATAAGGATGAAAGGCTCAGTATTTATAAATAAATAACATAAATCAGTACAAGAATAGTTGTATTTTCATTTATTAATAAAAAATCAACTATCAGCTATGCATCAAATTAAGCAACTTTTAAGTCTATCGTTTTTTATTTTTTCAGGTTTAATTACTTTGGGGCAAACAACAAACAATTGCAATTGTCCACAACCTCCTGCAATATGCTATTTGAATTTAGTTAATGACTTTGGTGCTACACCAGAGAATGCACAATCAGCTTTTGAAAAAGCAGCATTAGTGATAAATAAAAGAGGCGGGTACGCAGAGCTAACTATACCTTCCGGTAACTATTTTGTTGGAAAGCAATCTGTCGTAAACAACAATTTAACATTATTAAAGGATGAACCTGTTTTCGAATTAATCAATTGTGTAAACGTAACAATCAAAGGAATTGGTGCTACCAAACCAATATTAAAATTTTACAACAAACTTTTTTTTGGAATGTTTGATGATGTTTGTATGAAACCATACAATAATCAAAGCAGTCAATATTCTGCTCATGCAGGCTATATGTTTTCGTTAAAGAACAATAGCAGTAATATAAACATAGAAAATTTAGAGTTGGATGGTAATGTTGACAATTTCATACTTGGTGGTCCCTATGGTTTAGGCGGCAACCCATATGAAAGAGCTCATGATGGGCTTTACATTGAAGATTCGCATGAAATAACTGTTACTAATGTTGAAATAAAAAATTTTGGCAGAGACGGCATAATTATTTTAGATAATAAATTGAGTAATATCAATATCGTAGTGCGTAACATAACCCTTAACAATGTGCATGTAACTTACTCAGGCAGAAATGGATTGTCTTGGTGTGGGGGAGAAAATTTGAATGCTACAAATTGTTCGTTTAGTAAAACGGGCAAATCAACAATTAAAACAAACCCCGGGGCAGGTATAGACATAGAGCCTGAAAGAGGCAGCTATTGCAGATATGGAAATTTTACAAATTGCATCATAGAAGATAATTCTGGTAATGGCTTAACCATAGCTGGCGAACTCGTTGCAACCGGGCGGATTGTAGCCGATATTACATTTACCAATTCTAAATTAATTGGAATTACAATGCCTTCAGCATTAACTACAAATGTGAGAGCATTAAATTTTATTTCCTGCGAAATATATGGAACCTTTCATTCTGGTTACTTTGCAGACGTAACAAATAACGATGAAGCAACACACTTTTGGGATTGCAGCTTTAGCGATTGCTATAATTCAACACCGGCAATAAATGGGTCGTATTTGATTTTATTAGAAAGTAAATTGGCTATAATGCATAATTGCACAGTAAAAAGTTATTTTGGCAGCTGTTACTTAATTGGTCCTCCCCCTCTTGGCCCTGACCAGTGCTATGGTGATAACGAGAAAACATTAATACAGTATTCAAAATTTTATTGTTACATGGATCCATTAATTTACGGTACAAATGCCGGACTATCAGGGAATACTATTTTTAACACCAACGAATTTTACTCAAAGCCACCAGTTAGCTTTGTTCTTGGCATAACAGAGTCCGGCAGATGTAATTTAGTAGGATTAAATTACTTTAATAATATTGAAGATGTTCCAATTTGTGGTACTCCTTTTCCCCCAATTACAAATAAAAGCTCAATTAAAACCAGCAGTTCAAATACTGTAGATAAAAATAGTATTGCAAACTCAATTTTAATTTACCCCAACCCTGTTAAAGAAAAAATCAACATTTATTCAGGTTTCCCTTTGAAAAATGTTACAGTTTCTTTGGTTGATATATTTGGCAACAGGCTTCAAACCAAAAAAATCAGTGAATTCATTAAATTCAACAGTATTGATGTTTCTAAAAATATAAAACCTGGGTTTTATATTGTTGATATAAAATCGGATACTTTTAACGTTAGTAAAAAAATTGAAATTATTGGAAATTAAATATGTATTTCGGATTTTTTTCAAAATCGGGTTAAAATTTTTAACACTGATGTTATGCAATGTGACATTTCAAATTATGAAAACAAAAAAATTATACATCATGGCTTTAAATCAATCATATGCAATAATAACAGCACCATATTTTCTATAGTAAAAGCGCTTCATGGTAAATTGACACACACGATTAAATAACTGTGCAAATCAGCTAAGTAGTTTGTTATTCAGTGTTAAAAAATTTAAAGCGATTATTTGATTACATCCCTGCTCATAATAATTAATTAAATTTCAGAACTTTCAACTATTCAAACCACTGAATTTGTCCGATGGTTATTTAAAAAGAAATAAACTGTACTTTTGCGCACCACTTAATTTGTAGTCTTTACCCAAAAGTAATTAGGGTATTATGCATTTAATGGATAAATCATTGTTAATAATTATTGCATTTTACTCCTTTGTAAATATGTTATAGTTGGAAAAATTGATATACTGTAAAGGGGGGTGTTTTAGAAAATGGAAAATTGTTTTAGAAAATGAAAAAATTTGTATTAAAGACAGCGGCATTTTTAGGATTTAAAAACTGGTTGGTTAATTATGTAATTAATAAAAGAGCAAAAAAGCTTTATCGCTCTTTTATTCAGGAAAAAGATCTGGTTTTTGATGTTGGAGCTAATATTGGGAATAAAGCTAAATTTTTTACAGAACTTGGAGCAAAGGTTGTTTGTGTGGAGCCACAGGAGAAATGTGTAGCTATTTTGAAAGAAAAATTCAAGAATAACCCTGCAGTAACAGTTGTGCCTAAAGGGTTATCGGAGAAAGCAGGCACCATTACATTATACACAAATAATGAAACTTCTGTAAATGCAACTATGTCTGAAAGATGGAAGCTTGAAGGGCGCTTTGCAAACAATGTTAACTGGAATGACAGAAAAGTTGTTGAAGTATCAACATTAGATGAAATGATAAATGAATTTGGGCTACCCAAATTTTGTAAAATTGATGTAGAAGGCTTTGAAAAAAATGTTTTTGAGGGGTTATCAACAAAAATCCCGTACATATCATTTGAGTTTGCAATAGAGTTTTTAGATGATATAATAGATTGTTTTAAAATATTGCAAAAAAATGGTGATATTAAAGTAAACTACAGTATTGGTGAAACAATGTTATTGAGTAACCCGGATTTTATATCAATCGAAGATTGTATTTCACAACTTAAGGCCAGTAAGGACAATTTACTATGGGGAGATATTTATGTAAAGTATACCACCTGAGTTTTTCATTTAAGTAAAAAGCAAAGTAATCTATTACAGGGTTTATAGTAATGTACCCCATTACATTCAGTATGATTAATAAGAAAACAATAAGTGTAAATATTTTATTTTCTATAGTACAAATATTTATTACAGGGCTGTCTTATTATTTTCTTTATAAATTCCTTTTGCAAAAAGCCGGTACTAACTTGATGGGTGTTTGGGCCATAGTGCTATCTGTTTCTTCTACAGCTAATATAGCCAGCTTTGGCATAGGTGCTGGTGTAGTAAGGCAAACAGCAGTCTTTATTGCCCAAAGTAATAAAACAGATATTAATAAACTTATACACACCTCATTAATTTTTTTAGGACTGGTTATAGGGGCGGTTTGCATACTGATTTATATAATTGCACCCTATTGGATAAGAAGTGTAATAAGCCCAGACTATAATAAAGTGGCAATGGATTTAATCCCTTTTTCATTAGGCAGCTTATTTTTAAATTCACTCGGCAGTGTTTTTTTATCTTGCCTTGATGGGTTTCAAAAAAATTATTTACGAAGTATTATTTATATACTGTCATTTGCAGTGCTGCTGGGGTTTAGTTATTATTTAGTACCCCGTTTTGCTTTAAAAGGTATTGCTTATGCACAGATAATACAGGCTGTATTTATCATACTTTCAGGAATTATAAGTGTTAAATATATATTTAGGTCCCTTTCTTTTTTTCCGTTAACTTGGAATAAACCTGTTTTTAAAAAAATATTTTCGTTTGGCATACAGGAACAAATAATTTCAATTTGCCAGTTGTGTTTTGACCCGTTTACAAAATCTGTTTTAAGCAGTTATGGTAATCTTAGCATGGTGACTTATTATGAAATGGCAAACAGGTTTGTTACTCAATTGCGTGGGTTTATAATAAGTGCAAATCAGGTATTAATTCCGGTTTTCACTAGTGTTAATGAGAAGTCCGAACAAATGGCCAAAGAATTATACCAAAAAGTATTTACCTCTAATTTTATATTAAGCATATTATACCTTACAGTAACAATATCATGTGTTGTTCCGGTAGCTGTTATTTGGATAGGCGAATATAATGTTGTTTTTGTGTTTAGTACAATTTTGCTGGCATTGGCTTACTGGAGTAATATTGTTATGAGCCCTTCGTATTTTTCAAATATGGGAGAGGCTAAACTTAGGGATAATGTATTGGGAAATATTATCATTGCCATACTAAATGTTTTACTATGCTTTGTGTTAGGGTATTTTTACAAAGGTTACGGGGTTATTTCAGGGTGGGTATTTGCAATGGCTACAGGCTCATTTTTTATCTTGATTTCATATCATAAAAAAAAGCAAATATCTTATTTATCGTTTCTTTCGGCAAAACAAAAGATGTTTGTTGTTGTAACTCTTGTATGCAGCATGGCAACGGGGATACTGCTCTTTTATCTTAAATGGATGAATATCTGGCTGCTATTTTTAATAGCTGGTACCGTTATAGGTCTGGCAAGTCTTTTTGTTTTGCTTACTATGCCACCGTTTAATAGCTTGTTGCAAATTATAAAGGCTAAATTCCGAAATTAACTTGCATGGACTACCCATTACTTTCATTTGTGATTGTAACTTTTAATGCGGCGGGCACAGTGTGTGAAGCAATTGACAGTATTTTAAGCCAGGCCTATCCAAACAAAGAAATTGTTATAATTGATGGGCAAAGTAATGATGGTACCGTTGAAAAAATTACAGCTTACGGAAATAAGATTAATTATTTTATTAGTGAAAAAGACAGCGGGATATATGATGCAATGAATAAAGGAATTGCTGCTTGCAGGGGAGACTGGGTTTTGTTTTTAGGATCTGACGATACACTTTACAATCCTGCGGTTTGCACAAAATTTTTTGAAGAATCTGCATTTGCAAATGCAGATTTTATTTATGGCGATGCCTTGTACAGCAGCAGGCAAATGCGTTATGGAGGTGAAAGGGATTATAAAAAACTGATTGAGTCAAATATTTGCCACCAGGCAGTATTTTACAAAAAGGAATTGCTTGAAAAAATGGACGGATATAATTTGAGATACGCTATATTGGCCGACTACGAATTGAACCTGCGTATTTTTAGAAATGAGGCACATATAAAAAAATATGTACCGCAAATTGTTACATTGTTTAATGACAAAGGCACCAGCAATATAGTATTGGATCGTAATTTTCATCCGGATATGCTGCAATCTTTTTTAAAAAAAGATAACATAAGCTATTGGAGTTCTCTTTTGCAACAATATCATTTTTATTATGGGTACATAAGTTTTTACAATAAAGAATATTTTAAAGGTATTAAACACATCATTACAAGCTGGCTTAGCGGAAAAAGAAAACTGTTTTTCTTTTTGCTAACAGGAAAATTCAGTTTATTGCTGCTTACCAAAAAGGGTATTAAAATAAAATGAAAGTATCTGTTTTAATATTATCATACAACTTTGAGCATTATATAAAGCAAACGGTTGAAAGCGCATTAGACCAGACTGAACCTGCGGATGAGGTAATAGTAATTGACGATTGTTCTGCAGACAGTTCTGTTGAAGTACTTAAAGAGTTTGGCAATAAAATAAGAATCATTTCCACCCCTGTTAACAGCGGAGTATTAGAAAGCGAATTTTATGGCATGAGTCAATGTGCCGGAGATGTTATTTGCGTTTTAGGTGGAGATGATATTTGGTTGCCCGGAAAAATTGCGGCAGTAAAAAACGAATTTGAGAATGATCCGGAATTAATGCTGGTAACACATGATTTTACTTACATAGACAAGCACGGGCAAGATATAAGAAAAGATGAACTGACGCTGGAACTGCTTAAGAAATCTAAAGCAACATTAACACCTGAAGAACTGGATAAGGCTATCAAGCAATCGGTCCTTTCGTGGGGCGGAATGGTGTTCTTTGGAAATATGAGCATTCGTAAAAAATTTCTTGACTTTGAAGATTTTAGAAAAAGGATTGATAAGCTTGAAAATAAAAAACTTACTTACGACGATACTACGCTAACAACCTATTTAACGCTTTACAGCACCGGCAGGTTCGGTTATATAAACCAGGTATTGTATAAATACAGGATACACGACACAAATATCAGCATGAGTTTTAAAGACCCGGAACGTATGAAAGTTGTGCTGGAAAGGGGATATTGGTCGCACAAAACAACATTAGACTGGATTAAAGAAGCTAAGGTTGACAACGCATTGATAGCACATCAACGAACATTGCTGCTAGAAAAAACCTATTTGCTGCATCTTTACAATAACCGCCGCTTTAGTGCTTTATCCCTCTATTTAAAGCTAATCCCTTATTTTTGCAGGCAGAAGAAATTTAAAAAAGAAACCGTTCGTTTTGTTTCAATTTTCATAATGGGCGCCCGCTTTTTTACTAAAATAAAACGTTGAAAATTTAATGCAGCAAACACCACAATTAATAGAATTTAATCCCATTGGCAGCTCTGCACTTGGGTATATATGTGTTGCTGAAAAAAATACTTTACCATTTACGCCACACCGTATTTACTGGACGTATTACACACCAGAGAGCGTTGTAAGAGGTAACCATGCGCACTATGAACTGGAACAAATTCTTGTAGCAGTAGCCGGTAAAATTATAGTAACAACAGAAATGCCCGGTGGTATTAAAAATGAATTTATTTTAGACTCACCCGATAAGGGACTTTTTATACCCAAGCGTTGCTGGCGGGTTATGAAATACAGTCATACCGCTGTGCAAATGTGTATTGCAAGCATCGAGTATCATGAAAGCGATTATATAAGAGATTACGATACATTCAAACAACTCAAATGATTCACCCAACAGCTGATGTGCAAACTCAGAATGTAGGAGAACACACCACCATCTGGCAGTTTGCTGTAATTCTTAAAAGCGCACAAATAGGCAGCTACTGCAATATTAATTGCCACACTTTTATTGAGAATGATGTGATTATTGGAGACAGGGTAACTGTTAAAAGCGGCGTTTATTTATGGGACGGATTAAGAATTGAAGACGATGTTTTTATTGGCCCCAATGCAACTTTTACAAATGATAATACGCCACGCTCTAAACAATATTCAGAAAAATACTTAGCAGCCACACTTAAAAAAGGATGTTCTATTGGCGCCAATGCAACTATTGTGGGTAATATTACTTTGGGTGAATATTGTATGGTGGGTGCTGGTGCTGTTGTTACTAAAGATGTGCCTGCTTATACTTTAGTTTATGGCAACCCTGCTAAAGTGGCTGGAGAAGTAGATGCAAAAGGCAACATCATTAAAAGATTTTAAAATTTAAACATGAAGGTTCCCTTTTTAGATTTAAAAAGTATTAATCTTACTTACGAAAAAGAATTTCAACAGGAGCTGCAAACCGTTTTAGACAGTGGCTGGTTTATACTTGGAAAAAAAGTACAGCAGTTTGAAGAAGAATTTGCTGAATACTGTGGAGTAAAACATTGCCTGGGTGTTGCAAATGGGCTTGATGCGTTAATCTTAATTTTAGAAGGATACAAAATAAGTGGTTTTATTAATGAAGGAGACGAAGTGATTGTTCCCTCCAATACATTTGTTGCAAGTATACTGGCAGTTTCTAAAGCAGGGCTAGTGCCTGTGCTTTGCGAACCACAGCTTGATACGTACCTGCTTGATCCGGCTGAAATAGAAAAAAAAATAAACCCTAAAACAAAAGCAATTATTGCTGTTCACTTATACGGGCAGTTGTGTAATATGGATGCAATAAATACTATTGCACAAAAGCATAACCTGAAAATAATTGAGGATGCAGCGCAAAGCCACGGAGCTGTTTACAGTAATGGCAAAAAAGCAGGAAACCTGGGTGATGCAGCTGGTTTTAGTTTTTATCCCGGCAAAAACCTTGGTGCTCTTGGAGATGGGGGCGCAATAACTACTAATGACGATGTACTTGCAGATGCATTAAAGGCGTATCGCAATTACGGCTCTCATAAAAAATATGAAAATTTGTACAGGGGTATTAACAGCCGCCTCGACGAATTGCAGGCAGCTTTTCTTTCTATAAAACTAAAAAAGCTGGATGCGGATAATGAACATCGCCGTAAAGTGGCAGCTGCTTATAACAGCGGTATCACAAACAAAAAAATTACTTTACCGGGTCAGGCAGGGATTAATCATGTGTGGCATGTATACGTTGTAAGATGCGCAGACAGAGAAAGTTTAAAAAATTATCTTGACAGTAAAGGCATTGGTAACGTTATTCATTATCCTGTTGCGCCCCATAAGCAACCGGCTTATAAAGACTTAGCAAAGCTTCAGTTTCCAATTAGTGAGCAAATACATAACGAAGTAATATCATTGCCAATTAGCCCTGTTATTAGCCAGGATGAATATAATTATGTTATTGACTGCTTAAACACATTTTAATAGTTGCATTTATTGGGCGGCTTAAATTAACCCGGTAATATAAATGCGCCGGATTTTTGTTTATTATTAATGTAAAATTGTCAACGCCAAAATGAACATTCAAGTAGCAGTATTTATGCCTGTTTACAATGGCGAAAAATACCTGAGAAAAACAATCCAGTCGCTCCTCAATCAAACATACCCTCACTTTACTATTTTTTGTGTTGATGACAGTTCAACAGATTCCAGTTTTTCAATCTTAACTGATTTGGCAGCGACAGATTCCCGTATAAAAATTTTTCAAAAACCAAATGGTGGTATTGTACCAAAATCCTGGAATTTTATTTTGCCGCATTTAACAGGGGATGCCATTATGTATGTTTCACAAGATGATCTTTTTTCAGAAGACTTATTGGAACAAATGGTGAGCCGCAAAATTGAAACAGGTGCAGAAGCCATAGTGCCGGATATAGAATGGTATTATGATGATGTGCAAATAGAGCGGCAAAAATTACAGGGTTACAAAGGAGACAGGGATATTATTTTTTCCGGGAAAGAAGCTTGTATCAAAAGCCTGTATTGGGAAATACATGGCTTTGCACTTTGGGATAAACGCTTATTTGCTGATATTATTTTTAATGAAGACAGTATAAATGATGACGAGTTAAAAACAAGAATACTGTATTACAAAGCCAAAAAAATTGCTTTTTCTAAGGGCATATTTTATTACAGAAATGATAATGCAAACGCAATAACTAAAAAGGTGTCAAAATGGTCGTTTACATTTATTACTACACAATACAGGATATTTTACTTTTTGCAGCAAAACAATTTTGAGCCAGCGTTAGTAAACAGGTTTTATTTTAACGTAATAAACATCCTCTTTCACGACTATGGCAAACTGCTGAAAAATAAAAATCTTTTTGATGAAATCAAACATGCAGATATGGAAAAACCTTTTGCAGATGCGTATGCTCTTTTAAGAAAAAATTATTCTTTATCAAGTGTTATAAAAAATAATGGTATTGCCAATACAGTAAAGTATGCGCTTTTGAAATATTGTCTGTTTAACTTTACTTTGTTTAAACTTTTTTGCAAAGGGTTTAAAACATTTATGCATTAACTAACAGCTAAAAATTGTTAACTACTATAAATAATAACCAGGTTGTTGCTGTAAAAATAAACTGCAATAAAGTGAAAAAATGGTAATCTATGGCTTCTATTTTTAAATTAATACCTTATAAACTGCTCCGGTCAATCCGTAAATATGCGAACATTAATGCATTGTTATTTTCATACGCAAAAGAAAATTCAATTAAATACATAGCTGAAGATTCCAGTTATTCTTTTAAGTTTTACAATATAGAAGAAAAACTTGGCTATAAGGTTATGACCGGTTTTATCAGGCAAACAATGTCATACATTACTCCGCATAAGCTGCAGCGGGAATATATTATAAATGGCGGAAAATGTATTATTGAACCAAAGTATGGATGGGGCATACAGCTTGACACAACAAGGTTAATAAAGGATTCTGTAATTTATAACAGGCAGTGCGAAAACTATTACCCTTCCTGGTGTAAATTAAAATTCAGGCAGAGAAGAAATGACAGATATTTTAAAGAAGTTGTTTCTATAAGAATGATTAAGGGCGCTGAAAAAAATTATTGGCATTTTTTAAGTGATATGTTGGGAATAGTTGTGCTTATTGAGAAACATAATTTTTCAAAAGACATCCCTTTGGTTATACCTAAAAAACTGGCAGATCAAAATTTTTTCTGGCAGGTTGTAAATTACTCCGATGGGCTTAAAAACAGGAATTGGATAATACAGGATAAAGAGTATATTATAGCGGACAATGTTTATTTCTGTCAGAAAATGCCGAATCAAAAAGACCAGTTTGAAGGATTGCTAAAGCTGCTAAAAATACCGGGCTCTGATTTATCTCTAAACAGAAAAATTTATGTAACCAGGTCGGCTAAGCGTATACGGTTTATTAAAAACAATAGTGAAATTCAGGCTATTGCAGAAAAATACGGTTTTGAAGTTATTGATTGCGACAATTTAAGTTTTACAGAGCAGGTAAAATTATTCAGCAGCTGCTCACATATTATTGGTATACATGGAGCCGGGCTTACAAATATTGTTTGGAGACAAAATGCGCCATTAACTTTACTAGAGCTTTTTCCAGAAAACTATGTGCACCCCGGTTATTTTTGGCTGGCTAAAAGTTTTGATGCTGATTATTTTGCATTAACAGGCAGCGATATTTTAGATGACACTTCATTTTCATTAAATATAACTGAGTTTGAAAATAAAATCAAAGAAATGCTTAAGCTTTGTTGATTATTTTTTTGGATTCACATTTAATTTTTTATAATTATACAGCATAATAAGCATACAGGAATAAAATGGCAGCAAAGGTATTTTATAACGTACCAGGCTGCCTGCATTAAAGCATGTAGAGCCAATCGTCATGGCAAAAAGCATTGAAAAGCAAAAACAAACAGCAATAACCTGGTTTTTAAAAATTAATTTTATTACAGTTATCACTCCGGGCTTAATTAACACATAAACTGTTAAAAGCATAAGCATAAAATTTTCAATGGCAGATAAAAGCATGCTCAGTTTCTTTGATTCCCATATATAAGGCCGAAATAATGCATTATTAATTGCCAAAGGCAGTTTTGAAAGAAGCCCGGGTACTGTAGGGGTTATTTCTCCAAAATTTGATAAATCCAGCCCTTCGCCTCCTATTCTTGCATAAACTTCCTGCGCCTCTTTAATAGTATCTGCAATACCTTCCAAAATTGAATCAACTATGTATGAGTAGTTAATGTAAAACAAAAGAACACTAATAAAAAAAACTGCAAAATAAATTAGTCTCCTCGATAAATGATTTTTAATATTACTAATATAACTAAATGCAAACCACAATATCATTACTATTAAAATAGAAATTGCTATATATGTTTTTACAACAAACAAAACATATATAGCTAATAAAGCAATTAGCAAATGCTTTATTTCAAATTTTCTTTCTATAAAAAAAATTACAAATGAGCTAAAAAACCATCCAATTGCTCCCAGGCATAAAGTGTCTTTCATAATACCACCACCCCAATACAGCAGGCTGGGCAACAACAACAAACATATGGCAAATTGATTTGTTAATACCTGCATTTTTTTTGAAAAGAAAAGGAAAAGGCGCCATAAACCAGAGTATGCTATTAAGCCAAAGAACAGTGATGTAAGTAAATAACCATTAAAAGAAAAAACAGACAATACACCAGAAACTTTTGCAGTAAAAAGATTAGCGGATTTGCCAACATATCCGAAATTAGATTGGTTACTAAAAGCCTGTTTATAAAATTGGTTAAAGTCTTCGGCGTCTTCAAAAAAATGATATATACCGGAAGGAAAATCAGAAAATACTGCCTTTTTAAAATCAAGCCCGCCGCTAAAATATAAAAATGTATCCCCTTCTTTAAAAAAGTACTGCGACATTAAAGCAAATACAATGCTTCCAAATATTTTAGCTCCTAACCCAAGATAAAAATACCGGCCCATGGCAGTTCCGGAATAATACTTTCGTACAATGCCCCGTGCAACCCAGAAAAAAAACAGCACATAAAAAGGAAGTAAAAAAAATTCAAATGTTTTTATGTAAATAATAAAATCCATTTCCTGTTTTACTTAGGTTCTTTAAAAAGACTTATAAATAGTGTTTTGGTTGCGCAAACCGAATAGTGCTGTAAAATATGGTTACGGGCATTTATACCCATTTCAGTTCTTTTTTTTAAGTCTGACAATAATACTTCTATTCTTTCATACCACTCTGCCTCATTTATTGCCCAAAAACCGGTTTCATTATTAATAACTACTTTGCAATTAGCACCTACCGGGCTTACAACTGCCGGTATACCCAGGCTTTGGTACTGTATTGCTTTAAAACCACATTTGCCCAGTTCCACAACAGAATTATTCAGCGGCATAATTCCAATGTTCAGCATCATTAAGTCGTCTATTTCAGTTTCTTTATTCCATTTAATAAAGCGATATTTAACATCTTTAAATTCCGGGTCTTTATCCGCAATAATTATAAAAGTAAAACTATATTTTTTTTGTAGTGGTGTTAATGATGGCAATACATGGCTTAAGTTATAAAAATTGGTGAATGTGCCTGTCCACCCTACAGAAAGTGTTTCAGCATTTTGATTTTTTATTTTATTATGTACATTTTCTGTATCAACCACGGTGGGTATAACCACCACATTTTTGCAAAAGGAAGATGCGTACGTTGACAGGTAATCATTCCCTACAGTTACTTTCCAGCTCCATTTGCAAATATATTTTACTTTCCAAGTACATTTTATATGCGATGTGCCTGGGTTTGCGCTGGATGATACCTGAACCCAGATGGCATCATCAAAATCGTAGATGATTTTTTTACGTAAAATTTTACTTATAATAAATTCCAGAACCGGGGGGCCAACAGGCGCAACCTCACGATGAATAAAAACAAAGTCTGCAACCGCAATTTTGGGCAATAATAAAAACCGCCTTACAAAACCACCCAGTGTGCCGGTTACTTTTTTAAAGTAGTTTTTATTTTTGAAAAGTATTTGCCAGGTTTTTTCCGATAAAAAGGGATGGTAACTGTAATGGATACCACTTGCCTCCAGCAACGGTAAATAATGCTCAAACCTGAAGCGCTGGCTGGGCGCCTGGTATGGCGGATATGGAGCAAGAATTATCAGTTTCATTTTAAGTGGCGCAAAAATATAGATTTATTAAAAACATCAGCAGGTAAACATTGTAGTAAACTGTATATAAATTACCGCTTGTTTTTTAAATAAACGGCTCATAATTGTGTTGGCAGGTATTGAGTTAAGGGTTACCTTCATTAATATTATTAAACTTTTTGTTTCCACATAGTGGGGTACTTATTGCTATATCTCGGTTATTTGGCCATATTTATCTGGCTAAACTCAAAAACCAGTTTTTTCATTAACTCCGGTATTAACTCCAGAGTTCTTACTATATTATTTTGCTTAAAAATTGTTGTTGGTGTTTCATTTGTGCTGGTAAACTTTACTTTTACAGAAACTGATCTTACATCAACCTATAAAAGCGGCCTGCAGGAAACAGCAAAGTTACTAAATAACCCTTCAGATTTTATATCTTCCTTTTCAATGAAGGATTATGATAATTCACCTGAAAAAATATTTTCCTCCCATCATTCTTACTGGAATGATATTAGATACGCAGTGGTGGACAAACTGGTTGGTATTTTGAACCTTTTTTGCTTCAAAAACTTCTATGTGGTTTCGTTATTGTTTAATTACCTGATGTTTTACGGGCATATTGCATTATACAGGGCTTTTTCTAACGGCGGTATTAAACATACGGCTGTAAAAATTATTGGAAGTTTTCTTATACCCAGCAGCCTGTTTTTTTTAAGCGGTATTAATAAAGACAGCCTGTTTTTTTTAGGTCTTTGTTTAACTGTTTATGCGGCTACTGCACTAACCTTGCCACAAAAGAAAAAAAATATAACCGGGCTTTTATTTCTTTTAATATTTGGCCTGTTTATAACTTTTGTAATAAGAAACTTTTTCTTTTTGTTACTGTTGCCGGCCTTGGTTGTTTTTTTTGCCGGCAAAAAAACAAAACTGCACCCGTTATTATCGTATGCTGTTGTATATGTTGCGGGGCTTGTTGTTTTTTTTAATTCGCCTTTTTTAATGCAGGCATTGTGTGACAGGCAGCTGGATTTTTTGCAATTGGGCCAAACAAAAAGCTTTGTGCCTGTACAGCCGCTTGAAGCCAATATTACAAGTATTATAAGCCATTTTCCCAAAGCTGTTGAAATTGGTTTTTTATTGCCATATGCCTGGGATAGTTATAATATTTTTTACTTTGCCGCAAGTATAGAAGTATGGATAATTTTACTGGTAATTTTTGCGGGCACATGGATTGCATTAAAGTCAGCAAAGAAAAATTCGGGTAACTACTTTTATTGGTTTTGCATTTTTTATTCTGTATCTGCATTACTGATTACAGGATATACCATTCCCTACATGGGTGCTGTTATACGGTACAAAACAGCTTTTTTACCTTTTTTACTTACCCCGTTTTTAAATGTGTTTTTTTCTTCTTACCGCATGCAACAGTTGTTGCAAAACCTGAGGCGCAAATACAAGTTTTTTAATGTAATGTAGCAGCTTTGCGTATATCATGCACCAATTGTATGGCTGGTAATGTTTCGCTTACAGGAAACCCCCTGCCTGCAAGTATTTCTTCGTAACTGCGTGTATGCAAATCTGTAAAGCCTTCACTAAACTCAAATTCATCGCCATCAATAGAAAGAGTACGGTAGGTACGTTTCCCTGCCGCCCTTACTGCTGCGGGCAATGCGTTTTCATCAATACTCAGCATCCAGTTTATATTGGCTTTTTGTAATACCAGGCTGCCGGCGGCCACATCTTTTGTATGCAGGCGCACCTTGTTTTCAATTACACTGCCAAACACCCATATCAGCATATCAAAAAAATGCACGCCAATATTTGTTGCAATGCCACCGCTTTTTTCAATATCGCCTTTCCAGCTGGTGTGGTACCAGTGCCCACGTGATGTAATGTATTGCAGGTTAATGTTAAATTTTTTATCTGCTGGCGCTTTGCTTATTTTTTCTTTAAGTGCAATTATTGCCGGGTGTAATCTCAGTTGTAAAATGGTGTAAATATTATTGCCGGTTTCTTTTTCTAATTGTAACAGCGGATCAATATTCCAGGGATTAAGTACCACTGGTTTTTCGCAAATTACACTGGCGCCCATACGCAGGCCAAAACGTATATGTGCATCATGCAGGTAATTGGGGCTGCATACACTTACAAAATCTGTTTTAGTGCCCTGGCGTTTTTTCTTTTCCAGGTGGCGGTCAAAGCGTTCAAACTCTGTAAAAAAATCTGCTTCAGGAAAATAACTGTCTAATATCCCTACAGAATCATGCTTGTCTAACGCAGCCAGTAAATTATTACCAGTATCTTTTATCGCTTTCATATGACGTGGTGCTATATAACCACCGGCTCCTATTAATGCAAAATTTTTCATCACAATAATTAGATTAGTTAAGGGTATTACAGCCTACTTTATTCTTGTAACAATATTGTTATCAAGTTTATATTGCTGATTGCTTTCAGGGCAAACTGCAATATTGGCTGTATCAAATTTTAAACGATGCCCATATTCACTCATCCAGCCGGTTTGCTTACCGGGATTGCCTATTACTAAGGCATATGCAGGAACATTTTTTGTAATTACGGCACCTGCTCCTATAAACGCATATTCACCAATGGTATTGCCACAAACTATAGTTGCATTGGCGCCAATAGTAGCACCTTTTTTTATTAAAGTGGTTTTGTATTCTGCTTTGCGGCTTACGGCGCTGCGTGGGTTAATTACGTTAGTAAGCACCATGCTTGGGCCTAAAAAAACATCGTCTTCACAAATTACCCCTTCGTAAATGCTTACATTATTTTGTACTCTTACATTATTGCCTAACACCACTTTGGGAGATACCACAACATTTTGCCCAAGGTTACAGTTATTGCCAATTATACAACCCGGCATTATGTGGGAGAAGTGCCAGATTTTGGTGCCCTCACCAATAGAGCAATTGTCATCAATTACAGCAGTAGGGTGGGCAAAGTACGACATAAGTTAATGGATTATTTTTTTCAGGTATTCGCCATAACCACTTTTCTTTAAATCTTCGGCCAGTTGCATTAACTGTTCTTTTGTAATAAAATTCATGCGCCAGGCAATTTCTTCGGGGCAACCAATTTTTAAGCCCTGTCTTTTTTCTATTACACGTACATATTCGCTGGCATCTCCTAACGATTCAAATGTGCCCGTATCCAGCCATGCAAAGCCACGGTTCAGTACTTCTACTTTCAGTTTTCTTTTTTGCAGGTAAATATCGTTTACAGTTGTTATTTCGTATTCGCCTCTTGAACTTGGCTTAATGTTTTTTGCTATTTCAACCACTTCGTTATTGTAAAAATATAATCCCGGCACAGCGTAATTGCTTTTGGGTGCTGCCGGTTTCTCTTCAATGCTCAGTGCATTAAAATTACTGTCAAACTCCACTACACCATAACGCTCGGGGTCACTTACAGGATATGCAAAAATTACAGCACCATCAGGGTTAACGCTGGCCTGCAGTTGCTTGCTAAAGCCGCTGCCGTAAAAAATATTATCTCCCAGCACCAACGCCACACTATCGCTGCCAATAAATTTTTCGCCAATAACAAAAGCCTGTGCCAGCCCGTTAGGTACTTCCTGTACTGCATATTCAATATTACAGCCCCATTGACTGCCATCTTTAAGCAGGCGCTTAAACTGCGGCTGGTCATCGGGTGTGGTAATTATTAAAATATCTTTTATGCCCGCCAGCATTAATGTGCTGAGTGGATAATAAATCATTGGCTTATCATAAATAGGCATCAATTGTTTGCTTATACCCATTGTTATTGGATACAACCTTGTGCCACTGCCGCCTGCAAGTATAATTCCTTTCATTAGTTATCTTTTATGATATTGCTCCTCGTAATAATTTTTGTACGCACCGCTGGTTACATCAGCTAACCATTCTTTATTATTCAAATACCAGTCAATAGTTTTTGATATACCTTCTTCAAACTGTAAAGACGGTACCCAGCCTAATTCTTCTTTAAGTTTTGTTGCATCAATAGCATAACGCAAATCATGCCCGGCCCTGTCCTTAACGTAAGTAATCAGTTTTTCAGAAGTGCCTTTTTCACGGCCTAATTTTTCATCCATTTGACGGCACAGTTCTTTTACCAATGCAATATTGGTCCATTCATTATGGCCGCCTATATTATAAGTTTCTCCAACTTTTCCAGTGTGAAAAATAGTGTCAATAGCCCTTACATGGTCTTCTACAAACAACCAGTCACGTATATTTTCACCCTTGCCATAAATAGGCAGGGGCTTATTGTTAATAATGTTATGAATACAAAGCGGAATCAATTTTTCAGGAAAATGATAAGGCCCGTAGTTGTTACTGCAGTTAGATATTTTAACCGGCAGATGATAGGTATGATAAAATGCCCGAACAATATGATCGCTGGATGCTTTGGATGCTGAGTAGGGACTGCGTGGGTCGTAAGCAGTAGTTTCTGTAAAAAAACCGGTATCGCCTAAAGAGCCATACACTTCATCGGTTGAAATATGATAAAACACTTTATTATCATAATTATTATTCCAATACTCCTTAGCCGCAAGAAGTAAGGATGCCGTGCCCAGTATGTTGGTTTGTAAAAAGGCAAGAGGATCGGTTATAGAACGGTCAACATGACTTTCGGCAGCACAATGCAGCACGGCAGTAAAGTTGTGCTCTGCAAAAAGCTTACGTAACAGTTCTAAATCTCTTATATCACCTTTTATAAAGTTGTAATTAGGCTGACTCTCAATGTCCCGTAAATTTTCAAGATTGCCGGCATAAGTAAGCGCATCAAGATTAACAATTTTATACGCCGGGTATTTTGTAACAAACAACCGTGTTAAGTGTGAACCGATAAATCCGGCACCGCCGGTAATTAAAATAGTATGCATATTTAAATAAAGGGTATTGGCGGCAAAAATAATGTATTATTAATGAAAGCACAGGCTGTTTGCTTATAAAAGATATAAGCGGTTACCTTTGCGCCATGCATTATGCTTCCATAGAAAATATCAGTAAATCTTTCGGCATCCGCACCCTTTTTAAAAACATTAGTTTTTATGTAGAAGAAGGGGATAAAATTGCATTTGTTGCCCGAAACGGCAGTGGAAAATCTACCTTATTAAAAATTATTGCAGGGCTGGATACACCAGACAGTGGCACCATTTGGGTGCATAAGGATATTAAGGTTATTATGCTGCAGCAGGAAACCGAGTTTGAAGAAGAAAAAAGCATTTGGGATAATGTGCTGCGTATGGATAACCCCGTTGTGAAAGTGGTAAAAGCATACGAGCAATGCCTGGAAGAAGATGCTGAAAACATTGAAAAGCTGACCAACCTGATGGCGCTGGTAGATGAAAATAATGCATGGAATTTTGAAAGCGAATTAAAGCAGATTTTGGGTAAACTGAATTTGCATCATTTAAACGAGCCTGTAAAAAACCTGAGTGGCGGCCAGCGGAAAAGAGTGGCCCTGGCACAGGCATTAATTGAAATGCAGTTGCACGAAGGCAGGTGTTTATTAATATTGGATGAACCTACCAACCATTTAGATGTGGGAATGATTGAATGGCTGGAAGATTATTTAGGCGCACAAAAAGTAACACTGTTACTGGTTACACACGACCGCTATTTTTTAGATGCTGTATGCAACGAGATATTAGAAATGGATGACGAGAAAGTGTACACCTACAAAGGAGATTATGATTATTTTTTAGAACAAAAAAGTTTACGTCAGGAAGTACAGGCAAGCGAATTACAAAAAGACAAAAATATTTACCGTAAAGAACTGGAATGGATGCGCAAACAACCCAAAGCAAGAACCACAAAAAGTAAAAGCCGGCAGGATGCATTTGCAGATGTGGAAGAGAGGGTAAGCCAGAAAAAAGAAGATTTGGAAGTAAGCCTGCAGGTAAAAATGACAAGGCTTGGAGGGAAGATTTTAGAGATGAAGAAGATTTACAAAAGCTATGGTGATAAAGTACTGATAAAAGGATTTGATTACACGTTTAAGCGGGGCGAAAGAGTGGGTATTGTTGGTAAAAATGGTGTGGGAAAATCTACTTTTTTAAAAATAGCCTTACACCAGGAGCAACCCGATAGTGGTAAAATAAACCATGGCGATACGGTGGTTTTTGGCAATTTTGACCAGGAAGGGCTGAAGTATAAAGAAGATAAACGGGCTATTGAATATGTAAAAGATTTTGCGGAGTTTTTTCCATTGGCTGATGGCAGTAAAATAAGCGCCAGCCAGTTTATGGAAAAGTTTGGCTTTAGCGGCGAGCAGCAGTATACACCTTTGAGTAAATTAAGTGGTGGCGAAAAACGTAGGCTTCATTTACTAAGTGTATTGTTTGTAAACCCTAATTTTTTAATATTAGATGAACCAACAAATGATTTAGACCTGCAGACACTTCGTACACTGGAAGAGTTTTTGTTGGATTACCCCGGTTGTATTTTAATTGTAAGTCACGACCGTTATTTTATGGACCGCATGGTGGACCACCTGTTTGCTTTTGAAGGTGATGGTGTGATAAAGGATTTTCCCGGCAATTACACACAATATCGGGAAGCGCTGGCAAAAGAAAGTTTTACCGGGTATGAAGTAAAGGCTGTGCCGGAAGTAAAAGAAGTGCAAGTGCAAATAGCATCACAAAAAGCAGAAAGCAAAAAATTATCTTTTAAAGAAAAGCATGAGTTTGAAACAATAGAAAAAGAAATGCCTTTGCTGCAAAATGAAAAAACAATGCTGGAAGAAAAAATGAACAGCGGCAGTTTAAATTTTGAAGAGTTGCAAAAAGCTGCTGCACGTATTGGTGAAATTGCAGCATTACTGGATGAAAAAGAAATGCGCTGGCTGGAACTGAGTGAGAGAATTTAAGTATCTTACTATACCTAAATTGCCGGTATGAATCAACGTTTTTATTCTTTGGATGTTTTCAGGGGTGCTACTGTTGCGCTGATGATATTGGTTAACAATCCCGGCAGTTGGGACCATATATTTCCCCCGCTGGAACATGCATCATGGCATGGCTGTACACCAACAGACCTGGTATTTCCCTTTTTTTTATTCGCTGTAGGTAATGCTATGGCTTTTGTAATGCCAAAGCTGGAAGAGAAAAATATTTTTTGGCAAAAAGTAATTAAACGCACCCTGTTAATTTTTGCCATTGGCCTTTTTTTAAACTGGTTTCCCTTTATAAAATATAATGATGCCGGTAATATTGTGGGCAAACCTTTTGAAAACCTGCGCATTTTTGGAGTACTGCAGCGCATTGCTCTAAGTTATTTTTTTGCTTCTGTAATTGTACATTTTTTTAAAGTTCGTGGGGCATTTGTTGTAAGTGTCTTTGTATTGTTGTTGTACTGGTTTTTATGTGTTGCGGCAAACCCTGCAGACCCTTTCAGTATTGAAGGCTGGTTTGGAACTAATATTGATAAAAGCATTTTAGGAGAAAAGCATATGTATCATGGTGAAGGTATTGCTTTTGATCCCGAAGGGCTCATGAGTACTTTTGCCTCAATAGTACAGGTGGTGCTGGGTTACTTAGTGGGTAATTACATTTTACAAAAAGGTAAAACACATGAAATGCTGAATGGTTTGTTTGCAGCCGCTTGTGTTTTAATTTTTACAGGCTTTTGTTGGGATATGGTTTTTCCTATTAATAAAAAAATATGGACCAGCAGTTATACTGTTTATACAACAGGCCTGGCTTTATTAGTGTTGTCGTTGCTTATATATCTAATAGAATTTAAAAATTCCAAAGGTGCTTTAAGCAGGTTTTTTGATGTGTTTGGTAAAAACGCACTCTTCATTTTTTCCTTGAGTAATATTATTCCCAAGCTGTCGGGGCTTATTCGTGTACCAACTACCGTAAATGCCGTTAGTGGCAAACAAAATTACACTTCAGTATTAGGCTGGTTTTATGAGTATGCCTGTAAGCCTGTTTTCCCTTCTGAACCAAGAATAGGCTCCCTCATTTATGCACTGTGTTTTATTGCAATGATGTGGTTTTTTGCCTGGTTTATGGACAAGCGAAAAATTTACATACGGGTATAACAGCTTTTTAACTGGCTGTTTTTCCTGAGGTGTTATTGTACAAATGCCAGAGCTCAATTAGCTCAACAAAATTATGCACTTTTAATTTTTCAAACAGGCGGGCCTTATAAGTACCCACTGTAGATATTGCAAGGGAAAGGATGTGCGCAATTTCAGTAATAGATTTACCACTTGTAAGTAACGATACAATTTCAACTTCACGGGAGCTGAGTTTTTCAAATGGATTTTCGGTTCTGTTGCCGCTCATATCAACAACCAATTGCTCCAGTAAAGCATTGCTCATATAAATACGTCCATTCAAAATCATTTCAATAGCCTTTTGCAAATCAGCAAGCCCCGAATTTTTGGCTACAAAACCCATAGCTCCTGCTTTTAAGAAACGTTTGCCATAAATGTTTTCAGGCGTCATAGAAAATATCAGCACTTTCGTATCAGGGTAAGCCACTTTTATATAATCAAGTAAACCTGCGGTATCGGTATCGGGTATTTGCACATCCATAATAACGAGGTCGTATGACCGGATTTTTAATTGCTCCAGTGCAGTTTTATCATTATGTGCTTCATAAACTTCACAAGGTTTAAATAATTCAAGCAATACGGTTCTAACGCCAGAGCGTACCACCTCATGGTCGTCTATAACGAGAAAATAATTCATGGATAAGGTTTTATTTATTTTATAAGGGGTTGTTTTTCATAACCAACGTACGGCAAAAATACCACATATTATCAATTTTTATAACCATTATACTCTTTATATATATATAATGTAAGGCTTGACAGAGGTGGCAGGGGAACTGTTTTTAACAGATTGACTTTCAGTATTATAAAGAGGGGCGAATAAATTTAATCGCTTTTCAAAAACTATAAAATTGTCTCTTTTTGTTATTAAGAAAGTATGAAATAAGCAATATTATTCCGCCTGAAAAGGAATGTTATGTGTACCATCACTTATTTCAACAAAATACACTTCGGGCAATATGTTAAACTGTTGATTGTAAGCATTGCTTATTTTCTCCACCACTTCTTGCACAAAATCTTTTTTAATAATGTTGATAGTGCAACCACCAAAACCACCACCCATTAACCTGGCTCCGCTAACCATTGGGTTGGCTTTAGCCTGCTCTACTAAAAAATCCAGTTCATTACAACTTACTTTATAAAGCCTGCTTAATCCTTCATGTGTTGCATACATTAACTGTCCAAATCCTTCCAGGTTATGCTGCTTTAATAATTGCCCTGCCAGTTTTGTACGGTTAATTTCTTCTACAACATATTTACAGCAATTGTAAACATCATCGGTAAAAAGCGCTTTGTATTTATCTACTGTTTCTGTGCTTGTAATATCTCTAAAAGTTTTTACTCCGGCCTCCTGTTTAAGAATTGCTAAACCCGTTTCACAGTTTTTGCGGCGAATGTTATACTCTCCGCTTGCCAGTGAGTGCTGCACTTTGCTGTTTAATAATACAATTTGATAATCCGGAAATGCAAAGGGGAAATATTCATGTGTAACAGTATCACAATCCAGCAGTATAACATGGTCCTCTTTTCCATTTAAACTGGCATACATATCCATAATGCCACATTTTACATTCGGATAGTTGTGTTCGGCCCGTTGGCACAATAAGGCCAAATCTTTACGGTTGAAGCCAAAATTGAAAATATCATTTATTGCAAAAGCAAGACCGCCTTCTACAGCAGCGGAAGAACTCATGCCTGAACCAACGGGAATATCACCACCAAAAACACAATCAAACCCGGCTATTTCTTTTTGTAATAATAAAAATTCATTCAGCACACTTAATAAATAATTTTTCCAGCCATTATTTTTCTCAAAGCTGTTTACTGGTGTTGAGTAAGTTTCATTAAAGTCAAGCGAATAAAAATTTATGCTGTTTGAATTATTAGGTGCAATTGCATAATAAATTCCTTTGCTGATTGCGGCAGGCATTACATAACCACTGTTGTAATCTATATGTTCGCCAATTAAATTAATGCGGCCCGGGGCATAATATATTTTTGGTACAGATGAAAATCGATTTTTAAATTCCTGCAAAACTGCGGTTGCAATACTGTTCATTATACTAAATTATGGTAAAGGTGATATTTTGTAAATTGTTGAAAACTGTGCAGCTTCTCCGGCCTGAAGAATAATATTTCCCATGCCATTATTAAAAGCATCAGGTGCACCGCTAATATTTTCTATTGCTATGCTTTTGCGGTGCGGCGGCGTATAAATTTGCAAATAGGGGTAACTGTTATCAGGATAAATTTTTAGCTGCAGCTTTTTTACGGTATCTGTTAAAACACAGGCTGCGTTGCCGGTGCTTGCTTTTAATGTAAAGCAATTATCAAAAAAAGTATCACCCAGTTGTTTGGGCTCATTAAAATCATTGTATGAAATAAGTTTCCCTGTTGGTACCAGGGTTGCATCAAACTCAACCTGGTTTTCGCTGTTAAATTGTAACAGCAGGTTATTTACTGTGCCACCAAAAGTAAAATAAGGGTGCCATCCATCCATTAGCGGAATTGCTTTTTCACTCTTATTAATTACAACAGTAGTTAAAGAAAGTGTATTGCCCTCTTTCAATTCATAGGTTACTTCGCACCGGTAATAAAATGGATAGCCCTTGTCAGTTGCATTGTAATCAAAAAAAAGTGAAACACCGGCACTGGTTTCGTTAGCCCAGGTATTACTTACTGTAAAAGGCTCATTATACAACAACCCATGAATAGCAGCGCCATTCAATAAAAATTTTTGAATGGTGTATTGTTCTCCATCAAAACTATATTGTGCATTTTTTACACGGCATGCAAAAGGGCTCATTTTAATATTGCGGAACCCTTTGCTTTCTGCATTGGTTTTAAAATCTGCATCGCTGTCATAGCTTTCCACAATGTTTAAGGGCCGCCCGTGATGCAAAACAGTAAAACTGTGTAAAACAGCACCGCAGCCGGGCAATATGGTAACAGTTGTTTTTGTAGTATCGTCTGATAAAATTACTTCCTGTGCAAAGTTTTTTCCCTGCTGGCTGCTTACTAAAAACATGCTTTAAAATTATTAGTGCCCGAAATTACTGTTTAATATGACTTAGCACATGGTTTTTTAATAGCAACTGCAAAATGAGGGAGCTAACAATAACAATGTTGTAACATTGATTTATAAAAAATAGCAGTACTTTTGTATTTTACATGAACCGTAAAACATTTATTCACTCTTTAGCACTTACAGGTATGGCAGGCGCAGCAATAAAATTAAATGCATTGGGAAAAATTGTTGAACCCTTCAGCAATACTGAACAAATGCCCGTATTATTTATGGGCCATGGCAGCCCTATGAATGCTATTGAAGAAAATGAATTTGTAAAAGGATTCAGGGAGGCTGGTAAAGGCATTGCAAAACCTAATGCAATATTGTGTATATCCGCCCACTGGGAAACGGCCGGTACTTTTGTTACGGCAATGCAAAACCCTAAAACGATTCATGATTTTGGCGGCTTTCCACAGGCTTTGTTTGATGTGCAATATCCTGCTCCGGGTAATCCGCAACTGGCAAAAGAAACTAAAGAACTGATTAAAAAAACCGAAGTAGGGTTGGATGAAAAGTGGGGGCTTGACCATGGCTGCTGGAGTGTGGTAAAACATTTATACCCGGCTGCCGATGTACCTGTACTGCAATTAAGTATTGACTACAGGCAACCGCCGCAATACCATTACGAGCTGGCAAAAGAACTGGCTGCCTTGCGAAAAAAAGGTGTGCTGATTATTGGCAGCGGCAATATGGTGCACAACCTGCGTATGGTTGCATGGGATAAATTAAATGAACCTTATGCGTACGATTGGGCAGCAGAAGCAAGTGAGAAAATGAAAAAGTATATCACAAACGGAGATTATCAGCCGCTGATAAATTTCCGCAGCCAGGGTAAGGCTTTTGATTTGGCAATACCTACACCTGAACATTATTTGCCTTTATTATATACACTGGCTTTAAAAGAGGAAAATGAAAAAGTAAGTCTCTTTAACGATAAGCCGCTTGCCGGTTCATTAACCATGACTTCAGTAAAAATAGAAAAAGCTTAGCCCTTTAAGTCATGCGCATGCGGTGTTTCGTCGCACCAAACAGGCATTTGGTCGCATAAGGCAGTCATTTGTGTGCATCAACAGTTTTCTATGCCTAATTTAGCAGCATGGAACAAAGAAGGTATAAAAAAGGGCTGGTAATTTTAATGCATATTGCTGCATGGATACTGCTTTTTTCATTACCGTATTTGCTTCGCCGCCCTTACGACCCCAACGAGCATAAACAGCAACAGGAGGCATCCGGCGAAACTATAAACTTTATTGTTGCCCGTATTACGGATTTAATGTTGATTGGTATTTTTTATTTGAATGCCGGAGTGCTTATTGTAAAATTATTGTACAGGAAAAAATACCTGTTGTATGTACTGTCAATACTGGTTTGTTTTGCTGCTTTTTCCGGTGTGTCTTTTTTTATTGTAAAAAACTTTCAGTTTACCGGCAGGGAGTTTACCTACCGTATGCATCTTACTTTTTCAATTTTTGTTTTTCTTTTTATACTAGCATGCAGTATTGCCTATAAAACCATTAAAGACAGAATTGTTGCTGATAATCTTTATAAAGAAAGGCTGAATGAAAATTTGAAAACTGAACTGGCATTACTGCGTTCGCAAGTTAGCCCGCATTTTATGTTTAATGTGCTGAACAATATGGTGGCGCTGGCACGCAAGCAATCAGATTTGCTGGAGCCTTCGTTGATAAAGCTTTCATCATTGATGCGGTATATGCTTTATGAAACGGGTGAACAAAAAGTGTCGCTGGAAAAAGAAACAGAATACCTGCAAAGTTATATTGACCTGCAGCAACAGCGTTTTGGAAAAAAGCTGGCAGTTAATGTAACAGTTTCGCCGGCGGATAAGCAATATGAAATTGAACCCATGCTGTTGATACCTTTTGTTGAAAACGCTTTTAAACATGGCACGGGTATGATAGAGCACCCACAAATTGATATTGACTTAAAAGCCGCAAATAATGTTTTGTATTTTACTGTAAAAAATAAATACAATCCTGCTTCGCAGGAAATTAAAGACAGCGCCAGTGGTATTGGGCTTGCCAATGTGCAGCGCCGTTTACAGTTATTATACATTAACCACCACCAATTGCATATAAGTAATGAGAATGATATCTTTAATGTATCACTTCAAATACAGTTAAACGGATGATACGCTGCATTGCCATAGATGACGAGCCGCTGGCACTGGAACTGTTGCAGGATAATATTAGCAAAGTGCCTTTTTTGCAATTGGTGGCCGCATGCGATAATGCTATGGATGCATTAAAAATAATGGAGCAGCAGCCTGTTGATTTGGTGTTTTTAGATATACAAATGCCGGGCCTTACCGGGTTGCAATTAATACAAAGCATGAACATAAAACCTATGTTCATTTTAATAACAGCGTATGAAAAATATGCGCTGGAGGGTTTTAACCTTTCTGTGGTGGATTATTTAGTAAAGCCAGTTGCGCTTGACCGTTTTATAAAAGCCTGCTATAAAGCAAAAGAATTGTTTGAATTAAAAACTGCCACAAAAGAAAATACAAGTGCCCCAACTGCTGAATATTTTTTTGTAAATGTTGAATACAGCCTGGTTAAAATAACTATTGCGGATATTATGTATGTTGAAGGGCTGAAAGATTATATCAAAATACATTTAAAAAGCTCTTCTAAACCGGTGGTTACACGTATGCCCATGAAAACGATTGAAGAGCAGCTGCCTGCCACACAATTCATCCGCATACATAAGTCATATATTGCAGGTATTGCATTTATCACTTCTATCCGCAAAACAAGCGTTTTTATTGACAGTACAGAGCTTCCTGTAAGCGATAATTACCGTGATGTTATTACAGCGCTTACTGCAAAATAACCTTTCTTCATCACCAGCCTTCCTTTGCGTTTAATCCAAATTCCTGTTTGGTCGCAACATTTCGCCATCTTATCTCATTTGCCTCTAACACCCTGTTTGCAGCAGGTACTTTTACATAAATATTTAAATCATGAAAAAAATAGTATTACTGATTACAATAGCGCTGAGCACAACAGGTGTGTTTGCACAAATGCCTGCTGCAGGTATGCCACCGGCGGGCATGAAGCCAATGGGTAACCTGAGCAGCCATTTGTTTGGAAAGCTTACCGACAATGATGGTAAAGGCATTGGCGGTGCAACTGTTTTGCTAATGGAAAGCAAAATGGATTCTGCCACAAAAAAAACAAAACAACTGCTGTATAAATCTGTTGTTACGCAGGCTAATGGAGATTTTAGTTTTGAAGATGTATCAATGAAAGGCCGCTATACATTAAAAGTAAGCAGCGTGGGTTTTAAAGTATACGAACAGCCCATCAGCTTTTTTAATAAATCAGCCGATGGCAGCATGCAGCCACCATCAACCGAAAAAGATTTAGGAAAAATAAAACTGGTTACAGAGGCAAAAGAACTGCAGGCAGTAACAGTTGTATCATCAACCCCAACAATAAAACTAAATGCTGATAAAAAAGTTTTTAATGTAGAGAAAAACATTATGAGTGCCGGTGGTACTGGCGTGGATGTAATGCGCAATGTACCTTCTGTAAATGTGGATATTGATGGTAACATTACTTTACGTAACAGTGCACCGCAATTAATGGTAGACGGCAGGCCTACCACGTTAACACTCGAGCAAATACCGGCAGATGCAATTGAAAGTGTGGAAGTAATCACTAACCCATCTGCAAAATACGATGCTTCTGGTGGTGGTGCCGGTATTTTAAATATTGTTTTAAAGAAAAATAAAAAAACAGGTTATAACGGTAACGTAAGAGCTGGTGTGGATAAAAGAGGTGCTGTAAATGGTGGTGGGGATTTTAATGTACGCCAGGGTAAAATTAATTTTACCGCTTCGTTAAACGGAAATCAAAATAAAGCACGTACTACCGGTACTACTGAACGCATCAGCCAGCTTACCACACCACAAACAATTACATCGCAGGATAATTATAATAAAACAACCGGTGGCTTTTTATTTGGAAAAGTTGGGTTAGATTATTTTGCCACCAATAAAACTACCTTGTCTTTATCTGCAATAAAAGTACACGGTGAGTTTAATCCGTATGAATCCATTGGCATTTCAACAGATAGTTTATATAACAGCGGAAAAACAAGTTCTTTAAGCCAGCGTTTAACAACAGGCACAAGAGAGTTTAATGGACAAGGGCTGGTATTTGGATTGAAGCACACTTTTGCCAAACCAGGCGAAGAGCTTACTGTTGACGCCAATTACTTTGGTGGTAAAAACAACAATAATTCGCTGTACATTACTAATTACTTTGGTACTAGCGGACTCATTAATAAAACTGCATTACAATCTGCATTAGGTTCGGGCAGTGATAAAAACTTTGTAATACAGTCTGATTATACATTACCACTTAGCAAAACTGCCAAACTGGAAACTGGTGTAAGAGCAGCCATACGCAGCAGGGTGAATGTAAATGATAATTACCTGTACAATGATAGTGCAAAACAATATTTGCTTATACCATCTGCCACCAGTAATTACAAAAACACTGATAATGTGTATGCCGCTTACGCAACATACAGCAACAGCATAAAAGATTTTAGTTACAAAATTGGCTTGCGTGCAGAAAGTTCTAATTACACCGGCACTCTCACCAACACAGGCCAAACATTTAAAAACAGTTATCCTGTAAGCTTATTCCCTTCTGTTTTCTTAAGCCAGAAATTAAGCAACAGGCAGGAGCTGCAATTAAGTTACAGCCGCCGTGTTAACAGGCCTAACTTTTTTCAACTGATACCGTTTACGGATTATACAGATAAACTGAATATTACACGTGGCAACCCTAACCTGGTGCCGGAGTTTACACAATCTCTGGAGTTGTCCTATTTAAAAACATTTCAGCGGAGCAGCACTTTCTTAGGCTCGTTGTATTACAAACACACCGATAATCTTATCACCCGTTATTTATCGCAGGAAACAGATGCAGTAAGCGGCAGTACCGAATTGATTAATACATACATTAATGCTAACTCAAGTTATGCGGCAGGTGCCGAAGCTACTGTAACTAATAATCTTACTAAATGGTGGGACGTTAGTACCAATCTTAATTTTTATAACTCTAAAGTAAATACAAGCAATGTGAGCACAACACAACAGGCTGCCATATGGAGTTTGTTTGGAAAGTTCAACAGCAATTTTAAACTGCCTTCAAATTTTGCAGTGCAGTTAACCACCACTTACCAATCAAAAACAAATTTGCCTGTAAGCAGTGGCGGACAAATGGGCGGGCCCCCAATGATGCAAAGCCAGAGTTCATCACAAGGTTATATTAAACCATCGTGGGGTATGGACCTTGCAGTTAAAAAAAGTTTCCTGAAAAATAATGCGGCGTCGGTATCATTAAGTGTATCAGATATTTTCAGAACACGTATTAACAGCCAGTATTCATACAGCGATTATTTTACACAAACCTACAGCCGCCTGCGTGACCCACAAATGTTCAGGCTCAATTTCTCTTACCGTTTTGGTAAAATGGATGCTTCTTTGTTTAAACGCAAAAGCAATAATGGAGAAAGCAATGCAACAGAAAGTATACAACTATAGCAGTTGGTTTTTATAAAGGCAAAAGGGCTCTGTAAAGGAGCCCTTTTTTATGTTTGGCTAAAATGAAAAAGACCACGTTTCCGTGGCCTTCTTCTGTTCAACTGCTATATGAACTTAACTGCGAACAAATCAATATCCATTAGTACCAAACTCGTCTGCATTATTAATTTGGTTAAGGAAGTTAAATGGTATAGGGCGGTTATAATGTTTAGCTGCATTAAAATTTAAAAAAGCAGTTCTGTTATAATTTTGCAGGCGGCTTTCAAAAGCTTTGTTGCGTTTTAAAATAGCCCAGCGGTTATATTCACCACAAAGCTCACGGGCATATTCATCAAAAACATCGTTCATGGTAGCAGTTGCTAACTGCATTCCTGTACCGGTATTATAATCTGCAGCATTGCGGCATGCTCTTTTACGTAATTCATTTAAATAGTTAGCAGCAGCAGCTCCGTCACCACTTGTTTTAAGAGTAGCTTCTGCAGCTAATAAATAAACTTCTGCCATACGCATAATCATAATATTGCCCAGCTTTTGCTGAAAATTGCCGCCCAGCCAGCCGCCATCAAAATTGTGATTGAATTTATTCATTGCAGGAAACAGGTTTGCAAGGCTTGATGGAGTTAAACCGTTGGTTGTTGTAACAGCTTTATAAGTGCTGCCTGTAGGGTCAGATGGGTCGAAGAGATCATCAATGTTTACAGTTACGTATTTGCGTAATTGTTTTTCTGCGGCGGTAAGAGGGTCTTTGCTTAAATAAGCAAAAAAGCGGTCTTCATCCACGGCTAATGGATAGGGATGAATATTTGCATTTGCAACATTTGTTAGTGCAGTGGTTAAACCGGTATAATCACCTTTATTCCATATCATTGGAATGTATTGCCATGTGGCATTAGGCGAAGCATTGCGTGCATTTACATCTGCATAAGGATATATTTTTTGGCCGGCAAACGCTGGGTTAAGCCCATACTTGGTACACATGGCTGCAGTTAGTGTAACAGTGGCTGCAGCATAAGTAACATTGGCCGGAGTTGGAACGCCGCTTCCAAGGCTGCCAATTGCCTGCACACCGGAGTAGTTGGTAAATGCAGTAGTAAAAGTATTTTCCCAGCGCTTATCATATTTTGCGTTAAAGCAATTAATAAGATATTTTGTTGGCCCTATAAATTGCTGGTTAAGGCGGCCATAATAAGCGTTGGATGTATTTGCATTTACGCTTCTTTTAAAAATGTCTGAAGTACCAAATGCATCATCAAACTTAGGATAATAATGCAGGTAAATATTAGGCTTGCCGGCACCTGTAAAAACATCGTAAGAAGTACTGTAAGGATTTAGCCCGTAAGCAGTAAACAGCACTTCAGCATTATTTTTATTATTGGCAGCAGAAAATACTTTTGCAAAATCATCATATAACGCAGCACCATAAGTTGCCCTGTTGTTAATCAGGCTGTCTGCCACTTCTTTTGCACGCAGCCAATATGATTTTCCTCCTTCGGTTAAACCCTCGCCACCGCCTTGTGCATACACACGTGCCAGCAAACCTAATGCAGTTTTTTTAGTTACCCTTTGCGGATTGTTTTCAAACGGCGTTACTTTAAGGTTGTCAAATGCAAATCTTAAATCGGCAACAATTTGTGCATAGATGGTTGAAATGCTGTCCCGCTTTGGATTTAAGTTGGTTGTTGCCTCGGCTTTGGTTATTAATGGCACTTTTCCAAAATGCGTTACCAATACAGAATAATAATAAGCTCTTAATAATCTTGTTTCAGCCACTAAAACTTTTACATCATCCGGATTGCCGTTGTTTAATAATGCGGACAGATCAATTGTTTTATTACAATCTTTTATTGGCCCCCATGCAAAATCCCACACATTTCTTACAATGCCTGAATTAGTGGTAAACTCTTCATATGCAATAATGTCTTTGTATTGATTGTGATTGTTGTATGGAAACGTCCACAAATCAGTTCCTAATTCAGACACAAGCCCATACTGCAAACCAATTAATGAACCCCACAAGCCTGTATAGCAGTTTGACTGGTATGCCTTCCATCCGTCAAAATTCCGCAGCACAGCTTCTTCTGATACGGAGGTGGGATTAAATTCTTCTATTTTACATGATGAGATGCTGAAAGTAATAAGCAAGCTCACTATTGATACCGATAATATTTTTTTCATAATAATGATTTAATAACTTAATTAAAATGTTACGTTCAGGCCTCCTACAAACTGTTTGGTTAATGGATAATCCAAAACGCCATTCATTTCAGGGTCATAACTTTTTATAAGCGGGCTTTTAGCAACAATTAACGGGTTGGTAAGTGTGGCATATACACGCACTCTTTGAATGGAAGCCTTTTTTAAAAGTTTTGCAGGCATAGTGTAGCCAATGCTTATATTTTTTATTTTAAAGAAAGAACCATCAACATAAGTTAAGCCGGAAAAACCTGTAAGAGTAGAGCTTGTTGCCAGGTAATTCATTACAGGAAAATCATTGGATGGATTTTCCGGTGTCCAGTAATTAAAATATTCCGGTATGGTTCTGGATGGGCTTGCATTGGTGGCAAATCCGTTTGGCTGATACCAGCCCAGCATATTGTAGTTAATCATTTGTCCCCACCTGAAGTAAGCATATACACCTAAATCAAAGTTTTTATAACGGAAAGTATTTTGAACACCTAATGACCAGTTAGGAGTGTTATGCCCTAATATTTGGTAGTCGTTAGGGCCATAAGTATATTTTGAATTGGCTGCGGTAAGCGTAGGTTCATATTTCTGAACGTCGGACAGTGCGTTGTAATAGTACGTTTTACTTCCATCTGCCGCTACTTTCATATATACACCCTGTTGTAACCTTGTCATTCCCGGAACATTCACTTTTATATCACCGGGGCGTTTGTTAAATACAAGCGCATCCATTTCTTCACCAATTTGCCAAACACCATCCAGTTTAAAATTGCGGAAGGAATTTACCGCTTCGCCAAGTGTAAGGGTGTAACCGGTTGTACCGTTAGCTATATTATTTGCAATACCGCTTGTAAGCTTAAGAATTTCTTCTTTGTTTTTTGAAAATGCAAAAGACGATGTCCATTCAAAATCTTTTGTTTGAATATTCCTGGTGTTCAACATTAACTCAACACCTTTGTTCATGGTTTCGCAAACATTTAAATTGGTTTGGTATTGTGTGCCGGGGCGGTAAGTGCCGTTAATTATAGGCGATACAACACTGTAAATAACACCGGTTGTTTTAGTGGTGTAGTATTCGGCAGTTAAATCAATGCGGTTATTAAAAAAAGATGCTTCTACACCAATATTGGTGTTGTGCGATTTTTCCCAGCCTAAATCAGGATTGGTAAGAAACTGTGAGCTGCGGTAAATTGCCTGTGTAACACCACCAAGCGACATGTTGGAACTTTCTACAATAGACACAGAACTATATGGATCAATTTTAGCAGAACCGGTTATACCCCAGCCGGCACGCAGTTTTAAATTACTCAACCAGCCTTTGGTACCATCCATAAAACGTTCTTGCGATATTCTCCAGCCAACAGATGCAGCAGGAAAATTATCCCAGCGGTTATCAACATACAATACGGATGAACCATCCCTGCGAACAGAAGCAGAAAAAAGATATTTGCCTAAATATGAATAATTGATACGCCCCAGCAAACCAAATGTTTTTGCCATGGTATAGGATGAGGATGATACGGTGTTGGCATCTCCTGTAAACTTGTACCATTTAAAATTGTTACCGGTAATATTGTTCTGGTTCATGGTGGTGTTGAAATTTTGAACATGAAACCAGGAGCTGGCCCCGGTGAAAGTAAAGTCGTGCTCCCTCCACCTGAAGTTATAGTTGAGAATATTTTCCCACTGGTAACCATAGCTACGGTTTTGATCAACTTTTGCTTTAGCAATATTGGCGTTTACATAAGTGTAGCTTACTGAGCCAATACCATCAAACCGGTAGGAGTTAGCATAACTGAGTTGTGTACCTAAACGGGATAAAAAACTCAATCCTTTTATGGGCTTAATTTCAAGATAAGGGTTTATAAAAAGCTTCAGGTTGTTATCAACGTTTCCATATACACCGGGTTGATAATCGAGCAAAAGATTGTAAACGTTATTACCCAAATCAGGATTTATAGAGCCATCTGCTTTATATGCCCTTGCCAGCGGGTCGGTAACCAAAACATTTTCCAGTTTGTCCTGCGCTTTGTCCCGGTCAACATAACTCATTTGCAGGCTGCTTCCCATGGTTAACCATTTTTTTGCCTGGTGGTCAATACGCATGGTGGTTGCATACAGTTTGTATTGGTCGCCCCTGTATTGCCCGTTTTCATCAGTATAGTTAAATGAAATATATCCTTTTGTTTTATCGGTGCCGCCAGCAACACTTAAACTGTAGTTTTGTGTAGCTGCATTTTTGCGCAGGAATAAATCTGCCCAGTTAACAAACTGCCCTTCCTGGAATGTTGCGTACCGGGTTGCACCAAAAATTGTTTGATCATCTGCCGGTGATTGCCAAAGCGCCCCGGTGGTTGTCCATTTATTATTGGTTGCATCGTACACATATTTATATGCATCTCTTTTTGTTTGCAGGTAAGCATCGCCACTGCGCATTTTTGGTGTAATGGACCAGCCATTATAACCATAATAAGTATTAAAGTCGATACTCATTTTGCCCGCTTTGGCACTTTTTGTTGTAATAAGTATTACACCGTTAGATCCGGCAGAGCCATACACAGCGGTTGATGAAGCATCTTTCAATACTTCTATTGATTCAATATCGTAAGGGTTTAAAGTTGCATAATCTCCCGGCAGGCCATTAATAATAAATAACGGCGTGCCGCTGGCAGTAAACGACCGTGTGCCACGCAATTGAATATTAACACCGGCACCCGGCTGGCCCGATGTACGGGTAATATCCAAACCAGCTACTCTTCCCTGCAACGATTCCATTGCATTAGGGCCGGGCCGGGCCGTAATCTCACGGGGTTTTATGGATACGATTGATCCTGTTAAATCTCTTTTTTTGGTACTGCCATAGCCAATTACCACTACTTCATCCATGGAACGGTCGGCTAATTCAAGCGTAAGGTTTAATGCGGTACCCTTATCCGTTACTTTCACTTCTGTTGAACGATATCCAACAGAAGTGATTACCAATACATTTCCTTTTACGGCATCAATAGTAAATAAACCAGCCGGACTGGTTGCAGCAGAATTGGCAGTTCCTTTTACTGTAATGGTGGCACCGGGAACAGGCTCGCCTGCAGCATTTTTTATACTGCCTGTAATGTGTAAAGTTTGACTAAAAAGGCCGAGTGACGCAAAAGTGCACAGGAGGGAGAACAACAATTTTTGTTTCATATAGCTTGTTTAAAAAATTAATGTATGCAGCTGGTACAGTAAAGAACACCCGATGCTCCGGCAGGGAAGTATAAACAGTCCTGTTTGGCCATCTGGTTACATCTTAACCAGGCATACATTTAAAAAATGTATCCAAAACTATTCTTTGATTATAAAATTTATGTCCATTTTTAGGACAAATAGGTTTAAAGATTGGACAAAAACAGGCTTATTACTGTAAATAGCCTGCAAGCAAGGTTTATTGGGTAAAAAATGAACACATTTTAAGTTAATGAACCGGATGGTGCTTGTTTGGATTTTATATACTCTGATGGAGAGAGACCATACTTTTCTTTAAAACAGGTGCTGAAATATTTTGGACTGGTAAAACCTGCCATATAAGCAACATCAGAAACATTATTGGCAGGGTCATCTAAAAACTCTTTTGCCTTTTGCAAACGGATGTCACGTACAAACTCGGTTGGTGTTATACCGGTAAGGCTTTTAAATTTGCGGTAAAAAGTTTTGTGGCTCATAGCCATTGCGTCTGCAATGGTTTCTATACCAAATTGAGGGTCGGTCATTTTGTCCTCCACCGCCAGGATTACATTTTTAATAAAGGTTTCATCTTTTGAAGTAATAACAACCGGCGCCGGACTTATGGTGATGGGTTGTTTTCTTTGTAAAAATTTCTCAAACAGTTTTTGCCGCTGTTGTAACAGGTTGTTGATAGATGTTATCAGGAATTCATTATTAAATGGTTTGCTGATGTAATAATCGGCTCCGTATTTCAAACCTTCAATCTGGCTTTCTATTGAGTATTTTGCAGAAAGCAATATAACGGGTATATGGCTGGTGTTAATGTCGTTTTTTACTTTATCCAGCAATTGAATGCCATCCATTACCGGCATCATAATATCACTTACAATTAAATCGGGCAATAAGCTTTGTGCTTTTTGCCAGCCTTCCATGCCATCGGCAGCGGTTTCCACACGGTAAAATTCGCTTAACTGTTTTCTTAAAAACAAACGCATATCACTGTTGTCTTCTACCAGCAGTAATAATGGGTTTTCTGCAGTATGCAGTAAATTATTTTTTGCTAATACCTGGTTGTTTAAAATATTGTTAACCGGAGTGGTTGCCGTACCGGTATCAATCTTTGTGGCATTTTCAAAAGAGAAAGAAAAATCAGAATAATGATCATAGCCCAGTTTCATTTTCACCGTCATGGTAAGGCCGCCATCTTCATTATTGGCAGCATTAATGGTTCCCCCATGCAGGTTTACAAATTCTTTAGTTAGCGCCAGCCCAATACCGCTGCTCTTCATGGTGTTGTTTGTTGAATTGTCTCCATCCTGGAAGAGCTCGAAAATTTTATTGAGTTTGTCAGCTTTAACACCGGGGCCACTGTCATGTACTGCAATGGTAAAATCATTATCTGCAGGGGCGGAACTGATGAGCACTTTTATAGTTTTACCCTGTGGAGTAAACTTTATGGCGTTGCTTAGCAAATTATAAATAATAACATCCAGCTTTTCTGTGTCTGCAAATGCAAATATTTCTTTGTGCTCTGTAAATACTTCCAGTGCAATCTGCTTGCTTTTTATTGCTTCTGTAAAATGGTCGTTTATTTTATGTACAAAACTTACTATCTCTACTCTTGAAATTTTAAGTGTTGCTTTTTCGCTTTGTATTTTACGCAGGTCCAGCAGCTGGTTTATAAACCGTATCATTCTGTTGGCATTCTTTCTGGCAATATCAATATAAGCTGCTCCTTCAGCAGAAAGATTTTCTTTTTTTGCCACAGCCTCCAGCGGATTTACAATCAGTGTAAGCGGCGTTCTTAATTCATGCGAAACACCCGTGAAGAAATTAAGTTTTAGGTCAGCAATTTTTTTCTCAACAATAATTTCATGCTTTAAGTGCACCATTTTTAATGCATAGTGCCTTATAACAACCAGTGCTGCCAGCAGTGCAATAGCATACAAAGTATAAGCCCACCATGTTTTCCACGGTGGTGGCAAAATGGTAATTTCAAGTTTTTTATAAGGCCTGTTTGAATACAAATCGGTGTACAGGCTTTGTACTTCCAGTACATAATCACCTGGTGGCAGGTTGGTGTACGAAACGCCTTTAATTTCCCTGTCTATAAGCCAGGTGGTATCAAAACCAATTAACCGGTATTGAAATGTTTGGCGGTTGCCGGCACGGGCATCCAGTATAGCATAGTCAATACTTATAATGTTCTCGTTGTATTTTAAAGTGAGTTTGCTGGTGTAATTAATGTCTGTTGCGGTGTGGCTGTTATTGGTAAATCTTGCATCCTCCTTATTAATTTGCAGGTTGGTGAAAACAATATTTGCTGCAACTGGTTTCATACTTACATGTTCCGGGTCAAAGCTGATGTAACCATCAGATGTGCCGAATACTAAATTTCCGTTAGCCAGTTCACGGCAGGCAGCGGCTTCAGAAAAACTTGTTCTTGGTAAACCATCATATGAATCGTAATTACGGAAGATATTTTTTTCGGGGTTAAATCTTGAAAGCACATTTTCTGTTGCAATCCATAAATCCCCTTGTTTATCGCCAGAGCAGCTTAACACATAATCGTTTGGTAAGCCATCTTTTTTGGTATAGTTTTTAAAATTCAGTTGCTTAAACGGATTGCCTGTTGCCAACGACAAGCCGGCGCCAGATGTTGCCAGCCACATTCTTCCTTTCCAGTCGCAATAAATAAACTGAATATCACTGCTGCCCATGCCCGTTGTATTGTCTGAAACCTTGGGATACACTTTATAATTGTAAACAGTTGAGTGGTTATCATCTGCATCAATAATGAGTAAACCATCAGTAGCACCCACCCAAATATTTCCTGCCGGGTCCAGCGTCATATGCCGTATTTTGTAAAAACCTTCTTTAGGATAGTTTTTAAACGCATTACCTGTATGTATAAATTTTACAGAATCATTCTTTTCCTGCGCCAGCATTAAGCCGGCGGCAAAAGTGCCTATCCAAATGCGGTGTTGTTTATCTTCTGTTATAGTATAAATATTGTTGCTTGTAATGCCCGAATTATTTTGCACACCGGTATTAAAATGCTGTAACCTGTATTTGGCGGCTTTACCGTCAACCGGTGTTGCCCTGAACAAACCATTGCCTTTTGTGCCCAACCAGATGTTTTCCCTGCTGTCCTGGTAGATTACATATACATTACCCAACCCGTCTTTGGGTGTGTTTACAAAAAAGTTACTTACCCATTGATTGTTTTGCCGCAAATACACTTTGCTGCTTTTTGAAGCCATCCATAACCTGTTTTTGTTGTCGCATAAAATTCCCCTTACTTCATTATCCACAAGGTCTGCATCATGCTCAACCAACAACTGTTGTTTAAAATTTTCTTCCTGGAAAATGATACGCACCAGCACACCGCCATGTATACGTAACCACAATACACCTGTACTGTCGTAATAACTGTGATAAACGGCTTCGGGCAACTTAAATGCTGACATGTTTACAGCATCCAGTGTAAATTCCATATTGCCTTTAGCTGTGTTATAATAACCAAAACCGCCGCATTTCATATTCACCCATACATTTCCATTTATGTCTTCAAAAACTTTAAATCGGTTACCTAAAATGTTTTTGGGGTCTTTTACTTTTTTTGAGAAAAAAGAAAAGGCAGCAGTCTGAGGGTCAAAACGCAGTACGCCGAAATCACCCGGCTCCATCCATAAAACGCCGCTTCTGTCCTCGTAAATTGAATACAGGTGTTCATTTTTGTAACGGGCAACGGTTATTGTTTGAGTGGATAGATTTAAGCTGATTAGCCTTCCGCCGGAAGTAGCTGCATAAATACTGTTGTTGCGGTGCGAACGTAGTACTGCAGTGATACAGTCGCCGGTAATTTTTTTAACTGCAAACGCCAGTGTTTTTTTATCGTAAATGATAATGTTTCCATCATTGGTGCTAAAATAAATACCGGTTGCATCTTCATCAACAGCAGTAAATTTTTTAGTAGTTATGCTTGGAGGAATAATATTAACTGCTTTATAAACCCCCGAAGAAGACGGCGCCAAACAGGTTAAACCATTGGGAGTTGCTATCCATACGCGGCTTTGCTGATCCTGGTGAAAAACATTAATAACATTGGATGATTCATAAGACTTTGTTTCATTCTGTTTGCCAAACCGCTGTACACTTTCTTTTGTAACATTATTTTGCGGAATACAATAAAAGCCGTGTGCCCTTGACTGCAACCAGACAAAACCATTTTTTACCGATACAATACTGTCGAAACAAATTTTATCTTTTGTGTTAGACTGTATAATAGATGAAACAGGAAGAAAGTACTTGGTTTTTTTATCAAAGCGGTACACCTGGTCGTAACGGGTTCTTATCCATAAATACCCCAATTGATCTTCTGCCACCTGTACAATTCTGTAGTCACCGGTTTGTGCCATTTCCCCCTGTGCAGATTTAAATGATGCAAAGTTGCGGCCGTCAAACCGGTTAATGCCATCCCATGTTCCAAACCACATAAACCCTTCTTTGTCCTTTACTATTTCGCTGATGGTGCCGTGAGAGAGCCCTTGCTCTGTTGAAAAATATTCCACTTTGCACCGGGGTTGTGCAACTGTATTTATTGAACAGAGTATTATAAATACATGTAGATAAAAATATCGTTTTATTACAGTAGCCATTAGCAGCAAAACATCGTTATAAAATACAGCAATTTTACACTGTTAAATTACACAATGCATACCGGCGGTACATGGCAGATTCTTTTTTAATGATGTATTATTTTATCGGGCAGGTGGTATATGCAGCAAAAGAAAAAAATGCGTAAACTTTTTTATTGCAAGGCAAAGAAAAACCTTGAAGCACAACTACTTCAAGGTTATTTGGTAGCCCCGACAAGAATCGAACTTGTATCTAAAGTTTAGGAAACTTCTATTCTATCCATTGAACTACAGGGCCATCCTCTGTTAAATAACGAGGGTTGCAAAAGTAATTATTTCTGCCATAAAAACAGCCGCAATTTTGGTTACATTTACAGTTTAACACAGCTAATATGAAAAAAATCGCTCTCTTATCACTTGTTATATTTTGTGTATTTACCGCTGCTTTTGCCCAACAGAAAGCGCATATTAACCATACTGCTATTTATGTAACCAACCTTAAGGCAAGTATTGAGTTTTACCAAAACATTGTTGGGCTGGATACAATTGCCGAGCCCTTTCATGATGGTAAACATGCCTGGTTTAAAACCGGGCAGGGTATTGCGCTGCATGTGATACAGGGTGCAGAAGCCAAAAAAGAATATTATAAAAACCAGCACACCTGCTTTAGTGTGGCTTCGGTTGATGCGTTTACCAAACTGCTTTTGGCAAAAAACATACCTTTTGAAGACGTAAAAGGCAATAAAAATGCAATTACCACCCGTGTTGATGGTGTAAAACAGTTATGGCTGCAGGATCCTGACGGTTACTGGATTGAAATAAATGATGCTAAAGACTGACAGGCTTTAGGCAGCAGGCCTTATCTTTGCCGTCCTAAAAAATTACAAGATTATGAAGTGGCTGAACCTCTTAATTAAATACCGGCTGCCCCTGGGAATTGTATTGCTGGCACTGGCAATTTTTACAAATATCCAGGCTGGTTTCTGGCCCTCGTTTATATTATATCTTATTTCAGTTATATTAATTGTGGGCCATTTTCTGTTTGGCCCCATGCGCCTGATACAAACCTGTATGGAAGAAGGCGATTTGGAAGGCGCTAAAAAAGTACTCAATTCGGTTTGGTTCCCCGGTTTACTGATTAAGCCCGTACGTTCTGTTTATTATACAGTAAAGGGTAATTTAGATATGATGAACCAGGACTTTGCTGCCGCAGAAAAAAACCTGAAAAAAAGTAATGAATTGATGAGCACCAGCACCCTTATGAAAGGGCAGTTGCAACAGGCTGAAGGTGCCAATAAACTGCAACTGGGTATGCTGGCCATTCAAAAAGGCGATATGAAGCAGGGTGAAAGCTATATTCGCCAGGCCATACGTGCCGGTTTGCCGGATAATGAAAATAATGCAGCGGCTTATTTACAGCTTTGTTCAATAATGATGAACAAAAGAGAGTTCAGGGCTGCAAAGGATTATTTCCGCAAAGCAAAAAGCTATAAACCCACCACACCACAAATAGTTGACCAGATAAAACAAATTGAAAAATACATAGCCCGTATGCCGGGTTAATGCTGCGTAATAATCTACGCTGCTTACCGTTTATTAACCGCTTACTGCAAACAGTTATTCATACATTTGCAACGCAAAAAATTACATACTTATGAAGGTTTTAGTTACAGGTGGCGCCGGTTATATCGGCTCCGTTTTAGTTCGCCAGTTATTAAATAAAGGCTATAACGTACGTGCTTTTGATAATTTAAATTTTGGGGGAGATGCTTTGTATGATGTAATGCAGCATCCCAACTTTGAATTTTTAAAAGGCGATGTTCGTAATGCAGATGATGTGCAGAAAGCTATTGAAGGCATTGATGCCATTGCTCACTTGGCTGCTATTGTTGGCGACCCTGCCTGCAAAAAATTTGCAGATGATGCCCGTAGCACCAACTGGGATGGCAGTGTGGCACTGTTTGAAGCAGCGGAAAAAGCCGGCGTTAAACGTTTTGTTTTTGCCAGCACCTGCAGCAACTATGGTAAAATGCCCGACCCAAATAGTTTTGTAACAGAAACTTCACCGCTTAACCCGGTAAGTTTATATGCCGAGTTAAAAGTTAAGTTTGAAAAATATTTAATTGAAGAACGCAAAGACACTAAAATGTGCAGCACTGCTTTGCGCTTTAGCACCGTGTATGGTTTTTCTCCACGTATCCGTTTTGATTTAACAGTAAATGAATTTACCCGTAACGCAGCCATAAATGGTGAGCAGCCAATTTGGGGCGCACAATTCTGGAGGCCTTATTGCCATGTGGATGATTTGGCAAGAGCAGTGGTATTAGTAATTGAAAGCCCCGAAGAAAAAGTACGTGCCAATGTATTTAATGTAGGCAGCACAGAAGAAAACTATAACAAAGGAATGATTATTGAAGAAGTTTGTAAAGTGGTTCCAAACGTTAAAGTTGATTACGTAGAAATGAATGAAGACCCACGTGACTACCGTGTAAACTTTGATAAAATTAAAAACGAACTGGGCTTTACCATTACCAAAACGGTACCCGATGGCGTAAAAGAAATTTACCTGTTGCTTAAAACGGGTATCGTAACCGATTCTTTCGGTCCTAAGTTTAGGAATATATAATACGACAATTTTATTTTTATACTCCCGCAGATGCCGCCGATTTCGCAGATATATGTTTTCTTCTGCGTTGTCTGCGTAATCTGCGGGCATTTTTTTGCAACCTGTTTAATACTGTCAGCGTAATCTGCGGGCAATATTTTAATACCTTTGCCCCGTTTAAAACCATAACCCCAAACAAAACAAACTATGCTTTTATTAAGTGGCCCAAACATGGGCGGTAACGAGCTGAAATATGTAACTGAATGCATCACCACCGGCTGGGTTAGCAGTGTAGGTTCTTATGTTGACCAGTTTGAAAAAATGAGCGCTGAATTTGCAGGCACCAAATACGCCGTAGCCACCAGCAGCGGCACCACTGCATTACACATTTGTTTAGTATTGATGGATGTTAAACAGGATGATTTAATCATCACCCCCAACATTACTTTTATTGCCACATTGAACTCAATAAAATATACAGGCGCCGACCCAATTTTAATTGATACCGACGAAAACAACTGGCAAATGGATTTGAATTTGCTGGAGGAGTTTTTAAATAACGAAACCGAACAACGCAACAATGTTTGTTATCATAAAAAAAGCGGCAGAAGAATTCCGTTAATTATGCCCGTGCATGTGCTGGGTAATATTTGCGATATGGACAGACTTTTGTCTATCGCCAAAAAACATAACTTAATTGTGATTGAAGACAGTACCGAAGCATTGGGCAGTTATTACAAAGGCAAGCATGCCGGCAGTTTTGGATTGATGGGCACTTTTAGTTACAACGGCAATAAAATAATTACCACCGGCGGCGGCGGCATGATTGTTACCAACGATGAAGCCCTTGCAAAAAAAGCAAAACATTTAACCACGCAAGCCAAAAGCGACCCCTTTGAATACATACATGATGAAGTGGGTTACAATTACCGGCTGGTAAATGTGGCCGCTGCAATGGGTGTGGCGCAAATGGAACAACTGCCCGGCTTTATAAAACGCAAACATGAAATTATTGCGCTGTATAAAAAAGAACTGGCAGGCGTGGGTGATATCACTTTCCAGGAAGTGAGCGCAGATGTGAACCCTAACTGGTGGATGCCGACCATTAAAACTGCTAAGCAGCGTGAAGTGCTGAAAGTTTTAAACGATAACAAAATGCAAAGCCGCCCGTTTTGGGTGCCCATGAACCAGTTGCGCATGTTCAAGGATAATTTGTATTACAATAAAACCGACCGCTCCGATTTTGTGTACCAGCATTGCCTCAGCATTCCCTGTTCAACCTATATAACCGATGAACAGGTGAAAGCGGTTTGTGAAAAAATAAAATCTTGTTATTAAGGTTGATAGTTAATGGTTCATAATTCATGGTAGTGCAACTGTTTTGCCATGAACTATGAACCATCAGCCATGAACCATGAACCATGAACTAATATGTACAAACTAACAAAGCGACTCTTCGATATTGTAATAGCAGGCATTGCATTAATCCTTTTATCACCCATATTAATTCCCTGTTGTTTAATATTATTAGTAACCGGAGAACGGGAAGTGTTTTACAAACAAAAACGCATTGGTTACAAAAACAAACCCTTTTACATTTGGAAGTTTGCCACCATGCTTAAAAACAGTCCTAATATTGGCACCGGAGAAATTACTTTGCGTAATGACCCACGTGTTACATCGTTTGGAAAACTGCTGCGCATTACCAAAATAAACGAACTGCCGCAAATTATTAATGTGTTTAAAGGAGATATGAGTATTGTTGGCCCCAGGCCGCTAATGGAAGTAAGCGTAAAACTCTACCCTGAAGCCATACGGGAGAAAATTTACAACTGCAAACCTGGTATGACTGGTATTGGCTCACTCATTTTTCGGGATGAAGAAAAAATAATTTCAGATGCGGCCGACCCCAAAGCCATGTACGCCCAAATTTACCCTTACAAAGGCGCTTTGGAAATGTGGTACCAGCGGCATGCATCGCTTTACACCGACTTTATGATAATTTTCCTCACCGCATGGTCCATTCTCTTTCCTAAAAACCAGCTGGTAAACAAGGTGTTTAAAGATTTGCCTAAAAGAAATTTTTAACCTGTTTAGTTTTTTCTCATCTTTTTTAAACAAATTACGGGGCTGTTTGTAATACAGTAATACAGCTATTCATGAATTCGTTTACAATAAAAGATTTAGAAAACCTAAGCGGCATTAAGGCGCACACTATACGTATATGGGAGCAGCGCTATTCTTTTATTAAACCCAGCCGTACCGATACCAACATACGTTATTACAGTAACGATGAATTGAAGAAGATTTTGAACGTAGCCTTACTGAATAAATATGGCTACAAAATCTCTCATATTGATAAAATGCACGAAGGGGAGATTAAAGAAAAAATTCTTTCTCTTAACCAGGCCGAAGCACAGCAGGAACGTATTATAAACGACCTTATTCAGTTTATGGTGGATATTGATATGGAGAAACTGGAATTGTTGCTGGATAAATATATTGCATCAAAAGGGATTGAACGTGCCATTGCTCAAATAATTTTTCCCTTCCTGGAACGTATAGGCATACTCTGGCTTACCAACCATATTAACCCGGCACAGGAGCATTTGGTAAGCAATATCATCAGGCAAAAACTAATTGTGGGTATAGATAATATTACCGCATCGTTACAGGTTGATAAAACCGTTTTGTTGTTTTTACCGGAAGGAGAGTACCACGAAATGGGTTTGCTGTTTATGAACTATCTTTTAAAAAGCCGTGGCGTAAATACTATTTACCTGGGTTGCAGTATTCCACTAAAGGATGTTGAGTATGTGGTGAAGCTTAAAAAACCGGATTATCTCTACTCCCACTTAACCACTGTGGGCCAAAACTTTAATTTCGACCGTTTTATAAATAACGTTACCCAAAAATTTGGTAACATGCCACTTATCATATCCGGCCAGCTAACCAATACCTATCAAAAGAAAATTCATGCCCCGCTAACTTTCATTAAATCCTTTACCGGTGTTATGGAATTTGTGGCCGGTTTTTCCCGTTCATCAGCTTTATAAACCATTTTATTCCGTTTAACAATAAGTTTACGAAAATTAAACAGAAAAATTTTGTGGCCACTAAATTCTTGTTTAAATTTATGGTATAAAAAATTAAACAAAATGTCTGGCATCGAATTTAACAATATCGTTATAAACAATGCGGAATATTTAAAACCGTTTGCAGTAACCTTAACACGTGACCAGGAAACTGCAAAAGATTTACTGCAGGAAACCATGTACAGGGCATTGGCCAATAAAGAAAAATACAATGTGGGTACAAACATAAAAGCATGGTTGTACACCATAATGCGTAATATTTTTATTAACGATTACCGCCGCAAAGCCAAACAGGCCACTGTGCTTGATAATGGCGTAAATGATTTTTTATTAGACAGTAATCAGCATGCCGTAGGTAATAAGGCTGAAAGTGTGTTGCAGTTAAAAGAAATTCAGCAGGCAGTTTATAAACTGCCCGATATTTTTCGCAATCCCTTTATGTTATATTTTGAAGGATACAAATACAACGAAATTGCCAATATGCTGCATGAGCCTTTAGGTACAATAAAAAGCCGCATACACTTTGCACGCAAACTGTTAAAAGAGCAACTAACAAGGTTTTAATGTTTATTACCCGTTTTAAACTTCAATATTCTTAATTTGGGTGCTTGAAAAAAACAGTAGTTATAGGCAGCGGTTTTGCAGGGCTTTCGGCAGCATGTTTTTTGGCAAAAGCAGGTTACCAGGTAACGGTGCTTGAAAAAAATGAGCAGCCGGGAGGAAGAGCAAGGCAGTTAAAGGCGGAGGGTTTTACATTTGATATGGGCCCAAGCTGGTATTGGATGCCCGAAGTGTTTGAGCGTTTTTTTAACCAGTTTGATAAAACAGTAGCGGAATATTACCATTTAGAAAGACTGGACCCATCTTACCGAATTTATTGGAAAGAAGCTGAAATGGATGTGCCGGCAGATTACGAAGCCTTTAAAAAGTTATTTGAAAGTATTGAGCAAGGAAGCGCTGCAAAGCTGGATGCTTTTATGGCCGAAGCGGCATACAAATACAATGTGGGTATTAATAAACTGGTGCATAAACCCGGCAGGAGTGTAACAGAGTTTTTAGATTGGGAAGTGATAAAAGGAGTGTTTAAACTGGATGTATTTGCCAATATGAAAAGCCATGTTGCCAAATACTTTAAAAATCCCAGGCTGCAGCAGTTAATGGAATTTCCGGTGTTGTTTCTGGGCGCTTTGGCAAAAGATATACCGGCGTTGTACAGTTTAATGAATTATGCAGATGTAAAACTGGGCACCTGGTATCCGCAGGGTGGAATGTATAAAATTGTGGAAGCTATGTACAGCCTTGCAAAAGAACTGGGCGTGCAGTTTGAATTTAATTGTAATGTAACCGGAATAGAAGTTATTAATGGCGAAGCTAAAACTATCATTGCCCAAAAAACTGTCAACTATCAACTGTCAACAATCAGCCTTAATGCTGATGTTGTTGTTGGCGGTGCTGATTATAATTTTATTGAAACAAAATTGTTGCCTGAAAACTGTAGAACTTATACCGATGAATACTGGAACAAAAGAGTAATGGCACCATCCTGTTTATTATATTACATTGGTGTAAATAAAAAATTAACCGGTGTACAGCATCATTCATTATTTTTTGATACTGATTTTGAAGTGCATGGCGGGGAAATTTATACAATACCGCAGTGGCCGTCAAGCCCATTGTTTTATGCAAGTGTGCCATCTGTAACAGATAATAGCGTGGCGCCGGAAGGTTGTGAAAATTTATTTTTTTTAATACCGGTGGCAGCAGGGTTGCAAAATGATACGGAAGCGTTGAGGGAAAAATATTTTGAAATGGTTCTTGAAAGATTTGAACAAAGAACAGGACAAGCCGTTAAGCAACATATCATGTATAAAAAATCTTACTCAGTAAGCAACTTCGTACATGATTATAATTCGTTTAAAGGCAATGCGTATGGGTTGGCAAACACATTAATGCAAACAGCGGTATTAAAGCCGGCATGCAAAAGCAAAAAAGTTAAAAACCTGTTTTATACAGGGCAGCTTACAGTGCCGGGGCCGGGTGTGCCGCCCTGTTTAATAAGTGGCGAAGTGGTGGCAAAGGAAATAATAAAAGAATTTAACTAAGACAGAAAACTAACTAAATAAAGGTTTATGATGCATCTTTTTCATAACACCAGCCAGCAGTGCAGTAAAACAACAACGGAGTTGTACAGCACTTCTTTCAGCAGTGCCATAAAACTGCTGCATAAGGATTTGCGCACACCTATTTATAACATTTACGGCTTTGTACGTTTTGCTGATGAAATAGTGGATACATTTCATAATTATAATAAAAAGGAATTACTGGCGGAGTTTAAAAAAGATACTTACAATGCTATTGAAAGAAAAATAAGCCTTAACCCAATACTGCAAAGTTTTCAACTAACCGTTAATGCATACAATATTCAGCTTGATTTAGTAGAAGCGTTTTTCAAAAGCATGGAATGTGACTTAAACAAGCAGCAATATGATGCTGCCGGTTATGCTGAATATATTTATGGCAGTGCTGAAGTGGTGGGCTTAATGTGCCTGTATGTTTTTTGCGAAGGCGATAAAGAAATGTTTGAAAAATTAAAACCATCGGCGCAGGCATTGGGTGCAGCTTTTCAAAAAGTAAATTTTTTACGGGATGTAAAAGCAGATTATGAAGATTTAAGCCGCACTTATTTTCCCGGTGCCGACTTTAAAAATTTTACCAGTAATATGAAGCGGCAAATAGAAGAAGATATTGCTGCCGATTTTGCCAAAGCCTATTCTGGTATTTTACAGTTGCCGGTTAAAGCAAGGTTTGGTGTGTATGTGGCATATAAATATTACTTATCGCTGTTTAAGAAAATAAAAAAAGCACAACCACAAAAAATACTGGAGCAGCGCATCCGCATACCGGATTTTTCAAAAGTATTTATTGTAGCCAAGGCAAGCCTGCGCACACAACTAAATCTTTTATGATACCAATTGAATGCTGTGCCATCATTTTTTGAGTTAATAAATTCAAGAGGTGTGTAGCATGCCGCCTCAAATAAAATTTCAGTTGAATAAATAAATCAAAGCGGCATAAATTTGCCTCCTTAATAAATTGCAAAGTTTGAACCGATTGATTTTAGTTGATGAGCATGATATGCCCACGGGCACTGCAGAAAAAATGGAAGCCCATGAAAAAGCATTGCTGCATCGTGCCTTCAGTGTGTTTATTTTTAACAGCAAAGGGGAAATGCTGCTGCAGCAACGGGCTTTAAAAAAATACCACAGCGGTGGATTATGGACAAATGCCTGTTGCAGCCATCCCTACGAAGGTGACGACACAAAAGCTGCAGCAGAAAAAAGATTGCAGGAGGAAATGGGTTTTACACTGCCACTTACAAAAGCATTTGAATTTATTTATAAAGCACCGTTTGATAACGGGCTTACTGAATATGAATACGACCATGTTTTTACCGCAACATTCAATGGCACTGTAACACCCAACAGCGATGAAGTAATGGATTTTTGCTACATGAGTATGAATGATGTAAAACAATCCATACAATCTCATCCGCATAAATATACCGAGTGGTTTAAAATTGCTTTTCCAAAGCTGGAGAATTATCTTGCAGGCATTTCAGTTAACAGTACAACTTAAATGAAACCTGGTAAAGTAATTGTAATTGGCAGTGGTGTGGCGGGCATGGCTGCAGCCATAAGGCTGGCAGTACAAGGTTTTGAGGTAAGTGTGTATGAAAAAAATAATTATCCCGGAGGTAAATTAGCTGCATTTACAAAGGATGCTTTTGTGTTTGATGCCGGCCCTTCCTTATTTACACAGCCGCAAAATGTAGAAGCATTGTTTGAACTGGCTGGTGAAAATATTGCTGAATATTTTAGTTATAAAAAGACGGAAACAATCTGCAATTATTTTTACGAAAATGGTACTACGCTGCAGGCAGACAGCAATATCGAAATATTTGCGGATGAACTGCAGGAAAAATTAGGAGAAGATAAAACTGCACTGTCAGGCTATTTGGCAGAGTCTGCAAAAATTTACAATAATATTGGGTCCATTTTTCTAAACCATTCGTTGCATAAACGACGCACCTGGTTTAATAAACAAATTTTTCCTGCGTTGGCTGCTGTTAAGCCAGGTTATATTTTCAGTACTTTAAACAACTACAATAAAAAACGTTTTAAGTCGGCAGAAGCGGTGCAGTTGTTTAACCGTTATGCCACTTATAATGGCAGTAATCCGTATAAAGCACCGGGCATGCTGGGTTTAATTCCGCATTTGGAATATACAGAAGGCACTTATTATCCGCATGGAGGAATGGTGAGTATTACTAATGCGCTGTACAAGCTTGCTGAAAAAAAAGGAGTGCAGTTTTATTTTAATACACCGGTACAAAAAATTATTAATAACGAAGGCAAAGTAAAAGGCATAGTGGTGAATGATGAAAACATTATGGCAGATATTGTTGTAAGCAACATGGATGTTTATTTTACTTACCAGCATTTGTTGAACGATGCTAACAATGCAAAAAAAATATTAAAACAGGAACGCAGCAGCAGTGCGCTGGTTTTTTATTGGGGCATAAAAAAGGAGTTTTCGCAGTTGGGGTTACACAATATCTTTTTTTCAAAAAACTACGAAGCAGAGTTTACTAATTTATTTCAAAAAAAACAGTTAAATAACGACCCTACCGTTTACATTAACATTACTGCTAAAATGCAAAGCGGCATGGCGCCTGTTGGTAAAGAAAACTGGTTTGTAATGATTAATGCACCTGCAAATACCGGGCAAGACTGGGAAGCATTACAGCAAAAGGCAAAGCAACACATAATTGAAAAATTAAACCGTGTGTTGCAAACCGATATTGAATCATTAATTGAAACAGAGGAAATACTAAACCCAATTTTGATAGAAGAAAAAACAGCATCATACCAGGGCTCTTTATACGGCACCAGTTCCAATTCAAAATGGGCAGCTTTTTTAAGGCATCCTAATTTTACCGGTACTGTTAAAAATTTATATTGCTGTGGCGGCAGTGTGCATCCCGGCGGCGGCATTCCGCTTTGTTTTAAAAGTGCCCAAATTGTAAGCGAATTGATTAAAACTGATTTCAGTGCCCATCACTAATTTTTCCAAACAACAAATTGCTACAGGCATTGCCATATTGTTTCATGCAGTTGGCCTGGTTGGCATCCTTGTTTTTAAAAGCGAAATAATCATTCGCTCAACACCAATTAATTTGCTGCTGATGTTTGCGTTAATAACCTGGACGCAGGAAGAAAAAAATACTTTCTTTTTTATTTTTTTACTGGCGGCTGTTACAGTTGGTATTGCTGCTGAAATTATTGGTGTTAATACAGGCCAATTATTTGGTAGTTACAATTACGGAGAAGTGCTGGGCTATAAATTTAAAGGCGTGCCGCTTATTATTGGCATCAACTGGTTTATTATTATTTATTGCTGTGGCATAAGTATTCATACATTAATGACAATGGCTGTTGAAAAACTGGCCGCAGAAACAGCATCACCCAAAAAATCTATAAAGGCTTTATCGGTAATTGTTGATGGTGCCACACTGGCTGTTTTTTTCGACTGGATTATGGAGCCTGCTGCAATAGAGCTTGGTTTTTGGCAATGGAGCGAAGAGATACCTTTGTATAACTATATCTGCTGGTTTGTTATAAGCATGGCGCTGCTGGCAGTGTTTCATTTTTGCAAATTCAGCAAGCACAACAAATTCGCTGTACATTTGTTATTGATACAGTTAATGTTCTTCTTATTACTAAGAACTTTTTTACCACAGTAATGAACTGGTTTGTTTTTATAGCAATAGTTTTAGGCACTTTTTTTATAATGGAAGGCATTACATGGCTTACGCACCGTTATGTAATGCATGGTTTTTTATGGTATTTGCATGAAGACCATCACAACCCACAAGGACATACATTTGAAAAAAACGATGCCTTCTTTTTAATATTTGCTATACCGAGTTGGCTGTGTATAATGTTAGGTTTGCAAAACAAAATTTACTGGGTGGCAGCAATTGGTTTTGGTATTGCATTGTATGGGCTGGCTTATTTTATTGTGCATGAAGTAATCATTCACCAGCGGTTTAAATGGTTTACCCGAAGCAACAATACGTACATAAAAACCATACGCTGGGCACACAAAATGCACCACAAACATTTAGGCAAAGAAGAAGGCGAAAGCTTTGGTATGCTGATGGTTGCCAAAAAGTACTGGAATAAAGTAAGGGAAGATAAAAAACGCAATTCCGCAAAATAAGTTATCATAATTTTTCCAGCATATCCACCACGCCCTCTCTCTTTAAAATTAAATAACCAAGACGGTCGTTGCTTATACCATCCTTTAACTGGTAACTAAACTGTAATTGATCGTTTACCACACTGGTTTCAAAATATTTAAACTGTATGTTGGGGTGTATTTTTAATGCTTCGCCAATTTCATATAAATGCGTGGAAAGAATAAATAATGAATTTTGCATTTTACGCAGGCCTTCAATTACAGCGCTGCTGCATTTCATGGCATCCTGCACATTGGTGCCTTTAAACAATTCGTCAATCAGTATCAGCCATTTTTTACCATCGTTAATTTTTTCAATCGTCTTTTTTATACGCTGCACTTCATTAAAAAAATAACTTTCGCCCTGTATTAAATTATCTACAACGTTTATATTGCTTAGCAGGCCATTAAACAATGTAAGCTGCATATTTAGTGCAGGTACGCCCATGCCCACATGCGCTAAGTAAACAGATACACCTACTGCTTTTATAAAAGTGCTTTTGCCAGCCATGTTTGCACCGGTTAAAAATAAAAAATTCTGTTGCTGATTAAGGCTTACATCATAAGCAACAGGAGTGTATAATAATGGGTGATAAAGCTGCGTAGCCGCAACTTGCGGCACAGTATCTTCAATAAACTCAGGAAAAATATAGTTGTGTTTTTTACAGGCAACAGCCATGCTGTAATACGCATCCAGCCGGCTGTATACTTCAATAAGATCCAGCGCATCTTCTTTATACCGGCGTTTAAAAAAATGGCCCAGTGCCAGCATTTTTTCTTTGGGCAGTTCTTTTACATTGGTGCCCTGCAATAATTGCTGCAGCCCGGTTTTGTTTAAACGGAATGTTATACGGTCCAGCAGCAGTTTCAGTTGTGGCGGGTTATTATCATCATTCAGTAAATCGGCAATTTGCTGCATGCCGTTTAAAAAATCAACAAAATGCTTTACGGAATACCGCACTAAAGAAAAATCAGCACTGCTGAAAAGCCTGTACATAAGGCTGCCCACAGCACCCGGCGCATCAGGTATTTCATCAATGGCAGTTTCATAAAAACGCTCCAGTACCATTATAGTTCCATTGGTTATAGGGTTTGTTTCCCATTGCGTTTGCACGCTGCTTATTTTTTTAATAACCTGCTGGGTGTCTGTTATGGCTGCAATATCATCATGCGGATTACTTAAAAAATAACGCAGCCATTCTTTACCACCTGTGGTTTTGGCAAAATTAAGATGCTGAAAAATGGATTGCTCCTCATCCGTATTAAAAATGGAAAGATCGGTAAGTGTGGTTTTGTCTGCCTGCATTGCTACGTTAAATAGTTTATCTGTTAAATTGTAAGCGTTTTCCTTTTACAGCTTCATTAAAATTACCATTATCGTATACAAGGTGCCCGCTTACCATGGTTTTTTCTATAGATGCAGGAAAAGTAAAATTCTCTAAAGGGCTCCAGTTGCATTTGTATAAAATATTTTCTTTTGTGGCTGTAAATGGTTTATTGGTATCCACCATTACTACATCAGCAAAATATCCTTCACGAATATAACCACGGTTGGCTATTTCAAAACAATCGGCTACAGCATGGCTCATTTTCTGTACAATTTTTTCAAGGCTTATTTCGCCCATTTTGTTATAATGCAGCATTAATAATAAAGAATGCTGTACTAAAGGCAGGCCGGAGTGTGCATGTTCATACGGGCCTGCTTTTTCACTCATTAAATGGGGAGCATGGTCGGTGGCAATAACATCCAGCCTGTCATCCAGCAAGGCCTCCCATAAAGCCGTTTTATTATTGGGTGCCTTGATAGCAGGGTTACATTTTATTTTATAATCCAGCGTTTCATAATCATCGGCAGTAAAATGTAAATGATGTACACACACTTCGCTTGTAATGCGTTTGTCTTTTAATGGCAGCATATTACCGAATAACTGTAATTCTTTTTGTGTGCTTATATGCAGTATGTGCAAACGGCTGTTATGCTTTTTTGCAAACTGTATGGCTATTAAGCTGCTTTCAAAGCATGCTTCTGCATCCCGAATGATGGGATGGTCGGCTGCAACCAGCTCCCCTTTTTCTTTTTTTATTTTTTCGTAGTTGGCTTTAATAATGCGTTCGTCTTCGCAATGGGTGGCAATCAGCATTTCACTTTCACTAAAAATTTTATTTAAGGTGGAATAATTATCCACCAGCATATTGCCGGTGCTGCTGCCCATAAAAATTTTTACACCGCATACATCTTTTTTATACTGGTTCATTTTAAGTACTTCTTCTGCATTATCATTACTCACCCCCATAAAAAAAGAATAATTGGCTAACGATGTGTTTGCACCAATGGTGTATTTATCTTCCAGCAATTGCCGTGTTAAGGCATTGGGTATGGTGTTGGGCATTTCCATAAAACTGGTGGTGCCGCCGGCAACTGCCGCTTTGCTTTCGGTATAAATAGTGGCTTTATGTGTAAGGCCGGGTTCCCTGAAATGTACCTGGTCATCAATAACACCGGGCAGTAAATGTTTGCCTTCGCCGTTAATTTCTGTAACTGCTGCTTTTGTGTCAATGATGCTGCCAATTTTTTCAATCCGTTCTCCACTGGTTAAAACATCCATTGTTTTTATTTTTCCCTCATTTACCACCTGAATGTTTTTAAAAAGGTATTTTTGCATATACTGTATTTTACTTACCCGTTAAACTAAAATATTTCATGCAAATTATTAAAAGCTTAACCAAACTGTTATTTTTTGTTTGCCCTGTTTTTGCAATGGCGCAATCCACCTACACTTCGCAAGGCTCAAAAGATATTCATTTTGTTGACCGGCTTGAAATAAAGCAGCAAACCAATACCAACTTAAACTTTAGTACCCTGCGTCCGTTTAACCGCAAAGCAATTGTACGGCAGGCCGAGTTTTTGGATAGTGCAAGAATGGGTTATGCCGACAGCATTACCGGTATTGATAAGTACAGGGAATGGACTGACCTTGACCTTGATAATGTAGATGAATATAACCTGCGCCATTTTTTAATGAATAATGCAGAATGGGTTACTGTGCCACGCAAAGATTTTGAAAGCAAAAAAATGCTGTTTCGTACTTTTTATAAAACCAAACCCAATTTTATTGAAGTAAATAATAAAGACCTGTTTCTTGTGGTAAACCCTGTACTGCAATTTCAGCAAGGTTTTGAAAGCGGGTACAAAAAATCGGTTTTTTTAAATAGCCGGGGTGTAACTACACGTGGATTGATTGCAAAGAAAATTGGCTTTTCAGCCCTTATAACCGACAACCAGGAGCGGGGGCCGCAATTTTTTCAGCAACAGGTAAATACTTATAAAGCGGTGCCCGGTGTTGGCTTTTATAAACCCTTTAAAACAACCGGCACGGATTATTTTGATGCAAGAGGCTACATAACTTTTGCTGCTGTAAAAAATTATGTGGATGTACAGTTTGGGTACGATAAAAATTTTATTGGCAATGGTTACCGCAGTTTATTTTTAAGCGACTGGGGCAACAGTTATTTGTTTTTAAAACTCAACACAAAGGTTTGGAAATTTAATTATCAAAACCTGTTTATGGAGCTGATGCCGCAGTTTAAAAAAGCCGGTGATACATTGCTCGACAGGAAATATGCAGCCATTCATCACCTGAGCATGAATGTTACTAAATGGTTGAACATAGGTTTATTTGAAGGCGTGATTTTTGGCCGCAAAAACCGTTTTGATTTTGAATACCTGAACCCATTGATTTTTTACCGTCATATTGAAAGCAACAACGGCAGCAGGGACAATGCAATTGCAGGTTTGGATTTTAAAGCAAACATTGCACACAGAGCACAACTATACGGCCAGTTTTTACTGGATGAATTTATATTAAGCGATATTAAAAATAAACCCACGAGCTGGACAAACAAGTGGGGTGTACAAGCCGGCGTAAAATATATGGATGCTTTTGGTGTTCATAATCTCGACCTGCAGGTGGAAACAAACCGTGTAAGGCCATTTACATATTCGCATGGCGATTCAATATCTAACTATACACATTACAACCAGCCGCTGGCGCATCCTTTAGGCGCCAACTTCCAGGAAGTATTAGCAATGGCACATTTTCAGCCTGCACCCAAATGGTATTTTGATGCAAAAGTTATTTATTATTACCAGGGGCTTGACAGTGCCGGCAAGAATTTTGGCGCCAATATTTTTCGCCTTAATACAACAAGAACTATGAGTGATGGTTTTAAAATTGGCAGCGGTAATAAAGCCACCTGTTTAAATGCTTTATTGCAGGCGTCGTATGAGTGGAAAGAAAATTTATTTTTTGATCTGTCATTTCAATACCGCACATATAAAACATTACTTGCCCCGCAAACTAATACCACGTTAATTATGGCAGGCATCCGCTTAAATATGTTCCGCCGCAATTATGATTTTTAAAGCCCTTTTTTGTATTATTTTTGGCGTTGGGTAAATTTTTATCTTTCTGCCCCAAGCCTTATCCGGGGAAAAATCATTGCATTGCAATGAAATAATTTTGTTAACCTTAATCGTTAATGATGAGCCACAAGTTCATGCTGTTTATAAGCTTATTTCTGTTAAACACTGCCGCCAAGGCACAAAAAAAAGAAAAACTCAACCTTAATTTAGAAAGCATATGGAGTGGTTATTTTGATGAAAAAAAATTGCAAACACACATGCTGCATACCAGCAACCGCTTTGCATTTATAGAAGCCCGGCCCGAAAATAACCTTCAAATGATTTTTACACTTGACTTTGAAACGGGCAGGTTAATTGATACAGTTTTTACCAACCAGGTTAAACAGGTTAATGACTCACTGCCCATCACATTTACTTTTTTTGAAGACTACGCATTTTCCCCTGATGATTCAAAAATTTTGATTAAAACTCAAATTGATCCGCTGTTCAATTCATCCACAAAAGAATTTAATTATATATGGGATATACCTAAAAAAGTAATGAAAGTGGTTACGGCAGAAGGTAAGCAATGGTATACCAGTTTTAGCCCCGACAGTAAAAAGATTGCATACGTACGTGAAGGAAATCTTTTTATTAAAAATTTAGAAAATGATGCGCTGCAGCCTGTAACATACGATGGTATGATGGGACAAACATTATATGGCATGGCCGATGCTTTATATGAAAATAATTTTGGTATGCAGCAAGCTTATCAGTGGAGCCCCGACGGACAATATCTTGCTTTAATGCGCTTTAATGAAGCAGCTGTAAAATCATTCCCTATTTCTTACTACGACAGAATTTATCCCGATGTATTAAAACAGCGTTATCCTAAAGCAGGGGAAATGGTACCGGAAGTTTCAGTATTTATATACAACATAAAAAACAAGATAATGGTACCGGTTGATTTGGGTGTAAATACCAATCAATATATAACCGGTATAAAATGGCAACCAGACAGTAAAGGGCTTTATGTGCAGCGTTTAAGCCGTACGCAAACTAAATTAGATGTTTTAAAAGCAGATATAAAAAATGGCAGCACCACAACATTATTTAGCGAAACAAAACCAGATTATGTAAAGGTGGACGTAAACAATATTTATTTTTTACCCACCCGTAACAGCTTTTTATGGTTGAGCGAAGACAGTGCTTACAGCCAGGTTTATGAGGTAACGCAGCTAAATGGTGTTGTGCAAAAAAGGAAAATAACAAAAACAGAGGCAGATGTTATAGAAATTAAAACAGTAAATGAAGGCACTGGCGATATTTATTATACAAGTAATGATGTTAACGTAAAAGAAAAGCATTTATACAGAATAAATATTGATGGCACCCGCCGCAAAAAACTTACTGATGGTAACGGGGTGCACAATGTGCAGTTTACAGCCAATAACAGGTATTTTATTGATGAATACAGTACACTTAATACACCGTCATATTTAGAAATGTATAACAGTGATGGACGCAGCATTACAAAGCTTTTGGAAAATAAGGAATGTAAAGCACGGATGGCTGAATATAAAATTCCGCCAGCAGAATTTGTAAGTTTTACCAACAGTACTAAAGATGATTTAAAAGGGTGGGTGATTAAGCCATACGATATGCCGGCTAAAAAAATGCCTGTGGTAATTTATGTTTATGGTGGTAATACCAAACAGGAAGTACAGGATAAATGGGATGATAAAACAACACTTACTATGCGCTGGCTTGCCAACCAGGGTTATTTAGTTGCCTGTATTGACCCAAGAGGCACACCCGGACGGGGCGAAGCGTTTAGAAAATCGACCTACAAAAAAACCGGCGATGTGGAGCTGGCAGATATAATTGCTTTTAAAAAATATTTGCAAAATAATTATAAAGCGGATACTGCAAACGTAGCTGTAATGGGGTGGAGCTACGGTGGTTATTTAGCGGCATTGGCACAAACAAAATATGCCGGACAGTTTAAAGCAGCAGTGGCTATTGCACCGGTAACCAACTGGCGCTTGTATGAAAATGTATATGCAGAACGCATGTTGCAAACACCCGGCGAAAATGCAGAAGGATACAACAATGCATCACCCGTAAATTTTGTGAGCAATTACAAAAGTGGTTTGTTGTTGATGCATGGCACAGCAGATGATAATGTGCATTTTCAAAACAGTATGGAGTTTAGCAAGGCTTTAATTAAAGAACGCAAACAGTTTGATGAATTGTTTTACCCTGATTACCTGCATAACATAAGCGACAACAATCCTGATCATGCAAGAATACATTTGTTTACAAAAGTGGCTGATTTTTTAAAAGAAACATTCAGCCGGTAGTATAAAACAATTTCAGTTAAATAAAAAGGATGGCAATTGCCATCCTTTTTTTGTGTTTAAAGAGGGGATTACTATTTCAGTAATACTTTTTTCTGAACAGCTTCATTGCTAAGTATACTTGTAACTTTCAAAATGTACATACCACTGGCAAGGCTTCCTCTTTGTAAGGTTACCAGCTGGCCGGGTTGTGCATTTTTAACGCTTATGGTTTTAACTGATCTTCCTGTTTCATCCATTAATTCAACTGTATAATCACCTTTTGCTGTGTTGCCCAAAACCGTATTTAAAACATCGGTAACAGGGTTGGGGTATACAGTTATTGCATCTGTTTTATCACCGTTTAATTTTACAACAACCACATTGCTGTATTTAACCGTTCCGTTTATATCGGTAATTTTAAGCCGGATGTAATAAAGCGGCTGCGTATAATTAACCAAAGTAAACTGGTAGTTGGATGATGAGAGGTTTAAAGATTGTGCCGTACCGCCTTTTACAAAATCAGAATTGTTAAGGCTGTATTCAACATCATAATGACTAACATTAACCTCTGCAGCTGTTTTCCATCTTGTATCAATATTATTACCGTTTCTTACTGCAGTAAACGATACTAATGAAACGGGCAAAGTTGATGCTGTGCCTACTGGAATAATATAGGTTGCCACGTTACTCATATTACCGGTGTTATCAAAAGCGGTGTAATTAAAAATCACATTTCCGCTGTAGCTTGAGTTAGGTGCCAGCCTTAATCCTGCAGCCTGTGTTGGCGTAAGTGAAATACCACCCGGGTTGGCTGACAAAACAGATGCAGTTAAATCTGCAAAACCAAGTAAACAGGTAGCGCCATTTGGTGTGGGCGGACAAGGTATGCTTATAACACCTTGTGAACTTGGTGGCACGCTGGTAATAAGATAAGAGCTGATTGTTCCATCTGCATCACTGCTGCTTAAAGCAGGAATGGCTGTGGCAAGATTTGAGTTGAGCATTTTAGGCGCCACCACATCATTTGATACAGGCAGCAAACCGGTAACAGGTATGGTATACGTTGCGCTGTTACTTATTACACCTGTATTATCAGTTGCATGATAATTGAAAGTAACATTACCTTGATATCCCGGTGCAGGATCAAAACGCATACCTGCCATTTGTGTTGGTGTTAAAGGAACACCTCCGGTTGAATAGTTAGCCAATACTGCAGCAGTTAAATCCTGGAATCCACCGGTACATGTAGCACCTGTAAAAGTTGGCGGACAAGGTACACTCAACACACCCTGTGAACTTGGTGGTAACGATTCAATTTCATAAGTAATTACTGTTCCGTCAGCATCTGCAGCAGATAGCGCAGAAATGGCAGTGGGGCCATTGGTTTGCGGCATAGCAGGCGCAATAATTGAATTTGCTGCAGGCGGCAGGCTTGTTACCGGAATGGTGAAAATAGCACCAGCGCTCTTAGCATTGTTGTTATCTGTTGTGGTGTATGTAAACTCAACGTTGCCGCTAAAGTTTGGATCGGGGTCAAAACGCATACCGGCAGCCTGTGCAGGTGTTAAACTGATGCCACCGGAATTTGCGGCTAAAACAGCAGGAGTTAAATCCTGGTAGCCGCCTGTACAAGTTGCACCTGTTACAGCTGGCGGACAAGGTACACTGAGTACACCTTGTGATGTTAACGGTACAGAATTAATGGTATAGCTGGCGATAGTACCGTCTGCATCTGTACCAAATAATGATGATATACTTGTTGCGCCATTAGTAGCTGGCATTGAAGTATTCAAAATATTTTTTGCAATAGGCGGTATATTGCCGGTGCCTGATACGGGAATTGTATAAGTAGAAACATTGCTTTGCAGGCCGCTGTTATCTATGGCAGCATAAGTAAATGAAGCTAAGCCGGTGTATCCACCCGTTGGGTCAAAACGTAACGCTGCCGCTTGTGCAAGTGTTAACGAAATACCATTCAGGTTATTTGCCAGTACTGTTGAATCAATATTAACAAAACCACCTGTACAAGTACCACCAGTTGGAGTTGGCGGACAAGGCACACTAAGTACGCCTTGTGTTGCAGCAGGAATAGTTAAAATAGTGTAGCTGGCAATAGTGCCATCAAGATCAGTGCCGCTTAATGAGGTAATGACAGTCGGGCCATTTGTATTTGGCATTACAGCATTTGTAATATCTGCTGTAACTGGTGGCTGCGAAGGAACCGTAATATTATAACTTGCTGCACTGCTTACATTGCCCAGATTATCTGTAGTTGTATAATTAAATGGCGCAATGCCGCTGAAGTTGCTTGTTGGCGCAAAACGTAGTGCTGCAGCTTGTGCTGTAGTTAATACAATGCCACCAGGATTGCTTGCTAAAACTGCAGGAGTTAAATTAACAAAACCACCAGTACAAGTACCGCCAGTTGGAGTTGGCGGGCATGGTACGCTTATTATACCTTGTGATGCCGCTGGCACCGTAGTAATAGTGAATGATGCAATTGTACCATCTGCATCGCTTCCTGATAAAACAGGAATTACTGTTGCTGCAGCATTAAATGGTACAATAGTATTAATGTTAACTGCTGTTGGCGGTGTATTCTGTACAGGCAAATTATATGTGGCTGTGTTACCTGTTAAACCGGCATTGTCTTTAGCAGTATAGGTAAATGATGCTGTACCTGTAAAACCAGGAGCAGGATCAAAGTAAAGTCTTGCAGCTTCGGCAGGAGTTAAAACAGTACCTGCATTTAAATCAGCATAACCACCAGTGCAGGTTGTGCCTGCAGGAGTGCTTGGGCAGGATATTCTTAACACCCCGTTTCCTGCAGGGGGCAGGGTTGCAATTGTAAACGTTGCAACTGTTCCATCTAAATCGCTTGCCTGCAAAGCAGGTATAAGCGTGTTACTAAGTGTATTATTAAGCGGCTGCGCTGAAATATTATTTGCAAGTGGCGGCCTGGATACTGTACTTGTTGCACTTACAGGTATAGTATAATTTGCTGTATTGCTTGTGTTGCCACTGTTATCAACCGCATTGTAATTAAATACAGCATTACCAACATAACCACCTGTTGGATCAAAACGCAAACCAGCCATTTGTGCAGCAGTTAGCGGAATACCTGATGGATAGTTTGAAAGTACTGTTGCTGTTAAATCCTGGAAACCTCCGGTACATGTAGCGCCTGTTAAATTGGGTGGACAAGGCACACTAAGCACACCTTGAGCCGGTGCAGGTAAAGATTTTAATTGATAAGTTGAAATAGTGCCATCAATATCAGAAGAACTTAAACCCTGGATAGTAGTAGGCCCGTTTGTATTAACCATACTGTTTTCCATTATATTATTACTTACCGGTGGTTGTGCAGTTACCGGTAACAGATATGTTGCATTATTACTTACGTTCGCATCATTATCAAGCGTAACAAATGTAAAACTTGCAGTACCTGTAAAACCGGGAGCAGGATCAAAACGCAATGCTGCGCCTTGTGCCGTAACTAAACCAATACCCAAAGGGTTGGCAGCCATAACAGCAGGAGTTAAATCAGCATATCCGCCTGTACAGGTAGCGCCGGTTGGTGTAAGCGGGCATTGTACGCTTAATACACCTTGTGATGCAGGAGGCACAGAGGTGATGTTGAAACCAATAATTGTTCCATCTAAATCTGCACCAGTTAAACCAGGTATAGCAGTGGCACCATTGCTTTGCGGCATTGGCTTATTAATAAAATTATCTGCCGTTGGCGGATACTCAGGAATAACTTTTGTAAATGAAATGTCACCAATAATAAATGCTTCTGCAGCAGGGTCAGTGCCTGCATTACCTGGGCCTAATGGATCCCATACTAAGGTTAATTGTGTTATTGGATTACTAAATTTAACTAATACAGTTCCGCCTTGTGTAACCAAACTTGTTGATGCTGCATTTATATTAGAGCCGGCGGGATTTGAATTTCCGTAAGCCTGGTTTCCACTAATTAAAACAGTATCAGGATTGGCAGTACCGTTTGCATTGGTAGCCTGAAATTTTGTAATACTGGGGCTGGGAACCGCAACCCCATTTTTTGTTGCTGTAATAGTAACCCGGTCAACATAACTTAATGGGTTGGTGCGGTCAAGGTCGCCCAAATAAAATGATGCATTGTCAACTGGCCGGCTGAAAGTAATGGTTGTTACAACTGTAGATGTCATCGTATTCCAGTTAACATACTCTACTAATGGATTACCCTGTGTAGTGCCGGGTAAAAACCATGCAACATTAGCAGTTCCCACAGCAGGACAGTTGTACTGGAATGCATCGTTTGTTGCTGTAGTTGCAGTACTTACATTTCCTGCAGGGCTGGTATTTGTAATACTAACAGTTGCATTAATGTAAGAGTTGCCAATATTGTTTATTGTTTTTGAATAAGTGGGATTTGACCACGAGGTGGAGCCCCAGTGCAAATTGTAAGTTTGAGACGTGACCGTGTTGTACATGCACACTAACAACACCACGAACAGGAGTGTAGATTTTTTCATAATTGTGGTTTTAGAAAAATTATTTTATTGAGGTAGTATTGATACTACTGGCATTAATTTTAATGACGATGAGGTTTTATGCATTACATGCAGGAACAGCAAAGCAGTTGCTGTATAAAGGTTTTTCATTTGCAGAGTCTTTTTTAGTGTATACGATTATTTAATCTAATTGGTTTGGCAACTAACGCAAAAAGTTGTCTCTGCTGAAGTAGAATGTATTTTATTTTTTTTATTCTTAACGTATGTTAAGAATAAAACGTTTGCGGTGAATAACGCTGCAGCCTGTTTTAGCTGTTTGCAATAAGCTGTTTTTTTAGCTTACTGAAAGTTTCAGGTTGAATATTGAGGTAAGATGCAATTTGCACCTGGCTGAGCTTTTTAATTAAGATGGGCTTGGTTTCCATAAAATAACGCAGCCTTGTAAGGGCGTCCATTGGCAGCAGGCTTTTTTCTCTTTCTTCAAATTGCAAAAAAAGCTTTGCCATTATAATAGTGCCCCAGCGTGTAAACTTTTCTCCTTGTGAGAATAGGTAATCCAAATCGGCTTTAGTAAAATAAATCAAAGTGCTTTCTTCTAATGCTTCAATATTAAAATCGCAGGGTTTGGCAGAAAAATAAGAATAAGCAGCACAAAGTATGTCTCCCCCGGTTACAAATTTAATGTTCACCTTTTTGTTGTTATACTTTATATACTTTACAGCAAGTCCTTTTACAATAAAACTAAAATGGGTCTCCACTTCAGTTTCCGATAAAATTTTTTCACTCTTCTTAAATATTTTAATCTTGGCAAAACTGTAAAGCAGTTCTTTTTCTCTTTCAGAAAATTGCACCTGGTCAATAAAAGGTACCGGGTAAAGCTTGGGGCTATAGGTAATGAGTTTGCTTTTTACCATCTGAACGAAGATATTTTTTAAGCGTTACTCAAAAGTCATTACCCTGTAAAATATTTGCGCAATTTTTTAAAGCTGCTTTGGCAACTATTCAACCGTTAGCGAAAAAGTAATGGTACGGGAGTTTACCTTATCAATTACATTGGAGAATTTAAGATTGGCATCTCTGCTATGCAGATTGTTTAACCCCCAGCCCATTTTTAGCTCAGGAGTTAAAACAAAATAAGGATAATAAAAATGAAAGCCAAGGCCGGCTTCAATACCATAATCAAACCGGTTTAGCTTAATAAGGTTTTCTGCTTTTTTAGCACCTGCGTTTGCCGCCATATCATACTCGGCTTTAACACCACCCAGCATATACACTTTAAAATTGCCAATACGGTCGCTGCTGAATTTTAACTGCAATGGCAACGTTAGTGAAATTGACTGTACTTTTTTGGTAGTAAGTGAATCTTCTCCACCAACCCGGTCAGGATACTTAAGTACATACTCAAATGCTTTTTCAGTAAAAGTCAGGTTAAGAGGATAGGTGCGAATATCAAAATGGTCGCTTATTCTTTTATTAACCAGCCAGGCAAGGTTAAGGCCGGTGCTGTTTACACTTTCCACCACCATTACACTATCCCGCTGTAAAAAAAGCGGGTGATGTATAAAGTTAAAATGCGATCGGTTAATACCCAGGTTGATACCAAAATGAAAAGGCTTTTCATCATGGTCGGGCATGTTTAAACCTTCCCGTAACTGAGAAAGGCCCCATACAGGGCAAAGCAAAATGCTGATAATAGTATATGTTATTTTGTTCCGCAATAAATGCTGCATATCCCTAAGCTAAGCGGCTTACAATATGTATTGTTGTAACCCAGGTTGTCTAAAATAAGAGTAAAATTTTTGCCTTCAGGAAATTTTTGAATTGATTCGTCGAGATATTTATATGCGTTGCGGTTTTTGCTGAACAATTTACCCATGTTAGGGGCTACAATCTTCATATATAAATTGTATATCCCTTTTACACCGGGCAACTTTGGCCTGCTGAACTCCAAAACTACTAATTTTCCGCCGGGTTTCAGCACTCTCAGTATCTCACTCAGTCCTTTTTCCAGGTTTTGAAAATTACGTACCCCAAAAGCCACAGTTACTGCATCAAACGAATTATCGTTAAAGCTTATTGTTTCACTATCGCCGTTTAACAACTCTATAGTGTTTTGTAAACCGGCTTTAGCCACTTTTTGCCGGCCAATTTCAAGCATGCCATTGCTTATATCAATTCCTGTAATTTTTTTGGGCTTTAATACTGCAGATGCCATAATTGCCACATCCGCTGTACCGGTTGCCACATCCAGTATTGTTTTAGGTTGCAAAACTGCCAGTTGCTTTAATGCTTTTTTACGCCATTTAATATCGATACCTGCGCTTAAAAAACGATTTAAAAAATCGTATTTAAAGGCAATGTCATCAAACATTTGTGCCACCTGCTGCTTTTTGCTGCTGTCGCTGTCTTTGTAAGGCACTACGGTATCATGTGCAAATTCCGTCATGCTGCAAAGATAGCAGTTTTGCATCGGGTGTTTTTGTTTTGTGCAACCTGCATTTGCCCTTTAATCATCTTCATGGACAACAGTTGTTTGTTATTTTGCTTTTTTGAGAAAAAAATAATCACTCTTGCGTATTAAAGTATTTCATACACAAGAACAACAAACAATCAACCACCAACTGCTCTTATCTTTGCCGCATGGTTATAAAATATGCCAAATACCTGCTTAGCAGCCCATCGTTTGATAAATGCCCGCCACCTAATAAACCAGAGTATGCGTTTATTGGCCGCAGCAATGTGGGCAAATCATCATTAATAAATATGCTGTGCAATAATGATAAGCTGGCCAAAACATCTGCCGCCCCCGGTAAAACACAAATGATTAATCATTTCGAAATATTCAGTGTACCATCTCCGCATGCGTTAACCATTACAAAAGAAGAGACAGAAAAAGCTAAAGCAAAAAGAGATGCAAAAGAAATGGTGTGGTACATAGTTGATTTGCCCGGATATGGCTTTGCCAAAGTAAGCCAGAGCAGCCGCCGCCGCTGGGAGCAAATGATTGAAAACTACCTGCGCAAACGGGAAAACCTGACTATGCTTTTTGTATTAATTGACAGCCGCCACAGCCCCCAAAAAATTGATTTGGATTTTTTAGAGCAACTGAAAAAATGGGGAGTACCCTGCAGCATCATCTTTACTAAAACCGATAAAGAAAACCAGCGTACGGTAAGCAAAAATGTAAGCGATTTTAAAACAGCCATGCAGCAAACCTGGCAGTTTGTGCCACAGTTTTTTACAAGCAGTGCCACTAAAAAAAGCGGGAGGGATAAAATACTTTCTTTTATTGAGGATATGAATACAGAAGTTGAAAAGTGAGGCGGAAGAGATATTGTTTCCGGCATTTTTTACATTGCCGGATTAAGATATGAAGCCGGCAAAATTAATTCACCACTTTATTGGCGCAGCTGCTGCTGGCAAAAGCTTCTGGTTTGGCTTTAAAAGCAAAGCCCATACCTAAAATGTAACCCATTGCTTCCCGTAGCGCTTCGTTACTTTTAAAATGCGGATTGGTGTTAATGTCTGCATGCACTTCCATATCCACATTGTACTCGGTAAACAGGTTGCACAGTTCGTAAGCAATTTCAATGCTTTTAGCCACTTCTACCAGCATGCGCTCTTTAATGCTGTACTTGTGCAGTGTTTTTTCGTTGTGAATAAACATAAAGCCGCCATGGCCTTCACGTAAAAAAACAATTACAGTGGCAAACTCTGTTTCTTTGCCTTTTACCTGGCTGTCGGTACCAATACAAACTTTTAAGTGATAGCCGTTTTGAGTTTCTCTTTTAATGGCCTGGGTTACCGCATCTTTAATGGGAAGCTGGATGGGGTCGCCGTTAAACTTTCTCCATAACATATTAAATGAGGTTTTTTAAAGTTACGTAAAAAGTGGCAACCCTGTACTGCGCCCATATTAAATAATTGTACACAGAGTTTAATGGGTTATTGCTGTACAAAGCTTTACATATCTGCAACACTCCAAGAAATCAACATTATTTGTTGAATTTGAGAATTTTTTTATCTTTGACATGACTAACCTCTTATCTAAAACCATTTATCCCAAATAAAATGTGTTAAACCTGCACTGCCGTATTTACTGCAGGGCTACCCCGTATCGATAACTGCTTGCCAATACCTCTGATTTTCCTATAGTAACCTTACTGTTATTTACAATGTATTTATTGCTGCCTGCAGTAATGTACAGGCATATTTATAACTTAAAATCACATGAAGTATGAAGCAATTCTCCTTACTCTTTAAACATTTTTTTAAAAGACCCGGCGTGGTAGTGCTTGCATTGCTGCTGTCGCTTGGTGTAAAAAATGCAAATGCCCACGTTATTGTTGGGTACACACCATCCTGTGTTACCGCCGGACAAACGGCAACTATTGGTGTAAGTTCTGTTACCACATCTACAGGAACGTGGTTTCACTGGCAATACCGGGTTACAGCTGCAGGTGCAGCGCCGGGTGCCTGGACATTTTTAGATGGGGTGCCTGCAGGTACACCGGTAAATAATACGATTAACGGTACTGTATTCGCAGTTAGCAATGCCAATATCATTTCGCCTTCTAATAACTATTCTTTCAGCCTTAGTATTGCAAATGCCACTACAGCATTAAACGATGTTGAGTTCAGGGTATTGCTTGGGCCCTTTGGTGATCCGCAGGTTATAACAACACCTGTTTGGAATGGTGACGACCAAAGTATTAATGAAGCCAAAACAATACGCATCCGCATACGGCCGGCAACAGAAAACTGTTTTAGTGGTTGTGCAGATAATGCTCTTGTAACAAACCCGCCTTCTAATTTAAACACGCCAATGAGCGAATATTATGGTGGCTTTGAAACCACCTCTTCTAATTTTGGTGGTGTTAATGTAAACGGCAGTTCTGTAACTGCGCAAACTGATCTTACAGTTTGGACTTCTGGCGTAGCAGCAAATAATTCAGCAGGTGTGCTTAATAACCCTTATTCAATGATTTGGCTGGCAGAAAGGTTTGCCCCGCACTCCGGCAATAATATGCTGGCGGTACAACAGGTGGCTAACGGAAGCCGTGTATGGTATAAAACCCTGGTTGCCCCATCTTCGCCTGTACAACAATATTTTGGTGGCCAGCTTACATTTAGGGTTTGGGCAAGTAAAACCGGCCCTAACCCCGAAGCGCCATGTTTTGCCCTTGAGTTAAAAGGTACCAACGCTTCAAATGTAACTACAACCTTAAGCAATTTACCCGTAACAATGACAACAACAGCAGGCCAGCCTGGTTATGCTGCCGGCGACTGGGTACAATACAGTCTTTCTTATTTTGTACCATTGGGTGTTTACAAAAGTCTTGAAGTAAGTGTTAAAGGCAACTGTTCAACAGCTACTAATTTTGCTTTGGATGATATTTGCCTGGTGGCTCCGTCTGCAGCAGTATTGCCAGTAACACTTAGTGCATTTACAGGCGCTTATATTGATGGTGTTTCTCACCTTTTATGGACAACAGAGTATGAAAATAATACCAGCCACTTTGAAGTATTATACAGTACAGATGCTGTAAACTTTACTTCAGCCGGAACAGTAACAGCGGCAGGTAACAGCAGCCGCCAGCTTACATATACTTTTGCTGATAACAAAGCTGCTGCAACGGCTAATTATTATAAACTTAAAATGGTTGATAAAGATGGCCGTTTTGTAATTAGTAATATTTTAGTGCTTAAAGGCGGTGTTAAGGGATTATCTGTTACAAGAGTTTATCCAACTCCGTTTACGGATAATTTAAACATAAGCATTGCAAGTGAAACAAAAGTACAGGCAACAGTAAAAGTGTTTGATAATACAGGGCGCATACTGGTAAATCAAACAAATGGTTTAAGCAGGGGTGTTACCCTGGTTAATATAAATAACCTGGGCAAACTAAGCCGTGGTATTTACATACTGGAAGTGAAAGCAGGCGGCGAAGTATTTACACAAAAATTAATTAAATAGTTTAAGCCTCGCAAAAAATTAAATGGGCACAGATTTATCTGCGCCCATTTTTTATTACAGTAATAAAATAAAAAAGGAGCGGCCCCTAACGCCGCCCCTTAACTTACACATGAATCTACCTTACTGTTTTATAATCCGTTCTGTTTTATTAGTATTATCTCCAGTCAGTCGTATAATGTAAATGCCCGAAGGGCTGTTTTGCATATTGATGGTGTTAAGACCTGCATTGGCAGTACCTGAGCGTATTATTGTTCCGTTGGAATTATATAATTGAAACTGGTACGGCAGAGAGGCATTAACGGATATTTCGTTTTGTATAAACGTTGATACAGCAAAAATATTATTTGCACCTGCACTTTCCTTTATGGCAATTGTGTTAGAAAATATTACCTGCCCTGGTACAGATGTAACTTTAAGCCTGTAATAAGTTAGTGGGTTGTTAACTGCAACTAAAGAAATATTTTTTTGTGCCGGAGCAGCAGTTGTTGCATCACTGAAATGTGTGCCGTCTGTACTGCGTTCAACGGTTATCGATTTAATAGGATCGTCTGTAATAATACTCCAGCTTAAGTTGTGTTTTCCATTAAGTGAGTTGCCATTTAGTACAACACTCTTTATTGGCAAAGCACCATTTATGCCTGTTAATGTGTAAGAGCCAAGGCTGCCATACTCTCCAATATTGCTATTACCGGTACCATCAATAACTATGTAGTAAGTACCTGCGTTAAAATTTGTGTCAACCGTTACATCCATTGCTGCATCTGGATTATATGTATTAATGAGTGTACCGGCTGCATTATAAATTTCAAGTTTAATATCAAGATTGGCTCCTTCGTTATTTGCAGCAATGCTGAAAGGCACTGCAGTAATGTGATACAATGCCGGTTGCGTAAGCGTTAGTTTAAAAGCATCTTTATCAATATTAGTGCTTATTACACCGCTTACAGAAAAATTACTTCCTGTTAGTGGGGCAGCAGTTATAACAGGGTTATCAGAATAATCATCTGTTCTGTAACTAAAACCATTCATTGAACTGATAATGGAAAGATTGTCCTGTACGTTTGTGCATCCATAAGGTGTAGGGCCATTGTTCCAGTTAGTCATATTTCTTCCATAACTGTTACCCATTAATGGTGCCCATGCAGATTGCCCGTTGCCTGTGCCACTATTGTACGGCTCTAAAGGATTGGTACAGTCAACACCATCATATTTAGACTGATGCGATAACCCCAATGTGTGGCCGCTTTCGTGTGAACATGCTTCGGCAATGGGTTTTGCATTGTTTGGCCCCAGCCTGTCACTGAATACAAACGCAGGTGTATCATCGCCCCAGCTAAATGAACTTACCCAGGCCACGCCGCCCACGCCGGGATACCAGGCACTTGTAGGCGTAACTATTACACGTATGCGTTTGTTATACGGCGCTGCAATAAAAACAGCAGAGTCGGTAGTTATATTAATATTGAAAGGGCGAAAATCTTCTGCTACACGGTTAAAAATTTCTGTTATTTGTGCTGTTGATAATGCAGCAGCATCACAGGCAAAAGGTGTTCCGTTGTTCCATACACCACTGTTAACATAGTGGCCGTCAAAGTCTAAATAAATTGTGGCTGAAGCTGTTGGCAGGCTGCTTAATTTAGGTATTGCTTTTACAGCAACTGAAAGCAGCAATGCAAAAACCAATGCAGTAAGGGTAGATAGTTTTTTCATAGTGCAGAATTAAGATATTGTATAAGTGTGTACAGCAGGATTTTATTGTTTACAATCCTGCAGCATTTTATCAGTTTCAAATTTTACAAGTTGATAATTTCCGGCGGCATCTTTTTTAAGTTCATACCCGTCAGAATATTTGATGTTTACAATACGGCCTTTGTATTCAACTTCGCCACCGGGCTGTGTTATACGTGTTAAGCTTAAAACAGCATCTGCAAAATCTTTCGATTTAATAATGATTGACTGCATGTTACCGTACTTAACAGTATTGCTTAGTACAGTTCCGTTAAAAGAAAAATTGCTGGAGAATTTTAAGCTGGCCTGCTGGTTGGCATCTGCGGCAAAAGCCCTGCTTAATTCAGCATCAGCGCAAATTATTTTTTCGGGAAAACTGCTGAAAAGAGCAGGTTTTGAACTTGTATTATTTTGGCCATTAACTGTTGCGCATGCAAACAGCACCATAACTGTAAGGGGTAACAGGTATTTCATGTTCCGGATTTTAGGATTTAGAGCCATGCAGGCAATAGCCGGCATAAGCCTTACATTACTAAACGGTGTTTTACCTGTTTTAGTATTACATTATAAAAACCGGTGGATTTTATAATAAGGTGTTGCTTAATATTGATGGGTGCTTAATAAAACAAGTGTACAGGCTTCCTGTGTTATAATGCCTTTTTTTTCAGCAAGTTCGGCCAGCTCTTCATTTTCTGTGCCGGGGTTAAAAATAATTCTGCGGGGATTAAGGGAAAAAATATAATCGTAATATTCCTGTTGGCGTGCAGGATTAAGGTAAAGCGTAACAGTATCTATATTTTCAAACGGTTTTTTATCAGTTTCAATAATTACATTACCAATATTGCCGGGCTTATTGCCCAATGCCACAACCGGTTGCCGGGTTGCAATTAATTTTTTTACAGCAAGATTGCTGTAGCGTGCCGGGTTTTCTGAAGCGCCTATTACCAGTGTTTTTTTTGTTTCCATTTTCAACTTTATTAGCCTATAAAACGTGCCTTTACTTCGGGAGTGGGTACCATGCAGGTATCTTTTTTACCAAACCATTTGTAACGGTTTTTAGCTACCCAGTTATAAATGCCGTCCCGTATAAATTTTGGAACAATAATAAACCCGTAACAAAGCGGCCATAAAAAACCAAGATACCTGCAAACCCTAAGTACTGCGGTTGACCTTGTATAAACTTTACCATCTTCAATAAAAACAAATGTTTTCATATCATCCTCATTAAAACCAAACTGGCGGGCAAATAACCTTCCTTTTTCTGATTGTAATGGTGCAAACTGTATCTGTGCTTTTTTATCCCTTTTAATAACAAAGTTTACGGCACCGTTGCAAAAATTACAAATACCATCAAAAAGTATTACGGGTTGCTGTTTCATAGTTGTTACAAATTTACGCAAACAAATGGCCATTAAAACAAATGATATTTACGCCGTGGTGTTTTACTGATTATCTCTTTAAATGCATCTTGCAGTTTAGCATATTGAAAAGTAAAACCAGATTGCATAATTTTTGTTGGCAATACCCAGCGGCTTTTTAACACAAGCTCCGTTTCTGTACCAATTAAAGGAGCACCAATTTTAAGCATCCATTCAAAAGCGGGCAAACCAAATTTATGGCCTGTTGCTTTACGCAGCATTGCCATAAACTCAGTATTAGTAATGGCATTGGGGCTTACACAATTAAAAGTGCCTTCCAGTTCTGTATGCGTAAACAACCATTCAATCAGGCGGCATGTATCTGTAACATGCACCCAGCTGTACATTTGTTGGCCATTGCCCTGCCTGCCGCCTAAACCAAATTTTAAAAGGTTGAAATAAGGCGTCATTACACCACCTGCGCCTAATGTAATTGCCATGCGCAATGCCACTTTACGTGTAAAGGGTGTACGTTGTTCATAAAATGTTTTTTCCCAAAGCTGGCATACCTGTACGCTGAAGTCATTTGCAAAGGCGGTAAAATTTTCATCACGTGGTGCGTCAGTTGCGTTTGGATAAATAGTTGCAGAGGCCGCATTTACCCAGAGCTTGGGAGGTTGCGTGCATTGGTTTACGGCAAGGCCTAAAACTTTAACTGAATTGGTGCGGCTGTCAAAAATTTCCTGTTTATTTTTTTCGGTGTAGCGGCAGTTAACGGTTTTGCCGGCAAGGTTTATTAATAAATCGGCACCGTTTAATTCTGTTGCCCAGTTGCCCAAGGTTTTACCATCCCACTTTATAAAACGGGTATTTTGTAAAGCAGCAGCATTAATACTGTTTTCACCAAACGCATTTGTTTTTTCGTTTTTAACCTGGCGGGTTAAAATAACAATTTCATTGTCTGCTCCAAAAAAATTAGTTAACTCCTGGCCTATAAAGCCTGTGCCGCCTGCTATTATTATCTTTTTGTTTTTCATTGTTTAATTATTAAATAGTAATAAAGCCAAAAAGCCTGTGATACACGCAAGATTGATGGGAGTGATATAAGTTGTTTGTAATGTGCCGGCATAATTCATGCGGCGCATATAATCTTTAAAAATAAAAACGGTTACAGCTAATAAGTAAGCATTGTTGAACAGGGTATTCACCAGCAAAAATTTATTTATACCAGCAAGCAATAATAAACTTAACACAGCAATGGTAGCCAGCATATTTACCTGGCCGATGTATTCATACGCTTTTGTTTTTGGCAAGGTGGTTGCCAGCAGTATATTACTGCCCACTAAAACTGCATGCAGCAGTTGTAAATAATTAATGCTGCTGCCGGTAAGCACACTGTTTGCAAAAACATATTTGTGTATGGGAAAAAGCGCCAGCGTGTTTATGCATAGAAATACCAATAGAAATATAACACGCCATTTGTAACTGAAAGCAGGGCTGCAGTCGTATTGGCCTTTACCGCATTTTGTGGCTACTATTACTTTGCGATTGTAGGAAATGAATTTATATAATTTCTTGAGCAGCCAGTTAACAGGTTGCAAACTGCCAATAGCTTTTATACCTCTTAGTTTCGTATTCAGTAATTCCAGCAAGGCATCAATACCATAATATACTTTACCGGTAACTGTATCAATTAAAGGAATTTCGTTTTTGCTGCGTTCTGCGTCTGTTTGCAGCAGCAGGTATTCATCAACAGTGGTAAAACTTTTTCTGCTATCCTTATTTAAAATGCCGCATTTTACAAACGCACTTGTATAAGCGGCGCATAAGGGGCATTTGTCATCGTAAATTAAAATGAAGTGGTTGTTTTTCATAAAGTTTATTTTAAAACAGCTAAAGGCCTTTTCATTTTTACATACACTTCATTATAGCAAAGCCAGGTGTAATACACCGCCATAAAGGGAGCTGCAAATAACAGAATCCATATTGAACCAACAGGCATTGTGAAAACAGCTATTAGTGTAATCCAGTGATAGATACTTCTGGCACCGTTTGTAAATGTGCCGGTAAATATATGTGCCAGCATACTTATAACCTGCCATGCCCCTACAACAAAATAGCCTATAATAAAAGTTTCATCTTGCTTAAAAAGCGATAAAACTGTAAAAATAATTATCAATCCCACACTCACCCAAAAGTCAATCAACTTAAAGGTTTTCATAACTGTAATTTTTAAATTTTCAGAAAAAATTGAAATATTGTTTCCAAATAAAAGCTGCAAAAGCAGCTTGTTTGTTTAATTACTTAAAGAACTTTAGCAGGCTGCCGAGGAACCAGCTTTCATCGGCTTTAACCATTACTTCCAGCATTTTATCGGCCTGGCCGCCAAACTTGCGTATGCCGCTTACTGTTTCAATAAACTGTTTGGTATCGGCATCTTTTTTATCGCCATCTACATTTTCTAATTGACTTAATAGTTTCATCATGGGGTCCAGTTCTCTTTTCTTGCGCTCCTTAATAATTTGCGTGGCCACTTTCCAAATATCTTTTTCGGCGGTAAAATATTCTTTGCGTTCGCCGGGCAGCAGCACACGGTCCACAAGGCCCCAGCTTATCAGGTCACGAATATTCATGTTTACATTGCCGCGGCTTATATCCAGTTCTTCCATCACATCATCCTGCGTAAGCGGTTTAGCACTTACCAGCAGCAATGCATGTATTTGCGCCATAGTGCGGTTAATGCCCCAATGCGTACCAAATGCGCCCCAGCTGCTGATGAATTGTGCTTTTGCTTCTGCCAGTTTCATGAAAATTTGTTTTGTACCCCAAAATTAGTAATTATTTTGAATTTTCAAAACTTTTTGAAAATAAATTTTACTTGTCCCTTTAAGAAAATACTTATTTTAGGTTATGACTTGTTTATTTAAAAAGCCTGCCACATTATTTATTGCAACCGCCTGCATTTTTTTTGCAAGCTGCGGTGTTAACCGGCAGGTGGCAAAAAAGGCAAAACTGCTGCTGGGGGACAGTGCCGTAAACACAGGCCATATTGGTATAAGCATTTACGAACCCGCCACAGACAAATACTGGTACAGCCATAACGCCACACAATATTTTATACCCGCCAGCAATACAAAACTGTTTTCTTTATATGCAGGTATGAAGTATTTGGGGGATAGTTTAGTGGGAGCATATCTAAATGAAACAAGAGATACTATTTACTTATTACCGACCGGAGATCCATCATTTTTACTTCCAGAATATAGATATCAACCTCTTTATCTTTATTTGAGAAATTCTTCTAAGAAGATATCGGTAAAAATAAATATCAAAAATAAAATTACGCCTTGGGGAAAGGGATGGGCATGGGATGACTATCTTTCAAATTATGCAGTGGAAAGAAGTGAATTGCCAATCTATGGAAACATCATAAAATTTAGCAGTGACACCAATAAAATTTCTTCAAATCCTTTTGTAATAAAATCACCTTTTTTTAAAGAACCGATGATGCAACTTTTTGGTAGCAATGGAAAAGTAGAAATCACACGAAAGATGGAAGCAAATGAATTTTCATTTGACAGATCTAATAAAAGATTTACATATGCAGATATACCTTTTGTAACTGGTGTTTTTAGTACAACTGCTGTAAGCTTTTTACAAGATACATTAAAACGAAATGATGATAATTGCTGGTATGATTACAATTTCGATACAATCAACTTGGATAATATGATTGTATTCCACTCCCAACCCTCCGACTCCCTCTTTAAACCCATGATGCACCGCAGCGATAATTTCTTTGCCGAACAAACTTTACTGATGGCCAGCAATGAATACCTCGGTTATATGAGCGATGAAAAAATGATTGACACCATTTTAAAAACCAGTTTAAAAGATGTGCCGCAAAAACCTAAATGGGTGGATGGCAGTGGGCTTAGCCGGTATAATTTATTTACGCCAAACGATTTTGTTTACATTCTTAATAAAATGAAAGATGAATTTGGTTTAGAGCGTATGAAGGTAATTTTAGCCACCGGCGGCGAAGGCACTTTATCATCTTACTATAAAAATATAGCAGGCAATATATATATGCTAAAACCGGCACGCTAAGCAATAACTGTGCTTTAAGCGGTTATTTAATTACCAGCAAGGGCAAATTGCTTATTTTCTCTATTTTAAATAATAACTATATAACCGGCGCCACACCAGTAAGGCGGGCTGCAGAACGCTTTTTGCAATACATTCAAAAAAAATACTAAAATTTTTTAAAAACGGGGCAACACAACAAACAAACAGGGTATCTCTTTATTGTTAACCGATACCTATTTAAACTGTTCACCTAAAATGTTTGTTATGAAACGACTATTTACCCTTTTTCTGCTGATTGCTGCCACATTTGGTTTTAAAGCAACTGCACAAACCGGCACAGTATGTAATGCTGATTTTAATTTTAGTTACGTTACTTCCAACACAGTAAAATTTACACCTGTTGTAATTGGCGATTCCTTTAACACATACCATTACTGGAGGTTTGGCAATGGTAATGTTGGTAACATTCCGCTGCCCACGCAAACCTATGCTGCTGCGGGCACTTATAATGTTACGCATATTATTATCAGGCTAAATGCCAACGGAGTTGTAAGCTGTGCAGACTCTGTAATTAAACAGGTGGTAATACAATCTGTACCCTGTAACCTGCAGGCCAGTTTTAGTTCTATTGCCGATTCGCTTAATTTTTTAAGGCTGTATTTCTTTAATACTACCATAAATGTACAGGCAACAGACTCTGTGCGATGGAATTTTGGTGATGGTACCATTATTAGTGGTTTAATGAGCAATGCCACCATTGCAAACCCTGTTCATATTTATGCCAACGTAGGTACGTACAATGTATGCGTGCGGGTAAAACGAAATAATAATACCAGTACTGCGCCATGTGTGGCCGAGTATTGCAAAACAGTGGTGGTAACACAGCCATGTAATATTGTGGCAAGCTTTACGTCACAGGCAGACACTGCACATCCCCTTCGTATTAAATTCACCAATACCAGCACCGCAGTTTTATCTAGCGATTCTATCCGCTGGACATTTGGCGACGGCAGTTCTATTAGTGGTTTACTAAGCGACCCCAACGCCGCAAGCCCTACACACGACTACGCACAAGCAGGTACATATAATGTTTGCATACGTATAAAGCGTAACGTAAACAGTACCGCAGGCACCATATGTGTACGGGAACTTTGTAAAACGGTGGTTGTTGCACAACCATGTAATTATGATGTAAGGTTTAGCATGCAAAGAGATTCTGTAAATCACAGGCTGGTATATTTTACAAACCTTACTGCTGTAACTGTAGCCGCTGCCACTGCAAAATGGACATTTGGAGACGGTACATCTGCCACCACCTGGAATGCTGCACATGAGTACGCACAACCGGGTACTTATACAGTTTGTTTAACTATACAAACAGCGCCTAATTGCATAAAAACAAAATGCGACACTATTGTAATATCTCCAAACATTCCCGGTTGTGGAGATCTGTCACACTTCAAATACGAAAAATTCAGCAACGATAACCAGAAGTATAAATTTACCCCTGATTATTTAAGCTCTGCCATACAGTACACATGGACGTTTGGTGACGGCACAGGCAGCCACGACCCGATTGCGATACACCGCTATGCACAGCCGGGTGTATACATTGTATGCTTAACTGCATGGTACGGATCTACATGCGTTAGTTCCACCTGTAAAGAAATACGTGTGTTGCCACAATTAAACTGCGACAGTATTCATGTGAGCTATACATGGCAGAGAGATCCGTTTGTACCAAATAAGCTGTACTTCTATGCAAATGCCAACTTCCCGATTTTGGATCAAACATGGACTATTACAAAACTGAGCCCTGCTACAACACCTCCGGTAATATTGCATCAGAATAACCCGGCTTATGTATTTGGCGATACAGGTTATTACAGGGTTTGCCTTAAAGCAATAACACTGGGCGGCTGCGTAAAAGAATACTGCAGTGTAATACGTATTGAGCGTGTAAACAGCGCTTGTTTATTGCAGGCTTACCCAAGCCCTGCCACTAACCTTATAAATGTGGCAGTAACATTAACACAGCCGGAAATGATACATGCATATGTATATAATTCCAGCAACCTGCTTGTAAGAGAAAAACATGTACAGGGTGTTAGTGGCAGTAATGTGGTTACTATAAATGTAGATGGCCTGCCTACCGGGCTGTACACAATAAAATTAATTTACGGCGGTAAAACCTGCTATGCCAGGTTCAATAAACTCTAACTTGGGGGTTAGAAAAGTAAAAATCCTGCAGCTTGGTTGTTGCAGGATTTTTTTATGTAACGCAATACAATCAATAATACATCGTTTTATTTATACGGTAAAAAATTTGCTTATATTTACCCAAAATTTTAAATCCACATGTCCGGTATTGCCTTACTGCTTTCATTAACAACACTATTTACAGGTATAAATAAGCCGGTAAAAGTTAACCATTCAAAAACTGCAGCTGTTTTTACCGGTGCAGAAAAAAGCATTACCCATAAGCTGGGGTCCAAAAACATTGTTATAAAAGTTACACAATACGGTACTAACATAAATACCTGCTGTATTAATTTACATGATGATGAGGCAACGGCAGTAGGTGCAGCACGTGCAGTGCTGGAGCAAAAAGGCGGCCTGCTTATACGTATTGAAAATAATGCGCAACGGGTGGTAAGTTTTCCGTTCAGGGGTGTAACATATACCTTTGATCCTAACAGGATTTTTTCACGTAAAGGCATTGAGCTTACATTAAAATCTAAAGGAAAGATTACAGCCGAAATAGTTACTGAAGTAGAAAAGTTTGCCAATAAAATTTTGCAATTGATACCGGACAGTGCAGCTTGTGTAATTGCACTGCATAACAATACGGATGGCGACTACTCTGTAAAAACATACCAGCCCGGCGGCACAAGGCAAACCGATGCTAAAAGGGTATATGCAGACAGCTGGCAGGATGTGGATGATATTACATTGACTACTGATGAAAAATTATTTACCCGTATGTCGGGCTTTGGTTATAACAGTATTTTACAGGATAATATTAAAGTACTCAAGGATGGTTCACTAAGTGTATACTGCGGCGAAAAAAACAAGCGCTACATTAATATTGAAACACAGCATGGTAAAACAACCCAGTATGAAGAAATGCTGAATAAGCTGCTGTATGTTTTGGATGAAGAAAACAAATCAGTGAAAGAAGACAAAAAAGACGGCAGCGCTGCGGATATTGACTATTAAAAATTCCTGCTTTACCTACCAAACATTTTATCCAGTTCGTCTTTTTTAAACTCCAGGTAAGTGGGTTTGCCATTAGGCGTAATATTTGCAGCTGCACAATTAAATAACTCTTCCACCAATATTCTCATTTCTCTTTCTGTTAAAGCAGTACCCGCCTTTATACTTTGCTGTAATGCCAGTGAGCGCAGCAGTTTTTCTCTTTTTGTAAATTTTAAATCAATACTGAAGTGTTTATATTGCTCCAGCATTTTTTCTATTGCAACTTTTTCATTACCCTGGTCCACATCTGCCGGTGTGCCCTGTATAACAAAAGTGTTGTTGCCAAAGGGTTCCAGCAAATAACCCAGGTTATGTAAATCGGGCAGCAGTTCCTGTAACAATACAGCATCAGGCGCAGCCAGTTGCATGGTTGCAGGAAAAAGGCTTTGTTGTGTAGCAATGGGTTTACCATCTGTTGCCTTAATAAAGCGTTCGTATAAAATACGCTCATGTGCATTTTGCTGGTGCAGCACATAATAACCTTTATCAGTTTGTGCAACAATATAAGCTAAGTGCAATTGCTGCAGGTTTTCTGTTTGCGGTTTCCTGCTTACATTTTGCAGTTCGTTTATTGCAAGCGGCTGTTGTATACTCGCCTTTTCATTATTAATTTCTTTTGCAAGGCTGCCAATTTCTTTCCAGTGCTTCAGTTCGCTTTTGCTTTCTATAAAATGGCTTTGGTGCTTTTGTGTAAACGTGTTGTATAAAGATGATGCAGACGCAGAAGATTTTTTCTCTTCCGTAAATGGTTTGCTCACCGCATCTAATTGCTGTATGCCGCTGTCCAAATCAAAATCAAGTGTGGGTGTAATGCTGAATTGTGCCAGCGCATGTTTTACAGCACTCTGCACAAAAGCATATACAATCTTTTCGTCTTCAAATTTTATTTCCTGCTTGGTGGGGTGTACATTAATATCAACCTGTGCAGGGTCAAGGTCAATAAACAATGTGTACATGGGAAAACTGTCTTTCGCAATCATTTCATCAAAGGCGCTCATAACCGCATGGTTTAAATAAGCACTTTTAATAAAACGGTTGTTTACAAAAAAGTACTGGTCGCCTCTTGTTTTTTTGGCCGTTTCCGGCTTACCCACAAAACCATAAATATTCAGGTAATCGGTATGTTCCTGCACACTTACCAATTTGGCGTTGTAATTATTGCCCAGTATTTGCACAATACGTTGCTTTAATGTGCCTTTTTCCAAATGAAAAACCTGCTGCCCGTTGCTGGTAAGCGAAAAAAATATTTCAGGAAAAGCCATTGCCACCCGTATAAACTCATCCACAATATGACGTAACTCCGCTGCATTGCTTTTTAAAAAGTTGCGGCGGGCAGGCACATTAAAAAATAAATTCTTCATGGCAATGCTGGTGCCGTTTGCCGCTGCAACAGGTTCCTGTTTTATAACCTGGCTGTTTTCAATTTCAATAAAAACACCGGTTTCATCATCGCTTCGTTTTGTTTTTAGCTCCACTTGTGCCACAGCGGCAATACTTGCCAATGCTTCTCCCCTAAAACCCATTGTTTTTATTCTGAACAGGTCATCAATATTGCTGATTTTAGAAGTAGCGTGGCGTTCAAAAGCCATACGGGCATCGGTTTCACTCATGCCTTTGCCGTTATCAATCACCTGTATAAGCGATTTTCCGGCATCATTAATAATAAGCTTTATGTCGGTTGCACCAGCATCCACTGCATTTTCCAGTAACTCTTTTACAGCACTTGCAGGGCGCTGAATAACTTCACCGGCTGCAATCTGGTTGGCAATGTTATCGGGTAATAGTTGAATAATATCGGGCAAAATGGCTATTTTAAAACAGGGTGCAAAAGTGAGCAAAAAAAAGGATACGGGAAAAGATAAAATGTCTATTCCCAAATATCAGCAAAAGTTACTTCGGCAGTACAGTTATCTTCAATTGCAAAAGTATATTGTGCAGGGTCAACCGATACTGGTTGATAACTACCCTGTATCAGTTCATAAATCTCAATTTTTTTAAACCGGGGGTCAAGAATAAGATAATATTTAACCTGTTGCATCTGGTATATTTCCATTTTTTCGCCACGGTCTTTATCTGCCGTTGATGGAGAAAGCATTTCGGCAACAAGTACCGGGGGAAAATCCAGGTATTTTTTTTCTATTGGAGCACAAACAACCAATAAATCGGGCTGCACCACAGTATCTTCTGCAATTTTCCAGTCAATAGGTATATAAGTTTTACATTTTTTGCAGCCTTTTTTTAATGCTGTTTCAAAGGCCAAAACTAAACTGATGGAAGCTCTTTGGTATGCCGGAACAGGCGCCGGGCTCATAGCATACGGCATGCCCTCAATCAGCTCCCATTTACCTTCCCAAAGGCAATAATCCTCATAAGTATAATATGGCCGGTATTTATCAGCAATTGACATGTTATAAAATTAAAAAAAAATTGGCACTTCTGCCTTATTTAAAATAGTGATATTTGTAACTTATACTACTGACCAATGAAGAAACAATTTTTTATTTTTTTGACAGCCGTTATGCATACAGTTGGTTTATATGCACAAAATAATACTGCACAGGCATGGGCCGACAGTGTTTTTAAAACATTAAGCCCCGACCAGCGCATAGCACAATTAATGGTGGTGCGGTTAAGTACATATGATGCCAAAACAAAAACAGTTACTTTTTTTGATAAACAGGTAAGCGATTTAATTAAACAATACAATATTGGTGGCATTTGTGTTTTCCAGGGCAGCCCTGTTAAGCAGGCTAATATTTTAAATGCATTACAGGCGCAGGCAAAAACACCCATTTTAGTTTGTGTTGATGCTGAATGGGGTTTAGGCATGCGCATGATTGACAGTGTGCTGCCATTACCAAGGCAAATGATGCTGGGAGCCATGCCTGATGCAACCGTGGTATATAATTATGGAAAAATTGTGGCAGAGCAATGTAAAAGAATGAATATACAGGTAAACTATGCGCCTGTGGTGGATGTAAATAATAACCCAAACAACCCCGTAATTAACGACCGCAGCTTTGGTGAAGACAAATATAAAGTGGCACAATATGGCATTGCTTACATGAAGGGAATGCAGGATAACGGTGTAATGGCATGTGCTAAACATTTTCCCGGCCATGGTGATGTGGCAGTGGATTCTCATTACGACTTACCGGTAATAAACAAAACAAAAGCACAACTGGATTCGCTGGAACTATATCCTTTTAAAGAAATTTTTAAAGCGGGTATTGGAAGTGTTATGATTGCACACCTTTCAATTCCGGCAATTGATAACACACCTAACAAGCCCACATCTATTTCAAAAAATAATGTAACCGGTTTAATGAGAAACCAATTAGGTTACCAGGGGTTGACTTTTACAGATGCGCTGGAAATGGCAGGTGTAAAAAAGTTTTATCCTGATGGTGCAGCTTCTGTTGAATCGCTTATTGCAGGCAATGACATGTTGTGTTTACCGGGAGATGTGCCACTGGCAATTGGAAAAATTAAAGAAGCAATTAAAGACAAAAAATTAACACAGGATGATATTGACAAGCATTGCATGAAAGTGCTGCTGAGTAAATATCAATATGGGCTGGCAAACCTGCAACCAATAAATACGGAAAATCTTACAGTTGATTTAAACAGCAACGTTAGCAGCATGCGCAGAACAGTTGCAGAAAATGCGCTGACTGTTTTAAAGAAAACAGACACAATGTATTTTCCATTGGCAGTACCGGCAAAGCAAGGCAATGATGTGCTGTATGTTTGTGTAGGCAGTAATACAGAAAATGCTTTTGCACAAAGAATGAAAGCAGATTACAATGCAACTGTTATTTATTATCCATACGGGCAGGACAGTGTGAAGATGGATATTGCAGCATTGAAAAAGAAATACAAAAAAATAATTATCGGCATACATAATTATGCAAGAGTGCCTGCCAATAATTTTGGCATTTCAAAAACAGCGGTTGATGTGGTAACAAAACTGCAACAGCAAACCAACGCTGTTACGTTTGTTTTTGGTAACCCCTACGCCATAAAAAACTGGTGCAATGCAAAAAATTTAATTGCCTGTTATGAAGATGATGCCATTGTACAAAACACCGCCATTGATTTATTACAAGGAAAAATACCGGCCAAAGGCAGGCTGCCGGTAACTGTTTGTAGCGAATATAAATTTGGAAGCGGCATTGTAAGCAATGGTTTTTTTTTGCCTCGGCTCAACCACAAAGAAGCAAACCTTAATGCCGCTAAACTTATTGCGATAGATTCTATAATAACAGATGCAATTGCAAAAGGAGCAACGCCGGGTGCTGTTGCGCTGGTTATTAAAAACGGCAAAATAGCTTATCATAAGGCCTTTGGTAATTATGCAGTAAATAATGCAACTGCCGATAATTTAGAATCGGTTTTTGATATGGCTTCGGTTACAAAAATTTGTGCCACCACCATTAGCATAATGAGGCTGTATGATGAAGGCAAAATTGAACTGGATAAAAAATTAGGCGATTATCTTCCCTGGGTTAAAGGAACTAATAAAGAACATCTTCTTATAAAAAATATTTTATTGCACCAGGCGGGCCTGATTGCATATATCCCGTTTTATAAAGAAACTATTGACAACCTCGGTAACCCGTTGCCGTGGTTTTACAGCAAAACAGCATCTGATTCTTTCAGCGTAAGAGTGGCGCAGAATATGTATATGCGTACTGCATGGCGTGACACTATTTACCAGCGCATTTTGCAAAGCCCTTTAGGTGCCAGTGGCAAATATATTTACAGCGATAATGATTTTATTTTTTTGGGTAAGATTGTAGAAGCAATAAGCGGCATGCCGCTGAACGAATACGTGGTTAAAGAATTTTACAAACCTATGAGTTTAACTACAGCCGGTTTTAAGCCAAGAGAAAGTAATCTTACAAGCAGGGCAATACCAACAGAAGATGAAAAAATTTTTCGCCAGCAATTATTAACGGCCGATGTGCACGACCCCGGCGCTGCTATGTTTGGCGGTGTGGCAGGCCATGCAGGTTTGTTCAGCAATGCTTATGATTTAGGTATGATTATGCAAATGCTGCTAAACGGCGGCACTATTAACGGCAAACGTTTTTTAAGAAAAGAAACTGTTGATTTATTTACAGCTTATCACAGTGAAATAAGCCGTCGTGGCTATGGCTTTGATAAACCTGAAAAAGATAATAACAAAAGGCCGGAACCTTATCCTTGCTTATCTGCAAGCCCGCAAACATTTGGCCACACCGGTTTTACAGGCACCTGTGTTTGGGCTGACCCAGCCAACCAGTTAATTTTTGTTTTTTTAAGCAACAGGGTAAACCCCAATGGTGGCGACAACCGAAAGTTGCTCGACATGAATGTGCGCCCAAAAATTCATGAAGCTATTTATAAGGCAATTGAATAAAGTATGAATTTATTCAACGCTGAGAAAAGGAGAAGCTGAGAAAACGCTGAGAATTTCTGCGATAACTCTTTAGCTCATTTTCTTTGTGTTAAAAAAGATATGATGAAATTTAATACTCATAATGAGTAATAATTAGTAAAGCTGTAATAAAATTTCTTTTAACGCATCCTTGTTTTTCCACGGTATTTGGTGGTCTGCACCATGCAATGTGTCTGCCTTTATGGAAGCTGCATTTGTCATCATCTTTGTTCCAAAAGCAATATTTTCTATAGGCACCCAGGTGTCTTTATCGCCATGCACAAACAATACATTGCAGGTAATATTTTTAAAATCGTTCTGAAGGGGCAGTAAATCTTTTTTTAAATAAAGTAATTCAGTATTACTGGGTGCAAAGGCGCCGGGCAATGTCCAGTAAAGCGGGCGCACATTCATAATATGCCGCCATGTTTCTTTCGCCTCTTGATTAATATCAATTGCGCCTGCAACAATTACCAGTGTAGTAATTATTACCGGATTATCTGCCGCCAGTTTAACTGCCACGGGCCCGCCCATGCTGTGCCCCACTAAATACAAGGGCTTATCCGTTTTTAATTTTTGTATTACCGGTGAAATGATGGCACACTGTTCCTGCAAATGCATGGCTTTACCAAAATCGCTGTACCCAAAGCCCGGCCGGTCTATTGCCACAATCCGGAATTTAGTTCGCATGGCGCTGTCCCACATATATTTCATGTAATGCATCCAGCTGCCGGGGCTGCCATGTATAAAAACCAAAGTGGGTAAACTGTCGCTGCCGCTTACAGCATAATGTAAATGATGGCTGTTAATTACAGTATCGTAAATTTTTAGAGGAACTTCTTTTGCTTTAAAAACATTATATGCTTTTTTATCACTCCAGCGGTTGCGCATAATAAAGCATTGTGCCAATAAAACCCAAATGGCTAATAAAGCAGTACTATATAATAAAATGCGCCGCATTATTAGTTTGAAACGTGTAAGCATTATTAAATGTTACAAGCAATTAATGAATTTCCTTTCAAAAGTTATTTAAAATTCTATTTTTTAAGTCTTGAAACAAGTACTAAAGAATGTTCAAAATAAAAACTTCTTGTAGCAAACACATTTGGTACGCCGGGAATTGTTGCTTTGTAATCGAAGTATCCATCTGGTGTACCGCTAAATTTACCCGTTTCATATGCCATAAATGTAAACTTCTTACCAACGTATTTCTTTCTAATTTTTTCTGCTTGTTCATAAGAGATGGAGCCTGCCTTCCTTTTATAAATTAGTTGGAAAAAACCAAAATCATCTGTGGCTAAAGTTTTAGTCTCATCGGTAAATCTCAAAATAAGTGTATCTGATAGTGGTTTGTTATTGATTGAATTTATTTTTAGAAGATAAATTCCTTGATAAGTTTTCCAAAGCAAAGAATCTCCGTCATAAACCTCAACTTCTAATTTTGTAATATTTCCAAAGGGAATACCCAGTTTTGTAGTTAACTCGATTTTGGAACTGTCATTTGGAAAACTATCTCCCAGCCTTATCTGAGACTTTGCCGAGTCGCATGCAAGAAAAAAAATAAGAAATAAAAAATATTTCATTAGTATAAAAATAGTAACAGTTTTTCATTCTAACTCCTCAGAACTCTCCGGCAGCTTATCATACTCACCTTTAATTGCATAGTACCCAAAAATAAACAACCCTATGGCAATGGGTGTAAAAATGGTGATGATGATAATCCAGGGAATGGGTTTATTTATATCTTTTGTGCCGGCGCCAATATTGTGCATGGCGCCAGCAATTAAAAAATAAATTACAGCCGGTGCAATCAGCATCCACAATAACCCCATTATTTTTTTAAGCTGGTTCATATAAAAAGTTTAGTCGTTAATTTCTTTATCAATTTTATTATTCAAATACAAAGCGCCAATTACAAAACACAATGCTGCCACGCCAATAGGATACCATAAACCTACCAACGGGTCGCTGCTAAAAGTCGCAGTTAATAGTGTTGCTATAAACGGCACCAGGCCACCAAACACACCATTGCCAATATGATAAGGCAGGCTCATTGATGTATATCTTATTTTAGTGGGAAACAATTCCACCAAAAATGCCGCTACCGGCCCGTACACCATGGTTACAAAAATTATCATTATCCAAATAAGAAAAATGAATTTCCATTTGAGTGGGGAAGAAAGAATTTTATCAGAATAAACAGTTTTTTTGTCTTTACTAATCCATATTGTAGCGCCTGCATCATCCACAGCGGCGGTATCAGCGTATACAGCAGTAAATTGTATACCTTCATTTAGTGCCCATATTTCTTTTACATGCGTAATATGTAATGTTTCATCATCTCTTTTTACAGTATCTGTTTTTATTAATGGATTAATAAGCCCTTCTTTTTTTACATACTTCATTCCTTCATTTCTTTCTTTCCATTCTTTCGCATCCGCATCTTTCAGCATCGTTCCAAATATCGGCCTGTAAAAAATAACGCCCAGTAACATTCCCGTAAGCATTATCCATTTTCTTCCCATCTTATCACTCAGCGCACCAAACACTAAAAAGAAAGGTGTTGCCAAACCAATTGCCCACAGCAATATTTCACGGTTTTGCATAAACTCAATCTTAACCGTATTTTCCAAAAAACTTTGTGCATAAAACTGGCCGGTGTACCAAACCACGCCTTGCCCCATTACCGCACCAAACAATGCCAGCAACACCATTTTAAAATTGGCTTTGTGTCCAAAACTTTCTTTCAGCGGATTGGTGCTTGTTTTCTTTTCAGCCTTCAGCTTTGCAAACACAGGGCTTTCGTTCATTTTTAAACGGATGTAAATACTAACACCCACCAGTAAAATTGAAATCCAGAAAGGCCAGCGCCAACCTCCCCATTCTGTGTTAAATGCGGCTTCGTTCATACTGCCTTTAACCGCCATAATTACACCCAGTGCCACAAACAAACCCAGTGTTGCTGTTGTTTGTATCCATGCAGTAAAATAACCACGCCTTCCTTCAGGCGCATGTTCGGCAACATAAGTAGCAGCACCGCCATATTCACCACCCAATGCAAGGCCCTGTATCAATCTTAATAATAAAACCAATAATGGTGCAGCCATACCAATGGCTTTATATGATGGCACTAAGCCAATTAAAAATGTAGAACCGCCCATTAACACAAGCGTTAATAAAAAAGTATATTTTCTGCCTATTAAGTCGCCTAATCTTCCAAACACCAAAGCGCCAAATGGTCTTACCAAAAAGCCTGCAGCAAAAATGGCCAGTGTGCTTAACAGCGCTGCGGTTTCATTACCATCAGGAAAAAATTGTACAGAAATTGTTTTGGCCAGCATACCAAAAATGTAAAAATCGTACCATTCAATAAGCGTACCTAACGATGAAGAGAATATAACTTTTCCAATACCTTTTGCCGAAGCCTGCGTACTCATATAGAAACAATTGTTTAGGGAAAGATAATATGTTTTAAAATGAAACCGTCCTGTATTGTTGCCTGCATTAAAAAATTTGAACAAATTGTTTATTTAGTACCAGTAAAGCCGGTGCGTTTGTATAATTTTGAAGACGAATAAATAATTATCATGTCATATCCTTATCAGATTACATCTTTAGAACAGTATTACAGCGATTACAAAAAAAGTATTGAGCAACCAGAAGCCTTTTGGGGCAGCATTGCTGAAAATTTTTTATGGCGCAAAAAATGGGACAAAGTTTTAGAATGGAATTTTACAGAGCCAAAGGTGGAATGGTTTAAAGGCGCTAAACTGAATATAACTGAAAATTGCATTGACAGGCATTTGCCAACAATGGCTGATAAGCCTGCCATTATTTGGGAACCCAACAATCCAGAAGAAAGAGTGAGAGTGGTTACGTATGCAAGGCTGCACAAGCGTGTGTGCCAGGTGGCGCAAATGCTGAAGAATAACGGCGTAAAAAAAGGCGACCGTGTTTGCATTTACATGGGCATGATTCCGGAGCTTGCGTATGCAGTGTTGGGTTGCGCAAGAATTGGCGCTATACACTCTGTAATTTTTGGCGGCTTTAGTGCGCAAAGCATTGCCGACCGTTTAGATGATGCCGGTGCAGAATTTATTATTACCTGCGATGGTGCTTACCGTGGCGGAAAAGATATTCCTTTAAAAAGTGTGATTGATGATGCGTTGATAGGAAACAAAACAGTGAAGAAAGTAATTGTGTATACAAGAACACGTACCCCGGTGAGTATGATTAAAGGAAGGGATTTGTGGTGGGAAGATGAAATGGATATTGCAGAAGACCAGGTGGAGAAAAATGGTGTGGTGAGTTTTCCTGCAGAACCAATGGATGCAGAAGACCCGCTGTTTATTTTATATACAAGTGGCAGCACGGGCAAACCAAAAGGTGTGGTGCATACCTGCGCCGGTTATATGATTTGGACGAATTATACTTTTGTAAACGTATTTCAATACAAACCGGGGCAGGTACATTTTTGCACAGCTGATATTGGCTGGATTACAGGCCACAGTTATATTGTATATGGCCCGTTAAGCGCAGGCGCCACTTCATTAATGTTTGAAGGCATACCCACATGGCCTGATGCCGGACGTTTTTGGGATATTGTTGATAAACACAAAGTGGATATTTTATACACTGCGCCAACAGCCATAAGAAGTTTAATGGGTTATGGTTTAAGTCCGCTGGAAGGAAAAGATTTATCATCATTAAAAGTATTGGGCACTGTTGGCGAACCTATTAATGAAGAAGCATGGCATTGGTATGATGAACATATTGGTAAAAAGAAATGCCCCATTGTAGATACCTGGTGGCAAACAGAAACCGGAGGTTGCTTAATTTCCAATTTTGCTGGCATTACTCCTGCAAAACCAAGCTGGGCAACATTACCCATGCCGGGTGTGCAGCCATTGCTGGTTGATGAACATGGTAAAGAGATAACAGTAAAAGATGAGCAAGGTTTACTAAAAGGAAACCTGTGTATTAAAGCACCCTGGCCCGGCATATTACGCACCACCTGGGGCGACCATGAGCGCTGCCGCACCAATTACTTTGCCACTTACGAAAATCTATATTTTACAGGTGATGGCGCTTTAAAAAATGATGAAGGTATGTACCGCATTACCGGCCGTGTGGATGATGTACTGAATGTAAGCGGCCACCGCATTGGCACTGCCGAAGTGGAAAATGCTATTAACATGCATGCAGGTGTGGTGGAAAGTGCGGTAGTGGGTTTTCCGCATGACATAAAAGGACAAGGCATTTACGCCTATGTTATTTACAGCGGCACACATGGCGATGAAGAATTGAGACGAAAAGATATACTGCAAACAGTAACAAGAGTAATTGGCGCTATTGCAAAGCCCGATAAAATTCAGTTTGTAAGCGGTTTGCCCAAAACACGTAGCGGTAAAATTATGCGCCGCATTTTGCGTAAAATAGCAGAAGGTGAAATGAAAAACCTGGGTGATACTTCTACATTGCTTGACCCGGGTGTGGTGGATGAAATAAAGAATGGTAAGTTGTAAAGGTTACATTTTATACTCCGCATACATGAAAAAAATACTCGTGCGCTTGTTAAAAGTATTTGCCGTACTGTTTGTACTGGTAAATATCATTGTAATTTTTCACGCCTATAAGTTCACTCACTTTTATAATAATGGCGAGGTAACAATTAAAGCCAAAGAAAATAAAACCGGGTGGGATGTAACCAAAGAAATGCTGTTTGGCATTAATGCACAAAAACAAAAAGAGGCAGCGCCTGATACTGCCAACACAATTATTATTCTTACCACAAAAGACAGTATAAAATTAGACGCATGGTACACAACTGCTGATAGTGCCAGAGGAACGGTGCTGTTGTTTCATGGGCATGGCGGGCTTAAGAGTGGTAACAATGCAGAGGCAGAAGCATTTCGCAAAATGGGTTACAATACTTTTCAAATTGATTTCAGGGCGCATGGCAACAGCGGCGGCAACACCTGCACTATTGGCTATAACGAAGCGGAAGATGTAAAGCTGGCTTATGATTATATAAAAAGCAAAGGCGAAAAAAATATTATACTGTGGGGTATATCAATGGGCGCCGCCACTATTACAAAAGCGGTAAATGATTATAACCTGCAGCCCAATAAAATTATTTTAGAAATGCCCTTTGGCACAATTGAAGATGCAGTAAAAGGACGATTGAAATTAATGGGCGTGCCACCGCAGCCTATGGCAACGCTACTTACTTTTTGGGGCGGCACCATTAATGGATTTTGGGCTTTTAATATGCAGCCGCAGGAGTATGCAAAAAAAATTACCTGCCCGGTATTGCTGCAATGGGGCGCTAACGACCCACGGGTAAGCCGCAGCGAAGAAGATATTATTTTCAAAAATCTTTCCACCACCAATAAAAAGTTTGTGGTGTATCAAACCGCAGCACATGAAAGCCTTTGCAAAAAGGAAAACGAAAAGTGGATGATGGAAGTAGAACGATTTTTGAAGTAATATTTTGTAACCAGCTTTTGTTTTTCATGGCGGCATCGTTGTGAACTTGTTCTGTTCTTTTTTTCTTTCAGTGAAAGGAAAAAAGAATCACACTTCAACCGCATACCTTTGTGCATCATTACAGCCCTTATGCACCCCAAAAATATTTCTATACAAGATTACACCTACAACCTGCCCGATGAAAAAATTGCCGGTCATCCTTTAGCAGAGCGGGACAGCAGCAAACTGCTGGTATATAAAAACGATGCCATTGTAACGGATACTTACAAAAACATTGCAGCCCATTTACCACAAAACAGTTTATTGGTTTTTAATAACACTAAAGTTATAAATGCCCGTGTGCTGTTTATAAAAGATACCGGCAGTATAATAGAAATTTTTTTGCTGGAACCTTATAAAGCAGATTACACCAAAACACTCACGGCCACAAAAACCTGCAACTGGAAATGTTTTATAGGCGGCGCCGGTAAATGGAAAAGCGGCAGCCTGCAATTAATGGTTAATGGTAACAAACTGCTGGCAACTGTAATTGAAAAACTGCCCGATGCGTACGTGGTGGAGTTTATTTGGAGTGGCAATATAAATTTTGCAGAAATGATTGAGCAGGCAGGTAATATTCCATTGCCGCCATACATAAAACGCAAACCCGAAGGAGAAGATAAAGAACGTTACCAAACTATTTATGCAAAATTTGATGGCAGCGTGGCAGCGCCAACCGCAGGCCTGCATTTTACAGATGCTGTTTTTAAAACCCTTGCGGCAAAAAATATACAAACGCAATTTGTAACACTGCATGTGGGCGCCGGTACGTTTAAGCCCGTTAAAGCCGCAGTAATGGAGCAGCATGAAATGCATGCCGAATGGATTCATGTTGATATTGCCACTATTAAAAATCTTATTGCCAATTTAGATAACACCATAGTTGCAGTAGGCACCACTTCGTTACGTACGCTGGAGAGTTTGTACTGGCTGGGTGTAAAAGCTTTATTAAACAACAATGCAGAACAACTGGAGTTAAAGCAGTGGGATGTGTATGATGAATTAGCTGAAACAAATTTTACAGCAACAGCAGCACTAACTGGTTTATTAAACTGGATGGAGCAAAAAAAACTAACCCATCTTTTTACACAAACACAAATTATAATTGCCCCCGGTTATACTTTTAAAATTGCAAAAGCCATTGTTACCAATTTTCATCAGCCACAATCAACATTGTTATTATTAGTTGCTGCTGCCGTTGGCAATAACTGGAAAACAATTTATAATTATGCTTTAGAAAACGATTTCAGGTTTTTGAGTTATGGAGACGGAAGTTTGCTGTTTATTGAAAAGTAATATTATTTCTCTTCGTGATAATCTTCTTCAGTATTAATATCCCAAATAGCGTTTTTATCACTGCCGTTTTTTAAATGAGCCACGGCCTCCATAGCGGTTAACATACTATGGTCGCTGTTATTATATTTATGCATACCGTTTCTGCCTATGCAGTATAAATTTGGTATGCTAATCAATTCTTTTTTTACCACTTCAAAATTTTCATAAGCACCGTAGTATGACGGATAAGCTTTAGGCACTTTTAACACAACAGCATCCTGTACGTCTGCGGCATCAATTAAACCAATTTGCTGCATTTCTTTAATAGCCTGTGCAATTATCTGTTCATCTGTTTGTTGCCAGAAAGCTTCTGTTTCATTGCAAAAAAATTCAACTCCCATCCATATTTTATCAGGATGTTGCACCATGCCGGGGCTCCAGTTATTAAAAATTTGTAACCTGCCTGCTTTAATGCCTTTGTCCTGCAAATAAATCCAGTTATCAGTAATTGTTTTTTCTTTATCGCCGGTTAATAAAAATTTATTTACGAGTAAACCCACAATTAAAAAATCACGGTATTGCAGTTGTGCTGCGGTTTCAGCGGTTGCTGCGGAAAAGTTTATTCCCTTTGAGTGAAGAATAAATTCTTTTACGGGCATAGTTGAAAAGAAAATTGCTCCTTCAATTGTTTTCACTGCTCCCGTTTCAATATTTTTTGTAACAACGGATTGTATTAACCCGCTTTTATTAAAATTTATCTCCTGCACTTTTGTATTCAGTATAACCGTGCCGCCCATTTTTGTTATTGCATCTGCAACCGTTTCCCACATTTGCCCGGGGCCATATTTAGGGTATAAAAATTGTTCAATTAAACTGGTGCTGGTGCCTTGCTGTGTAAGGCTTTTATTTTTTATAAAAATTGATTTTACAGCGTTTGCAAGCACTTTCGATACATTCAAATCTTTTATCCGCTGCTTTCCCCATTCCGCAGGAATAGCTTCGCAAGGCACACCCCAAACTTTTTCTGTATAATCTTTAAAAAATGTTTGATACAATTCATTCCCAAAACGGTTGCGGAAAAACTGCGCCAGGTTTTTTTCTTCTTTTACTGGAAATATTTTTGCATACACATACGATATCCCTGCTTTAAACAATTTAAAAAAGCCCAGCTTTTTTATAGTATCCGCATTTAATTTTAAAGGGTAGCCAAAAAAATTTTTATTAAACAAAATACGGGATTTGCGTGGCCGCAGCAGCATCACCTGTTCAGGGTCATTCACAATATCATGCGGTTGTACAGTAGTTTCTTTGTTTTGATATTGAATGTGGAGGTTAGTGTTTTCGTTGCTTAATTGCAGTGGCAAAAAATGCAGCCACCAATCCAGCACCCGCTGCGATTTTGAAAAAAAGCGGTGCCCGCCAATATCAATTTTATTGCCTTTATAATCCACCGTTTTAGAAAGGCCGCCAACCTGTGTATCCGCCTCTATAACAATGGGTATATAATCAGTAGTGGTTAACAGTTCATAAGCCGCAGTTAAACCAGCAGGGCCGGCGCCAATAATTATAGCAGTTTTATTATTCAACAATGTATTGCTTTTTCAAAAACGGGTTGCAAAAATACCATATTCGCTTTTAGCAAAAAGTTTATGCATGAAATTAAGCAGTAAAGGCTGATTGTTTTCTTTATTTTCGCTGTAATTATGAAACAGTATACACCGGCAAAAAAGATTCTGTTTGTTATTACTGTTTTTTTTGTACTCCTTACAATTTGTAAATCATTTTATTTTTCAGGCAAAACAGGCGGTACGGATTTACGTTGCCGCATTGTTGGCTCCCGTTTACTTACCACATCTTATTCTCCTTATTTTTATAAATGGCATGCTGCAGACGGGGATTATTTATTAAACCCTAATGACGATAACACACGTTTGGTTAATGGAAACGTAGTTACCCCTGCTTCACTGGCAGTTATTTACCCTTTAAGCAAATTGCCTTATAAATACATCCGTTTTATATGGACAGCACTTGAATTGCTTGCGGCAGGAATTATTTTTTTGTTACTGTATAAAAACGCAAGCAATACAAAATTGCTTACTTTCTGTACTGTAGCGGCAGGTTTATTTTGTTCGGAGATATGGCTGTTACATGCAGAACGTGGACAGATGTATATATTTTACGCACTTGGGTTTACCATTACTTATTTTTTTGCACAGCAGGAAAATAAAAAAGGCAGCCAGTTGCTGGCAGGTGCAATTGCGGGACTGTTATTGTTTTTTCGCCCTTTTGCAGGTGTATTGCTTATTGCTTTTTTTATTGCAAAAAAATGGAAGCTGGTACAGGGCTGGTTTATAGGCGTTGCCGCAGGAACAGTTTTGTTGGTGTTGCCTTTTTTGCAGCAATGGAAAGACTACAATGCAGCAATGAAAGAATATGTAATGGAAATGCGTGACATGGGTACTGTAAATAACAATGCAGTTAATTACAGCGTACCAGCCAAAGTGGAAGAAATGACAAACCTGCAACAAGCGCAAGGTTTTAATATACAGGGTTTGGGTGCTTTGCCTGCATATTTACAGGTTGCTAAAATAAACGTGTCATTATTTACTGGCCCCATACTGTTTATTATTTTAGCAGCAATACCACTTTTTGTTTTTTGCAGGGCTAACAGCAATAAGCCACCGGGTATGCCTGCAGTTTTTGTGCTGGCTTTTCTATTGTATTTTATTGCAGAAATAAGTTTTCTTACACCAAGGGGCGGTTATAATATGGTGCAATGGCTTTTACCTTTACTGCTGGTATTGCCTGCTTACGAAAACAAGCCCGCAATTTTTATTACAGCTGCAGTGGGCTTGCTGTTACTGCATAATTTCCCGTTTTATTTTCCGTACCAGGCTTTAATTGCAGAATTAATTTTTGCAGGCATTGCTTTTTTATACATTACCGGAAGTAATAAAGCAAAGCATATTTAATGATGGAAAGGGTTACTGCTGTATAGTTACCGGCGTACCCACAGGAATATAGCTGAACAAATCTTTCATCTCGGTGTACTTAACACTCACACAACCGTCCGTCCAGTTATAAAAATTATCTACGGTCCACTCTTCGTTAGGGCGGGTGGCATGAATGGCAATGCCATTACCAATTTTAGCTGTTTTGGGTATTACACCGCTGGCTTTGCGCTGGTTAAAGCGGCGGTAGCTTTCATCGTTTGGGTAATCCAGCAAAAGCTCGGGCCCCCATTTGGGGTGAATTTTTTTAAGTATTACTTTAAACTTGCCGTCGGGAGTTTTTTTATCGCCTTCTTTCATTTTATCGCCTAAATCTTTACTGCCAAAAACAATGGGGTAGGTGGCGTACCAGCCCTCTTCGTCGTACACTTTTAATTCGTAATCACTTTTATCAACAATAATGTAATAAGGATTTTCTGTGCTGTCGGTTACAATTTTCTTTTTGGGAGTAACAGTGGCGGTACGTGGTTTTGCTAAGGGTTTTTTCTTTTTGCCTTTGTCGGCACTAAAGGAAAACAGCGTAACCAGGCCGGCGGCAACAAAAAAATGCTTAACTCCGTATGTATTCATGGCAATAAAATTATTGAAAATACTTTACTCAAACGCTGTGCCATTTACGCTTATTATTTATTGTGGAAAACCATTGTGCAGCTTTAACAAATTGTTGCAATAATCAGGCTTTATGTATAAATGAAAAACGTTCTTTCAATTTTAAAAACCAGTTTTCGAACCAATGGTAACTGTAATAACTTACTAACAGGCTTGCTGCAAAACCGGCTACAGCAATTACAGCATGCACTCCAAACGACTCCAACGAAAAATGCAACAGCTTAGAAGCCACCACTGTAAGCAGCATCAGTACAAAAGCATGCCATAAGTATAAGCCATAAGTATATTTACCCCAAAAGCTCATAAAGCGGTTGCTGCCCAGTTTATATTTTGTTTGAAGACAAAAATTTTGGTCTAAAATAATGTAGCAAAAGAAAACAGTTTGCAGCAGGCGGCTGAAAACATGGAAGAAAGGGGCATTACCGAATTGTATAACATACAGCATTAGTGTTGCACCTGTATAGAAAAATAAACGCTGCCGGTTGCTTTGGTTTTTAAAAAAATTAACAAAGGCCTCGTTAGTAAAACTTAAAGAAGCTGCCCAGCCACCCAATGCCAAATCTCCGCAAACGCTTAAAGTGTGATAATACAATATGCTGTCGTTATCAGCATGCAGCCAGCGAAAGGTGTAACATAAAATTACCAGCGCCGGAAAAATAAATTTATACATGCTGCGGTGTAAAAAAGCAAACAGCAGCGGCCATACCAAATAAAACTGTTCTTCAATGGCAACGCTCCATGTTACTGTGCTGGCTAATAAATCCTGCCCGTTGGTGAGGTAAATATGCAGCACATCAAAATTGCTGAGAAAAACAAAATACCACCATGGCTGCATATTAAACTGCTGCCAGTTTTGATGCAGTAAATTCATTACCGGCGGCATGACAGCAAAAATTAAAATCAATAGTAAAAAATACAGCGGCCAAATGCGCAGGCTGCGGCGTATGTAAAATTTAATAACGTCCAGCTTTCCGTTAAGCTGTATTTCGCTTAAAATTAAATAGGTTATTAAAAAACCGCTGAGCACAAAAAAAATGGAAACACCTGTTTTGCCATTTACAAAAAGATAAAACAGTTTGTTGAGGTAAATATTTTCTACGTGCAGCAACTCAAAAGGACGGCGTATGCTGTGCCATAAAAACACCATAAAAAAAGCAATAAAGCGCAAACCATCTAAATTAGGAAAGAAGAGTTTTTTGGAACCTGCCATGCTGCAATATAACGCAATATTATTTTTTGCTGTGTGGCTTAAAAAAGCAAAGGCCGGAACATTCCGGCCTTTTATCAATACAATATTTTCAGAATTATGCTTCGTCAATTGTTGCATCCGGCGCATTCGTCATTACAGACTTTATGCCATTTTCCATACCGTCTGTTCCTTCATACATTTGGCTGGTGCCAATAACCTGCCCGTTGCCGGCTTTAAGGTTAAAAAAAGATTTTCCATTGGCGGCTGTTTTCCGTTCATAATTGGTACTGTCCTGCGAATTTTTACGAACCGATTCAATACCATTCATACATCCGGCTTTGGCGCTGTACCCTTCGCTTGACAGTATGTTTTGCCCGTTACCTGCCACCAGGTTAAACTGGTATTCGCCATTGCTTCTTACAGAAACTACAAACTTTCCCATAGTTAAATTTTTAAAAGATGATAAATAAATTACTTAAAGGTATTGAGCATGACGTAAAATTTTATGCAATGGTTGTATTAGTTGTTCACAAAAACATACAGCCCTCACCCGCCTTGTTTTACCTGGCTTGTGAGGGCATGCATGTAGAGAGAGAAGGTATACTGCGTTATTTTTTACCAGTTGCTGAAACGGAAACCAATATTGTAAGGGCGCATATCCAGGCTGTGGTCGTAAATAGATTTAGGGCTGTAAGAACCATAAAAGTGTATGCCGCCAACACCCAGCTCGCCTACATAACTTAATTTAAAGCGGTTTAAATCATAATCACCTTTGTTGCTGTCCTTACCACGTTCGCTGCTTTTTTGTTTGTTGCGCTGGCTGTATAAATAGCCTGCACTTACACCTGCGCTAATACTTAAACCTTTGCGTTTGCTGTTGGGGTTGGTATTAAAATTCAGCATTAAAGGCACTGTTAAATAATCTGCCGCCAGTTTGTTTTTAGAGAAAGCAATAGAATCCCTGAAAATAAATGGTGCATTGGTTTGTGTATTGCTGTAAGGTATAGTGCCGCCTTCTTTATAACTCACGCTTGATTTGTAACGGTAGTTGTTTAACTCCAGCCCCACACCATATTTTAAATTTACATAGTGCTTGGCCAGGTTTAGTTTTTGCATAAAAAACCAAATGTTTACGTTAACACTTTTGCCGGAGCGTAATTTAAAATCGTTTTTATTTAAAGCAGGATACCCGGGACGGTTTACTAAATAAGTGCCGGTGCTGCCGTAATTCGTTTTATCATCATAATTGGCAAAACCCAAATCCACAATCCACCAGTTGGTGCTCACATTGCTGTTGCGTTTTTTTTCTGGGTTTTTGCGGCCCATGGTAATATCCACGCTTTTGTCTTTGCTGCCGTCTTTTCCTTTTTTTACAATTATCATTCCTCCAATACGTATGGTATCACTTTTGGAATTTTTTGTAGTGTCGCTTTGTGCGGTTGCTGCATTGCAAATAATTGCTGCGGCTAAAAGTGTAATTAGCTGTTTCATATTGTCCTGTTTTAAATTAGATTATTTATTTAATGCTATATCAAAGCCTGCTACTTTAATACCGTTGTCTGTTTTAATATTGGCAGTGCGTTCAACCACTCTTTTTACTTTGCGTATAAAACCTCCGAGTTTGCTGCGTTTTACATTGTCTTCATTCATGTAAAGCACTTTGTCGTTATTCACCTCTTCAGCTTCATCAGCATTGTAAGCGGCGGTTATTGCATAGCCGTTAACAGATGATGTTTTGGGCATTGACGCAGATGTAACAAGGTTAGTGTTTCCGGAGTTTACTTTGTTTGTTGCATCTTCTGTTGGTGGTACGTCTGCTTTTACAATTTCGTTACCGGTATTGTTGTTAAAATTATTGTAACGTGGGTTATTTGTTGGTTCAGGTAAATTATTGTTTTCTTTTTTAAGCAGCTTGTTAGTGTTGTTATCAGCAACAGCACTTGTATTTTGTTGCTTAACTATATTGTTTGCTTGCTGCGTATTTTTTATTGCTGCTGCATTGTTGCTTGCAGGTGTTGTATTAACTGCAGCAGTTGTATTGGCATTATTTTCCTTGGCAGTTGTTTGCGGTGCAGTTGCATCAGCAGTAACAGAATTAATATTGGTGTTAGATTGTTGTACAGGTTTTGTAGTTGTTTCTTTTGCAACACTACCACCTTCTTTTGGCGCAGCAGGATTAACCAATGTTAATACGCCCCATGTGCCAAAGCCCAGTAATAAAACAGCAGCGGCAGCCACACGCCACCATGCTATGCGTACCACACGGCCTTCTTCTTTACGGTATAGCTCTTTTTTATTGGTATAAACAATTGCAGTATCCGGCTGCAGTTTGGTTTGCTGTAATAAAGCAAATTCTTTTGCAGCTTCTGTACTGCTATTAATTAACTGCTGTGTTTTTTCTTTATCAGCAGCAGTTTGTTCATCATCTGTAAATAACAGCAATTGCTCCTGCAGCGGAGTAATGGCCGGCTTCAATAAAAAATCTTTATTATCAAATACAACGGCATCTGCACTGCTAATGGTTTGCAGCAGCAATTGCAATTCTTTCTTCAAATCAGGATTTTCAGCCACAAAAACTTCCACAGCCTTGCGGTCTGCGGCGCAAAGTTCATTATCTGCATACAGCAGAAAAAACTCTTCGTAATTATGTCTGTTAATATTCATTTTTAATCGTTGTTCGTAAATGTCTTCTTACTACCAACGGCCAACGTTAACCGGTCAACCTACAAAACGTTTTCCACTTTTACAATATACTCTCTTAACTGCAACCTTGCCCGGTGCAGGTATACTTTTACCTGGCTTTCATTCAGCCCGGTAATTTGTCCAATTTCTTCGTAGCTGTACCCTTCATAATCTTTCAGCATTACTAAACTGCGTTGTGTTTCGTTCAGTTTACTTAATGCCTCGTTTAAAATACGTTTGGTATCATGCTTAGGCCCAACAGTGCCTCTTTCGTTTTCGTTAAATTCTTCTTTTAAGCTAACCCGTTTATTTTTTCTAATATGGTCAATCATCTGGTTATAAGCCACGGTAAACAAAAAGCTTTTGCTGCGTTCGTTGTCCACTGTTTCCCTGTTCACCCACATTTTTTCAAATGCCACCTGCACCACGTCACGGGCATCTTCTTCATGCCTAAGGTTTTTGAGGATGAAACGGTACACATTGTCTGCATACAGGTTTACACATTCATTATATTCTCTCTCCGTCATACAGGTTTTTGGTGCAAAAGGTCTTGATTATCAGTTATACGAAGGTCGGTATTAAAAAGTTACAGGGGAACGGATTTTTTTTAATACCGGCTTTTAGACCCTGGTTGAGCATCGTTGCGTCGCAATCCTTTCAACAGCAGTACTGCTATCAGCTTTTATTTTAGCGTAACCGGCGCACAGCCATACATATTCCGTACAAAGAAAATGCCGTCAAAAATTTTCGTCCAGTAATGCACATACGGCGTATGATGCCCGGTAAAAGTACTTACAATAGACCCTTTCATACTAAATGCTTCCGGCTTGCCGCTGTTATGCTCATTGTATGGCAAAAAATCTATAAAGGCAAAGTCAAAGTTTTTGGGCACCCAGTTTTCCAGGCTTTGTTTTGCTGGTTTTTTAACCGTTCCAAATACGGTTTTAGGGGCGGTAACCCACCTGAAATCTCCGCTGTGAGAGGTAAAACCGGCAATATACAGCTCACCTGCAATGGAAGACTGTGTAAATAAAAAATCCCCCATCATATAGTTCTCTTGTTTTGAGCTGGCATAATCATACCCAAAGTTTTTTGAAATATGCCCATTGTGTGCCCAAATAATAATTTTTTCCTGCGGATATTTTTGTGTTGCCAGCCATTCAATATTTTTTGCCATTTGCTTATCCCTGTAATAATGAATAACGGGTTTTGTGGGTTCGTAAAAGTGTAAATTATTGGCTTCGGCTATTATGTTTTCTAAAACAATTTTATCCCAGCCTGTTAATTCTTTATGTTTCAAATCCGCAGTAAGAATGGTCGTGGCTGCCTCTTCAATTAATTTATAATCGCTGCTTTGCTTTAACAGCCGGTAAAGAAAAAGTGAATCTGAATAATTAATTACCAAATCTGCATTGCTTTTTATCTCCTCCCAATAACTCAGTTTATACAACGCTTTCTTTAAACCCTCCTTTAAATTTTTATCTGCGTAATTTCCATGTAACTGGCAGTCAAAACCGGCAAGCTGCAAGGGGGTTTGTGTATTTTGCGTTAACGGTATGTAATTGTAAAAAAGGTTTTCGGTTGTTTGGCAAAGCGTCCATATGGGAAAAATATTTTTTTTAATAAAGCTGTCAACCGGCCCTTTTGTTTTTTCAATTTTATCCCATCCGCCGGTTAAGGCTATAAAATCACTTTCAAAAGCCAGTACATTAAACCCTTTCTTTTCATGCAGGTATTTTACCAGCCTGCTCTTCATTAAAAAAGTGGCGGCATCGCCATGGTCTTGTTCGCCTAACAGTATAATACGTTTATTGCCGATGGCTTCACCAAATTTCTCCAGGTCGGCATCGTACAATGTGTCCGGCTTGTCTGTTACTATTTGCTGTGCATTTTGTTCCACATATTCTTTAATACCCGTTTGTGCAGTTGCGGAGGTGATAATGAATATAAGTACTGGTAAGAGTGTATATTTTATTTTCATAGCATTGTTTTAATTTGTTTACTAACCTAATTAAAAAACAAAAAGATTAAAATTATTTACCCCCTTTCAGCATTACTTTTGTAATTATATTAACAACTATTGCATATGAACCAAAACTTTGTAAAACGCATTGCCGGCGAATTAACCGAAATTGAAACTGCCGGGCTTTATAAAAAAGAACGCATTATTGCCAGCGAACAGGGCGCCGAAATTATTGTAGGTGGTAAAACTGTTTTAAACTTTTGCGCCAATAATTATTTGGGGCTTTCATCGCACCCAAAAGTATTGGCCGCCGCTAAAAAATACATTGATTTGCGGGGCTATGGCATGAGCAGTGTACGCTTTATTTGCGGCACACAGGATATTCATAAAGAACTGGAAAAAAAGATTGCCGATTTTTTAGGCACAGAAGACACCATTTTGTACGCCGCTGCTTTTGATGCAAATGGCGGTGTGTTTGAACCACTGTTTAATGAGCAGGATGCCATCATAAGCGATGCATTAAACCATGCCAGCATTATTGATGGGGTGCGTTTATGTAAAGCACAGCGTTACCGTTATGAGCATAATAATATGGATGATTTGGAAGCCAAGCTGAAAGAAAGCGCTCATTTACGCAGCCGCATTATTGTAACAGATGGCAGCTTTAGCATGGATGGCACCATTGCACAATTAGATAAAATTTGCGACCTGGCTGATAAATACGATGCTATTGTAATGATAGATGAATGCCACTCATCCGGCTTTTTGGGTAAAACAGGAAGGGGCACACATGAATACTGCAATGTGATGGGCCGCATTGATATTATTACCGGCACATTAGGCAAAGCATTAGGCGGTGCCAGCGGTGGTTTTACCAGCGGTAAAAAAGAAATTATAGAAATGTTACGGCAGCGTAGCAGGCCGTATCTTTTTTCTAATACAGTTGCGCCAAGTATTGTAGGTGCAAGCATTGCTGTATTAGATATGCTGAGCGAAACAACCGAATTGAGAGATAAATTAGAATTCAATACAAAATATTTTAGAGAGAAAATGACCGCTGCCGGTTTTGATATTAAACCCGGCGACCATCCTATTGTACCCATCATGTTGTACGATGCAGTAGTGGCACAAACTTTTGCTGCAAAATTGTTGGAAGAAGGTATTTATGTTATCGGCTTTTTCTTTCCAGTGGTGGCAAAGGGACAGGCACGTATACGTGTGCAATTAAGTGCAGCGCATGAACAAATGCATTTGGATAAAGCCATTGCTGCATTTACTAAAGTGGGCAAAGAGCTGGGTGTGCTTAAATAATTTTATAACGCTAACATATTTTTAAAATGAAAAAATTACTTGTTGCCTTGTTTATTTTTAGTATTCCATTTCAGTCAATGGCATGGGGTACGCTGGGCCACCGCATTGTTGGCGAAATTGCCGACAGTTATTTAAGTAAAAAAGCAAAAAAAGAAATTGCAGCCATATTAGGTAACGAGTCCATTGCCATGAGCAGTAACTGGGCTGATTTTGTAAAGAGCGACCCGGCGTACAGTTATCTTTCTGCCTGGCATTATATTAATACCCCCACCGGTTTATCAAAAGAAGGGTTTGATGCTTTTTTGGCTGCAGATACCACTGCTGATATTTACACAAAAATTAAATTTCTTACTGCAGAGCTGAAAAACAAAAACCTGGAGCAGGATAAAAAATTATTTTACCTGCGTGTGCTTATACATTTAGTGGGGGATATTCACCAGCCTTTGCATGCCGCTAAAATGGAAGGATATGGCGGCAACAGGATAAAAGTGCTTTGGTTTAAAGATACGGTAAACCTGCACCAGGTGTGGGATGAAAAGCTGATTAATTTTCAGCAGTTAAGTTATACAGAATATACAGCAGCTATTAATCATGCCACTAAAGATGAATTAAATGTCATGCAAAGTGAGCCGCTGGAAACATGGCTGTACCAATCGTACCAGTTAAGTGAAAAAATTTATACAGAAATAAAAACACCTTTTCCATCGCTGGATTATAAATATAACTTCAATTATATAGCACCATTGAATACACAGTTATTAAGAGGTGGAGTGCATTTGGCAGCGTTGTTGAATGAAATTTTTGGGTAACTGTCTTTTTAATTTTTTACGGCTGGCAGTTAAACTGCCAGCCGTTTTTATTTAAGGCATATCTTTGCTTTGATAAAAGATGATAGAAATTACCGCTGCTGAACGGAGCGACGCCACTAAAGATGAAAAGTATTGCGGCAGCCGGTTACAAAAAAATAATCATGAGCGAAGCATCAGAAACATTTATAGCCAAAGCAAAAATTAAAGCGGCTGATTTAGAACACCGCCGTAAAATAAATTTCAACATTGGCAAGTACAACGAAAAAGTGCCTGAGGGCAAACAGCAGTTTACCGATGTGCATTTGGCAAGAGAGCGTGCTAAAAATGTAAAGTGGCGTGCCATTGAAACATTGGACCAGCAACTGGAAGAGTTTGAATTAAATTTTACCAAACGGGGCGGCAAAGTTATTTGGGCCGAAAATGCAGAACAGGCCATTGCAGAAGTACTGAACATTTGCAAAGAAAAAAACTGCAAAACGCTTGTGAAAAGCAAGAGTATGGTTACAGAAGAAATTCACCTGAACAAAGCATTGGAAGCTGCCGGTATTGAAAGCGTGGAAACAGATTTAGGCGAATACATACAGCAACTGGATGGTGAGCCCCCATACCATATTGTAACACCGGCCATGCATAAAAACAAAGAGGATGTTGCAAAACTGTTTAATGAAAAATTAGGTACGCCTTTAAATTTTACACCGCAACAATTAACGCTTAAAGCAAGAGAAATTTTAAGGGAAAAATATGTGCAGGCAGAAGTGGGAGTAACTGGTGCCAATTTTATTATTAGTGATGTGGGCGGTATTGCTGTTACAGAAAATGAAGGCAATGCAAGGCTGAGTTGTGCTTTTCCTAAAACGCATATTGTAATTGTGGGTATAGAAAAAATGATTCCGTCTATTACAGATTTGGGATTGTTTTGGCCGCTGCTTTCAACTTTTGGCACGGGGCAAAAAGTTACCGTGTACAATACTATTGTTACCGGCCCTAAGCAAGCCAATGAAATAGACGGCCCCGAAGAAATGTATGTGATATTGTTAGACAATGGGCGCACCAACATTTTAAAAAATCCAAAAACAAGAGAAAGCCTTTACTGCATCCGTTGCGGTGCCTGTTTAAACGCCTGCCCTATTTATAAAAATATTGGTGGCCATGCTTATGGTACCACTTATAGCGGTCCTATTGGCAGCGTTATCTCCCCGCATTTAAAAGGCATGGAAGAGTTTAAGCACTTAAGTTATGCATCCTCATTATGCGGTAATTGTACCGAAGTGTGTGCGGTTAAAATTAACCTGCATGAAATTTTGTTGGAGAACCGTAAAGAAAGTGTGGAAGAAGGCTTTGCACCATTTAGTGAAAAAATGGCGTGGAAACTTTGGAAGATTGCTTCTTTAAAAAGAGGCCTTATGAATATGGGCAATGGCAACTTAAAAAATAAAGTGGTAAATGGTTTGTTTAAAGGCTGGAAACAAAACCGCAGCGATTTACATTTTAGCCCAAAAACGTTTAATGAAATGTGGAAGGAGGGGTATAAGAAATAAAAGTTTAACCAATGAGTAAGAAAAATGAAAAAGCAGAGAAAACTATTAGTCTTTTTGATATTCAAAGTCAGTTAATCGAAAAACTACAAAAAGAAGGTATAAACAATAAAGATTTATTTGCATTGATTTATGCACAAAAGACAGTAGCAGATGCCAAAAAGAAATTTAAGAATGCAATTTTAAAAAAGCAGAAAATAATTACTCTTAATAAGAATATAAATAAGTTAGATAAGAATATAGAATGTGATTTCGATTTTCTTATAAAAAATATAGGAACAAAAAAGTCCGATGAAGGTATTTCAAAAGTTGAATCGATAATTTCATTCATTATTTATAAGAAAAAGGTTATCGAAATCTCTCAAAAGGAAAATTTTCCTCCTTTAATGAAACTTTATTTAAAATCAGCAAGTAATCGAACTGAAATTCTCAATATAATAAAAAGCCTTCCCGAGATTGTACGTGTAAATAATGACCTTTTAAAGATTAAGGCTGCTTATCCGGGTGGAACGAAGTCCATAAAGTCAATTTCAGCAAATATGTGGAGAGGTTAATACAATCGGAAGATAATTTTCAGATATCTTATCAACAAGGCAGGTAGCGAAATTCTTCAATAAACTTTTACAACCCACACCTCCAAATTTTCCTTAATTTCCCATTTTATATTTTGGGAATATGTTAGTAAAAACATTCGGAAGTGCTGTGTATGGTGTTGAGGCTATTACCGTAACTGTTGAAGTAAACGTAAATAACCAGGGGCAGAATTATTATATAGTTGGCCTGCCGGATAATGCTGTAAAAGAAAGCCTGCAGCGGGTGGAAAGCGCTATAAAAAGCAATCATTTTTTTATGCCACGTACCAAGCTGGTGGTAAACCTGGCGCCGGCGGATATACGAAAAACTGGTACTGCATTTGATTTGCCTATTGCTATTGGCACGCTGGGCGCCACAGAGCAAATTGAAAATCCTGAAAAATTAGCGGAGTATGTAATAATGGGGGAACTGAGCCTTGATGGTGAAATACGCCCTATAAAAGGCGCATTGCCTATTGCAGTGCAGGCACGTAAAGAACAGTTTAAAGGGTTGATTGTGCCCATACAAAATGCACGGGAAGCCGCCATTGTAAACAACTTAAATGTTTATGGTGTAAGCCATATTAATGAAGTGATTGAATTTTTTAAAAATGAAGCAACACTGCAACCAACTATTGTAAACACACGTGAAGAGTTTGCCAATGCACAAAGTGATTTTGAAATTGATTTTTGTGATGTAAAGGGACAGGAAAATATTAAACGGGCCTTGGAGATTGCAGCCGCAGGCGGACACAATGCAATTTTAATTGGCCCGCCCGGTGCCGGTAAAACCATGCTGGCAAAACGGTTGCCCACCATATTGCCCCCATTAACGTTAATGGAAGCATTGGAAACAACAAAAATTCATTCGGTGGCTGGAAAGCTGCCGGAGAATGCTACGTTAATTTCCAAAAGGCCGTATCGTAGTCCGCACCACACTATAAGTGATGTTGCATTGGTTGGTGGTGGCGGCAATCCGCAGCCCGGCGAAATTTCATTAGCACATAACGGTGTATTATTTTTAGATGAACTGCCGGAATTTAAAAGAACCGTTTTGGAAGTAATGCGTCAGCCAATGGAAGAAAGGAAAGTAACTATTTCAAGAGCAAAAGTGGCGCTTGATTTTCCGGCAAGTTTTATGTTGGTCGCTTCTATGAATCCATGTCCATGCGGTTTTTTTAACCATCCTGAAAAAGAATGTACCTGCCCGCCCGGTGCTGTACAAAAATATTTAAACAAAATAAGCGGCCCTTTATTAGACCGGATTGATTTGCATGTGGAAGTAACACCCGTTGCTTTTAACGAACTCTCATCAACACAACAATATGAAAAAAGCGAAGGCATACGGGAACGGGTGATGAAGGCCAGAGAGATACAGGAAGAACGTTATAAAGAAAGCCCCGGCGTGTATGCCAATGCACAAATGAGCAGTAAGCAACTAAAAGAAATTTGCACCATCAGTACTGTAGGGCAAAATTTATTAAAAGCGGCAATGGAAAAATTAAACCTAAGTGCAAGAGCTTATGACCGTATTTTAAAAGTGAGCAGAACGATTGCAGACCTTGCAGGAAGCGTTGATATTAAACCGGAGCATTTGGCAGAAGCTATTCAATACAGAAGTTTGGACAGGGAAGGATGGGGTGGGTGAAAAGTCAAAAGTAAAAAATCAAAAATAAAAATATGAAGCTGTTAATTACAACTGTTGCAACACTAATTTTTATTTCATGTTCAGATGGTAATAAAACTGTTGATTTGTCCGGCACTTATAGAAATATTGACGACTTTAGTGAAACACGAATTGAAAGAGTAAGTGATTCCCTGTACAAGATAATATCCCCCGACGGAAAATTTACAATTGAAGCATCACTTAAGGATAATATACTCACAGGTGCTTTTCAGGGGGCAACAATAACTACAGAGTTTAATGCAACCCACGATACAATTTTTAATAAGGCTAATGGTAAGTTAATGTTTACTTGTGTAAAAGTTGTCAAATAGATTTTGTATGGGAGAAGTCGAACTTAATAACAACCAACTCATCATTCACGCAGTAATATTTATTTACGGCGATGCAGCCAATGATGATATTGCCAAATTTGTGGCAGCAGATATTGCACATTTTTGGAATGATGCAAAAGGCATTGCAAAAATTAATGGCAAACAGTACAATGTATTTTTTGATATAGAAGGCATTTGGGCAAAACAATTAGAGCCTGAAATGATTTTTGAAAACATCAACCCACGCAATAACTACTATCGTATTGAAGAGTTTGCCGGTGATAATATTTCTTTTGTGGATGGGCTTAACAGCAACACCGGTTATTTTAAGTTAGATAACCTGTTACATAATTCCACCACTGCGGCGCATGAGTTTGGCCACAGTATTGGGCTGGAGCATCCGGTTGATTTAGACATTCGGGGCAAGGGCGTGCCCGGCATTATGTACCCGAGGGGAACAATTACCGACCCTGAATTTCAGTATGATCCCAACGCCGAGCCATTTGCACCCGGCGGCACCATGAATCCGTTTAAAAGAAAAGTGCTGCAGCAGGATATAGATAATTTGCAATTGCACCAATTACATTTCAATGCAAAAGGTGTTGCCGTTCTTGGTGGTTTTAGTTCCATCTGGCATCAAAAGCACGGGGCTTAAAAAAAATCCGCTTATCTTCATCCGCAAATCATGTTACCGTTATGTCGGTTTTATCAATCGAAAATTTATCTAAAAACTATGGCACTGTAAAGGCATTGCAAAACGTAAGTTTTGATGTGCCGCCGCAAACAGTGTTTGGCATTTTAGGCCCCAATGGCAGTGGTAAAACAACACTGCTGGGCATTGTAATGAATGTGCTGAATGCAACATCAGGCAACTACACCTGGCAGGGAAATGAAAGCGCAGCAGAAGGAAGAAAAAAAATTGGCACACTGCTGGAAACGCCTAATTTTTATCATTACCTGAGTGCAGAAAGAAACCTGCGTATTGCTGCAAAAATAAAAGGCAGGGGAGAAGATGATATTGACCGAGTGCTGCATTTGGTAAACCTGCATCAGCGCCGCACATCCAAGTTCAGTACCTACTCATTGGGTATGAAGCAACGGCTTGCCATTGCATCTGCCTTACTGGGCGACCCCGATATTTTAGTGTTTGATGAACCCACCAATGGTTTGGATCCTGCCGGTATTGCAGAAATACGTGAGCTGATAAAAGAACTGCACCGCAAAGGCAAAACCATTATTATGGCCAGCCATATACTGGATGAGGTGGAAAAAGTTTGTACGCATGTGGCCATTATTCAAAAAGGAGTTTTAAAAACGGTAGGCTCTGTTAAAGAAGTAATGCATGTGGGTGAAGCTGCTGCAACAGTATTGATTGAAATTGCGGCAGAAGATAATACAGCATTGCATGCTGCGGTACAGCAATTAACAGGCGTAATGAATGCTGCAATAGCAAATGGAGTGGTTGAACTTACCTGTGATGAAAATATTTCGGCAGCAACCATTAACCGCTGGTGTTTTGAAAAAGGTTTTGTGCTGAATAAGCTGAATGTAAAACGCAAATCACTCGAAACAAGATTCCTTGAAATTACAGGTACCAAAAGCGAAAAATGATACCTGGAAAAAAGAAATAACGATAGTTTAAAAAGGCTTAAAATTTACAGTGTGTATCATGCCGCAACATACAGACTGTAAAATAAAAGGGAAATACAAAGCGGTATAATTACAAACTTTTTTATTTATAACTAATGATTGAGTTATTAAAAATAGAATGGCTGAAGCTTAAAAATTATACAGCGTTTAAAGTGCTGGCTATATGTTTTGGCCTGGGCGTAATAGCATTGAACTATGTAATTTATATTATAAACAGGGAAGTGGTGGGGCAGGTTCCGGTACCGGGTGTTGCCACATTTACTCCTTACAGTTTTGATATGACGTGGCATACCACCAGCTACGCCACCGGGTGTATTTTATTATTGCCTGCTATGTTGCTGGCTATTTTAATTACCAATGAGTATGGTTATAAAACACACCGTCAAAATATTATTGATGGCTTAACCCGCCAGCAGTTTATTAGTGTAAAATTGGTGATGGCTTTAATTTTTGCCTTGGCGGCTACAGCGTTGGTATTTCTTACGGCGCTGGTGTTCGGTTTGTTTTCCGGCACTTCTTTTTCGTTTCACGGCATTGCCAATATTGGTTATTTCTTTTTAAAAGCACTTACTTATAATTTGTTTGCAGTGCTGGTATCGGTATTGGTAAAGCGTACCGGTTTTGCCATTGGTGTACTCTTTATATACATGGGTGGCGAAAATTTTGTGTCACAAATTTTATGGGGCCTTAGCATAAAACTAAAAAATTCTTATCAAATGGATTTTGGAAATATGGGAGATTACCTGCCTTTAAATGCTGCAGATGGTTTGCTGGAGTTTCCTGATAATACAGTAAAATCTATAAGCAAAACCATTATGCCTATGGACCTTACATGGCTGGTAATGTTATTGGCTCTTATTTATTTGGTATTGTTTTTTTGGTGGAGCAGGAGAAAGTTTATTAAAGCCGATCTTTAATTTTTTAGTAAATCTTCCAGTGCAGCATCAATAGTTTTATAGTTATACCCAAAGCCGGCCGCTTCAATTTTTTTACTGCTTACTTCCGTGTTTTTTAATATTTCAATACTTCTGCCGCCCAGCATTATTTTTAAAACAAATTGCGGCACATGTACCGGTATAAAAAACCGCCGCATTTTTTTTGCAAGTGTAAGTGTGAGTGTTTTATTGCTAACAGGGTTTGGTGCAACGGCATTATAAACACCGTTCAGCTTTTCGTTTTCTAAGGCAAATAAAAATAGGCGGCACAAATCTTCAATATGCACCCAGCTTATAATTTGTTTACCACTGCCCAAAATTGCAGCCACACCAAATTTTAGGGGTTGCATAAATTCTTTTAAAGCCCCGCCTTCTTTACTTAATACAATGCCTGTTCTAAAAATAACCAGCCGTTTGGCAAGGCTTTTTACGGGTTGTATGCTTTCTTCCCACAGCTTACAGGTATTGCCTAAAAAACTTTCATCAGCAGGTTCGTTTTCTGTATGTATACTGCTGGTTTCTTTATACCATCCCGTTGCGCTGGTGCTAACTACAGCCCTTACTTTATTAGCATGTTTTTTTAAACTCTCAGCAATAAGTGCTGCGCTTTTAACACGGCTGCCAATAATTTCCTGTTTGTATGCTGTGGTCCATTTTTTATCCATAACACCGGCGCCGGCTAAATGAATAATGTAATCAGCCTGCTGCAAAGCAGCAATATCAATTTCATTTTTTTCAACATTCCACAACGTAAACTGTAAATTGGGGGTATTGTTTGCAGCCGCAGCTTTACGGCTAAGAATGATAACGGCATATCCTTTGCCCAGCAGCATTTTTGTAAGTGCTTTACCAACAAGGCCTGTTCCGCCGGTAATTAAAACTGTTTGCATGTAAAATTTAATTTCTTTTAACGCTTATGTAAAAACAAAAAAAAGCACATCTTGTTCAACAGGCAGCCGTATTGCCTTTTAAGTTGTAATTTTAATGTAAAGATGATTTTTATGAAGCGGTTTGTGATTTTTATTATACTACTTGCAGCCACACCGGTTTTTTTATACAGCCAAAAAGTTACGTATTCTGATTTTGAGCAGGAAGATAACCGGGACATTACTTTTGAAATTATTGGCAAAATGAAAGGCAGCCTGCTGGTGTATAAAAATGTGCGCAAATGGCAGCATAAAATAAATGTGTTTGGAGATGATATGAAGATTAAACAAACTGTACGCCTGGATTTTGTACCCGACAAAACATTTAATGTTGATTTTGTGGTATATCCTGATTATTTCTGGATGATTTACCAGTTTCAAAAGAAAAATACCCTTCATTGCATGGCAGCAAAAATGGATGCCAATGCACAAAAAATTGGCGACCCTGTTGAGATTGACACCACACAGAT